>NZ_SRXO01000005.1:276107-378544 GCF_008360935.1 Siccirubricoccus phaeus
CACCCCCCCCCACCCCCACCCCCCCCCGGCGGCCCCGGCCGGCCCGCCCGCCCCCCGGCCGCCACGGCGCTGCCCTGAAAAACCGAGATGTCCGGGGCGGCCTCGCCCCGCCTGGCCCGAACGGTCCCCGTTCCGACCAGGCGGAGGCCGCCCCAGGCCTGCCGAATCATGCCCGGCGACAATAGGACAGTGTCAGGGGAAGGCGGCAAGCCTGGGGCGGCCGCACCACCATCCGGCCATAAACCCATCCTGCGGCGCATGGCCGGCCGGCAGCCTGGGCCGGGTGTCATGCCCGGGCGGCTCATCCCGCGCCGCGGCCAGCCGGCAGCCCGGGCCGGTGTCATGCCCTGGGCGGCTGCGCCACGCCGCGGCACCCCCTCGGGGCATCCTACCCCCGGGCGAAGGCCGCCGGCCGGCCGGGGGCCAGCTCCTCCGCCACCTGGCGGAAGGCGTCGCGGTAATCCGTGGCGACGCTGAGATCCACGCCCTCCTCAAGCTCCTCCGGCCCCAGCCCCGGCCAGGGGCCGAAATGCCGCGCGAGGCCGAAGCGGCGTCCGCCGCCGAAGGCAAAGACCACCCCGGCGCGGCCGTGATCAGTGCCCTCGCTGCGGTTGGAGCGGAGGCGGCGGCCGAATTCGCTGGCCACCAGCACCGTCCAGGGCCGCCCGAGCTCCGCCAGATCGGCATCCAGCGCCGCCAGCCCGTTGGAGAGGGTGCGCACCCGCTCGGCGAAGCGGCCCGGCTGGCCTTCATGCGTGTCCCAGCCGCCGAGATCGACCGTGGCCGCGGCCAGGCCGGGAATGAGCTTCGCCACCTGCGCCACCGTGGCCAGGGCGTTGCCGAACCCGCCGACCCTGGCGTAGTCCGCCCCCGCGGCGGGTTCGTAGCGCTGCAGCTTGCCGTCCGCGCCGCGCGGCAGGCGCTGGTCCAGCGCCGCCAGCCCGGCCAGCGCGTCCCGCCCGGCTGCCGCCGCCTGGCCGGCGCCGCGGCGGTGCAGCGCCTCCAGCATCGCCGCGCCGAATTCGCCCCCCGGCGGCGCCAGCCCTTCCGCCAGGTTGGCCACGGCCAGGGCATGGCGGGCACCGATCATTTCCTTGGCCAGCCCGCCCTGGGCGGACAGGCCGATGACCGGGGCGCCGGCAGGGGTGGCGCCGGCAGCCCAGCGGCCCAGCCAGCCTTCCTTCTCCGGCGTCTCGCCACGGCTGCCGCCGCCCCAGCCCATCAGGGCCTGGGCCTCGAAATGGCTGCGCGTCGTCAGCGGGACGCCGGCCGCCGGCCAGATGGCCATGCGCCCGTCGCGCCAGATCTCGGCCAGGGGCGCGGCTTCGGCATGCAGGCGGAAATCGGTCTCCGACGAGGCTTCCAGCCGATGGCCGTTGGCCGCCTTCAGGCTGGCCGGGCGCGCCGCGTTGAAGGCCTCGTCGTCGGCCGGGGAAAGGAAATTCAGCCCGTCCATGCCGCCCCGCAGGCTGACCAGCACCAGCAGGGGCGCCGGCCGTCCCGGATCGGCGGCGAAGGCCAGGCGGCGCAGCCCGGGCAGCAGGGCGCCGGCGAGGCCGGCCCGCAACAGGCCACGGCGGTCGAGGAGGAGAGTCATGCGCGGCGCCCCTCAGGTCGTCTGGAAGGCCGGGGCGGCGAGCACCCAGCCGGCGAGTTCGCCGATCTCGGCCGGATTTGGCCGGGGGTTGCGGCCGGCCGCCTCCCATACCCCGGCAATGGTCGCAGCCGTCGCCCTGGCCTCGGCCCCGAGCGCCGGCGCGGCCAGGGCCAGCAGCACCGCCTCGACGGGCTGCTCGGCCAATTCCTCGCGGCGCGGCGAGACCCCGCTGCCCCAGCGGTTCTGCCCCAGGGCGAGGGCGATGCCCCAGCGCGTCCGCAGCGCGCTGGCGCCCAGATAGGGCCAGCCCTCCACCGGCTGCCCGTCCGGCGCGCCCCAGCCGAACAGCAACTGGCCGGCCGGGGCCATCTGCCCGAGCAATTGCAGGGTCGGGGTGAAGGGCAGGTCCAGCGCCCGCGCCCCGGCGGCGATGACGTCGAGCGGCCGGCGCACCCGGCCGAGCCCCGCCTGGGTGATCTCCGGCCCCAGCAGCAGCGCCCGGGTCACCCGGGCGATCTGGTCCGGGGCGGTGGCATGGCGGAGGAATTCCCGTTCCCCCCGGGCGATGGCGGCCTCCGGCGCCTTCTCCCCGATCAGGAAGCGGGCGAGCTTGGTGCAGACGAAGCGCGCGGTGGCCGGGTGGGTGGCGAGCGCATCCAGCACCGCGCGGCCATCCGCCATGTCCGGGGCGAAGGGCTCCAGCTCCAGCCCCAGGAAGCGCTTCTGGTAGGGGTCGTGCCAGCCGGCGACATAGGCGAATTCGCCGGTGCGCGGCAGCCGCCGGCTGGGGTCCAGCGGCTGGCTGTTGGCGATGCTCCAGCCGGTCAGGGCGCGGGCAGCTTCCCAGACATCGGCATCGACATAGCCGGCCGGCCGGCCATCCGGCAGCTTCGGCACGTCCCGCGCGGTGCGGGCGGCGCCGAAATAGGCCGGCCGGCCCATGGTGTGCAGCTCCAGCAGCTCCCGCGCGTAATTCTCGTTGGGCGCGCCGGCGCGGCTGGAGGCGTTGCTGAGATAGGCGAGCATGGCGGGGCTGGTCGCCATGGCTTCCAGCAGGGCGCGGAAATTGCCCAGCGCATGGGCGCGGACGCGCCGGTCATGATCGACGATCGAGACCAGCACGGAGGGGCCCGTCGCGGTCGAGACGTGGAAATGGTCGTGCCAGAATTCCACCAGCCGCTCGCGGAGCTGGGCTTCCGCCGCCACCTTGCGCAGCACCGTCGCGGCCAGCAGCTCCAGCCTCGGGCGCTCCCGCTCCGTCGGCGGCACCGGCGCCTCACGGGTGCCGATAAGCTGCCAATTCTCTTCCTGGCTGGCCCGCAGGGCGCGCAGCGGGCGGTCCTCGCTGATGACCGGCTCGCCCGGGGCCGGCGCGTAGCGGATGGGCAGCCGCAGGGCGTCCAGCCTTTCGAGCAGGGCGGGCTCCTCGGCGGGCAGCGCGAGTTGCTGCTCGACCCATGGCCCCAGCCCCTGGCGGGCGAGGCGGGCTGCCTCCCCCGGCCGGGCGCCGTAGGCAGCGCGGGCCAGCACGCGATGCGCCGCGGCTTCGTCCAGCGCCGGGATCGTGACCGCTCCCGTCATGGCCGTCTCGCTTGCTCCGACATGGCTGCCGGCACCCTATCGCTCACGGCCTGCGGGCGTCGAGTGAACTCGGGTCACGGAAATGGCCATCCGCCGGGCCGCTGGACAGGAAGGCCGGGCTTCGCCATAGGTGCCGCATGCGCGCCGACGCCGAATCCCTGAACGAGCAGATCACCGCCTCGGTGTCCCTGCTGAGGAGGCATCTTTGACTGGGATGCCGCCCTGCGCCGCCTGGATGAGCTGAACGCCAGGGCGGAAGACCCCAGCCTGTGGAACGATGCCGCGGCAGCGAACAAGCTGATGCGCGAGCGGTCCCGCCTGGCCGACCAGATCGAGGGCGTGCAGAAGCTGGAGCGCGCCGTCGCCGATGCGCTGGAGCTGGTGGAGCTGGCCGAGGCGGAGGGCGACCAGGCGACGGCCGACGCCGCCGTCGCCGACCTCACCGCGCTGGCCGCCGAGGCGAAAAGGCGGGAAATCGAGAGCCTGCTGTCCGGCGAGGCGGATGCCAATGACGCCTATCTGGAAGTGAATGCCGGCGTCGGCGGCACGGAAGCCCAGGACTGGGCCGAGATGCTGCTGCGCATGTACCAGCGCTGGGCGGAGCAGCATGGCTACAAGGTGGTGCTGACGGAACGCAGTGACGGCGAGGAGGCCGGCATCAAATCGGCCACGCTGCAGGTCAGCGGCCCCAACGCCTATGGCTGGCTGAAGACCGAGACGGGGGTGCACCGGCTGGTGCGCATCAGCCCCTTCGGCGGCAATGACAAGCGGCAGACCAGCTTCGCCAGCGTCTATGTCTATCCGGTGATCGACGACCGGATCGAGATCGAGATCAACCCGGCGGATCTGAAGGTGGACACCTTCCGCGCGAGCGGCGCCGGCGGGCAGCATGTGAACAAGACGGAATCGGGGGTGCGGTTCACGCATATTCCCACCGGCATCATCGCCGCCTCCACCCAGGACCGCAGCCAGCACCGCAACCGGGCCATCGCCATGGAGATGCTGAAGGCGCGGCTTTACGAGCTGGAGCTGCGCAAGCGCGAGGCGGTGACGGATGCGGTGGAGGCCGGCAAGACGGATATCGGCTGGGGCCACCAGATCCGGAATTACGTTCTGCAGCCCTACCAGCTCGTGAAGGACCTGCGGACGAACCTGGAAAAGGGCAATCCGGCGGCGGTGCTGGATGGCGATCTGGACGAGTTCATGGCAGCGGCGCTGGCGGCACGGGTTGGCGCGACGCGGTCGGAGGCCAGCGCGGCGGCGCGGTGATTGAGGGAGGGGCGCTGGTTGCGGCAGTGCCGCAACCCCTCAAACTCCCTTTGAACCCTCGAGTTTTGCGTCTCGACCGTCGCGCCTGAAACTCATGGTTTCCAAAGGCCCTTCGGCCTTTGGCGAGGGGAGTTTGAGGGGAGCAGAGCTCCCCTCAAAGGGCCTCCGCCGCGACCCGCAGGGCCTCGATCGTGGCGCCGGTCAGCACCACCGTCCCGATCTTCCCTTCCTTCGCCACCGCCTTCCAATCCTGCAGCCGCCCGCGCACCCGGTCCGCCGGCCCCACCAGCGCGATCTGGTCCACCAGCGCGTCCGGCACCGCCGCCGCCGCTTCCTTCTTCTTCCCGTCGAAATACAGATCCTGGATGGCCCTGGCGGCATCCGGGAAGCCCAGCCGGATGCAGTAGTCGTTGTAGAAATTCTTCCCCCTTGCCCCCATGCCGCCGATATAGAGCGCGAGTTCCGGCTTCACCGCCTCCCGACAGGCCTGCAGGTCGTCGCCGATGCGGATCTTGGTGTAGGGCGCGATGTCGAAGCCGCTGAGATCGGCCGGCTTGCCCGCCTTCACCCGGCCTTCCAGCGTCGGCTTCACCACCGCATCGGCGCCTTCCGGCGACATGAAGATCGGCAAATTGCCGTCCGCGATCTCGCCGGAAAGCCGCATGCCGCCCGGGGTGATGGAGGCCGTGTAGAACTTCATCGGCTTGCCGTGGAGGATGCTCTTCAGCGGCTTGCCCAGCCCCGTCGCATCCGGGCCCTCATAGGGGATGGTGTAGTGCGGGCCGCGATGGGTCAGCGGCGCCTCCCGCGCGATGACCTGCTGGATGATGGAGATGTATTCCCGCGTCCGCTCCAGCGGCTTGCCATAGGCTGTGCCGTGCCAGCCCTCCACCACCTGCGGGCCGGAAGGGCCGACGCCGCAAAGGAAGCGGTCGCCGGAGAGAAGCTGCAAGGTCATCGCCGTCATCGCCGCGCAGGCCGGCGTGCGGCCCGGCATCTGCATGATGCCGGTGCCCGCCTTGATGCGCGTGGTGCGCGCCAGCACCCAGGCGACGGGGCTGACCGCATCGCTGCCATAGGCCTCCCCGCACCAGACGGAGGCGAAGCCGAGCTTCTCCGCTTCCAGCACGAGTTCCATGTCGAGGCCGGCATTCATGCCGAGGGTGATGCCGAGCTGCATGGGGTTCAGACCTTGGCCAGGATGGTGTCGGCGAAGCTGCGCATGGCGGCGAGGACGGCATCGGCATCGCCGCCCGGGAAGGTGAGGTCGACGGAAGTGACGCCGAGCGTCTTCAGCGCGCGCAGATCCTCGACGATCGCCGCCGCCTCGCCGGAAAAGAGCCGGCGCTCGCCGTCGCCGGCCTTGGCCGGCACCTCCGGCCCGTATCTCTGCACCCGATAGGCCAGCCCGACCGCCGCCGGGTCCCGCCCCGCTTCCGCCGTCAGCTTGCGCAGCCTGGCGACGCCGGCCTCGTAGCGCTTCAGGCCGTCCAGCGGGAAGGCGGGGTTCGTGCCGATCGGGTACCAGGCATCGCCGAGCTTCGCGGTACGGCGCAAAGCCGGCCCGCTCTCGCCGCCCACCCAGATGGGCGGGTGCGGCTGCTGCACCGGCTTGGGCGCGAAGCTGATATCGCCGAAGCGGACGTATTCGCCGGCGAATTCCGGCGCTTCCGCCGCCCACAGCGCCTTGCAGGCCAGGATGTATTCATCCGTCACCTTCCCCCGGGCGGCGAAGGGCGCGGTCTGCAGCGCGAGGAATTCCTCCTCCAGCCAGCCGGCGCCGATGCCCACCGTCAGCCGCCCTTCCGACAGCACGTCGATGGTCGCCAGCATCTTGGCCGTCAGCACCGCCGGCCGGTGCGGCACCACCATGACGGAGGTGACGAAGCGCAGCGTCTTCGTCTTGGCCGCGAGGAAGGCGATCTCGGTGAGCTGGTCATGCCGCTCCCCGCGCGAGGTCGCGGGGAATTCGCCGGTATCCGTATAGGGGTATTTCGCGTGGATGTTCCGGGGGATGACCACATGGTCGCTGACCGTGGCATAGGCGAAGCCCATCGCCTCCGCCTCCTGGCACAGAAGGGTGAGGGGGACGTTGCGGGCCATCGGGCCGCCGACCGGCGCGCTGAAGCCGAATTGCATCCTGGCTGTCCCTCCGGGTGTTTCGCGGGGGTCCACTGGACTTCCCTTGGGGGGCGCCCAGATTGCATCCGGGCGGCCTCTGCCACACGATGCGGCTTCCCGGGGTTGCGGGCAAGGGTGACGGGGATGGATGCGGTGCAGGACCGGCTGCTGGACATGCCATTGGACGCGCTCATGGCGGAAGCGGCGGCGGCGCGCGATGCCGGCCATGGCCGGGTCATCAGCTATTCGCGGAAGGTGTTCATTCCGCTGACCAAGCTGTGCCGGGATGTGTGCCATTACTGCACCTTCGCGGAAAAGCCGCGCCCCGGCCGCCCGGCCTATCTGCCGGCGGAGGAAGTGCTGGCCATCGCCCGCGCCGGCGCCGCCGCCGGCTGCACCGAGGCGCTGTTCACCCTGGGCGACAAGCCGGAGCTGCGCTGGGAGCAGGCACGGCAGGCGCTGGACGCCTTGGGGCACCGGACGACCATCGATTATCTGGTGGCGATGTCCGCCCTGGTGCTGCAGGAAACGGGGCTGCTGCCGCATGCCAATCCCGGGGTGATGAATCGCGACGAGATCGCCGCGCTGCGGGAGGTCTCGGCGAGCCAGGGCATCATGCTGGAATCCGCCAGCGCCCGGCTCTGCGAGCCCGGCCAGGTGCACCATGGCAGCCCGGACAAGCACCCGGCGGCGCGGCTGGAGGTGATCCGCCAGGCCGGCGAGCTGCGCGTGCCCTTCACCACCGGCATTCTCATCGGCATCGGCGAGACGCGGGCGGAAAGGCTGGAGGCGCTGCGGGCCATCGGCGATCTGCATGCGCAGTACGGCCATGTGCAGGAAGTCATCATCCAGAATTTCCGCGCCAAGCCGGGGACCAAACGGGCCGGGGCGGAGGAGCCGGATCTGGAGGATCTGCTCTGGACCATCGCCGCGTCGCGGCTGGTGCTGGGGGCGGAGATGAACATCCAGGCGCCGCCCAACCTCTCGCCCGGCGTCTACCAGAAGCTGGTGGCGGCGGGGCTGAATGATTGGGGCGGCGTCTCGCCGGTGACGATCGACCATGTGAATCCCGAAGCCCCCTGGCCGCATCTGGAGGAGCTGGCGAAGCGCACCGCGGAGGCGGGGAAGGTGCTGGTGCAGCGCCTGCCGAGCTACCCCGCCTATGTCCGCGTGCCTGATGCCTGGCATGCGCCGAAGGTGGCGGCGAAGCTGCGCCAGGCGAGCGATGCGGAGGGCTTCGCCCGCGACGACCACTGGTCCCCGGGCGAGACCGTGCCGCCGCCGCAGCGCGCGCCGCGTCTGGCGAGCGTGGATGCCGGGCTGGCGCGGCTGGTGGAACGTGCGACAGGCGGGGCGCGGCTCGACCCGCCGGAGATCGCCTCGCTGTTCGCCGCGCGGGATGCCGATGCGGCGCATCTGACCCAGGCCGCCGACGCGCTGCGCGCGGCGGTGAGCGGCGACACGGTGCGCTACGTGGTGAACCGCAACATCAACTACACCAATATCTGCGGCTATCGCTGCAAATTCTGCGCCTTCAGCAAGGGCAAGATCCATGAGGCGCTGCGCGGCCCGGCCTATGACCTGGACCTGGCCGAGATCACCCGCCGCGCCGAGGAAGCCTGGGCGCGCGGCGCCACCGAGGTCTGCCTGCAGGGTGGCATCCACCCCGACTATACCGGCGAGACCTATATCCGCATCTGCGAGGCGATCCGCGCCGCGGTGCCGGGCATGCATATCCACGCCTTCTCGCCGCTGGAGGTGACGCAGGGCGCGGCGACGCTCGGCCTCTCGCTCGGCGAATTCCTGGCGCAGCTGAAGGCGGCGGGACTCGGCACGCTGCCGGGCACGGCGGCGGAGATCCTGGATGACGAGATCCGCGCCATCATCTGCCCGGACAAGGTGAACACGGCGGAATGGGTGGCGGTGGCGCGCGCCGCGCATGCGCTGGGGCTGCGCACCACCAGCACCATCATGTACGGCCATGTGGAAGGCCCGCTGAACTGGGCGCGGCATTTGCTGGTGCTGCGCGACCTGCAGCAGGAGACGGGCGGCATCACCGAATTCGTGCCGCTGCCCTTCGTGCACATGGAAGCGCCGATGTATCTGCGCGGGCAGGCCCGCAAGGGCCCGACCTTCCGCGAGGCGCTGCTGATGCACAGCATCGCGCGCCTCACGCTGCACCCGCTGATCCCGAACATCCAGACGAGCTGGGTGAAGATGGGGCCGCAGGGCGCCGCGCTGGCCTTGCGCGCCGGCGCCAACGATCTGGGCGGGACGCTGATGAACGAAAGCATCAGCCGCGCCGCCGGCACGCAGCACGGCCAGGAATTCCCGCCCGAGGCGATGGAGGAGCTGATCCGCTCCCTCGGCCGCGTGCCGCAGCAGCGCAGCACGCTCTACGGCGAGGTGCCGGCGGAACGCCGCGCCGCCTCCTTCGGCGCCGCCGAATTGGCGCCGGTGGTGCAGACCGCGCCGCGCCGCCGGCCGGTCGGCCAGCCGGCCTGAGCGGGACGGCCGGCACGGTAAACGGGGGTTCGCCCATTGGCGGCAGCGCCGCCAACCTTCCGCAGAGGGCGCTGCCCGCTGCACTCCCGCCAGGGGGAGGGCTTCCCCTCCGACCCCGCCCTGAGGCGGCCGGATCCAACCTGCCGGCTGGCTGTTTCCGACCGCTGAACTCTTTCCGCTTTCTGTCCTCGCGCGCCACCGATCGGCGGCGGGCCGCTGGAATTCCGCGCGCATCAAGGCGGAGATGGCGCGCGGTGCCGGCCCGGGCGAGGTGAGCGCGCCGGCCAGCCGTGCCGCCGGCCGTTGCCGGGGACCGGATCGGTCCCCGGGCCGCAGCCTTCACCCCTTCGCCTTCGCCTCCCGCCGCCGCGCATGCAGCACGAATTCGGTATACCCGTTCGGCTGCTCGCGCCCCGAGAAGATCAGCTCCCGCGCCGCGATGAAGGCCGGGCCGTCGAAAGCGGGCGCCATCGGCGCATAGGCCGGATCCTCCGCATTCTGCTGGTCCACCACCGCGGCCATGCGGCGCAGCGTCTCCTCCACCTGTGCCTCGGTGGTGATGCCGTGGCGCAGCCAATTGGCGATGTGCTGGGCGGAGATGCGCAAGGTCGCGCGATCCTCCATCAGCCCGACATTGTTGATGTCCGGCACCTTGGAGCAGCCGACGCCCTGGTCCACCCAGCGCACCACATAGCCCAGGATGCCCTGGGCGTTGTTGTCCAGCTCCGCCTGCACATCGGCCGGCGACCAGTTGGTGTTGACGGCGAGGGGAACGGTCAGGATCTCCTCCACCTTCGCCCGCCGCCCCCTCTGGGCGATCTCCTCCTGCCGCGCCGCGACATCCACCTGGTGGTAGTGCAGCGCATGCAGCGTGGCGGCGGTGGGGGAGGGGACCCAGGCGGTGTTCGCGCCGGCCTTGGGGTGACCCACCTTCTGTTCCAGCATCGCCGCCATGGCGTCCGGCGCCGCCCACATGCCCTTGCCGATCTGCGCCCGGCCGCGCAGCCCGCAGAGCAGGCCGATATCGACGTTCCACTCCTCATAGGCCTTGATCCAGGCCGTGCCGCGCATGTCGTTCTTGCGCAGCACCGCCCCGGCTTCCATGGAGGTGTGGATCTCGTCGCCGGTGCGGTCGAGGAAGCCGGTATTGATGAAGGCCACGCGGTCCTTCGCCGCGCGGATGCATTCCTTGAGGTTCACCGTGGTGCGGCGCTCCTCATCCATGATGCCCATCTTCAGCGTGGCGCGCGGCAGGCCGAAGGCGTCCTCGACGCGGGCGAAGAGGGTATCGGCCCAGGCCACTTCCTCCGGCCCGTGCATCTTCGGCTTCACGATATAGACGCTGCCGGCCCGCGAGTTGCGACCCTTGCCGGGGCCGCGCAGGTCATGCAGCGCGATCGCCACGGTGCACATGGCGTCGAGGATGGTCTCGGGCGTCTCGGCCCCGTTCAGCGTCACCACATCCGTCATCATGTGGTGGCCGACATTGCGGACCAGCATCACCGAACGGCCATGCAGCGTCACCGCGCCGCCGGCGGGCTTCAGATAGGTACGGTCCGCATTCAGCTTGCGGATCAGCGTCTTGCCGCCCTTCTCGAAGCTCGCCTCCAGCGTGCCCTTCATCAGGCCCAGCCAGTTGCGGTAGACCAGCACCTTGTCCTCGGCATCCACCGCGGCGACGCTGTCCTCGCAATCGACGATGGTGGTGACAGCGGCTTCCAGCACCAGGTCCGCGATGCCGGCCGGGTCGTCCTTGCCGATCGGGTGGTCGCGGTCGATCACCAGCTCCGCATGCAGCCCGTGATGGGTGAAGAGGAGGGCGGAAGGCGTCGCCGCCTCGCCCTGGTAGCCGACGCATTGCCCGGGCTGCGCCAGCCCCACCACCTTGCCGTCCTGCAGCGTCACCGCCAGGGCGCCGGCGGCAATGGCATAGGATTTCGCCTGGCGGTGGGAGGCGCCGCCGGCCAGCGGCGCCACCTGGTCCAGCACGCCGCGGGCGTAGTCGATCACCTTCTTCCCGCGCGCGGGGTTGTAGCCGCGGCCGCGCGTCGCGCCGCCCTCCTCCGGGATGGCATCCGTGCCGTAGAGCGCGTCATACAGGCTGCCCCAGCGGGCATTGGCGGCGTTCAGCGCGTAGCGGGCGTTGGAGACGGGAACGACGAGCTGCGGCCCCGCGATATGCCCGAATTCCGGATCGACATTGCTGGTGCCGACCTGGAAGTCCGGCCCCTCCGGCAGCAGGTAGCCGATCTCCTTCAGGAAGCCGGTATAGGCGCCGAGGTCGATCGGCTTCGCCGGGTGCGCGCGGTGCCAGGCATCGATCTTCGCCTGCAACGCGTCCCGCTTCTGCAACAGCGCGGCATTGGCCGGGCCCAGCTCGCCCAGGATGGCGGTGTAGGAGGACCAGAAGCGCTCCGGCGTCACGCCGGTGCCGGGCAGCGCTTCGGTGTCGATGAAGTCGCGCAGCTCGCGCGCCACGCTCAGCCCCGCAACTTCCACCCGTTCCGCCATGAGCGTGCCTCCCGCCTTGCACCTGGTCCATCCCGTCCCGACCGGGGCAGTCAGTTTCCTAGTGGGATTCGGGCGGGGCCGGAAGGGGGCGCGGCGCGCCCCCTGAGGGGCCAGGGACGTCCTGCCGCAACCGACGCTGCCCGTTGCCCTTCCGTGGCTTTGCCGCGGAAGGCTGTGCGAGGGTCTGGACCGGCGCCCCCGGGGTCCCCACGACGGCGCGCAGCGACGTCGTGGGGAACGTCAAAGCCCCGCCTTCTCCAGCATCAGGATCGCCCGCGCCGCCGCCTGGGCGCGCGGCACTAGGCTCGCGACCTCAAGATACTCCTCCGGGCTGTGCGCCTTGCCGCCCACCGGCCCGACGGCGCAGATGGTCGGTGCGCCGACCGCGGCGGTGAAGCCGGAATCGGCGCAGCCGCCGCTGAACTCCGGCGTGATGGCAAGGCCGCTCTCGCCCGCCGCCGCCTTGTACATCTCGAACAGCTTCGCCGCCGCCGGGCTTTGCGTCAGCGGCAGGAATTCGCCGCGGATGGTGAGCTTCGCCTTCGTCCCCGGCACGAAGCTCTTGGCGATGATGGCCGCGATCTTCGTCATCACCTCGTCGCGGTCGGCCGGCTCCACATAGCGCAAATCGATCTGCCCCTGGGCCCAGGGCGCCACCGTGTTCACGCTCTGCCCGCCGGAGACGAGGCCGACATTCAGGGTGATGCCGCGCTTCAGGTCGGTCAGCGCATGGATCGCGGTGATCTTCGCCGCCAGCTCGCCGATGGCGCTGATGCCGGCCTCGAAATTGCCGCCGGAATGCGCCGCCTTGCCCTCGATGTCGAAGATGGAGAAGACGCCGCCCTTGCGCCCGGTGACGACGCCGCCATTGGGCCGGCCGGGCTCGCTGTTGAACACCACCCGCGCCTCGCGGGCCGTCGCCTCGATCACCTCGCGCCCCTCGGGGCTGCCGATCTCCTCGTCCCCGGTGAAGAGGCCGAGCAGCGGCCCGGGCGCGCCGCCGAATTTCCTGAAGGCGGCGAGGACGAACATGTTCATCACGAGGCCGGCCTTCATGTCGGCGACGCCGGGGCCGTAGGCGATGCCGTCCCGGATGGTGAAGGGCCGGCGGGTCGGCTCGCCCTTGGGAAAGACGGTGTCGCGATGGCCCATCAGCACGATGGATTGCTGCCGGTTGCCGCTGGCGAGCGCAGCGCCGCCCTCCACCCGGGCCTTCAGGCAGTCGCCGTATTTCTCCCGCTTCACCACCTCCACCGGGATGCCGTGCTCCGCCATGAAGCGCTGCACGATGGCGCCCACCGCATCGACGCCCGGCTTGTCATAGCTGCCGCCATCGGTGTTCACCATCTCTTCCAGCACCTGCAGCATCGCCCCCTGCTGGGTGGCAAGCCAGGCGGTGATGGCGGAGTCGGGGCTTTCGGCGGTCATCGGGGCCTCATGGTCTCGGGAAAGGGCGCAGCCTGTCCCCGGCGGCGGCGAGGGGCAAGGGGCAGATCGAGAGGGGCGTCGCGCCGCAAGGCGGGCCTTGTGGCGCGATCCTCACTCCACCTTCCCGATCCGCTGCACCGCCCGCCGCAGCCGCGCCGCATCCGCCTGGAAGAAATCCGCGAACCCCTCGCCGTCCCGGTAATCCAGGTTGTTGCCGGAAGCGGCGAGGGCCTTCAGCACCTCCGGGTCGCGCGCCGCCGCCGCCATCCCCTCCCGCAGCCGTGCCAGCACCGGCAGCGGCGTGCCGGTGGGGGCGAAGACGCCGGCCCAGATGTAGAATTCCGCCTCCGGGAAGCCGCGCTCCCGCAAGGTCGGCACCTCCTCGAAGCCCGGGATGCGCCGCGCCCCCCAGCTCGCCAGCACGCGCAGCCTGCCGTCCCGCACATGCGGCGTCAGCGGGCCGGGGCCGGAGGCGAGCGCCTGCACCTGGCCGCTGACGATCGCCGTCATCGCCGGCCCGCCGCCCTGGAAGGGCACATGCAGCAGGTCGATGCCGGCCGCCGAAGTCAGCATCGCCATCGGCACATGCAGCGCCGAATAGAGGCCGGAGGAAGAATAGGGAATCGCCCCCGGCCGCGCCCGGGCATCGGCGATGAACTCCTCCAGCGTCCGCCAGGGCGCGCTGGCCGGCACCGCCAGCAGGGTGGGGTCGGCGGTGAAGAGGGCGACGGGGGTGAGCTGGTCCACCTCATAGGCCGGGGCGCGGCCGAACAGCCGCGCCGCTTCCGGCAGCACCGCCAGGGAGGAGAGGCCCATCAGCAGGGTGTAGCCATCCGGCGCGGCGCGGGCGACGGCGGCGTAGCCGATTTCGCCCGCCGCCCCGGCGCGGTTCACCACCGGCACCGGCACGTGCCACAGCCGTTCCAGCCCGGCCGCGACCGGGCGCGCCACCACATCGCCCTGGCCGCCGGGCGGAAAGGCGACCAGCATGGTGACGGCGCGCGAGGGGAATTCCGCCTGCGCCCGCGCCGGGCGCAGCAAGGCCGGGCCGGAAGCGGCGCCGAGGCCGAGGAGGATGCGCCGCCTCATGCCACCGAATTCTCCAGCACGCCGATGCCGCTGATCTCGATGCGCACCACATCGCCCGGTTTCAGGAATTTCGGCGGGGTGAAGCCGATGCCGACGCCGACCGGCGTGCCCGTCGCGATCACATCGCCCGGCTCCAGCGTGATCCCCGCGGAAATCGCCGCGACCAGCGTCGGGATGTCGAAGATCAGGTCGGCGACCAGCGCATCCTGCCGCGTCTCGCCATTCACCTGCGTCACCAGCCGCAGCGCCTTCGGGTCCGGCACCGCATCCGCCGTCAGGATGGCAGGCCCCATGGGGCAGAAGGTGTCGAGCCCCTTGCCCAGCACCCATTGGCTGTGCCGCTTCTGCAGGTGCCGCGCCGTGACGTCGTTGACGATGGTGTAGCCGAAGACGTGCTGCATGGCAGCGTCCCGGGCGATGCCCCGCCCGCCGCGGCCGATGACCACCGCCAGCTCGCCCTCGTAATCCAGCCCGCCGGTCGGATCGAGCGCCGAGAGGATCTTCTCCCCCGGCGCGATGATGGCGGTGTGCGGCTTGGAGAAGACGACGGGGAAGGGCGGCACCACGTCCTTCGCCCCGCCATCGAAGCCGGAGCCGGCGAATTCCTTCGCATGCTCATGGTAGTTCTTGCCGACGCAGAAGACGTTCTTCGGCGGCCGGGGGATCGGCGCGCAGAGCACCGCGCCCTTGGCGACCGGCGCCCTGGCCATGGCGCCCTTCGCATGCTCCAGCGCCGCGGCGCCGCCGGCGATGAAGGCGGGCATGTTGCCGCCTGCCAGCGCCGGGTCGGCCGCCGCCAGATCCAGCACCGCGCCATCCGCGCGCAGCGCGCCGAGATGCACGCCGAGCTTCTCCGGATATTTGAAGGTCACCAGCCGCATGCGGCGTCACTCCCTGTCCCGGGCGGACTCTGCCGGGTGCGGCCGCCCCGGCGCAACAGGCTCACAGCCGGACATTCTCCGCCAGGTGGTCGAGGAAGGCGCGCACCCGCGCCGGCAGGGCGCCGCCCGGCCCGATGAAGACCGCGGAGATGATTTCCGTATCGCCGGGATTCCACGCCTCCAGCAGCGGCACCAGGCGACCGGCGGCGAGGTCGGCACCCACGTGATAGGCGCCGAACCGGCCGATCCCGAGCCCGGCCAGGGCCAGCAGCCGCGATTGCTCGCCATCGCTGACCAGCGCATTGCCTTCCGGCGGCAGCAGCAGCGTGCCGCCGCCGGGCTTGCGGAAGGGCCAGCCAGCCACGGTCCGCGCGAAGCTGAAGCCGATGCGGTTATGTGCCGCCAGCTCCTCCGGCCGCTGCGGCGTGCCGTGCCGGGCGAGATAGGCGGGGGCGGCGACCACCACCATCCGGCTTTCCCCCAGCTTCCGCGCCACCAGCCGGGATTCCCGCAAGGGGCCGACGCGGATGGCGATATCCGCCCGCTCCTCCAGCAGATCCACCACCCGGTCCGTCAGGGTGACGTCCACCTGCACCGCCGGATGCCGGGCCAGGAAGCCCGGCAGCAGCGGCAGCAGCCGGTGCATGCCGAAGGGAACGCTGGAATTCACCCGCAGCCTGCCGCGCGGCGCCGCGCCGGCCCCGGCCTCCTGCTCCGCCGCCGTGATATCGGCCAGGATGCGGACGGCACGGTCGTGAAAGGTCAGCCCCTCCGGCGTCAATTGCAGCCTCCGGGTGGAGCGGCTGAGCAGCCGGGCGCCGAGCCGCGCCTCCAGCCGCCCGATCAGCTTGCTGACGGCCGAGGGGCTGAGCCCGAGCGTCCGCGCCGCGGCGGAGAAGCCGCCGCTCTGCACGACGCGGACGAAGACCTCCATCTCCGCTGCGCGGTTGGTTTCCGGCCGGGCCATGGTGAATTGAACTCACAGATGCTGTTCCGCGGCGAGGCTAGGTCACGGGCGGGGATGGGTCCATCTCCGCCGGCAAGCTGCCCTGGCCGGATGGCCGGGGCCCCATCCCTGGAGCCATTCCCATGCCTCCCGCCCTCTTCGCGCTCACCGCCGGTGCCTTCGGCATCGGCGTCACCGAATTCGTCATCATGGGCCTGCTGATCGAGATCGGGGCCGATCTGCGCATCACCATCGCCACCGCCGGCACGCTGATCTCGGGCTATGCGCTCGGCGTCGTGGTCGGCGCGCCGCTCATCACCGCGGCCACCTCGCGCTTCTCCCGCCGCGACGTGCTGCTGGGGCTGATGCTGGTCTTCACCCTGGGCAACCTGGCCTGTGCCCTGGCGCCCTCCTATGGCTGGCTGCTGGCGGCGCGGGTGCTGACGGCCTTCGCCCATGGCACCTTCTTCGGCGTCGGCTCGGTGGTCGCGGCCGGGCTGGTGGCGCCGGACCGGCGGGCTTCCGCCATCGCCATCATGTTCACCGGGCTGACCCTGGCCAACATCCTCGGCGTGCCCTTCGGCACCTGGCTGGGCCAGACCCAGGGCTGGCGCGCCACCTTCTGGGCGGTGACGGCGATCGGCCTGGCGGTGCTGCCGGTGATCGCCCTGCTGGTGCCGCGGGACCGGCCGGCGCCCGACGCCGGCGAGTGGCGGCGGGATCTGGAGGTGATGCGCCGCCTGCCCGTGCTGCTGGGCTTCCTGACGACCGTGCTGGGCTTCGCCGGCGTCTTCGCGGTGTTCACCTACATCGCGCCGCTGCTGACGCGGGTGAGCGGGCTGCCGGACGCGGCCGTCTCCCCGGTGCTGCTGGTATTCGGCGGCGGGCTGGTGGTGGGGAACCTGCTGGGCGGGAAGCTGGCGGATCGCGGGCTGATGCCGGCGCTGCTCGGCACGCTGGCGGCGCTGGCGGCGGTGCTGCTGGCCATGGCGGTGGCGCTGCCCCATGCGGTGACGGCGGTGGCGGCGGTGTTCCTGCTGGGGGCGGCCGGCTTCGCCACGGTGCCGCCGCTGCAGAGCTGGGTGCTGCAGCAGGCTTCCGGCGCCGGGCAGAGCCTGGCGGCGAGCTTCAACATAGCGGCCTTCAACCTGGGCAACGCGCTGGGCGCCTGGCTGGGGGGCGTGACCATCGAGCACGGGCCGGGGCTGGCGGCGCTGCCGCTGGTGGCGGCGGTGCTGCCGCTCTCCGCGCTGGGGCTGGCGTGGCTGGGGCGCGAGGCGGCGAGGCGCCAGGCGGTGGCTTGAGGAGGGCTCTGCCCTCCTCAAACTCCTCCCGCCAAAGGCCGAAGGGCCTTTGGAAACCTTGAGTTTGGCGCCTCGACCGTCGGGTCCAGACTCATGGGTTCAAAGGGCCCTTCGGCCCTTTGCGGGATGGAGTTTGAGGAAGGGCAGAGCCCTTCCTCAAATTGCTGCCGCATCCACTACATGCAGGCAGGCGGACACATCTTCGTTCCACCTCTCCGCCCGCAACTGCCCCGCCAGATGGATGGGCTGCCCGCTCCGCGCCAGCAGCGCCTCCGCCAGCGGCCCCTCCTTCGCCCGGAAGCAGATGGCCTTCAGCCTGCCGCCATCCTCGCCTTCCAGGAAGGCGCGCACCGTCGCCCCTTCCTTTCCCACCCGGTCCGCCCGCACCACCCGCGTGCGCGGCAGGGCGAAGACCGGCTCCTCATTCCCCGCCCCGAAGGGCGCCAGCCTTTCCACCTGCCGCGCCAGGCCGGCCGTGGCGGAGAGCACCGTCATGCTCCCCTCCACCACCAGGTCCGCGGCGCCGGGCAGGGCGGTGGCGGCCGCCAGCCGTTCCGCCAGGAAGGCATGCACTGCCTCCCGCCGCTCCACCGGGAAGCTGAAGCCGGCGGCCATGGCGTGGCCGCCCCCCGTCTCCAGCAGCCCGGCCTGCCGCGCTGCGATCACCGCCGTGCCGAGATCCAGCCCCGGCACCGACCGCCCGGACCCCTTGGCGAAGCCGGAGGCCACCCCCGCGACGCAGGCCGGGCGGTTGAACTTCTCCTTCACCCGCCCGGCAACAATCCCGACCACGCCCGGATGCCAGCCCTCGCCGCAGACCAGCAGCACCGGCATGCCGGCGGTGGCCTGCGCCTCGGCGGCGGCGAAGGCGGCGCCCAGCACCTCGGCTTCCACCTCCTGCCGCCTTTTGTTCACCGCATCCAGCCGCTCCGCCATGGCGCGCGCCTCGATTGGGTCCTCGCAGAGCAGCAGGCGCAGGCCGAGATCGGGTTCGTCGATCCGCCCCGCCGCATTGATGCGCGGGCCGAGCACGAAGCCGAGGGAATGCGCCGTCGGCACGTCCCGCACCTGGCCGATCTCCAGCAGCGCGGCGATGCCCGGCCGGCCGCGCCGCGCCATCACCTTCAGCCCCTGCGCCACCAGCGCGCGGTTGAGCCCGCTGAGCGGCATCACGTCGCAGACCGTGGCGAGGGCGACGAGGTCGAGCAGATCGAGCAGCGGCGGCTCGCCGGATCGCGCGAAATGCCCGCCCCGCCGCAGCGTGCGATGCACCGCGACCAGGGTGAGGAAAGCCACCGCCGCGGCGCAGAGATGCCGGAGGCCGGAGGTGCAATCCAGCCGGTTCGGGTTCACCACCGCGGCGACGGGCGGCACCGCGCCTTCCGCCTTGTGGTGGTCCAGCACCACCACATCGGCATGGCCTTTGGCTTCCGCCAGCGCCGCGGCGGCGGCGATGCCGCAATCGACGCAGACGATGAGCGTCGCGCCGCGTTCGCAGAGAGCACGGATGGCGGCGGGGTTGGGGCCGTAGCCCTCCTTCAGCCGGTCCGGCACGTAATGCGAAACCGGGCAGCCCAGCCGCCGCAGCGCATGCACCATCAGCGCGCCGGCGGAGGCGCCGTCCACGTCGTAATCGCCGAAGACCGCGACGCTTTCGCCCTGGCGCACCGCGCTCGCCAGCCGCTCCGCCGCCGCATCCATGTCGCGCAGCAGGGAGGGGTCCGGCAGCAAGGCGCGCAGGGTGGGTTCCAGGTAATCCCCCACCGCCTCCAGCGCCACGCCGCGCGCGGCGAGCAGCCGCCCCAGCAGCTCCGGCAGCTCCGCCCGCTGGGCGATGGCCATGCCGGTGCGGGCATCGCCCTCCCGCCACACCCAGCGGCGGCCGGTGGCGCTGCGGGCGACGCCGAGCGCCGCCGCGCCTGGCTCAGGCAACGAAGGCCGCCGGCTTCAGGGCGAAATTATGATAGCCTTCGACATAGCGCACCGTGCCGGACTTGCTGCGCATGACGATGGAATGGGTGACGGCACCGCTGGCGGTGCGGCGCACGCCGCGCAGCATGGCGCCGGTGGTCACGCCCGTCGCGGCGAACATGACGTTGCCCGCCGCCATCTCCTCCACCCGGTATTTCCGCTTCGGGTCGGCGATGCCCATTTCCCTAGCGCGGGCGATCTGCTCGTCATTCTCGAACAGCAGGCGGCCCTGGAGCTGGCCGCCGATGCAGCGCAGCGCAGCCGCCGCCAGCACCCCCTCCGGCGCGCCGCCGGAGCCCATATAGATGTCGATCCCGGCCTCGGGCTGGGAGACGGCGATGACGCCGGAGACATCGCCATCGCCCAGCAGGGTGATGCGGGCGCCGGCGGCGCGGCAGGCCCTGATCATCTCCTTGTGCCGGTCGCGGTCCAGCGTGCAGACCATGAGGTCGGAGATGTCGCACTTCTTCGCCTTGGCGAGCTCGCGGAGGTTCTGCTCCACCGGCGCGTCGAGATCGACGATGCCGTCCGGCAGGCCGGGGCCGACCGCCAGCTTGTCCATGTAGATGTCCGGCGCGTGCAGGAAGCAGCCGCGCTCGGCCAGCGCGACGGTGGCGATGGCGTTGTTGCCGCCCTTGGCGGTGATGGAGGTGCCTTCCAGCGGGTCCACGGCGATGTCCACGGACGGGCCGCCGAGGCCGATCTGCTCGCCGATATAGAGCATCGGCGCCTCGTCCATCTCGCCCTCGCCGATGACGACGGTGCCGGAGATGGCGACGGTGTCGAAGGCCTTGCGCATGGCGTCGACGGCCGCGCCGTCGGCGGCGTTCTTGTCGCCGCGGCCGATCCAGCGGGCGGCGGCGATGGCGGCCGCCTCGGTCACCCGGACCAGTTCGAGCGCCAGGTTGCGGTCAACCACCAGCCCGGCGGCGGGATCGTACTCGGCCATGCGAAGTCCCCCATTGTTCGGCCGGGAGCATAGCCCGGGGTTTGGCGGGGGGGAATTGCGGGAAGAGGCACGGTCCCGGGAGTTCGGGGTGGCCCGGGGCTGGCGTGGCGCGGCCTGGCAACCCGGCACGGCCGGGGAGATGGCGTGGCGTGAAGCGAGGCGGGCTCCGTGCGCGCTCGATACCGTCGGGCGATCTCTCGCGAGAGCCATGGGGCCTGTGGCGTGTCGAGGACTTCGCCGCGCAAAGCGCGGTGCCGCTTCGCGGCATCCTTGACACGCCACAGGCCCCATGGCCCAGGGCAATGGTTGCCTTCTACGGTGTCGAAGGCACTCCGAGTGCCTTCGCTGGCGAAGGGCTGGACCGCCCCACCCTGGCCCCTCCCTGCCGGCGGGGAGGGCGGTGGCCGCTACAGCGGTTCGATGCGGATGAGGGCCGGGGTTTCCAGCACGGTCTCCAGCGCGGCGATGCGGGCGATGGCGGCGCGCATCTGCGATTCCTCGCATTCATGCGTGGTCAGCACCACCGGCACCGCCTCGCCCGGCGCCCTGCCGCGCTGCAGCATGGATTCCAGGCTGATCGCCTGGTCGCGGAGGATGCCGGTGACGTCGGCGATCACGCCCGGCCGGTCCAGCACCATCAGCCGCAGGTAATAGGCGCCGCGATGCCGCTCCATGGGTTCGGCCGGCACGCTCTCCAGCGCCCCGCTGGCCGCGCCCCAGACCGGGGTGTGGCGGCCGCGCGCCAGGTCGATCAGATCGGCGACCACCGCGCTCGCCGTCGGGCCCGCGCCCGCGCCGCGGCCTTCCAGCATTACCCGCCCGACGAAATCCCCCTCCGCCACCACCGCGTTGAACACGCCATCCACCCGCGCGATGGGCGCCGCCGCCGGCACCATGCAGGGATGCACGCGGGTGGAGATGCCGCCCGGCGTCCGCGCCGCAATGCCCAGCAGCTTGATGCGGTAGCCCAGCTCGCCGGCCAGGGCGATGTCGAGGGCGGTGATGTTGCGGATGCCCTCGACATGCACCGCGCCGAAATCCACCGGCCGGCCGAAGGCGAGCGCTGCCAGGATGGCCAGCTTGTGCGCCGCGTCGATGCCGTCGATGTCGAAGGCCGGGTCGGCCTCGGCATAGCCGAGCTTCTGCGCCTCGGCCAGCACCTCGGCGAATTCCCGGCCCTGCTCCCGCATCACCGTCAGGATGTAGTTGCAGGTGCCGTTCAGGATGCCGGCGACGCGGGAAAGCCGGTTCGCCGCCAGGCCCTCCCGCACCCCCTTGATGGCCGGGATGCCGCCCGCCACCGCCGCCTCGAAGGCGAGCAGGACATTACGCGCCTCGGCCTTCTCCGCCAGCGCCGCGCCATGCACGGCGAGCAGCGCCTTGTTCGCCGTCACCACCGGCTTGCCGGCGGCAATGGCGGCGTCCACCAGCGCCCGCGCCGGCCCCTCGCTGCCGCCGATCAGCTCCACCACCACATCGGTGCCGGGATCGGCGGCCAGCGCCACCGGGTCGTCATACCAGCGCAGCGCCTCCAGGCTGATGCCGCGGTCGCGCGTGCGGTCCCGGGCGGAGACGGCGCCGACGATGATCGGCCGCCCGGCCCGCGCCGCGATCAGCCCGGCATTCGCCTCCAGCAGCTTCAGGACGCCGGCGCCGACCGTGCCGAGGCCGGCGACCGCGATGGCGAGGGGTTTGCTCATAGGACAGCCGATTCCTTCTCCGGCTCCACCGGACCGAGATTGTCACCCTGCAGGAAGGCGCGGATGCCGCGCAGCGCCTGACGGATGCGGTGGTTGTTCTCGACCAGGGCGATGCGGACATGGCCATCGCCATGCTCGCCGAAGCCTAGGCCCGGTGCCACCGCCACCTTGGCCCGCGCCAGCAGCAGCTTGCTGAATTCCACGCTGCCGAGATGCCGGAACTTCTCCGGAATCGGCGCCCAGACGAACATCGAGCCATCGGGGGAAGGCGCCTGCCACCCCGCCGCCGCCAGCCCCTTCACCAGCAGATCCCGCCGCTCCCGGTACAGGCTGCGCATCTCGGCGACCATGTCCTGCGGCCCGTTCAGCGCCGCCGTCGCCGCCACCTGGATGGGGGTGAAGGCGCCATAGTCGAGATAGGATTTCACCCGCGCCAGGGCCGCGATCAGCCGGGGATTGCCGGCGGCGAAGCCCATGCGCCAGCCCGGCATGTTGTAGGTCTTGGACATGGAGGTGAATTCCACCGTGATGTCCTTCGCCCCCGGCACCTCCAGCACCGAAGGCGGCGGCACATTGCCGAAATACAGCTCGGCATAGGCGAGGTCGGAGAGGATGAAGAGCTCATGCCGCCGGCAGAGCGCCACCAGGTCCCGGTAGAACTCCAGCGAGGCGAGATGCGCCGTCGGGTTCGAGGGGAAGTTCACGATGACGGCGGTGGGCTTCGGCACGGAATGCCTGACGGCGCGGTCGATCGCCGCCAGCATCTCGTCATCCGGCGTGCAGGGCAGGCTGCGGACGGAGGCGCCGGCGATGATGAAGCCGAATTGGTGGATGGGGTAGGAGGGGTTGGGCACCAGGATGGTGTCGCCCGGGGAGGAGATGGCCTGCGCCAGATTCGCCAGCCCTTCCTTGCTGCCGAGCGTCGCCACCACCTCCGTCTCCGGGTCCAGCTTCACCCCGAAGCGGCGGGCATAATAGCCGGCGAGCGCCTTGCGCAGCCCGGGGATGCCCTTGGAGGTGGAGTAGCGATGGGTTCGCGGGTCCTGCACCGCCTCGATCAGCTTGGCGACGATATGCGGGGGCGTCGGGCTGTCCGGATTGCCCATGCCGAGGTCCACGATGTCCTCTGCCGCGGCGCGCGCCTTGGCCTTGGCCGCGTTCACCTCGGCGAAGACATAGGGCGGCAGGCGGCGGATGCGGTGGAATTCCTCGGTCATCGGATGGTCCAGTGCGTTTCCGTAAAGATTGCCCCGGCGACGGGTCGTGCCGGGGACGGCCCCTATAACCGAGGGGCTTACCGGTTGCGAGGCGCCGGCGCGAGAAGTTCGGCGGGCGGCGGGGCCGGCGCCTCCTCCGGCATCTCCGGCAGGGCAGGGATCGGGGCCGGCACCAGGCCGCGCGGCGGCGGGGGCGGCGCGCCGGGCCCGGGCGGGGCGGCAGGGGGCGCCGGCACCGCGGCCTGGGGCGGCTGGTCCGGCCGCGTCGGCCGGGGCGGCGCCGGCGCGGCGTCCCAGGGGATATTCGGTGCATTGGCCAGGCGCGGCGGCGCGGGCGGCGCGCCGGGAATGCCCGGCTCCCCCGGTGCCGCCTGGCCCGGCGGGGCTGGCGTGGTCCGCAGCGCGATGGGGCTGCGGGAGGCGGCGCGCTGCTCCTCCAGCGCCGCGGTCAGCGCCGCCCGGGTCTCCGGCGAGGGCCGCTCCGGCCGCGGCGGCACGGTGGCGAGGTTGGGCGTGGGCTCGTCCAGCCCCGGCGGCGGCAGCCTGCCCTCATCCTCGGCGCCGGAGACCCGGCGCCAGATCACCACGGGATTGACCTCCTTCGGCACCTCGCAGGCGCCGAGCAGCAGCAGCAGCAGCCCGCACCCTGCCTGCCTCGCCTTGCCGCCCATGCCTGCCCGATCCGCTGCTGCCATGCAGCATGTGTACCGCGCCGCAGCGGCGCAAATAAGGGGTTGCCGCAGGGTGGAGATGCCCCGCCGCACCCGCTAGATTACGGGCATGGCCGAAGACAAGACCCCCGAAGGCCCGGCTTTCCGGTTGCCCGACCCCGCCATCGTCACCCGAACCATGGCGGAGGTGGCGGAGCGGGGGCAGCGCATCGTCACCGATTTCCTCAAGCGCCAGTCGGATTC
Organism: Siccirubricoccus phaeus; assembly: GCF_008360935.1. Lineage (GTDB taxonomy): Bacteria > Pseudomonadota > Alphaproteobacteria > Acetobacterales > Acetobacteraceae > Siccirubricoccus > Siccirubricoccus phaeus. Next base: position 300,091 of record NZ_SRXO01000005.1, read on the forward strand.
CGCGACGACGCCGGACCCGCTGAACATCGGCGGCGCCTTCCTCGAGATGACGACGCGGCTGATGGCCAACCCCGCCCAGCTCGTCCAGGCCCAGCTCGGCTTCTGGCAGGATTATCTGACGCTCTGGCAGAACACCGCGCGGCGCATGCTGGGCGACGAGGCCCGGCCGGTGATCGCCGAGGACCCGCGCGACCGCCGCTTCAAGGACGAGGCCTGGCGGGAGAACGAGGTCTTCGACTTCATCAAGCAATCCTACCTGCTCTCCGCCCGCTACTTCCAGACCGTGGTCGGCGGGGTGGAGGGGCTGGACCAGAAGACGGCGCAGAAGGTGGATTTCTACACGCGGCAATTCGTCGATGCGATGAGCCCGTCCAACTTCCTGCTGACCAACCCGGAAGTGCTGCGCCGCACCGCCGAGACGGGAGGCGAGAACCTGCTGAAGGGGCTTTCCCACCTGCTGGCGGATCTGGAGCGCGGCAAGGGCAAGCTGCGCATCCGCATGACGGATGACAGCAAATTCCGCGTCGGCGAGAACATCGCCGTCACCCCGGGCAAGGTGGTGTACCAGAACGACCTGATGCAGCTCATCCAGTACGCCCCGACGACGCAGGCGGTGCTGAAGCGGCCGCTGGTGATCTTCCCGCCCTGGATCAACAAATTCTACATCCTCGACCTGCGGCCGAAGAACAGCTTCGTGCGCTGGGCGGTGGAGCAGGGGCATACCGTCTTCGTCGTCTCCTGGGTCAACCCGGATGCCCATCTCGCCGAGAAGGGCTTCGACGACTACATCCGCGAAGGCGTCTTCGCCGCGCTGGACGCCATCGAGCAGGCGACGGGGGAGAAGCAGGTCAACGCCATCGGCTACTGCCTGGGCGGCACGCTGCTGGCGACGACGCTGGCGCATATGGCGGTGAAGCGCGACACGCGCATCAAATCCGCGACCTACTTCGTGACCATGACGGATTTCGAGGAGGCGGGCGAGCTCGGCGTCTTCATCGATGAGGAGCAGCTCAAGGGCCTCGAGGAGAAGATGCAGCAGCGCGGCTATCTGGAGGGGGCGGAAATGGCCACCACCTTCAACATGCTGCGCGCCAACGACCTGATCTGGTCCTTCGTGGTGAACAACTACCTGATGGGGCAGGAGCCCTTCCCCTTCGACCTGCTCTACTGGAACGACGACAGCACCCGCATGCCGGCGAGGATGCACAGCTTCTACCTGCGGCGCATGTACCAGCAGAACGACCTGGTGAAGAAGCCGGGCCAGGCGGGGGCGATCGAGCTGCTGGGGACGAAGATCGACCTCCGCAAGATCAAGGTGCCGAGCTACCTGATCTCGACGCGGGAAGACCATATCGCGCCCTGGAAGAGCACCTACCGCGCGACGCAGCTCTATGCCGGGCCGGTGCGCTTCGTGCTGGCGGCGTCCGGGCATATCGCCGGCATCGTGAACCCGCCGGATTCCGGCAAGTACTCGCATTGGGTGAATGAGCAATTGCCGCCGGACCCGGAGGAGTGGTTCCGCGGCGCCACGGAATTGGCAGGCTCCTGGTGGCCGGACTGGCACCGCTGGGTGACGGCGCTGGGCAAGGAAACCGTGCCGGCGCGCGTGCCGGGGGAAGGCGGGCTGCCGGCGCTGGAAGACGCGCCGGGGAACTACGTCAAGGTCATGGCAACCGACTGACATCGAGGGAGGCTCGTTGCGGCAGCGCCGCAACCCTCGAACTCCCTCCGCCAAAGGCCGAAGGGCCTTTGGGAACTATGAATTTCAGATCCGACAGGTGGCTTCCGCCCCGGCCGTCCCTGGTGCAGCCTGGCCACGCAACCAGGGAGAACACCATGCCGAAGCAGCCCATCGCCTCGGACCGGCTGCCGCCGCCGAGCGGACACTTCCCGGCCGGCATCATCGCCCCGACGGGACGCATGGTGTTCATCTCCGGCATGCTGGCCAAGGATTCCAGCGGGGCGCTGGTCGGCGCCGGCGACATCACCGCCCAGACGCGGCAGGTCTGCGAGAACGTGAAGGCGGCGGTCGAAGCCGCCGGCGGCACGCTGGAGGATATCTGCCGCGTCGATGTCTACATCGCGGACATGCGCCACTTCCCGCAGATCCACGCGGTGCGGCGGGAATACTTCACCGGCACGCCGCCGGCCTCGACCATGGTGGAGGTGACCGGCTTCACCCATCCGGAGGCGCTGATCGAGATCACCGCCATCGCGGTCATCCCCTGATCCGCCCCTTCGCAGCGCAGCAATTCCGGGTCACTCTTTCCAAATGTCCGATCCCGCCGCGCTCCCCGCCGCCGAGGCCGCCCGCCAGATCCAGGCCGGCACCCTCTCCGCCATCGCCCTGACCGAAGCCCTGCTGGACCGCATCGCGGCGCGGGAGCCCGTGGTGCGGGCCTTCATCCACCTCGATCCCGGCCTGGCGCGGCGCCAGGCGGCGGCGGTGGATGCGGCGGTGAAGGCGGGGCGGTCCCTGCCGCTCGCCGGGCTCGGCTTCGGCGTGAAGGACGTGCTGGATACCGCCGACCAGCCCTCGCAATACGGCTCCCCCATCTGGGCCGGGCACCGGCCGCGCAGCGATGCCGCCTGCGTCGCCCTGGCCCGGCGGGCGGGGGCGGTGATCCTCGGCAAGACCGTCACCACGGAATTCGCCACCCGCTTTCCGGGCGCTACCACCAACCCGCACAACTCGGCGCATACGCCGGGCGGCTCCTCCTCCGGCTCCGCCGCCGGGGCCGGGGCGGGCTTCTTCCATGCCGGCTTCGGCACCCAGACGGCCGGCAGCATCATCCGCCCCGCCGCCTATTGCGGCGCCGTCGGCTTCAAGCCGAGCTACGGCACCTTGCACCGCGCCGGCATGAAGGTGATGAGCGAATCGCTCGACACCATCGGCCTCATCACCGGCAGCGTCGCCGACGCCGCCTTCGCCATGGCCGGGCTGACCGGCGGCGATTACGGCCAGCCGGCGGCGAAGCCGGACCGCGCGCCGAAGCTCGGCCTGTGCTGGGGCCCGACCGCTTCGCTGGCGGCGCCCGAGACCCGCGCCGCTATCGAGCGCGTGGCCGCCGCCGCCGCGCAGGCCGGCGCCAGCGTCACGCCGGTGGAGATGCCCCCGGCGGTGGTGGCGGGGCTGGAGGCGCATCAGCTCGTGATGAACGGCGAATCCGCCGAGGCCCTGGCCTGGGAGCTGGAGCATGCCGCCGCCCAGCTCTCCCCGGTGCTGCGGCAGCGGATGGAATGGGGCCGCGACCAGCCCCGCGCCGCGCTGGAGGCCGGCCGCGCCGCCTTCGCCACGGCGCGCGCCGCGCTGGCGGAGGTGATCGCGCCCTTCGACGCCATCCTCACCCCCGCCGCGCCGGGCGAGGCGCCGGAGGGCATCGGCGCCACCGGCGACCCCGCTTTCAACTCGCTTTGGACCCTGCTGCACCTGCCCTGCGTCACCGTGCCGGTCGGCACCGGGCCGAAGGGCTTGCCGCTGGGGGCGCAGCTCGTGGGCGCGATCGGCCAGGACAAGGCGGTGCTGGCCTGGGCCGAATGGGTGCGCCAGGCCGCGGCCTAGAGCGTGATCGGTTGAGGTCGAATCGACCGAAACCGTGAACACGCGACCGAACCATGAGCTAGAGCGGGGCGGTGAGCGCAGCTCAACCGATCCCGCTCTAGAGCGGTTTCACGCTGACTGTGCAGCGCGAAACCGCTCTAGCTTATGGATTGTAGAGCAGCTTCACGCCTCCGGGCGATGCCGCCCTCCGGCGATCTGCTCTAATGCCCCGATTCCGAATCGACCGGAACCGTGGCGGGACGTGTAGGCGAAGCTCGACCGGTCCCGCTCCGGAAGCGGCCGAACGGCCAAAGCGGTGCGCCGGGGGGCGCTGGGGGGCTCCGCGCGCAGCCGCGCAGCGGCTCCCTGGGGGCTGAAAGGCAGCCCCGCTTCCGCCGCAGGCCGGCCCCGCGTGGCGCAATGCTGGACGCCGGTCGCCCCGCCGGGGTAAAGGGCGCTGCCAAGGTCGCGATTCGCGCCGCCTCGGCGGGCGCAGCGCCCGCACGGTGCGAAAGGTCCCCCATGGCCCCCGACTCTCCCTCCGCCGCCGCCCCGCCGGCGGCCCGACGCGCCTTCACCATCGAGGAAGCCTACGCCTTCGACGATGTGCTGCTGGTGCCGGCCTATTCCAGCGTCCTCCCCAACCAGACCGATACGCGCACCAGGCTGACGCGCGAGATCGCCCTGAACATCCCCCTGGTCGCCGCGGCGATGGACACCGTCACCGAGGCCAACATGGCCATCGCCATGGCCCAAGCCGGCGGCATCGGCGTCATCCACAAGAACATGACGCCGGAGGAACAGGCGGCGCAGGTCCGCCGGGTCAAGAAGTTCGAAAGCGGCATGGTGGTGAACCCGGTCACCATCCACCCCGACCAGACCCTGGCCGATGTGCGGGCCCTGCAGGATCAGCACCGCATCAGCGGCATCCCGGTGGTGGAGCGCGGCAAGCCGGGCGAAGGCGCGGGCCGCCTGGTCGGCATCATCACCAACCGCGACGTCCGCTTCGCCACCGACCCCAATACCCGGGTCTATGAGCTGATGACGCGCGACAACCTCGTCACCGCCCATGCCGAGATCACCCCGGATGCCGCCCGCGCCCTGCTGCATCGCCACCGCATCGAGAAGCTGCTGGTGACGGATGAGGCCGGGCGCTGCGTCGGCCTGATCACCGTGAAGGACATGGAGAAGGCCCAGGCCAACCCCAACGCGGTGAAGGATGCGCTCGGGCGGCTGCGCACCGCGGCGGCGACGGGGGTGGGGGAGGACGGGCTCCGGCGCGTCGAGGCGCTGATCGCCGCCGAGGTGGATGTGGTGGTGGTGGACACCGCGCATGGCCATTCCGGCGGCGTGCTGGCGGCGGTCGAGCGCATCAAGCGCATGTCGAACGGCGTGCAGGTCGTCGCCGGCAATGTGGCGACGCCGGAAGCGGTGCTGGCGCTGATCGAGGCCGGCGCCGATGCGGTGAAGGTCGGCATCGGCCCGGGCTCCATCTGCACCACGCGCATCGTGGCGGGCGTCGGCGTGCCGCAGCTCACCGCCGTGCTGGAAAGCGCCGCGGCGGCGCGGGAGAAGGGCGTGCCGGCGATCGCCGATGGCGGCATCCGCACCTCCGGCGACATCGCCAAGGCGATCGCGGCGGGGGCGGATTGCGTGATGATGGGCAGCCTCTTCGCCGGCACGGACGAGGCGCCGGGGGAGGTCTTCCTCTACCAGGGGCGGTCCTACAAATCCTATCGCGGCATGGGCTCGCTGGGCGCCATGGCGCGCGGCAGCGCGGACCGCTACTTCCAGGCGGAGGTGCAGGACACGCTGAAGCTGGTGCCGGAAGGGGTGGAGGGCCGCGTCGGCTACAAGGGGCCGGTGGGCAATGTCATCCACCAGCTGGTCGGCGGGCTGAAGGCGGCGATGGGTTATACCGGCAACGCCACCGTGGCCGAGATGCAGCGCAACGCGCGCTTCCGCCGCATCACCGGCGCCGGGCTGCGGGAGAGCCATGTGCATGACGTGGCGGTGACGCGGGAAGCGCCGAATTACCGGCAGGAAGGGTGATTGTTGCGGGCGGCTCTGCCTCCCTCGAACCCCCTCCGCAAAGGCCCGAAGGCCCCTTGAGTTTCGGACCCGTCGGTCGAAGCGCCAACTCAAGGTTTCCAAAGGCCCTTCGGCCCGGCCCATGGCCGAGATTGGGACGACCTGAAGATCATGCCGGCACTACGGCCGATCGTCGGGCGCACGGCGGCCGAGGCGCGAGCGAAATTCGACGAGATGCAGGCGCTGCTCGATCCCATGGTGGGTTTGGCGGGGAGAGCGCGAGAGGGGCAGAGCCCCTCCCGACCTACCCCGGCGCGTCGAAGTGGACGTCGTGGGTGACGATCCCCGTCGCAGCATCCGGCGGGTCCAGCCACTCCACCTGGCGCAGCGACCGCGTCAGATCGTCCCGTCCCGCCTGCCAGTGGTCCTGCATGGTGTTGGCCGAGAATTCGTAGTCCTTGAAGTCCCGGTCATACTGCGCCCGGCGATAGACAAGCTGCAGCAGGTTCACCCGCGCCGGCTTCACATGCCCGGCGATGCGCCGCGCCTCCTCGGAATTCCGCGCCTCCTCCGGCAGCATGGCCAGCAGCCGGCCCATGTCGCAGCGCAGCGCCTGAAGGCGGCGGTAGATATCCGTCACCAGCCTGGTGCGGCTGGAATAGCGGATATCCTTCGCCCGCTCATCCGCCTCCGGCAGGGTGCGCGGCATCACGCCGCGGCTGCTGAACAGATCCACCTGGAACATCAGGCTGGTCGCCGGCGCGCCCACATCCAGCACATATTGCAGCGGCGTGTTGGAGACGAGGCCGCCATCCCAGTAGAGCTCGCCCTCGATCATCACCGGCGGGAAGCCGGGCGGCAGCGCGCCGCTCGCCATGATGTGCTCCGGCCCGATCCGCCGCTCCCGGTTGTCGAAGTAGATGGTGTTGCCGGTGCGGATATTCACCGCGCCGACGGAAAGCCGCACCGGCCCGCCATTCAGCAGGTCGAAATCCACCAGCTCCTGCAGCGTCTGCCGCAGCGGCTCCGTGTCGTAGACGGAAACGGCGGTCGGGGTGCTGGCGGGGAAGAGATAGGGCAGGGTGCCGCGCGGCCGGAAGAAGCCCGGCTGGCCGGAGAGCAGCGCCGAGGTGGCGGCGGTGAGGTTGGCGAGGTTCCGCGCCGTCTCCAGCGGCGGCAGCCACGGAAAATTCACCCGTGAGGTGACGCGGCGCCAGAATTCCCGCAGCCGCGCCACCCGGTTCTCCGGCGCGTTGCCGGCGATCAGCGCGGCATTGATCGCGCCGATGGAAATCCCGGCGACCCAATCCGGCAGGAAGGGCGTTTCCGCCAGCACCTCATAGACGCCGCCCTGGTAGGAGCCGAGGGCGCCGCCACCCTGCAGCAGCAGCACCACCTCGTCATATTGCGCGCGGGCGCGCTGCCAGGCGGCGGCGCAGGTGGCTTCCGGCGAGGCTCGCCGGGACCCGGTCTCATCCAGCATGCGGCACCCTTCGCGGTGAGGGCAGGGCCCGGCCGGGTAGACCCCCGGGCGGGCATGCGCTGCCCTGGACGATGATGTGGTGCAGGGCAGGGCCCGCCCGGTCGGCGCCGACCGGCCGGGCCCTGCCCTGGCGGGGCGCATCCTGCCCGCTGCGGCCGGGCAAGGCCAGCGCGGCGCGCCGGCACGCAGGCGGAACGCCGCGCAACCGGCCCCGCCGCGGCCCCGTTTCGGACCGGTACGGGAGAGCACGCCATGCCGGACGACGAGAAGACCCCATTTCCGAAGCAGCACCAGGACCGCCAGCCGGGCCTTGAGACGGAGATGCGCCCGCAGCCCCAGGGCCGCATGGAAGCCTGGCGCGGCAGCGGCAAGCTGACCGGCAAGGCGGCGCTCATCAGCGGCGGGGACAGCGGCATCGGCCGCGCCGTGGCGATCGGCTTCGCCAAGGAGGGCGCCGATGTCGTCGTGCTCTACAAGGACGAGACCGAGGATGCCGAGGAGACCCGCCGCCTGGTGGAGGCGACGGGGCGGCGCTGCCGCACCATCCCGGGCGATATCGGCGACCCCGCCTTCTGCCGGGAGGCGGTGGAGGAGGCGCAGCGCTTCCTCGGCGGCCGCATCGACATATTGGTGAACAACGCCGCCGAGCAGCATGTCTGCAAGGATTTCGCCGAGATCCCCGAGGCGCAGGTGGAGCGCACCTTCCGCACCAACATCCTCGGCATGTTCTGGCTGACCAAGGCGGCGCTGAAGCACATGCCGGAAGGCGGGGCGATCATCAATTCCAGCTCCGTCACCGCCTATAAGGGCAGTTCAGGGCTGATCGACTATGCCGCCACCAAGGGCGCGATCCTCGCCTTCACCCGCAGCCTCTCCCAGGCGCTGTACCAGCAGCGGAAGATCCGGGTGAATGCGGTGGCGCCGGGGCCGATCTGGACGCCGCTGATCCCGGCAAGCTTCGACGAGGAGCGCACGGCCTCGCATGGCGAAAGCTCCGGCATGGGGCGGCCGGGCCAGCCGGATGAATGCGCGCCGAGCTACATCTTCCTCGCCGCCGAAAGCGACAGCAGCTACATCAACGGCCAGGTGCTGCACCCGAATGGCGGCACGGTGGTGAACGGGTAGGGCGCATGGCACGGCTTCGCCGGCCGGCCCAGGGGCGGAGCCTCGACATGCCGGAGCGCGGCGGCGAACGGGCGGGGATGCGCAGGATGACTTCGCCGGATGCCCAGGATGGCTTCGCCGGCTGGCCCTGGCGGGGCTTCGACAGTGCCGGAGCGCACGGCCGCGCGGCGGTGAACCGGCAGGGATGCCCAGGACGGCTTCGCCGGCTGGCCCTGGCGGGGCTTCGACAGTGCCGGAGCGCACGGCCGCGCGGCGGTGAACAGATAGGGCGCGCAGGACGGCCTCGCCATCGGCGCGAGACCTCGACAACGCCGCGCCGGCCGCCGCCTCACGCCCTGGCGGCGGGCCGGGCCAGCCAGGCCACCCAGGCGGCCATGGGGAACACCACCAGGGTGCGGGCCATCCAGGCGGTGTGCAGCAGGGTATGGTTGAGGAACAGCACATACCAGCCGAGCATGGCGCCGCAGGCCGCCAGGGCCCACCACAGGTGCGGCGAGACCCCGCCGCGCCGCGGCAACCCCGCGCCGAACCGCCAGGCCAGCACCCCCACACTGCCCGCCAGCAGCGCCAGGCCGAAGACCCAGGCGGCGGTGCCGCCGAGGCCGAGCCGCCAGGCGCCGGCCCCCGGCACGAAGGCGAAATAGGCCAGCCGCGCCGCGACATAGGGCAGCCGCCACCAGGGCTCCGTATCCAGCCGCGTCACGTCGAAGCCGAGGGCGGCGAGGCGCGCCGCCTCGCGCGGCGACATCTCCGGCACCACCGGGCCGTAGATGCGGTGCAGCAGCCCGCTGCCCTCCGCCGCCGGCGCGACATCGGCGAAGAGCAGCGCCCCGAGCGCCAGCTTGGCGGCCAGCGGCAGGACGACGCCGAGGCCGAAGCCGGCAAGGTCCCGCGCCACCGCCCGCCAGCCTGGCGGGCTTGGCTGGGCCGCGGCAGCCAGCAGGATCAGCGCCACGGCCAGCGGCCACTGGCCGGTGAGGAATTCGAGCATGGAGACGGCCGCGCCCAGCAGGCCCAGCAGCAGCCCCCGCGCGGCCGGCGCCGGCGGCGCCAGGTAAAGCGCCCAGAGCAGCACCACCACCGGCAGGTCGGAGAGCGCATGGCTCCAGTAGCGGCCGAACATCGGCAGCGCATGGAAGGCCAGCAGGCAGAGCGCGTAGCCGGCGAAAGCCGCGTCCCGCAGCGCCTCCGGCGTGCCCTGCCGCTGCCGGCCGCGCCAGCCGGCCAGGAGGGCGAGGCCCGCCAGGGCCAGGGCGACGGCGGTGGTGACGAGGCGTCGCAACCCCTCCGGCCCGGTCAGCGGCAGCAGCAGCGTGGCCAGCACGCGCTGGCCGTGCAGGTAGCGGTCGTAGCGATGGGCGGGCGGGTCCGGGTCGGTGGTCAGCAGCTCCCCCAGCCGCTCGCAGCGCGCCTGCACCGGGTCGCCGGCCGGCTCGGGCTCCAGCCGCGTGGGGATGCGGGGGGAGAAGGCGTCGCGGGCAAGGTCCTGGCGCGGCAGGACCAGCATCATGAAGATCAGGCAGTCATTGCTGTCCCAGGCCGGGACCTCGCGGCTGCCGAGCGGCAGGCTGAAGGTGCCAAGGCTGGCGGAGAAGCTGCCCGCTTCCAGGCTGGCGCGCAGGCGTTCCCGCGCCGGCCCGGGGTCGCGCGTGGCGGCCAGCAGGGAAAGCAGGGCGAAGAGAAGGCTGAGGAGCAAGGCACCACCGCCGGCGGCGGCGAGGCTGCCGCCGGTACTGCGCAAGGCCGTCCGCATGCTGAATCCGCTGGCTGTCGGGCGTTTCTCTATGGCCGGCCCCGGCGTGGAACAAGAGCCGGGCGGCCCGCGCCCAGGCTGATCGGCTGGAGCGTGATCGGTTGAGGTCGAATCGACCGAAACCGTGAATCACGCGACCGAACAATGAGTTGGTGTCCTGCCCGCGAAGTTCGCTGGATTTCCAGCGAACGCAGCGGACAAGCAGGCCACTGAAAACAGAAGCTGGTGGCCCGAGAACGAAGTCCGCAGGACTTCGGAATCGGGACACTAGAGCGGGGCGGATGAGCGCAGCTCAACCGATCCCGCTCCAGAGCATTTTCAAGTCCGCGGAATCGCCGGACGACTCGGAAAATGCGACAGAACGGGAAGCTGGAGCGGGTTCACGAGCACAGGCGAGGTGAAGCCGCTCTAGACCCAGCGGCGCACCCGGCGGCGATAGGCCGCATAGGGCGCGCTGAAGCGGGTGGCGAGATAGGCTTCCTCCCGCGGCACCACCCGGCGGTCCAGCCAGGCGAAGCTGCCGGCGACCGCCAGCCAGGGCCAGAGATCGCCCCAACGCAGGGCGAAGCCGGCGGCCACCAGCAGGAAGCCCAGATAGATCGGGTTGCGGGTGAAGCGGAACGGGCCGGCTTCCAGGAAGGCGCTGTCCGGCCGGTCCGGCCGCGGATTCGTGCCGGCGCGCAGCATGGTGACGATGGTCCAGAGCGAGAGGCCGAAGCCGAGCCCCATGGCGAGGAAGGCCGGCAGCCCCAACCCCGGCGCCACCGGCAGCGGAAGCTGGCGATGCAGCAGCCAGCCCAGCAGCACCAGCCCGCCCACGGCGAGCGGCGGCGGCAGCCGCACCCCGGGGCCGTGATCCGCGCCGCTCATGCCTCGGCGCGGGCGGGCAGCGCCATCCAGCCGGGCAGGCGGGGGGCCAGCAGGGCCTCGCCGCATTGCAAGTCGCGGCCATCCAGCGCTTCCAGCCGCAGCAGGGCGATGCCCAGGCCGTCCTGGCCGGAGCGCATCTCCCCCACCTCCACCCCGGCGGAGAGGATGGGCGTGCCATGGGCGGGCAGCGGCCCCGAGACCGTCACCGGCACCAGCCGCCGCTTCAGCAGGCCGCGGTACCTGGTCCGCGCCGTCAGCTCCTGCCCCATGTAGCAGCCCTTGCTCCAGGAGATGCCGTGCAGCTCGTCGAAGCCGGCTTCCAGCAGCACGGTCTGCTCCGGGGCGAGGTCGCGCGGGGAGGGCAGGCCGAGGGCGAGGCGGTGGCGGTCATAGGCCTCGGGCGTGGCGTCGGTGGCGAGCGGGGTGGCGGAAAGGGCGCGCCAGCCGGCCTCCGCCAGGCGCGGATCGGGGGCGGCGCTGGCGTCGGGCGGCGGGGCCGCGTCGCCCCAGCCGGCGAAGACGGCCAGCTCCGCCCCGGCATTCCGCAGCGCCACCTTGGAGCGCAGGCGGAAGCGGGCGAGGCGCTGCAGCAGCATGGCGGTCTGGGCCGCCTCGCAGTCCAGCAGCAGGCGCTCGCCCGCGGCGAAGATGAAGAAATCCGCCAGCCATTTGCCCTGCGGCGTCAGCAGCGCGGCGAAGACGGCCTGGCCCGGCGCCGCGGCGGCGACGTCGTTGGAGACGAGGCCTTGCAGGAAGGCTACCCGGTCCTCGCCGGCGAGTTCGATGACGCCCCGTTCGGGCAGAGCGGTGATCGGCATGGCTGGAAGGTGGGCGGTGCAGGGCGCGGGCGCAACCGGCACCGGCGGGGGAAGATCGAGGCCGCTGCCCCCGGACCCCCGCCGGCGGGCGGCCACCCCGGACCCCCGGTCCGAGTTTGCGGCTCAACCTGCCGACTCACACCGGGGTCCGGGGAGGGGTCCCTCCCCGGCGGGGGTCGGACGCACTGCGTCCAACGGCGGCAGCGCCCCCTGCCGGGGCCGGCGGCGAAGCCCCCCTCGGACGCCACCCCAACCCGTGCTAGACGCCGCCGGGTGCGCATCCTGTTCATCTCCTCCACCCGGATCGGCGATGCCGTGCTTTCCACCGGGCTGCTGGACCATCTGATCCGCCGCCATCCTGGCGCCGAGGTGGTGGTGGCCTGCGGCCCGGCCGCGGAGGGCGTCTTCGCCCGCATGCCGAACCGGGCGCGCACCATCCTGTTGGAGAAGCATCGCTGGAAGCTGCATTGGCTGCGGCTGTGGCGGCAGGTGGCCGGCACGCGCTGGGATCTGGTGGTGGACCTCCGCGCCTCCGCCTTCGCCTGGACGGTCAGGGCGAAGCGCCGGGTGGTGATGCGGGGCGGCCGGCATCCGGGCCACCGGCTGGCCCAGCTCGGCGCGCTGCTCGGCCTGTCGCCGCCGCCTTTGCCGGTGGCCTGGACGGCGCCGGAGGATCGCGCCCGCGCCGCCGCGCTGCTGCCCGGCGGCAGCGCCTGGATCGCCCTCGGCCCCACCGCCAATTGGGCCGGCAAGGTCTGGCCGGCGGAGCGTTTCGTCGCGCTGTTCGAGGCGCTGACGGCGCCGGGCGGCGCCCTGCCCGGGGCGCGCGCCGCCGTGCTGGGCGGGCCAGGGGAGGTGGAGCGGAGAATGGCCGCGCCGGTGCTGGCCGCGCTCGGCGACCGTGCGGTGGACCTGGTCGGCCGCCTGGCCCTGCCGGAGGCGGCGGCGGTGCTGGCGCGCTGCGCCCTGTTCGTCGGCAACGATAGCGGGCTGATGCATCTCTCGGCCGCGGCGGGGACGCCGACGCTGGGGCTGTTCGGCCCTTCCCGGGTCGTGGAATACGGCCCCTCCGGCCGGCGCGTGGCGGCGGCGGTGGCGCCGGATTCGCCGGCGGGGGGCAGCATGCCGGGGTTGACGCTGGAAGCGGCTCTGGCGGCAGCGGAGGGGCTGCTGGCGGCGAAGGTGGCCGCGTGAGCGGGGCGGGCGCGATGACGGCGGACGCGGCTTCACCCCCATCCCCGCCCTTCGCCGCGGGAAGCGTGCGGCTTTCGGCCCTGGTCGTGGCGCGGAACGAGGCGGCGCGGCTGCCCGCCTGCCTCGCCACGCTGGGCTTCGCGGATGAGATCGTGGTGGTGCTGGACCGCACCACGGATGGCTCTGCCGGGATCGCCCGCGCCGCCGGCGCCCTTGTGCTGGAAGGCGAATGGGAGCTGGAAGGGGCGCGGCGCAATGCCGGCATCGCCGCCTGCACCGGCGACTGGATCCTGGAAGTGGATGCCGACGAGCAGGTGGAGTCGGCACTGGCGGCGGAAATTCGCGCGGTGATCGCCGCCTCCCCGCATGGCTGGCACACGGTGCGGCTGGACAATTACATCGGCACAAGGCTGGTCCGGCATGGCTGGGCCGGCAGCTTCGGCACCTCGGCCAAGCCGGTGCTGTTTCGCCGCGGCGCCAAAAGGTGGCGCGACCAGCGCGTGCATCCGGGGCTGGAGCGGCAGGGCAGCGAGGGCCCGCGCCTCGCCCGCGGCGCGCTGGCGCATTACGTGGACCGCGACATCTCCGACATGCTGCGGCGGCTGGACCGCTATTCCTCCGCCAAGGCGGCGGATCTGCTGGCGTCCGGGGATATCGGCTCGCTGGCGGGCAATCTGCGGCGCTGCGTGACGCGGGGGTGGAAATCCTATGTCTCGCGCAAGGGCTACCGGGAGGGCGGCTGGGGCGTGCTGCTGGCCTTCTGCACCGCCGCCTTTCCGCTGCTCTCCTATCTGAAGGCGCGGCTGGAGCCGGAGAAGCACCGGCCGTTGCAAGTGCGGCCCGGCACCGCCACCTCTGCCGGCATGCCGGATGCCGACCCGCCGCCGTGAGCGCTGCCCTGGACCTGCCGGCGCCCGCAGCGGCGCCGACCGCGCCGCTGCGCATCGCCCATGTCATGGCCGGCGCGGCGATGGGCGGGGCGGAGGCCTTCTATGAACGCCTGGTCGCCGCCCAGCACGCCGCCGGGGAGCAGGTGCTGGCGGTGATCCGCGCCGAGCCCGGCCGGGCGGCGCGGCTGCGGGCGGCGGGCGTCGATCCGGTGGAACTCGGCTTCGGCGGGCCGCTGGACCTGCTGACCGCGCCGCGGCTGCGCCGGGCGCTGGCGGCGTTCCGGCCGCTTGTGGTGGTTGCCTGGGCCAACCGGGCCAGCCGCTTCGCCGGGGCGGTGAAGCGGCGCGGCGGGGGCCCCTGGACGCTGATCGGCCGCATGGGCGGCTATTACGATCTGAAATACTACCGCGATTGCGACCATGTGGTCGGCAATACGGAAGATCTGCGGCGCTGGATCATCGCGGGCGGGGTGGCGCCGGAACGGGCGCATTACCTGCCGAATTTCGCCGCGGAGCTCGCCGGCACCGCGCCCGCCGCGCTGCCGGCGCCGCCGGGCGCGCCGAAGCTGCTGGCGCTCGGCCGGCTGCACCGCAACAAGGGCTTCGACGTGCTGCTGCGGGCGCTGGCGCTGCTGCCCGGCGCGCATCTCTCGATCGGCGGCGAGGGGCCGGAACGGGCGGCGCTGGCGGCGCTGGCGGCGGAGCTGGGGGTGGCGGGGCGCGTGGCCTTCCTCGGCTGGCGGCAGGATATCGGCGCGCTGCTGGCGGCGTGCGACCTGTTCGTCTGCCCCTCCCGCCATGAGCCGCTGGGGAATGTGGTGCTGGAGGCCTGGTCGGCCGGGCGGCCGGTGGTGGCGGCCGATACCGCCGGCCCGGCGGCGCTGATCGCGGATGGCCGCACCGGCCTGCTGGTGCCGAAGGAGGATCCGGCGCCGCTCGCCGCCGCCATCGCCGGGCTGCTGGCGGAGCCGCTGCGGGCCGCCGCGCTGGCCGCCGCCGGCAGGGCGGAGTTCGAGCGCGCCCATGCGGCGCCGGCGGTGCTGGCGCGCTGGCGGGAATTCCTGGCGGCGGTCGCGCCGCGGGGCCTGCGCTGATGTGCGGCCTCGCCGGTCTCGCCCTGGCCACCGGCCAGGCGCCCGCCGCCACGGTGCTGGAGGCGATGACGCGGGCGCTGGCGCATCGCGGGCCGGATGGCCATGGCCATCACGTGGTCGGCAATGTCGCCCTCTCCCACACCCGCCTCGCCATCATCGACCTGGTCACCGGCGACCAGCCGCTGTTCGCCGGCCCGGCGGCGCTGGTGGCGAATGGCGAGGTCTACAACTACCGGGAGCTGCGCAGCGAGAACCAGCTCCACTGCGCCACCAACAGCGATTGCGAGCCGCCGCTGCACCTCTTCCGCCGCGACGGCATCGGCTTCGCCGACCGGCTGCGCGGCATGTACGCCATCGCCCTGCATGACCGGGCGGCGCGGCAGGTGATGCTGGCGCGCGACCCCTTCGGCATCAAGCCGCTCTACCTGGCGGAGATCCCGGGCGGCATCGCCTTCGCCTCGGAGCCGCAGGCGCTGGTCGCCGCCGGGCTGGTGGTGCCGCGCATCCGGCCGGAGGCACTCGCGGAACTGCTGCAACTGCAATTCACCACCGGGGCGGAGACGATCTTCCAGGGCGTCCGCCGCGTGCTGCCGGGCG
Organism: Siccirubricoccus phaeus; assembly: GCF_008360935.1. Classification (GTDB taxonomy): domain Bacteria; phylum Pseudomonadota; class Alphaproteobacteria; order Acetobacterales; family Acetobacteraceae; genus Siccirubricoccus; species Siccirubricoccus phaeus. The sequence continues at coordinate 315,487 of NZ_SRXO01000005.1, forward strand.
AGACCATCGTCATCGCCGATGGCGCCATCACCGAGCGCCATCGCCGCGCCGCCCTGCCGGAGGGCGGGCCGGAGCTCATCACCGTGGAGGCGGCGCTCGCCCGGCTGGACGCGGCGCTGGAGGAGAGCGTGGCGCTGCACCAGCGCAGCGACGTGCCCTATGGCATGTTCCTCTCCGGCGGCGTGGACAGCGCGACGGTGCTGGCGATGATGGCGCGGCTGAACGAACGCCCGGTGCTCGCCTTCACCGCCGGCTTCGACGTGCCAGGGGCGGCGGATGAGCGGGAGGCGGCGCGGGTGATGGCTGCCTCCGTCGGGGCCAAGCACGTCACCGTCGCGGTGAACGAGGCGATGGTCTGGCGGCACCTGCCGGAGATCGTCGCCGCCATGGACGACCCGGCGGCGGATTACGCCATCATCCCCACCTGGTTCCTGGCGCGACGGGCGCGGCAGGAGGTGAAGGTGGTGCTGTCCGGCGAGGGCGGCGACGAGATCTTCGGCGGCTATGGCCGCTACCGCTCCGCCATGCGGCCCTGGTGGCTGGGGGGGAAGGCGCCGCGCAGCCGCGGCAGCTTCGACAGGCTCGACGTGCTGCGGGCGCCGCTCACCGGCTGGCGGGACGGTATCGGCGCGGCGGAGGCGGCGGCGGCCTCGCCGGGCCGCACCCGCTTGCAGGCCGCGCAGGCGCTGGACGTGGCCGACTGGCTGCCCAACGACCTGCTGGTGAAGCTCGACCGCTGCTTGATGGCGCATGGCGTGGAGGGCCGCACGCCGCTGCTGGATACCGGCATCGCGGAGGCCGCCTTCCGCCTGCCGGATGCGCTGAAGGTGCAGGGCCATACCGGCAAATGGCTGCTGCGCGAATGGCTCGCCCGGCACCTCCCCGCCGCCGAGCCCTATCGGCCGAAGCAGGGCTTCACCGTGCCGGTCGGCGCCTGGATCGAGGGGGTGGGGGAGAAGCTCGGCCCGCTGGTGGCGGCGCAGCCCGGCGTGGCCGAGATCGCCCGGCCGGACCGGGTGGCGGCGCTGTTCCGTGCCGCCGGGGGCGACAAGCACAAGGGCTTCGCCGCCTGGCATTTGCTGTTCTACGCGCTCTGGCACCGCCGGCATGTGGAGGGGGTGCAGACGGAGGGGGATGTGTTCGCGGCGCTTTCGGCCCGCTAGAGCATTCAGCTCCGGCGGAATCGCCGGACGATTCGGACAATGCGACCGGACAAAGGGCTAGTGTCCTGCCCGCCGAGTTCGCTGGATTTCCAGCGAAGGCGGCGGCCAAGCAGGCCACTGGCCGCGATCCCCGGGCGGAGGACCAGGATGAACCGTCCTGGCCGGCGCTCCCGTTCACCGGCCGGCACTGGAAAATTCAGGCAGGCGATAAGTAAATGCAGCACCGGCTGATCGGGCCTGCTACCATTGCAACGCCGAACAATGCTTCGGCTGGAGCAGTCCCATGCCAATGCGCGCTTATCGGGCGACGGTGGGCTATGTCGGCGTACATGTCGGCCAGAACATATGGAAATGGACCGGCATCTTTGCGGCCGCCACCGTGATCACCGGCTTCGTGTACGGGCAACTTGGCCGTGGTGCAGGAATATTAGGCGACCTTGCGGCGCTCTTCGGTTGCATCCTCGGCATCCTGGTCATGGTGCGGAGTCAGGTGGGCTTCGTCCCGGCGCACCCGCTGCTGACGGATGAGGATGATCCATCCGTGACCGCTTCGGCCCGGGCCGTCTCGCCACAACCCTAGCGAAAGGCGCTATGCCTGCCGGCAAGACCGGGAGGAGCCGTTCATGACGCCGCGCCGCCGCCTGTTTGCCGCCCCGCTGCTCGCCTTGCCTGCCCTGGCCCGCGCCCAATCCGGCGGCGCCATGCGCCTTATCGTCCCCAATGCCCCGGGCGGCACCAGCGACATCCTGGCGCGGCTGATCGCCGAGCCGCTGGGCCGGGCGCTGGGCGGGACCGTGATCGTCGAGAACCGGGCCGGCGCTGGCGGCAATATCGGCGCCGATCTGGTGGCGAAGAGCCCGCCGGACGGCACCACCATGCTGCTGCTGGATGTCAGCGTGCTGGAGACCTTCCCGAGCCTGCTCGCCCGCATGCCCTATGATGTGGAGCGCGACCTGGCGCCGGTGCAGATGCTGATCTACGCGCCCTATATCCTGGCCGTCGCCAACCGCCTGCCGGTGCAGGACGCGGCGGCGCTGGCGGCGCATGTGAAGGCCCATGCCGGCCAGGTCAGTGCGGCCAATTCCGGGGCGGGGACGCTGACGCATATCGTCGCCCTGTCCCTCGCCAGCCATTGGGGCGGGGAGATGATCCATGTGCCCTATCGCGGCGGCGCGCCGGCGCTGCTGGCGGTGGCCTCGGGTGAGTCGGATCTGACCATGGCAGGGGCGACGCAGTCCCAGCCCTATGTCACGGGCGGGCAGATGCGCGGCATTGCCGTCTCCGGCCGCCAGCGCCTGGCGGCGGTGCCCTCGTTGCCGACCTTCGCGGAGCTGGGCTGGCCGCTGCCGGACTCCGGGACCTGGCAGGGGCTGCTGGTGCAGGGGCAGACGCCGCCCGCGGTGGTGGCGCGGCTGGAATCCGCGGTGGCGGAGGTGCTGGCGATCCCGACGGTGCGCAGCCGCATCGCCGAGCTGGGCGGGGTGGTGCAGGCGGATGGCGCCGCGGCCTTCCGGGCGCGGCTGCAGGCCGATACGGCGGCGTTGAGCGCCGTCATCCGCGCGAACAACATCCGGATGGACAACTGAGCCGGGGGCGCGGCGGTGCCCCCCCTCGGCGCCGGGAGCGGGTGGAGGACGGCAAGGGGCGACGCAGGAGCTTCGACGGGGGCAATCCGGCCGCCCGACCCCGATCACCCTGGCCGCAAGGCCGCGCCGGGCGGGACGAAGCCGCCGCCGCACTCGGCCCCGCTGCACCGGCCAGGGGCCGAGCACCGGCATGGCCCACTCGCCCGGCGCGTGACGGCGCGGCTTTGCCGCCGCGTCCGGGCATTCCGACGGCCGTCCGAAGCCGCTGACCGGACGACCGGCCAATGGTTTTCCCGCCGGCACCGGGCGTCGGCGCGCCGGTCCTCCGGCGCGGGCCTCAGCGCAGCGCGGCGCGGTAGCGGTCCAGCATCTGCGTGCCCTCGGCGCCGGCGCGCTGGGCCCATTCGCCGGTCAGCGTCTCGCCGATGCCGCGCAGCTCGCCCATCATCTGGTCGGACGGCGTCGGGAGCTGCATGCCCTGGCTGCGCAGCCTTTCCGCCTGGGTGATCTCCGCCTGCTTCGCCATCTCCTTCCCCCGCTCCGCCGCGGCGGTGGAGGCGGCGAGAATGGCGTTGCGCATCGCCGGGTCCAGCGCCATCAGCGCGCGGGTGTTGGCGAAGACCGCGTTGCGCGTGCGCATGCCGCCGACATTGTACCAGTAGCGGGTGAAGTCCCAGGCGGTGGTGGAAACGCCGCTCTGCGCCGAGGTGAACATTGTGTTGATCACATTGGTCGCGAAGGCCTGGCTCACTTCCGCAAGCTGCACCGTCACCGGCGTCGCGCCCATCAGCTCCGCCATGCGGGAGGTGACGTTGTTGTAGGCGCGGAAGCGGGTGCCGCGCAGCTCCGCCAGGCTCTGGATGGGCGTGCGGGAATAGAAGCCCTGCGCGTCCCAATGCACCATGTAGAGCAGGGTGAGCCCCTGGCGTTCCAGCCTTGCGCGGATATAGGGCTCGGTCGCGGTGTTCAGCGCCTCCGCCTGCGGCCAGGTCCAGGCGAGGAAGGGGACGCCATCTACCTCGAAGAACGGGTCCTCATTGGCATAGGCGGAGAGCAGGATCTCGCCGAGCTGCACCTGCCCGGTCTGCACGCCGCGCTTGATCTGGCCCATGGGCAGCAGCGTGGCGTTGTTGTGGAGCTGGATGGCGAGGCTGCCATTCGTCGCCTTCTCGATATCGGCGATGAACTGGCGGATGTTGATGGTGTGGAAATTCTCGGCGTAGGGGGTGGCCATCACCCAGCGGGTCTGCGCGGCCGCGGGCAGGGCGGCGCAGGCGAGGATGATGGCGAGCAGCAAGCGCGACAGCATGTCGTGAAGTCTCCCGGGCTCTTTTCGGCCGTGGCGGCGCCTTCCCTGGCCAGCGGGCGGAGGGGCGAGGCGGAGGGATAGCGAGGGATTTGCGGGCTGGGCAGCAGGGCGGCGCTGCCAAGGCTGGTAGCCCTGGCAAGCCGGCCGACGCACCCAGCGCGGAAAAGACCCGCCAGCCCGACCCGATACCCTTTCGCTCACTGGCCTAGGCCAGCGTTTCACGCCCGGATCGGGGCTGCAAGGCTTGCCTGCGGCGGCACGCCCCCGTCATGCTGCGGCGCCGAGGAGGCCGCCATGCCCGATGCCAGCCCCAGCCCCGCCCGCCTCGTCATCCGCCAGCCGGAGGAGGCGCCGAGCTACTGGCAGCCGGTGCCGGCCAACGGCTTCGTCCGCTGCCTGCTGGACCAGGCGAGCACCGGCAGCGAAACGCCCTTCGCCATGGGCACCCAGACGGTGGCGCCGGGCTGCCATGTGCGGGAGCATCTGCACGACGCGAATGAGGAGGCGATCTTCGTCCTGGAAGGGGAGGGGGAGGCGCATATCGAGGGCGCCGTCCATCCGATGCGGCCGGGCGGCATCTTCTTCTTCCCGCGCCACCGGGCGCACAGCTTCCACAATACCGGCGAGGCGCCGCTGACCTTCTGCTGGGTGATCCTGCCGGGTGGGCTGGAGAGCTTCTTCGCGCGGATCGGCCGCGAACGCGTGCCGGGCGAGGCGGCGCCGGCGCCCTTCCCGCGGCCGGAGAACGTGCTGCAGATCGAGGCCGAGACGGTGTTCGGGAGGTTGCCTCCGAAGGGGTGACGAGGGGGACGCAGTGCGTCCAACCCCCTGCCGAAGGCCCTTTTGCAAACCTTGAGTTTGGCGCTTCGCCCGTCGGGTCCAGACTCAAGGGTTCAAGGGGCCTTTCGGCCCTTTGCGGGTGGGGGTTTGGGGGGAGGGCAGCGCCCTCCCTCAATACCCCGGTTGAGACGGCACGCTCACCTCCAACCCATCCAATTCCGCCGTCAGCGGCACCTGGCAGGACAGCCGCAACCCCTCCGGCACCTCCCCCAGCGAGTCCTCGATCATGTCCCGCTCATCCTCGCCGGGCGGTCCCACGCGGTCCCGCCACTCCGGCGCCACCACCACCATGCAGGTGGCGCAGGCGAGCTGCCCGCCACATTCCGCCGGCAGGCCCGGCACATCCTCCCGCACCGCCAGGTGCATCACCGTCGCCTCGCCCGAAGAGGCCACTTCCCGCCGCTCGCCCGCCGGCGTCACGAACACCACCACCGCCATGCGCTACTCCGGTTTCAGCCCGGCCAATTGTACCGCACGGCGGGACAGCGTGCGCTCGGTCTCGATCACCCTGGCGAAGCCCTCCGGCGTCTGTTCCTCCGGCCTGGCGATCAGATTGCCCATCGCCTCCACCCGCTGCCGCAGCGCCGGGTCCGCCAGCGCCGCGCTGAAGGCGGCCTCGATCCTGGCGATCGCCGCCGCCGGCGTCCCCGCCGGGGCCAGCAGCCCGATGAAGGAGGTGAGGCCGCCATTCTCCAGCCCCACCTCGGCGAAGCAGGGCACGTCCGGCAGGATCGCCATCCGCTCCGGCAGGCCGATGCCGAGCATCTTCAGCGCGCCATCCTTGTGCTGCGGCAAAGCGGTGGTGATCTGGTCCAGGGCGGAGGCGATGACGCCGCTCAGCAGGTCCGGGGTCGAGGCGCCGCTGGCGCGGTAGGGCACGTGCAGCAGCCCGGCGCCGGTGGCGGCGTTCAGCAGCTCGATCAGCAGATGGTTCGTGGTGCCCGTCCCGGCCGAGGCGCAGGCCACCTGGCCCGGCCGCGCCTTCGCATAGGCGATGAAATCCGTCAGCGTCTGCGCCGGGAAGCGCGGCGAGACCACCAGCACGTTGGGCGTGCGGAAGCCGAGGCCGATGGGCGCGAAATCCTTCACCGGGTCGAAGGGCAGCCGCGTCATCAGCAGCGGGTTGTTCACCAGCGCGCCGTTGGAGCCGACCAGCACGGAATAGCCGTCCGGCGCCGCCCGGGCGATGTTCTCCGTGCCGAGATTGCCGCCGGCGCCCGGCCGGTTCTCCACCACCACCGGCTGGCCCAGGCGCTGCGACATGCTGGGCGAGACGATGCGGATCAGCGTGTCCAGGTTGCCGCCGGCGCCGAAGGGCACGACCAGGCGGATGGGCCTATCCGGCCAGGCGGGCTGGGCGAGGGCGGGGCGGGCAAGCGGGGCAAGCAACAGCGCGGCCAGGCCGCGGCGGGCGATGGGCATGGGTTCCTCCGGGATTGTCCTTGGGCCTTGCCCGCCAGCCTGTGGCCGGGCGGGCCGGCTTTCAAGCCCGGCCCAGGCGGTGCAGTCTGCGCCGCAACCCGTGGAGGAATGCTTGATGCCCTACGCCCCTTTCGACCTCACCGGCAAGGTTGCCCTCGTCACCGGCGGCAATGGCGGCATCGGCCTCGGCATGGCGGAGGCCATGGCGCAGGCCGGGGCCGACATCGCCATCTGGGGCACCAACAAGGAGAAGAATGAAGCCGCCAAGGCCAGGCTGGAGGCGACCGGCCGGCGCATCCTGGCGCTGGCCTGCGACGTGACGGAGGAAGCGGCGGTGGAGACGGCCTTCGCCGAGACGCTCCGCGTGCTCGGCCGCGTCGATGGCTGCTTCGCCAATGCCGGCATTTCCGGCGGCCGCTCCGGCCCCTTCCTGGAGCGGACGCTGGAGCAGTGGGAGCGGGTGCTGAAGGTGAACCTCACCGGCGCCTTCCTTACCTTCCGCGCCGCGGCGCGGCACATGAAGGAAAGGGCGGAGGCGGGGGACAGGGGCGGGGTGCTGGTCGGCACCGCCTCGCTGGCCGCCATCGAGGGCGCGGCGCGCAACGAGCATTACGGCGCGAGCAAGGGCGGCATGGTGTCCATGGTGCGGGCGCTGGCGGTGGAGCTGGCGCGCTACGGCATCCGCGCCAACACCATTCTGCCCGGCTGGATCGAGACGGAGATGACGGCGCGCTCCATCGCCGACATGAAATTCGCCGGCAATGTCCTGCCCCGGGTGCCGATGCGGCGCTGGGGCACGGGGGCGGATTTCGGCGGCATCGCCGTCTATCTGATGAGCAGCGCCAGCGCCTTCCATACCGGCGACACGCTGCTGATCGATGGCGGCTACGCGCTGTACTGAGCGTCTCGGCGGGTCTTTGCCGCCCTGGCGGCGTCCGCGTGCCGCGACCGAGCGCCACCTCCCCGGCACCTCCCCCGGCACCGCCCTGCTACGCCGGCCGCAGCTCCAGGCTGCGGTCCCAGAGATTGGGCACCGCCGTATTGGTGTAGCCGGAGATGAAGCGCTTCTGCGCCCCCGTCGCCGGGTCGTAGGTATGCCGCAGGATGGCGCCGATATTGCCGCCATAGCAGTGGATGCTGATGCTGGCGCGGTCGGCGAAGGCATTCTCCACCACATGCAGGTCGCCCAACCGCGGGCTGACCGCCACCACCTGGCCGGGCGTCAGCACCTCCTTCTCCCCCGCCTGCATCGGGCTGCCGGGCAGATAGGGGGTGGAGATCTCCGAACCCCGCAGCATGCCGACCAGCCCCCAGACCAGATGGTCATGCACCGGCGTCCGCTGCCCCGGCCCCCAGACGAAGCTGACGACGCAGAAGCGCTCCAGCGGGTCGCAATGCAGCAGGTATTGGCGGTAATTCGGGCCGGGCACGGCGTAGTCCTCCGGCAGCCAGTCATCCGCCGCCACCAGCCGGCCGAGCAGGGCGCCGCCTTCCGCCACCCAGCGCTCCTCCGCCGCTTCCGCCTCGGCCAGCCGGGTCATGCCCCGCACGAAATCCCTGAGCTTCGCCACGCCGGCCATGCCGCCATCTCCCTCCATTGCGCCTATCCGCCCGAACCATGGCACGCTTCCGCCGTTCGCGCATGGCGGAGGCGCAAATGGAACCGGAAACCCTGCTGCTGCCGGATGACGGCGTGGTGCCGAACAACCCCCGCCTGCCGGCCCTGCTCTGGCGCGGCGCCCTGCCGCCCGGAGAGCCCGAGGCCGCCGAGGCGCGCTTCGCCGCCCATGGCTGGCCGCCCGCCTGGCGCAACGGCATCTACCCCTACCATCACTACCACCCCAACGCACATGAGGCGCTGGCGATCGCCCGCGGCCAGGTGCGGGTGCAACTGGGTGGGGAGCAGGGCCAGGTGCTGGAGCTGCAGGCAGGCGATGTGGTGGCGCTGCCGGCCGGCGTCGGTCACCGCAACCTCAGCGCCAGCGCCGATCTGCTGGTGGTGGGCGCCTATCCGGCCGGGCAGGAGCCGAAGGAGTACCGCGCCGAGAAGCGGCTGCATGACGCGGCCATCGCCGCCATCATCGCCACTCCGGACCCGCCCTGCGAGCCGCTGACCGGGCAGCCCTGGCCCGGGCTGTAAGCGGCCCGGCCGGGCATGCGCGGGCCGGCCGCCACCGACGGCAGGCGATAAGGGCCGGCCGCGGCGGCGGCGCAGCCACCCGGGTGCGCGGGCGGCTGGCCCCGCCGCGCACCGGCAACCTCCGCCGGGCTGCCCCGCGGCAGGCCGGCCCCGCAGGCCCGCTGGCGCGGCTATTTCAGGTTGTCGTTCACCTGCTTCAGGGCGGCGGCGACGCTGGCGCGGATACTCAGCGGCAGGAACGGGTTCTCGTCCAGATCCTTCACCAGCGGGTCGGAGGTGACGAATTTCGCGTAGTCCGTGGCAATCGCCCTGGCCTCGGTGCCAAGCTTCTGCTGCGTCGCCGCATCCGCGGCCTTCGAGGCCTCGTTGAGCTTCACCGCCAGCGCCAGGTCGAAGGCATCGGTCACCGGCTTCACCTTGGCCGCATAGGCTTTCTCGATCTCGGCGGCGATCTCCTGGCCCTGATAGGTCTTCAGGATCTCCGCCTTCAGCTTGTCGATCTCGCCCTGGACGTTGGTGCGGGCGGTGATCCAGGTCTTGGCGGACTGGACGTGCTTCGCCTTCACCTCCTCGCTGGCGGCGGGCGCCGGCCCCCCTTCCGGCGGCGCGGTGTCCTGGGCCGGGGGTGGCGGCGGGGCGGTGGAGACCGTCGGCCCCGGCGGTGGGGGCGGCGGGGGCGGAGGCGGCGCGGTCGAGACGCCCGGCTCCGGCGGCGAGGGCGGCGGCGGGGTGGTGCCGGTGCTGGGCCCGGGCGGCGGCGGCGGGGCCGGCGGAATGGTGCCGGGCTGCGCGTTGGACGGGGCCGGCGGCGCCTGGGTCTCGCCCTCCTCCAGCTCGGAATCGGAGGTGCCGTCCTCGAAATTGATGACGACCTTGGTGTAGCCGGTGCCCTTCAGCGTTTTCTTCAGCTTCTTCGCCATGCCGGTGACGTTCTTGTTCAGCGTGAACGTCACCAGCTTCGGGTCGATATCGGTATCGACCACGACCGTGCCCCAGCGAAGATTGAAATTCTTCGGGTTTTCCTTGTCGAGCTGGCCGGAGACCGCCTTCGGCGCCTTGACCTTGTCCAGCAGGATGAAGGCCATGGTGGCGTCGTTGGTATTGCCCGCGACGGCACAGCTCACCGGTTCCTTCTTGGACAGCCGCAGCAATTGCTTCAGCTTGTCCATGTCCATGCCGATGTTCGGTGTGGCAGCCATGCTCCGTCTCCCTTCGCCGGTCGCACCCAGGGCAGGGGCGCCGCGGCGTTGTCGCCAGCGGCATGATATTCAACTTTGCCGCAAGATGTTAGCCTCTCCGGAACGGTGATAGCCGCGGCAGCGGGGGCGGGACACGCGATGGCGATGGAATATGCGGTGAATTTCGGCAGCCTGAACAAGGCGCCGCGGGCCGCAGGGCCCGCCCCGAAATTCCGCCTGGCGGTCTTCGGCGATTTTTCCGGCCGCGCCAATACCGGGAAGCTGGACACCGGGGCGAAGCTCGCCGCCCGCAAGCCCATCAAGGTGGATGTCGATAATCTCGACGACGTGATGGCGCGGATGAAGCTGAAACTCTCCCTGCCCATCGGGCCGGAGGGCGGGACGGTCGCGCTCGACTTCGCTGAGATCGAGGATTTCCACCCCGACCAGCTCTTCGACAAGGTGGAGGTGTTCGACGGCCTCTCCGACCTCCGCCGCCGGCTGCTGAACCGGGCGAGCTTCGACCGCGCGGCGAAGGAGGTGCTGGGCTGGGGCGGGGAGGAGCCCCTGCCGCCGCCGCCCCGGGCGAAATCCCAGGCCACCGCCGTCGCCACCGACCGCCGGCTGGGTGATTTCGCCCGCCTCGTCGGCGGCCGGCGCATGGCGCCGGCGGCCGAGGCCTCGGTGGAGGAGTGGATCCGCCGCATCGTCGGCAGCCATATCGTGCCGGGCAAGGACAGCCGGCAGGACCAGCTGGTGGCGCGGGTGGACCAGGCGCTCTCCGCCGCCATGCGCAGCCTGCTGCACCACCCGGATTTCCAGGCGCTGGAAGCCACCTGGCGGAGCATCGACTTCCTGGTCCGCCGCATCGAGACCAGCCACCGGATGGAGATCGTCCTCTACGACATCTCCGCCGAGGAGCTGGCCGCCGACCTCGCCGCCTCCGACCGGCTGGAGGAAAGCGGGCTCTACGGGCTGATGGTCGAGGCCCCGGCGATGGACGCCCACCAGGGGCCGCTCTCCGCCATCATCGGCCTCTACGGCTTCGAGCTGGCGCCGCCGCATGCCGAGCTGCTGGGGCGGCTGGCGCGGCTCTGCGCCGCGGCGAATTGCCCCTTCCTCTCGCAGATCGGCGCCGACAGCTTCGGCATGCCCTTCGCCGAGCAGCACCCGCTCATCAAGGAGGCCTGGGGGGCGCTGCAGGCGGCGCCGGAGGCGGCCTATATCGGCCTCGCCGCGCCGCGCTTCCTGCTGCGCATGCCCTACGGCAAGAAATCGGAGCCGATCGACAGCTTCGCCTTCGAGGAATTCACCCGCCAGGGCGGGCTCGGCACCATGCTCTGGGCCAATCCAGCGGTGATGGTCGGCTTCTTGCTGGCGGAGACCTATCTTCGCAGCGGGTCCAAGCTGAAGCTCGGCAGCATCATGTCGGCCAACGACATGCCGTATTTCCTCTACACCGACCCGGATGGCGACCAGGTGCCGCTGCCCTGCACGGAGCGGCATTGGAGCGAGCGCCAGGCAGTGGGGGTGGCGAGCTACCGGGCGATGCCGCTGGTCAGCCTGCGCGGCCGGCCGGAGGTGCGGCTGGCGAGCTTCAACGGCCTGGCCGGGCGGCCGATCGCCGGCTTCTGGGCGCCGGTGACGGAGCGGACGCCGGCCAGCGGCGGCGCGGCGGCCCCGGCGGAGGCCCCCGTGGCGCCGGCCCCGGCGGCGGCCGCTGCCGCCACCGCGCCGGCGGCGGCCGCAGCGGCACCACCGGCCGCGCCGGCGGCGGAGGATGATCTGGACGCGCTGCTGGCCAGCCTCGACACCCCGGCACCCGCCCCGGCCCCGGCGGTACCGGAGCCGACCCCGGCCGAGGCGCCGCCGTCGGAGCTGGACGCGCTGCTGGAAAGCCTCGACACCCTGGCGCCCGAGCCGGCGGCGCCGGAGCCCGAACCCGCGCCGCCACCCGAGGACGATCTGGACGCGCTGCTGGCCAGCCTCAGCGCCCCGCCGCCACCCCCGCCACCGGCGGATTCGGACGCCACGGAACCCGACCTGGACGCGCTGCTGGCCTCGCTGAAGTGAGGCTGGGGGCTTTGCCCCCCACATCCAGGGGCTCTGCCCCTGGACCCCGCCGGGGACCGGACCGGTCCCCGGACCCCGGTCCGAGTTTCAGAGCCGACGGGTCAATCAGCCGATCCGGCCCCGGCTCTGGCGGGACGCGTGCGTCCGGCGGGATGGGCAGGTGGCCCGCTATTCCACCACCTTCCCCTCGCGCCCCGCCAGATCCTGGATGAACTGCCAGGCCACCCGGCCGGACCGGCCGCCACGGGTCACGGACCACTCATTCGCCTGCCGCCGCAGCTCCTCCGCCGGCAGGGCAATGCCCAGCGCCGCGGCATAGCCCTCGACCATGGCGAAATAGGTCGGCTGGTCGCAATTGTGGAAGCCGATCCACAAGCCGAAGCGGTCGCTCAGCGAAACCTTCTCCTCCACCGCCTCGGCGGGGTTGATCGCCGTGCTGCGCTCATTCTCGATCATGTCGCGCGGCATCAGGTGGCGGCGGTTGCTCGTGGCGTAGAACAGCACGTTGGGCGGGCGGCCCTCGATGCCGCCATCCAGCACGCTCTTCAGCGCCTTGTAGTCCTGGTCCTCCTTCTCGAAGGAGAGGTCGTCGCAGAACACCAGGCAGCGCCGGGGCTGGGCGCGCAGCGCATTCAGCAGCTCCGGCAGGGTGCGGATATCCTCGCGGTGGATTTCGATCAGCGCCAGGCTGCCGGGGCGTTCCTCATTGGCCGCGGCATGCGCCGCCTTGACCAGGGAGGATTTCCCCATCCCCCGCGCGCCCCAGAGCATCACGTTGTTCGCCGGGAAGCCCGCGGCGAAGCGCAAGGTGTTCGCCAGCAGGATGTCCCGCTGCCGGTCGATGCCCTGCAGCAGCGGCAGCGCCACGCGGGAGACGCGCGGCACCGGCGCCAGGCGCGGCACCGGCTCCGGGTGCCAGACGAAGGCATCGGCGCCCTCCGGCGCCGGCGGGGTGGGGGGTGGGGGGGCCAGGCGCTCCAGCGCCTCGGCAATGCGGGTGAGCAGGGCGGTATCGGTCGGGATCTCGGACATTCGGTCGCACTTGACGGCAAGGGGGCGGAAGCTAGTTTGCGCCCGCCGGTCACGGCAAGCCGGAAGCACAAGGAAATCGCCCGGGATGTTCATCTCCCCCGCCTACGCCCAGGATGCCGCTGCCGGCGGCGGCATGGCCATGGTCATGCAGATCCTGCCGCTGATCCTGATCTTCGGCGTCTTCTACTTCCTGCTGATCCGCCCGCAGCAGAAGAAGCAGAAGGAGCACCGCGCCATGCTGCAGGCGCTGAAACGCGGCGACCGGGTGCTCACCTCCGGCGGCATCATCGCCCAGGTGACCAAGGTGAAGGACGGCGTGGACGAGGTGGAGGTGGAGATCGCCCCCAATGTCCGCGTCAGCGTGCTGCGCGCCACCATCACGGACATCTTCAAGCCCATCCCCGCCAATGACGGGGCGGCCAAGGGGTGAGCCGCGCCCCGGCGTTCCGCCGGGCTTTGCTGGCCGCCCTGTTCGCCCTGCCCGCCGCGGCGCAGGAGGCACCGCTGCGCAGCCTGGTCGGTGCCGACATGGTGGCGCTGGGCGCTCACCCTGCCGTGCGGGTGCTGCTGCGCAACGCTGCCCGCGGCCGCCAGCAGCAGGTCTATGAGGGGCTGCGCCTGCCCGGGCCGCCCGTCGCGCTGGTGGCGGAGCATTGGCTGGTCGGCTGGGGGCGGGAGGGGCGGCGCGGCCTGTTCATCGCCTTCGACACGGTGCAGGAGCAGCTCGTCCTGTTCCTGCTGGTGGATGGCCAGCCGGTCTATCTTTCCCCCCGTTCCTCCCACTGGCCGCCGGAGCTGGCCGTGCCCTTCGGCGAGTTCAGCGAGGGCCTGCGCCCCGAATAGCGCCGGCCCCGAGGGTCAACCAGCAGATTTCGGGCGGGGTCCGGGGAGTGCAGGGGGCAGAGAGCCCGATAAGCGCTGAATGGCAAAGTAAGAACGGGGGCTCTGCCCCCGAACCCCCGCCGGGGGTTGCCGGCACTGCCGGCAACGCGCCTTCCTGGACCCCGGCCTGAGTTTCAGACTCGACGGTTGAACCGGCCGACTAGAGCGGTTTCACGCTGACTGTGCAGCGCGAAACCGCTTTAGCTTATGGATTGTAGAGCAGCTTCACGCCTCCGGGCGATGCCGCCCTCCGGCGATCTGCTCTGGAGCGGGATCGGTAGAGCTGCGCTCACCCGCCCCGCTCTAGCTCATTGTTCGGTCGCGTGATTCACGGTTTCGGTCGATTCGACCTCAACCGATCACGCTCTAGGGGCGGGGTCCGGGGAGAAGCTCTTTCCCCCGGCAGGGTCTGGGGGCAGCACCCCCATTTTTCTCGCTATTTGGCCTGGTACTCCACCCTCAACCCGATGCCCGCGCCATTCCAGCCGAGCACCCCCTGCGGCGCTTCCCGGAACACCGGCGCAGGGCCGGCGCTCACCCCCCAGGCACCTTCCCCCGGCCGCTGCCGCAGGCTACGCCACCAGGCCGCCAGCGCCGGCACGCCGCCCAGCAGCAGCAGCGTCGCCGCCAGGGCCAGCAGATCGGCATCCAGATAGGTCATCCTGCGCTCCATCATCGGGGCACCCGCCCCATTCCTCATGCCCCCAGCTTGGCCACCCCTGCCTGAACCGGTGCTGAGCGACCCGTTCAGCCTGGGTTCAGCCATCTCGCTGGCAGAGTGACCCCATGCGCCGCCCTTTGCTTTGCCTGCTTGCCGCCCTGGCCCTGGCCCCGACCCATCCCGCCCGGGCCGGGGATGACGACCACGAACGCGCCCGCGCCGCGGTGGAGGCCGGCCGCATCCGCCCCCTGGCGCAATTGCTGGTGGAGGTGGAACGGCGTTTCGTCGGCCAGGTGGTGGAGACCGAGCTGGATGACGACGACCATCGCTGGACCTATGAATTCAAGCTGCTCCCGCCCTCCGGCCGGATGTATCGGGTGATTCTCGATGCCACGACGGGCGCCGTCCTCGCCACGCGCGGCCCGGTGCAGGAGCGGCGCTGATGCGGGTGCTGGTGGTGGAGGACAGCGAGGCGCTCGCCGCCCAGCTCCGGGACGCGCTGCTGGCCGCGCATTTCGCCGTGGACCTTGCCTCGGATGGGGAGGAGGCGCTCTTCCTCGGCGAGACGGAGCCCTATGACGCCGTCGTGCTCGATCTCGGCCTTCCACGCCTCGACGGGCTTTCCGTCCTCCGCCGCTGGCGCGCCGCCGGCCGGACCATGCCGGTGCTGATCCTGACCGCCCGCGATGCCTGGACGGAGAAGGTCGCCGGCCTCGACGCCGGCGCCGACGACTACCTCGCCAAGCCCTTCGTGATGGGGGAGCTGCTGGCCCGGCTGCGCGCCCTGGTCCGCCGCGCCCATGGCCGCGCCCAGGCGGAGATCGTGCTCGGCCCGCTCAGCATCGACCCTGCCGCCGGCAGCGTGGCGCTGGAGGGGATGCCGGTGCGCCTCACCGGCCTGGAATTCCGTCTGCTTTCCTATCTCGCCCATCGCCCCGGCCAGGTGGTCTCCAAGACCGAGCTGACCGAGCACCTCTACGCCCAGGATTTCGACCGCGATTCCAATACGCTGGAAGTGGTGGTCGGAAGGCTGCGGCGGAAGCTGGGCGCGGCCTTGATCGAGACGCTGCGCGGCCAGGGCTACCGGCTGGCGGCCCCGGGCTGAGCCCGCCATGCGGCCGCGCTCCCTCACCCTTCGCCTGGCGCTGCTCTCGGCCGCCTGGGTCGCCCTCGGCCTCGGCGTGGCGGGCTGGCTGATCCTCTCCATCACCTCCAACCACATGCTGCGCAGCTTCGACGGCAGGCTGCTGAACCTGCTGGATGCGGTCGCCGGCGTCGCCGGGATGGGGCCGGGGGGGCAGCTTTCCGTCGGCACCGTCCGGGCGCTCTCCGCCACCAATTTCGCCCAGCCCCTCTCGGGCTATTACTGGCAGCTCGCCGCGCCCGGGGCGGGCAGCGCCACCTCCCGCTCCCTCTGGGATTCCCGCCTGCCGCCCTATGACCTTGCCGCCGGCAACGGCCCGCATGTCCGGGACGTGGCGGGGCCGCGCGGCGAGCGGCTGCGGCTTTCCGAGCGCGCCGTGGTGCCGGTGGAGGGCGGCCCGCCCCTGCTGGTGCAGGTGGCGATCGCGCGGGAGGAGCTGGATGGCGAGATCGGCCGGCTGCGCCTGCTGGTCGGCGGCACCTTCGCCCTGCTGGGGCTGGGCCTGGTGCTGGGCACGGTGGCGCTGCTGGTCTTCGGCCTGGCGCCGCTGCGCCGGGCAAGGCGCAGCCTGGCGGAGGTGCGGGCGGGGGAGCGGGAAAGGCTCGCCGCCGGCCCGGCCCCGGCCGAGATCGCGCCGCTGCTGGAGGAGATCGACGCCCTGGTGGCGCAGAACCGCGCCACGGTGGACCGCGCCCGGGCGCATGTCGGCAATCTGGCGCATGCGCTGAAGACGCCCATCGCGGTGCAGCGCGCCGCCCTGGCGCCGGAAGCGCCGGACCTGCCCCTGGCCCAGGCGCAGAACGCGGCCATGGAGCGGCTGGTGCAGCACCACCTGGTCCGCGCCCGGGCCGCCGCCCTGGCCGGCTCCGCCGCCACCGAGGCGGTGCCCATGGCGGTGGCCGGGGAGATCGCCCGGGTGCTGCGGCGGCTCTTCGCGGGGAAGGGGATCGAGATCGCCCTGGCCGGCGACGCCTCGGTGCGGGTGCCGGTGGACCAGCAGGACCTGGCGGAAATGCTGGGCAATTTGCTGGAGAATGCCTGCAAATGGGCCCGCCGGCGGGTCTCGCTGAACGTGGCACGCGACGGCGGCGGGGTGATGCTGCGCATCGCCGATGACGGGCCCGGCCTGCCGGAGGCGGCGCGGGAGGCGGTGCTGGCCCGCGGGATCCGGCTGGACGAGATGGCGCCGGGCAGCGGGCTCGGCCTCGCCATCGTGCGCGACCTGGCGGAGCTGTACCGCGGGCGGCTGGCACTCGATCGCGCGCCGGAAGGGGGCTTGCTGGTCAGGTTCTGGCTGCCGCTGCGCTGATTGGGGAAGGGCGTCGCGCCGTCAGGCGCGCCTCGCGGCGCGACCCTCCTCGAGCTCCACCCGCCAAGGGCCGAAAACCCCCTGGACCCCATGAGTTAGGAGCGCGTGTCGGCTATACACTACTGGAGACCAGCCATCGGGAGACCCGCCATGACCAGCTTCGACCTCATGCTCAAAGGCGGCCGGCTGGTATTGCCCTGGGGCGAAGAAAACGCGGATGTCGGCGTCCGCAACGGCAGGATCATCGCCATCGGCGACCTGCGCACCTCGGACGCGGCCGAAACCATCGACTGCGCCGGGCTGCACGTGCTGCCGGGGCTGATCGACGCCCATGTGCATCTGCGCGACCCGGGCGACCCGAAGGTCGAGACGCTCGCCACCGGCACCAGGGCCGCCGTGCTGGGCGGCCTCGCCGCGGTGTTCGACATGCCGAACACCGCCCCCTCCATCACCGACCGCGAAAGGCTGGACTGGAAGCGCGGCTACCTGGAGGGCAATGCGTATTGCGATGTCGGCCTCTATGTCGGCGCCTCCAAGAAGAACATCGCCGAGCTGGCGGCGCTGGAACTCCAGCCCAATGTCTGCGCGGTGAAGGTTTTTGCGGGATCCTCCACCGGCGACCTGCTGGTGGAGGACGATGCCTCCCTGGAAGCCGTCATGCGCAGCGGCCGCCGCCGCATCTGCTACCATTCCGAGGATGAGTACCGGCTGCAGGCGCGCAAGCCCGATTTCCACAGCGGCATGCCGCACCGCAACCACATGGTCTGGCGCGACGTGGAATGCGCCTTCCTCGGCACGCGGCGGCTGATGGCGCTGGCACGGAAGACCGGGCGCCCCGCGCATATCCTGCATGTCTCCACCGCCGAGGAGCTGGAGTACCTGAAGGATTTCCGGGACGTGGCGACGGTGGAGGTGCTGCTGAACCACCTGACCCAGACGGACGAGGCCTATGACCGCCTCGGCGGCTATGCCGTGATGAACCCGCCCATCCGCGACGAGCGCCACATGCGGGCGGCCTGGGCCGCGGTGGCGGATGGCACGGTGGATGTGGTGGGCAGCGACCACGCGCCGCATTCCCGCGCCGCCAAGGAACGCCCCTGGCCGGATTGCGCCGCGGGCCTCACCGGCGTGCAGACCATCGTCCCGCTGATGCTGGACCATGTGAATGCCGGCCGGCTCTCGCTGACGCGGCTGGTGGACCTGATGTGCGCCGGCCCGGCCCGCGTCTATGGCGCGCTGAACAAGGGCAGGCTGGCCGCCGGCTACGATGCCGACTTCACCCTGGTGGACATGAAGAAGCAGCGCGTCATCGAGGAAAGCTGGATCGTCTCCCCCTGCGGCTGGACCCCCTTCGCCGGCCAGAGCTGCACCGGCTGGCCGGTGGCGACCATCATCCGCGGCCAGGCGGCGATGCGGGAGGATGAAGTGCTGGGCGCCCCGCGCGGCAAGCCGGTCACCTTCCGGTGATCCCTGCGGCCCGGGCTCGCGTCTGACCCTGTTCTGGTGACATCGCTCACATCCCGCTTCGCCGCCGGGCCTGCACCCTCGGCGGAGCGCAAACGGGGAGGAAAGGGGCGATGGCCGGGTCCTACAAGGGCGCCTGCTTCTGCGGCGCGGTCGAGATCGAGGTGAGCGGCGAGCCCGAGGCCATGGGCTATTGCCATTGCCGCTCCTGCCGCTCCTGGTCCGGCGGGCCGGTGAATGCCTTCAGCCTGTGGGCGCCTGATGCGGTGCGGGTCACCAAGGGGGAGGCGGAGATCGCCAGCTTCGCGAAGACGGAGCTGAGCCACCGGCAATTCTGCCGCCGCTGCGGCGGCCATCTGATGACCCGCCACCCGCCGCTGCGGATGGTGGATGTCTTCGCCGCCACCCTCCCGGAGCTGCCCTTCCGCCCCGGCGTGCATGTGAATTATGCCGAGACGGTGCTGCCCATGCGGGACGGGCTGCCGAAGCTGCGGGATTTCCCGAAGGAGTTCGGCGGCAGCGGCGAGGTGGTGGCGGAGTAGCGTCTCCCGCCCCGCGGCGCCGCGGCGATCGTGCCCGGCGCCGCGGCACAGCCTCCCGTATGGCCGGGCGCCGGGGCCCGCCCGCGCTTCGGCGCTCATCCGGCTGCCGGCGGCGTGCTGCGCGGCGGCCCCGCCGCGGGAATGGCGCCCCCATCCCCGGCCGGCGGCCCGGTTCACTTGCGGCGGCGGGACGGGGCGGGCGGCGGCGCGGCCTGCCCCGCCGCAGGGCCGGGCGGCTTTGCCTGCTTCGCCTCGGCGGCGCGCTCGAACAGCGCCTCGAGCACCTCCAGCAGTGCCGCATCCCCTGGCGAAGGGAAGCGTTTCCGCAGCGCGTCGCCGTACAGGGTGGCGGCGAGGGAGTGGCGGAAGGGCAGCGGCGCGCCCCGTGCCGCCGCCGCCTGCGCGAAGCCGAGCGTATCGGCATCGACCGGCACCACGATCCCGAAGCCGGCATGGAACGGCCCGGCATCGAAGAGGCGGAGGCCGAAGGCCAGACCCTCCGGCGCCGAAGCTTCCAGCCCCCTGTCCATCAACCAAAGCCGCGCCCCGCCGGTCAGCAGGTCCTCTGCCCAGATGCCGGCGGCCTGGTGCCGCCCCGCCGCCCGGAACAGCGAGAAGCGGGCCCCGGCCATGGCTTCCGCCAGGGCCCGGTCAGGCGGGTCGAGCGCGGCGGCGCCCTTGTGGAGGAAGCCGTCATAGGCCCGCCGGCCGCGCTGATTCGGCTCGAACAGCGCGATGTCCACCAGCATCTCGAAGACCTGGGCATCATCCGGAGCGCCCTCGGCGCCGGGCAGGATCTGCTTCAGGGCACGGGTGAAGTCCGCCTTGCCACAGGCCTTGGGCGCCAGGCGCAGCACGCGCCGCATGCCGGCGCGGATGGGGTCGTAGCGGGCCAATGCCTGCTTGCGCGTCATTCCTCCTGATCTCTCTCCCGCAGCCAATCCTCCGTCGTCCGCGTCGCCGGTCGGGGCGGGCCAGCATAGGGGTCCAGCGCCGATTCGGTGGCGGCGACGGCGCGGCAATCTTCGCACATCTCCAGCACCGCCAGGCGGGACTGGTCCTGGAACATCCAATGCCCGCTCGCCTGCAGCTTCGCCTTCACCCGGGCGAGGCTGCTCTGCGTGCCGAAGGGCCGGGCGCAGCGGGCGCAGAGCGCCGGCGGCTCCGCTTTCACCACCACCGGCCGGGTGGCGGATTCGGAGAAATTCAGCCGCGGCTCCAGGCTGATCACCTTCTCCGGGCAGGTCGCCACGCAGAGGCCGCATTGCACGCAGGCGGCCTCGGAAAAACTCAGCTCCGGCCGGTCCGGGTTGGCGGTGAAGGCCTGGGTCGGGCAGACCATGGTGCAGGCGAGGCAGAGCGTGCAGCCCGCCGCCGCGACGCGCGCCTGGCCGAAGGGCGCCTTCTCCGGCAGCGCCACCACCGCCGGGCCGTCGCCGCCATGCAGGGCGGCGAGCGCCTGCCGCAGCACCTCCCGCGGCGTGCCCAAGGCGAGGAAGCTGGCGGCCGGGCGCGGGGTGCGGAGCGCCAGGGCGGGGGCAAGCGCCTCGGCCAGGGTGAAGGGGTCGTCGGTCTCGATGGCGGCGGCGCGGAGCGGCCTGCTCTCCAGCCCGAGGCCCGACAGCGTGGCTGCCATATAGTCCAGGTTGCGGAACAGCCCCTCCGCGCCATGCGGCCGATGCGCGGGCAGCAGCACCCGCACCCCCGCCGCGCCCCAGGCGAAGGCGGCGGCCAGCAGGGAGAGGTCCACCTGCGTCGCCTCGTTCAGCCGGAGCGGCAGGATTCGGGCCGGCAGCCCCTCGCCATGCCGGGCCAGGGCGTCGATCAGCGCTTCCCCCTGCGCCCCGCCATGCAGCAGCAGCACGGGATCGCGGCCGCCCGCCTCGGCGAAGCCCAGCAGCAGGGCGCGGGCCTGGGCCAGCACCGTGCCGGGCGGCGGCAGGGCATAGGTGATGGCCCCGGTCGGGCAGACCGCGGCGCAGGCGCCGCAGCCGGCGCAGATCTCGGCGCTGAGCGCCACATGCTCGGCCGGCTTCGCCCCTGGCGGCGGCACTCCCGGCGCGCCTTGCGGCGGCATCTCCGGCGCGCCTGGCAGCACCGTCTCCCGCGCGCCTTGCGGCACCGTCTCCCGCGCGCCTTGCGGCGCGACCCCCGGCGTAATGGCCCCGGTCGGGCAGAGATCCAGGCACCTCGTACAGCCGGTGCGGCGGTTGCGGGCATGGGCGCAAAGCCCCGCCTCGAACTGCACGAAGCGCGGCTTGTCGAATTCGCCCACCAGCCCGCCCGCCTCGGCGATGAGCTTCTCCACCGCCGCCGCATCCCCCGGCGCGGCGCGCAGATAGCCGATCCGCCCCGCCGGCAGCAGGGCCGGGCCGCCGGTGAGGTCGAGGATCAGGTCGCAGCGGCTCCGCGCCCCGTCCTTCCCCGGCCCCCACGCATACCGGGCGCGGGAGGCGGGGGAGGGGGCGGCATAGCCATCCACCACCACCTCGAACTGGCCGAGCCAGCCGGTGGCGCTGCGGGCGCGGCCGCGCAGGATGGGGAATTCGGCACTGCGGGGCGGCGTCACCGCCGTCTCGCCGGTCAGCAGCACCGTCAGGTCCAGCCGCTCCGCCAGGCGCTGGGCCGCGGCGATCGCCGTCTCGTCGCGGCCCAGTACCAGGGCGACGCCCTCGCTCTTCAGCGGCACCAGCGGCGTGGCCGGCAGGGGGACCGCGGCGGCGGCCAGCAGCGCCGCCATCTTCGGCCCGGCTTGCGCGGCCTCCGCCGACCAGCCGGCCTGCTCCCGAAGGTTCACGAAGGCGAGGGGCGCGGCGCTGCCCGCCGCCTCCGCCTCCTGGGCGAAGAGCGGCGCTTCCTGGGTGCAGCCCACCGTCACCGGCCGCCCTTCCCCCAGCGCCGCGAGGAAACGGTCGAGCTGGCTGCGGCAGAGCTGCTCGGCCATGCGCAATTCCGTCCCCTGCGCGGCGCAGCCCCGGGCCAGGGCGCGGCCGTCGAGCGGCATGCTGTCCTCGCAACTGCAGACGAAGGCGATGCGGTCGGTCATCCTGGCACCCGGCTGGTCGCCCGCCGCGGCCGGCCCGGGGAGGGGCCGGCCGCGGCGGACCACGGTGGAGAGAAGCTGGCGGCCGGCCCGCGCGGCCCGGCGAGGGCGGGACGCCGGGCCCTGGTCCGGGCTTGGTCCCGGCCATATATGCGCCGGCTGAAGCTTCTGCGAGGGATGACACGCATCCGCCCTGGCCTGCCGCCGCTGCCCAGCCTGTTCCGCCCCACCGCGCTGCGGGAGGGGGGCGATGCCTTCGCCCGGGCGCAGGAGCGGGCAGCGCAGGACGGGGCCGGGGCGCTGTTCTGGGTCTCCGCCTATGCCAGGGCGGAGGCGGCGGTGGTGCTGGAGCCGGAGATGCCTCTGGCGGCGGCGCGCCTCGCCCTGCATGCCGCGGCCAATGCGCTGGCGGATGCGGTGGCGGCGCTCGGCCCGCCGGAACGGGCGGTGGCGCTGCGCTGGCCGGGGCTGCTGCTGGTGGAGGGCGGGGAATGCGGCTGCGTGCGCCTTGCCGCCCCGCCCGGCGCGGCGCCGGCGGCGGTGCCGGACTGGCTGGTGGTGGGGATGGAGCTGCGCCTGGCCTTCCCCGAACGCCACATCCCCGGCGACACCCCCGGGCAGACCAGCCTGTTCGAGGAAGGGTTTTCTGACGCGCTGGACGCCGCCGAGCTGACCGCCGCCTGGGCGCGGCACCTGATGGCCGGGCTGGAGGAATGGCAGTCCCGCGGGCCGCGGCGGCTGATCGGGACCTTCCTTGCCCGGCTGGCGGATGCGCCGGAGGGGGCGCGGCGGGGGATCGAACCTGGGACGGGGGCGCTGGTGGTGGAGCGGGACGGGGTGCGGGAGAGGTGGGAGTTGCCGTGGTGAGGGGCCGGGAGCCGGGTTGGCCGGGCTGCGCCGCCGGGCCGGAGCGTGGCCGCGCCCCCACGCCCGGCGATCGCTGCGCCCCCGCCCCTATGAGCGCGGCGCGCCCGGCGCCCCCTGCGACGAGGAAGGAAGAACGCCGCTTTCTCTCCCCCGCTGGCGGGGGAGGGTTAGGGTGGGGGTGGTGCCGGGCGTGGGGGTGGTGCCGGGCGTGGGGGTGGAACGGGGCGTGGGGGTGGAACGGGGCGGGGCGGTATCGGGTGCGGGGCTGGTATCGGCCGTTGAGATGGCATCGACCGTCGGGATGGCACCGGGCGCGGGGACGATGTCGGGCCTGGGTCCGGACCCGGGCCCGGGGCCAACTTCAAGCCCCGGGCGCACGCCCGGGCGGGAGGCCGCCATGATCCGTCTCCCCCGCACCATCCGGCTCGACCCCTCCGACCTGGTCATCTTCGAACGCGCCGCCGCGCCCGGCGAATGGGCCGTGCCCGGCGGCTTCGAATTCTGGGACAGCGACCCCGCCACCCTCACCGGCAAGCGCCGCCAGGCCTTCCGCGGCGGCTTCCTCGGCCTGGCCAGCCTCGGCTGGTCCACCCTGGTGGAGGTGGTGGAGGCCAGCGCCGCCGAGCGCGAGGCGGCGCTCACCGCCCTCGCCGCCCATATCCTTTCCGCCCATGGCGCGCCGGATGCGGCCGCCGCCCGGGCCGCGGCCGAGGAGGAAATCGCCTTCGCCGCCTCCCTCTGCGATCACCCGCCCGGCACCGTGCTCGCCCTGTCCCGCCGCGTGGAGGAAGGCGCGGTGCGCGAGCAGTTCCGCACCCTGCACCGCCGCGCCGAGCCGCTGCGCGACCCCGGCGCCCTGCCGGTGTTTGCCGTGGTGGAGGAGGTGGAGGACCTGCCCCCCGACCGTCCGGACCTGACCCTGCTATGACCCCTTTCCTCCCGGCCCCCGGCGAATTCTGGCTCGCCTCCGGCCACCATCTCTGCGATCGCGACGCGGCCGGGCGGCTGGTTCCCACCCCCGATCTCTGGCGCGCCTTCCTCGCCCGGCCGGAGCTGGTGCCGCCGGAGGACGCCTGCGCCGCGGAGCGCGCCCTGCATGCCGGCCTGCTCGCCACCCCCCTGCGCCCGGTAGGGCCGGCCGAGGTGGCGGCGCTGGAAGATGCCGATGCGCGGGAGAATTGGGCGCTCTTCCTCGCCTTCCGCGACCGGGTCCAGGCGGCGCCGACGCTGGAGGCGGCGTGGCTGTCCTTCTACCGCGGTGATGTCCGCGGCATCCCGCCCATTTTCCTGCAGATGCTGACGCATCTGGTGGCGCGCGCCGCCATGGAGGGGGAAGCGGATGCCTTCACCCTCCGCGCCGCCGAATGCCTCTTCCGCCCGCAGCGCGCCGCCATCCACCACGGCGCCACCCTGCTGGCGGATGAGGAGGTGCTGGAGGCGCGCGCCGCCGATGGCGATTTCGGCGCCATCGGCCGGCTGCTGGCCGAGGCCGGGGCGCCGCCGCGCGAGGTGGAGCTGGAGGTGCTCTCCGAAGCGCTGGCGCCCGCCTATGCCGCGCGCTCCGACGCGCACGACCTCGCCCTCGACATCGCCGAGGGGCGGCCGGGCCAGGCCGGCCTCGCCCGGGCGCTGGAACGCTTCATTCGCCATGCGATCGGCGAGGCGGTGGTGATCCGCCCCGTCCCGGTCATCGAGGATCAGAATTGGCGCTGGCATGTCGGGCTGGATGCCGAGGCGACCGCCATCGCCAACGCCCTCTGGCGCGGCGAACAAGTGGCGCAGGCGCGGCTCGCCCGCCTCCTCTGGCTCGGCGTGCTGGAATTCACCGAGACCTCCCGCGTCCTGCCGGAGGTGGCGGGGCGGCCGGTCTATCTGGCGCTCGCCATGGATGCGGCGCAGAGGGTGCGGCTGAAGCCGCAGAACCTCGCCACCGGCCTGCCGCTGAAAGCCGCGGAGCAGGCGACATGAGCCGCCTCGAAGTTCCGGGCACGCTGCACATCCCGCTCGGCGTGCTGGTGGAGCGGCGGCCCGGCGTGACGCCATGGGCCGACTGGTCCTGGCGCGCGGTGGAGGTGCTGGAGGCGGTGCCCGAGCTGCCGCCCTGGACCCTGCTGCGGGAGGAGGCGGGGCGGAGCCTCTTCTTCGCCGGGATGGCGGCGCTGATGCTCTGCCCGACCGATACGCCGAACTACCTGGACAATCTCGGCGCCGCGACGCCGAGCCTCTGGGTGGTGCTGCGCCCGGTGGCGGCGGCGCCGGGCTATGCGCTGCACGCCGTGACGGTGGATACCGGCGAGGCGCATCTCTACGCCGATGCCGGCCAGGATCTGCTGGAGGCCCTGCCGATGCCGCCCGGCTTGCGGGCGCTGCTGGCGGGCTTCGTGGCGCAGCACCATGTGGAACGCAGCTTCCACAAGCGAAGGCGTGACCGGGCGGACCCCGAGGCGCTGGGCCGCCGTCGCCCGGGAGGCGAGGGATGAGCGGGGCGGAAGCCGGGCGGCGTTCGGGCTGCCATCGCCCGGGAGGCGAGGGACAGGAGGCGAGGGATGAGTGAAGGACGCGTCCTCCCCAGGCCCCGTCTCGCGCCCGGCCGCCAGGGGGGCCAGCGCCGTGAGGCATGCGGCCGCCATCGTCGCGGGGGCGAGGGGTGAGCGAGGACGGCTTCCTCGCCCGCTGGTCCCGCCGCAAGCGCGCGGCGCGGCAGGAGGCGCCGCTGCCGGAGCCGGACTCTGCTACCGCCGCCGCGGCACCGCCTGCCGCGGCACCCGCCGCCGCGCCGCCCCCGGCCGGATCGCCGCCGCCCGAGCCGCTTTTCGACCCCGCCAGCCTGCCGCCATTGGAGAGCCTGACGGCGGAGAGCGATATCGCCCCCTTCCTTCGTGCCGGCGTGCCGCAGGCTCTGCGCCAGGCGGCGTTGCGGCGGATCTGGACCCTGGACCCGGTGATCCGCGACTTCGTCGGCCCGGCGGATTACGCCTGGGATTTCAACGCGCCCGAGGGGGTGCCGGGCTTCGCCCTGGAACTCGGCGGGGATGTGAAGCGGCTGCTGGCCCAGGCGACCGGGCTGGTGGAGGAGGAGGAAGCGCCGACCCCGGCGGCGGCGCCCGGCGCGGCGCTCCCGGAGGGCGACGGCCCGGCGGCGGCTGGCGGGTGTCCCCCCGCGGTGCCGGGTCAACCCCCCGATGCGACGTCCGACGCGGCGTTCCCGAAGGGGGACAGCCCGGCGGCGGCCGGCGCGTGTCCTCCCGTAGTGCCAGGCCAACCCCTCGATGCGGCGCCCGACGCGGCGCTTCCGGAAGGGGACGGCCCGGCGGCGGCTGGCGCGTGTCCTCCTGCGGTGCCGGGCCAACCCCCCGATGCGACGTCCGACGCGGCGTTCCCGAAGGGGGACAGCCCGGCGGCGGCCGGCGCGTGTCCCCCCGCCGTGCCGGGCCTGCCCCACGACGCGGCAGCGGCACCAGCCGACGGGGCTGATGAGGGTGGCACACCGGCAGCGACCGCGCCAGGACCATTCCCTGGGGTCGCGGCGGCACCGGCCGTCACCCCCGCCGCGCTCCGCCTCTCCGCCCCGGGCGAAGCGGCGCCCGCCACGCCTCCGCCTCCGCCCCCGGCCGGGCCCGCCCCCGCCTCGCCCCGTCGCCGGCATGGCGGGGCGCGGCCGGGCTAGGGCCGCTGCCTTGCAATTCCAAAAGCTTCCCCAAGCTAGCCCTTGCGGAACAGCCTCTCCCCCTGTCAGATGAGGCACAGAAAGTGGACCGGCTGTTAGCATTGTCGCGAGAGCGGGAGCGGGCGTGAGCAAGGCGGAAACCGAGCATCCGGATGCCGTGGAGGCGGAACGGGCGCGGCTTTTCGCCCTGCTGGGGCGGCTGCTCTCGGCGGCGCCGGATGCGGCGCTGCTGACCGGCCTTGCCAGGCTGCGCGGGGATGCCGGCCCGCTCGGCGCCGCCCTCGGCCGGCTGGCCGAAGCCGCTTCCGCTGCCCGGCCGGCGGCGGTGGAGCGGGAGTATTTCGCCCTCTTCATCGGCGTCGGGCGGGGGGAGCTGCAGCCCTACGCCTCCTACTACCTCACCGGCTTCCTGCATGAACGGCCGCTGGCGGAGCTGCGGGCCAGCCTCGCCCGGCTCGGCATCGCCCGCGCCCCGGGCGTGCCGGAGCCGGAGGACCATCTGGCCTTTCTCTGCGAGGCCTATGCCGGGCTGCTGCAAGCCCGCTTCGGCCGGCAAGAGGACGCGCCGGGCTTCTTCCATCGCCATCTCCGCCCCTGGGCCGGCCGCTGCTTCGCCGATCTGGAAGGGGCGGAGGCGGCTTCCTTCTATCGCGCGGTCGGCCGCCTTGGCCGCATTGCCGTCGAGATCGAGCAGGCCGCCCTGGAGCTGCCCGCATGACCAGCAAGGACTCGCCGTCATGAACAAGACCAGCCCGGAACGCCGCGGTTTCCTCCGCGCCCTTGGCCTCGGCACCGCGGCGGCGGCCGCGGCCGGGGAGGCGGCGGCGCAGCGCGCGGATGCCGTGCCCGCCGGCCAGGCGCGGAAGGAGAACGCCGCGGACCGCGTGGCGGCGCGCTACCGCGAAAACGCCGCCGACGTGCAGGCCTTCTACCGCACCAACCGCTACGAGTACTGAGGGGCGCGCCATGCTGATCAAGCGTTCGGACGGGAAGGCGGCGAAGCAGCGCCTCGCCTCGGCCTATGCGGGGCTGTCCGGCGGCGGGCTGGACCGCCGCGGCTTCCTGCGCCAGGCGGGGCTGGGCGGCGCCGGGCTCGCCGCGCTCGGCACGCTGGGCGCCGGCCGCGCCCGGGCGGCGGAAGGCTCGATGGGCGTGCTGGACCACGGCCAGCCGGTGCAGCGGGTGAAGAATGTCTGCACCCATTGCTCGGTCGGCTGCACCGTCACCGCCGAGGTGCAGAACGGCGTCTGGGTCGGCCAGGAACCCTCCTGGGACAGCCCGATCAACCGCGGCACCCATTGCGCTAAGGGCGCTTCCGTGCGGGAGCTGGTGAGCGGCGACCGCCGGCTGAAAGTCCCGCTGAAGCTGGTCGGCGGGCAGTGGCAGCGCCTCTCCTGGGACCAGGCGATCGAGGAGATCGGCGCCAAGCTGCTCGAAGTCCGGGAGAAGGCGGGGCCGGACAGCGTCTTCTGGCTGGGCAGCGCCAAATTCACCAATGAGGCGGCCTATCTCTTCCGCAAATTCGGCGCCTTCTGGGGCACCAATTCAGTCGATCACCAGGCCCGCATCTGCCACTCCACCACCGTCGCCGGCGTCGCCAACACCTGGGGCTACGGCGCCCAGACCAACAGCTACAACGACATCCGCAACGCCCGCACCATGATCATCATGGGCGGCAACCCGGCGGAGGCGCATCCGATCTCCCTGCAGCATGTTCTCTCCGGCAAGGAGATCAACCGTGCCAACCTCGTCGTCATCGACCCGCGCTACACCCGCACGGCCGCGCATGCGACGGAGTATGTGCGGCTGCGGCCCGGCACCGACATCCCGCTGATCTGGGGCATGCTCTGGCACATCTTCCAGAATGGCTGGGAGGACAAGGAGTTCATCCGCCAGCGCGTCTACGGCATGGAGGAGATCCGCGCCGAGGTCGCGAAATGGACACCGGAGGAGGTGCAGCGGGTCACCGGCGTGCCGGGCGAGCAGTTGAAGCGCGTGGCGCAGATGTTCGCGACGCAGAAGCCCGCCACCCTGATCTGGTGCATGGGCGCCACGCAGAAGACCGTCGGCACCGCCAATGTGCGGGCCTATTCGGTGCTGCTGCTGGCCACCGGCAATGTCGGCAGCGCCGGCACCGGCGCGAACATCTTCCGCGGCCACACCAACGTCCAGGGCGCGACCGATCTCGGTCTCGATGTCACCACCCTGCCGGGCTATTACGGGCTGGACGAGAATGCCTGGCGGCATTTCGCCCGGGTCTGGGAAGTGGAGTACGAGTGGCTGCTCGGCCGCTTCGGCAGCAAGGCGCTGATGGAGACGCCGGGCATCCCGACCACCCGCTGGTTCGACGCCACGCTGATGCCGGGCGAGCTGGAGAAGACCGCCGCCGATGGCGAGGCCTATGTGCAGCAGCCGCACAGCCTGAAGGCCATGGTGGTGTTCGGCCATGGCGGCAACACCGTCACCCGCATGCCGGAATCGGTGAAGGGGCTGGAGAAGCTGGAGCTGCTGGTGGTGGCGGATCCGCACCCGACCACCTTCAGCCAGCTTTCCGCCCGCAAGGACGGCACCTACCTGCTGCCGATCTGCACCAGCTTCGAGATGGAGGGCACCCGCACCGCTTCCAACCGCTCGCTGCAATGGGGCTTCAAGATCGTCGAGCCGATCTTCGAGAGCAAGAACGACTACGACGCCATGTACCTGCTGGCGCAGCGGCTCGGCTTCGCCGAGCCGATGTTCCGCCGCATCGGGGTGACGCAGGGGCCGAAGGGCCCCTCGGTCTCCGCCGAGGACATCCTGCGGGAGATGAATCGCGGCCTCTGGAGCATCGGCTATACCGGGCAATCGCCGGAACGGTTGAAGCTGCACATGGAACACCAGGACAAATTCGACCTGGTGACCCTGCGCGGGCGGGAGGGCACGCCCGTCGCGCATGACTATTACGGCCTGCCCTGGCCCTGCTGGGGCACGCCGGAGATCAAACACCCCGGCAGCGCCATCCTCTACAACACCCATCTGCATGTGAAGGATGGCGGCGGCACCTTCCGCGCCCGCTTCGGCGTGGAGCGCAACGGCCAGACGCTGCTGGCCGAGGGGAGCTGGTCCAAGGACTCGGAGATCGAGGACGGCTACCCGGAATTCACCGTCGCCATGCTGAAGCGGCTCGGCTGGTACGACGACCTGACGGCGGCGGAAAAGGCCAGCCTGGAGCGGCATTTCGGCGCCAATATCGACCGCGCCGCCTGGTCCACCGATCTCTCGGGCGGCATCATCCGGGTGGCGCTGGAGCATGGCTGCTCGCCCTTCGGCAATGCCAAGGCGCGGGCGGTGGCCTGGAACCTGCCGGACCCGGTGCCGGTGCACCGCGAGCCGATCTACACCGCGCGGCCGGACCTGATTGCCAAGTACCCGACACTGCCGGACCGCCGCGGCTTCCGCATGCCGCATCTCGGCGTGAGCGTGCAGAACCGCAGCACCACGGTGGCGAAGGATTTCCCCATCGTCCTCACCTCCGGCCGGCTCGTCGAGTATGAGGGCGGCGGCGAGGAGACGCGCTCCAACCGCTGGCTCGCCGAGCTGCAGCAGGACATGTTCGTCGAGGTGAATCCGGCCGATGCGGCGGAGCGTGGCGTGCGCGACGGCGGCTGGGTCTGGGTCTACGGACCGGAGAGCAACAGCCGCGTGAAGGTGAAGGCGCTGGTGACCGAGCGGGTCGGCAAGGGTGTCGCCTTCATGCCCTTCCACTTCGGCGGCTTCTTCCAGGGCGAGGATCGCCGGCGCTTCTATCCGCCCGGCACCGATCCCATCGTGCTCGGCGAGAGCGTGAACACCGTGACCACCTATGGCTACGACCCGGTGACCTTCATGCAGGAAACCAAGGTCACCCTCTGCCAGATCCGGAGCGCATAATCATGGCGCGGATGAAGTTCCTGTGTGACAGCGACCGCTGCATCGAATGCAACGCCTGCGTCACCGCCTGCAAGAACGAGCACGACGTGCCCTGGGGCATCAACCGCCGGCGCGTCGTCACGCTGAATGACGGCAAGCCGGGGGAGCGCAGCATCTCCATGGCCTGCATGCATTGCACGGACGCGCCCTGCGCCGCGGTCTGCCCGGTGAGCTGCTTCTACACCACCGCCGATGCCATCGTGCTGCACGACAAGGATCTCTGCATCGGCTGCGGCTACTGCTTCTACGCCTGCCCCTTTGGCGCACCGCAATACCCGCGCGTCGGCAATTTCGGCGGGCGCGGCAAGATGGACAAATGCACCTACTGCGCCGGCGGCCCGCAGCAGGACAACAGCCCGGCGGAATACATCCAGTACGGCGCCAACCGCATCGCCGAGGGCAAGCTGCCGCTCTGTGCCGAGATGTGCAGCACCAAGGCGCTGCTGGCCGGCGATGGCGAGATCATCGCCAGCATCTACAAGGAAAGGGTGCAGCGCCGCGGCTATGGCTCCGGCGCCTGGGGCTGGCGCACCGCCTATCGGGAGACGCTGCCGGCATGACCCGCGCGCTGCCCACCCACGCCCTGCTCGGGGCGGCGCTCGCCCTTTCGCTCCTGGCCGGCGGCGCCGCGGCGCAGCAGGCCGCCGGCCAACCCTCCGGCGCCGAGCCGGAAGTGCAGGCGCCGGTGCCGGAAGTCGGCCCCGGCCGCGGCCGGCTCGGCCCCGGCCAGGTGCCGCAGACGAATGAGCCGCACGCGCCCACCGGCATGCCCGCCGCGCCGCCGCCGGTGGCCGCCGCGCCCACGCCGGTGGCGCCGATCCCCGCGCCGCCGCCGCTCGGCGACCGCAACCAGGCCGACGCCGCCGAGCTGGAATTGCAGGCGGCGCTGCGCGGCGAGCGCATCGCCGGCCGCATCACCATCCCGAATGCGACGGCCGCCAACCTCATCCAGCCGGCGGGCCGGGAATGGCGCGAATTCCACAACCGCATCCTCACCTGGGTGGGCGGCGTGGCCGTGCTCGGCATGCTGGCCGTGCTGGCCGGCTTCTTCCTCATCCGGGGCCGCATCCGACCGGAGGCCGGCATGTCCGGCCGCACCCTGCTCCGCTTCAACCTGCTGGAGCGGGCGAATCACTGGATGGTCGCCTCCTGCTTCATCGTGCTCGGCCTCTCGGGGCTCAACCTCACCTTCGGCCGGCACCTGCTGCTGCCGCTGATCGGGCCGGAGGCCTTCACGGCGGTCAGCGCGGCGGGGAAGATCGCGCACAACTTCCTGGCCTTCCCCTTCACCCTCGGCCTGGCGGTGATGTTCCTGCTCTGGGTCAGGGACAACATCCCGAACCGGCTCGACCTGGAATGGGTGAAGAAGGGCGGCGGCTTCATCGGCCGTGGCCATCCGCAGGCCAGGCGCTTCAATGCCGGGCAGAAGGGGATGTTCTGGATCACCATCCTCGGCGGCGGCCTCGTCGCCGCCTCCGGCTATGTGCTGGTCTTCCCCTTCACCGTCACCGACATCGCCGGCCAGCAGGCGGCGCATGTGGTGCATGGGCTGCTGGCCGTGCTGATGATCGCCGCCATCCTGGCGCATATCTATATCGGCTCCATCGGGATGGAGGGGGCGATCGACGCCATGACCACCGGCGAGGTGGACGAGAATTGGGCGAAGGAGCACCACGCGCTTTGGGTGGAGGAGGAGCAGGCGAAGGCGCGGGCGCCGGTGCCGGGCGCGAAGCCGGCGGGCGCCGGGTGAGGGCGGCGTGAAGCTCATCGGCCTCGCCGGCTGGAGCGGGGCCGGCAAGACGACCCTGCTGGCGAAGCTGATCCCCTGCCTCTCGCGGCGGGGGATCGGCGTGTCTACGCTGAAGCACGCGCATCACCGCTTCGACGTCGATACGCCGGGCAAGGATAGCTGGGTGCATCGGGAGGCGGGGGCGCGGCAGGTGCTGGTCTCCTCCGGCAACCGCTGGGCGCTGATGACCGAGCTGCGCGGCGCGCCGGAGCCGGAATTGCGGGAGCTGCTCGGGCATCTCGCGCCGGTCGACCTGGTGATCGTCGAGGGCTTCAAGCGCACCGGCCACCCGAAGATCGAAATCCACCGGGCGGCCAATGCCAAGCCCTGGCTGCATCCGGAGGACCCGGCGATCCGTGCCATCGCCGGCGATGTGCGGCCGCCCTTGGGCCTGCACCCGGCCCTCCCCTGGGCGCATCTCGACGATGTCGAGGCGATTGCCGACCTCGCCCTGGCGCATGCGGTGCCGATCGACGCCTGGTAGGGCGGGGCGGCGACGGAGGCCGTTCAGGCCCGGCGGCAATCCGCTATAGACTGCCTCATGGCCCAGCTTTCCGATGATTGCTTCGCCTTTGGCGGCAAGCTGCTGAGCGTGGAGGAGGCGGCGGCGCTGATCGCCGAGCGGGTGCCGCCTCTGGCGGGGGGGGAGGCGCTGCCGCTGGGCCGGGCGCTGGGGCGGGTGCTGGCGGCGCCCCTGGCCGCGCCGCTGCCGTTGCCGCCCTTCTTCAATTCGGCGGTGGATGGCTATGCCTTCCGCCATGCCGATCTGGCGCCGGGGGCGGCCACCCCCTTGCGGCTGGAAGGCCGGGTGGCGGCGGGCCAGGCTGCCCGGCCCCTGCCGCCGGGCGCCGCCGCCCGCATCTTCACCGGCGCCCCCATGCCCCCGGGCACCGATACCGTGCTGATGCAGGAGGACGCGGCGCTGCAGGCGGGGACGCTGCTGGTGCCGCCGGGGCTGAAGCCCGGCGCCAATGCCCGCCCGGCTGGGGAGGATGTGGCGCAGGGCGCGCTCGCCTTGCCGGCAGGCCGCCGGCTGCGGGCGCCGGAGATCGGGCTGGCGGCGGCGCTGGGCCTCGCCTCCCTGCCGGTACGGCCGCTGGTGCGCGTCGGCGTCTTCTCCACCGGGGATGAACTGGCCTCGCCCGGCGCCGCGCTGGGGCCGGCCCAGACCTATGACAGCAACCGCTTCACCCTGCTGGCCCTGCTGGCCCGGCTGCCGGTGGTGGCGACCGATCTCGGCATATTGCCGGACGACAAGGCGGCGACGGCCGCGGCGCTGGCCGCCGCCGCCGCGGGGCATGATCTGCTGCTCACCTCCGGCGGTGTCAGCACCGGGGAGGAGGACCATGTCCGCGCCGCCATCGAGGCCGGCGGCAAGCTGGTCTTCTGGCGGCTGGCGGTGAAGCCGGGGCGGCCGGCGGCGATGGGGGTGCTGCGGGGCGCCGGCGGGAGCCTCGCGGGCGGCACGCCGGTGGTGGGGCTGCCTGGCAACCCGGTGGCGGCGGTTGTCACCTTCCTGCATCTCGCCCGGCCGCTGGTGCTGCGCCTGGCCGGCGCGGCGCCGGAGCCCCTGCCGCGCTTCGCCGCCCGCGCCGCCTTCCACTACCGCAAGAAGGCCGGGCGGCGGGAATATGTGCGGGTGCGGCTGGCGCCCGGCGCGCTTTTGCCGGAGGCGATGAAATTCGCCCGGGAAGGCGCCGGCCTGCTCACCTCCCTGACCGAATCTGACGCTTTCGCCGAACTGCCGGAGGAGGTGCTGGCGGTGGCGCCCGGGGAGGTGGTGGCCGTGCTGCCCTTCGCGGCGCTGTTCTGAGGCCCTCGGCCCGCCGGGCCGGGCGAGGCAAAGCGCATCGCGCGAAGGCGGATCGGGCTTCCCCGGCCGGGCGGCCCCGGTTTCCGCAGGCCGGCGGCGCCAGGCTCAGCCATAGCCGGCCGCCAGCAGCGCCGTGGCCAGGGCGGTGACCTGCCAGGAGAAGAGCACCCCCTCCGGCATCACCGGCAGGCCGGCGGCGGCCAGGGCCTCGGCGGTCCAGGTATTGCAAGTATAGCTGCCGCTATAGCGCTGCCGGGCGGGCAGGAACAGGCTGCCTGGATAGGGGCCCTGCCGGATCGGCCCGCCGGCGACGGAGGCGGCGACGAAGCCTGCCGCGCCGCGCAGCCCCCCGGGCGGCAGGCGGAGCGGCGTGCAGTCACGCTCGGGGAAGGCCTCGGCGGGCGGCAGGCGCAACCCGGTGACGAGGATCGCCCCCGGCCCGGGGAAGAGCGCCGCGAGGGCGGTGCCGAAGCCGGGGCTGGCGGCCAGCACGTAGTCGCGGTCGCCGAAGCCGAAGAGCAGCCACTCGGCGCCGGGGAAGAGGGCGGCGAGGTCCGGCGGCACCGTCTCCGCCGGCAGGCCGATATCGCTGTGCCAGCCGCGGCGGAGTAATTGCAGCCTGGCCTCGCCGGTGGGCGGCGGGGGCAGGGGCTGGCGCGCCCCCGCGCAGCCCGCCAGCGCGGCGGCGAGGAGGGCGCGGCGGCCACAGCGGAAGGACGGGCTGGGCCGCCGGGCGCCGATCCCCCGCGCGACGGCGGGGCCGGGGCGTCCGGCGGGCGGACCCGCCGCCCTGGTGGCATCCGCGGAGTTGCCGATGCCACCAGCATCGGGATGCAAGATCCCACCTCCGTCGGCTGCCGGGGCCCTTCTCGGGCGGGCTCCCAGGCGGTCGGGCGAAAGCCCGGGGCGGGGGGCGTGGGCGGAGGCGGGCACATCCCGCCGCGGTGCGCGATCGCTTTCGGCGGCGGCACCGGGAGCGCGAATCACGCCATCGGACAAGGACCTGGAGCCGCGAGCGCAGGCGAAGGGATCATGCTCTGGAGCATTTTCAAGTCCGGCGGAATCGCCGGACGACTCGGAAAATGCGACCAACAAAGGGCTGGAGCGGTTCGCCGAGCGTAGGCGAGGTGAAACCGCTCTAGAGCAGATCGCCGGAGGGCGGCATCGCCCGGAGGCGTGAATCTGCTCTACCATCCATAAGCTAGAGCGGTTTCGCGCTGCACAGCCAGTGTGAAACCGCTCTAGCGCGCCGGCACCAGCACCGTGCCGGGCGGCACCACCACGTTCTGCGGCGGCGGGGAGGGGTTGCTGCTGCTGATGCAGGCCGACAGCAGCAGCGCCGCACTCAGGGTCAGGATGATGCGCATGGCGCTGCGTCTCCATTCTAGGTCATGCCCCGGCGACCCGGGGTCGCGGCGATAACATCCCGCGTCAAAGGCGGTTTCGTATCGTTCCGGAAAAAACCTAAGCGGCGAGGTACTTACCGCAAATGCCAGGTACGGCCGCCTGGGTCCAGCAACCGGAGCGGGATTTCCCCGTAGGGGCTCTGCCCCGCACGCGCCAGCAATGGGGGCTCTGCCCCCATACCCCCGCCGCCCTGAGTCCGCGGGTTGAGGCGTCGGGTCTGAAGCTCACACCTCCCGATCTTCCCTCAGCCCGCCGCCTCCGGCCGCCGCATCCAATGCGCTCGGGTCTTGTACTCGGCGAGGCAGTGCAGCGCGACCTGCCGCAGCACCGTCAGATGGTCATGCACCAGAACCCC
Organism: Siccirubricoccus phaeus; assembly: GCF_008360935.1. GTDB lineage: Bacteria > Pseudomonadota > Alphaproteobacteria > Acetobacterales > Acetobacteraceae > Siccirubricoccus > Siccirubricoccus phaeus. Next base: position 351,121 of record NZ_SRXO01000005.1, read on the forward strand.
GGGCGGCACCTCCCCCGCCGCGGCCACCGCCCCGGCCAGCACCCGGGTCAGCAGCCCCGGCCCGGTCTGCAGCCAGACCATGTCGGCATCGCCGCGGTTGATCGCCACGACGGCCTGCCGCAGCGCCTCCCGCAGCACCGGGTGGCCGGGCGCTGCCCCCATCAGGTTGTTGCCGATGGAGCCGAGATCCTCCTGGTACAGCACCAGCGTCGCCCCTGGCGGCGCCAGGGCGGCGAGATCCCCGAACAGCAGGTCGTCCGCATCCGCCCACCAGCCGCCCTCGGTCGCCAGCAGGGCGAGGCGCAGCAGATCCGCCCGGTGCGTCGGCGTCCGCGCCCGGCGCCAGGCGGCCTGCACCTCCGGCGGCTGGTGCGCCGCCATCCAGGCGGTGGCAGCAGCGTCGTCGAAGCGCCGCGCGGCGAGGCCCGGGCGCTGCCAGCCCGCCATCATGGCACGGAGATCGGCGGGGGGCTCGGCGGCGTGCCAGTACTGCGCCAGCCGGGCAGGCAGGGGCGGCGCCCCCGGGGCGGGGCGGAAGGCGAAGCCGCCGGCCTGGCGCAGCGCCACCGCCAGGGCATGCGCTGCGCCGAAATGCTCCGGCCTTTCCCGCACCAGCGCCGCCAGCGGGGCCAGTCGCGCCGCGGCGGGCGCCGCCGCCAGCGCCTGCAGCCGCGCCAGCAGCGCCGGCTCCAGCGCCAGCTCGTCCAGCAATTGGCCGTGGAAGGTCTGGGCGATCCGCGGGGTGCGGCCCTGCGCCCGCACCGCCGCCGCCGCGATCCGCAGCACCGCCGCCACCGCCGCCCGGGCCCCGACGGCGTCGCTGCGGGCCAGCCGCAGCATGGCGAGGCGGGTGGGCGGCCAGGGATCCTCCGGCGCCAGCGCCGCCGCCTCGGCCAGCAGCTTCTCCGCCTCCGCCAGGCGCCAATGATCCGCCAGCACCAGCCCGCGCAGATGCAGCGCCCGGGCCCGGGCGCCGAGGCCGGGCGCCGGCGGCGGCGCGGCCAGCAGCGCCGCGGCGGTGGCGGCATCGCCGGCTTCATGCTCCAGCACCACCCGCTCGAACCAGATGGGGAAGCGGTCCGCGGGCAGCGCCCTGGCGGCCGCCAGGGCCGCCGGCACCGCGCCGCTGCGGCGGAGCAATTCCAGCCGCTTGGCCGGCAGTTCCGCCACGCCGGGCAGCGCCGCCTCGCCTGCCGCCAGCAGCGCCAGGGCGGCGTCCAGCCGGCCCTGCTCGGCCTCGATCTCGGCGGCGCCCAGATAGCTCCAGGGGCCGGGGCGGCCGGTGGCGATGCCGGCGGCGAAGCTGGCCAGCGCCGCCGCCAGCTCGCCTGCCGCGCGGTGCAGCCCGCCGAGATGCTCGAGCGCCGGCGCGCAGCCCGGGTCGCGCGCCAGCGCCTGTTCCAGCAGGGCGCGCGCCGCCCGGGGCTCGCCCAGCGCCCGTGCCGCGGCCGCCGCTTCCACCAGCGGGGCAGGGTCCCCAGGGCGCAGCGCCGCGGCGGCGGCGAAAGCCGTGCGGGCCAGCTCATGTTCGCCCAGCGCCCGCGCCGCCTGGCCGAGCGCCATCTGCAGCCCGGGCTCCTCCGGCCTGGCCGCCACCGCCGCCCGGGCCTCGGCCAGCGCCTCCGCCGCCCGCCCCGCCTCGGCCAGCGCCGCCACCCGGCCGAGCCGGGCCTGCAGCGAATCCGGTGCCAGGGCGAGGGCGGCGGTGAAATGGGTGAGCGCCACCTCCGGCTCGCCCAGTGCCCGCGCCGCCTCGGCCAGCGGCAGCAGGGCCCAGATCGCCCCTGGTTCCGCCGCCGCCACGGCGGCGAAGAGCGGCTGGGCGGCGGCCGGCTGCCCCAGCGCCATGGCGGCATGGCCGAGCCCCATCATGGCGCCGCGATGCCCGGGGTGGCGCGCCAGCACGGCGCGGAACCCCTCGGCCGCCGCCGCCGCCTCGCCCGCCGCCAGGTGCAATTCGGCGAGGCCCAGCGACCCGGCCGGGTCCCCCGGCGCCAGCGCGGCGAGGCGGGCGAAGAGGGCGCCGGCCGCCGCCGCATCGCCCAGCAGCCGGCGGCACTCCGCGAGGCCGGCGAGCCCCGCCGGATGGTCGGAGCGGCGCCGCAGCACCTCCCGATAGGCCAGCTCCGCCGCGGCGAGGCGGCCGAGCTGGCGCAGCGTATCGGCCTCCGCCAGGGCGGCCCAGTCGGCGGCCGGTGCCGCTGCCCGGGCGGCGGCGAAATGCGGCAGGGCGGCGGCCGGGTCGCCGCCGGCGCGAAGGGCGTGGCCGATTTCCATCTGCGCCGCGACATGGCCGGGAAAGAGCGCCAGTACGCCGCGCCAGGCGGCCAGGCGCTGTGCCGGCGGCGCCGCCCGGGCGGCCTGTTCCGCGGCCGCCGCGGCGCTCGCCGGCGGCGCCTCCGGCGGCGGCTCGGCCAGCCGGCCGAGGCGGCTGAGCGCGGCCGGGTCTGCCGGCGCGGCCAGCGCCGCCTGCCGGGCCAGGGCGGCGGCTGGGGCGGCCCAGCCCAAGGCCGCCAGCGCCTCGGCCAGGGCGGCCAGGGCGGCGGGGGCGGGCAGGCCGCCCAATTGCGCCGCCAGCCGGGCCGCCAGGGCTGCGGCCGGGGCCTCCGTCACGCTGTCGCCTGGCGCGGTCGCGGTGTCCTGCATCGGCATATCATAGCAGTTGCGGTCCGATCCTTCACGGACCGGCAAGGAAGCCTGCCCAGAGGGTCGCGGGCAGGCGGACCGCGGCGCGGAACCGGTGGAGTTTGCTTGACAGTGTGCAACCCGTGGGCAAGCGTGCCGCAACTGGCGGGGCATCTCTCGTATGGCTTCGGAACGGCGCCGAAACCCTTGGCAATATGGGAATTTTGCGCTGCGGTGGCGCTTGGCCGGAGGAGTCTTCCGCGGCATTGTGCCGGCGCCCACCGCCCTGCCGCTGCCGATCGGACCCTCCCCCTTCCCACCGCCCCCAGCGGGCGCGGAGACCCTGCCGCATGAATGACGCCGCCGCGGATGCCGGGACGCGCAGCCCTTCCGCCACCGCGCCCAAGCCCGTCGCCGGCTTCGAAAGGCTGGAATTGGGCGAGGGCTTCCTGCTGCTCGCCGGCTGGGTGGCGGCGCCGCCGCCCTATCGGCTGCGCCTGGGCGACGCGCCGCCGCTGCCGCTGAACGGCGTCTTCCCCCGCCCCGACCTGGCGGAGGAGGGGGAGGCGGAGCCGCTCGGCTTCGTCGCCGACCTGCCCCTGCCGCCGGAAGGGCTGCAGGGGCTCGGCCTCAGCCTCGGCAACAGCCAGGGGCTGCTGCTCGGCGCCCGGCTGGAGGAGGTGCCGCGCGCCGCCTTCCAGCCGCGCGGCCATCTCGACCATGTCTCGCCCGAGCGGCTGGCCGGCTGGGTGTTCAACCCGGCGCTCTGGCATGGCGATGCCGAGGCGGCGGCGGTGGAATTGCTGATCGACGGCGAGCACCGGCTGCGGGTGCCGCTGAATTGCCAGCGCCCGGACCTGCCCTTTTCCGCCGCCCAGGCCGGCCGGCTGCTGGGCTTCGAGATCGGCATCGCCGAGCTGGCCTCGCTGATGGCCCGCGCCCGGCTGCGCCGCGACCTGCTGGGCGGCGAGCATGACTATCTGCTGCTGACCGGCCCCGCCATGGTGGGCAGCATTCGGCGCCGCCGCGGCCGGGTGCTGCGGCGCAGCCAGGGGCCGATGGCCGCGGCCGAGCCGCCGCCGGCCGAGGCGCTTGCCCCGCCGCCCCTGCCGCCGGAGCCTGCCCCGGTCGGCGAGCCGCAGGGCTATGTGGATTTCTGCGGCCCGGTCCCGGCGCTCGGCGGCTGGATGTTCGGCGGCTGGCTCCGCCTCGGCACCCTGCCGGGGGTCGAGACCTGCTTCGCCGCCGCCCTGTTCGACGGGCATGAGATGGAAGGCGAGGCGGTGCTCGCCCGCCATCCGCGGCCGGATGTGGAGGGGCTGGGCGAGGGCTTCGTCGCCTTCCTGCCCGGCCTGCCGCCGGAGGATGCCGGCGCCTTCGGCAAGCTGCTGCTCGGGGCGGGGCGGGAGCACTGGCTGCACCTCTCCCTCGGCGCCCGCCAGCCGGAGCCGATCGAGCTGCTCGGCCTGGTGCGCAGCCTGGCCGCCACCGCCCCCGGCGCCGGCAGCGGCCAGAGCGCCTTCGGCCGGCTGCTCGCCCGCCCGGTCTATGAGGGGGTGGAGACCATCTCCCGCCTGCCGGTGCCGTTGCATCTGGAGGTGGACAGCATGCTGGTGGCGCCCGGCACCGGCATCGTGCTGATCGGCTGGTACCTCGACCCCGGGCGGGCGGTGAAGAGCATCCGCCTGCGCTGCCGCGGCCGGCTTTCCGCCCCGCTTTCCGAAACCTGGATCGCCACCGAGCGGCACGACATCCGCGAGGCCTTCGCGGCGAAATACGGCCAGCTCTCCGAGCGCCCCGGCTATGTCGCCTTCGTCGCCACGCCGGAGGAGGATCTGCGCGACGCGCATCTCGAGATCGAGCTGCGCGACGGCACCCTGGCCTTCCGCCCGCTGCCCGCGGCCGGGGAGGGCGGGGTGGCCGCCATCCGCCGCCTGCTGAACGGGCTGGAACTGGCGCCGGACGAGGTGGTGGAGCTCTGCGAGAAGGTGCTGGGCCCGCCGGTGGTGGCGCTGAACCGCGCCCGCCTCGCCGCCGCCCCGCCTGGGGTCGAGGTGCTGGTGGGCGACCCGCCGGCGGAGCCGCGCTGCTCCATCATCATCCCGCTCTATGGCCGCATCGACTACCTGATGTACCAGTGCGCCCTGTTCTCCGAATGGGGGCTGCCGGCCGACGAGCTGATCTATGTGCTGGACGATCCGCCGAAGAAGGCGGAGCTGATGAACCTGGCGCGCTCCGTCTATCGCCGCTTCGGCATTCCGCTGCGGCTGCTGCTGCTGCCGCAGAATCTCGGCTATGCGCCGGCCAACAATGCCGGCCTCGCCATCGCCCGCGGCAAGTATATCTGCTTCCTGAACTCCGACGTCATGCCGCGGGACGGCACCTGGCTGGACCGGCTGACCGGGCATCTGGAGGCCGACCCGACGCTCGGAATCGCCGGCGCGCTGCTGCTGTTCGAGGATGGCACGGTGCAGCATTCGGGCATCGAATTCGCGCGGCTGCCGCAGCTCGGCAATTTCCCCTTCGCCCTGCACCCGGGCAAGGGCCGGATGCGCGGGCCGAGCCGCGGCCTGCACCGGGAGGAAGCGGTGACCGGCGCCTGCATGGTGCTGCGGCGCGACCTGGCGCAGCAGCTCGGCGGCTTCAGCGAGGATTACGTGGTCGGCGATTTCGAGGACACGGATCTCTGCTTCCGCATCCGCGACCTTGGCTACCATTGCGCCGTGGATGACGAGGCGGTGCTGTGGCACCTCGAACGCCAGTCCCAGGGCGCGCCGGGCAATAATTGGCGGCACAACCTCACTCTGGTGAATGCCTGGACCTTCGCCCGGCGCTGGGGCGACCGCTTCCCCGATGCCGCGCCGCCCACCGGCGGCGCCGTGCTGCGCCTTTCCTGACCCCGTTCCTCCCCTAGCCGCGCGAGAGAGACGGCATGAGCCAGACCGCCACCCGCCGCCGCCCCGCCGGCAGGTCCGCCGCAAAGCCCGCCGCCGAGGCGCCCGCCCCGGAGGCGCCGGCGCGGAAGCTGCGCGTCCTCACCATGTCCCATATGGACCCGCGGGTGTCCCGCGGCGGCGCCGAGATCGCCGCCTTCCAGCTCTACACCAAGCTGCAGGCCGACCCGAATGTGGAGGCCTTCTTCCTCGCCGCCGCGCCGGGGCGGATCGGCGAGCGCCTCGGCGTGCGGCTGACCCAGCCCTTCGGGCCGCAGGAATGGGTCTATGTCGGCCACGGCTTCGACCATGGCATCCACGCGAATGGCGACCCGGAATTCCCGCCGGAATTCCTCGAGCTGCTGGGCAAGCTCCAGCCCGACATCGTGCATCTGCACCACTACACGAATTTCGGGGTGGAGGCGCTGCTGCATATCCGCCGCGCCGCGCCGCAGGCGAAGATCGTGCTGACGCTCCATGAATACCTCGCCATCTGCAACCATTTCGGCCAGATGGTGAAGCGGCCGAGCTTCGCCCTGTGCGAGAAGGCCAGCCCGCGCGACTGCCATCGCTGCTTCCCGGAAAAGCCGGAGCCGGATTTCTTCCTGCGCGAGCTGTTCATGAAGCGCTTCTTCCGGCTGGTGGACCGCTTCATCTCGCCGAGCCATTTCCTCGCCCGGCGCTATGTCGACTGGGGCATCGCGCCGGAGAAGATGACGGTCATCGAGAACGGCATGCCGGAACGCTCGGCGCATGCCGCGCGGCAGCCCTACCCGCCGGTGGAGGACGGGCTGGTCTTCGGCTTCTTCGGCCAGATCTCCGCGCTGAAGGGGATCAACGTGCTGATCGAGGCGGCGGGGCTGCTGGACAAGGCGGGCATCGACCGGGTGCGGATCGACGTGAACGGTGATTATTCCGGCCAGCCGGAGCCCTTCCGCCTGGATTTCGAGAAGCGCCTCGCCAAGGCCTCGGAGAATTTCAACTACCGGGGGCCTTACGAGAACAGCCGGGTGGATGAGCTGATGCAGCAATGCCATGCGGTGCTCGTCCCCTCCGTCTGGTGGGAGAATTCGCCGCTGGTGATCCAGGAAGCGCTGCTGAACCGGCGGCCGGTCATCTGCTCCGATATCGGCGGCATGGCGGAGAAGGTGCGGGACGGGCTGGACGGCTACCATTTCCAGGCGCGCAGCGCCTGGTCCCTGGCGAACCTGCTGAAGACCCTGGCGGCGGAGCCGCACCGGCTGCTGGCGATCCAGAAGACCATCGCCACGCCGCCGAGCATGAGCGAGACGGCGGCGGCGGTGCGGCGGGTGTATGACGAGGTGCTGGCGGGGATCGACGCGGCGGTGTGAGGTAGGAGCAGGAAGAAGAAGACAATAAAGGAAAGATTGGGGGCTTTGCCCGTTGGCGGCAGCGCCGCCAACCCCCCACCGGGGAGGGGACCCCTCCCCGGACCCCGGTGTGAGTTTGCCGGTTCAACCGTCGGGTCCAAAACTCACACCGGGGTCCGGGGCCAGGTCCTGGCCCCGGCGGGGTCCAGGGGCAGCGCCCCTGGTGGGGGTTCGGGGCCGAAGCCCCCGCTACGCCAGCGCCTCGAACGCCGCCAGGTACCGCCGCGCCATCTCCGCCCCGTCGCAGGGCACCGGCAGCCCCGCCGCCAGCCGCGCCGCCATCCCGGGCTCCATCGCCCGCTCCATCGCCGCCACCAGGTCCGCCGGGTCGCCCACCCTGGCATGCAGCCCGCTGACCCCGTCCGCCACCTTCTCCGCCATGCCGCCGATATCGGAGCAGATGACCGGCCTGCCCGTGGCGAAGGCCTCCTGGATCACCACCGGGGAATTCTCCCACCAGGTGCTGGGCACCAGCACGTAGTCGCAGGCGGCCATCAGCGGCCGCACCGCCTCATTCGGATAGGGCCCGGCATAGGAGAGGAAGGGGTAGCGCTGCACCGCCGCCTCCAGCGCCGCGCGGAAACCCTCCTTCTGGCCGATGATGGTGCCGTGCAGCCTGATGGCCAGCCGCGCCGCCAGCGCCGGCCGCGCCGCGATCAGCTCCGCCGCCGCCAGCAGCGTGTCGATGCCCTTATAGGGGTTGAGCTGGCCGAAGAAGCCGAACACCCAGCGCCCCCCCTGGCCGACCTGGCGCGGCGGCAGCGGCGCGGCAGGGTGCGGCAGGCCGTTCTCGATGACCGTGATGCGGCGCGGGTCCAGGCCCCAATCCGCGTAGCGCGCGGCGAGGAAGCGGCTGGGCGCGACGAAGCCGCCAAGCTCCGCGAAGCCCGCCAGGAAGCGGTCCCGCCGCAGGGCGAATTGGGTGATGTCGTGTTCCGGGAAGCAGGTGGCGCAGGCGGCCGGGGAGGCGGCGTAGCAGAGGGCGCGCTGCGGCCGCGTGACCATCTGGCCGTCGCGCAGGCAGATGGCGGTGTATTCGTGCAGGGTCAGCAGGCTCGCCATGCCCGGCAGCGCCGCCGCCGCCCGCAGCCCGGCCAGGCCGAGATGCAGGTGGTGGTGGAAATTCACCCGCCCCACCGCCTCCCGCCGCAGCAGCGCCGCCAGGGCGCGCGCCAGGCCGGGGGTGCCGGCATTGTAGAGCGGGTCCTGCCGCCCGGCGGGCAGGAACAGCGCGTGCTCCCCGGGCGTCGCAAGGTCCAGCCGCGCGGCATTCTCTTCCGGCGTCACCGTCACATGGATGGCCGGCAGGCCGAGGCCGAGCAGGCCGCGATAGAGCGTATAGGCCGCGATCTCCGACCCGCCGCGGGAAAGGGAGGGATGCGCATGGGTGACGACCGCGAGGCGCGGCGGGCGGGCCTCAGCCACCGCCGCCGCCGGTGAGCAGGCGGTCCACCGCGCGGGCGAGGCGGCCGGCCGGGCGGCGGCGGCCGGGCAGGGCGGCGGCGCCGGCGGGCAGCGCCTGCCGCGCCGCCGGCAGGCACGGCGCCAGGCTGGCCATGCCGCCGAGCAGGGGTGGCTGTCCGGCCAGCCAGGCGAGGAATTCCGCCCGCCGCCAGGCGAAGGCGGCCAGCCCAGCCGCGCCGTAGGGCGCGGCCGCCTCGCCCCGCCAGGGCAGGGCGAGGGGCAGGGGCGAGGGCGCGGCCAGCGCCCCGAGCAGCGCCTCCCAGCCCGCCGCATTGGGGAAGGCACCGGGGCCGACCAGGGCGAAGCGCTCCGTGCCGAGGCTGGCGAGGATGCCGGGCAGGGCGTGCGGCGCCTGGGCGGCATCGGGCAGGGCGAAGACGGCGGCGGGCAGGCCGATCTCGGCCAGCCCGGCCAGGGCGGTGGCCCGCGCCGCGCCGGAGCCGAGCAGAAGCACCAGGGGCGGCAGGCCCGGCCGCCGGGCGGCGAGCAGGCCGAGCTCGGCCAGCAGCAGGGCGGCATCGGCACGGTCCGGGCCGAGGGCGAGGATCAGCGCCGCCGGCGCCGCGGCGAGCGGCAGCAGCGGCTCCGCCCGCGCCGCCCCGGCCAGGGCGGCCTGGGCCACGGCCCGGGCGAGGTCCGGGAAGAAGGGCTCGTGCTCCAGCCCCGGATAGATCTGCAGCAGCTCCTCCGGCGCGGCGGAATGGCCGATGACGCGAAGCTGCGGCGCGGCGATGCGGTGGCCGAGGCCTAGGCCGCCCGGGGTGGCGAAGCGCAGGCTCGCCTCCTGCAGCGCCTCGGGCGTCGCCTGGCCGCGGAAGGCGGCGAGGAAGCCGGCACCTTCCACCAGCGCCGTTGCGCCGCCCGCCGGCTCCAGCAGATCCGGCCGCGGCAGGCGGGTGAGGCTGTGCGGGACCAGCGGCAGCACCTCCTCGCCGAGGCGGAGCAGGCGGGGCTGCAGCGTCTCGGCCGGGCTCAGGCTCCAGCCCTGGACCAGGGCGCCGAAGCCGGGCACCACCAGCAGCCGGTCCACATGCGCCTTCAGCCCGAGCGCGGCGGCTTCCGGCGCATCCGGCGCCCAGGGGTTGGTGGCGGCGGAAAGGCGCAGCAGCGGCCGGAGATAGTGGCCTTGCAGCCCGGCGGCGGCGCCGGCGGCCAGGCGCTGGGCGCAGGCGGCGGGTTCCAGGAATTGGCTGGTGCCGAGGGTGCGGAGCTCCGCCTGGCCGGCGGCGCCGAAGCGCAGCCGGGGGCGGGGGCGGTCGCCGGAGGGCCGCCAGGCCGTGTCGAGCGCGGCGGCGAAGGCGACGGCGCCTTCCGGCAGATCCGCCCGGGACTGCCAGGCGATGGCCATGCCGGCGGGGGCCAGCGCCGTCTCTCCGATACGGCAGGGGAAGAGGAGGCCCGCCTCCGGCCGCATCCAGCCGAACAGCCAGAGCGGGCCGCCGGGCACGGCGCCGAAGGCCTCGATGAAGCCGGCCTCCTTGGCCGGCGCGGTCTCCGGCAGGGCTGCCGCCGCGGCGCGGGCGGCGGCGAGGCTGGCCGGCAGGGCGGGCAATGGCTGGGCCGGGCCGACGCGGAGGACGGGCAGGGAAATGACGGCGGGAGCGAGCGCAGCGGGCAGGTCCGGCGGATCGGCCGCCGGAAGGGCGGTGGGTGCCCCGGCGGCTCCGGCTGGCGGCATGGCGGGCGCGACAGTGGCTGGCGGGGGCGCGGCGGGCGGGTCCGGCAGATCGGTCGGCAGAAGGGCGGTGGGTGCCCGGGTGGCCCCGGCTGGCGGCGCGGCGGGAGCGGTGACGGTCGAGGGAGGCAGGCCGGCAGGGGCTGGCGCGCCGGCCTCTGCCCTGGCCCAGGTCACCGGGCCGGCGCCGGCCGGCGCGGCGAAGGCGGCAATGGCCGCCGGGGGTTCGGGGCCGGGGGATGGCGAGCCAGCCTCCGGCGTGCCCGGCGCCCGCTCCGCCGGGCCTGCCCCGGCCGGCAGGGGTGCATCGGGCCCCGCCCCGGCCACGGCATCCACCATGTCGCCGAGCAGCGGCAGCGGCACCTGGGACTCGAGCAGCCCGCCACCGGCCAGCCGCAATTGCAGCGGCAGCTTCAGCCCGCGCAGGGCGGTGGCGGCCGGGGTCTGCAACGCGGCGCGCGGGATGCGGAAGCGGAGGCGGCCGGGGCGGCCTTCCTCGCCCGGCTCGGGCTCGGCCCGCCAGGCGGCCACCGGGATGTCCCCCGCCAGCACCTCGATCCCGATCGGCATGCCGGGCTGCGCCGGATCTTCGACCCAGCCGGAGAAGCCGAGGAATTTGCCAGCCCGCTCAATCATGCCGCGTTGTGGCGACACAACCTCAATTTTGATCGGACCATCGAGGAATTGGACCGTATCCATGGATCCCGTATCGCATGCGGTTCCAGTTTCTGCAAAGAGTCTGATGTGACAGGACTGAAATGTATTTTGGATCACGTATTCCCTTGGATGTTTCCCCCCGCCCGCGGCCGGCCCCCGGCGGAAGGATTAACGCTGCGGCAACCGCCCCCTGGCTTGATGCGCGGCGCCATTTCGGCGCTCTGCCAGGACGTTGCGATGATCAACCTTGCCCGTGGTGACCAGAAGGACCCGCTGACCGGTGCGGCCACCGAACCCGCGCTGCTGCGCTTCCTCGATGCCGTGCTCGGCATGACGGAGCCGGGGGGGCCGCTGGTCGGGCTGCTCTGCCTGGAAGTGGACGGGCTGGAGGTGCTGCAATCCCGCCATGGGCAGGGCACGGTGGATGCGGTCCTGCTCGGCATCGCCGACCGGCTGCAGGAGGTGATCCGCAACCATGATCTGGTCGGCCGGATGGGCGGCGGCTTCGCGGTCTGCCTGGCGGAGATCTTCCCTGCCCAGGCGGCGGCGGCGGCGGAAAGGCTGCGGGCGGCCATCGCCAGCGCCCCGGTCGCCACGCCGGCCGGGGCCATTCCGGTGAGCTGCAGCATCGGCATGGCGCTGGGCCGCGCCCAGCCGGCGGATGCGCTGGTCTTCCAGGCGCGGGACGCGATGTGGACCGCCCGGCACCGGGGCGGCGATCAGGTGGTCGCGGCTCCGTGATGCCGCCCCTTGGCTTTTGACCCTCGGCCCTTTTGACAATTCTGAGACAAAGCGCGAGTGTCGGGCATCATACGGCCCGGCTTGCATGAACGATCTGATCCCTCGGCTGTTCGCCCTCCAGGAAAGCGGGAATGTCTTCGAGGACATAATCGCCGCGTTGTACCGGGCCGTCTTGCGGCCTGGCGATCTGGCGGTGGATGGCGGCGCGAATCGCGGCCTGCATACTTTCCCGATGGCGGAATTGGTTGGTCCGGCCGGCCATGTGATTGGCTTCGAACCGATTCCCTGGCTGGCCGAGACGCTGCGCCTGCAGCGCGGCCAGCGCAGCCTGCCGCAGATCGAGATCCGCCAGCAGGCGCTGGCGGCGGAGGAGGGCAGGGCGGCCTTCCACTGGATCCGCAATGCGGATGGCTATAGCGGGCTGCAGCCGCGGGAATACCCGAGCGCGCCGGACCGCGAGCTGATCGAGGTGGAGACCATCCGGCTGGACCGCGTGCTGGAAGGGGTGGGGCGGCCCTGGCGCTTCATGAAGCTGGACCTGGAGGGCGGGGAATTCCGCGCCATGCAGGGCGCCGCCGCCGCCCTGGCGCAGCACCGCCCGGTCATCGTCTTCGAGAATGCCCGGGCCGGCGCCGCCGCGGCCTATGGCTATGACGCCGAGACTTATTTCCGCTTCTTCGACGGGCTGGGCTACCGGCTGCGCGACCTGTTCGGCCGCCCCTTCACCCGGGCGGAGTGGGACTCCCCCGGCCTGCCCTGGTATTTCATCGCCGCGGCGCGGGCGGAGGACCAGGCGCTGCTGGACCGCGCGGTGCCGAAGATCCTGACCCAGGTGGTGGCAGCCGCGCCGGCCTGAGGGCCTGCCTCAAAAGGGTCTGTGGCGTGCCTTGGCGGGTCTTTCCCGCCCTGACGTGATGCGCCGGCATGCTATTCGCACGAGGTCGGTGGGTTGCCGATGCCAGCAGCATCGGCCGGCGCCGTCGCGCCAGTGCCGCGACCCTGGCCGGGACGATCCCCGATCCATCGCCCGGACCCTTTTGCCTCCGGGCCGGCAGGTTCAACCTGCGGGTCTGGAACTCGGACCGGGGTCCGAGCCCAGGTCCTGGCCCCGGCGGCGGTTGGACGCCAACGGGCAGCGCCCGTGCCGGGGGGTGGGGGCAACGCGCCCCCATAACGCCTACTGCGCCGCCGCCAGATGCCGCCAACGGGCAGCGCCCGTGCCGGGCGGGCGGGGGCAACGCCCCCAACAACGCCTACTGCGCCGCCGCCAGATGTCCCGCCGGCCGCGCCGGCACCATCTGCTTCACCTGCGGCAGCACCTCCTGCTGCAGCATGCCGAGTGAGGTCCGCCACGCCTCCGGCTTCTCCAGATAGTCGAAGCCGAAGACCAGGATCTGGCCGAAGCCGCCGCAATCCTCGTAGACCTTGGCCAGCTTCTCCGCGACCGTGGCCGGCGAGCCGACCAGCCAATTATGCTTCGCGCAATATTCCGGCGTCACCTCGCTGTCCGCGACCTCCGGGCTGTGCTTGAGGTATTCGAGGAAGCCGAAATTGCTCAGCAGCGGCAGGAAGTATTCGCGCATCATGCGGCCCATCATGCCGCCGACCGAAAGCTTCCACGCCTCCTCGTCGGTCTCCGCCACGAAGACCTCCCGCACCAGGCGCCAATCGCCGCGCCAGGGGGTGCGGCCGGTCTTCCGCGCGCCCGCCTCCACCGCATCCCAGTGGGAGCCGACATAGGCCGGGTTGAGGTTCAGGCTGAGCGGCAGGAAGCCGCGCTCGCCGGCCAGCTTCAGCGTGTCCGAGTTCTTGGAGAGGCCGGCGACGCCGATCGGCGGGTGGGGCAACTGCACCGGGCGGATATGCGGCCTGAGGAAGCCGAACATCGTCTCCGGCTTGTCCACCTTCCAGTACTTGCCCTCGTAATGGAAGGACGGCTCCTCCGACCAGAGGCGCAGGATGATGTCCAGCGCCTCGCGCGTCATCAGCCGGTTGTCGCCGGACATGCCGTCCACGTTGAACATCTTCCAGTCGGAAGGCAGGCCGGAGGCGGCGACGCCGAACATCAGCCGGCCCTCGGCGAGGTGGTCCAGCATGGCGACGCGGTTCGCCAGCTCCGCCGGGTGATGGTAAGGCAGCAGGAAGCCGCCGGGGCCGATGCGCAGGCGCTTCGTTTGCAGCAGCGCCTGGGCGATCAGCAGGTCCGGCGAGGGATGCGGCTCCCAGGGGGCGGTGTGGTGCTCGCCGATCCAGGCCTCGGTGAAGCCCAGCTCGTCCAGCCAGCGCAGCGTCTGGAGATCCCAGTCATGCCCGGCCTTCAGCCCGCGCTCCGGCGGGTGGGAGGGCATGGAGAAATAGCCGAATTCCATTTTGGCCGTCCTCCTTGAGTCCCGGGTTCATGCCCGGTTGCAGGAGGATGCTCGCGCCGGTTGCGGGAGGGATGCAAGCGGGAAAGGCCGTGCCGGGAGGGGCGTCGCGCCGCAGGGCGCGCCTGGCGGCGCGACCCCTCCCGGACCCACCCCGCCAAAGGCCGAAAGGCCTTTGGAAACCTTGAGTCCGCATCCGTGGGTTGAACCCGCGGGCCATATCGCCCGGCGGAGGGTCATACCATCAGACGCAATATTGCCGCGACATCCTCAGGACCGCGGACCGGACGCGGATTGGTGGCGATGGGCGGGCCGCCATCCCATTTCGCCGCCAGGGCATCCACCTCCGCCAACCCGATGCCCTGCTCCGCCAGTGTCGTCGGCAGGCCAAGGCCGCGGATGAAGCGGCGCAGCGCCGCATGGCAGGGGCCGCCGCCGAAGAACGCCGCGACCTCCGCCTGCTGCGCGGCATTCACGCTTTCATTCCACTGCATCACCGCCGGCAGGCCGAGGCAGGAGGTGATGCCATGCCCCACCCCCTTCGCCGCGCCGAGGATATAGCCGATGCCATGGCTGGCCCCGACCGCGACACCCGCCCAGCCGCCCATCACCGAAAGCCACATCGCCTGCTGCGCCCGGCTGCGCGCCGCCACGTCATCCGGTGCCCGATGGATCGCCGGCAGCGCCGCGGCCAGCATGGCGAGCGCCTGGCGGGAGACGGCATCGGAAAAGGCCGCGCGTTGCAGGGCGCAGAGCCGCTCCGCCGCATGGTCCACGGCGCGGATGCCGGAGGAGAGCAGCAGCTCCGCCGGCGTCTCCAGCGTTGCCGCCGGGTCCAGCACCACGGCGCGCGGCACCTGCATCGCCTGGGTGGAGCGGTATTTGTGGCCCGCCGCCAGATCGGTGAAGCCGGCATGCGGGGCGAATTCGGCGGCGGAAAGCGTGGTCGGCACGGCGACCAGGCGCGGGCTGGGCTCCACCCTGCCCCAATCGGCGGCGACGGCGCCGCGGGTGCCGGCGCGGGCGATCAGCGTGGCGGCATCCGTGATGTTCTCCCACACCGCGAAACAGGCCACCTTGGCGCCGTCGATGACGCTGCCGCCGCCGAGCGCCACCACCCGCTCCGCCTCGCTCTCGCGGATCAGCGCGGCGAGGGCCAGCACATCCTCCACCGGGGAATGCGCGCGCATCGCGGCAGTCTCCGCCACCAGCTTGGCGCCGATGGCGGCGCGGGCGGCGGCGGCGATGGTGCTCTTCGCCAGGGAGCGGGTGGTGGCGAGCAGCACCTTCGTGCAGTCGGCCAGCTCCGCCGGCAGCGCCTCCGCCACCGGCGCGTGGCGCACGCGCTGCTGCGCCGGCCAGCTATGCAGATCCGTGCTCATCCCTGCTCCTTCCAAAATGCTGCGGCAGCCCTGCTGTCGCTGCCCAGTTCTGCCGTTGAACGAGGCACGCTCCACATGCGCTCGGTCGCGCCGGAGGCGCGCCTCCGGCGCGATCGAGCGCATCTCGAGCCCCGGCCATGGTCCGGCTTTCGTGTCAAGGACGCGGCCGCGTCGTGCGAACAGCACGCCTTCGGCGTGGCGCGCGGTGCCGCTGCGCGGCATCCCTGACACGAAACCAGGCCATGGCCCGCGCGAATGGTCGCCATCGACGCTGTCGAAGGCGCCTGGAAGCGCCTTCGGTCAGCGCGCCCGGCCTCACTCCACCGTCGCGCCGGCGTCGCGCACCACCTGCGCCCAGAAGGGCATCTCCTTCACCACGAAGGCGCCGAAGGCGGCCGGGCTGGCGCTCGGCAGGGACTGCAGCCCTTCCTGCGCGAAGCGTGCCTTCACCGTCGAATCCCCCAGCACCTCCTGCAGCGCGGCGAACAGCCGGTCGCGGATAGGCGCCGGCAGCTTCGCCGGGGCGAACATGCCGTACCAGCCGGAGATGTCGAGCGCCGGCAGCCCCTGGGAAGCGGCGCCCGGCACGTCCGGGATCACCGGCGAGGGCTCCGCGGTCGTCAGCGCCAGCGCGTTCAGCCGCAAGGTGCGGGAATGCGGCAGCACCACCGGCGGCGTGCCGATGATGATCTCGATGTCGCCGGCCAGCACCGCGGTCAGCGAGGGCGCGCCGCCGCGGAAGGGCACATGCGTCAGCTCGAGGCCGGTGACGCGGGAGAGCATGGCGCCGGCCAGGTGGCTCGGCGTGCCGATGCCGGGCGTGCCGTAATTCCAGTGGCCGGGCCGCGCGCGCATCCGCTCCAGCAGCTCGCCGAGCGTCCTGATGCCGCTCGCCGCGCTGACCGCGATGATGGTCGGCAGGTCGCAGACCTGGGTGATGGGGGTGAAATCGGCGATGGGGTCGAAGCTCAGCCGGCGGAACATGGCCGGGTTCACCGCATGGCTGAAATTGCCGCCGAGCAGCAGGGTGTAGCCATCCGGCTCGCTGCGGGCGACGTGTTCCGTGGCGATATTGGCGCCGGCGCCGGGACGGTTGTCCACCAGGATGGTCTGGCCGAGGCTCTTCTGCAGCGGCTCCGCCAGGGTGCGCGCCAGGAAATCCGCCGAGCCGCCGGGCGGGAAGCCGATGACGAGGCGGATGGGCCGCGCTGCCGGCCAGGCCGCGCTTCCCTGGGCCCGCGCCGCCATCGGCGCCAGGCTGGTGGCCAGCAGCGCCCGTCTGCCCAGCCGCAATCGCGTCATCGCTCCCTCCCGGTCTTGTCCTGCCCTATGCTGCCCGGGAAGCCAGGAAAGCGGGAGGGGGCGAAATGGCCGGTCGGAAAGTGCTGCTGGTGACGGGCGGCGGGCGCGGCATCGGCGCTGCGGTGGTGAGGCTGGCGGCGGGGCGGGGCTGGGATGTCGCCTTCACCTATGCCGGCAATGCGGCGCGGGCGGCGGAAACCGCGGCGGCGGCCCAGGCGGCGGGGGCGGAGGTGCTGGCGCTGCAGGCCGATGTCGGCGCGCCGGCAGCGGTGGCGGCCAGCTTCGCCGCGCTGCGCCAGCGCTTCGGCCGGCTGGACGGCCTCGTCAACAATGCCGGCATCACCGGCCCCAAGGCGCTGCTGCGCGACAGCACCGACGCCATCTGGGAGCAGGTGCTGCGCACCAATGTCGTCGGCCTGGCCGCCTGCTGCCGGGAAGCGCTGGCGCTGCTGCCGAAGGGCGGTGCCATCGTGAACGTCTCCTCCCGCGCCTCGGAGATCGGCGGGGCCGGGGAGTGGATCCACTACGCCGCCAGCAAGGGCGCGGTAGATACGCTGACCATCGGCCTGGCGCGCGAGGTGGGGGCGCAGGGCATCCGCGTGAACGCGGTGAATCCCGGGCTGATCGACACGGAGCTGCACGCCGCGGCGGGCATGCCGGACCGGGTGGCGCGGCTTTCGGCCGGCGTGCCCATGGGCCGCGGCGGCACGGCGGAGGAGGTGGCGGAGACGGTGCTCTGGCTGCTCTCCGACGCCGCCAGCTATGTCAACGGTGCCCTGGTGCCGGTGGGCGGCGGGCGCTGAGTGGGACAGGCCCGTACCCCTTCTCCCCACCGCCGCGCGGGAGGGAGTCGCCCCCTCCCCCGCTGGCGGGGGAGGGCTGGGGTGGGGGTGGAACCGCGTGCCGATGGCGGGGGTGGAACCGCATGCCGGTTGCCGGCATGGCGCGCTGCATCGGTGCCGGTGATCGGCGGAGCCGCGGCGGATGCGGCCGCGCCGGAGGAGGCCGGCGCCAGGACTCCGACGCCCTGGCCCGCGCCGCCTGTCATCCGGACGCGGCTGCGCCGCTTCAGCCCGTGCGAGGCGCCGCCTGCCCGGCGCCGCCGTGGGGAACGCTATACGTGCTGCCCGCCATTGATGTGCAGCTCCGCCCCATTCACGTAGCTGCTGGCCTCGGTGCAGAGGAAGTAGATCGCCTGCGCCACCTCGGCCGGCTTGCCCAGGCGGCGCATCGGGATCTGCTCCTCGACGATCTTCTCCGTCCCGGGCGAGAGGATGGAGGTATCGATCTCGCCCGGCGAGATCGCGTTCACCCTGATGCCGAGCGGCGCGAAATCCGCCGC
The DNA here is from genome assembly GCF_008360935.1 of Siccirubricoccus phaeus. GTDB lineage: Bacteria > Pseudomonadota > Alphaproteobacteria > Acetobacterales > Acetobacteraceae > Siccirubricoccus > Siccirubricoccus phaeus. The sequence goes on from NZ_SRXO01000005.1 coordinate 368,999, forward strand.
CATCTCCCGCGTCAGCCCCGCCAGGGCGGATTTGGAGGTGGCATAGGCCGCGCCGGCGAAGGGATGCACCCGGCTGCCGGCGATGGAGGTGACGTTCACCACCGCGCCCCGCGCCCGCTGCAGCTCCTCCACCAGCCCGCGCGCCAGCAGGATGGGGGCGAAGAAATTCACCTGGAAGACGCGCTGCCAATCCTCGAGCGGCGTGTCGATGGTGCCCATGCGGGCGCCGCCCGCGCCTTTCGGCGAGATGCCGGCATTGTTCACCAGCGCATCCAGCCGGCCGCCCTCCGGCGCCAGCCGCGCCTTGATCTCGGGGATCGCGGCCGCCGTCTGGGCCGGGTCGCCCAGATCGAGCTGGAGGTGGTCCTCCGGCCCCATCTCCCAGGGGCATTGCTCCGGGAAGGGGTGGCGGGAGACGGTGATGACCCGCCAGCCGGCGGCAGAGAAGCGCTTCACCGTCGCATGGCCGATGCCGCGGGAGGCGCCGGTCAGCAGCAAGGTGCGGCGGGGGCCACGATTGGTCGGGCGGGGGCGATCGGACATGGCGGCAGCCTAGCACCCCCGCATGGCATGCGTCATGCGCCGCCGAGCAGGGGCTTCCGGGCCGCGACGAATTCCTCGACCGCGGCCACGTAGCGGGCGCAATCGGCATCGGTCACGGGCAGGGAGAGCGCCGCCATGCCCCGCCGCGCCAAATAGAGGCCGGCCGCCAGCATGTCGAAGAAGAACAACTCTCGGAGTTTGTCCTCGGCCGGGCTGGGCTTGTAGGGGCCGGTGATCGGGTTGGTGCGGAAATGCACATTCACCATGGAGCCGAGGCCGGTGAACTGCATGGCGACCCCCGCCCGCTGCACCACCCCGTTCAGCGCCAGGCGCAGCGCCTCGCCGCGGGCCCAGAGCGCCTCGGCCGCCGCGGGGGTGAAGATCTCGCCCATCGCCACGCAGCCCGCGGCCATGGACCAGACATTGTTGTTGAAGGTGCCGGCATGCGGCAGGGTGCCGGGCCTGTGGCCGTCAAATACGGACATAATGTCCCGCCGGCCGCCGAAGGCGCCGAAGCTCATGCCGCCCGCCATGTATTTGCCGAGGGTGGTCAGGTCCGGGATGACGCCATGCCGCGCCTGCAGCCCGCCGGCGGAATGGCGGCTGGTCATCACCTCGTCGAATATGAGCACGGCGCCGGTCTTGTTCGTCGCGTCGCGCAGCGCCTGGAGGAATTCCCGCCTCGCCGGGATGCAGCCGCCGGAGCCCAGCATTGGCTCCACCAGCACGGCGGCAAGCTGGTCGCCTTCGGCCAGGATGTCCCGCGTCGCCGCTTCCGGGTCGTTGTAGTCGGTGAAGGCGAGGGGGATCGGCACGTTCACCGGATTCTTCTCGCTGGCAAACGTCAGCACGCCGCCATGGTAGCCGCCGCGCATCACCATGGTCTTCACCCGCCCGGTGAAGCCGCGGGCGGCGGCGAGCGCCATCAGGTTGGCCTCGGTGCCGCTATTGGTGAAGCGCACCAGCTCGACGGAGGGGAAGCGGCCGGCGATCAGCGCGGCGAGCTGCGCCTCCTTCTCCCCCACCGCGGCCAGGTTGATGCCGCGGTCCAGCGCGCCCTTCACCGCGTCCAGGATGCGCTTCTCCGAATGGCCGAACAGGCCGGCGGTGTATTCGCCCAGCAGGTCCAGGTATTCGCGGCCATCGGCGTCCCAGAGCCGGCAGCCCTCGCCGCGGACCATGGCGGTGGGGAAGGGGGTGTAGAACAGCACGGTGCGGGTATTGCCGCCCGGCATCACCTCCCGCGCCTTCTCGTGGATGGCGGCGCTCTTCGGCCGGGCCCTGGTGTAGGCCTCATGCGCCTCGGCCAGGGCGGCGTCGAGGTCGCTGTTGCGGAGCGGCGGCGGCTGGTCGAGCGGGCTCATCACGGGTCTCCCGGGGTTGGCCGTAGCTTGCGCCCAGACGCCGCCGCGTCAACCGCCTCGCTCCCTTCCGCTCCGCGCTTCGCGGGGGAAGGTCGGGGGTGGGCGCGGGGCCCGGGTCGCCCGCCACGCCGCACCCCCGACCTTCCTCCGCAAGGCGAGGGAGGGAGAAAGCCGCCATGCCGGCCGCCCCTTCTCCACAGGCCGGGGAGGGAGGACGTTGCCACGGCCGCCGCCACCCCATAGCCTCATCGGCAACGATCAATCGGGATGGAACGTCATGCCGCACGCCTCGCGCCGCGCCCTGCTGGCCGGCCTGCCCGCCGCCCTGGCCCTGCCCGGCACCGCCCGCGCCGCCTGGCCGGACCGGCCGATCCGCGTCATCGTCACCTTCCCGCCCGGCACCCAGACGGACATCCTCACCCGGCTCTATACCGCGCAGCTCTCGGAGCGGCTGGGCCAGCCGATCGTCATCGAGAACCGTGGCGGCGGGCAGGGGCAGATCGGCATCCGCGCCGCCCTCTCTGCTCCGGCCGATGGCTACACGCTGGTGATGGTCGGCGTCTCCACCGGCGCCAGCGCGCCGCACATGATCAAGGGCCTCTCCTACGACCCGGTGCGGGACCTGCTGCCCGTCGCCCTGATCGCCGAGGCGCCCTACCTGCTGGTCTGCGACCCCCGCCTGCCGGTGCGGAGCCTGGCGGAGCTGATCGCCTATGCCAAGGCGCGGCCGGGCCAGCTCAATTTCGGCCATGGCGCGCCCAGCCGGCAGATCGTCGGCGCCATGATGGCGCATATGGCCGGGCTGGAGGTGGCGGAGATCTCCTATCGCGGCCAGCCGGAGGCGCTGAACGACACCGCCCTCGGCCGCCTCAGCTACACCTTCTCCGACCTTGGCGATGCCCTGGTCTGGGCGCGGGAGGGGCGGGTGCGGGCGCTCGCCGTCTCCACCGCCGAGCGCTCCTCCCTGGCGCCGGAGATCCCGAGCGTGGCGGAGACCCTGCCGGGCTTCGGCCTCTCCGTCTGGTTCATGCTGGCCGGCCCCATGGGCGTGCCGCCCGAGGTGGTGCAGCGGCTGAACACCGAGATCGGCAAGGTGCTGGCCGAGCCCGACCTGCAGGCGAAGCTCGCCACCCAGGGGCTTGGCGTGCGGCAGGAGGATCCGGCGCGGCTGCGCACCTTCCTCGCCGCCGAGGTGGAGAATTGGGGCCGCGTGGTGAAGACCCTCGGCATCGAGCCGCAATAGGCGGCGCCCCGCCGGGAAGGCCCGGTTGACGCCGCCCGCCCCGCAGCCTCCCATGCGCCGGATGCAGAGCGACTCCTTCGACGCCATCGTCATCGGCGGCGGGCTGGTGGGCGCCGCCATCGCCTGGGGGCTGCAGCGCCAGGGGCTGGCGACCGTGCTGCTGGATGAGGGCGATGTGGCCTACCGCGCCTCCCGGGGCAATTTCGGCCTGGTCTGGGTGCAGTCCAAGGGGCTGGGCGCGCCCTGGTACCAGCGCTGGACCCGCACCTCGGCCGGGGCCTGGCCCGGGCTGGCGGCGGAACTGGCCGAGCGCACCGGGGCGGATATCGGCCTGGCGCAGCCCGGCGGCGTGCATCTCTGCCTCTCCGAGGCCGAGTTCGAGGCGCGCGCCGCCCGCATGGCGCGGATGCGGGCGGAGGCCGGCAATGCCGGCTTCGACTACCGCATGCTCCGGGCGGCGGAGCTGCGGGACATGCTGCCGGGCCTCGGCCCCAGCGTCACCGGCGCCTCCTGGACCCCTTATGACGGCCACGCCAATCCCCTGCGCCTGCTGCACGCGCTGCACCGCGCCTTCGTGGAGGCCGGCGGCGCCTATGTGCCGGAGGCGAAGGTGACGGAGGGCCAGGCAGCGCCGCATGATTTCGCGGTGGCGGCGGGCGGGCGGCGCTTCGCCGCGCCGCGCGTGGTGCTGGCCGCCGGCCTCGGCAATGCCGAGCTGGCGCCGCTCTTCGGCCTTGCCGCCCCGGTCCGCCCGCAGCGCGGCCAGGTGCTGGTGACGGAGCGCGCGGCGGCGCTGCTGCCGATGCCCGTCACCACCATCCGCCAGACCCAGGAAGGCAGCCTGATGCTGGGCGACAGCATGGAGGAGGTCGGCTTCGACCTCCGCCAGAAGCCCGAGGTGATGCGGGAGATCGCCCGCCGCGCCGTGCTCTCCTTCCCCTGGATCGGCGGGCTGAACATCGTCCGCGCCTGGTCGGCGCTGCGCGTCATGGCGCCGGATGGGCTGCCGATCTATGACCAGTCGGCCCGCTACCCGGGCGCCTTCACCGCCAATTGCCATAGCGGTGTGACCCTGGCGGGGGCGCATGCGCATCTGCTGGCGCCGATGATCGCCGCCGGCGCGCTGGACCCGGCGCTGGAGCCCTTCACCGCCGGGAGGTTCGATGTTCGCGCTGCGTCCTGATCGCTTCGGCGCGCCGCGCGGCGAGGGCGAGGGCCGAAGGGGTGGGCCGGCGGCGCCGTCCGGCGCCTTCCGGTCATCGCCGGGCGGGGGCGAGGACCGGAGGGATGGTCCGGCAACGCCATTGGATACCCTCCGACCGCCGGCTGGAAGCGAAGAGCAGGGGCGTGGGCCGGAAGCGCCGTCCGGCGCCTTCCGGTCATCGCCGGGTGGGGACGAGGACCGGAGGGGTGGTCCGGCAACGCCATCGGACGCCTTCCCCTCACCGCCGGGCGGGGGCGAGGCCGGGCGCCGAAGCCGTGCGCAGGCAGCGCCGTACGCCGCGATGGTCGAGGTCTTCGTGGACGGCGCGCCGCTGCGCGTGCCGCAAGGCGCCTCCGCCGCCGCCGCGGTGCTGCTGGCCGGGGCGGACGCCATCCGCGAGACGCCGGTCAGCGGCGCGCCACGCCTGCCCTACTGCATGATGGGCGTCTGCTTCGACTGCCTGGCGGAGATCGACGGCACCGCCAACCGCCAGGCCTGCCTGGTGCCGGTCGCGCCCGGCATGCGCATCGCCCGGCAGCGCGGGGCGCGGGTGGCCTTCGGCGGATGAGCACCGACCTTGCCATCATCGGCGCCGGCCCGGCCGGCATGGCGGCGGCCATCGAGGCCGCGGCGCTGGGCCTCTCCGTCGCCGTCATCGATGAGAACCCGGCGCCCGGCGGCCAGATCTTCCGCGGGGTGGAGCGCGCCGGCGGCGACCCCGCCCTCGGCCCCGATTACGCCGAAGGGCTGGCGCTGGCCCGCGCCTTCCGCGCTGCGCCCATCGCCTATCACCCCGCTACCGCGCTGTGGCACCTGGACCCGGAAGAAGGCCATCTCTCCCTGGACGGCGCCCCGGACCTCACCGCCCGCCGCGTGCTGCTGGCGACCGGCGCGCAGGAGCGGCCGGTGCCCATTCCCGGCTGGACCCTGCCCGGGGTGATGACGGCCGGCGCGGCGCAGATCCTGCTGAAGACCGCCGGCATGGTGCCGGTGGGGCGGACCGTGCTGGCCGGGCAGGGGCCGCTGCTGCATCTGCTGGCGGCGCAGCTCGGCCGCGCCGGGGCGTCGCCGGTGCTGATCCTGGAGACGACGCCGCCCGGCCGCCGGCGGGCCGCGCTGGCCAAGGGCGGGTTCTGGGCCGGGCGCAGGCTGCTGGCGAAGGGGCTCGGCCTGCTGGCGGAAACCCGCGCCATCCCGCGCCATTGCGCCGTCACCGGGCTGCGCGCCGAGGGGCGGAATCGCGTCGAGCGCATCGCCTGGGAGGGCGGCAGCGCCCGCTGCGACACGCTGCTGCTGCATGAGGGGGTGATCCCGGCGACCCATATCCCCCTCGCCCTGGGGCTGGAGATGCGCTGGGACCCGGTGCAGCAATGCTGGCATCCGGCGGTGGATGCCTATGGCGCCTCCTCCCACCCGAATGTGGCGGTGGCCGGCGACGGTGCCGGCATCGGCGGTTGGGAGGCGGCCGTGGCGGCCGGGCATCTGGCGGCGCTGGACGCGGCGCGCCGGCTGGGGCGGCTTGCCGCCGAGGATTTCGCCGGCCGCGCCCGGCCCTGGCTGCGGCGGCGGCGGGAGGCGCTGGCGCTGCGGCCCTTCCTCGATGCGCTCTACGCCCCGGCGCCGGCATCGATTCCGGACACCACCATCGCCTGCCGCTGCGAGGAGGTGACGGCGGGGCAGATCCGTGCCGCGGCGCGGCTCGGCGCCACCGGGCCGAACCAGATGAAGGCCTATCTGCGCTGCGGCATGGGGCCCTGCCAGGGGCGGCTCTGCGGCACCACCGTTGCGGCGCTGATCGCCGAGGCGCGCGGCAGCACGGCGGAGACGGTCGGTCTCTACCGGCCGCGGGCGCCCTACAAGCCGATCACGGTCGGCGCCCTGGCGCGGCTCTGACTGCAGACGGTCCAAGGCTCCCACCGGGGGTCCGGGGGGTGGACCACCCCCCCGGCGGGGGTTGGCGGCACTGCCGCCAACGGGGGCAGCGCCCCCTGCCGGGGGGCTTGCGGGCCAAGCCCCGATCACCCTGCTTGACCCACGCCCCAGCCCGGCCGAGCCTGCGCCGCCCTGCCGCAAAGGATGCCGCATGCCCGACGCCGCCCTGCTCGCCCGCCTTGCCGCCGCCGTGGAGGCCAATTTCGAGGCCGAGGTCGCCTTCCTGGCGGATCTCGTCCGCTTCCCCTCCACCCGCGGCAACGAAGCGCCGCTGCAGGACTGGATGGCGCGGCAGATGGCGGCGCGGGGCTACGGGGTGGACCGCTACACCCTGGCGGACGTGCCGCTGCCTGCCCACCCCAAGGCCAGCCCGATGGTTGATGTCGGGCCGCAGAATTCCGTGCAGGTGGTCGCCACCCTGCGCGCCCCCAATCCCACCGGCCGCAGCCTGATCCTGCAGGGGCATATCGACGTGGTGCCGGAAGGCCCGGTGGAGATGTGGACCTACCCGCCCTACAGCGCCACCATCAAGGATGGCTGGATGTATGGCCGCGGCGCGCATGACATGAAATCCGGCGTCGCCGCCATGGTCTTCGCCATGGATGCGCTGAAGGCCGCCGGCCTCGCCCCCGCCGCCGATGTGCATGTGCAGACGGTGACGGAGGAGGAGAGCACCGGCAATGGCGCCCTCTCCACCCTGGTGCGCGGCTACCGGGCGGAGGCGGCGCTGATCACCGAGCCGACCGGCGGCACCATCACCCGCGCCCATACCGGCACCCTCTGGTTCCGCATCAAGGTGCGCGGCGTCCCGGTGCATGTGATGGAGGCGCAGATCGGCACCAACGCCATCCTCTCCGCCTATCACCTCATCCAGGCGCTGCAGGCGCATACGGTGCGGCTGAACGAGGCGGCGAAATCCGACGCGCTCTACAAGGACATCGACAGCCCGATCAAATTCAACCCGGGCATCATCCGCGGCGGCGACTGGGCCAGCAGCACGCCGGCCTGGTGCGAGGTGGATTGCCGCATCGGCCTGCTGCCCAGCATGGAGGTGGCGGAGGCCCAGGCCGGCGTGGAACGTTGCATCGCCGAGGCGGCGAAGGGCGACAATTTCCTCGCCAACAACCCGCCCACCGTCGAATGGCACGGCTTCCTCGCCGATGGCTATATGCTGGAGCCGGGGACGGAGGCGGAGAAGGTGCTGGCCGCGGCGCACGCCCAGGTATTCGGCGCAGAGCTGCCGGCGCGCATCAGCACGGCGGTGAACGACACCCGCTTCTACGGCCGGTATTTCGGCATCCCCGGCCTCTGCTACGGGCCGAAAGGGGAGGGGGCGCATGCCTTCGACGAGCGCACCAATCTGGAGCAGCTCAGGAAGACCACGCTGTCCATCGCCGCCTTCATTGCCGATTGGTGCGGCACGCGGCCGCTGTGAGCGGCGCCGTGCCGCCTGCAAGATGCCGCTTGCCCCGAGTGCCGCCGGTTTGCCAAAGAGGCGCCCGGAGGTTCCGGATGCGCGTTGCATGCCTTTTCCTGCTGCTGGCCGCCACGCTGGGGTTGGCCGGGCCGGCCCTGGCGCAGGGCAACCGGCAGGGCGGGTCGGCCCGTGCCGTTCCCGCCGCGCCGCCCCGCCCGCCCTTGCAGACGGAGCCGGGCGATATCTGGGCCGAGGTGCGGGGCTGGCACGCGGCCCGGCCGCGCCAGGGGGCGGTCCTGCCTGCCCAGCGCCGCGCCGCCACCGATTCGGCCGAGGCCGGGGAGCCCGCCGCGGCCCGGCGCCAGCCCCACCCGGCGGCGCCCGCTGCCCGGCCCCGCCGGCGCCCCGCCGCCGGTCAGGCCGCGCCCTGAGGCCAGGGCGGCAGCCGGCGCCTGAGATATCGTTTCGTTTTCCGCTGTAGATGCAGCAAATTCAGGCGGGCGCGGCAACAGCGTGTTAATCCGAGGCCCCTCATTGTCGGCCCGGTCGCCCACTCCGGGCGATGTGGTAAACAACGCCAGAACGGCGCAAGGTGTGGACCTCATGCCGGCCGACTGGAACAGCCTGTCCGACGAAATGCAGCTTGCCCTGTCGCGCGAGGCGATGCGCCGCGCGGCGGATACCCTGGCGGAGCATGCCGAATTGCTGGCCGCCGAAATGGAGCAGGGAACGCTCCGCGACCAGGGCGGCCCGGATGCCTTGCGGCTCTTCGCCATCGTGGTGCGCACCACGAATCGCGATACCTTCGGGACCATCGGCCATGCCTGACCCTGGGGCCGGGGGGCAGCCGGCGCGGCGGGCCGCGCGTGCGGCCAGGGCCGGATCCGGGCGGCTTGCCCCGCCGAGGGACGGCCCCGGCCGCGGTTGAGCGGGGCCTCGCGGCGCGCTATCGCTGCGGCGGGCCGGGTTAGCACAGCGGTAGTGCAGCGGTTTTGTAAACCGAAGGTCGGGGGTTCAAATCCCTCACCCGGCAGATATTTAGTTGGAAATAGGTCCGATTTGAACCTTTCGGGGACTCGCTAGGGACTCGTATCTGTTCGAGACCGGGCCGGGTGGCGTCCGGGCTCATGTCCAGCGCCCTGCCTGTCCGGAACACCGGGCACAATAAGGCGCCGACGGGCCTCGGCCTATCGGCGCCACGGGTAGCCGCGGTCGCTGGCCTACCGTGGGGACTGCCGCCCCGGCCTCTTCGGGAACGGGATAATGATCGCCGACGGCCGCTTGGCTGCCAATTCGGCGGACAGTTCGGGCGGGTACCAGGAACCCGCCCAGACCATCGCGCCGGAGTGCGTCGGCTCGCGACGGAACACCCATCCCTGACGCGACAAAACGCGGCGGGCGAATTGTGCCTCTTTGCCGCTGGCCAGTGCACGCGGCAGCAGGATGGTGAGATCGCGGACGAGAGGGATCGGCTTGGCCATAATCAGGGTGCTCCTGTAGCGAGCTGTGGCCGGAGCGAGCTCGGCTTATCAGGGCGCGGCACGCTTCCGGGGGCTGATAACCCGGCTACAGTCGGGCGCGTGTGTCTTTGGGCTGCCGGCGAACCGGCTACCTTCGGACATGCACACACGCCCCCCGGAAGGTGCGCCGAACAGTATATCACAGCGCCATTTTCGGGGCGTTACGCTATAGCCGCGGAGTTTATCAGGCTCCGAACTCAGGAATCCCCTCATTTTTCGTTGCGTGGTCTATAGGCGCGATTCGTCTGGGCTTGGTAGCCGTTCCAATGTGATGCGGGTTGGAGTTGTTCGGTGGGCGAGGCGGATCGGGGTCAGGCGAGGCT
>NZ_SRXO01000050.1 GCF_008360935.1 Siccirubricoccus phaeus
ACGCTCACGCAGATCCTCGGAGTATGGCCGCATCCTGGCTGGCCTCCATCGCCCAGCCCAGAGCTTGAATCAGATCTCAGCCCGTTTCGGAACCCCCGATTCAGAGCAAACACAGCATGCTCTAGAGGCACCAAAGCCCACATAAGCTCGCATAAATGCAGGGTTTTTCCGCCCTGTGTTTGGCACGGTCTGGCAATTTTGGGCATCGCCAAGCACCACGTTTTCATGGCATGGTGGATGGCACTGACTAGCCCCGATACCATGATCGTTGCTTGATACCATGCAGCCGCGGCGAGGTGGCTCATGGTATCGTTGGGAAGGAACGTATTGATATTGCGAGCCTTTTGGCGATCAACGCAAGCGTTTCTGAGCATGGTATTCAAAACGAAGAACTGCGAACGCCATGCTGACCGATACCAAGCTGCGCAATCTCAAGCCGAGGGACAAGCTCTACAAGGTGAATGACCGTGATGGCCTCTATGTAGCCGTCACGCCTGCCGGGTCGATCTCGTTCCGCTACAATTACGCGATCCACGGTAGGCAAGAGACCATCACCTTCGGCCGCTACGGTGTCGGCGGCATCGCCCTCTCGGAAGCCCGCGAACGGCTAGGCGAGGCCAAGAAGATGGTCGCGGCCGGGAAGTCGCCTGCGAAGGAAAAGGCTCGCGACAAGGCCCGCATCAAGGACGCGGAGACATTCGGCGCATGGGCTCAAAAGTGGCTGCGCGGTTACCAGATGGCGGATTCCACTCGCGACATACGCCGTTCGGTGTTCGAGCGCGAATTGAAGCCGAAATTCGGCAATCAGAAGCTGATCGAGATTACCCACGAGGACTTGCGAGCGCTGACCGATGCCATCGTGGAGCGCGGAGCGCCTGCGACTGCGGTACATGCCCGTGAGGTGGTGTTGCAGGTCTATCGCTGGGCGATTGAGCGTGGTCAGAAAGTCCAGAACCCGGCAGAGCTAGTCCGACCAACGACCATCGCCAAGTTTGAGCCGCGCGACCGTGCCCTGACGCCTGACGAAATCGGCTTGATGTACCAGTACATCGAGCGCATCGGGACGACGCCATCCATTCGGGCAGCGGCCAAGCTCCTGCTGTTGACGATGGTGCGCAAGAGCGAGCTGACCAACGCGACATGGAGCGAGATCAACTTCAGCGAGGCGCTTTGGACGATTCCGAAGGAGCGGATGAAGCGGCGCAACCCGCATCTAGAGCATGCTGTGTTTAGGCGGAAGCATATCCTGAGTTGGCGAGATAGTTGGCGCATTCGGTTGGGCTGACGAGGTCGAGGATGGCGCCGACCTTGCGCCAGGTGGTGCCGATAGTTCGCTGCT
>NZ_SRXO01000051.1 GCF_008360935.1 Siccirubricoccus phaeus
CTCAGGAATCCCCTCATTTTTCGTTGCGTGGTCTATAGGCGCGATTCGTCTGGGCTTGGTAGCCGTTCCAATGTGATGCGGGTTGGAGTTGTTCGGTGGGCGAGGCGGATCGGGGTCAGGCGAGGCTGGCGGAGGTGCGCGCGTTCGTGGGCGGCGTCTACGGCGGTGATCTGCACGCGAAGCGGATTGCCTCGCTGGCGGGTGCGACGCTTGGCGTGATGCATGCGGCGTCGCTCGCGGTGGCGATGATCGGCCAGGCGCTGGCGCAGGCGCGTGGACTGGTCACCAAGCATGCGATCAAGCAGGTGGACCGCCTGCTCGGCAACGCCGGCATCGATGTCTGGGACAGCTTTGCCCGCTGGGTCCCGCACCAGATCGGCACGCGGCGGGACGCGCTGGTGGCGATGGACTGGACCGACTTCGACCATGACGACCAGGCGACGCTGGTGCTGAGCCTGGTCGGCAGTCACGGTCGTGCCGCGCCGCTGCTGTGGATCAGCGTCTGGAAGGACGAACTCACCAAGCGGCGCAACGACTTCGAGGATGCCTGCCTGCGTCGCCTGGCGGAGCTTGTCCCGTCCGGCTGCCGGGTCACCATCCTGGCCGACCGCGGCTTCGGCGACCGGAAGCTGTTCGCCTTCCTGGCCGAGCTCGGCTTCGGCTACGTGATCCGCTTCCGCGGCAACATCCACGTCACCGACACCAACGGTGAGACCAGGCCCGCCGCCGACTGGGTCGGCAAGGCTGGCCGCGCGCGCAAGCTGCCCGACGCGCGCGTCACCGCCCAGGGCCAGCAGGTCGGTGCCGTCGTCTGCGTGCACGCCAAGGGCATGAAAGAGCCGTGGTGCCTCGCCGCCAGCGAGCGTGACGCGACCGCGGCCACGCTGGTCAACCATTACGCCCGCCGCTGGACCATTGAGCCGCAGTTCCGCGACACCAAGGACCTGCGCTTCGGCATGGGGCTGTCCGCCACCCGCATCGGCGACCCCAGGCGCCGCGACCGCCTGCTGCTGATCAGCGCCTTCGCCACCGCTCTGCTGACACTGCTCGGCACGGTCGGCGAAAGCCTCGGCATGGATCGCCTGCTGAAGTCGAACACCAGCGCGAAGCGCACCCATTCGCTGTTCCGCCAGGGCTGCATGCTCTACGACCTCATCCCCAACATGCCACAGCCGCGCCTTGCGCCGCTGATGCAGGGCTTCGCCAAGGCCGTGGCAGATGCCAACCTCTTCGTGCGAGCCAACGCCGGTTCAAAATGAGGGGATGGGTGAG
>NZ_SRXO01000052.1 GCF_008360935.1 Siccirubricoccus phaeus
GCATTCGGTTGGGCTGACGAGGTCGAGGATGGCGCCGACCTTGCGCCAGGTGGTGCCGATAGTTCGCTGCTCGGCGGCGCGCATGAGGTGCTTGATCTTGGCGAAGAGTTGCTCGATCGGGTTCAGGTCGGGGCTGTAGGGCGGCAAGAACAGCAGGTGCGCGCCGGCCTGGCGGATGGCGCGGCGGGCGCGGTGTCGCTTGTGGCTGCCGAGGTTGTCGAGGATGACGATCTCGCCTGGCACCAGCGTGGGGACCAGTACCTGCTCGACATAGGCGGTGAACAGGTCGCCATTGATCGGCCCGTCGATCACGCAGGGTGCATCGACCCGGTCGTGCCGCAGGGCGGCGATGAAGGTCAGCGTCTTCCAATGGCCGTGCGGCACGCGCGCATCCAGCCGTTGCCCGCGCAAGCCCCAGCCGCGCAGCGGCGCCATGTTGGTCTTGATCCAGGTTTCGTCGATGAAGACCAGCCGGCGCGGGTCGATCTTGCCTTGGTGGGCCTGCCAGCGGGCGCGCTTGAAGGCGATGTCAGGGCGCGACTGCTCGGCGGGCAGCACGGTTTTTTTTGAAGCTCAGCCCCTCCGCGTGCAGGAACACCCACACCGCGCGCCGGTCGGTCTTGATGCCACGCGCAGCCAGCTCCGCTGTCAGGCCGCGCGTGGTGAACGGGCCTTCGGCGACCCGCGCCCGCAGCCACTCAGCGTGCTCGCCCGCCAGGGTACGCGGCTTGTGCCCGCCCACTTGGTCCGGCTTCAGGGAACCCGTCTCGCGTTGCCGCTTGCGCCATTTCGACACGCAGGACGGGCTGATCCGCAAGGCCGCCGCAATCTCGCGGATCGTCTCGCCCGCCTCCGCGCGCTGCACCGCACGCTCACGCAGATCCTCGGAGTATGGCCGCATCCTGGCTGGCCTCCATCGCCCAGCCCAGAGCTTGAATCAGATCTCAGCCCGTTTCGGAACCCCCGATTCAGAGCAAACACAGCATGCTCTAG
>NZ_SRXO01000053.1 GCF_008360935.1 Siccirubricoccus phaeus
CTAGGTGTGCAGTCCCGGGGAGTAGTGGTGCATCTTTGACCCGCGAGGGGGAGGATGCCCTGTGGCAGGCGGTCTTCACGGTTCAGCCCGAACGACGCCGCGTGTTCGAGCCGAGCTCCAAGCGTCGCAAGAGAGCGGCAGGACCCTGGCCGCCCGCTACGGGCTGAACCCTAAGACGGTGGCGAAGTGGCGCGCCCGGACCGGCACGTCCGATGCTCCGATGGGGCCCGGCCAGCCCCGAAGCACCGTCCTGACCGAGGCCGAGGAGGCGATCGTCGTCGAGTTCCGGCGCCGCACCCTGCTGCCGCTGGACGATGTCCCGGGTTGCCTGCGCGAGGCCATCCCCACCCTCTCCCGCAGCGCCCTTCACCGCTGCCTCGTGCGCCACGGCATCTCCCGCCTGCCCAAGGGCGAGGAGACGGCTTCCAAGCGCCAGCGCTTCGCCGAGACTGCCATCGGCTACGTCCACATCGACGTCTGCGAACTGCGCCTGGCGGACGGTAAGCTCTTCATGTTTCTGGCCATCGATCGGGTGTCCAAGTTCACCCACGTCGCCTTCCTCGACGCCAACACCAAGCTGAACGGTGCCGCCGCCTTCCTGCGCGAGGTCGTGGCCGTCTTTCCCTATGCCATCCACACCGTCCTGACCGACAACGGCATGGCCTTCGCCGATCTGCCGAAAAACAGGAACGGGCCAACGCGCCGCTATCTCGGGGCCCACATCTTCGACCGGGTCTGCCACCAGCATGGCATCCAACATCGGCTGACCAAGCCCTACCATCCTTGGACCAACGGTCAGGCCGAGCGGATGAACCGCACGGTCAAGGACGCCACCATCAAGGCTTTCCATTACCCCGACCTCAGCACCCTCAAAGCCCACGTCCTGGCCTTCATCACCGCCTACAACTTCGCCAAACACCTCAAGGCACTCCGATGGCGAACCCCCTTCCAGGCCGTCTGCGACGCCTGGACCAAGGACCCC
>NZ_SRXO01000054.1 GCF_008360935.1 Siccirubricoccus phaeus
GCTCTAGGGTCTGTTGAGATTTAGCGTGAGTGGATCACGGTGGTGGCGAGGTAGATCATCGCGGCGAAGCTCTGGTCGGTCTTTTCGCTGCGCATGGCGATGCGCTTGAAGTCCTTCAGCTTGCAGAAGAAGTTCTCGATCAGGTGGCGCCACTTGTAAGCCTCCTTGTCGAGGTCGCGGGCGATGGCGCGCCTCGGATGTTGGGCGATCACCGCCTTGACGCCGCGTTCGTCGAGTTCGGCGATGATCGCGTTGCTGTCGAACGCCATGTCAGCGATCAGGGCATCGAAGTCGAGGCCCTCGATCAGCGGCGGGACGCCGACCGTGTCGAAGCGATGGCCGGGCAGCAGGACGAAGCGCACCAGGTTCCCGAGCGCATCGCAGAGTGCCAGGATCTTGGTCGTCATGCCGCCTTTCGAGCGACCAATGGCCTGGCTCTGCGTCCCCCTTTTGCGCCTTGCCCGTGGCGGTGGACCTTCACAATGGTTGCGTCGACCATGGCGTATTCCATGTCAGGCTCGTCCGAGCAGGCCTCGAACAGCCGCTGGAATACGTCGGCCCGCACCCAGTCGCGGAAGCGGACGTAGACCGAGTTCCACTTGCCGAACATCGGCGGCAGGTCACGCCACGGACTGCCGGTCCGCGCGATCCATAGCACCGCCTCGACAAAAAGGCGGTTGTCTGCACCGCTCCGCCCGCGATCACCCAGCTTGCCCAGGCAGTGCGGTTCCATCTTCGCCCATTGCGCGTCAGTCAGAACGAATCGCTCCATCCAGAGCT
>NZ_SRXO01000006.1 GCF_008360935.1 Siccirubricoccus phaeus
GCACGCTCACGCAGATCCTCGGAGTATGGCCGCATCCTGGCTGGCCTCCATCGCCCAGCCCAGAGCTTGAATCAGATCTCAGCCCGTTTCGGAACCCCCGATTCAGAGCAAACACAGCATGCTCTAGAGCGGGATCGGTTGAGCTGCGCTCACCCGCCCCGCTCTAGCTCTTTGTTCGGTCGCGTGATTCACGGTTTCGGTCGATTCGACCTCAACCGATCACGCTCTAGAGCCGCTTCCTGAACCAGATCCGCGCATGGCCCGGCGGCATGCCGTCCAGCCGGCCGAATTCCTCATAGCCGGCGCGCAGCCAGAAGCCGGGGGCCTGGAAATCGAAGGTGTCCGTATAGGCATCCGTGCAATTGCGGCGGCGGGCGATCGCCTCCGCCCGCGCCAGCAGCGCCGCGCCCAACCCCCTGCCGCGCTGCTCCGGCGCCAGCCAGAGCCAGTCGATGAACAGCCAATTCCAGTAGGTCAGGCCCAGCAGACCGCCGCGCACCTCGCCCGCCGCATCGCGCGCCAGCAGGGTCACCGGCTCCCGGTCATAGGGCCCGCCCATTTCCTGGTTGTAGGCGTGCAGCCCGCGCTGGATGGCGGCGACCGCCTCCAGCTCCGGGTACTCATCCTCGCTGATCTCGATGCCGTCTTCGCTCATGCAGCAGGAAAGCCCCCCGCCCGGCGGTCCTGTCAACCGCCGGGCGGCCGGAGGGCGGGAGAAGGATCAGCGCGCCAGCCCGGCGATCTCCGCCGCCAGGGCGCGGATCTCCGCCGCCGCCGGGCTTTTCGGCGCAGCTTCCGTCACGCCCAGGCCGTCGAGGAAGGCGGTGGCGAAATGCACCCGGTTGCCGAGGCTCTGCGCCATCAGCGTCACGCCCTTTTCCATCAGCGCCGCGGCGATGCTCTCCTTCAGCCTTCCCTGCGGCGGCACCCGGTTCAGCACGGCGGCGACGTAGCGGCCTTCCGCCGCGGCCAGCTTCAGCGTGGCGTCGCTGGCCCAGAAATCCGCCGGCGAGGGCTGCAGCGGCAGCAGCACCAGATCGGCGGCGCGGACGGAAAGGCGGGTGTCGGTCTCGGCATGCGGCGGAGTATCGACGATGACGAAGCCGGTCTCCCGCCGCAGCCGGTCCAGCGCGCCCGGGGTGCGCCAGCCGGAGGGATTCTCGAAGAGCAGGGGCGCGGCTTTCTCGCCCTGCTTCTGCCGCGCCGTATGCCAATGGCCGAGCGAGGCCTGCGGGTCGGTGTCCAGCAGCGCCACCTTGTGGCCTTGCTGCGCCAGGGCGACGGCAAGGTTCGCGGCGAGGGTGGATTTCCCCGCCCCGCCCTTCTGCTGCGCCACCGTCACGACAAAGGCCATGCGCGCGACTCCGCTGCCTGGGAGTCAGGCTACAGGAAATCGCGATGGGGACCGAAGCGGTGGCGGGCTCAGGGATTTGGCGGTGGGGGCGGGCGGGGGTGGCGGCGGGGCATGGTCGGGCTCCGGCGATCGTCCGGGGGCGGAGCGCGCCGTACCCCTTCGGGTTCGCTCCGGCTGGGGCGATGCCGCGGCTTTGACCCGGGGCTTCGCCCGTTGGCGGCAGTGCTGAACCCCGCCTGGCCCCGGACCCGGTCCGTGTTTCCAGCAGCTTCAGAGCGGGGTCCGGGGGGAAGTGTTGGCGGCACCGCCGCCAACCCCGCCCGGCGGGGTCCGGGGCAGAGCCCCTGGTGAGGGTTTGGGGCGAAGCCCCCAGCATGCTACTGCCAGCAGGCCTCGCCATGCCGCTCGAACTCCTTACTCCTGCCCAGATGGCCCGCGCCGATGCCCTGGCGATCGCCGGGGGCATCCCGGGCCCCCGGCTGATGGAGGCGGCCGGCCGTGCAGTGGCCGAGGCCGCCCGCCGCCATTTTCGCCCCGTGCGCACCCTGGTGCTGGCCGGCCCCGGCAATAATGGCGGCGATGGCTATGTCGCCGCCCGCTGGCTGGAGCAGGCGGGCTGGCCCGTCGCGGTCGCCCCGCTGGCGCCGCCCCGCCCCGGCAGCGACGCCGCCTGGGCCGCCGCGCGCTGGCGCGGCCCCGTCGCCGCCTTCGCCCCGGCGGAGGCCGCCCGCGCCGGCCTCGTCATCGATGCGGTGTTCGGCGCCGGACTGGCCCGCCCGGTGGAGGGCCTGGTGGCCGAGACCCTCGCCGCCGCTGGCGGCCCGATCCTCGCCGTGGATGTCCCCTCCGGCCTCGACGGCGCCACCGGCCAGCCCCCCGGCTACGCGCCCCAAGCGGCGCTGACCGTCACCTTTTTCCGCCTGAAGCCCGGCCATCTGCTGCTGCCCGGCCGTTCCCTCTGCGGCGAGACGCTGCTGGCCGATATCGGCCTGCCCGCCAGCGTGCTGCCCGGCACCGGCTGCAACGCCTGGCGCAACGCCCCCGCCCTCTGGCCCCTGCCGCGGCCCGGCGCCGCCGGCCACAAATACAGCCGCGGCCATCTCACCATCCTCGGCGGGGCGGCGATGACGGGCGCGGCGCGGCTGGCCGCCGGGGCGGCGCATCGGGCCGGCGCCGGCCTCGTCACCATCGCCGCGCCGGATGCCGCCAGCGCCGCCACCTACCGCGCCGGCGACCCCGGCACCATCGTCAGCGAAGCCCCGCCGGATGAGCTGCTGCAGGATGCCCGCCGCCAGGTCTGGCTGCTCGGCCCAGGCCAGCCGCCCGGCGAGGAGACCCGCGCGCGCCTGCGCCAGCTCGTCGCAGCAGGGCGGCAGGTGGTGGCGGATGCCGGGGCGATCACCGCCTGCGCCGGCGCGCCGGGGGCGCTGCGCGGCGCCGCCGTGCTGACGCCGCACGCCGGCGAATACGCCGCGGTCTTCGGCCCGCCCGGCACGGACAAGCCGGAAGCCGCCCGCGCCGCCGCCCGGGCCACCGGCGCCGTGGTGCTGCTGAAGGGCGCGGATACCTGCATCGCCGCGCCGGATGGCCGCCTCGTCATCAATGACCACGCGCCGCCCGGCCTTGCCACCGGCGGTACGGGGGATGTGCTGGCCGGCATCATCGCCGCCCTGCTGGCCCAGGGCGTGCCGCCCTTCGAGGCCGCGGCCGCCGCCGCCTGGCTGCAGGGCGAGGCAGCGCGGCGCCACGGCCCCGGCCTGATCGCCTCCGACCTGATCACCTTCCTGCCGGCCGCGATGGAATTCGCACTTTGCGACTGATCGCCCCCTTGCCATCGCGCTAGATTTCTTAATGTTTCATAGGCTCGGATAGGGCTCGAGCGTCGGGGGGTATGATCGCGATGTCCGAAGTTCTCGAAGCTCCAGGCCTGCTGGATCGGGCGCTGCGCCGCGTCACCAGCCTCTGGCGGGACATGGCGGACCGGGTGGTCGGCGCTGAGGAGCAAGGGGCGGAGGCGCAGATGCGCGCCTGCCTCGCCGGCCGCGGCGGCGAGGTCTCCGCCCGCAACCGCGCGGCGAAGCTGGCGCAGAGCTACCTGACCCTGGACCAGGCCGGGCGGCGGGATTTTCTGCGCGCCCTGGCCGGCTTCGATTCCGACGATGCGGCGCTGAGCGCCGCCATGGCCGCGCTGGCCAAGGCGGAAAGCCCGGCCGCCCGCGCCGCCGCCAAGTCGAAATTGCGCCGCGTGCTGGAAACGCCGCGGGTGAAGCTGCTGACGCAATTCACCACCATCCCCGATGGCGTGAAATTCCTCGTCGACCTGCGCGCCGAGCTGCTGCGGGTGATGGATGACGACCCGCTGCTGCAGGCGCTGGAGACCGACCTGAAGGGGCTGCTGGCGAGCTGGTTCGATGTCGGCTTCCTCGAGCTGCGCCGCATCGACTGGAACTCCCCGGCCGCGCTGCTGGAGAAGCTGGTGGATTACGAGGCGGTCCACCGCATCCGCACCTGGCGGGACCTGAAGAACCGGCTGGACAGCGACCGCCGCTGCTACGCCTTCTTCCACCCGCGCATGCCGGCGGAGCCGCTGATCTTCGTCGAAGTGGCGCTGGTGAAGGGGCTGGCGGAAAGCGTGCAGCGCCTGCTGGACCCCAAGGCGCCGGTGCTGGCGGTGACGGCGGCGGATACCGCCATCTTCTACTCCATCAACAATTGCCAGCGCGGGCTGGACGGCATTTCCTTCGGCAATTTCCTCATCAAGCGGGTGGTGGCGCTGCTGGGGAACGAGCTGCCGAACGTCAAGCAATTCGCCACCCTTTCCCCCATCCCGGGATTCAGCCGCTGGCTGCAGGGCAGGCTGGCGGCGGAGGATGCGGCGCCGCCGCTGACCGAGGACGAGGCCAAGGCGCTGCGCGAGGTCGCGCCGCCGCTCGCCGCCCTGCCGGCGCCGGCGGAGGGCGGTGCCGCCACCGCGCCGGCCCTGATCGAAACCCCCGCCCAGACCCTAGCCCGCATCCTCGCCCGGCGGAGCTGGCTGCGGGAGGAGGCGGTGGCCAAGGCGCTGGAGCCGGTGCTGCTCCGCCTCTGCGCCCAGTACCTGCTGAACGAGGCCTCGCCGCGCCATCCGAAGCGGGCGCGCGACCCGGTGGCGCATTTCCACCTGTCCAACGGCGCCCGGGTGGAGCGGCTGAACTGGCGCGGCGATACCTCCGACAAGGGGCTGAAGGAGAGCGCCGGGCTGATGGTGAACTACCTCTACGACCCGGCGAAGATCGAGGAATACCACGAGGCCTATGTCGGCGAGGGCAAGCGGGCGGCGGCGAGCGCGATCCGGCGGCTGGCCAAGGGGTAAGTCGGAGAACTTTACAATCCCGATAAGCTCAGGAAAAAATCACCTGGAAATCAAATAATTGGCCAGTGGCACTGAGATTGCTCCGGACCCTGCCGGGGCGGCCATGGAAGCCGCCCCCGGCAAGGAAAGGACATCTCACTTGCGCAACGCATTGCTTGCCGGGCTGGCCGTCGTGGGCCTGGCCCTGGCGACCCCGCCCGCCGCCGAGGCCTTCCCCATCGCCGCTGCGGGGAGCGAAGGCTTCAACATCGTCGTGGCGACGGATGGCGAGGTCTTCGCCCGCTACGAGGGAACCTCCGCCTCCTATACCGACATGCTCTGGCTGGAAGGCCCGACCGTCATCGCGGATATCTTCAACAACCAGGCGACGCCGGTCGGCACCGAGGTCAGCCTCGGCAGCTTCGCCGCCGGGACCGTGCTGCGCTTCAGCATTCATGTCATCAATACCGGGAATATCTTCTACACCGGCCCCGGCGAGCTGAATGCCGATGGCGTCGCCCATGCCCGGGTCCAGGCGAATTGGGAGCCGGGCCGCAGCCTGGTGAGCTTTGAGGACCTGCTGAACGGGCCCTTCGACTACAACGACCTGAGCTTCAGCTTCACCAACACCATCGGCGTCGACAGCACCGCGGTGCCGGAGCCGCTGGGCCTCTCCCTGCTCGGCCTGGGCCTGCTCGGCCTCGGCGCCGCCCGCCGGAAGCGGGGCTGACCCGCAGGCGGCGGCGCGCGCCGCCGGCCCCGCCTATTCCTCCACGCGGTAGCGCAGGTAGAAGGTGCCGCGCGCCTCGTTCCAATCCGCCGCCCGGTCGTAGCGCAGGGCGGCGCCAAGCCTGAGCTGCGGCGTCAGCGCATATTCCACATCGCCGCGCACGCCGCCGGTGAAGCCGGACTGGCTCTGCCCGGCATAGCGCGGGCGGATCGTCGCATCCCCCGCCGCCGCGGCGTTGAGCTGCCCCTGGCGCGCCGGATCGCCGGGGAAGACATCGACGGCATCCTCCCGCCAATTGGCGAAGCCCAGCGTCGCGCCGAGCCGCCAGGAGAGATCGCCCGAGCGCGCCCGCCAATCCACCGGCAGGTTCAGCGCCGCATAGGATTGCGGGCTGAAATAGCCGCCATGGCCCAGGGTGAAGTGCCGCAGATTGCGGTCATAGGCGAAATAGACCAGGTCCAGCCCGGCGGTCAGCTCCTCCTCCGGCTGGCGATAGACGGCGTAGGACATGCCGGCGCCGGCCTCGATGCGGTTGTTGTCCACCACGCCCGAGCCGCTGAACTCGGCATAGCCGCCGCCGGCATAGAAGCTCGCCGGCCCGGTCGCGTATTCGAGCTGCGCCCGCCCGCCGCTGCGCACCACGCCGCCCCAGACCTGGCCGGATAGCGGGTCGCGCTGCCCGGCCCAGGAGAGCAGGCTGTCGGTGACGGCGCGGCGCTCGCCGGTGACGCGGAGGCGCAGCTTCTCGGTCAGCAGCGGCGCCAGCTCCACCCCGCCCACCACATTGGTCCGGCGGAAGCCGAGCGGCGTGGTGCCGACATCCACCGCGAAATTCCGCCGCCGCCAGGCAAGGTCCAGGCCGAGGCCCGAGGCGGTGGTGTCGCCATTGGCGCGGCCCCCCTCCGGCCCGGCCAGCGCATTGCTGCCGAAGCGGCGGCGGGTATCCACGTCGTTCTGCATGTCGCCGCTGGAGATGGCGACGCCGGTCGCGCGCAGCGCCAGCCGCCCGCCGAGCCGGCCGGGCACGCCGGAGATCTCCGCGGCCGTGGCCACCTCGTCCAGCCGGTCGACGCCGCCGCTGCCGGAGCGGGCGCGGATGGTGGGCGCGGCGAGGATGCGCGTCCCCAGCTCCTCGCGCAGCGCCTCCCGCTCGCGCTCGATATCCGCCGCGACGGGATCGCCCGGCGGGCTGGGCTCCGGGCCGGCGGCGCGGCGCAGGAAGGGGTTGTCGGCGGGGGCGGCCGTCATGCCGGCGACGGTGACCTGCGGACGGCGATCCGCCCCGGTCTGCGCCCGGCGCTGCGCCGCGGCGGCGTCCAGCGCGCGCTCGGCCGTCCGGCTGTCGCCGCGCGCCCGGGCCAGCCGCGCTTCCAGCAGCAGCAGCCGCGGCTCCTGCGGGGCGGCGGCGCGGCCCTCGGTCAGCACGGCCTCGGCGCGGCGCAGATTGCCGGCGGCGATCGCCGCCTCCACCACCGCCGCGCGGGCCTCGAGATTGCCAGGGTCGCGCGCCAGCACCGTCTCGGCGACGCGCACCGCCTCGGCGGAGCGGTTCGCACCGGTGTAGAGCCGGGCGAGCGCCAGGTTGGCGGCGGGGTCGGCGGGGTCGCGCTCCAGCGCCGGCCGCAGTTGTTCGAAGCCGGCGGCCTGGTCGCCCGCCTCATTCGCCAGATCGGCGGCGCGCACGGCGATGCCGGATTGCAGCGCGGCGACCTGCCGCCGCTGCTCGGCGGTGAGGTTGCCGCCGCCGGCCGCGGCGAGCAGGGATTGCGCCGCCTCCGGCCGCCCGGCCTCCACCAGCGCGGCGGCGATGGCCAGCCGGCCGGCGGGCTGGAGCTGGCGGTTGGCGGCCAGCGCGACGCGCGCCGCTTCATCCGCGCCCGGCCGGTCCCGCAGCCGGCCGAAGGCGCGCACCACCTCCGCCGCCATGGTGCCGGAGGGGTCCGGCCGCGCGGCGATGGCGAGCAGCCGGTTGCGCCCCTCATAGCCCAGGGCGCCGCGCGCCGCCTCGGCCGCCAGCGCCACCTCGGCGCTGGCCCGGGCACGGGCGAGCAGCCGCACCATGTCCGGCGTGCGCTGCGCCGCCGGCACCTGTTCCAGCAGCGCGGCGGCCTCCGCCAGGCGACCGTCATCCTCGGCGAAGAGGGCGGCGGCGAAGCGCGCCTCGGCGCCGCCGCGCCCCAGCCCTTCCGCCATCAGGGCACGGCCTTCGGCGGCGCGGCCCTGCCGCGTCACGGCGCGGGCGAGGTCCAGCCGGATCCAGGCATTGCCGGGCTCCGCCGCCAGCGCGGCGCGCAGCAGCGCCACCGCCTCCTGCGGGTCTGCGGTGCGGGCGGCCTGGGCGCGCAGCGCGGCGCCCGGGCCGGCCACGGCCGGGCCGGCAGGCCCACGGCGGCGGCGTGCCAGGTCGTCGGCCTCGGCGATGCGGCCCTGGTCGCGCAGCGCGCGCTCCAGCCCGATGGAGGCCGCGCCGAAATCCGGGCGGCGGGCCAGGGCGGCGCGGTAGCGCGCTTCCGCCGCCGCGGCCTCGCCCCGCCGCAGCAGGATATCGCCCAGCAGCGCCTCGGCATCGGCGCGGTCGGGCACCTCCCGCGCCACGGCCTGGCGCAGCGCCGCCTCGGCGGCCTCGGTGCGGCCCGCGCGCATCGCCGCCCGGGCATCGGCCAGCTCGGTCACGTAGCTGGCGCCGTCCAGCGCCTGGCGCCATTGCCCGGCCCGCCCCGGCGCGGCGGCCACGGCGCGTTCCAGCAGCGCCCGCGCCTCCTCCGCCCGCCCCTGGCGCAGCCGCACGATGCCGAGGCCGCCCAGCGCATCGGCGTCGCTGCCATCGGCGGCGATGGCGGCCTGGAAGGCCGCCTCGGCATCGCGGCCGCGATTCGCCTCCAGCGCCTCGAAGCCGCGCTGCCGCGCCATGTCGGCGGGGGAGGGCTCGCCGCTCGGCGTGGCGCGCGCCTCGGCCAGGCGCTGCGCCATGGCGGCATCGCCCGGGTTGCGGGCGGTGAAGGCTTCCAGCTCCGGGATCGCCTCGCGGCCGGTGCCCATCCAGAGCAGCGCCTGCCGCCAGGCGGCGGTCGCCGCGGTGCCGATGCGGGGATCGCCGGCCAGGCGGCGCAGCAGGGCGATGCCCTCGGCGCGGGAGGGTTCCCGATAGGTCAGAATGCGGCCGAGGGCGAGCCGGGCCTGCGGGTCGCCGGCCTGGCGGGCGGCGAGGGCGGCAAGCGCCTCCCGCGCCGCGGCCCAGCCCTGCTCCGTGCCGGCGAGCACAGTGTAGAATTCGACGGCCAGGGGGTCGGGCGGCGTCGCGGCGCCGAAGGCCTCGCGGTAGCGCGCCACCGCCTCGGCGGTCTGCCCGGCCGAGGCCAGGCGCCTGGCCTCCGCCAGGGCCTCGCGGTCGATGGCGGCGCCTCGCAGCCGGCTCTCCGCCGCGGCGAGGCGCGGATCGCCGGCGCCGACCGCGCGGCGCAGCCGGGCCAGCAGCGCCTCGGCCGCGGCGCGGTTGCCCTGCGCCGCCTCGGCCGCCGCGGCGCCGGCCAGCGCATCCGGGTTGGCGGGGTCGGCGCCGAGCACGCGGTTGAAGGCGGTGATCGCCAGCTCCGGCCGGTTCTCCCGCAGCCAGTGCTCGCCCTGCGCCAGCAGCGTGGCGAGCGCGTTCTGCTGCGCCATGGCGGCGCCGGGGGCGAGCAGCAGCCCGGCCGCGAGGGCGGCGGCGAGGCGCCGGCTCACGAGCTTCGCTCCCGCAGCCGCCGCGCCGCCCGGGCGCGCAGCGCGCGCCGCAGCGGCAGGGCGATCAGCAGGCAGGCGAGGGCGAGGACCGGCAGCATCACCAGCGGCCTCGTGCCCAGATAGAATTCCGGCCAGAGCCAGAGGGGCAGGCTGCCATGCCAGTAGGTGCGGCCGCTGCGGAAGGCCTCCACCCCGGCGGGGGTGACGAGGACCACATCCCCCTGCACCAGCGGCTGGCGCTGCGGGTCGCGCAGCGTCGCCAGCACGGCCTGCAGCCCGGCCGGCACGGCGGAGACCAGCGCCACCACCGAACGGCCGGAGGCCAGCGGCGATTCGAAGCCGAGCAGCGCGCCGAAGCCTTCGGGCAGCGAGGCCAGCCGCGCCGCGGCACGCTGCCGCTCGGTATCCGGCGTGAGGCCGAAGGGCGAGGTCAGGGCGTGGCGGAAATTCTCGAGCGGGGTGGGCAGGGCCAGGGCGAGCCGGGTGCCCTCGAGCCGGACCGGCGCCTGGCCTTCGCGCAGCAGCGCGTTCAGCGCCGGCTGCCGGCCGAGCGGCCCGAGCAGGATCAGGTTGCGCTCCGCGACCTCCTGCAGCCGCGACGGGCCGACCACGGCAAGCCCGGTCGCCGGCAGCCCGACCGTCGCGGCCAGCCGGCCGACCACTTCCAGGAAGGCGCTCATCTCCACCGCATTCGGTCGGTCCGGCAGCACGATGGCGGTTTCCGAGAGATCCGCCAGCCGGGTGAAGGGGAAGCCGGCGCCGGCGAAGAAGGCGAGGTTCGGCAGCACCGCGAAGCGATGCGCGCGCGAGAGGTCGATGGTGCTGTCCGGGTCGATCGAGGCCCGCACCTCGCTCGGCACGGCGGCGCAGTCGCCACGGTGCAGCGGCCGCATGTCGAAGCGGAGCTGCACCTCGTTCTGGCCGCTGATGAGGTAGGGCGGCACCTCCGTGCTGCCGCGCTGCACCTCCGCCGGCCAGCCGAATCGCGCCAGCAGCCAGGAGAGCGGCCAGGGCCCGACCTCGCCGCGGAAGGGCAGGCTGCGCAGGTAGAAATCGCTGAAGGAGAGGTCGAGGCGGGAGACGCGGATATCCGTCACCGGCCCGGGCGGCGCCCGGAAGCCGACCTCGATGGGAATGCCATGGCCGCGCGCGACGTAAAGATCCGGCGCGGTGCGCAGCGGCACCGTCACCGGCCCCGGCGCGAAGCCGGAGGCCTGCAGCAGATCCGTATCCACCAGCTCGCCGAAGCGCACCGGGCGCTCATCGCTGATCCAGCGGGGCGCGTCATAGGGGCGGCGCGGCGCGACGTCCGGCGCCTCCACCAGGGCGCGCTCGCCGCTCAGCGCGGCGCGGCCGAAGGCGAGGGCGGTTGCCGCCGTCGCCGCCTCCGCCGCGTTGCGGCCGCCCACCACCAGAAGCTGGCCGAAGGCATCGTTGGGATTGGGCAGGACCGCCAGGGTTGGCCCTTCGATCGGCCCCAGTTCGAGCCCGGCCGCGCCCTGGCCGCCGACGACCATGACGACGGCATTGCCCTGTGCCGGCGGGGTGGCCGCGACCGGGAATTGCGCGCCGCGATACTCCGCCTGCACCGCGAACCAGGAGGCGGCGATGGCCGCCGCGCGCAGCGCCTCCGGCGAGGCGTCGCCCGGCAACACGAAGGGCAGGACCAGCGGCAGGCGCAAGCGGCGACGGTCGAAGAAGGGCTCCGGCAGGCGCGCCAGGTCGCGCGGCATCGGCAACCGCTCGATCGTCAGGTGCAGGGCGGAGAGGTCGGAGACATTGGCCCAGAGCAGGCCGGAGAGCGGGTCGTTGCACTCCTGCGTGTAGCGGCCGGAGAAGCGGACGTTCAGCCGGTTCAGGTCGGTGAAGAAGAGCGGGCTGATGGGGAATTCCACCGGCCCGAAGCGCGGCGCGGTGCGGTCCGGCTGCACGGCGCCGATGAATTGCTCGTTCAGGGTGAAGGCGATCTGGCTGTACTCCGGCAGCAGGGCCGGCGAGGTGGCGCCCGAGACGACCAGCCGCGCCTCCGTCACCACCTCATCGCCGCGCAGCCCGAACAGCACGCCCTGCAGGTCGGAAACCCCGCGGAGCTGCATCGGCCCGCGGATGCCGAGCTGGCGCAGGGTGAGGGTGGCATGGCGCACCCCGGGCGAGGGCGCGGCGGCGGCGGGCGGCGCCGCGGCGGGCGGCGCGGGCGCGGTCGCCTGCGGCGGGGCGGGCTGCTGCGGCGCGCCGGCGGGGGGGAGCTGCACGCCTTCCACCGGCGCCTCGGGCAGGCGCAGCTGCGGGATCCGCACCGGCGACTGCGCTGCCGCGCCGCCCGCCAGCAGGCAGGCCAGCAGCGCCGCGCCGAGGGCGCCGCCGCCCGAGATGCGCGGCGGCAGCACATCCGTCCGCCGCGGCACCTGCGGCCGGGCCGCGGCGGCCGGCGCGCGGGCGGCCGCGGCGGGGCGCCGCACCGGGCGGAACAGGCCGGTCTTGCCGACGAAGGCCGCGCCGGCGGCGCGCACCACATTCACCAGCGAGTGGAGAGGCCGGTCCTGCCCATGCTCCATCGCCTCCATCCAGGCATCGGCGCGGCTGAACACCAGGCGCACGATGGCGCCGTGGTCCTCCAGCGTGACCGGGGAGAAGCTGAGCGAGACATGCCGCTCGGCGACGCGCAGCACCGTCGCCGGCACCTCCACCTCGCCGTCGCCCAGGGTGAAGCGCGCGCGCAACGCGCCGGCCTGCAGCTCGGCATCGCCGTCCAGCAGGATGGCGGCGCCGCCGAGCGAGAGGTCGCGCGTCATGCCCGCCACCGCCGCGCCGCCCTCGCCGGTCAGCTCGACCGGGACGCTGGCGCGGGAGCGGGCGCTGACGCGGATCTGCCGCCTTTCCCGCCCCACGGCCACGCCGGCGATGACCGGCACCAGGCACATGGCGGCCCAGAGGCCGTTCAGCAGGTAGGCCTGGAATTCCAGGCTGTCCGAGGGGTGGATGATGAGGCCGCGGATGCCGAAGCCGACGCCGGTGAGCAGCAGGGCGGTGAGGATCATGTTCGGCCAGACGGCGCGCAGGTCGTAATAGCCTTCCGGCAGCAGCCCGCCCTTGTCGGTGACGTTGAACTTGCCCTTGGCCGGGTTGAGCAGCGTCACGAAGGTGAGGGGCAGCAGGTAGAAGACCATCACCGTCTCGTAGATCTCGCTCCAGAAGGAGTGGCGGACGCGGCCGGAGAGCCGGCTGCCGGTGCCGACGGCATGGACGACGTGGGAGCCGGCATAGGCCGCGATGGCCAGCGGCGAGGCGGCGATGACGTTCTGCCCGAGCAGCAGGAAGGCCAGCGGCGAGGTCAGGAAGACCAGGCGGGGAATGGCGAAGAGGTAGTAGAAGGTGGCGCTGAAATAGCAGAGCCGCTGGGTCAGCCGGAGGCCGGAGGCGAGCAGCGGATTCTCCACCCGGAAGATCTGGATCATGCCGCGCGCCCAGCGCATGCGCTGGCCGATATGGATCAGCAGCCTTTCGGTGGCGAGGCCGGAGGCCAGCGGCACGCGCAGATAGGCGGTGCGCCAGCCGCGCCGCTGCATCTTCAGCGAGCAGTGGCAATCCTCCGTCACCGTCTGGTGCGGCACGCCGCCGACCTCCTCCAGCGCCTCCCGCCGGATGACGGCGCAGGAGCCGCAGAAGAAGGCGGCGTCCCAGAGATCGTTCCCCGGCTGCACCACGCCGTAGAACATCTGGCCCTCATTCGGCACGTCGCGGCCGGCGGTCAGGTTCCGCTCGAAGGGGTCGGGCGAGTAGAAATGATGCGGCGTCTGCACCATGGCCAGCCGCCTGTCGCGGATGAGCCAGCCCAGGGTGCATTGCAGGAAGGCGCGGGTCGCCACGTGGTCGCAGTCGAAGATCGCGATGAAGGGCGCCCTGGTGTGCTTCAGCGCATGGTTGATGTTGCCGGCCTTGGCGCCGTGATTGTCGCCGCGGATGATGTAGCCGCAGCCGCATTCCTCGGCGAAGCGGCGGAATTCCGGGCGGCGGCCGTCATCCAGGATCCAGACTTTCAGCTTCTCCGGCGGCCAGTCCATCGCCAGGGCAGCGAGCACGGTGGGCCGCACCACGTCGAGGCTTTCATTGTAGGTCGGGACATAGACATCGACCTCCGGCCAGGCTTCGACCTCGCGCGGCATCGGCACCGGCTTGCGGTTCAGCGGCCAGAGCGTCTGGAAATAGCCGAGGAACATGGCGATGCCGGCATAGATCTCCGCCAGCACCAGCCCGTACATGAAGAAGGCCTGCCAGGGCGTGTCGGGTTCGATCGTCTCGGTCAGCCGCCAGTGCAGGTAGCGGGCGGTGACGCAGAGCGACAGCACGACGAGGAAGGCGGAGGCGGCCCGCCCCTCGATGCGGTTGACGAGGAGGAAGAGCAGCAGGCAGCCGATGGCGAAGACGAGCTGATCCTCGGCGGAGAGCGGCACGAAGAGGATGCCGGGCAGCAGCGCGAAGCCGAGCGCCGCGGCGCCGATGGCGACCGGCCGCGCGACGAGCCAGGGCAGGCGGCGCGCGGCCCGGCGCGCCAGCCGACGCAGCGTCAACGGCCGACCCCGGCCAGCACGCCCGCCGCCGCGCCGGCCGCGGGCAGGGCCGCATCCAGCGCCGCGACGATTTCGGCGAGGTCGCAGGCGGCGCGGGATTTCGGCGCGTGGTCGGCCAGCAGGGCCTCGCAGGCCAGGGCCTCCGCCACCGCCTCGTCGCGGGCGACGAGGCCGAGCAGCCGGGCGCCGAGATGGCGCATGAGCGAGGCGGTCACCGAGGCGGAGAGCCGTTCGCCCTGATCCACCTGGTTCAGCACGAAGCGCAGCTTCGCGGCGAGGATGGCGCCCATGGTGCCGCGGCCGAAGAAGCGGCCGGAATCGATCTCCGGCAGGGTGGCGACGCTGCCGCCATCGGCCAGCAGCGGCACCAGGATGATGTCGGCGAGCGGCAGCGTGGCGAACAGGGTGCGGGAGACCCCGGGGGCGGTGTCCGCTACGATGGTGAGTCCCGGATCGGCCGAGGCCTCGCGCAGCGGCGCGACGAGCCGCTCGGGATCCGCCTCAATGGCGCGGGTCAGGGCGAGCCGCGCCGCCGCGTCCAGCGAGCCATAGGGCAGCAGGCTGACGCCGGAAGCGGTGCGGCGCAGCGCCGCGCGCCAGTCCGACGGCCGCTCCATCCCGGTCGCGAAGCCCGATTCCTCGGCCAGCGACAGGCCGAAATGCAGGCGCAGCGCGTTCTGCGGATCGAGGTCCACCGCCAGCACGCGGCGCCCGGCCCGGTGCAGCCCATGGGCGATATTGGCCGCCAGCATGGTCTTGCCGACGCCGCCCTTGGGCGAGCAAACGCAGATCAGCGCCATGACGAGACTCCGTCCGCGGACAGGGCCGCATCGAGCAGGGGAAAGCTCCGCCGCGTCGCCGCGGGCGCGGCCGCCTGCGCCTGGGCGGGCGATGCCTGGATGGGCGCGGCAGGGGGAGCCGGCGGCTCCTGGCCGATGGCGCGGGCCAGCAGGCTGAAGCCGATCCGCGGATCCGGGATGGGCAGCGCGGCGGGGGGCGGCGCCATGAACGGGGCTTCCGGCGGCGATTCGGCCGTCGGCCGCGGACCTGGCGCGGGCCGCGCCGGCGCCCCGGCGCCGCCGAGGCCGGCGATGACGCGCAGCACGGGCGTGCCCTCGCTCTGGGCGGGCGACAGGGCGGCGGGCGACAAGGTCAGGACGGTCGCGGTCTCGGTCGCCGGCTCCGCCTCGGCCGGTGGCGGGGCGGGCGGCGCGCGCCGGACCGGCGCGTTGTGGAAGCTTCGATAGGGGAGTCGCCCGACCCCTGTGAACTGCGCCAGGCGGCCGATATCCGGGTCGCGAGCCGTCACCACCAACTCCGTTCACTCGGTCGCCGAGGTGGAAATCGCCGGCAGACTTCCTTAATAGCTAGAAAATCCTAAGCCCCCCTGCCACCAAAAAATGATTCATGTTGCGCGGCTTGCAACCATTACGAGCATCTTCAGTGCGGCAGAGTAGTAATCGTCGGCCGTTTCGATCCGGAGTGGGGCCGAATAGGCGCGGCCGGCCGCCGCTTCCGCGATGAGGCCGGCGATGGCGCGGACGCCGCCCGAAGCCGGGTAATCCGCCAGCGCATTGGTGCTGAGATCCGCCCAGGCCGGCGGGGCGGGATGCGCCGGGTCGGTCCAGAATTGCAGCGCCGCCAGCGCCGCCGGCTCCCTGGCGTAGCCGGCCCAGGCCAGCAGCAGCGGCACCCGCACGGCGTCGAAGGAGAAGCGGGGCGGCCATCCCTCGGCCGGGGTCATGCGGTAGTCGGACCGGGCGATGGCGAGCCAATCCGGCGGCAACCCCCAGCGCCCGAAGCGGGCCGTCCGCAGCAGCGCGAGCCCGTCGGTGCGGAGCTGCCGCCAGCGGGCATCCGGCACCACGCTCTCCAGCGCCGCGAAGGCGGGGAAGACGAGGTAGGAGGGGTTCAGGACCAGCCGCCGTTCATCCTCGAAGCCGGTGATGCCGGGGAGCAGGGCGAGATGGCCGCGCACGCTCCGCGTCAGCAGGCGCAGCACGTCCCGGCCGATCGCCGCCGCCGCCGCCGTCAAGGCCGGGTCCGCCCAGGCCTCCCCGGCGCGCGCCAGGGCCCAGGCGATGTAGAGATCGCCATCCGTGGCGTTGTTCGGGTCATCCACTGAGACCGGCGCGCCCGGGCGGAAGCGCCAGGAATGCAGCGCGTCACCCCGGCGCTTGAGGGTGCTGCGGGTCCATTGGTAGAGCAGGCGGAAGGTGGCGCGGTCGCCATGGGCCTGGGCCAAGAGCATGCCCCAGCCCTGCCCCTCCGAATGCGAGACGCTGCCATTGCCGGTATCCACCACGCGCCCGTCGGCGGTGATGAAGCGGTCCCGGAATTGCTGCCAGGTGGCGTCCCGCGCCGCGCCGGCCAGCCGGGGCGTGACCAGGGCGGCGCCGAGCACGGCGCAGAGGCGGCGACCGACCGGCAGGCGTCCCGGGGAAGGGAATCGGGCCGCGCCGGGCCAGGTCTCAATGGTGCGGTGCATCGTTCATCGCCTCGGTATGTCGTCAGATGCGCCGGACGGTGGCTTCATGCAACGCTGGCGGAGGGGTTTGGTCGTCTCGGCTGCGGGATGGCGTGGCGGTAATTGTGCGGGCGGGGGTGACGGCCAGGCAGGGGGCAGGTCGAAGCGGCGTGCATTGCGCGGTTCCTGGCGTGGCGGCCGTTACCGGCGGGCAGCGGGCGGGCCGTACCGGCCCGGCCATGTCAGGCCGGTACGGATCCGGAGGTTCCTGCGGCGGCGCTTCATGGCCGGGGCCTGCCCCACCTCCGATACGCACGCTCAGGCCGATCGGGCGCGAGCCTTGTGTGATGGCGGCGGGATGCTCGGAAATCGGATGCCTTCCGCTTTGCGATGTTGTCTCCCCTGAAGCCGACAGGGGCCCGATCCGTGCGGCTGTACCCCTGCTGGTCCGGCCGTTTCAGAACAGGCTGAGTTGCCGCCCCTGGCGCCGCTGCCGTTCCCCTGGCCCGCCGCTCATCGTCAGGTGCCGGGAAATCACCTCGAGGAAGGGCGAGGGCGGCAGCGAACGGGTCGCGCCGCGCCAGGGCCGTTCCGCCGCCCGGCTGAGGAAGAGCCTGTCCCTGGCGCGGGTCATGGCAACGTAGAACAGCCGCCGCTCCTCGGCCGGCATTGCCTCGCCCGCCGATTGGGCAGCGCCCCAGGAGAAGGGCACCAGCCCCGCCTCCATGCCCACCACGAACACGACCGGGAATTCCAGCCCTTTGGCCGCGTGCATGGTGAGCAGCGACACGCGGTCGGCGCGGGCGTCGCGGAAATCGGCCTCCGTGGACAGGGCGGCCGCCTCCCGCAGCCGGGCGAGGTCGCCGGCGACCGTCTCCGCGGCGGCGAGGGTCGCCAGCCAGCCCCTGGCCTCGGCCAGGGCGGCGGCGTCGGCCTTGCCCAGCCTGCGTGCGGCTTCCGCCGCCGCGGCGATGCGCAACGGCAGGCCGGCTTCGCCCTCGTCCTGCGCCAGCAGCTCAAGGATCGCTGCCACACCCGGATGTCCGGCAAGCGGGGCGGGAGAGCTCTTCCTGAACGGAATGCCGGCGCGGTCGAACGCCGCGCGCAGCGCGGCGGACTGCGCGTCGGTGCGGTAGAGGACGGCGCAGTCGGCGAAGCCGAGCGGCCTCCCGGCCAGGCCGCGGCCGCTGCGACTGGCGGTCAGCAGGTCGTGCCCGCCGAGCAGATCCTCGATGGTGGTGGCGACGAACTCCGCCTCCGCCGCCTCATTTGCCGCGACATGGAGCAGGATCGGCTCCTGCATCGGCCGGGTGGCGCCCGCCGCCGATGCGCCGATGAAGCCCGCGGCCGCCGCCACGATGGTGCCGGTCGAACGGTAATTGCGCGTGAGCCGCAGGGTTCGGGCGGCAGGGAAGTCACGCCCGAAGCGTGCGAAGCAGGCGGCGTCGGCCCCGCGGAAGCCGTAGATCGCCTGGTCGGGATCGCCGATCACGCAGAGGCTGCCGCCGGTGCCGGCAAGCGCCAGCAGCAGGCGGTATTGCTGCTCATCCACATCCTGGAACTCGTCGGCCAGGATGTGGGTGAAGCGCGCCTGCCACCGCGCCGCGACCTCCGCATGCGTGTCGAGCAGCGCGACGGCGCGCGCGACGAGGTCGTCGAAATCGACCCAGTTCCGCTCGCGCCCGATGCGGTCGAGCAGCTCGCTTGCGTCGCGTTCCTCCCCCTCTCCGGCCGCGCCTGTCCGCTTCAGCACCGAGACCGCCCTGACGAGCCGGGCGGCGCGGCTTTCGCTGACGCCGAGCGCCTTGGCCAGTGCGGCCTGCCGCTCCGCCTCGCCGGCGATGCGGAAATCCGGCGCCAGGCCGATCAGCGCACCATGGGCGCGGAGGATGGCGAGGCCCAGCGAGTGGAAGCTGTGCACCGTCACTTCCCGCGCTTGCTCGGGCAGCAGGACCGCGAGCCGCGCCCGCAATTCCTCCGTCGCCTTGCGGGTGAAGGTGACGGCGAGGCAGGCGGCGGCCGGCACGCCGCGCTCGCGGATGAGATGGGCGATGCGATGGGTCAGCATCCGCGTCTTGCCGGAGCCGGGGCCGGCGATGACCATCAGCGGGCCGTCCACCGCCGCCGCGGCGCGCGCCTGGTCGGCGTCGAGGCCGGCGAGCAGGCCGCTATGCCCGGAGGGCGGCGGCGCGGCGGGTTCGGCGGCGGGCGTGGGCGCGGCGGCCGCTGCCGCCGGCGCCGCGTTCTTCGCTCGCGCCTTGGCCGGCTGCGCATGGCGGATGGACGGAGCCTCGAACAGCAGGTCGCCCTTCGAGAAGCGGGCGCGCTCGCTTTCCTCGAACAGCCGGATCACGCCGTATTCGCCGTCATAGCCCGCCTGGCGGATCACCGTGCCGGCGCGCAGCCGCGCCACCGCCTCGCCCATCAGCGGATGGACCCGGGCGATGTCCTCGACCGGGACCTCGCCGAGCATCGAGAGTTCCGGGCCGAGTGCAGCGGTGGCGCGGTCATAGGCATGATTGACCGCCTTGGAGGCGACGCCGCTGCCAACGATCTCGGAGAGGATTTCCGGTAGCGGCACGAGGCTCGACACCTCGCCTGCCGTGGGCGGCGGAGCGGCTTCGGCCTCGGCGCGGTCGGCCAATAGCTCGACGCGATGCGCCACGCCCACGGTGACGCGGCCGCCGCAGACCGGGCAGCGGCCATCGAGCGCGAGCGTCTCCTTCGGGTCGAGCCGCACGCCGCAGGCGCGGTGCCCGTCCATGTGGTACTTGCCCTCCTCGGGGAAGAACTCGACGGTGCCGCCATAGCCCTCGCCGGTTTCCAGCGCGTGGCGGATCGCGAAGTAGCCGGGCTCGCAGGTGAAGCGCGTCGCCTCGCGGCCGAGCTTGCCGGGGGAATGGGCGTCCGAATTGGAGGTGAGCCGGTAGCGGTCGAGGAAGGAGACGCGCCAATTCATCGCCGGGTCGGAGGAGAGCCCGGTCTCCACCGCGAAGATGTGGTGGGCGAGGTCGCCGTAGCAGTCCTGGATGGACTCGAAGCCGGATTGCGAGCCGAGCGCGGCGAACCAGGGCGTCCAGATATGCGCCGGAACCAGGTAGGAGTCCGGGCCGGAGGCCAGCGCGATTTCCAGCAGGTCGCGGGAGTCGAGGCCGAGGATCGGCCGCCCGTCGGAGGCGATGTTGCCGATGCGTGCGAGGCTCGCCGCCAGCCGGTCGGCCGCGTCGAGATCGGCGACGTAGATCAGGTGGTGGATCTTCCGGGTCCGGTCGCCCTTCTTGTAGATAGTCGAGATCTCGGTGGAGAACATGAAGGAGACCGGCTGCCGGCAGGCGGGCGGCAGGGTGGCCCACAGGGCCGTCTCGATCTCGGGCCGGAGGCGGAACAGGCCGTTGCCGATGGGCAGGAGCTTGTCCTTGATTTCGGCAAGCCAGGCCGGATGCACGCAATCGCCGGTGCCGACCACGGCGATGCCCTTGCGCGCCGCCCACCAGGCGAGGTGTTCCAGGTCGAGATCCCGGCTCGTGGCGCGGGAATATTTCGAGTGGACGTGGAGATCGGCGTGGAAGGGCATGGTGGGGGCGTCCGACTCGCGGGGGGCAAGGCAGCTTCACCCTTCATGGCAGCGAATCAGCCGCGTCTCCAATTGCGGGGAAAGCGCCCGGCAAGGTTTGAGGATGTAGGAGGAATGCTGGCGGAGGGAGTGCACCAGGATTCGAACCGTCGCTGCCTGTAGAGCGGGCGTCGTCGGTGCCGGCGCCGGCCGCTGCTCCGCAGACTGGTTGATCGAGAAGAACGGCTACCTCAGCCCAACTGACGCGCTAGCAAAATGGCTGGACGCCACCCTCGGCCGCGCGGCATCGTGCTAACGCGTGTCCAGGAAACCGGGTGCGGTACAGCTGCCACTGACCATCCTCACCACCGAAGGGAGTGGATTCGAACTCATAATTAGTGCACGCTGGCAGTAGCAAAGCCAGTGAGCGATATCTACCTATGGGCACATCCCATGATGTTGAAGGAGGAACTTGGCTGGTTCGGCCTGAACGAGGCCTTGCACAGCGCTTGGGCTCTCTCGAAGGAATTGCTTTCGTCGGAGTCGATTTTGGTACCTCCACGACCGTCGCAAGCCTCGTCGTTCGCGACGATCCAGATCGATCGATCGCTGTTCGGCCGCTGACTCTTTCACAGCCGAGCCTGCATGGCGGGGTAGTGCGCGACGAGATCGTCAATACGGTTCTGGCGTTCCGCAATGACACACTTCTCTTCGGTCGGGACGCCTACAACCTTCGGTCCCGCCTAACCGAAGGCCGCAACACCTTTTCGTCGTTCAAGATGGGCCTGGGCCTCGATCTCGGACCCGAGTTCGGGGCCACGGCCCTGCCAGCCGGTCGCGTGCCCGGTATTACTATCGAGCGGCCAGCCGACGCGGCGCGCGAGTTCTTCAAGCTGCTGATGCGCGCGGTACATGACGAGCTCGCAGAATTTGGACTTACGCGGGGAGCCCGTTTCGCATTCTCGGTGCCCGCGGCCTTCCAGGCCAATCAGCGTCGCGACCTAATGGCCGCCATCCGCGGTTGCGGGATCGAGGTGGACGAGAGCTGTCTCATCGATGAGCCCAACGCGGCGTTCCTCAGCTACGTCCATGAGGTCGCCCGTTCGCCCGACGGCGAGGACCTGCTTGTCCGCGCTAAGGCCGGCCAGATCAGCGTTCTGGTCTACGACTTGGGGGCCGGGACGTGTGACGTATCGCTTCTCGACTTCTCGATCTCGGCCAATAGGGTGACGTCCCGCAATCGGGCGATCTCCAAATTCACCGCTCTGGGCGGCGATGACATCGACCGCGAGATCGCGCGGCGGATCCTTCTCGGCCAGCTGCAACAGGCGGACGGATCGGTGGTCGAGCTCACGGCCCTCGACATCGAGGAAAAGGTCGTCCCTGCCCTCGCCCCAGCGGCAGAGAAGCTCAAAGTGGCGATCTCAAAGATGATGGCCGACAAGAACGTTGGGCGTCTAGACGCGGCCCGGCGACTACCTGACTTGGTGTTCGAGACACAGGCCGTGCCCCCCTTCAAGCTGCGCGGGGCTGTGGTGGGCATCGAGACCCCGGCGCTGTCGCTGCATCAGTTCCTCGACATCTTGGGTCCGTTCTGCGGGCCGCGGAGCGGTGCGGACGCTAGCCGACACCTAGTAGGTCCAGTTCACGACGTCCTTGACAAAGCCTCACTCGATCCGGGCGAAGTGGATGCGGTGCTGTTCATCGGTGGGAGCGCCCAGAACCCGCTGGTTCGTGCGGCGGTGATGGACCTATTCCCACCTGAGGTGCGCGAGGTGGTGCCTCGAAACCTTCGCGCCCTCGTGTCGCAAGGTGCGGCCATCCATAGCCTGGGCCTGCACGGCTTCGGTTTCGACTTCATCGCCCCGATCACCTCCGAGGCGATCTCGGTGGTGGCACGCGGCGGTTCAGTTGAAACCCTGATTCCAGCCTCGACGCCGGTACCAACCGAAGCTCCCTTCGTGATCGAACTGTCAATCCCCGACGACGGCCAGCGGCAGCTCGACGTGCCGATCTGTTCGGGTGGCCGCGAAAAACTGGTTGGGATCGTGTCGGTCAAGCCGGTCGGCTCCAGCGGTTTCGCACGCGGGGATGCTGTTATTGTCACCGGGCGGCTGAGCAAAGAGAAGCTGCTTGATGTAACAGTGACTGTGGCGGGGAGAACGGCGCGGGCGGAGATCATGAACCCGCTCTCAAATTCGGCCACCTCGCCGGCCGAGTTGGCCATGCTGCGCGAGCGGCAGCGATTCAATGAGTCGATGCTTCGCAACAACGGTCGACCCGAAGCGGGCGTGGTCCAAGCCTACAGCCGGGCAGCTGCCAAGGCGGGGGAGCACGAGTTGGCGGCCGATCTTTTGGTGGCGCTGGAGCGGATCACGCCGGGCAGCGACCACGCGACCAGCATCTGTTATCACTACTCGATGGCCGGTCGCGATCGGGCGAGCCACGAATGGGCGGCCATCGCTCACCGGCGCAGGCCGACAGCGCTGACCGCGCACAACCTCGCCTGTGGAGAACGGGACGCGGCGGCAAAGGAACGGCTTCTGCGGGAGGCGCTCGACCGTGACCCCGGCTACACTTCGTCCGCTGCGATCCTTGCAAAAATGATCGAGGGTCGCAGTCCGGCCGAGGCGAGACAGTTGCGTGAAGGCATCGTCGCGGCGCTCGAGCCCGAGATCCGCTCGCCGGACACGGACCTGAGCGAGTTGCGGCGGCTGCGCGACGCAGCCCGCGACACGGGTCAAGCTGCGGTTGCCAGCCGGGCGACGGCCGAGATCGAGCGTCGCGAGAGGGAGGTGGCGACGCGCGACGCGGTCTTCCATGAGGAGAACCTGGCGCAGGGCCGGAGCAGCGGTCGTCTTCTCGGGCGGGACGGCTGACATGTCCTGGTTCAAGGTGGCGAGCGACCTGAGCCAGTTGCAGCTAAAGCTGGTCGAGCTGGCCGTGGACCGGATCCGTGCAACGCCGGACGGCGCCGCTTTCTGGGTGCAAGGTGGCGCAGGCTCGGGCAAGACTATCGTGCTCGCGCATATCGCTCGGCGTCTGAAGGCCGAGCAACCGGGCTTGCGTGTTGTGTTCCTGACGTACACTCACGCGTTGGCAGGGATGATCCGGCAGGCGGTTAGGGGGTCGGGCGTCCACGCGGAGGTTTCGACCCACCTCAACTTCCTTCATTCCCAGCAGGGACGCGCTGACGTCATACTGCTCGACGAAATCCAAGACGTTAAGCGCGTAGACCTTGAGGCGATGCGGCGGCGCTGCACCCACCTCGTGGTCGCTGGCGACTGCGAGCAGCGCATCTACGAGGTCATGAACACCGAGGCCGCCATCGACGAGGTGATCCGGTTCGAGAAGGGTCGCCTGCTCGAGCTCTTCCGGATCACCAAGTTCATCGTCCGGGCCGTCAGGACAGTCCTTCCCAGCACCCGTCTCGCGGAGAACGACGTCCGCAAGCTGCGCGACGTCACCGCTGCGGTGAAGCGGTTTGACAGTCCAAGGCGTGAGGTACGTTGGACCTATGACGAGGCCCTCGCGCTCGCGCGACCGAAGTACCCTTCAGCCATCCTCCTGCCCAACCATCGCGCTATATTCGATTTCTGCCGCGAGTTGGCCGAAGATCTGGGAATCGCCGCGACGGGCCCCGCGATCAAGGTGAAGGACGGCAGGGTCGTAGACTACCGGGAATTGAACGCCCATTTTGAGGCTCACCGTATGCCGATACGATACTTCGGCAACGGGATAGGCGAGCTGTCGGACGCCGATGGACGTCCGCTCGTCTTCGTCATGACCTACCACAGCTCGAAGGGGCTCGACTTCGACGTCGTTCATATGCCCGGACTCGTCTCCACTATGCAGATCGTTCCGCCCCGCGCCTTGCTGGAAGCACCCGACCTTGACCGGACGCTTTTTTTCGTCGCCATGACCCGCTCGCGCGAGCGACTAGTCATGACTTACTCCGGAAGCCGAGCGCATCCCTTCGTTGAGGGGCTACCGCGGGACGCCGTGGCCTTCAGCGAGCACCGCGAGACGTCGGCCGAAGAAGAGGATGCGCTGTTTTGATGCGCCAGGAAGCCGTCGCGCTCAGCTATCTTGAATGGGTCCGGCTAATCGGAACCGGCGCCATTCGCCTCGCCGAGGCGCGGATCGTCCGATGGCGGCCGGATCGGGCTGATCCGGCCGAGGTGGTCGCCAACCTCATGTTGGGCGCGCCAGACCTAGGGACCTCCGCCACAAGCTTTGTCCTAGCGATGCTCGAGCCGGAGGTGCTCGATCGGATGCGGGAGGGCGGGATCGACCTCGGACAGCGCTTGAATCTTGAGACGGTGCGCTCGTTCCATTCATTCAGCGACACGGCCTTGGCCGTCCACCGCCCCGATGCCGAGGCGGCCGGCGTCTTCATCGACCTCACTCCACTTGCCGCGGGATGGGCCGGTTGGGCAGCGGCTGTGGAGGCAGCAGACCGCCGGGCCAAAGGTGAGGCGCTGCTGGCGCTGCTCGGCGTGCCGCCGTGCGACCGCTTCGGTCAGGCTACGGATCGGCTCGCTGACCGAGAACGGTGCATCGTGCCCAATGACATCGTCCGGGCCCGCGACAGCATGTTCTTCGGCTGGGCCTGCGTACTCAATGCGGAGAAGGTGAGGACCGGCGTAGCACCGATCCTGCCGGCAGACGTCAAGGACGAGGCAGACGCCCTGCGGCGGGATTTCGATGTCGATCAGCCCTTCCTCGCCCGAGCGCCACGGTTGCGCGCTTTTGTTGCCACCTTGGCTGCCGAGGGAGACCGACCGTCGGATCTCCTTGCGATGGCGTCGCTGAAACAACACGAGCGCTATGTCATTAAGCGGGAGGGCGCCGCTCTCGACCTCCCGAGCCTACTCGACGACATCCGCATTCTGGAGGGGCTCGACGCTGGCGCGGCGGGGTTCCTCGTCCAGTCCCTCGGCGAGCGAGTGCCGAGCGAACTGATCCGCGCGCTGAAGGTTCGATGCGCGACCTGCGCCGTTGCGCCGACTGCGGTGCCCACCTCGGCAGGCGACGACGCGGCCCGGGTACCGGATCAGGACGATTGTGCGGACGTCGTTCCGACCATCAATCCGCATCCTCCGACACCGATCGAGGGAGCGACGCCTCCCCTGGAGCGCCCGATGCTGCCAGAGGCCACGAGCGAACAGTCTGCCGGCGCTGGCGTCGTGACTTCGGTCTTTGTCTCAGCCGAAGCTTCGACCTTCGTTCCCAGCGATGCTGTCACCGAGCCACTGCAAGAGGACGAAGCCCCGCTCAACGCCGCGCGCCGCCGCCGATCTGCCTCAGCGCCCGATCTACTTGGCTATCCTCTCCCCCCTTGCCCGGTAAGCCCGGAGGCAGAGAGCTCAGCAGAAGCTGCCTCCTCTCGTGGTCCCGAAGACAGGCAGCGAGCGGACGTCGCGACCAGATCTAGGTCTAGGGCCGGCAAATCGGCTCCAAAAACCAAGAAGCCAAAAAGTCAGAGGGATCAGCTGACTGACCCTATCAAGGGATTCTGAGAGCCCATCTGGAGAGTTTGGATCCACGCGGAGCGCGTTACGGCGGGGCGGCGAAGCATGATGCGGATCATGGCCAAGCGTGTTCGGCGACTCGAAAGCGCGGGGACCGCCGGAGACGCCGCACTGCGGGGCGGATCGACGGCGGTGGTGGGGATGGCGGCGAACCCGCCCGGAGCCCACCAGGCCGGCCGGCATAGGGCCGGCCGAGGCCCGGCGCGCTGCGGTGGGCGCGGAGAGAGGGGACGCGCACCGGGCCGCGGTGGCGTCCCCTCTACCTTTTCCGCAGCTCGGCGGCGCACCCTGTTCGGCCTTGACCCTACGGCACCCGCCGCTTCGCCACCGCGACCGACAGCGTCGCGGCGCCCAGGTCGAAGGTGGCGGTGGGCGAGATGTTGCGCGCCATCACCCGGACCGTGTTGTTGCTCCAGGCCGTCGCGTCGAGCTCGACGAAGCGGGTGGAGGCGGCCAGCGCCGCGTGGGCCAGGTCACCCTGCCGGCCGCCGGTGACGGTGACGTCGAGCAGGCTGGTCGCGCCCGGGGCCAGCGAGGGCAGGTCCCAGGCGACCTCGGCCGCGAGCTCCCGCTGACCCACCGGTAATGCGGGCGTGCCGCAGAGCAGCGCCGGCGCGTCCTCCGGCAGGCCGTAGAGCCGCAGCGCCTCGAGCTCGATCGCCCCGTCCAGGCCGACGACGCCGATCTGCGCGAAGGCCACGCCGGGCCCGAGCCGCACGGTCATGCGGCGGTTGAGCGAGGAATCGGCCATGGTGGCGCCGCCGGTCCAAGCCTTGGAGGGGGTGTTCCACAGCATGGTGGTCAGCGAGGCCAGCACGTCGCCGGCGAGGTTCTCTCGGACGTTCATCGCCGCGTCGAAGCAGCGCACGAACAGCCGCCCGCCGTCGGCGCCGCCGACCAGCCAGTGCGCCAGGGAGAATTCCTTCGCCCGGGAGCAGTCCACCACGAAGGCGAAGCCCTTCTGCGCGTCAAGCAGCAGGCCGCGGGCGGTCGGCGTGATGCCGTCCAGCCCGTTGAAGGACAGCCCGGCCAGGGTGGTCGCGCTGGTGGTCGAGGTGGCGATCGCCGCCAACCCCTCGACGCCGATCTCGGCGGTGCTGTGCCGGAAGGCGGCGGCGCGCAGGTTCGGCACCCCACCCAGCAGGCGGAGGTGGCGCGAGGCCGGGGCACGGTGGCGGTTGAGGACCGCGTTGCCGCAGCGGGTGGCCGTCGCCGTGTGCTCGATGCCGACCCGGTAGGTGTTGGCCCAGGCCACCTCGTACTCGCAGTCCTGCGCCGCCCCGGTGTGGCGGGCGACGATCGGCGAGCAGGCCTCCATGCGCAGCGCCCGGCCGATGATCGCCGAGCCGTTGGTCTCGTTGAGGAACGGGATGGCGACGTTCGGATCAAGCTGGCGCAGCTCGAAGTTCGGCCCGTCGAAGACGTGCCGGTTGTGGTTGGTGTAGGCCCCCGGCGCCTGGCTGAGCCGGATCCCGAAGCGGTCCATCGCGGGATTGATCCCGGTCGCGCAGGCGAAGTGGCCGCCGTAGTAGCGGATCGAGGTGTTCCAGGCGGTGGCGGTGGCGCAGTGCGCGTCGAGCCCGTAGCGGTTGTTCAGGATGCGCCCGAGGATCAGGGTGGTGTCCTCGAAGCCGCGCCCGTCGCCCAGCGTGCGCAGCCCGATCGTGAAGCCCGAGACCAGGCGCAGGTCGAGGAGCGAGGAGTCGAGGTTGCGGGCGAGGATGCCGATGTCGGCCTCGCTCGCCCAGTCCGACTGGAGCTGCCGCGTGACCTGGAGGTTGAGGTAGAGCTTCTCGCCGTTGCGCGTGGTGCCGCCGTCGCCCAGCGTCAGCACGGTGGCCGGGGCGTTGGCCGCACCGGTGTACTGGATCACGCCCTGCATGATCAGCCCGCGGGCGCCGCCGCCGAGCGTGACGCCGGCATCGACGTTCCAGGTGCCGGGCGGGATGACGGCGAACTTTCCGTCTGCCGCGGCCCGGTCGAAGGCGGCCTGGATGGCGGCGCGGTCGTTGGCGGCACCGTCGCCGAGGCCGCCGAAGTCGCGCGGCAGTACTGCCTCGCGGTCACGCAGGTACTTCGCCAGGTCGGTCTTGGAGATGTTCTGGCCGAGGACCATCAGGTCGTCGATGCGGGCGGCCATGGCTGCCTCCGATCAGAGCGCGGTGGCGGTGACAGGCCCGGCGAGGGCCGAGACGTTGCCCTCGGCGGAGACGGCACGAAGCCAGTACCAGCGGGTCTGGCCGGCGGTCAGGCCGGTGCGGTCCCAGGGCAGCGCGGTCGGCTCGGTGACGAGCTTCACGGCAGCGGCGAGGCTGGCGCTGCTGGCCTCGAAGACCTGCAGCCGCACGACGTCGGCCGGGAAGCCGCCCGACAGCCGGACGCCGCCGGCGATGCCGAGGGCCGCGGGCGCGGTGACGGCGCCGGGGATGGCCGCCTCCCGCCAGCCCGACACCGCCCCGCTGCGCGCCACGGCGCGCCCCCGGAAGGCGGTCGGCTCGGTGGTGGGGATCGAGGCCGCAGTCGCGCCCAGGGCGCCGCCGTAGCCCTGCCAGGTGGCGACGGAGGCGGGGCGGAACTCGAGCTCGTAGCCGGCCAGGTAGGCGCTGCCGACCGCGGACCAGGACACGCCGAGGGCGGCAAAGGCGGCACCGGTGGGCGTGTCCACCGCGATCGAGGCCGGCGCAGCGATGACGCCGGGGTTCGGCAGCACCACGGAGGGGCTGTCGCCGGCGGCGCGCTCGTCCTCCGCCGGGTTCCAGTCCCAGACGGCGGGGTCCTCCTCCGACAGGGTGAGGTCCACGCCGCCATCCGGCGACAGCCGCCAGCCCGTTACCCGCGCCGGAAAGGGCCCGACCCGGTCGAGGGCGACGGTCACGCCGTCCCACGGCCGCAGCCGCAGCGCCGAGAGGTTCGCTGGGAAGGCGACCTCGCGCTGGCGGCGGATGCGCTCGAGCTCAGCCTTCATCAGGCGCTGCACCGTCGCGACCGAGGTGGTCAGCGGGTACTCGAGGTCGCGGTAGATCTGCTCGCCGCCATCCTCGGCGACGTAGTTCGAGGCGAGCAGCGGCGGCGCATCGGTCGGCTGCCAATTCTTCGCCGGGTCAACGTAGACGGCGCGCACCCCGTTGAAGAGATCCCGCCGCGGCCGGCTGCCCTGGATGGTGACGTCGCCGCGCAGGTCGTCTGAGGTCAGCGTCGCCGCCGGCAGCGCAGGCCCGCCGGCATGGATGAAGAACCGCCCGCCCGAGACCACCAGCGCGCCGGCCATGGCGGCGACCAGCTTGCGCGTGATGGCGATCTTGCCCTCGCCGAGCGAGACGCGGCCATTCACGGTGTAGCGCCGCTCGGTAACCCCGGCGCGGGTGCCGATCAGCTCGTCGCATATGTTGGCCGCGGCGATCATGGCGGGGATATCGATGTCATCCCAGGACGCCTTCCAGCCGAAGGGAGCCGTCAGGTACCAGGCGAGGCAGAGCGCCGGGTTGTCGGACCAGCCGATGGCCCCCGTCCGCGGGTCGAGGATGGTGTCCGCGCCCTCGACGAGCGCGGCGATGTTCGGCGGGCCGGAGGGGAAGGCTTCGGCGGTGATCTTGAGCCGCACGGCGACATAGGCGCGACCGAGGCCACGGTGCTCGGCGGTCCACTTGCCGCCGGTTTCGGCGATCAGGTTAGCGTTGGCTGCCTGGTCGGGGTCGCCCAGGTGGCGATCGACACGGACCAGGCCGGCGAACTTCGGATCGGTGGCCAGGCTGTCGCCGAGCCAGACATCGCCGATGGCGCGCACGCGGTGCGCGGCGAGCACGACGACGGCGTAGAACCAGCCATCGGCGCGGCCGTCGTCGTCGGTGGCGGAGTGGATGAAGACGATCGGGCCGCCGACCTTGCAGCGTCCGAAGACGATCTGGTGCTCGGTGATCGGCTGGCGGAAGGACTGCGTGCGGCCGGCGCCAGGCGCGGTCGGGTCGTCGCCGGAGCGCATGGAGATGGTGGACGGTGCGGTCGGCCGCTTGGCGGGGAACACCGAGGCGCCGATGGTCGAGACGACGAAGGCGGCGCCGGCGCCGACGATCGCGCCGATGATGCCGCCGCCGACCGCGGCGGAGGCGACGCCACCGGCGACGACGGCGATGAGGGGAACGGCGGCGGGCATGTCAGCCGATCCTCCAGGCGATGGTGCAGAGGGTGATCGGCGCGCGGACCAGCCCGCGCGGCCCGACGAAGGCGACCCGGCCGGCGTCGAGCACCACGCCGAGGCGCTCGGGATCGGGCGCGAGGACGATGTCGCCCATGCGGGCCCGCAACGGCGCCTCGCGCGGGAAGCCAGCGGTGTCAGCGGAGGCCTGGAGGTCGGGCAGCACCCGGAAGGCAGGCCGCTCTCCCGTCACCGCCTCCACCGCCGCCAGGGCGAAGCGCCCGCAGTTCCAGCGATGGGCGTCGAAGGCGCGCGTCTCCACCGTCGACAGCAGGGCTGCCAGCCGCACCGCCCAATCCGGCCGCCGCGTCACTGGGCGGGCAGCCGGATCTCCGCCTCCTGCAGGGCGGGAACGTATTCGAAGAAGCGGTCGCCGGGATACTCGGCCTGCTGGTCTGCGTCGGTGTAGCGCCGCACCTCGGCGC
This sequence comes from Siccirubricoccus phaeus, assembly GCF_008360935.1. GTDB lineage: Bacteria > Pseudomonadota > Alphaproteobacteria > Acetobacterales > Acetobacteraceae > Siccirubricoccus > Siccirubricoccus phaeus. The sequence continues at coordinate 29,875 of NZ_SRXO01000006.1, forward strand.
GCTCGAGGTCCACGAGCCGGCTCTCACAGGTGAGCCCGACGCGCGGCTCCGCGCCGTCCGTCACCTCCATGGTGTCCATCAGCCCCGCCCAGAGCGGGAACGGATCCGCGACAAAGGCGCCCTCGGCATCGAGCAGCGCGCCCCACAGCCGCGCCGGGCGCAGCCGAAAGCTCCGCTCGGCGAGTGCGATGTCCACCACCTCCTGCGGCACGGGGGAGAGCGCAAGCGTCAGGCGCACGGCGCGCAGCTCGACCGTCTCCTCGACCTCGCCGACAGCACCGATCGAGCCGACGCCCTCGAACACCTTCCCCGCCCAGTTCAGCTGGCCGAGCCCGGTCCAGGCGCGGAAGGGGCCCGACGCGAAGTCGAGCTCGACCAGCACGACCGGGGCGGCGACCGGCGAGGTGGCCGAGGCAGTCGCGTGTGGCGACAGCCGCGGCGTGCCGTGCGTGTCGGACACTACAGCGCCTCCTCGAGGCGGATGGTGATCGCGGTGAAGCGGCCCGGCCGGGTCGGGTTGGCGGCCTCGTCGTCGGAGACCAGGCGCATGGCGACGGTGGGCCTGGTCAGCACCAGCGGCTGGTTGATCAGCAGCGCCTCGCGCAGCGGTGGCGCAATGGGGATCGTCGCCGTGCCCGCGCCCGCGGCGGTGACGGTCTCGGTGGCGATGTAGAGCCGCCCCGCCAGGCCGATCAGGTCGCCCGCACCAACCGCCACACCGTTCGGCCACCAGCCCCCGGTCTGGATCGCCAGCGCCCCGCGCGGCGCGCCGGCCGCGAGCGCCGGGTTACCGGAGCCCACCACGAAGCCGGTGCCGTCCGTGAAGATGGTGGCGTCCGAGTAGGAGAATGGCCCGCTCGGCACGTCGCCCTGCACCCGCGGATCGCCGGTGCGGAACTCGCGCCGCCAGTCCCAGACGCGGACCGTGTTCACCGAGCCGGCCAGCGCGGCGAGCAGCCCTTCGAGCAGGCCCGCGCGCACGCGGTCGAGCGGGTCGAAGGTGGCCTGCGCCACCCAGCGCGCGCCCTCGCGACGCAGCACCTGGGTGGCGCGCGTGACCGGCGACACGAAGCGCGTGGTGTTGTGCTGCAGGTAGAAGGTCAGCCGCGTCGGGCGCAGCGCCTCGGGCCAGGCGTATTCGGTCATCCCCGTACCGTCTCGTAGGCGCTGCCGCCGCGGCGGATGGCATCCAGCGTCATCGCCGAGGCCTGGCGGGCGATCTGCCCGGCGAGCAGCCGCAGCCGCGCCTCGACGCCGGCGTCCGCCCCGCGCGCGTCGATGTTGATGGTCTGCTGGATGACCGGCCCGCCCGGCGCCATGCCGTTGGGCAGCACCGTGCCACCGCGGTCGGGCACGAACCATTCGGGGCCGCGCTCGCCGACGATGTAGGGCTGGCCGGCCGCGACCGGCCCACCCTCGGCCCGAAAGAGCCCGCCGAGCCAGGAGCCGATGCCGTCGAACCAGCCCCCGGCGCCGAGGCTGGTGAGACCGGCCGAGACGGCGTTGCCCAGCGGCTCGGTGATGGTGCGGCGCGCGATGATGCGGGTGATGTCCTGCAGCAGGCCCTGCATGACCTTCGACAGCTTGTCGCCGCGCACGATCGCGTCCTCGAACGCGGAGGAGAACGCGAAGCCGAGCTCCCGCGCCGCCTCCCGCGTGCCCTCGGTGCTGCGCTGCAGCCGGCGCTCGGCCTCCTCCAGATCCTCCAGCGCGCGCTGCGCCTCGCGCCCGATCGTCTCCTCCGGGATCGGCCGGCCGGCGCGCTCGGCGCGCTGCACCAGGTCGCCGAGCCGCTCCAGCCGGCGCTGGTAGCGTTCATAGGCGGTCTCGTTGTCCTGGATCAGCCGCTCGCGCTCACGCAGTAGGTCGTTCAGCTGCCGCTCGGCGTCCCGTGCCTCCCGCGCGCCCTCGGTGCTGGCGCGGCGGACGGCGGCGACGCGCGGCTCCAGCCGGCGCAGCGCCTCGTCGCGCTCCTGCAGGGCGAGGGTCTCGAGGCGGGTCCGCTCGGCGGCGGTGACGCCACCCGCGGCCTCGGCCTCCCGCAGCCGGCGGACCCGCTCCTCGTATTCCCGGTTGATCCGGAAGCGGTCGTCGAGGTCGCGGGTGAGCTCCTGGACGTCCTGCGTGGCGCGGCGGCGGCGCGCGTTGGCGGCGGCCTGGCCGGCGCGCTCTCCCTCCTCCAGGCGGCGGTTCAGCGACTCCCGCTCGGCGGTGTCGATCTCGGCCAGCGTGGCGAAGTAGTCCCGGCGCAGCTCCTCCAGCCGCGCCCGGCTGTCGACGCCGGCCTGCTGCTCGGCAACGCCAACCAGGCCAGGGCGGATGCTGCCGCGGCGGACCGGCGCGCGCAGGCTGTCGCGGCCGTCGCCCTCGCTCTCCAGCCGGCCGATCTGCGCCGATAGCGCCTCGGCCTGGCGACGCAGCCCGGCGAGGCGTTCCTCCTCGCTGCGCAGGCCGGCGCCCTGGCGGACGCTGTCCACGGCGCGGGCGGCGGCCGACAGCGCCCGGGCCAGCGCGTTGGACAGGCCGATGGCGCGGTCGAGCTGGCCGAGGAAGTTCTCGGTGGCGGCGCTCAGCTGCCCGAAGGCGCGGCCGAGGGAGAGCGGTGCGCGGTCGAGTTCGGCGCCGAGGCGCTCCGTGGCGCGCAGCAGCGCGGGGAAGACCCGCTCGGCGGTGAGCTTGCCCTCGCTGCCGAGCTTGCGGAGCTCGCCAATCGAAACGCCGAGCTCGCGCGCCAGGCCCTCGGCCAACAGCGGCATGGCCTCGAGGATGGAGCGCAGCTCGTCGCCCTGCAGCACGCCCGAGGCCAGCGCCTGGGCGAGTTGCAGCGTCGCCGAGGAGATCTCCTGCGTGGAGGCGCCGGAGACAATGGCGACGCGCTGCAGCCCACCGACGAGGCGGACCACCTGGTCGGAGGTGGCGCCGATCTCGCGGGCGGCGATCGAGAAGCGCTGGAAGGCGTCGACGCTCTCGGAGACCGCGACGCCGGTCTGCAGCGCGTTGCGGTACAGCGCCTCGTAGACCTGCCCGGCGCGCTCCACCGAGCCGGTCGCGTTCTGCAGGCGCGACAGGCCCTGGGTGAGAGCGTCGCCGGCCTGGACGAGCGCCCGCGCGGCGACGGCCACGCCGGCGAGCTGGATGCCGCGGATGGCGACGTCGAGCAGTTCCAGCGAGCGCGACGCGCGCTCGGCGCCGCCCTTGATCTGGTCGAGCGAGCGCTGGCCGGTCTCGCCGACCTCACGCAGCCCGGCCTTGACCCGGGCAGCGTCGTCCAGCGAGAGGCGGACCGAGACGCGGCGGGTGGCGTCGGCCATCTCAGGTCGTCTCCCCCTCGCGGCGGGCGGCAGCGCCCTCGGCCATGCCGGCGCGGATGGCGAGCAGCAGCTCGGCTGCGGCCCAGCCAGCGGCGCCGAGATCGCGTGCCGTGGCGAGCGCGCCGGCGGTGTCGAGCGTCAGGCCGGCCATGGTCGCCTCGGCGCAGGCCGTGCCCGCAGCCCAGCAAGCCTGGCCCTCGATGCTGGTCGGCGCGTTCGTGGCGTAGGGACAGGCGTAGGCGCAGTCGCGGCCAAGGGCGGCGCAGCCGCGGCAGTATTCGGGCCCGCGGCCGAAGTGCCACGCGGCGCGGGCCCTCAGCCGTTTCCCTCAGCGGCCACCGTGGCGACAGGGGCCGTGGCGCGGTCCCAGAAGGCGGCGGCGATGTCGTCGAGGTCCATCAGCCGCTCGACCGCCTCAGGCGAGAGCGGCAGTGGTTTGCCGGCGGTGTCGCCTACGCCCTCCCAGGCCACCACCGCATGCCGGGCGAGCGCCTTGACCAGGAAGGCGAAGGAGAAGCCGCGCGACATGTCGGGATCGAGCTCCGGATCGGCGATCCGGCTCGCGGCGAGCCGGCGCGCGGCGGCGGCCTGCGCGGCGGCCATGACCGCGGTGGTCACGGGCCGGATCTCGACGCGCACGCCGCGCGGCAGGTCGAGCCAGTACGGCTCGGCCGGGAGGTCGAGGGTGAGCATCTTGCGTCCCTGTGTGATTGCGGTTGACTAACGACGGCACGGGCCATCGTGCGAGCATGCGTCTTGGTGGCCCTGACGAAGCGGCGCCAATTTCTGACCGCCATAGCAGCAAGAGATTGATCAGATGAACTTGCCTGAGCCGACCGCCTCACCGCTCGCAGTAGTGCAGTCCCAGATCGCGTTCAGCGCCATCTGTGGAAAGCCGGTCGCCATCTTCAAGAGTCACCACTACGCGCTGCTTCCCTGGCAGCGGTGGGCGGCAACGCAGAGCGAGCCGGTGCGCGTCCTAAGTCTCGATTACCACACCGACAAGCACCGCGCCTTTCTCCGCTATGGGTATCGCACAGTCGCGGAAAACTGCGATGATTGCGACACGGCTGCGGAGCAGGCTCGACGAACGAGACTAGAGTCACTGTCCGCGCAGGACACGGGCTCGGTAGCTGCTGCCGTTCTCGACCTGCAGCATGACGAGCATATCGATGCGGCACTACGCAGCGGCATCATCGATCTCGCCTTTGTTGCCTCACGTGAAGACCAAGGCTACCTCCTCTCGAACGAGCAAATAGCATTCGACCGGAAGTGGCAGCATCTAGATTTTGTTGAGATGCAGATGCGCGGCTTGGTGCGACCGAGCCAGAACGCCTCCTCGACGTATAGCATCCCAGAGAACCGGTTAATCATACTGGATGACGATACCCAGCGACCGGACGAAGCAGCCTATCGTCATTGGCGCAATCAAGTCATCGGTGGAGAATTTCTGAAGGGTCGTCTCGACCTCATCGAGCGAATTTGCCGAACGGGCAACGTGCCGTACCTCTTCGAGCTGCCATTTATCCTCGACATTGACCTGGACGCGTTCAATACCAGACAGTCAATGTCTCCCGAGGACACGACCGTCTTCTATGATCTGATTCGACGCTCGATCGGTGTGACGATAGCGCAGGAGCCGAACTGCGTGCGCGAATGTCAGATCGACGGCGAGCGGCTCACTGCTCCCTGGCTGCAGAAGGAGCTACTCAAGCACCTGCGGCGAGCGTTGTGCTGATCATCACAGCGCGTGCAGTGGGCACGAAGATGACGACCGCGGCCCGGCTACGGCGCGTCCGTCACATTGACGGACTCACGCATACTCTGTCCCCGCCTGCTGGTTCTTCAGCACCGCGGTCATCATCCGCGTCGCCGTGGCGTTGAAGGCCGCGCGGAACTCGAAGCTCGCCTCGACGCCGGCGGGTCCCTCGATCGGGGTCTTGGCGAGCGCGAGATAGACCTCGTGCAGCGTGAAGGTGAGGCTGCGGTTGGCGTCGATGGTGAACGCGAAGGCGAACTCCGCCGGCGTGCCGTTCTGCGCCTGGGCCAGCAGGGTCGTGTTCTCGAAGCGCACGGTGATCTGGCCGGTGGCGCGGGCGATGCCGGGATCCGCGCCCTCGATGCGTCGGTCGGCGCGGATCGTGCGCACCGCCTCGACGCTGTTCGAGTAGGCGAGCCGCGCGCCGGTCACCTGGGCCAGCGCCGAGCCGGCACGGCTGATCGAGCCCTGCGCCTTGTGGAAGGCAGTGTAGGCGGCCGAGACCGGCGTGCCGCCCGAGGATGAGCCCGAGCGGGTCGAGCCCTGGGCGATGAGCTTGATCGTCGCGGTCGCCGGTCCGGTTGGGCTGAAGTCGATCTCCAGCGCATCCGCCCGCACGCCAGCGCAGACGTCATAGCTGGGCACGTCGGGGTAGCCGATCTCGATCGCCTGCGAAGGCAGCGTGGCCGCGCCGGATCCGAAGGTGTGGGTGAAGTTCGGGTTGGTGCCGGTCGTGGTCGGCGCGCCGAGCAGCAGGCGCAGCCAGTGGCCGATGTTAACCAGGTCGACCGGCACGACGACGTCGCCCTCGACGGTGACGGTGTCGAAGAACGGCGCGGCGGGATCGCGATTGCCGCCGAGGCCGATGACGTCCGCGTCGAGCAGCGGCTGCTCGGCGCCGAGGTTGCAGGAGAGGAAAGGCACGCGCCGCCAGTTGCCGCCCGGCGCGGTGCCGTAGGTGACCTCGGGGAGCATAAGCAGGCGCGAATTCGCGCCGATGGCACGGGGCATGGGGCGTCTCCGGGAGCGGGGTCAGGCCAGCGGCGAGCCGGCGACGGTGAAGGACAGCGTGACGGGGACCGAGGCGGCGCGCGCCGCGGCGGCACCCTCGACCTCCGCGTCGTCGAAGGAGGGCGCGCCGGGCTGCGCCCACTCGACCGCGCCGCCGAGGGTGCGGTCGCCGGCGACCGCGGTCGCAATGTCGACCAGCAGCGCGTCGAGCAGTGCGCCGGTGGCCGCGACGACCTCGACTTCCGCCCTGTGATCGACCGCCCAGGCGAGCGGCGAGAGGATCGCGGTCTCCTCCACCGTCTCGCCGTCGCGGACCACAACCAGTCCGCCGGCGGGAAGGCGCTGCGGGACGGTCTCGTTGCGGAGGACCTTCGGGGCCGGGCTCCGGGCGGCCAGGACGGCGCCCAGGCGCGCGGACAGGGCGGCCAGGGCCGTCTCGCGCGCACTCATGCCGCGCGTCCGGCTTCGGCTTCCCAGGCCGCCACGAAGCGCCGCGGCAGGCGCCGCAGGGCGCGCAGCGACGCCCCGCGCACGTCGAGCCGCTTGGCCAGCTTCACCTGCGGCAGCAGCAGGAACATCGGCACCATCCCCTGTTCGAGCAGGCCGCGCGCCCAGGCCTCGCGGCCCTTGCGATTGGCGGTGCCGACCTCGGCGACGCCGCCGGCGATCAGGCGGGTGCGCCGACGCCTGCCCGTTGCCGCGCCCTGACGCAGCGGCAGGCACCAGACGAAGCCTCGCCCCGAGCGGAAGGGCCGGAGGAAGCCCTGGCCGGAGGCGACCATCTGGGCAGGCGTGACGCGCAGCCCCTTGTCGCCGCGCCCGCGCCAGCCGCGGGCGGCGTTGAAGCCGGTAGCGATCGCGAGGAACCGCCCGCCGCCCTTGGGGCGGATCAGCGCGCCGCGCTCGAAGGCGTCGATCACCAGTGGCGTCTTGCTCCAGACGAGGCCGGCCGCGCGCATGGACACGCCGGTGCGCGGGAAGACCTGCGAGCGCCAGGCATTGGCGATGCCGCGCGCCTTGCCGCCGAGCGAGCCGGTGACCTGGCCGCGGAGCTCAGTCTTCAGCGCGTCGGTCTCGGCGCGCACGGCGCGGGAGGCGGCGCGCTCGCCGGCGCGGACCTCCTCGGCCAGCACCTTCCGGAGATCGCCGACGACAGCGGAGAGGCGCATGCTACCGCCGGCAGAGCACGCGCCAGGCGACGCCGGCGGCATCTCGCTCGGCGCTGTCCACCGTCAGCAGGTCCGCGCCGATCGTGAAGGTATCGCCGGGCTCGATCGCCGGAAGGGCGCCGATGGCGACGGTCAGCACATCGGTCGCGCGCAGCATCGGCGTGTCGAAGGCGTCCACCACGCGATCGGGGCTGGAGCGCAGGACGCGGAGGGGCACGGGCGCGCCGGTACCTGCGGCGCGGTAGGTCGCCTCGACGCCCAAGTTCGGGTCGGCGGCGAGCACCGCCAGTGCATCGTCGAACACGCCCATCCCGGTTCAGCCGAGCCCGAGCCAGGAGGCGAGCTTCGCGCCGACCGCCGCGCCGACGATGCCGCCGGCTGCGGCAGCCCCGGTCGCCGGGATCGCCGGCGACGCACTCGGCACGCCGCCGGCCGCCAGCGACAGCCGCGCCGTGAGACCCGCCATCGCCTTGACCAGCTCGGTCACGGTGCGGGTGAGCTCGCGCATGTCCTTGTCGCCCTCCGCCAGGCGCCGCTCGATCTCGGTCAGGCGGGTGACGATGGTGCCGAGTTCGCGGTCGTGGTCCGTCATCGGGCGACCTCCCGCTGCCGCTGCAGCCGCTGATGGATGGTCCAGGCCGCGACGCCGATCACCGCGGCGGCGACGCCCCAGGGGCCGAGCGCCCGCAGCACCGCGGCCAGCCCCTCGGCATGCGGCGCGAGCGTGGTGACGGCGTCGACCACCGCCGCGGCCGTGACGCCGGCGACCACCGAGCCCGCCGCAGCACGGACCGTCCCGCTGTGGGCGAGGCCGGGCTGGACCAAGCCCGCCATTCGCAGGCCCTCTGCGATCGTCTCCGGCGCGTAGGGCATGCCGCCGAGCTCATGGCGGATGATCGCCTCCACCAGCCCGCGCATCGTCGCCGCGTCGTGCAGGTCGACGGGATCGTCGAGCGCGACGCCGAGCCGCGCGGCCACCGCCGCCTGGTAGGCGCGGGTGTCGTTCTCGCTGCTCGGCGCCCAGCGCGCGACGATGCCGCGGACCGTGCGCAGCCCATGCCGGTCCTGGTAGCTCTGCAGCAGCAGGGCCAGCGCGCGGATGCCGTGCTGGTGTGAGCGGAAGCGGCAGAAGCGCCCGTCCGAAGGCGGATCGACGAGCCCGAGCCACTTGTTCGTGGCCACGTGCTCGATGTTGCCGGGGTTGCGGTTGCGGTAGCCCCGGCTGGCCTTGGGATCCATGGTCACGCCCCCGAGGCCGGCACGCGGGCCAGCATGACGCGGACCGTGGCGTCGGCAGCGAGGGCGGCGACGGTGACGACGCCGACCTGGAAGTTGCCCGTCGCGGTGGTGGTCAGGCGACGGTTGGTATTGTCCCAGAAGACGCGCGTCCCGGCGGCCATGGCCTGGGTCGGATCCTTGGTGAGCTCGAACTCGCCGCGGGTCTCGCACTCGACGGTGGCGTTCTGCGCGGCGTCGGCCGCGGCCACGCCGAAGAAGGCGCCGACCAGCATGCCCTGGCCGGAGAGGATGCCGCCGGCATAGGGCACGACCATGGGGACGGAGCGGGCGTCGGGACGGATGCAGTTGCGCATGGGGATGGGGTCTCCAGAAACGCAGAAGCCGCCCAAGCCACCCAGCCAAGCTGTCGCTTGGCCGGGGACCCGGCTGTGGGCGGCCTCTGCATCGGTTCACGAGGGGTGGTTGGGCGGTCAGGTGCCCGGATTGAACCAGGCGCCGCGCCAGTCGATGGCGCCCACGCCGAAGTCGAAGATCACGCTGACCTCGATCCCGTCCGCGCCCTGGACGGGCCCGGTGGTCACCTGCGGCCCCTCGGCGCCGTTGAGGTAGCCGTAGACGTAGACCGGCGCGCTCAGCGGGTCGGAGAACAGGTACCAGCGGTTGGCCCCGATCAACGGCTCGACCAGCGGCTGCACGAAGCCCGCGAAGACGTTCGCGTTGCCGATCTGGTTAGCGGCGACACTGATGGTGAGCTGCCGGGCCGCGAGCTCCTGGCTCGGGCCCACCAGCAGCCGCATGGTGCTGCCGATCGAGATGGGCAGGCCGTCCAGCGTCTTCTGGCGCATGATGGCCGCGCGGCCGACGGCGAGGTTCGGCAGGTCGAGGGCGGAGCCCGCGCCGGCCTTGTTCGCGCGCCCCGCGCCCGTACCGAACACGGTGGCGTTGCCGCTGGTGAGCGTCGGGCCGTCGCCATTGCCGCTGTTCAGCAGCTGGTAGGCCGTCGCGTTCTCGAACTCGGCGACGCGGCGGCCGATCGCCGCGGCGAAGTCGGTGAAGGCGCCGAGGTCGTCGTTCACCAGCATCGGTCGCGTCACGCGGATGCGCCGCGCGAAGGTCTGCAGGACGACGATCTCCTGGCTCTCGGACATGGTGCCGACCTGGATCTCACCGTTCTCCAGCAGCGGCAGAAGGGTCGGGAAGTCGCCGATGCGCAGGTGCCGGTGCGGCTTGAAGTCGCGGAAGTCGCGGCGGAGGAAGATCTGCCGGTAGGTCGGCTGCGCCGGCGCGTAGGCGGCGAGCAGCATCTTGTTGGCGGCGGCCGAGAGCAGCGCCGGGAAGTCGGAGCTGGTGTGGAAGGCGCGCTCGGCGAGGAGCGTCGGGTTGCGCGGCGGATTGCGATCGCCCCGGCGCGCGAGGAGCTCGCGCAGCATGTCGGAGGGGCGCCAGCCCATGAACTCGGCGTGGCGGCCAGCGCTGGGGCCGGTGCTGGGCGGCTGGTAGCCCGGCATGGAGCGGGCGGCGAGCGCCTCGGCCATGGCGTCGAGCAGCTGCGCCGGGTCATCGTGGCCGGGGCCGCTCTCCGGGCGGGCCGGGAGCGTGGGGCGGGCCGTCTGCGCCTGGGTGAAGGCCTCCCACAGCCGGGCGCGCAGCACCTCGGGGCTGGCGCGATCGCGCATCGCGGCCTGGCGCTGCGCGTCGATGGTGTCGGCGGGGAGCAGGCCGCGCGCGGCGGCGAGCACCGGCTCGTAGCTTGCGATGCGCTCGGCGACGGCGCGCTCGGCCTCGGCGCGGATGGCGTCGAGGTCGACCGGCGGGGCGGCCGGCGCGGGTGCGCCGCGGATGGGCTCGGGCGGCGCGGTCGGCGCAGGGCTGGGCGTGGTGGTCACGGTGGTCTCCTGGGACGGGGTGGACGGCGCGGCGGAGGGCGGCGCCGCAGGCGGGGCAGCCGGGGTCTCCGGCGTCGTCTCGGGCATGGTGGGTTCCTCGTCAGGCAGGGCGGGCTCGATCGCCGGCGCGGAGAGGCCCTGCTCCCCCTGCGCGCGGACCGCCGCATCGCGGTCCACCGGGACCGGCACGACGGAGATCTCGAAGGGCTCCCAATCCACCGCGCGGTGGACGGTCTCGCCGGTGGCGGCGTCCGGCCGCGGCTCGTAGCGGTGCACGCGGTAGCCGACGCTCACCGCGCGCAGCGTGCCGTCGGCGATGCGCTGCCAGACCGGCTCGACGTCCGCAGCGGCGGAGAACTGCAGCGTCGCGTATCCGCGGCCACGCTCGAGGCGGGCGGCGGTGACGCGGCCCAGCACGTCGCGGGCATCGCCGCGCCGGTGGGTGTTCAGCACCGGGGCCTGACCCGAGCGCAGCGCGTCCATGCGCACCGCGTTGGGCGACATCTCCAGCTCCTCGGTGATCAGGCCGAAGGCGGGGACGAAGTTGCGGGCGCGGGCGCCGGTCGACCACACCACCTCGACGGTGCGCGCGGCACGATCGACGGTGGCCGGGGCCGCCAGCGCGCGCTGCGCCACGATCGGCATGGCAGGAGTCGCCGGCGCGGCATCGCTGCCGCCCGGCTCGGTCGTCTCAGTCATGGTGGATTCCTGGTGGTCGGCGCCGCTACGGCGCGGCGTAGCCCTGCGCGTTGACGTAGACCTGCGCGCCCGTGGTCAGGCAGGCGAAGTTCACCGCCGTCGCCGCCGTGCCGCGCAGCGGCGTGGGAAAGGTGATCTCGACGGGTGCGGCCATCGCCGCAGGCAGCAGCTGCCGCCAGATCACCGTGGCGCCGTCCTTGATCACCACCTCGGTCGCCACGGTCGCGTGCGCGTTGCGGATGTCGATCGAGGTGACGTAGTTCCGAACGCCGGCGGCGGCCGCGGCCCTCAGCACGACGTCGGTGGTATTGATGATCCCACCCGCGGCCGCCGCGTATTGCCAGTCGGCCTCCGGGATCGAGAAGGGCTTGTTCACCAGCGCGCCGATCAGCGTCGCCAGCAGGTCGATGCCCCGGCCGGTGGTCACCGCGGTCGGGTTGGCGGACAGGCCGGTCGCGACCAGCACCGGCAGGGCGCCGTTCGTGTTGCGCGCCTGGCCGCCCACTGCCGTCAGCGTCGGAGCGATGGTGCTCAGCACGTTCACCCCGAGCCCCTGGCCGGCGACCGACTGGCCGCGGCCGGCGGTGATCTCGGTGGTGAGCTCAGCGTAATCCGCGATGGTGACGAACTGCACCTTCACATCTATGCTCGAGGCTGGCGCCAGGTTCCGCGAGACCGACGCCCAGCCGGTGTTCAGGTAGGCACCGGAGAAGGTCGAGCCGACCAGGTCGAAGTTGTTCGCGTCGATGACCGTGATGGTGAAGGTGCCGTTCGCCCCCGGCACGCCGGAGACGTCCGCCACCGTCACCACGTCGTTCGTCGCGAAGCCATGCGCGGCGCGGGTGATCCGCACCAGGCCGGAACCGTTGTTGGCGACCGCCGAGATACCGTTGACGAACTGCCGGTTCCGCACGCGGATCCGGAAGCGGTAGAGCGCATTCGGCTCCGGGATCTGCTGGTGGCGGACATAGGAGTTCGAGCGAGCCGCCGTGGTGTCGAGCTGCCTTCCGTGGAACCAGCACTCGTCGTTGGTCAGCTCGATCTCCAGCACCGACCAGCCCGCTGGCGCCGTGGTCGGGATGGTCGAGGCGGAGGCGGTGACGAGCCGCGGGGCGCCCTCGCTCTGGACCTCGTAATTCGCCAGCGTCGGGCTGGTGCCGTCGAGCCGCCACGCGGCGGCGCTGCGGCCGTCGGGCTGGGCGGAGGTCGGATCGACCGAGACCAGCTCGAGCCAGACCGACTGGCCGGCGATGCGCTGGCTGAGGTTCACCGCGACCATGACGCGGAGCGGGATGGTGAAGGCGGTGCGGCTGGTCAGCACGACCTCGTCGTCGAGGGTCGTGCCGGTGGAGATGGTGACGGTGCCGTCGGCGACCGCGAGCGCCATGCCGCTGCCGCTGGCCGCGACGTCCCAGCGGGCCGGGTTGATCTCGGTCCCGTTGAAGCTGTCGCGGAACTTCTTCTGCATGCTCTTGATCTTGAGCATGTCGTCAGTCCAGTCGTAGGCGCCGGCGGTCATGCGGGGGCTCCTGGGGTTGGCTCGGCGCGGGGTGGCGCGGCGGCGCCGGTGGCGGCGATCTCGACGGCGGCCATCTGCGCGGCGTCCTGGGCGGCGCCGGACTTCGCGACGCGGCGCGGATCGGTGTCGAGCGAGATGCCGGCCTCGTCGAGCAGGGCGTTGGCCTCGCGGATCATCTCCACGGCGGCGCGGAAGTCGTAGCCGAAGGCGCCGGCCGCTTCGGGCTGCGGCACGAAGCCGGCGCGCACCTGGGCGATGAGGGCGGTGGTGTCCTTCAGCGGGTCGATCATCTCGTGCGCCGGCGGGACGTGGCTGACGCCGTCCGGCATCTCCGCGCCCCATAGACCGAGCAGCGCGCCCTGGGCGTGGAAGCGGTCCGCGATCGGCCGCACCAGCATCGGGATGAGCATCCCGTACTGCACCTGCTCGCAGAGGCGGCGGAACTCGATCTTGCCGGCGCGGAGCGAGGAGTAGTTCGCCTGGGTGAGGTCGCCGGAGACCTGGTCGTAGGTCAGGCCCGCGCCGACCGCGGCGGCCTCCAACGCGCGGCGGGCAAAGGCGGCGTGGCTGCCTCCGCCCGAAGGGTTCACCACTTCCACGCTGCCCATGCCGCGGCGATAGAGGATCATCCCCGGCTCGAAGCTCTCGACCGTCCGGCCCTGGGCGTCGCGGAGCAGGCCGGCCGCGGCGCCGGTGAGGGCCTCGTCGCCTTCTTCCGTGACCACCGCGGCAAGGCATGCCTCGATCTTGGCCTTCATGAGCAGGGCGGCCTCGTAGTCGCCGAGATCGCGCAGGCGCAGCAGGACGGGGGCGAGCCAGGACACGTCGCGCAGCTGGCCGGGGCGGCGCTTGCGGTAGACGTGCAGCACCTCCGATGCGGGGATCCGCTCGCTACTCAGCCAGGTCGCCCCTGGCAGGATCCACGTCGCGCCGGGGTGCACGCGGTGCAGCCAGTAGCCGATCGGCTCTCCGGCCTCGCCGAGGGCGATGCCCTGGATGGTCGCGGCGCCGCCCACCATGCCATTCCGCGCTGTGTCGAGGTGGTCGCTCTCCAGCACCTGCAGCCGCAGGCCGATCGGGTTCGCGGGCGACGGCGCGGTCATCAGGAAACGCACGAAGCACTCGCCGCTTTCGACGACTGCGCGCATGACCAGGGCCTGGAGGCCGTAGAGGTCCAGTCGGCCCTCGGCGTCGCAGGCGGTGCTCTCCGCCCAGCGCCTCCAGGCATCGGCATGACGCTGATCCGGCCAGCGCGTCGTGATGCCGGCGCCCACCGCGTTGCCAGTCCACAGGTCGACGATGCGGCTCGCGTAGGGATCGTTGCGCACGGCGTCGCGCGCGCGGCGCGCGACTGTCTCCGCGGCGGTGCCGACCTCGGCCGTCGCGCTGCCGCCCGAGGGCGCCCATGCGGAGGCACGCTGGTCCTGTGCCGCGGCATAGCCGCGCAGCACGTTCCACGCGTCTCGCAGTCGGCCCATCACCTGCTTCCCCCGCGAGAGAAGCTGGCCAGCGTTACGGACGGCCGGCGCGCCGCTGTCATCTCTGCCCCGCGCAGGACGGCCAGCGCACGGCCGAGCTCATCGAGGCTGCGGTACTCCACGGTGCGCCCGTCGAAGGTCACGCGCGTGGTGCCGCCGGTGTAGGCCGCGGCGAGCGCGGCGGCCCGGCTGCCGGCTGGCTGCGCCAGCGCCCAGGCGAGGACGGTCGGGTCCATGTGCGTCCTCCCTTTCAGCGCAGCCAGCCCGAGCGCGGCGCGAGCCAGCCGCGCGGGCGGTGGGTGTCGGTCGCGACCTGCGGCGGCGGTAGCGGAGCGACATTCCCGCTAGTGGGAAGCTCGCTCGGTTGCAGCGGGGCGTTGGCGACCTGCTCGCGGAGCTGCGCCCAGAAGCGCTCGCCGTAGCGGTCGGCGCCGAGGAGCCAGAGCGCCGCGCGCGCCAGCACCGCGCAGTCTAGCGCCTCGTTCCGCTCCCTGAGCTTCGCCCATTCCTGCCGCGCGAAGCCGCGGCGGTCCTTCACGGTGTGCAGCTGCTCGGCGACGAGCTGCTTCACCCACTCCGCCTCGATGCCCTGTGGCACGTGCACCCAGCCGGGCGGGAACTCCGCCGCGTCGCCGCGGCCGAGCCAGAGGCGGCGATACAGATCGGCCTTCCAGGTCGAGACCGAGACGGTCCAGAGCTTCAGACCGCGGCGGAGCTTGCGCCCGTCGACCATCGCGTCCACGGGCGTCGGGCCCTGCACAGGCTGCGCCCGGTTCCAGCCGTCCACGCCCTTGGTCGGCGCGATCCGCGGATCCCGTAGCCGACGGAGATGGCCGTAGACCGCCGCGGTGTCGCGGCCGCCTGTGTCGACGCAGAGCCGCGCGATGCGCATCGCGCCGCCGCCCTGGCGCGGCCAGTCCCGCGCGAGCAGCGTCGCCAGCGCGTCCCAAGGCGCCCGCTCCCGCGGACTCCCGGGGATCACGACATGGTCGACCAGCCACGACGAGAAACCTTCGGCCCAGCCCCAGACGTCGCACTCGAGGCGATCGTCCTGGACGTCCACGCCGGCGGTGAGACAGAGCGCGCCGGCGGGCACGACGCCCATCCGGAAGTCCTCGCGCCGCTCGACCAGGCGCTCCCAATCCGGCGCCTCGCCGCGCTCTTGCCAGGTCTCGCCGAGCACGGTGTTCCGGAAGGTCTTGAGGTCCTCCGGCTTGCCCTGGGCCGCCTCCCAGTCCCGCGCGACCTGCTCCCACGAATACCAGCCAACAGGCGCGTAGAGGGACGAGATGTGGAACCCGACCGTGTGCGGGTCCTGCGCCTCCGCCGTGGCCCGCCACTGGCCGCCGGCCAGCATGGCCGTCTTGTGGTGCTCCTCGATCGGCTCGTCACAGGTCTCGCAGTGGTAGCGCGCCGTGCGCGGGTCGCCCTTCTCCCAGCGCAGCCGCTCGAACCGCAGCCACTGCATCTCGCCGCAGTGGGGACACGGCACGACGTAGCGCCGCTGGTCGGAGGCGGCATATTCCCGCTCGATCCGGCTGCGACCGGCGATGGTCGGCGTCGAGACCAGGAAGGCCTTGCGCCGCCAGCCGAAGGTGCGGGCGCGGGCCTCCGCCAGCGCAATCGGGTCGCCCTCGCCCTCGACGTCGCCGGGATAGGCGTCGATCTCGTCGAGGAACAGGAACCGCGCCGTCATCGAGCGCAGCCCGACCGCACTGTTGGCACCGGTCAGCACGAGGATGCCGCCGGGGAATTCCTTCGACAGCAGCGTGTTGCCGCTGTCGCGCGCGCGGGCGGGTGCCACCCGCTCCCGGAGGGCCGGGGTCTCCTCCAGCAAGGGGTCGACCCGCTGGCGCGAGAAGCGCTTCGCGAGCTCGACGGTCGGCTGCACCGCCAGCACCGGCGCGGGCACGTGGTGCAGGATGTAGCCGAGCCAGTTGTTGCCGGCCTCGGTGGCGCCGACCTGCGCCCCCTTCATGAACACGACGCGCCGGGCCGGATGCACCGCCGAGAGCGCGTCCATCACCTCGCGCAGGTACGGCGTCCGGCTCGTTCGCCAGGGGCCGGGCTCGGAGGAGGCGCGGCTGCCGAGGATCCGGTGCCGCTCGGCCCATTCTGACACGCGGATCTGCGGCGGCGGGCGGAGCATGCTCCCCGCCCGGCGCCGGACATGGTCACGGGTCCGCGGCCCGATCTCCGCCGAGGCCTGGAGGGTCGAAGCGATCGGCCGCCTCCGAGAGCAAGTCGGTGATGTGCCCCTGCAGGATTGTCTGCAGCAGGTGTGGGTCGACGCCGAGCTCCGCGGCGATCAGGCCGGACACGCGGGCCGGCCAGTTCAGCAGCGCGTCGCGCATCGCGCCGGCGATCTCGTCGATCGTGGCGTTGGCCTCTGCGGCGTCGAGCAGACGACGCTTGTTCTCGTCGAGCGCAAGCCGCTGCGCCTCGACCTTCAGCGCGAGCTGCGCGACCTTCAGTCGGGCATAGGGCGTTCCCTCCGCCCCGCCGCCCCCGCCATTGGCCAGCGGCGAGCGGGCGGGATCCGCAGTCTCGACCAGGCGCCGACGGGTCTTGTCGATGTCCCACTGGCCGTCCGGCTCGCGGGCGATGCGGTTCGTCTGCTCGGCCTTGCGGAGCGCCGTCTCGGTGATGCCGATGCGGCGGGCGGCCTCGCGGGTGGACGGCGTCAGCTCGGGCATGGCGGCGACCTCCCGCCGCCCGTGGTGTCCATGACGGGCAAGGGCCCGCTACCTTCCGGCGGCGGGCCCTCGATGCGTCCGACCAGGCCTTCAGGCCGGCAGGTGGTAGATCGTGTAGGACCCGCGGGCGCCCTCCTTGTTCAGGCCGACCTGGCGCACCCGCTCCAGCACCTGCACCTCGATCCCCTGGCGCTTCTTCAGGCCCGCGAAGAACCCGCGGACCGTGTGACCCTGCCAGCCGGTGGCCTCGCAGATCTGGGCGATGGTGGCGCCCTCCTCGCGGCGGAGCAGGGCGAGCACCGCCTCTTGCTTCGTGCCCTCGCGCGGCTTCCGCGGCGCGCCGGGCTCGCGCGCGGCGCGGGGCGGCTTGCCGGCCAGGGTGGCGCGGAGGGCCGCCATCGGCCCGTCGAGGGCTGCGATGATGTCCGTCTCGCGGTTGGCCTCGTCGTCCCAGGCGGCCAGCACCGCCGCGGCGGCGTCGCGCAGGGTCGCGCGCGGGGCGGGCGTTGGCGCGCCCTGGGTCGCCTCAGGCGCCGGGGCGTCCTCGTCCCGCGGCGCCTCCTCCGCCCCGCCCGTGGGCGCCGTGTCCGCGCCCGTCGCGCCGGCCTCCGCGGCGGCGCGGCGCTCGGCGTTGCGGAGCGCGATGGCCTCGGCGCGCTGCTCGTCCTCCTCGCCAGCGTCGCCCGCGTTCGGGTCGATGCCGATGGCGCGCAGCCCGTCGTCGGTGATGCGCGCCACGATCCAGGTCCCGTCCTCATCCTGGCGCCAGCCGAGCCCGACATGCTCCCGCGGGGCGTTGATCTCGGTCAGCAGGTTGTTCTTGATCAGACTGCGGAACACCGCGTTGCGGGCGGCGGCCGGCAGGGTCTTCGGCGCGCGGGCCAGGCCCATCTCGTGCTGCGCGGCGGCGCTCAGGATCACGCGCTGGGTGTCGGAAAGCTTCGTCATCGTGCTGGTCTCCGGTGTCGGGTGCCGACCATCGGCCCCTACTGCCGGGAGCCCCGCCGGCGCTGCCGGTCGGGGCCGCGGCGGGTTGTGCCGCGCACTACTCGGCGAATTCGCCGCGCTTGAAGTAGCAATCCGTCACGCTCGCGAGCCGGCTGTTCCAGTGTTCGAGCGTCGCGGCCTTGCCCCAGAGGACCTCCTCTGGATCCGCGCCGAAGTGATCCGCGCTCATCTGCTGCAGTTCGGCGACCATCGCGTCGAAGCGGGCCTTCTGCTGCAGGAAGGCCTCGAGGCTCTTCTGCTGGTTGCGCGTGGCGCGGGCTTCGCGGTCGGTCATGCTGGTCTCCGTCCTCTGGTGCAGGGCATCCCCTGCGCGTGACGGACCATTCGCGCTGTGCCGCGCCCGAGCCAAGCACGATGCAGCGTTATCTTATTGCGAAGATTGGCGTTTCCGGATTAGCCGATCCTCAGGGCGGCGGCCATCGACCAGCACCCTGGCGGGCCGCCAGCGGCGGGCCATCTCTCGGCCATGGACCGCACCAGCACGCAGCCAACCGCCACGATCTACTACGACGGCGCCTGTCCGGTCTGCTCGCACGAGATCGCGCAGTACCGGAAGGCGGACGGAGGTGACCGCCTCGCCTTCGTCGACGTCTCGACCTGCGGCGCCGAGGCCCTGGGTCCGGACCTGTCGCGCGACGCGGCGCTGGCGCGCATGCATGTGCGTCGGGCGGACGGGACGTTGGCCTCCGGCGCAGCCGCCTTCGCGGAGCTCTGGCGGCAACTCCCCAGACTCGCCTGGGCGGGGCGGATCGCGTCCTCCGCTCTCGTGCTTCCCATCCTCGAGGTCGGCTATCGCGCCTTCCTGCGGATCCGACGCCTCTGGCGCCGGTAACGCCGGGGGAACACCGTGGCCTGCCGCGCCCACGCGCTCAGGGTGCAGCGGCGTCGCGTGCCGCGGCGATGTCCGCAAAGGCGCGATCCTCGCCGTCCAGGATGGCAGCCTGGCCAGTCGCCTCCTGCCAGCGCCGGACGATCACGTCGGCATAGGCCGGGTCGACTTCGAGTAGCACCGCGCGCCGTTCGGTGCGCTCCGCCGCGATCATCGTCGTGCCGGAGCCGCCGAACGGGTCGAGCACCGTGTCACGCTGCTTGCTGCTGTTGCGGATCGCGCGCTCGACCAGCGCGACCGGTTTCATGGTGGGGTGCAGGTCGTTCCTGGCCGGCTTGTCGAAGTGCCAGACGTTCCCCTGGTCCCGCGCGCCGCACCAGTAGTGCTGCGCGCCCGCCTTCCAGCCGTAGAGCATCGCCTCGAACTGCTGGTGGTAGTCGGCGCGGCCGAGGGCGAAGGTGTTCTTCGCCCAGATGATCGTGCTCGACCACTTGCCGCCCGCCTCCTGCCAGGCGCGATGCAGCGTCGGCCATTCGGATGAGGACATGCAGACGTAGCAGGCGCCCTTCGTCACCGAGAGCAGGTTCGCCAGCGCAGGGCGCAGAAAGTCGAGGAAGCCGGAGCCGAGCGCGTCGTTGGCGATGGTCATCCTGGCCGCGGTGCCGCCCTGGTAGGCGACGTTGTAGGGCGGGTCCGTGAAGGCCATGTCGGCGAGGCGGTCGGCGCCGAGGGCGCGCTGCACGTCGCCGAGCTTCGTGGCATCGCCGCACAGCAGGCGGTGGTCCCCACAGCGCCACAGATCGCCGGCGCGTGTGACGGGGGTGGCCGGCGGTTCGGGGGCATCGTCGGCGTCGTCCTGGACGCCGGCATCCGCGGCGGCCAGCAGCCGGTCGAGCTCCATGCCCGAGAAGCCGAGGACGTCGAGGTCCACCACCGCCTCGTCGCGGATACGGGCGATCTCGGCGGCGAGCAGGGCCTCGTCCCAGCCGGAGTTCAGCGCGATCTGGTTGTCAGCGAGACGAAGCGCCCGGGCCTGCGCCTCGGTCAGGTGGGCGAGCCGGATCGCCGGGACCGCGGCCATGCCCAGGCGCTTCGCGGCCATGACACGGCCGTGGCCGGCGACCAGCACGCCGGCGGCGTCCACCAGGACCGGGTTCACGAAGCCGAACTCGGCGATCGAGGCAGCGATCTGGGCCACCTGGTCGTCGGAGTGCGTGCGCGCATTCTCCGCGTAGGGAACGAGCGCCGCGACCGGGATGGAGGCGACCGTGAGGTCACGCAGCATCGGGGAGCACCTCCGCGCGGCCCGCAGCCACGGTGTCGAAGTCGCGGCCATCGTCGGCGAGCGTCACCGGCAGTTCGGGGTGCAGCGTCCGCCAGCGGGCGATCGCGAGGTCGACATAGGCCGGCGCGAGCTCGATGGCGCGCACGCGCCGGCCCGTGCGTTGGCCAGCCAGGATGGTGGTCCCGCTCCCCGAGAAGGGCTCGAACACGGCGTCGCCCTCGGCCGTGTAGGCGCGCATCAGGAACTCGGGCAGCGCGACGGGGAACACCGCCGGATGCCCGGTCTCGATGCCGCGCCCCTTGTGGCGGGTGATCCGCAGCACGCTGTCCGGGATCCGCATCTCCTGCACAGGCAGGCCGATGTGGGTGTAGGCCTTCACCTCGCCGTCCGCGGCGCGGAGGCCGCTGCCCTTGTTCGGCGTGCCGGCCCATTTGCAGGGCACGATCTTGTTCGGCGCGCGGGACTCCCGGTTGAAGTGGAACACCAGCTCGAAGGCCGGGGCGAGGCGGCCGTTCCAGTCCCCAGGCAGGCCGGGCCCCTGGTCCCAGGCGTAGAGTCCGAAGCGACGCCATCCCTGCGCGCGCATCCAGTCGAGCCAGCCCTGCCAGTAGGGCTGCCACTCGCCCTCGCGGTGGATCAGGCCGAGGTTCACCAGCACCTGGCCATCCTCGGTCAGGGCCGCCGGCAGGTGCTGGAATACGCCGCGCATCAGCGCGTCCCAATCCGAGACCCCGCCTGTGGTGTAGTCGCGCTGGTTCCCGTAGGGCGGGCTGGTGAAGAGCAGCGCCGCGCGGTCCTCGCCCATGACGCGGGCTACCGACGCGGCATCGGTGCTGTCGCCGCAGAGCAGCCGGTGCTCGCCGAGGGTCCAGAGGTCGCCTGGCCGGGTGACGGCCTGGCGCGGCGGGTCGGGTTCGGCATCGGCGGGATCATCCTCCGCCTGCGCTTCCGTCTCCGCCGCGCCGTCCCCGCCCCCCTGGACCGCGGGCGCCGACAGGGCCTCGGGCGCGTCGCCGTCGGACACGGCATCTCCAGCCGCCGCGAGGATGTCGTCGAGCTCCGCGGCCGAGAAGCCAAGCGTCGCGAGGTCGAGGTCCGGCGCCGCCTGCGCCGCGGCGAGCGCGTCGCGCAGCAGCGCCTGGTCCCAGGTCGCGTTCTCCGCAATGCGGTTGTCGGCGAGGCGCAGCGCTTCCTTCTGCGCCGCGGAGAGATGCCGCAGCACGATGGTCGGCACCTTATCGATGCCGAGTGCCACCGCGGCTTCGAGCCGGCCGTGACCGGCGATCAGCACGCCCCCCTCGTCCACCAGCAGCGGGTTGGTGAAGCCGAAGGCCAGCATGCTGGCCTTGATCTGCTCGATCTGCGCAGCGCCGTGCACGCGCGCGTTGCCGGAATGCGCGCGCAGCTCCGCCACCGGGCGCAGCAGGATCTTCGCTGCCATCCAGGGGAGCGTCATCGAACCATCCGGGATCAGGAGGGGTGCGAACCGTGCGAACCGCGGCTGCGAACCGACGCGGCCATGGTTCGCAGCTAAGCGATTGAGATCACGGCCAACTGGTGCGAACTGCGAACCATATTTCGGGCCAAGCGCTAGCGATGTCACGCGCTTCCGCCCCCCGCATACAGCGGGGCCAGGAAGGACCCTGCGGTTCGCGAGCCACTGTCTCGACAGAGCTACGCTGTGGCTGGTGAGCCGCGGCGCGTGCGCAGTTCAACGAGTGTCCGAACAGTAGCCCGAGCGAGTTTCAGCGGGCAACGCGACATTCATTCGCTGTGCCACGCTTCTTTTCGTTTTGCTCAAGCGGACTGCGAAAGCCTCGCACGAACGAGTGCATGCTCCAACCGATGGCAGGTCGGGCACAGCAGCCTGAAGTCGGCGAGGGTTGTGACGCGTCGGCCCTCCTCCAGAGGATGAAGGTGGTGAACATCCAGAAGAGATCGCGCCTTGACGGGCGTGCCGTCGATCCGCGATGCCGGATCGAAGCCGCAGTCATCGCACTTGAGCGAGTTGTCCTTCTGGCGTTCACGGACAAAGCGCTGTGCAAGCCACGCCGCCCGTAGTCGCACCTTCGTCCATTGCTCGACAGTCATGCCTTCCGCGGCCTTCGAACCCAAGTCGCGATCGATCTCGCGGGCAATGCGGGAATCGATCTCGCTGCGCTCGGCGGCCATGATGTCAGCCTGTATGCCGATCCAGGCATTTCGCGTGGTCCTGACCGATAGTGGCAGGGCGGCGATGCGGGCTCGCTCGTCGTCATTCAGGGGTCGTAGCGTCGCTGACGGATGCGCGAAGACTCGCTGCATCGCCTCTGGCCCGAGGACGTCGCGGGCCAGAGGCTTCGTCGGGATCTCGTAACTCTCGACGATCGGAAACGCCACCGACCACCGACGCCGCCGACCATCTTCGTCCCACATGTCCTGTATACGGTTGTAGTCGTCTTCGCCGATGATGGTGCGAAGCGGCAGCGAAGAGGCGCGAAGGCGATGAATGGCCACGAGCCGTCCGGCGACGGCAGCATGCGCAGCTCGCTCCTCCAGATAAGCGGGATCGGTCAAGTAGCCCGCCTTCGGCGTTCCGAAGTCGCGCGTTATGTACTCGATGACGTAGCCGTTGCCTGCCTGCGCCGCGATGGTTGCCTGGCATCGTCCTGCTGCATCTGGACTGTCGCCGACCGGTGTGAAGCCAATCCAGTCCGACGCTACAAGCCAGTCAGCCTTGGCCGCTGTGACTGGAGCAGGGAGATCAGCAATCCGAAAAACAGCCATGGCCTAATGACGAACTCGCCAATTTTCAGGGTGCACAGTTCCTGCTCGATACCATACCGCTGCCGGGCGATGAGGGAAGGATCAGTCCATAGTGACCCGCCAGCACGGAGAGTGCCGCGACCAGCATTCCCTGTGCTTGGCTGGCAGGCACAGCCCGACCGCCCCATCCTCGCCGCATGGCCCACTCGCGGACTGAGCACTCGAGGCCGACCACGTGCCAGACGCAGCTACCCGCGGCCCCGCCAGGGCCACCCAGCACCTCCATTGCAGCGGAGACCTGACGACGGGCCTGAACCTGCCGCTCGGTCATGGTCTCGCCCGTCGCAGCAGGCAGGCGGACCAGGGCCGCACCACGCAGCGCATCCAGTGCAGCCGCGCGGAACTGCCGCCGGAAGACCGCGCCGGCGTCATGCATTTCCTGGGTGATGGTGCCGTTGGCGAGCATCTGACCCAGCGTGTCGACCGCGCGCCGATGCACGACGGGTACGCCGGTCTCCGGATCGGCCTCACGGATCGGCTCACTGAACCCGCCATGCTGAAGGCGCCACCGGCTCGGCATGGCGAGGCTTTCCTGCTGGACACGGATCTTCTTCTTGCGCTTAGCGGCCATGGGTCGTGCCTCCGTTCCGCGGCCCCCAGCGCCGCATCGCTTCGTTGGTAAGTGCCTGGCGAAGCCAGGGATCGGTGATGTCATCGAGGCGGAGCGCGACGACGCCCTGCTCGCGCCAGACGCGCCGGCGCATGGCCTCGAGGTCGACGGCATTCGCCGGGCTCGGCTCCCGCCCGAGCGGCGACCGCGGGAAGGATGGCCCCCCCTGCAGCCTCACTGCGCACCGCCCTGGGCATCGATTGCCCACAACAGCAGCGCGAGGGCATCCGCCTCGTTGTCGTCCGTCGGCGTGAAGCCGCGGGCCCGCATCGCGGCGATCACCGCGTCCTTCGGCGCGTTGCCCTTGCCGGTAGCGAAGCGCTTGATCGTGCCGACCGGTACGCCCTGGTAGGGGACGCCGCTGCCCTCGCACCAGGCGGTGAGGTGCGCGAGGAAGCCGCCATATACGTGGGCGGCGGTCGTCCCGGCGTGGCGCCGGACCTCCTCGAAGACGATGCTGCCGAGCGGGCCGGCGCTGGCAGCCATGCTGTCCAGCCAGCGGCGAAAGCGCAGCCAGCCCATGCCACCGCCCTCGAAGCGTCCCGGCCGGAAGGTCGCGGTGCCGGAGGTGACGGTGCCGTCGGCCAGTCGCACCGCCCAGCCGAGGGTGCTGCCGAGGTCTAGGGCGAGCAGGCTTCCCGTCGGCGGTGCCGGGTCGATGACGCAGATGACGCTGGATCCGGAAACACCCGTCACGCGTGCGCGTGTGCGCGCGCGAACGGGTATTTGGGTAGCCTGCGTCATCTGCGTCACTCGAAGGGCCGAGCCTTGGCCGTTTTTCGCGTTCATGCGCTGCATCCCTTTCAGAACTGGATGGCGCCAGCCGGCGCCGGCGACTGGCAAAGCCGAAGCCCGCGCAGCTGGCGTGCGGAGCCCTTGCGGTGCAGTTCGAAGCCACGATTGAGGAGGTTGTCGGAGAAGCGCCTGACCGAACCGACGTACTCGCCGCCTGCCTCCGCCCACGCCTTCCAGCTCGCGAAGAGCACCGCCGTCGCCTCGACGTGGTTGACGCCGCGCTCGCAGCACTCGACCAACCAGCGGCCAAGGGCGTCCTCGGCTTCGAAGTACTCGTCGGTGGCGGCCAGGACCGTTGCGGGCGGGCGGAGCCCGACACGCTGCCATTCGAGGCAGCCCTGCAGCGCCCAGGCCAGGATGCCGTCGCGTTCCGCCAGCAGCCGCTCGGGAAGGCGCTTGTCGCGCTGGGCGGGCGGAATCGTGACCGTGAAGGGCACCATGTGCAGCCGCCGCCGCATCGCCTCGTCGACGTTGCGGATGGACGGCTTGTGGTTGCCAGCGACCAGCAGCTTGAACTGCGGGGTGAATTCGAAGAAGTCCTGCCGCATGAAGCGCGCGGTGATGCGGTCGCCGCCGGTGAGCGCCTTCAGCTTGCTCTCTGCCCAGCGGCTGCCCTGCTCGGTCTCGATCGAGGTGACGATGCGGGCGCCCCGAAGCCCGGCCATGTCGGTCGGGTGGCGATCGCCGGTGGTCGCCATGAACATGTCCATCGGCGCGACAGTGGCGTAATCGCCGAGCAGCGCCGTCAGCGTGTTGGCGAAGACTGACTTGCCGTTCGCACCCGTGCCGTAGAGGAAGAAGAGCGCGTGCTCGGTGGTGACGCCGGTGAGCGCATAGCCGACCACCCGGCGGAGGTAGGCCTGCAGCTCGACGTCCCCGCCGGTCACCTGGGCGAGGAAGGCAACCCAAGCCGGGCATTCCCCATGGGATGCCGCGCTGGTGATCTTCGTCATGCAGAGAGCGCGGTCGTGCGGGGCGACGGCGCCCGTGCGCAGATCCACGACGCCGGCCGGGGTATTCAGCAGCCAGGGATCGCGGTCCCAGACCTCGGCGGTGGTGGCGTGGCGGCGATCGGCGCGGGCCAGGCGCTCGACGGCCGCGACCGTCGATGCCTGCGACAGCTTCGTCCTGACCTTGTTGCTGTTCGCGCGGTTGGCCGCGGCGCGACAGACGCGGCGGGCCAGATCGAAAGCGCGCAGGGTGCCCTCGCGCTCCCACCGGCAGCCTGTCCAGTTGAGCCAGGCACCCCAGACCGCGACGTGCCGCCAGTCCTCGCCGTGCTGCTCGCTGAACTCGGCCGCGAGCGCGTCCTCGGTGAATCCGATCGGCAGCGCGCCATCATCGCCGGTGCCGTCGCCACCAACCTCGTCATGGTCGGGGTCGGCGGCGCCCGCACCGGCATGGCTGGCTTCTGCCCTGCGCCACAGCCGCTCGGCCTCGTGACGCAGCCGGTCCTCGGGCCAGGGCGGGCTGATCCGCGCGGTGTTGTAGTCGCAGATCTCCTGCCAGGCCTGGGCCGCGGTGACGAAGCCGTCCTGGCAGCGGCGGATCCAGTAGCCGATGATGCGGGACAGCGCCTCGAAGCGGGTGACCCCGTCGGCGCCGCCTTCCCGAATCTGCCGGCCGAACAGTTCCGTGACATCGCCGCGGGCTGAGCCCGCGCCGTTGAAGTCGAGGGGATCGCCGCCCGTGTCCATGGCTACTGCGGCGCCGATGCCGGCCAGCGGCGGCATGGCCAGCACCGCCTCGGCCAGTTCGGTCAGGTCGCGGTCCCGACCGGTGCTCTCGCGGATGGCGACCAGCCGCTGGTGGCCGCCCTTCGCGTGCACCGAGCCAGCGACGCGGATCGGCTGGTGCGCCGACCGGAAGGCCGGGTCGCCCCCAACCTTCACCGCGATCGCGTGCCGGAGGCGGCAGATGGTTGCGAGGTCCTCGCCGGTGGCGGGCTCAGTCAGCCGCCAGTAGAGGTGGAGCTTCTCCTGGCCCTCCGGCGTGATGCCACCCGAGGCGACCTCGAGGGTGGGCGAGCCAAGGTGCTGGAGGAGGTACGCCCGCTTGGCTGCGATATCGCCGCCGTCGAGATCGACCAGCACCACCTGCATCTGCGCGATGTGCTCAGCGCTGGCCTGGCCGGGCTCGGTGACCGTGCCGGGGATGACGTAGAGCGCCATGCCCGTCTCGGCAGCCCACTGCGCCTGGACGGCGAGCTTCGCCGGCAGTTCGGCATCGGCGGGCAGGAAGGGGGTGTGCGGTGCGCGGTCGGGCCCACCCTTCTCGGCGAGGGCGCGGACCGCGACCCAGCCCTCGCACCAGCCGAAGACCATGTCGGCATAGGCCGCGACCATAGCGGCATCGGGGGCGACCGGCATGGGCGGGATCACCTCGGCGGCGCTCATGACCAGCACCGCGTGCGCCAGGGGCAGCGGGTGCACTCGATGTGCTCGGGCTCGGCCGCGACGCGGGGCAGCCACTCGCCGGCGTCGCAGGCCTGCAGGACGCGCACCGCCTTATCGCTGGTGGCCTGGGCGAGCGCGCCGTCGAAGGGCACGAGCTCGTGGTGGAGCTCGGCGGTGTCCTTGTTCACCGCGGTGAACAGGGCAGGCACCTCGGTCAGGCCCATGTAGGCCTGGTAGAGCGCGATCTGCGCCGCGTAGATTGGCTTCGCCGCGGCCACGCCGCGCCGGACCATCTCCTTCCAGTTCCGGGCGTTGGCCGACTTGCACTCCCACAGCGCCGGCACGGCGACGACGGCCTGCGCCGGCGTGGGCGCCGCGACGACCACGCCGTCGATGTGGCCCTGCACGCGCCCGCCCGCGACCGAGAAGCCGAACTGCTCGCCGGCACGGTTGCGGGTGCGCACGTCGAAACCGGCGCGCCGGAGCCAACCGATCGCCAGATCCTCGAAGACGTGCCCCACCGCGAAGATGCGGAGCGTCTGACCCGAGAAGCTGGTGTCGGGGTCGCGCGGGACGTCGAGGAACTCGTACTGCAGGCGCCGCGCGCAGGGATCGCCCAGCCGCGAGCCGCCAAGATACTCGCGGCGCGCTCGCGTGCCGTTCTCCGCCACCAGCGCTGCATCGATCAGGTCGTTGATCGCCTCTGCCGCGGTCGGCGGCTTCGGGCGGTGATTGAAGTCGAGGCTGGCGTCCGTCATCAGAACGGGACCTCCGGCGTCGAGGGGGAGGCAGAGGCCCGCATGGCGTCCTGGAAGGCGCCGACGGCCACCTCCGCGAGCGTCAACACCTGCTGCTCCGACAACGCATTGAGCGGAGTGGTCCAGCCGATCTCCGCCATCACCTCGGCCATCGCGCGCATCGCGGCGCGCATGGCGGCCCGTTCCTGTTCAGTGAGATCAACCATGGCGGTGGATCGCCGCGCCAAGCGCACCCACCAGCCCTGGCAGGTGATGGAGCAGAAGGAGACCGAGGGCCGCGGCGGCTTCGCCGAGGTCGGGTCGAACCAGCCAAAGCCGCGCGCGGGCCGCCTGCACACGGCGCAGAGCGAGCGAGGCGCGGGCGCGAGGGACATCGTCGTGCTCCCGGCTCATGCCGCCCTCCCCAGGCCGCCGGGGAACACCGCGGCCAGGATCTGCGGCCGGTGCCAGAGGAAGTTCAGCCGGCAGTTCGCCGCGTATTTCGACAGGCCGAAGTCCAGCGCCGGATCGGCGTCCCCGGCCTTCACCAGCAGCTCGCGCTGGCGCGGGCTGGCGGGGTGGTTCAGCCAGAGGCGGCTCTTGGTGGCGGCGGCCCCGGTCTCAGCCTGGCGCAGGAAGTCGTCGGCCCCGGCCAGGACCTGGGCGCGCTCGCCGACGCCGAGATGCCGGAGGCGCCCCTGGCGCAGCTTGCCGACCGCGTGCCAGTGCTCCCCGTCGAAGAACACGCCGGCCCAGGCGTCGAAGCCGGAGGCGATCATCGCGTGGCCGTCGCCGTGCATGTCCCACCAGCGGAAGGGCGAGCGGTCCAGCAGGTCGATCTCGGTCAGCCCGAAGCACTGCAGGGGGCGCTTTTCGCGGAGCATTCGCTCCCAAACATGGCCGCAGAAGGGGCAGGCGATGGTTCCGAGCGGAACTTCCGCCTCGCAGTCCGGGCAGGTCTTGTACGGCGCCTGGCCCGGCCCCTCGTCCTTCTCCTCGGCGAGCATACCATCGTGCTCGATCGAGCCATGCCGGTGCGCGGCACCGGCGAAGTCGAGGACGACGCAGTCGGTCTTCACCACGCCGGGGAAGCGCTCCGGATCGACCTTCCGCAGCCCGCGACCGATCGCCTGAATGAAGGTGCCGCGGTGGAGCATCGGGCGGAGCACGACGATGCAGGCGACCGGCTGGCTGTCGAAGCCCTCGGTCAGCACCATGCAGTTGGTGATGACCTGCACCTCCCCGCGGTCGAAGCGGGCGAGCAGCGCGGCGCGCTCTTTCGCCGGCATCTCGCCGGTGACCGTCTCGGCGGTGATCCCCGCAGCACGGAAGGCCGCGGCGACCGCCTCGGCATGGGCGACGGTGGCGCAGAAGGCGATGGTGCGGCGGTCGCCGGCACGCTCGTGCCAGTGCTCGACCACCGCCTCGTTGACCACTGCCCGGTTCAGCACCTTGGCGGCGGCGTCCATGTCGAAGTCGCCGGCCGTCGCGCCGACCTGATCCAGGTCGTCGGAGACGCCAACGTCGATGGTGAAGGTGCGCGGCGGCACCAGGATGCCCTGGGCGATCAGCGCGGAGATCGGCAGGTGGTAGGCGATGTTCGAGAAGGTTTTGCGAAGGCTGCGCCCGTCGCCGCGCTCCGGCGTGGCCGAGAGGCCGAGCAGCTTGAGCTTCGGGTTGGCGGCGCGGGCGTCGGCGATGATGGCCTGGTAGCTGTCCGCGGCCGCGCGGTGGGCCTCGTCGATGACGAGGTGCGAGACCTGCCCCATGCGGGCGCGCCGCGCGGAGCGCGCCAGCGTCTGCACGCTCCCGAAGACGATCTGGCCGGACCAGTCGTCGCGTTCGGCCTTCACCACCGAGGCGGGGAGGCCGGCGACCCGGCCGATCGTGGCCCGGTTCTGCTCGATCAACTCGTCCGTGTGCTGCAGCACCAGGAAGCGGGAGCCGGGCTTTGCTGCCGCCTCCTCACCGATGAAGAAGCCGGCGACGGCGGTCTTGCCGGCGCCGACCGGCAGCGCGACCAGCGTGTTGCCGTGCGCCGCCGTCTTGGCGCGGGCGGCGTCCACCGCCGCCCGCTGGTAGTCGCGCGGGATCATGGTGGGCCTCCCGCTCAGCGCGCCCAGAAGGGCGCGTTGCCCGCCGCCGCGGGCGGCTGGGCAGGCTGGGCGGCGGCCCAGGGGGGCGCGGTGCCGCCGATCGCCGGCGTCGTCGGGCCGGGCAGCATGGGCTGCGTCGCCGCCGGTGCCGCACCCATCAGGCGGGCGTAGTCCGCGTGCTCCGGGCCGATCGCCGCGGCGATGACGTTGCGCCCCTCGTCACGCGGGTCGGTCTTGTCCTTCTCGACGCCGACACGGGCGAGGAACTCCATCCCGTTCAGGTCGCCGTAGCCGCGGATAGTGCGCGCGGCACGGGCGCGATCGGAGGCATCCTTAGAGGCGATGCCGCGGGCGCTCTCCAGGATGCCGCGGATTAGCGAGCGGCCGCGGTTCCCGTAGGCGTCGTCCGCCCCCTGCGCACCCTTCCCGCGCAGGCCGATGCGCGTGTAGATCCGGCGCTTGGTGTGCGGTCCCTCCAGGATCACCGCCTCGGTGTTGAGGTACTGCGCGTCGCTGGTGCGGCTCTGCGTGACCCAGCCCTCCGGGCCAACGCCACCGGGCCGGATGGTGAGGCGGACCTTCACCAGCGTGCCGGCGGGGATCACCTCGAAGGCGTTCTGCTGCGCCTCGGCGCCGTTGAAGTCGTGCGTGAAGCTGCCGGACATGGCTCAGCCCTCCTGCGGCGTCGAGTTGGTGGGGATCGCGGGCTCCGCCGCGGGCAGGGTGATCTGGAACTGCGCCGTCGGCGGCGTCGTCAGCGGCCGGCGGATCTTCTCCATCAGCCGGCCGAGATGCGGCTCCTCCAGGGTGGCGAGGCGACCGCTGCGATCCTTCGCCGGGTAGCCGAAGGCGTTCAGCGTGGTGCAGACGAAGGCGCGGATCGGCGCCTCCTTCTCGCGCGGAAGCTCGGCGAGGGTGATGACCTCATCGACGATGCCGGGCAGCTCGAGGCCGGTCTTGCTGCCCTCGACCTGCAGCGAGAAGTACGGGCGGTTGAAGTCGTCGAGCTGCTTGTTGAGCAGGCCGACCAGCCAGACATTCTTGTTCGGCGTGTGCTGCAGGTGGGTCAGCCAGCCGATCATCTCCTGGCCCAGCAGCCCGTAGGCGCCGCGCAGGTCGGGCTTGCCGCTGCGATCCGACACCGCCTGCGGCTGGCCCTTGCACCACTGCAGGCAGAGGCGCGAGGCGACGGTGATGCTGTCGACGAAGATGGTATCATACTTCGCCAGCTGCTCCGGGCTGCCGAAGGCGGCGCAGACGCGCTCATAGTGGGTCGTGTCGTAGGGCTGGTCGGGCCGCATGGCCGCGTTCGGGCCGCCGATCCAGCACGCCAGGTCGCGCGCCATCTCCCAGCTGCGCACGCGGACTTCATCGCCGGGCCAGCCCTGCACGGCGAGCTCCCCGGCCTCGAGGTTCACGAACAGCGTCCGGGCCGCATCCAACGTCCAGAGCTGCGACGTCTTGCCGATGCCCGAGATGCCAGTGAGCACGCCCTTGATGCCCCGCTGTTCGGCCATCCGCTCGTCGGCGGTGATGATGCGGAAGCCACCCGGCTGCGTCTGGTTGAAGGGCGTGCTCACTGGCCGCCCTCCTGGACCCGCATGGCGCTCTCGATCGCGAGGTGCGCACCCAGACCACCGGCGCGGCGGGTGCGATCATGCAGCTGGCGCAGCGCGTCGAGCCGCCTGAAGAGCGCGGTGCTCTCGGTGCTCAGCGACTGGATGGCGAAGGCGATGTCGTCGATCGTGGACTGGCCGATCGGCTTGCTGATCGCGTGGCCGTACTCGCCGACGGCATCGGTCTTGATGCAGTCCGGCAGCGACGCCATCCCGTAGGACTGACGCAGCTGGTCGAGCGGCGGTGGCTTGGGCTTGAACATGGAAGCGTGACTCCTTCGTCGTCGCGCTCCGGTTCCGTCGGTGAAGGTGCTGCCGGGCCCCGACGCGGCGGAGCTGACCGTCCTGGTATTTCCGCCTTGCGGCGGTGTTGCATTCCCAGGAGGACCCGGCAGCAAGGCCGGGTGCGATCAGGCGGCAGGGCGATGCTCGCCGGTGCTGCCGCTGATGGTGCGGATCTGCGCCGCCTCGAACGCCTCGATGTCCTCGAGGCGATAGGCGACGCGGCCGCCGATCTTCAGGAAGCGCGGCCCCTGGCCGAGCCAGCGCCAGCGCTCCAGCGTGCGCGGGCTGACATTCCAGCGGCGGGCCAGATCGGCCTGGTGCAGGTGCCTGACGGACATGGCGACTTCCCTCGAAGAACTGCGGGGAAGGTCGCGTCACGGCAGGGAGAAGAACGAGCCGGCAGTCGGGAGAAGAACAGGGAGAAAACGGCCTATAGGTCGAAGCCCCACAGGCCATTCACCGTGGTGATGTGGCGCTTGAGCACGGCCCATCTCTTGGCGCCGAACAGACGAGCGGGGCTGCCGAGGTCGGTGAGCTCGCGGATCGGCAGCCTCTCGCCGCGATAGTAGGCATCCACCAGCTTGCGGATGGCGGCGATGTGGGCGTCCGACGTGAAGGCGATCGGGGGTTGGGTGCCGATGCGCAGCTGCCGGCCATCGGACGACAGGACGAGAGGCCGGCCGTCCTGCTCAGCTGGCACGCCGCGCAGCCGGGCATCGAGGATATCGGGGCTGATGGCGAGGTTGTCCGGTGCGGCCAATACGTCGCGCAGCGCCACCACCGCGGCACCGGGAATCTCGATTTCAGCCACGCGGGAAGGCCGCGCGCTGGTGAGGATCACGCGCAGCCGATTGTGCGGCCGAGCGCGCGCGGCGCCGACAACCTGCTGCACCACCGCAGGGTTGACGAGGCGCCGGGCAAACCAGAGCGGCACGCGCGCGGGGCGCCGACCGAGGCGCACCTCGCCGATCTCCCAAAGCACCCCATCGATGAGGGGAAAGGCCGCCTGGTTGCTCGGGCGATCCAGTCGCGCGGCCAAGGCATCGAGCATGGCCGCGGCATCGACCCGATACCGAACCTGCCGCTCCGGAGGAACGGGCGCCAAGCCGACCGCGGGACTGAAGTAGGCGAATCCCCCATGCGCCTCGGACCAGATCAGTGAAACAGGCGTATCGTCGTGATCGGCCTGGGATGCGCTGACGTCCTCATGACCATGCGGCACGAGCAGGCCGGCCGCCGCCAGCACCGCCGCCGGCCGGGGCGAAAGCTCGGCGGCAGCGCCGGACAGGACCGGCTCCCTGAGCTCCAGCACCTGGAGCAGCAGGTCCACCGCCTCGGCGTCGAGCTGCGGCGGGCGATCAGACATCCCGCAGGAGGCCCCAGCGGCGGAGGTATTTCTCCCCGATGATGCGCTCCCGCTCGGTGCGGTCCTTGAGATCGCAGCCTTTGGGCATGGTGATGGTCACCGGCAGGGTGCGGCCGCCACGGGTCCCGGGCGCCGCGCGGAACTTGATGGTCAGCCGCACGGCGGTGATCGCGTAGCCTTCGATCCCCTGCTCCTGGCCGTTCAGGCGGTCCGCCGCCAGCTGCCAGATCGTGCTCTCGGCGCCGCGCATGCATTCGAGGGTGATGCGCTCGCGCTGCGTTTCGAGGGGCATCAGCCTCATCATCGTGATGCGCACCGAGTCGATGCCGTCGGCCATGTCGGTCGGGAAGTCGAACGTCTGCCGCAGCCGATCGAGGCGGAACTGGCGGATGGGGAGCCGCTCGCCCTGGAAGGCCGTGCCCAGGAGGTGCTCCGCAAACAGGCGGACCAGCGCCTCACGCGTTTCCCGCGCTGCCGCCACCACCTCGATCGCACCTGTCGCCGGCTCATAGGTCAGGGCCGCCTCGACCACCGGCCTGTGGGGGCGGCGGGAGAGCCGGCCATTGACGAACTCCAGCACGTCGCCCGCCCGGCCCTCGCGATAGACCGCGGCCTGCACGAGCGCTGCATCGGGCCCGTCCAGCATCGGCCGGGAGCGGTCGCAGATCTCGACCTCGACATTGGCACTGCCGAAGCGCTCCGCGACGGCCTGCCTGAAGCGGCCGATCGCAGCGGTGTCGCGCGCGACGGGGAGCGCACGCTGGCTCAGGAAGCCGTCCCACATCCGACCGAACCGCTTGTCGTCGGCGAAGCGCACCTCCTCGGCGTGACGGAAGGTGGTGGAGTCGTTCAGGAACACCCAGAGCGCGCGGGCATGCCCGTTTTCCATGGCGTCGAGGCGCGCATGATCGTCACAGACCGCGTAGAGGGCTGCCTGCCCGGGCTCGTCGGCCATGGCGCCGACCCGCTCGGCATCGTTCACGACGCGCAGGCGATCGGCATCGGCCATGTCGTCGACGGCACGCAGCAGGGGCGCGATGACGTCGTTGGCGGGTCCGTCCCAGGCGATATCCTGGGGCAACTCGGCGCCGATGGCGGTGAAGTAAGTGCGGAGGGACGCCGGCGGCGTCCTCCGGATGAAGTCGGGAACGGTGGGCACGGGGGAGGGCTTTCGATCAGGTCAGCACCGGACGATCCGGCGCTCCGCTAATCGGCGTATCAAAAGCGCATGATCGCAAGCAAGCGAAAAGATACGCTGATGCGCGTAGAAGCCCTGTCTCAGCCGAAGAGAGACGGCGGACCCGCCTGATTCGTGAGGAACCCGAGCTTCAGCAGGCGGACGCGCGCAGCATCCGCTGAGACCTGGAAGCCCTCCATGACCGCCTGCTGCATTTCCCGCGAATCGGGCGAATCGACGGGGATGGCCGTATGGAGCCCCCGGCTGGAGCAGAAGGCGGACAGGTGCCGCCGCAGGGCGGAGGCGGGCATCAGGAAGGCGCCGCTGGCATAGCCAGCCTGCCACTCCATCCAGTCCACCTCCTTGGCGCCCAACATGTTGTCCCGCTTGCACACCATCTTGGCTTCGGAGGGTCGGCGGGAGAACAAGGCGCCGGGTGCGAAGAGCTCGGCGAAGAGAAGCCGGTGAAAGTGGGCGTGGCCGAGCTCGTGCGAGAGCGTCGTCCGCAGGCGGTTTTCGCGCCGCTCGTCCGCCGCGATTCGCTCCGAGATGTAGATCTTGGGTGCGATGTCGGGGAAGAACTCGGTCATCCCCTCCACGTCGGCTCCTTCGGCAGAGAGGTCGGCGTACTGGTCCACGTCGGAGCAGAAGCTCTCGACAAGGATGGTGAGATCATTGGTGGTCAGGGGATACTCGACCTTGCCGTACTTCTCGCGGAGGAAGCGCCCGACGATCGCCTCGCATTCACGGTCGAGCTCCTGCTGGGTGTAGTGCGGACGCTTGGGGAAGCGACCAGAGCGATCCGGGACCCAGGCAACCATCAAGGCGGCTCCGCTATTTCGTCAGGGTTCTGCGGAAGGCCCGGAATGCCTCGGAAACCTTCGCAGGATCGCGCGCCTTGCGGCGCATCTCGTCGGGGATCTTGCCTGCCAGCACGAAGAGGTATCCCTCCTCGATCCCGAGCACCTTCTCGAACTGTCGGATCAGATGGTCAGAGGTCGGGCTGCGGCGGTCGTGCTCTATGTCGTTCAGGTACTGGGGAGAGATCGCGCCCGAATCGTCATCCTTCATGATGGCGGCGGCGAGGTCCTTCTGGCTGAGCCCCTTCGCCTTTCTGGCCGCCACGATCGCCTGCCCGAGGGAGGCCGTTCGCGTAGTCATGGCTCTTGCATTCTGAGTTGTCCGTTCCCATGCGGCTTCGCGGATTGCCGTAGTCATGCGCCCCCCTGGGGGTCAAGGGCAATTTCGCAGTGCGGCTGTTCGGCGGAGCGGATCAGGTTTCCCGATTCGTGCACGCCGGGCAGGTCTCGCAGCTCCCTGGCACCGGCATCCGCCACCGGCACGCTCTGCGCATCGCTTCCTTTGTTTTCGCGTGCGTTCGCCAAGCGATTGATTGCACTTCGATTTGCAGCGGTCTGGTCCGATGTTCGGTTCGAACCATGCTCTCGCCCCCACCGAACCCCCAACTGCCGCCCCACCTCCGCGAGGTCTGCGACCTGCTTGCCCGCGGCCTGCTGCGGCTGCGCAGCCGCGCTGGCGAGGAAGCCGCGCCTGATTCCGCGGACCGCGGAGAGCGGTTGCTACACTTCCCGGCCGCCCAGCGCCTGCATGCGAACCGGACCACCCGGAGAGACGCATGACGCGCACCACGAAGCCCAAGCCCACCCCCCGGCCGGCGTTCACCGCCCCCGCCATCCCGCCCGCCGACGTGCTCGGCCGACTCGCCGCCCTGAAGACCGCCGCCACGCCTGCGCTGAAGCAGCAGTGGCGGGAACTCTTCGGCGCCGAGCCGCCGCCCTACAATCGGCGCTTCCTGGAAAGCCGGCTCGCCTACAGGATTCAAGAGCTTGTCTATGGCGGCCTGAAGCCGGAGACGCTGGCCCGCCTCGAGGCGCTCGGCGAGCAGCTCGACGGCGGGAAGGTCACCGTCCGCCGCATGCGCGGCGACGACAAGCCGATCGCCGGCACGCAGCTGATCCGGGAATACCAGGGCGTCGAGCACGTGGTGACCGTCACGCGCGCCGGCTACGAGTACCAAGGCCAGCCCTACCAGTCCCTCTCCGCCATCGCCCGCGCCATCACGGGCACCCGCTGGAACGGGCGCGTGTTCTTCGGGCTGCGCCCGAGCCGGAGCGCAGTATGAAGCGTGACGCGAAGCCGGCCGGTGCGATGCCGGCGACCGTGCGGAAGCTCCGCTGCGCGGTCTATACTCGGAAGTCGAGCGAGGAAGGGCTCGACATGGAGTTCAACTCCCTCGACGCGCAGCGCGAGGCCTGTGAGGCGTTCATCGCGTCGCAGCGCGCCGAGGGATGGGTCCTCGTCCGGGAGCGCTACGACGACGGCGGCATCTCTGGCGGGACGTTGGAACGCCCCGCCTTGAAGCGCCTCGTCGCTGACATCCAGGAGGGGCTGGTGGATGTGGTGGTGGTCTACAAGATCGACCGCCTGAGCCGCTCCCTGGTCGATTTCACCAAGCTGGTCGAGGTGTTCGATGCGAACAACGTCACCTTTGTTTCTGTGACGCAGAGCTTCAATACCACCACCAGCATGGGGCGGCTGACACTGAACATCCTGCTCAGCTTCGCCCAGTTCGAGCGAGAGGTCATCGGCGAGCGGATCCGCGACAAGGTCGCGGCCTCGCGCAAGCGCGGCATGTGGATGGGTGGGTACGTGCCGCTCGGCTACGACGTGCGCGAGCGGAAGCTGGTGGTGAACGAGGCCGAGGCCGCGCTGGTGCGGAGGATCTTTCAGGGCTTCGTCGAGACGGAGTCCTGCACCAAGCTGGTGCAGGCCCTGCGAGCCGAGGGCGCCACCACGAAGCGGGGCCGCCCGCTGACGAAGAGTGACGTCTACCGCATCCTCAGCAACCGCGTGTACCTCGGCGAGGCGGTTCACAAGGGAACGGCCTATCCCGGCGAGCACGACGCCATCGTCACCCAGCAGCAGTGGGACGCGGTGCACGCCATCCTGCAGGTCAGCCCGCGCGTGCGGGTTAATCGGACGCGGAACACGACGGCGCCGCTGCTGCGCGGGCTGATCTTTGACAGCGACGGCCGCGCCATGTCGCCGAGCCACAGCCGCGGGCGGGGCGGGCAGATGTACCGCTACTATGTCAGCCAGGCGGTGCTGAAGGGCGGCGGGACCGAGCGGCCGGCGATCCCGCGGCTGCCAGCCGGGGAGATCGAGTCGGCGGTGGTCGCACAGGTCCGCGCACTGCTGCGGCAGCCGGAGATGGTGGTCGGCACCTGGCGGGCGGCCCGCGCGACGGCACCGGAGGTCACTGAGCAGGAGGTGCTGCTGGCGTTGGAGCGCATAGAGCCGCTCTGGGACGAGCTCTTCCCGGCCGAGCGGGCACGCATCGTGCGGCTGCTGGTGGATCGGGTCGACGTCCGGGCGGAGGGCGCCGCGGTGCGGCTGCGGCTCGACGGGCTCGGCAGTCTGGTGCGGGACCTCGCTGCCCGGGGAGCCGAGGCCGGGAGGGCGGCAGTATGAGCGACACCGCGCAGACCCTCATCGTGGTCATCCCGCTTCGGGTGAAGCCCCGGGGAGGGCGGAAGGCGATGGTCACACCCGGCGTACTGGCGCTGGAGCGCCGGCAGGACCTCACGCTCATCAAGGCTGTGGCGCGAGCCTTCCGGTGGCGGCGAATGCTGGAGACCGGGCGCTTCGCCACTATCAACGAGCTGGCCGCGGCAGAGAAGATCAACTCGTCCTATGTCTCGCGCGTGCTGCGGCTGACGCTGCTGGCGCCGGACATGGTCGAGGCGATCCTGGACGGGCGGCAGCCGGAGGGGATGACGCTGCCGCGGTTGCTGGTGCCTTTTCCGGCAACCTGGGGTGAACAAAGCGCATCCCGTGGCTAGCCGCCCATAGGCCGCGTGCAGCGATGGAATTTCTTCGTTATAATGAGTATCATGACGCAGACCATCGTGGTCCCGCGCGCCGATCCGCACGCGGGTTGCCCCTGGTCGCTATTAAGGTCGCCAGCGCAAGCAAAGGCGCCGCTTTGTGTTGGCAAGGGGGAATAGTGGCTTATGCTTGGACTGACGCTGCGGCCTGAATTCCGGGGAAAGCTACTCCAGGGCACACAGATTGATCTGACAAATACCAAGAAGACGGGCGCAACTCAGCTTCCCGCCGCTGATTTCCTTTCGATCACCTACCCCACGTCCGATCTTGTCGGCATGCTGCGCGCAGCGGGCCCGGGCCTCAGCCGCCCAATCGCGCTAATGGGTGAGCGTGGCCTCGGTAAGTCCCACCTCCTTGGAGCGCTCTACCACACCCTGACCGATGGCCCAGCAGCGGCAGCATGGCTGACGCATTGGGCCGGGGTACTCAATGATCCATCGTTAGCCACGATTCCGCTGCGCTCTGGCCTGGAGGTAGTGACCGCGAGCCTTCACCAGCAGCGCTTTCCGTTCCTATGGGATGTCCTCTTCGACCAGCATCCCGAGGGCAAGGTGTACAGGGGGATCTGGGAGCACGGCTCAGCCCACAAGACGCCAGTTCCTTCGATGGAGCTGCTGCTCAAGATGTTTGAGCAGAGGCCGACCGCCCTGATCCTGGATGAGTTCCAGACCTGGTTCGACGGCCTCGTCGATGCGCCGAACAAGCCCCACAAGACCTGGGCCTTCAACTTCATCCAAATTCTCTCAGAGATCGGGGACCAACGCCCGGATCTCTTCCTCCTGGTCGTCTCCATCCGCAACGGTACGACCGACGCATTCAAGCAGGTGCAGCGCATCAATCCCGTACTCCAGAACTTCAGCGGCGCGCACGCGAAGCGAGATCGGCGTCATCTGTTGCTGCATCGGCTGTTCGAGAACCGGCTACAGGTCGCCGACGCCGACATCGAAGCACTCACCGCGGTCCACGTGGCCGAATGCTTAAGGCTTGGGGAGGTGCCGGCCGCACAGCACGCCAGCGTCCGCCAGGATTTCACTGAAGCATGGCCGTTCTCGCCACAGCTGCTTCAGCTCCTGGAGGACCAAATCCTGGTCGCGACCTCTGCTCAGGAAAACCGCGACCTCATCAAGATTCTCGCCGGACTCTACAAGAGCCGAGGCAACGCATCACCGGTCCTGACTGCCGCGGACTTCTACATTGATGACGAGGATAGCGGGATCGGACCGCTCCTGGACTCGGTCAACAATCCGGAGCACCGCGCCCTGCGCGACAAGGCGCGTCGAAACCGGGAGGCGGTAGCCGAGGCGGTCGACAATGCGGCGAAGGATGTGCCCCACCTCGAGGACGTCATTGCGTCGCTCTGGCTACGCTCGATCGCTGTTGAGAAGACGGTTGGGGCTACGCGAGCGCAGCTTCAGATGGACTGCACGCGCAGTGTGGCCCTCGATGCAAATGCTTTTCCGGCTGAACTCGACACCATCCTCGACAATAGCTTCAACCTACACGAGGTGGCTGATCGACTGATCTTCCGCGAAGAGGAAAACGCTGAGGCAAAGCTCAAGGCGGCGGCTCGCAACGCGAAGCTGTTCGCGAGCGGTGCCGACATCGCGCATCTCGCGCTGGAGATTCGCTATGTGATCTACGGCGATCCCGGCGTGACTCTGCCGTTCCGAGTCATCCCCCTGCCGAAGGCTTGGCTGACGGACCCTTGGTCCGGCCTGGCAGAAGAAGACCAGCCGGCGATGTGGAGCAACCGCATCCCGATTCTTGTCTTGCCGGAGACACCTGATCGCCTCAGCGAGCGCCTCGCGCAGTGGCTCAAGGATCACCTGCCGCAGAGGCGGAACACTCCGCGCTTCCTGCTGCCGCGGACGCAGACTGCAGACGGCAAGCCGGCACAGCCCGTCTTCGACGATCCGACACTGCTGTTCTATGCACGAGCCGTCGTCAAAGCGACGGAATGGCAGGGCGCCGAGTATGCGAAGCTCAAGACGAAGTACCAGAAGCTCCTCCGTGACGCGCTGAAGGACCGATACGACCGCTTTGCCATCCTCGCAGCCTGGGACAACCAGACGCCCGCAAAGTCTCGCTTCACCGAGGAGAAGCTCAAGGTTCGCGGCAGCGAGATCCCGAATGCGATGGACACCACCATCGCCAACGATCTCTTCGAGCCAGAAGCCTTTGCGGATTACGCGGTGGAAGCCGCCAAGAGCGCGGCGTCGGTCAGGAAGGTGCTCGACGAGCTCCGCGAGCCGCGCCCCGCGCCCGCCGACACCATTCCATGGCTCGGCGACGTCGCGATGAAGGAGAAGCTGATCTCCGTTTGCGCGCAGGGCAAGATCACCATCGACGTCCAGGGCCGCGAGCGACTGGAACGTCGCCCGGGCGAGGACATCAAAGACGCCTTCACGCGCCTCCGCGGCAAGCTTCCTGATGGAAAGCAGCTTGAGGAGGTGATCCTCAGTTTGCCTGGCGTCGGTGTAGCCGCGCACGGGCCCGCCCCACAGACAGGTGCCACGAACGCAGGCGCGCCCACACCCGGTGCGCCTATCCCACCGGGAGTGACGCCCGGCGTCACAGGCGCCTCTTTAGGCTCGTCGCCATCATCCTCTGGCGGCTTTCCGGGCGCCCCACCGACCACGCCGCCGGCGGGCGGAAGCGCGGGCACGCCCGGTTTCGGCGAGGGGCCTGCTGGTGGCCTCTTCGGCGGCGGAGCCGGCATCTTTGGCGGGAGCGGAAACGCACCGCCCAAGCGGACGCGCCTCCAGTCTCCCAAGCCGAATTCAGGATTGAACCTCGCCGGTCAGCTGGAAATGTGGGAGATCGGCGCAGCGACACCGCTTCAATCCGTGACGATCACGATTGATTCGGCCACCGGGGCGCAGATCAAGAAGCTGCTGGAGAAGCTGCCTGACGGGCTGATTTACGGGTTGTCGCTCGATCGCGAGGATCCGCCCACGTGATGGCATCCTTGCCCCTACCGTTGCTGCGCCAGCTCCAGGAAGCCGATCCGGCGGCAGCATGGGCCGCACTCGCGCAGCATGCGCTCGACGTGTGCGACAGTGTCGGGCAGGGCAAGGCGTCTGATACGGCGGCCCGCCTCCGGGACGAAGCCTTGCAGGCGGTTGATGCATGGCTGGCGGGTGCCGGTTGGGATCTGTGGGCTGCTTTCGGTGATGCCATGCCCCGAACCGCCGACCGTCTGGTCGATTGGTGGAACGCAGTCCCGCATGGCGCTGGTGCTGCGGTCCTTATCCTGGATGGCCTATCGCTCCGGGAACTGCCACTGCTAACCCAGGGTGCACTGGGGCATGGCTTCGCTGTCGTGAGGGCTGAAGCCACGGCCGCTGAGCTGCCCGGCGACACGAACTCCTTCGCCCAAGCGCTCGGTGTCCCGGCTCGCAACACCCTTGCCAACAACCACCCTCCTGCTGGCTTTCGTCTGCTCGGAGCCACGACAGAGGTTGCCGACCTCCCTTGGGCCGACTGCGCCGCCCTGGTGAAGGCGGAGCCCCGATGGCTGTTTTGGCACGAATGGCCCGACGCGCGCTTTCACGCCGGGAGCAGCTTCCAGGCGTTGGCGCGCAACGTCGCCGACACATTCTCCGACGCCGCCTTCTGGGGCTTCTTGCGGCGCCTCGCCACAGGGCGGCGACTGCTGGTCACGTCCGACCACGGCTATGCCCACATCGGTGGCTTCCACGATACCTACGAAGATCAGAAGGCGTGGCTTCGAGGCGTCTTCGCTGGCGGGCGTACTGCAGCAGATGGCGAGACGGGCGGGTGGTCCCCGCCACTGGCGCTGTCGCTCCAGGGCCGCCAGGAGCGTGTGCGTCTGCCGCTGGGCCGCCGGAAATGGCCGGTGCCGGGCGGCAATGCCAATCTCGGCCATGGCGGGCTAACGCTGCTCGAAGCGCTCTCCCCTTTCATCGAACTCCGACTCCAGGATTCCCCGAATGCCCCGTGATGGCGCCACCGTATCGGCCAAGGACAAGCTCGCTCAGGACATCGCCAAGGCAGTCGGTGCCGGCCGCCCGATGGCCGTGGAGACGGTGGACTTCTCGGATCC
Organism: Siccirubricoccus phaeus; assembly: GCF_008360935.1. Classification (GTDB taxonomy): domain Bacteria; phylum Pseudomonadota; class Alphaproteobacteria; order Acetobacterales; family Acetobacteraceae; genus Siccirubricoccus; species Siccirubricoccus phaeus. The sequence continues at coordinate 71,622 of NZ_SRXO01000006.1, forward strand.
CAATCGCCCGAAGACCTGCATCGAGGTCGACTTTCCGATCCTGGCGATCAATCAGATTGCGCAGATCGAAGGCAACGCCGGCAAGCCGATTTACCAGATGTCGAAGTGGTGGGCGCGTCGCCGATCGTCCGTGTTCCGCGCCATGCTGCTGGCCAGCGCTATGAAGGCGCCGGACGACCCGGCCCAGGCCGCGAAGGCAGTGTGGGAGGCCTACTACGCCAACCACCAGAAGAAAGGCGCTTTAAAGCACCTGAAGGTCGCCGACATCTTCATGGGCGGTGGCACCACACTGGTGGAGGGTTCGCGCCTGGGCATGCAGATGTCTGGTGTGGACCTGAATCCGGTGGCCTGGTTCGTCGTGAAGCAGGAATTCGCCAAGCCCGACCTCGACGCGGTGAAGCGGCTGCTGGCCGACGTCGAGGCCGAGGTGAAGCCGCAGATCATGCCCTTTTATGCTTGCGAGGGCCCCGCTGGGGAAAAGGGCGTCTGGACTCGTCTCTCTGACAAGATCGCTATGGGAGATGATTTCGACCCACTCGCGCTGAAGCCAGAAGAACGCAAGGGCTATGCGTATAGCGGCCCAGAGATGGTCTACACCTTCTGGATCAAGCACGGACACTGCCAGGTAACTGGTTGTGGCCACCGCACCCCGATCGTCAACACGAATATAGTCGCGGTGAAGTCAATATCGATCCGGTTCTGGGCACACCGATGCGTGGCGTGCCAATCCACATTTGACATAGAGGAAAAGCCGGCGCGCATGGCGCCAGACGTTCCGCTCGTCGTGGCCGACAGTGAGGGCCCCTACGCCGTATTGGACGCTCGGAAAGGCGTGGTCTGCCCGCACTGCCGGCACACAGATCTGCCGCGGCTAGGCAAGGCGTCTCGCAAGAAGGTCGACTTGTCCTTGCTAATCCATCCGTCTTGGCTGACAGGATGCGCCAGCGTCGATGACGACGGCTTCCCTCTCGGCGGCACACCGCAGGACGACGCTGAAAGCAACGTGCGATGGAACGTCAAGCGCGGGGCGGCGCTGGAATTGCTCGAGGTGCGTGGTCGCGTTCCCGCAGAAATCATCTGTCCGACGACCGGGGAGACACTGAAGACCGGCGCCGCAACTGGCACCGTGCCGAAGAAGGCCCACTTCGAATGTGCTCGGTGCGGTACGGTGCAGGACGTTCTCGATAGCACATCCAGAACGGGCAAGGGCGCGCCATACGTTCCCGCACTCATTCAGGGAATGTCCTATACCCGCGACGCGAGTGGCGCGGCTTATGGGGGACGGTTCTTTTCCCCCCTTAACAACCAAGCTGCAATCACGGCGGCCGAGCGCGAATGGCAAGAGAGGAAAAACACCGATCTGGCGAAATACTGGCCGCGACAGGAGCTGCCTTACGGACTTGAGGCAGATTTCTGGTCAGTTCGTCGTCACGGCTATACGCATTGGTATACGATGTTTAATCCGAGACAGCTCCTCTGTCTGTCCATTCTTGCCAAGGGAATCGATGAACAGCGCGGACGATATTCAGACGAATGCGTCGACATTGTTATCGCGGCATTTCAACAATATATCCGCAACCAGTGCATGATGACGATATGGAATTTGCAGCGAGACTCTTTGGAGCCGCAATTTGCAAAGAACAATTTTCGGCCGAAGATTATGCCTGTCGAAAATTCGTTCTTTTGTGCTGAAGGTCGCGGCAACTGGACTTCTTGTATCGAAGGTATATTTGAAACCCTCGAGTGGTCATCTGATCCTTGGGAAATTTTGGTAAATGAAAACTCGACGCGCGATGCTGGAGCAGCAAAGAGCACGAAGATCTATCCGCGCGATCCTCTGCTCCCAGTCGAGAGCTTGATTTGTGGATCGGCGACGAACCTTACCGATATCGAAGATGGAAGCCTCGATCTCTGTGTAACGGATCCGCCCTTTGGAAACCTGATGCAGTATGCGGAGTGGGCTGACTTTTTTTACAGCTGGATGCGGCCTCTCTTGCGAGAGCAGCACGCGTGCTTCAGGCCCGAGGCTACCCCGAAGACCCTTGAGGTAGTCTCCAACAAGGCACGGCAGGGTGATGAAGCGGACGCCTTCTACCGGCGCCTCCTGACACAATCGTGGCACGAGGTACATCGCAAGCTCAAAGCTGGAGGTTTGCTCGCATTCACGTTTCACCATGATCAGGACGAACCCTGGATCGACGTGCTTGCAAGCCTTTTTGATGCGGGCTTCGTGCTGGAGGCTACCTACCCGATCCGGGGCGATGAGACGAAGGGCGACGGCGAATACGGGTCGCAGCGCGTCGAGTACGACATCATTCACGTATGCCGAAAGCGCACCGAGGATCCAAAGCCAGTTTCTTGGGCGCGCATGAGGCGTGAGGTGCTGGAAGACGTGAAGCAGCTTCAGGGCGTGCTGGAGGCGCATGCGAAGGAGGGTCTGCCCGCGGCAGATCTTGCGGTCATCAAGCGAGGCAAGGCGCTCGAGTACTTCTCCCGCCACTACGGTCAGGTCTTTAAGGCTGAGGGCGAAACCATCTCGGTCAAGGAAGCCATCATCGGCATCAACCAGATCCTCGACGAGGGATCGACGGCCGCAGAGATTCCGCCTGTCGACGCAGAACCATACACGCGGCAGTTCCTTCGCATCTTTGCCGACGGCGCCGAGCAGAAGCGCGACCAAATGCAGAAGTTCCTCCGAGGGACAGGGAGCAGCCCGGATGAATTTGAGGAGCGCGGCTGGTGCTCGGAGAAGGCCAAGGTCTACCATCTGACCTCGCCGCTTGAGATCGCGCAGTCGTGGCACAAGCGCCAAAAGCGAAAGCTCGACAGCGACTACGACCAGGCCATGGTGCTGATCGGGGCCTGTCATCCCGGCAGCGGCCTCGACGCCAATGACACGCTTCGCAACCCGAACTTCAAGCCGCATCCGGCTCTGCGGCCGCTGCTGGAATGGTTCGAGCGGCGGGGCCACACCACCGTCATTCGCGACGCGGCAAAGGTTGCCAAGATGCGGTTCGATGCGTGGCAGAAGGCCCAGCCTGCCAAGCCGACGAGCGCACAGATGTCGCTGTTCGGGGACAGCTAGCTGATGCCGCTCGCCGATGCCTGGGCACGCCGCGGCCTCACGCTGCTCTGGGGGGCTGACGCATTCCGCGAGTTAGCCAGCCCTGACCAGGTGATGCCGCTGCGTGCGCTCTTCGGCGAGCGGCTCAACTGGCCCGTCGACCTCGTCAGCAATGGAGGGCGCGCGCTGGTCGCGACAGGTCTCGAAGCGTCCTTGGACTGCTTGGCACCGGCGGATGCAGAAACCTGGATCGCTACGGACCTTCGCGACCTCGTCCGCGAGTTTCAGGACGCATACCAAGGTGAGCGCGCCCTGGTGCTGTGGCTGCCCAGCGGCGCGCAGCGTGTCACCTACGATGCGCCAAACGACGCGTGGCTGTGGGCGACAGCGGATAACGGTCGCCTGCCGCTCGGCCGCTTGCTCTTCTCGGGTGCTGAGCGCGATGTCGAGCGAGTCTCGCCAGCCGGCTGGCGAGGGCCAGCGGAGGGGCCGGGACTAATCGGCTTGCGCCAGGCGCGGCTATCCTGATGAGCGAAGCGCTGGAGCTGACACCCGGCGTGCGGGTGTCGCATGCGGAGCTGGGCGAAGGGGTGGTGCTGGAGGCGTCGCGGGACGGCTACGTCCGCGCCTTCTTCGGCGCCGGCGAGCGTCGGGTGCCGCTGGCAGCGTTGCGTCCTGCGCTCTCCCGGGCCGATCGCATCCTGGCCAATGTCGCCGGCACGCCGGAGCGATTGCGTGCCATCCGCCTGACCTTGCAGGCGCACATGCTGCCTCTGATGGAGGACGCGGCCGCGCTGACCTCGGCGCGGATCGACCTGCTCCCGCATCAGGTCGTGCTGACCCATCGCGTGGCCACCGCGAGCCCCCGCCGCTTTCTGATTGCCGACGAGGTCGGCCTGGGCAAGACCGTCGAGACGGCGCTGATCCTGCGCGAGCTGGCGAGCCGTGGGGAGCTCGAGCGCGCCCTGATGGTGGTTCCCGCGGGCCTGGTGAACAACTGGCACCGCGAGCTGAATGAGGTGTTCGGTCTCGACTTTGAGGTCTTCGGTAGCGAAGGCGATGTGACCGACCGCAAAACCAACGCGTTCGCCAAGCACCACCGTCTGATCGCAAGCATCGACACGCTGAAACGGCCCGCGCGCGTAAAGCGTCTGCTGGAGGCCCCGCGCTGGGATCTCGTGGTTTTCGATGAAGCGCATCACCTGACGGCGGTCCAGGAAGGGAAGCGTGTCCGCCGGACGGAAAACTACAAGCTGGCAGAGGCGCTGAAGGACCACGCACGAGACCTGCTGCTGCTCTCTGCCACGCCGCATCAGGGGCACCATTTCCCCTTCTGGATGCTGATCCAGCTGTTGAACCCGACCCTGTTCCGCAGCGTGGACGAGATGGTGACGCAGCGGCACCGGCTTTCGACGGTAGTGTTCCGGCGGACCAAGGCCGATGCATGCCGACCGGATGGCTCGCCGCTCTTTGCGCGGCGCTGGGTGCACACCGAGTCCTTCGTGATGTCCGACGCGGAGCGAAAATTCTACGAGGCCTTGCAGCGCTACCTTCAGGACGGCTTTGACCTGGCCAAGCGCCAGGGCGGCAAGGGCCGAGCGCTTGGCTTCCTGATGGCGATCTTCCAGAAGATCGCGGCGTCGAGCTTCGCTGCTGTGCGCCGCACCCTGCGTCGCCGGATGCTCGCGCTGACCATCCATGAAGCCGTGCTGCGCGACCGTGCCCTGGATATCGATGGACGCGACTTGCTTTACGGCGAAGCGCGGGCTCTCATTCACGAGGAATACGGGCTGCCGCAGGATCCCGTCGGCCGCGGGCAGGTGGACCAGGTGCTGGCGGATTTGAAACTTCGGTTGGTGCGCCGCCTGGACAACGAGGAGGAGGCGCTCGCGGAGGCCTCTGATCCTTATGGGAACGAGGCTGCGGCTCAATCGTCGGAAGACCTCGCCAGCCTTGCTGTCTCGGTCCACTTGCCGGAGGAGCGGCTGCGCATCGCAGAGATGTTGGCGACGTTCCCAGCGGCGCGCGAAACGAAGATTGCGAAGCTGTTGGCCGGCCTCGGCGTGCTGTGGCGACAAAATCCGCAGGAAAAGGTGGTTATCTTCGCCACCTACCTCGGCACCGTTGAGCAGATCGCGCGCGACATTGAGGCAGAGTATCCAGGCCAAGGTGTCGCCGTCCTACGCGGCGGCGACCACGGCGCGAAGCTGGCGGCGGAACGCCGGTTTCGGCAGAAGGACGGTCCGCGGGTCCTGGTCTGCACCGCGGCGGGACGGGAGGGCATCAACCTCCAGTTCGCACGCGTGCTGTTCAACTTCGATCTGCCCTGGAATCCGATGGACGTGGAGCAGCGCATTGGTCGCATCCACCGCTACGGCCAGCGCGACACAGCGCAGGTCTACAACCTCATCCTATCCGACACGATCGAGGGACGCATATTCCTGATGCTCGATCAGAAGCTGACAGAGATCGCGCGCGCGCTCGGCAAGGTGGATGAGGCCGGTAATGTCGCGGAGGATTTGCGGGCGCAAGTGCTGGGCCAGCTGTCGGAACGACTGAACTACGACAGGCTGTACCAGGCGGCGCTGTCTGATCCAGAGTTGCGGCGGACCAAGGTCGAGCTCGACGCTGCGCTGGCGAATGCCAGCGAGGCGAGGCAGGTGGTGTTCGAGTTGTTCCAGGACCTCGATGGCTTCAGCCTGGAGGATTACCGACCATTTTCTGATCTCGCCAGCAGCGTGGGCCGCATTCATGACTTCCTGGCTGCAGCTCTGGCGGAGCAGGGCTGGGCACTCAGGAAGGCCGGGGATGGGCTTTTCGAGGTTGTCGATCAGACTGGGACGACGGTAGCGCAGTTCACGGATGACCGCGAACGGGCAATGGCGACGGATGGCTTGGGGCTCCTAGGGTTGGACCATCCGCTGGTCGCCAGTCAGCTGACGAAGTGGCGGAGCACGCCGCCCGAACGCTTGGGCTCCAGCGTGCGCCAGGCTGGTGGCGAGGGTGCCGTTCTGTGCTGGTGGTTGTTCGAAGCGTCAACAGCGCAGGGGGACCGGAAAACGCAGGTGCTGGCCCTTGCGATGGGGCTCAGCGGTGGCCGGTCGGCGGCCATGGAGCGGTTGCCGGAGCGGATGTTGGATCGACCGCCAACTGATGGCTTCCTCAACCTGGCTGAGCGTCGGCGCTTCCTGGCGGAGTTCGCAGAGCCAGCATTGCACCGCGAGCTTCAGCATCGCGGCTTGCTTGCAGCGGGGGGCTCGTTCTCGGCGGATCTCCTGGGCTGGCTAGAGGTAGGTGCTGACGACCTGCTGCGCTCAAACTTCTGAATGCGTGCTATTCGGCGATCGCACTGTATCCACACATATTGATAATTATTTTTTCATGGTCCGAACTTAACGAAACAAAACTTTGTGGCGGATAGTACGGAAAGATACGATTAATTTCCGAAGACTTCGCCTCGCGTGGTGCATAATCAATATGAGAAACGAAATACGCGCCAATTTGATTGTCGTTTCCTATGTATTGCAGGATCTTTTCGGCGGTAAGATTTATCGAGAGCTCTAAGTTCAACGCCTCTGATTTCGAAATAGTCTTAACATCTTCTATTTTTGCGCGGGCACATATCGCTCCGATCGGCGAGTTTACATGAAAATATATGCGCTGAGGGCGCGAGTTTAATGGAATTCTCTTTCGCAATATGGTTGTAAACGCACTCTTCTTTATCTTTTCCTGCCAAGAAGAGTGGAAGGACACCACCACTGCTTCGGTGGTTCGTTCCTTGGCATACTCGTCGTTGCGGCGCTGCAACTGGCCTAAACCTTCAACGTATTGCATGAGCGACTTCACGGTTTGGGCGCGGTTGCTAAACATCCGTTCGCACCCCGACCAAGAACATCGGTTAAGCTCGTGTAGCGAGTTTCGCGTTGACCTCCAAGCTGTTCGGAGGTCCGCAGCCTGATCCCTTCTGATACGGTTGTGCCCATCATGGTCCAGCCGGCGATGGTGCACCTGGCTGCCATTGCCTGCGTGGCTTCAGGAGGACGCGGCCTGCGCAGGGCCTCGTTGAAGCACGGTGAGTATGAGCGTTGATCGGCGCCTACGTACCGAAGTGTTTGCTCTCGCAGCATGGAATTCGGGCAAGTGAGGTTCGAACCGTGGCAAGCGCCCGCCGCGGCAAAGCCGGCTTTCGACCTGGGTTATTGTGTTCCGTACCAAAGCGCCCGAGTCAGGAGGTCCGGAGAGAACTGGCCTCCGGAGAGCGATTTTCGGGCGTGACCGGCTCAGGCCAGTCAACAGGTCGGCCCCAAGAACCCCAGGAAACCTGCCACTCAGCGCGGTCGCCGACCAGGCAGAGAACGGGACGCCTCAGGGGACTGGCGGATGGGGTGGGATTCGAACCCACGATACGCTTTTGACGTATACGCACTTTCCAGGCGCGCGCCTTCGACCGCTCGGCCACCCATCCGGGCCGCGCCCTCAGGTTGAGACCACCGGGGGGGCGCGGGGCGCGGACCATAGTCGGCCCGTCCGGTCCCGGCAACCGGGCCGGCGCATTTTCAGCCCGGGCGGACCCGCCTCGCCGCCCCGCCGAGACGGCCAGCCCCGACGAGGCCGGCGTCGGCCGCTATTCCTCGAAGATCGCCACCGCCCGGGTCCAGCCGGCCGAGCCGCGATGCACCTTCACCGGGAAGCAGGCCACCATGAAGCCGTCCGGCGGCAGCGCCTCCAGGTTGTGCAGCTTCTCGATGTGGCAGTAGCCGATCTCCCGCCCGGCGCGGTGGCCTTCCCAGATGATCCCGGGGTCGGCGCCCTCCGCCAGGCGCTGCTTGGTGACGCTGAAGGGCACGTCCCAGGACCAGGCATCGGTGCCGGCCACCCGCACCCCCTGTTCCAGCAGGAACAGCGTTGCCGCCTTGCCCATGCCGCAGCCGACATCGACATAGTCGTCCTCGCCGTACCGGCTGCCGGCGCGGGTGTTCACCAGCACGATCTCCAGCGGCTGCAGGGTGTGGCCGATCCGCGCCAGCTCCTTCTGCACATCCTCGGGCTGCACCGTGTAGCCATCCGGCAACTCCCGGAAATCCAGCTTCACCCCGGGCTGGAAGCACCAGTCGAGCGGCACCTCGTCGATCCGGAGCGAGGGGCGGCCGCCCGGCACCGTCCGCTCATCCTGGCGGGGGAAGAAATGGTAGGGCGCGTCGAGATGCGTCCCGGCATGGGTGGAGATCTGCACCTGCTCCCGCGCCGCGTAATTCCCCTCCGGCAACTGGTCCAGGGCGATGCCGAAATACTCGGCGATGGGCGGGGCCGTCATCTTGTGGTCATGGTAGTCGATCTTCGGCAGGGCCCAGGGCGGGTCGGATTTGATGCCGGCCTTCAGCGGCACGGAGATGTCGATGATGCGGCGCGGCATGGTGCGGCCCTCCCCTGGCGGCGATGGCGCATCAGGACATGGGGCGGGCCGGGTTGGCAAATGCCGCCGGGTTGCGCACCTCCTCCCGGATCGGGGCGGCGAAGGGCGGGCGCGGCTGACAAAACCCCGGCCCCTGCCTATGTTTCGGCATCTCGGGAAGGAGACACGCCATGCTCGACGCCGTTGCCCGCCTGCCGCTGAAGGACCCGGACCTGTTCCGCCAGGCGAATTGCATCAATGGCGAATGGGTGCAGGCCGATAGCGGCAAGACGCTGGAGGTCCGCAACCCCTCGACCGGGGAGGTGGTGGGCCGCGTCCCGGCCATGAGCGCCGCCGAGACCCGCCGGGCCATCGAGGCCGCGCACAAGGCGCAGGGCCCCTGGCGCGCCATGCTGGCGAAGGACCGCGCCGCCATCCTGCGCAAGCTGTTCGACCTGATGCTGGCGAACACCGACGACCTGGCCGCGATCATGACCGCGGAGCAGGGCAAGCCGCTCGCCGAGAGCAAGGGCGAGATCGCCTATGCCGCGAGCTTCATCGAGTGGTTCGCCGAGGAAGCCAAGCGCGTCTATGGCGACACCATCCCGCAGAACGCCAAGGGCCGCCGCATCATCGTGACGAAGGAGCCGATCGGCGTCTTCGCCGCCATCACGCCCTGGAACTTTCCCGCCGCGATGATCACCCGGAAGACCGGGCCGGGCTGGGCGGCGGGCTGCACCGGCGTCATCCGCCCGGCCTCGCAGACGCCGTTCAGCGCGCTGGCGATCGCCGTGCTGGCGGAGCGTGCGGGCATGCCGCCGGGGGTCTGCAACGTCATCACCGGCCCCTCCGGCGAGACGGGCAAGGAGCTGACCTCCAACCCGCTGGTGCGCAAGCTGACCTTCACCGGCTCCACCGAGGTCGGCCGCGTGCTGCTGCAGCAATGCGCCGGCACCATCAAGAAGACCTCGATGGAGCTCGGCGGCAACGCGCCCTTCATCGTCTTCGACGATGCCGATCTGGACGCCGCGGTGCAGGGCGCCATGGCCAGCAAGTACCGCAACACCGGCCAGACCTGCGTCTGCGCCAACCGCATCCTGGTGCAGGACGGCGTCTACGACGCCTTTGCCGCCAAGCTGAAGGCGGCGGTGGAGGCGCTGAAGGTGGGCGACGGCTTCGAGTCCGGCGTCACCCAGGGGCCGCTCATCAACGCCGATGCGGTGGCGAAGGTGGAGGAGCATGTCGCCGACGCGCTGCAGCATGGCGCGAGCGTCGTCACCGGCGGCAAGCGCCACAGCCGCGGCGGCAATTTCTACGAGCCGACCATCCTGGCGAATGTCCCGCATGACGCGCTGATGTTCCGCGAGGAGACCTTCGGCCCCGTTGCGCCGCTCTTCCGCTTCAAGACGGAGGAGGAGGCGATCGCGCTGGCGAATGACACGCCCTTCGGCTTGGCTGCCTATTTCTACGCCCGCGATGTCGGCCGCATCTTCCGTGTGGCGGAGGCGCTGGAGACCGGCATGATCGGCATCAATGAGGGGCTGATCAGCACGGAGGTCGCGCCCTTCGGCGGCGTGAAGGAAAGCGGCCTGGGTCGCGAGGGCAGCCATTACGGCATCGAGGAATATCTGGAGGTGAAGTACCTCGCCCTCGGCGGCATCGGGACGTGACAGCGCCCGATCGTCCGAGCGCAAGTGAGGACGTGAATCGGCCGCCCCAAGGGGCGTCCGACCGTCCGAGCGTCAGCGAGGGCGTGAATCGGCCGCCTCAGGGGCCCAAGATCTACCTCGAGGACCTGACCCCGGGCCGGCTCTTCACCGCCGGCCCGGTGACGGTCACCGAGGCGGAGATCATCGACTTCGCCCGCCGCTACGACCCGCAGCCCTTCCACACCGACCCCGAAGCGGCGAAGGCCAGCTTCTTCGGCGGGCTGGCGGCCAGCGGCTGGCACACTGCGGCCATCACCATGGCCATGGTGGTGCAGGCGGCGGGGAACCTCGCCGGCGGCATCATCGGCGGCGGCGGGGAGCTGCAATGGACGAAGCCGGTGCGGCCGGGCGACCAGTTGCGGCTGGAGATCGAGGTGCTGGAGGTCTCGCCCAGCCGGTCCCGCCCCGATCGCGGCGCCGCCCTGATGCGCAACCGCACCCTGAACCAGGCGGGGGAGGAGGTGCAGGTCTTCACCGTGCGGCTGATTGTGCCGAAGCGGCCGCGCCAGCATGGCTGAGCCCCGATCCATAGCCTTCGACGAGGCAGAGACGACCGAACGCGTGAGGGCATGGCTGCTCCGGGAGGGCTTCCAGGCGGACGAAATCCGGGCCTTGAAGCCGACGGGACGCGGGGTCGACCTGGTCGCCAATGGGCCGGCGGGGCGCTGGCATATCGAGGTGAAGGGCGGCACGAGTTCCCGGCGGGGATCGATCAGGGATGGAAAAGGCTTCACCTCGAACCAAATCATTGATCGGGTGATGAAGGGCTTCTTCACAGCCGCAGCGATGGCCGAGGCAGAGGGGCGGGGCGCTGCCAGGGTCGGGCTGGCCATCCCTCGGTCCGCCTTGGCAGAATTCTACGTGGGCAAGGTCAGGTCCGCCATGGCGGCTCTCGGGATCGCCATGCTCTGGGTCGAGGAAGACGGCTCGGTGGTCGTCGCGAATGATTCGCAAGGGCGGAACAGATGAGTTATGATTTCGACCTCTTCGTCATCGGCGGCGGCTCCGCCGGCGTGCGCTGCGCCCGCATCGCCGCCGGCCATGGCGCCAAGGTCGGCGTGGCGGAGGAGCGCTTCTGGGGCGGCACCTGCGTCAATGTCGGCTGCGTCCCGAAGAAGCTGATGGTCAACGCCGCCGAATATGGCGGCTGGGCCGCCGAGGCCGCCGGCTTCGGCTGGGAGATGGAGGTGAAGGGCTTCTCCCTGGCGAAGCTCGCCGCGGCGCGGGATGCCGAGGTGCAGCGCCTCTCCGGCATCTATGGCCGGCTGCTGGGCAATGCCGGCGTCACCAGCTTCGATGCCCGCGCCACCTTCCTCGATGCCCATACGCTGGATGTCGGCGGCAAGCGCGTCACGGCGGAGAAGATCGTCATCGCCGTCGGCGGCCGCGCCGTGCGGCCGGAGATCCCGGGTGCCGAACTCGGCATGCTGTCCGATGACGTCTTCACCTTGCAGGAGGTGCCGAAGCGGCTGATCGTCGTCGGCGCCGGCTATATCGCGCTGGAATTCGCCTGCGTCTTCCGCGCCCTCGGCGCCGAGGTGGATGTGGTGTACCGCGCCGACCTGCCGCTGCGCGGCTTCGACCAGGACATCCGCACGGCGCTGGTCGAGGCGCTGGAGGCGCAGGGCATCCGGCTGCATGCCGGCCAGGTCTCGGCGCGGCTGGACCGGCAGGCGGGGCATCTCCGGCTCAGCCTGCTGGGCGGCGGGGTGCTGGAGGGCGATGCGGTGCTCTTCGCCACGGGGCGGGAGCCGAACACGGCAGGGCTGAACCTGGCCGCCGCGAAGGTGGACTGCACCGCGAAGGGCGCCATCGAGGTGGATGCGGAGCATCGCACCACGGCGCCGCATATCTACGCCATCGGCGATGTGACGGACCGGCTGAACCTGACGCCCATGGCGACGGCGGTGGGGCATGCGCTGGCCGATACGCTCTTCGGCAGCAACCCGCGCCGGGCGAGCTATGAGAATGTCCCCACCGCCGTCTTCACCTCGCCCCCCATCGGCACGGTGGGGCTGACGGAGGCGGATGCGGCGGCGCGCGGGCCGGTGGATATCTTCGTCACCCGCTTCACCCCGATGCGGCACACGCTGAGCAAGCGGGAAGGGCGGAAGACGCTGATGAAGCTGGTGGTCTGCCAGCGGACGCGGAAGGTGCTGGGCGCCCATATGCTGGGCGAGGATGCCGGCGAGATCATGCAGGGCATCGGCATCGCCGTGGCGGCGGGGCTGACCAAGGAGGATTTCGACCGGACCATCGGCATTCATCCGACGGCGGCGGAGGAATTCGTCACGCTGCGGACGCGGACGCGGGTGGCGGGGGTGGAGGCCAGGGCGGCGGAGTAGGTGTTCGAGAGGGCGTCGCGCCGTAGGCGCGCCTCGAGGGGCGTCGCGCCGTAGGCGCGCCTCGCGGCGCGACCCCTCTCTCACATCGGACGCAGTGCGTCCGATCCCGCCAAAGGCCGAAAGGCCTTTGGAAACCTTGAATTTAAGCCCGGCGGGTCGAACCTGCCGACTCAGGGTTCCGACGGCCTTTCGGCCCTTGGCGGGTGGGGTTTGGGGGGTGCGGCACTGCCGCAACCAGAGCCCTTCCCCAACGCCGGCAGTAGGGTTCCACCCTCCCTCTCCCTCCGCTATCATCCCCAATTCTTAGGGAGATAAACGACTATGGTTGCGCGCGCCTGGCACCCGGGAAGCTGGCGGGGCCTGCCCATCAGGCAGGTGCCCGAATACCCGGATGCCGCCAAACTCGCCGAGGTGGAGGCCCGTCTGGCGAAATGGCCGCCCCTCGTCTTCGCCGGCGAGGCACGGCGGCTGCAGGCGGCGCTGGCCAGGGCCGGCGCCGGCCAGGGCTTCGTCCTCCAGGGCGGCGATTGCGCCGAGAGTTTTTCCGAGTTCACCGCCAACGTGATCCGCGACACTTTCCGGGTCCTGTTGCAGATGGCTGTCGTCCTGACCTATGGCGGCGGCATTCCGGTGGTGAAGCTCGGCCGCATGGCGGGGCAATTCGCCAAGCCGCGCAGCAGCGAGACCGAGACCAAGGACGGTGTCACGCTCCCCTCCTACCGGGGCGACATCATCAACGGTCCGGAATTCACGCCGGAGGCCCGCATCCCGGACCCGGCGCGGATGGAATTCGCCTATATGCAGTCGGCCGGCACGCTGAACCTGCTGCGCGCCTTCGCCACCGGCGGCTATGCCGACCTGCACCAGGTGCATCGCTGGAATCTCGGCTTCGTCGAGCGCAGCCCGCTCGGCGACCGCTACCAGGATCTGGCGCACCGGATCGACGAGACCCTGACCTTCATGCAGGCCTGTGGCATGTCCGACCTGCCGCAGGTGCAGGAGACGGAATTCTACACCTCCCATGAAAGCCTGCTGCTGCCCTATGAGCAGGCGCTGACCCGCGTGGATTCCACCACCGGCGACCATTATGCCTGCTCCTCCCACTTCCTCTGGATCGGCGACCGCACGCGCCAGCCGGATGGAGCGCATGTGGAATTCCTGCGCGGGGTGAAGAACCCGATCGGCATGAAGGTCGGGCCGAGCATGGACCCGGAGGAGCTGGTCCGCCTGACCGAGATCCTGAACCCGGCCAACACCATGGGCCGCCTCACGCTCATCACCCGCATGGGCGCCGACAAGCTGGAGGCGAAGCTGCCGCCGCTGCTGCGCGCGGTGCAGCGGGCCGGGCGCAACGTCGTCTGGATCAGCGACCCGATGCACGGCAACACCACCACCGTCGGCAGCTACAAGACGCGGCCCTTCGACGCGGTGCTGACCGAGGTCCGGCGCTTCTTCGACTGCCATGCGGCGGAAGGCACCTGGCCGGGCGGGGTGCATGTGGAGATGACCGGGCAGGAGGTGACGGAATGCCTCGGCGGCGCGCATCGCCTGACCGAGGCCGATCTCTCCCTGCGCTACCAGACCTTCTGCGACCCGCGTCTCAACGCCGAGCAGTCGCTGGAACTCGCCTTCCTGATCGCGGCCGAGCTGAAGGCGCGGCGTTCGCCGCTGCAGCCGGCCCAGGCAGCCCAATAATGCCCGGGCGGCCGGGGGCGGAGGCCAGCAACGCGATCATCACGGCGCGGACGGACGCCTATTTCAACCGCACCCGCGCCATCGTGCAGCGCTTCGGCGATTGCCGCGTGACCTATGCGGTGTTCCTGCGCCGCCCGGTGGTCTGTGCGCCACGGCTGATGCTGGATTGGCTGAAGGGTGTCGCCGCCGCGCGCGGCACCGAATTCGAGATCGAGCTGATGCATGCGGAGGGGACCTGGGTCGGCGCCGGCGACCCGATCCTCTATCTCACCGGCTCCTTCGCGGAGCTCTCGGACCTCGAGACGCTATATCTGCAGAAGCTGGGGCCGCCCTGCGTCGCGGCGCACAACGCCTATCAGATGTGCCTGGAACTGCCGCAGGTGGGGTTCCTCGCCATGGATGCGCGGCACTGCGCCGGCTTCGAGATGCAGGAGATGATGGCCTATGCCGCCTCGGTCGGCGGGGAGGCAGCGAAGCGGGAAGGGGCCAAGGGCTTCGTCGGCAACGCCACGGATGCCACGGCACATTGGTTCGGCGCCACCCATGGCTACGGCACCATGCCGCACGCGCTGATCGGCTATGCCGGCAGCACGCTGCGCGCCGCGGAGATGTTCCACGAGACCTATCCGAACGAGCCGCTGACCGTGCTGGTCGATTATTTCGGGCGGGAAGTCACGGACGGCATCGCCGTCTGCCAGCGCTTCCCGGAGCTGGCGGCGGCGGGGAAGCTGGCCTTCCGGCTGGACACGCATGGCGGGCGCTTCCTGGAAGGGCTGGATCCGGCCGAGAGCTACGCGGTGCTGGAACGCCACGCGCCGGGCGCCATCCGCCGCTATCGCAGCGAGACGGAATTGCGCCATCTGGTTGGCACCGGCGTCTCCGCCGCCGCCATCTGGAAGATGCGGGACGAGCTGGATGCGGCCGGCTTCCCGAAGGTGCGCATCGTCGCCTCCTCCGGCTTCGGCGTCGGGAAATGCCGGGTGATGGCGGAAGCGCGGGCGCCGATCGACGTGGTGGGGACCGGCAGCTTCATCCCGGACATCTGGTCCGAGACCTACGCCACCGCCGATATCGTCGCCTATGACGGGGTGCCGCGGGTGAAATTGGGCCGCGAATTCCTGCTGCGCAAGAATGGCGAGCGGAAGCGGAACGGAGGCCACCAGGGCTGACCGGCGGCGGGGTGTCGGTCCCCGGCCGGGAAGCAGAGCGCTCCGCCAGGCAGGGCGGCTGTGCGTGACGCCATCGCGCTTGCATGGGCGCGGCCCCGCTACACGGTCAGCAGCTTTCGCACCTCCTCATCGTCCAGGCTGTCCACCGGCCCGCCCAGCGCCACCTCGCCGCGCACCATCACCGCGATGCGGTCGGCCAGGTCGCGGGCGAATTCATAATACTGCTCCACCAGCACCACGGCGAAATTCTTCTCCCGCGCCAACAGCCGGATGACGCGCGCGATGTCCTTGATGACGTTGGGCTGGATGCCCTCGGTGGGTTCGTCGAGGATCAGCAGGCGGGGGCGGGCGGTAAGCGCCCGGGCGATGGCGAGCTGCTGCTGCTGCCCGCCGGAAAGGTCGCCGCCGCGGCGCCTGAGGAATTGCTTCAGGATGGGAAAGAGGGCGTAGATCTCCTCCTCCGGCACCTTGCTGCCGCGCGGCGCGGCGGCCAGGGCCGTCTCCAGGTTTTCCTGCACCGTCAGGAAGGGAAAGATCTCCCGCCCCTGCGGCACATAGCCGATGCCGGCCCGGGCGCGCTCCGCCGGCGCCATGCCGGCGACGTCGCGGCCTTCCCAGAGGATCTTCCCGCCCTGGATGCGTTCCAGCCCGACGATCGCCCGCATGAGCGAGGATTTGCCGACGCCGTTGCGGCCCAGCACGCAGGTGATCCGGCCCGGATCGGCTTCCAGCGAGACGCCCCGCAGGCAGCGGGAAGCGCCGTAGGACAGGTCGATGCTCTCCACCCTCAGCATCGCAGGATCCTTCAGTTGAGCGGTACGATTCAGACCTCCGCGCCCTGCGGCGCTCCGGTCATCGTACCGCTAGAGCATGATCGGTTGAGGTCGAATCGACCGAAACCGTGAATCACGCGACCGAACAATGAGCTGGAGCGGGGCGGGTGAGCGCAGCTCAACCGATCCCGCTCTAGCGCCCCAGATAGACTTCGATGACCCGCGGGTCGTTCTGCACATGGTCGATGCTGCCCTCGGAGAGCAGCGCGCCCTCGCAGAGTACCGTCACCTTGCTGCCCAGCGCGCGGACGAATTCCAGATCGTGCTCCACCACCACCACGCTGCGCTGGCCGGCGATGCGGACCAGCAGGGCGGCGGTGTGCTCCGTCTCCTGGTCGGTCATGCCGGCCACCGGCTCATCCACCAGCAGCAGCTCCGGGTCCTGCATCAGCAGCATGCCGATCTCCAGCCATTGCTGCTGGCCATGGCTCAGCACGCCGGCGCGGTCATGGGCGCGGGCGGTCAGCCCCACCTCCTCCAGCGTTTGCGCGATGCGGGCGCGGTCGCCGCCGCCCAGCACCCAGCGCAGGCAGGCGACCGGCCCGCGCGGCGCCTTCAGGGCGAGTTCGAGATTCTCGAACACCGTCAGCGCGTCGAACATCGTCGGCTTCTGGAATTTCCGGCCGATGCCGAGATTGGCGATGGTCGCCTCATCCAGCCGCGTCAGGTCGTGGTCGCGGAAGCGGACGACGCCCTCGGTCGGGCGGGTCTTGCCGGTGATGACATCCATCATCGTCGTCTTGCCGGCGCCGTTCGGGCCGATGATGGCGCGCAGCTCTCCGGGGTCGACGATGAGGGAGAGGGAGTTCAGCGCCTTGAAACCGTCGAAGACGACGGAGACGCCGTCGAGGTAGAGCAGCGGCTGCGGCGCGGGGGCGGGGGAGGCGGCGGCGTTCATTTCGGCGCCTTTGTGAACAGGCCGATCAGGCCGCGCGGCAGGAAGAGCGTGACGGCGACGAAGAGGCCGCCCAGCGCAAACAGCCAGAGATCGGGTGCCACCGTGGTCAGCCAGGTCTTCAGCGCATTCACCGAGAAGGCGCCGAGCAGCGCGCCGACCAGCGTGCCGCGGCCGCCCACCGCCACCCAGATGACCGCCTCGATGGAATTGCCCGGGCTGAATTCGCCGGGGTTGATGATGCCCACCTGCGGCACGTAGAGCGCGCCGGCGAGGCCGGCCAGCACGGCGGAGAGGACGAAGACGAAGAGCTTGTGCTGCGTCACGTCATAGCCGAGGAAGCGCACCCGGCTCTCTGCATCCCGGATCGCCACCAGCACCCTTCCGAGCTTGGAGCGGGTGATGACGCTGCAGAGCCAGAGCGAGAGCACCAGCAGCACCAGGGAGGCGTAGAACAGCACCGAACGGGCATTCGGCGTGTTCAGCGGCATGCCCAGCAGCTCCTTGAAATCGGTGAAGCCGTTATTGCCGCCGAAGCCCATGTCGTTGCGGAAGAAGGCCAGCATCAGCGCGTAGGTCAGCGCCTGGGTGATGATGGAGAGGTAGACGCCGGTGATGCGGCTGCGGAAGGCGAGGTAGCCCACCACCAGCGCCAGCAGCCCCGGCACCGCCATGGCCATGAGGATGGCGAAGGGGAAGTGGTCGAAACCCAGCCAGTACCAGGGCAGCTTCTGATAGCCGAGGAAGACCATGAAATCCGGCAGCACCGGATGGCCATAGACGCCGCGCGGCCCGATCAGCCGCATCAGATGCATGCCGATGGCATAGCCGCCGAGGGCGAAGAAGGCGCCATGGCCGAGGGAGAGGATGCCGGCATAGCCCCAGGCCAGGTCGATGGCGAGCGCCAGCACCGCGTAGGTGATCCACTTGCCGGAGACGCTGACCACGAAATCCGAAACATGCAGCGCGCTCTCCGCCGGCATCCGGTTCAGCACCGGCAGCAAAGCGAGGAGCAGGATGGCGCCGGCCAGCACCAGGCGCAGGGTCATCCGGCCGGCTGCCGCCGGCGCCGGGGGTGCGAGGGTGGCGCTCACGATTCCGCAGCCCTTCCCTTGAGCGCGAAGAGGCCTTTCGGCCGGCGCTGGATGAACAGCATGATGGCGACCAGGACGCAGACCTTGGCGAGCACCGCGCCGGCATAGGGCTCCAGCACCTTGTTCACCACGCCGAGGGTCAGCGCGCCGACCAGCGTGCCGGCCAGCGAGCCGACGCCGCCGAACACCACCACCATGAAGCTGTCGATGATGTAGCCGGTGCCGAGATTGGGCGAGACATTGTCGATCTGGCTGAGCGCGACGCCGGCAAGCCCGGCCAAGCCCGACCCGAAGGCGAAGGTCATGGCGTCCACCCTTCCGGTGCGGATGCCCATGGTGGCGGCGATGCGGCGGTTCTGCACCACCGCCCGCATCTCAAGGCCGAAGCGGGTGAAGCGGATGGCGGCGACCACCAGCAGCAGCACGAAGATGCCGAAGACGATGATCCAGAGCCGGTTCTGCGTCATCGCGATGCCGCCGGGAAAGGTCAGCGTGCCCTGCATCCAGGAGGGGCTGGTCACTTCCCGGTTCTGCGCCCCGAAGGCGAGGCGGACCGCCTGCTGGATGATCATGCCGACGCCGAAGGTCATCAGCAGCGTCTCCAGCGGACGGCCATAGAGGTGGCGGATCAGCCCGCGCTCCAGCGCCGCGCCGGCCAGCGCGGTGACGAGGAAGGCAGCGGGCACGGCCAGCGGCAGGGACCAGGGCGCCAGCCAGGGGATGCCGCGGCACAGCTCCTGCACCACGAAGGTGGCATAGGCGCCGAGCATGACGAATTCGCCATGCGCCATGTTGATCACGCCCATGACGCCGAAGGTGACGGCCAGCCCCAGCGCCGCCAGCAGCAGCACGGAGCCGAGGGAGAGGCCCTGGAACAGCGTCTCCACCGCCCGGCGCACCGCCAGGCGCTGCTCGATGGCAGCGATGGAGACGTCGATGGCGGTGGCGAGGTCCGGGTTGGCGGCGCGCGCCTCGATCAGCAGGGCGCGGGCCTCGGTGGTGGCGGCGGTGCCGAGCCGGGCGACGGCGTCGCGCTTCGCCGCCGCGTCATCGGCGCGGAGCTGCGACGCGGCGAGCGCCAATTCGAGCTGGGCACGGATCCCCGGATCGGTCTCCTTCGCCAGCGCCGCGTCCAGCAGCGGCACGTTTTCCGGCGCCGGGCTGCGGAACACCGCCTCCGCCGCCTGCCGCCGCGCCTCGGCATCAGGCGAGAGGAGCTGCAGCCGGCCGAGCGCCCCGCGCAGCGCCTGGCGGACGCGGTTGTTGATGCGCACCGCCTCCGCCCCCGTGGCGTCGCCGGGCTGGCCGGTGGCGGCATCCCTGCCGTCCGGCAGCAGCACTGTGCCGGCGGGGGTGCGGCGCAACTGCCCGTCCTGCAGCGCCTGCAGCAGCGGAATGGCGCGTGGGTCGCCCAGGGCGCCGAGGCGCTCCACCACCTCCGCGGTCTGGCCGAATCCCTCGCCGAGTCCGGCGAGGGCGGAGGCGAAGCGGTCCTGCGCCGCGGCCGGCCAGGCCAGCAGCAAGGCGAGGAAAAGCCCGAGGAGGTGACGTCGCATGATCTCTCTTGGAACAAGGTCGGCGCCGGGCCGCAACCCGGCGCCTTTCTTTCCGCCTGTCTAGCGGCGGCGGTTCGCATTCTCCGGGATGAAGGGCGACCAGTTCTCCGCCTTCACCGCATTCGGCGTCTTCCAGACGATGTTGAACTGGCCATCCGCCTGCACCTCGCCGATCAGCACCGGCTTGGAGAGGTGGTGGTTCGGCAGCATCTCCTCCTCGAAGCCGCAGGGCGCCATCAGCTTCTGCCCGATCAGCGCCGGCGTCACCTGCGCCACGGCCGGGGTGCCGGCCTTCTGCACTGCCTGCATCCACATGCGGAAGCCGGTATAGGTGGCCTCCATCGGGTCGTTGGTGACGCGCTTCGGGTTCTTGATGTAGGCCTGCCAGAGCTTCTTGAATTCCTCGTTCGGCGTGCCGGGGACGGACATGAAGTAGTTCCACGCCGCCAGATGGCCGACCAGCGGCCTGGTGTCGATGCCCGCCAGCTCCTCCTCGCCGACCGAGAAGGCGACGCAGGGGATATCCTCCGCCTTGATGCCCTGGTTGCCCAGCTCCCGGTAGAAGGGGACGTTGGCATCGCCGTTGATGGTGGAGACGATGGCGGTCTTCTTGCCCTCGCCGGCGAAGCGCTTCACCCGGGCGACGATGCCCTGCCAATCGGAATGGCCGAAGGGGGTGTATTCCTCCATGATGTCGGCATTGGCGATGCCCTTGGAGTTGAGGAAGCCGCGCAGGATGCGGTTGGTGGTGCGCGGATAGACATAGTCCGTGCCGAGCAGGACGATGCGCTTCGCCTCGCCGCCATCGGCGCTCATCAGGTATTCCACCGCCGGGATCGCCTGCTGGTTCGGCGCCGCGCCGGTGTAGAAGATGTTCGGGCTCTCCTCCTCGCCCTCATACTGCACCGGGTAGAAGAGCAGGCCCTTCAGCTCCTCGAACACCGGCAGCACGGATTTGCGGGAGACCGAGGTCCAGCAGCCGAAGGTGACATCCACCTTGTGCACCTGCAGCAGCTCGCGCGCCTTCTCGGCGAAGAGCGGCCAGTTGGAAGCGGGATCGACCACGACCGCTTCCAGCTTCCGGCCCAGCACGCCGCCCTGGGCATTGGCCCATTCCACCATCATCAGCACGGTGTCGCGCAGCGCCGTCTCGGAAATGGCCATGGTGCCGGAGAGGGAATGCAGCACGCCGATCTTGATCGGCGCGCCCTGCGCCCAGGCCGGGCGGATGGCGGGCAAGGCCAGCGCGCTGCCGAGGCCGGACAGCGCGGCCCGGCGGGTGAAGGTGGGGGTAGTCGAGGACATCGCTTTCCTTCCTGTTCTGGCCTTGGCGGCAGGCAGCCGCACCACCCCGGCGGGTGAGGGATGCGGTACGGCTTTGCGAGATGCGTGCCAGGACAAAAACGGCCTGCAGCCGGGCCTTGCCGCGGTGCTGCCCAAGCCTTGGGCATTGCGCTGCCATTCCGGCCTGATGCTGCGCCGCACCGGGGCACGCAATGCACGGCGCCCCGGCGTGATACGGGCTTTTCACAAAGGCTTACCGCGCCTTCGGCCTTGGAATGCGCTGTCCGGTACCGGAACGTCAGGCGGCTTTGGCCGGCCGGTTCACCAGCCAGAGCCCGGCCACCACCAGCAGCACGGCCAGGCCGAAGAGCGGCCCGAGCCGATCCCCCAGCAGCACCGCCCCGGCCAGCACGCCGAAGACGGGCGAGAGCACTGAGAAGGCGGCAAGGCGGGAGGCGGAGTAGCGGGAGACCAGCCGGAACCAGGCGAGATAGCTGATGCCGGCGATCGCCACCGCCTGGTAGAGGAAGGCGGCCGTCACCAGCGGCGTCAGGTGCAGCGTCCACCTCTCCCCCAGCAGCGGGGAGGCGAGCAGCAGCAGCGGCGCCGAGACGCCAAGCTGGTAGAGCAGCATGGTCTGCGGCAGGGCACGCCGCAGACGGCTGGCCTTCACCAGCACCGTCGTCATGCCCCAGAGCACGCCGCCGAAGAGGCAGAGCGCATCGCCCAGCAGCGCCTCCGGCCCCGCCGGCACCAGCAGCCCGTCAGCGAAGGCCAGCAGCAGCCCGGCGAAGGCGACCAGCAGGCCGAACGCCTTGGCGTGGGTCAGCCGGTCCTCCGGGATCAACAGATGCGCGCCGATGGCGACGAAGAAGGGCGCGCCATAGATGAAGATGATGGCGCGAGAGGCGGTGGTGAGCCCGACCCCGACATAGAAGGCGATGAACTCCACCGCGAAGATGCTGCCCGTCAACAGGCCGAGCGGCAGCGTCCCGTCCCGCCGCCAGGCGCCGAAGCCGAGCCGGCGCCAGCGGCACCAGGCGAGCAGGGTGGCGGTCCCGACCAGGCTGCGCAGCCCGGCCAGCAGCACGGGCGGAATGCCCTGGCCCGCCACCTTCATCGCCACCGTGTTCAGCCCCCAGACCAGGCAGAGCAGCAGCATGAGGGCGACCGCCGCGGGCGGCAGCGCGCCCCCTGCGGCCGAGTCGCGGGGCGAATCCGGCATGACGGCAGGGTGGGGCGCGGCCCGTGCCGCGTAAAGCCCGGCCAGGGGCAGCTTCCTCTGGCCCTGGCCAGGGGCCTCGGGCATCCTGCGCCGGCGTGGCCGGCACCGGGCGCGCCGCACGCAGCAGGATGGAGCCCCGCCATGGCGCTGAAGGCCGCCATCATCCCCGTCACCCCCTTCGAGCAGAATTGCGCGCTGCTCTGGGAGGAAGGCACGGGCAAGGGCGTCGTCATCGACCCGGGTGGGGAGGTGGAACGGATCCAGGCCGCCATCGGCGAGCTGCGCATCGGCGTGGAGCGCATCCTGCTGACCCACGGGCATCTGGACCATGCCGGCGGCGCGACAGCGCTGCAGGCGGCGCTGCCGGGCACGCCGCCCATCATCGGCCCGGATCGGCGCGACCAGTTCCTGCTGGAGTCACTGGAAGCCCAGGGCGCGAAATACGGCCTCGAGATGCAGAACGCCACCCCCGACCAGTGGCTGTCGGAGGGCGATACCGTCGAGATCGGCGGCGAAAGCTTCGGCGTGCTGCACTGCCCGGGGCATACGCCGGGGCATGTGGTCTTCGTCTCCACCGCGCTGCGGGTGGCGCTGGTGGGAGATGTGCTGTTCCGCGGCTCCATCGGCCGGACGGATTTCCCCTATGGCGACCATGCCGCGCTGCTGGCCGCCATCCATGGCAAGCTGCTGCCGCTGGGGGACGACATGCAATTCCTCTGCGGCCACGGGCCGGGTTCGACCTTCGGGCATGAGAGGCTGCGGAACCCGTTCCTCCGGGGGGCGTAGGCGCGATCGCCGGAGGCCCCGGAGCCTGAGCCGGGAGCACGCGCGAATGGATCATCCCCGGAGCATGATCCGGTCCCTGGCGCTCACGGCGCGTTGTCGAGCCGCGGGCTTCACGCTTGCGGTGACGCCACCGGAAGCGATCACGCCCCAGGCGGCGGCCGCCGGCGGAAGACGCTGCGGAACTCCGCCCGTTGCACCAGCGCCAGCACCAGCAAAGCGAGGACGGCCAGCAGCAGGATCAGCAGGGTGGTGGACATGGCGGCGATCTCCCTTCCTGAGAAAGCGCCGCCGCGGCCGGCGGTTCGCTCAGTAGGCGCCGGCCCAGCCATCGCGGCGCGGATCGCTGGCGGCCATGCGCACGCCATTCTCCAGCAGGCGGATGGCGGCGACGCTGCACGGCCCTTCCAGCGGCGGCACCACCTTCACCTGGTGGCCCATCGCCGCCAGGGCCGGCGCCGCCTCGGCCAGCCCCTGCTCCAGCGTCAGCGTGGCGTCGCCGCCATGCGGGTAATTCGCCGCCTGGCCGGGCTGGCTGCTGGTCCAGCGCGGGGCTTCCACCGCCTGCTGCGGGTCCAGCCCGAACACCGCCATGGCGACCAGCACCTGCATATTGATCTGCACCTGGTTGTCCGCCCCCGGCGTGCCGAAGACGGCCCAGGGCCTGCCGTCCCGCAGCACGATTGGCGCGTTCATCGTGTGTCGCACCCGCATCCCCGGCCGCAGCAGATTGGCGTGGCCCGGGTTGAGGTGCCAATAGGCCATGCGGTTGTTCAGCAGCACGCCGGTATCGCCCGCCGTCACGCCGCTGCCGAAGGCGGAGTTCAGCGACTGGATGGCGGAGACGACATTGCCCGCTGCATCCGCGACGCAGAAATAGGTGGTGTCGCTCTCCACCATGTCCCGCACCGGCAGCGAGGCGGCGCGCTGCGGGTCGATGGCGGCGGCATGGGACGCGGCGTGGTCGGCGGAAAGCAGCTTTTCCAGGGGAATGGCGGCGCCGCGCGGGTCGCGCCCATGCGTCTCGCGGTCCAGGAAGGCGCGCTTCTTCGCCTCCACCATCAGGTGGATCAGCGCCGCGCTGTCCCGGCCCAGCGCCTGCAGGTCGAAGCGCTCCAGGATGCGGAGCATCTGCAGGAAGGTGAAGCCGGTGGAATTCGGCGGCGTCTGCCGCAGGGTGAAGCCGCGCCAGGGCATTTCGAGGGGGGCCTGGATCTCCGCCGCGCAGGCGGCGAGGTCCGCCGCCGCCACCAGCCCGCCGGCAGCGGCGAGGCCGACCGCCAGGCGCCGCGCCAGGGCGCCACGATAGAAGCCTTCCGCCCCGTCTCGCGCCAGCGTGCCCAGCGTCTCCGCCAATTCCGGCTGCACCACCAGCGCGCCGAGCGGCGGCGGCGCGCCGCCATGCAGGAAGCGCGCTGCGCTGCCGGCATCGGCCAGCAGACGCGCCCGCATCTCGCCTGCGAAATGCCGATAGGTATGGGTTGTGGCGAAACCTTCCCGCGCCGCTTCCTCGGCCGGCGCCACCAGCCTGGCCCAAGGCAGGCTGCCATGCCGCGCATGCAGCAGCGCCAGCCCGGCCACCAGCCCTGGCGTCTGCACGCTCAGCGGGCCGATAGCCGGGATACCGCCAAGGGCGCGGTACCGCTCCGCCGTGGCGGCCCCCGGCGCCGCGCCGGTGGCGTTCACGCACGACGCCCCGCCGCCCGCCAGGCAAAGATGGAGGAATCCATCCCCGCCAATGCCCGACATATGCGGTTCCACCACCCCAAGGGTGAGGGAGGTGGCAATGGCGGCATCCGCCGCATTGCCACCCGCCCGCAGCGCATCCAGCCCCGCCTGGGTGGCGACCGGATGGTTGCTGGCGACGGCGCCGCGCCGGCCCATGATCAGCGGCCGGTGGCTGCGCAAAGCCGGATGCATGCGGACCTCCCCGAAGAACAGGCGAAGGTGAGCATGCAGGCGGCCGGACGGAAAGCCCCGGCGCGCCGGGCCCGGGAGCGCAGCTCACGCGCCGGGATGACAGGCCGGGCCGGGATCCGCGCTTCCGTCCGCGCGGCAGGATCTAGGCCGCGGCCTGCCGCCCGGTGTGCCGGCCTTCGCGGAACTCCTCGACCATCTTCCGGCTGAAGGCCGGGATGTCGTCCGGCTTGCGGGAGGTGACGAGGCCCTGGTCGGTGACGACCTGCTCATCCACCCATTGCGCGCCGGCATTGGTCAGATCCGTGCGCAGGGACGGCCAGCTCGTCACCCGCCGCCCACGCACCCCGCCGGCATCGATCAGCGTCCAGGGCCCATGGCAGATCGCCGCAATGGGCTTTTTCTCCTGCACGAAGTGCCGGACGAATTCGATGGCCTTGGGCTGCAGCCGGAGCTGGTCCGGATTCACCACCCCGCCCGGCAGCAGCAGCGCGGCGTAATCCGCCGGCGCCGCCTGGTCCAAGGCGCGGTCCACCTGAATGGCGTCGCCCTTTTCCAGATGGTTCCAGCCCTGAATGGTGCCCGGCTTCGGCGCCACCACATGCACTTCGGCGCCTTCCTCGCGTAGCACCTTCACCGGCTCGGTCAGCTCCACCTGTTCCACGCCATCGGTTGCCAGCACGGCGACCCGGCAGCCTTGCAATGCATTCGCCATACCGCTCTCCCTATCGCTCGGCGCCGCGTTCCACCTCGCCCACCGCCTTCGTCACCTCGGCGATGCTGGCGAATTCCTGGTCCGGCATGGCGTTGATCACCGCCATGACGTCCTGCTCGGCGTCGTTCTTCTTCGCCTGCTGCACCAGGTCCCGCTTCTGCGCCGGGAAGTGGATGCCCTTCAGGTGATGCGTGATATTGGCGGGGCTCTGCCCGCCGAGGCCTCTGGTCATGGCTCTCTCCCTGCTTTGGTGGCCGGAGAACGGCTGCCAGGCCGCGGGGTTGCCCCGCCGGCGCTTGCTTGACGCCGCGCCGCACATTGCCGAACCTGCGGCAAAACGAGGAGGAAACCGATGCCCACGCGACGCAGCGCCCTGGTCGGGGCAGGGGCCATGCTGGCGCTGCCGGCACGGGCCCAGGCCCCGTGGCCGGAGAAGCCCATTCGCCTGCTGGTCGGCTTCCCGGCCGGCGGCCCCACGGATTTCGCCGCCCGCGTCCTGCAGGACGCGCTGCAGCAGGTCTGGGGCCAGCCTTTGGTCATCGAGAACCGGCCCGGCGCCAGCCAGGTGATCGCGGCGGAAGCGGTGGCGAAATCCCCGCCCGATGGCTACACGCTGCTGCTCTGCACCAGCAACCTGACCACCAACCCGGCGGTCTTCGCGCGCCTGCCCTATGACACGCTGCGCGACTTCACCCCGATCGTCATCATCTACTCCTCCCCCACCGTGCTCTTCGTCGGGGAGAATTCGCCCTACCGCGACGTGCGGGACGTGATCGCGGCGGCGAAGCAGCAACCGGGCATGGCCGCCGCCACCTCCGGCGTCGCCACCTCCGGCCATTTCGCGACGGAGATGTTCATGCGGGCGGCCGGCATCGAGCTGACGCATGTGCCCTATCGCGGCGCGCCGCCCGCCTTGCAGGATGTGATGACGGGGCGGGTGCCGATCACCTTCTCCACCCTGTCCGGCGCAATCGGCCTGGCGCGGGAGGGCAAGCTGAAGCCCATCGCCATCGCCGCGCCGCGCCGCACGCCGTCCTTCCCGGATGTGCCGACCATGGCGGAGCAGGGGGTGGAGATCCGCGATACCTCCCCCTGGTACAGCTTCGTCGGCCCGGCCGGGATGCCGGCGGCAATCGTCAACCGCATGGCCGCCGATGTGCAGACGCTGCTGAAGCGACCGGATATCATCAACCGCATCGAGAGCAGCGGCGGCATCGTCGAGGGGGAAGGGCCGGTGGAATTCCGCGCCCGCATCCCGCGCGAGATCGCCATCAACACGGATGTGGCGCGCGCCGCCAACATCCATATCGAGTAGCCAGGACCAGACCGACATGCGCATGCAGGCCGCCATCATGTTCGAGCAGGGCAAGCCCCGCCCCTACGCCACCAGCAATGCGCTGGTGATCGAGGAGGTGGAGCTGGAAGGCCCCGGCCCGGGCGAGATCCTGATCGAGGTCGCCGCCGCCGGCCTCTGCCATTCCGACCTTTCGGCCATCGAGGGCATCAGGCCGCGGCCGCTGCCGGTGGTGATCGGGCATGAGGGCGCCGGCATCGTGCGGGAGGTGGGGCAGGGCATCACCGACCTGAAGCCGGGCGACCATGTCATCACCGTCTTCGTCGCCTCCTGTGGCTCGTGCCGCAACTGCGTGCGCGGGCGGCCGAATATCTGCCTGGCGGGCGGCGCGGCGCGGGCGGCGGGGACGCTGCTCTCCGGGGCGAAGCGGATCAGCCGGCTGAATGGCGAGAAGATCAACCACGGCTCCGGCCTGTCGCTCTTCGCGCAATATGCGGTGGTGGGGCGGCGCTCCGCGGTGAAGATCGACCCGAGCGTGCCGCTGGAGGATGCCGCCATCTTCGGCTGCGCGGTGATGACCGGCGCGGGCGCGGTGCTGAACACGGCGGGCATGCGGGCGGGCGATACCATCGCCGTGGTCGGCCTCGGCGGCGTCGGCATGAATGCGCTGTTCGCCGCGGTGGCGGGCGGGGCGGAGCGGATCATCGCCATCGATACCAGCGAGCAGAAATTGGGCCTCGCCCGGCAATGGGGCGCGACCGACACCTTCCTCGCCACCGACAAGGATGTGGTGGAACAGGTGAAGGCGGCGACGGATGGCGGGGTGGACACCGTCATCGAGACGGCGGGGAACATCAAGGCGATGGAGCTGGCCTATGCCGTGCTCTGCCGCGGCGGGCGCGTCGTGAGCGCGGGGCTGCCGGCGCAGGGGGCGGATTTCTCCTATATGCATGCCGGGCTCGTCTCGGATGAGAAGAGCATCCTCGGCAGCTACATGGGGAGCTGCATCGCGGAGCGGGACATTCCGCGCTTCCTTGGCATGTATCAGCGCGGCAAGCTGCCGGTGGGCTCGCTGAAGAGCGGCTTCCTGCCGCTTGCCGAGATCAATGCCGGCTTCGACCGGCTGGCGGAGGGCCAGGTGCTGCGCCAGGTGCTGCGGCCGAACATGTAGGTGCAGGCATGTCTCCCTCCCCCGCTTTGCGGGGGAGGGTTGGGGTGGGGGTGTGCGATGCAGCCGAAGGATTCCGCGCTACAGCGCCACGCCCGTGCCATGCGCCGGGAGGCAACGCCGCCGGAGCGCCTGCTATGGCGGATGCTGCGGAACGCCACATTGGGCGTGCGATTCCGGCGGCCAACATCCCATTCCGCCCTACGTCGCGGATTTCGCCTGTGTTTCGGCGAGGCTTGTCGTCGAGATCGACGGCTGGACGCATGCCGATCCGGTTGCGGATGTTGAGCGGGAGGCCGCGTTGCACGCCCAGGGCTGGCACGTGCTCCGCTTCTGGAACAACGAGGTGATGGCCAACCCCGAAGGCGTCGTGCAGGCGATCCAGGCAGCGCTGGCCCGGCACCTGTCACCCCCGCCCTGACCCTCCCCCGCAGAGCGGGGGAGGGAAGCGGCGGTCACACGACCCGGAAGTTCTTGAACTGCCAGGGGTCTTCGCGGTCCAGATCCTCCGGGAAGAGCTCCTCCCGGTCCTGCAGCGGGGTCCAGTCGGCATATTCGCCGACCACCTCGCCCAGATAGGGGCGCATGATCTCCATGCAGCGCGCATGGTCGATCTCATCCGCCTCCACGATGCCGGCGCGCGGATTCTCCAGCGCCCAGACCAGCCCCGCCAGCACCGCCGCCGTCACCTGCAGGGAGGTGGCGTTGTTGTGCGGCACCAGCGCCCGCGCCTCCTCGATGCTCAGCCGCGAGCCGTACCAGTAGGCGCCCTTCGCGTGCCCCATCAGCAGCACGCCGAGCTCGTCGATGCCGGAGGTGATCTCCTCCATCATCAGGCGCTTCTGCGGCTGCATCCCCCAGTTCTTGCCGGCGAGCTCGTGCACGGACAGCACGGCATCGTCGCAGGGGTGGTAGGCGTAATGCGCCGTCGGCCGGTAGCGCACCGCGCCCGAGGCATCCCGCACCGTGTAGTAGTCGGCCAGCGAGATCGCCTCGTTATGGGTGATCAGGAAGCCGTGGAACGGCCCCTCCAGCGGCGTCCAGCTGCGGACGCGGGTGGAGGCGCCGGGACGGGCCAGCCAGATCGCCGCATCGCAGCCGAAATCATGGCGGTTGCCGTCCAGCGGCAGCGCCTTCTCATGGCTGCCCCAGCCCAGCTCGGAGGGCTGGCAGCCCTCGCCGACGAAGCCGTCGATCGACCAGGTGTTGACGAACTCGCCCCGCGCCTTGGGACGGTCCGCCACCTGGGTGTCGCGCTCGGCGATATGGATCACCTTCACGCCCAGCCGCTCGGCCAGCGCTCCCCAGCCCGCCTGGTCGGTCGGCACCACCAGGTCCAGCTCCAGGTCGCGGGCGAGGTTCAGCAGCGCCTCCTTCACCAGGTGGGAGACGAGGCCGGGATTGGCGCCATGCGTCAGCACCGCGGTCGGGCCGCCCTTGGCGCCACGGCGCAGCGCCCGCGCGCTCTCGCGCAGCGCGTAGTTGGAGCGCTGGGAGGGCGTGAGCGAGGGGTCGGTATAGCCGCCGGCCCAGGGCTCGATGCAGGTGTCGAGGTAGAGGGCGCCGATCTCCTGGCACAGTTCGATAAGCGCGACGGAGGAGACATCGACCGAGAGGTTCAGCAGGAAGTCGCCCTTTTGCAGCTCCGGCACCAGCACGTCCTTGTAGTTCTCGCGGGTCACCGGCTGCTGCAGGAAGCGGATGCCGTATTCGGCCGCCACCTCGCGCCCGCGGGGCTCCGCGGTGATGATGGTGATGCGGTCGCGCGGCATCTTGATGTGGCGCAGGATGAGCGGCAGCACGCCCTGGCCGATGCTGCCGAAGCCAAGCATCACCAGGCGGCCGGAGAAGGAAGCGTGGATCATAACAGGGTCCTCCAGGGCACGCGTCAGAGATGCCCGCCGGCCGGGGTGGCTGGCGGGGTGGCAACGCCTGACTTCACAGGCTGGTTGAGGGGGAGCTCTGCTCCTCCTCAAACTCCCCTCGCAAAGGGCCGAAAGGCCCTTTGAGCCCTTGCGTTTTGGAGCCGACGGGCGCGACGCAACCCCCTCGGGTTCCAAAGGCCCTTCGGCCTCTGGCGGGGTGAGCGCGAGAGGGCGTCGTGCCGTAAGGCGCGCCTTACGGCACGACGCCCTCTCGAAACGTCACAGCAGCGGCGCGTCCCGCACCTCGACCAGCCGCGCCCGGTCGAAGCCGTTGAAGCTCGTCCGCAGGCAGGCGCCATAAGCGCCGAGCTGGCCGATCTCGATCCAGTCGCCTTCCCGAACATCCTCGGGCAGCCAGAAGGGCCCGTTCATGCGGTCGGCGCTGTCGCAGGTGGGGCCGAACAGCATGAAGCCGCGCTGCCCCTCCGCCATCTCGCCTTCCGGCCGGATCAGCCGCACCGGGAAGGCGAAGCCCGGCAGCCCGGCGTCGGACAGCGCGCCGTAGATGCCGTCATTCACATAGAGCGCATCGCCGCGGCGCTGCTGCACCTGCACGACGACGCTGCCACCGGCGGCGACCAGCGCCCGGCCGGGCTCCGCCCACAGCTCCGCGCCCGGCAGGTCCAGCGCCTCGAACCCCGCCTCGATCTCGGCGAAGAAGGCGCCGAGCGGCAGCGGCCGGGTGTCCTCATAGGCCACCGGGAAGCCGCCCCCGACATCGACGATCTCCACCGCCACGCCGGCGGCGCGGATCACCTTCCCGGCCAGCGCCAGCGCCTCCCGCCAGGCCAGCGGATCCAGGCACTGGGAGCCGACATGGAAGGAGAGGCCGAGCCGCTTCGCCTGCGGCCGGGCCGCGCACAGCAGCGCCACCGCCGCCTCCGGCGCCGCGCCGAATTTGCCGGAGAGGTCATAGACCGCCCGGCCTTTCGGCAGCGCCAGCCGCACGACGAGGCCCAGCTCGCCGGCGTCGCCGCCGGTCTCCGCCACGATCTTCGCCAGCTCATCGGCGGTGTCGAGGACGAAGTCGCGCACCCCATGCCGGGTCCAGGCCTCGCGGATGGCGCCGCGGGACTTCACCGGGTGCATGAAGTGGATCTCCGCCTCCGGGAACAGGGTGCGCACCAGCGCCACCTCCGCCGCCGAGGCGCAGTCGAAATGCCGCACCCCGCCTGCCCAGACCGCGCGCAGCACGGCGGGCTCGGGGTTGCACTTCACCGCATAGAGCGTCTTGCCCGGAAAGCCTTGCACGAAGGCGCCGCTGGCGGCGGCGATCACCCCCGGGCGCAGGCAATGCATCGGCTCCTCCGGCCGCTCCACCGCGACCAGATCATCGACCTTGGGCAGCACCGGATCCGCGGCCTCGAAGCGGCGGCGGAGGGGGGAGACGGCGGTGCGGGCGCGCAGCAGGCTCATCAGGCAGTCCTCACGGCATCGCGGCCGCGCTTTCGGCGCGTTGCGACCAGGAAGTCGAATGGAGACAGGGGCCTTGCGGCCCCGGGCTTCAGGCGATGCGGTGGGGTGTCACCGCCGCGATGCGTCTCAACAGCATGGGCAATCCCTCACGACCCCGCCCTTTCGGACGGCATGGACGAAAAGGACGCGTCCCGTCGTTGCTGTGCAGGGCGAAGGCCCGCTCGCGGCACGTGCGATGGCGTCAGCCGCCCCCGGGGAGGCGACGGCCGGAGAAATAGTGGGTCCCTGCGGGAAATGCCATGTTTTTTTTCAGGGGGAAGGGCGAATTTCCGGCATGGCTACCGGAGCCCTCCGGGTATGGCCGGAATCTTATCGGCCAACCCCTTCCCGGGCGCCCTGCAGCGCCCCCTGGAGCGCCAGGTACTCCCAGACCAGGGTGGCGGCGGCCAGGGCGGTGATCTCCGCATGGTCATAGGCGGGCGCCACTTCCACCACATCCATGCCGACGAATTGGCAGCCGCCGAGCCGGCGGAAGATCGCCTGGGCCTGCCAGCTCGCCAGCCCGCCGATCTCCGGCGTGCCGGTGCCGGGGGCGAAGGCGGGGTCCAGGCAGTCGATATCGAAGCTGAGATAGGCCGGCTCCGCCCCCAGCACCGCGGCGATGCGCGCGGCCAGCGCCACCGGCCCCAGCTCCTGCGCCTCCTGCCCCGTCACGATCGTCACGCCCTGGGCCTTGGTCCAGTCCCAGGTGCCGCGATCGACCGGGGAGCGGATGCCGACCTGGATCATCCGCCGCGGATCGACCAGCTTCTCGTTCAGCGCATGCCAGAAGACCGAGCCATGGGCGAGGGGCTGGCCGAAATTGGTCTCCCAGGTATCCAGATGCGCGTCGAATTGCACCAGGCCGAGCGGGCGCCCCAGCCGCTTCGCCGCGGCGCGCAGCAGCGGCAGGGTGACGCTGTGCTCCCCGCCCAGCGCCATCAGGTGGGCATGCCGCGCCGCCTGCGCCTCGATCAGCTTCAGGCTGCCCGCCAGGTCGCCCAGGGCGATGGCGAATTCCCCCACATCCACCAGATCCATATGCTGCGGATCGGTCCAGTGATGCGGGTGGATGCCATCCACCAGCATGCGGCTGGCGCGGCGGATGGCGCCCGGCCCGTCCCGCGTGCCGGCGCGGTTGGTGGTGCCGAGATCCAGCGGAATGCCGGCGACCGCATAGGTCGCCGTGCCGTCCCGCTGCGCCCGGCCCAGGAAGCCCGGCGCGGTGGCGAAGGTGGGAATGCCGGCCATGCGTTCACCCATATGCCATGTATTGCACAAGCACCGCCGGCACCCCGTGGCGGCGCCCGGCTACTTCACCGAGGAGAAGGCGGTGGGCGCAAGGAAAAGGTTCTCCACCGAGGCCACGATCTGCCCGCTTTCCTCGGTCTTCGCCCGCTTGGTCAGCCATTCCGGGTCGGCGGCGAAGGCGTTCCACTTCTGCTCCCGCTCCGCCAGGCTGTCCCAGGCCAGCATGTAGTAGAGGTCCTGGTTGGAGGAGCCGACCAGCACCGTCCAGAACCCGGCCTGCTTGATGCCGTGCTTCTCCCACAGCTTCAGGGTGATGGTGTTGAAGCGGTCCAGCAGCGCGGGCAGCCGGCCGGGGACGCAGTGATAGATGCGAAGCTCGTAGACCATCTCGTTCTCCCTCCCATCTGGGCATCGGATGCTACCGCCATTGGCGGACATGCCATAGTGGCCCGATGGAGATGCTTCCCGATCTCGGCACGCGGCAGCTTCAGGCGGTGCTGGCGGTGGCGGAGGAGCGCAGCTTCGTCGCCGCCGCGGCGCGGCTGCGCCTCTCCCAGCCGGCGCTGACCCGGGTGGTGCAGCGCGTGGAGGATGTGCTGGGCGTCGCGCTGTTCGAGCGCAGCACGCGCCGGGTGGCGCTGACCGTGGCGGGGCGGGAATTCGTCGCGGTGGCGGAGCGGGTGCTGAATGATCTGCGCATCGCCGGCCGTTCCCTGCGGGAGCTGGCGGAGGAGCAGCGGGGGCAGGTGATCCTGGCCTGCATCATGTCCGTCGCCGCCGGCCCCTTGCCGAAGCTGCTGGCCGAATGGCGGGCGACGCGGCCGGGGGTGGAGCTGCATCTGCGCGAGGGCGTGCATGGCGACGTGGTGGAGGCGGTGCGGAGCGGCGTCGCCGATCTCGGCGTCACCTATCTGGAGGCGCTGCCGGAAGGGGTGGCGGGGGAGGCGCTGGGCGAGGCCCGCTTCCGTGCCGTGCTGCCCCCCGGCCACCCCCTGGCGGAGGCGCCGCGGGTGAGCCTGGCGGCGCTGGCGGCGGAGCCGCTGATCTCCTTCCCTGCCGAGGCCCGCACCCGCCGGCTGCTGGATGGCGCCGCAGCGGCGGCGGGGGTGGCGCTGCGGCATGCGGCGACGGTGACGCAATTCGCCACCATGCTGGCGCTGGTGCGGGCGGGGATCGGCATCGCCATCGTGCCGGCGGGGGCGGTGCCGGCGGAGTCCGGCCTGGTGCTGCGGGATCTGGCGCCGCCCGGGCTGAAGCGCGCCATCGGCATCGTCACCCTGACGGGGCGGGAGCTGGCGCCGCCGGCGGCCGGGTTGCGCGAGTTGCTGCGGGGATTGATGCGCCAAATGCAAGAATAATCGGCAACACCCGGTATCTGGCAAGAGCCGCGATGGCGGCGCAGGATGCGGGGCAGGGAGGGCACGCCATGTCCATCGCCACCGCCGTTGAAGCCGGCACCGATCTCGTCGAATACTATTTCGCGCAAGGCTGGACCGACGGCCTGCCCGTGGTGCCGCCGACCCAGGCCAAGGTGGAGGCCTTCATCGCCGCCCTGGGCGGCGAGCCCGACCATGTGGAGGGCAAGGTCGCGCCGCGCTGGGGCGTGCTGACGCGCGAGGTGCTCGCCATCAACGCCGTCATGGCCGGCTGCCTGCCGGACTATGCGCCGGTGCTGCGCGCCGCCATGCAGGCGCTGATGGACCCGCTGTTCAACCTCAACGGCGTGCAGGCGACGACGCATATGGCGGCGCCGCTGGTCATCGTGAACGGGCCGGCGGCGCGCGCCATCGGCATGAATGGCGGCGCCAACGCCTTCGGCCCCGGCAACCGCGCCAACGCCACCATCGGCCGCGCCATCCGCCTGATGATGCTGAATGTCGGCGGCGCGCATCCGCCGGACCTCGACAAATGCACCCTCGGCAACCCGGCGAAGTACAGCTACGCCATCTGCGAGAACGAGGCGCAATCGCCCTTCGCCCCCTACCATGTCGAGCATGGCTGGAAGCCGGAGGACAGCACGGTGTTTGCCATGGCGGCGGAGGCGCCGCACAGTGTCACCGACCACCAGTGCAACGACCCGGAGGGCATCCTCGACACCATCTGCTCGGCGATGAGCACCATCGCCAGCAACAACGCGGTGCTGTCCGGCCATTGCGCCGTGGCGCTGGGGCTGGAACATGCGCGGACCATCGCCAAGCATGGCTGGAGCCGCAGCGATATCCGCCACTATCTGTGGATGCATAGCGGCAATGCCTTCCGCCTGATCAGCCGCGACCACCGCTACGGCCGCGTGTACAACCGCAACCTGCCGAAATGGGTGAAGCGGGAGCCCGAGAGCCGCATCCCCATCGTGCCGAGCCCGGACAACATCCATCTGTTCGTGGTGGGCGGCGATGCCGGGCGCTTCTCCGCCTTCATCCCCGGCTGGGGGCATATGAACACGCCGGTGACGAAGCCGGTGGGCGAGAGCGTGGCGCCGGACGGGCCGGACTGCGCCGGCGGCGTCTGCGCCATCTGATTCATTCCCCACGACGCCGCTGCGCGGCGCCGCGGGGGCCCCGGAGGCGCTGCGGGATCAGCACTTCGTACAGCCTGGTGCGGCAGAGCCGTACCAGGGCACCGGGCAGCGACAGGTTTCGCCATCCGCCAATGCGGGAGAACAAGGACATGCTGCAGCAGATCGACACCGACCGGCTCTTCGTCTTCGACCCGCGCGGGCGGGTGGACAGCACGGAAACGCCCCTGGCCCCGCGCCCGGCGAGGCTGGACGGCCTCCGCCTCGGCATTCTCGACAACAGCAAGTGGAACGCCAACAAGCTGCTGCGCGGGGCGCAGGCGGCGCTCGGCGGCCGCTTCGCCTTCGCCGCGGCGAATTACTACGTGAAGCACAGCTTCTCCAAGGATGCGGCGCCGGAGCTGATCGCGCAGATCGCCGCGGAATGCGACATCGTGCTGACGGCGATCGGCGATTGCGGCTCCTGCTGCTCCTGCTGCGTGCGCGACAGCATCGCGCTGGAAAGGCTGGGCGTGGCGGCCGCCTGCATCATCACTACGGAATTCGAGAAGGAGACGGCGCTGACCCGCGTTGCCCTGGGAATGCCCGGGCTGCGGCCGGTGGTGATCGATCACCCGGTCAGCTCCATCACTGCGGAAGAAGTGGCGGCGCGCGTCCGGCAGATCGAGACCCAGGCGGAAGCGGTCTGGCTCGGCCGCTGAGGGCGCGCTAGCCTCCCGGGAAACACCTGGGAGGGACGCCATGAAGCTCTATGATTCCATCGGGCCCAATCCGCGCGTCGTGCGCATCTTCATAGCGGAGCGCGGCATCGACCTGCCGCGCGAGACGCTGGACCTGATGGGTGGGGAAAACCGCCTTCCGCCGCATCTGGCGCGCAACCCGATGGGGCAGCTCCCCTGCCTGGAACTGGACGATGGCAGCCACCTTTCCGAGATCATTCCCATCTGCGAATACCTGGACGAGATCACGCCCGGCCCCTCGCTGATCGGCGCCACGCCGCGGGAGCGGGCGGAAACCCGCATGTGGCTGCGGCGCATCGACCTCAACATCGTGGAGCCGCTGATCAACGGCTTCCGCTTCAGCCAGGGGTTGAAGCTGTTCAAGGACCGGGTGCGCTGCATCCCGGAGGCGGCGGAGGGGCTGAAAGCGGTCGCGCAGGATAATCTAGCGAAGCTGGACGGGCTGCTGGCGGGCAAGCAGTTCGTCTGCCAGGAGAGGCTGACCCTGGCAGATATCCTGCTCTTCGCTTTCCTCGATTTCGGCAACCAGGTGAAGCAGCCGATCAACCCGGCCTTCACCGCGCTGGTGGCGCATCACGCGATGATGGCGGCGCGGCCCAGCGCGCAGGCTTGAGAGGGGCTCTGCCCCTCTCAAACTCTCCCCGCCAAAGGCCGAAAGGCCTTTGGAAACCTTGAGTCTAGAGCGTCTTCGCGCTGACTGCGCAGCGTGAAGACGCTCTATCTTATTGATGGTAGAGCAGATTCACGCCTCCGGGCGATTCCGCCCTCCGGCGATCTGCTCTAGCACCCGACGCTGGCGGCGCGCAGCCACTCCTCCAGATGCTGGGCCAGCGTCGAGGAGACCAGCAGTTCGAACACGCTGTCTGATGGCTGATAGAGCAGCACATTCACCTGTGCGATCAGCGTCGAGGCGCAGCTTCCGACAGCGAACACCCGCGGATGCAGATCCAGGCGGCAGGCGCGAGCCAGCATATCGCGCGCGCCATCCCCCGAAACCCGAAACACGGCCCGGCCGTCGCTCTGCTCCACCAGCGCGGCCGAACCCGCCAACCCTCGCAGCCGATCCAGCAGAGGCACCTCCGGCGCCGCCATCACCATCCAGCCATCCGGCTGCACCCGTAGCGCGGTCATGCCGCCCATCGCCGCGGCCCGGCCCGGCCTGGGGAAGGCCGGCATCTCCGCGCCGCGCCGTGCCAGCACCTGCACCAGCGCCCGATTCTCCCGCCGCCACTCAACCGCGGACACGGGCATTCTCCGGGTCGTAGTGATGTGGGCTGCAGATGCGGACCGGCACCTCCTCTTCCGCCAGCGGGTTCGCGGCAATCAGCTCCTCGCCATGCCGCGCCTCGCCCCCGCGCAGGAAGCCGAGGCCGATCCAGCCGCCCAGCGCGACGGAGCGCGTGGTGCTGCTGATCCAGCCCAAACTCTCCGTGGCGCCCCGCGCCGCGACGAAATGGCTGCCCGCGCGCACCGGCCGCGCCGGGTCCACCGAGCGCAGCCCCACCAGCCGAGGCCGCCCCGGGTCCAGCAGCCCCGGCCGCTGCCCCAGCACCCGGCCGATGAAATCCCCCCGCTTCTTCAGCATGCGCGAGAGCCCGCAATCCCCCGGCGTGGTCTGCCCGTTCAGCTCCGCCCCCGCCACATGCCCCTTCTCGATCCGCAGCAGGCCGAGCGCCTCCGCGCCATAGGGCGTCGCTCCGGCGTCGATCAGCGCCTGCCAGACAGGCTCTGCCTGCCCGGCCCGCACCGCGACCTCATAGGCGAGCTCGCCGGAGAAGGAGATGCGGAAGATCCGCGCCTTCACCCCTGCCACCTCCGCCTCCGCCACGCCCATGAAGGGCAGCCCCGAGAGGTCCAGCCCCGTCGCCAGCCTCGCCAGCACCGCCCGCGCCCGTGGCCCGGCCAGCGACATCGCCGCCCATTGATCCGTCACGCTGGCCAGCGAGACATCCAGCTCGCGGAAGGCGCTCGCCAGGTGGAATTCCATGTGCTGCAGCACCGTGGCCGCCTGCGCCGTGGTGGTGGTGACGAAGAAATGGTGCTCGCCCAGCCGGCTGGTGGTGCCGTCATCGAGCAGGATGCCGTCCTCCCGCAGCATGATGCCGTAGCGTGCCCGGCCGATGGGCAGGGTGGAGAAGGTGTTGGCGTAGATCAGGTCCAGGAAGCGCGCCGCATCCGGGCCGTGGACGTCGATTTTCCCCAGGGTGGAGACGTCGCAGAGGCCGACATCCTCCCGCACCGCCCGCGCCTCTCGCAGGATGCTGTCCCAGGGGTCGCGCTCCTCCAGCAGCGGGTAGTAGGCGGGGCGCTTCCACATCCCGGCGTCCAGCCAGGCGGCGCCGCGCGCCTCGTGCCAGGCGTGCAGCGCGGTGCGGCGCACCGGGTGGTACGCGGCGCCCACCGCCTCCCCGGCGACGGCGCCGATCGCGACGGGCGTGGCGTAGGGCCGGAAGCGCGGCAGCCCCACCACGCCGAGCGATTCCCCCCGCGCCTCCGCCAGCACCGCGGCGCCGAGGATGCCGCCGCTCTTGCCCTGGTCCGTGCCCATGGCGTGGGTGGTGTAGCGCTTGGCGTGCTCGATATGGCCGAAGCCCTCGCGATGGGCGAGGCGCATATCGGCGGCGGTCACGTCGTCCTGCAGATCGACGAAGGCCTTGCCGCGGGCCTTCACCTCATAGAGCGGGTAGGGGCGGGGATCGGGCGTCGGCGCGTCCGGCAGGGGAAAGCTGGTGTCCATGGCGAAGCCCGCCGCGGCCGCGGCCTCTCGCCCCGCCCACGCGCCATCCGCCGCGGCCTCCGCCAGGCCGAACACGCCCCGCGCCGCGCCGGCGCTGCGTTCCCGCTGCACCGAAGCGCCGGGCAGGAAGGCCTGCAAGGCCTCGTCCCATGCCAGCGCCGCGCCGCTCTGGCTTGCCAGATGCACCGCCGGGTTCCAGCCACCCGAGACCAGCAGCAGGTCACAGGGCAGCGCCGCCTCGCTGCCCGCGCCGCCATGCTGCCGCGTGCGCACCCCGCGCAGCGAGAGCCCGCCGATGGCGCCGCAGATTTCGCTGCCCGCCTGCACCGGCAGCCCGGCCTCCCGCGCCGCCTGCATCGCCGCGCTATCGCCGCGCGGGTCGATGATGCCGGCCATCCGCACGCCCGCCCCCGCCAGGGCGAAGGCGCTGTCATAGGCCGCGTCATGGGTGGCGAAGAGCACGGCTGTTTCGCCCGGCTTCACCCCGAAGCGCCGCGCATACACCGCGGCGCTGCCGGCCAGCATCACCCCCGGCCGGTCATTGCCGGGGAAGGCGAGGAAGCGTTCATGCGCCCCGGTCGCCAGCACCACCTCCCGCGCGCGGATGGTCCAGAAGCGCTGGCGCGGTATGCTCGGCGGCGGCGTCGGCAGGTGGTCCGCCAGGCGCTGCACCGCGCCCAGCACGCCCTGGTCGTAGAAGCCGAACACGGTGGTGCGGGGCCAGAGCCGGATCTCCGGCATCGTCTCCAGCGCCGCCAGCATGCCGGCGCGCCAGCCCGCCTGCGCCGGTTCCGCCAGCAGCAGGCCGCCCAGCTCGAAATCCTGCTCCGCCAGGATGACCCGGGCGCCACCGGCGCCCGCCGCGCGTGCCGCGGCCAAGCCGGCCGCGCCGCTGCCCACCACCAGCACGTCGCAATGCGCCTGCGCGCTGTCATAGCCATCCGGATCCGGCAGCCCACTCGCCCGGCCGAGCCCGGCGGCGCGGCGGATCAGCGGCTCATAGACCCGCTCCCAGAAGCCGGCGGGCCACATGAGGGTCTTGTAGTAGAAGCCGGCGCCGATCCAGGGGGAGAGGAGCTGGTTCGCCGCCATGCGGTCGAAGGCCAGCGACCCCGCGCGATTCTGGCTGCGCGCCTCCAGCCCTTCGAACAGCTCCATCACCGTGGCGCGGGTATTCGGCTCCTGCCGCGCGCCGCTGCGCAGCTCCACCAGCGCGTTGGGTTCCTCGACGCCGGCGGAGAGGATGCCGCGCGGCCGGTGGTATTTGAAGCTGCGCCCCACCAGCCGCACGCCATTCGCCAGCAGGGCGGAGGCCAGCGTATCGCCCGGATGCCCGGTGAGGTCGCGGCCATCGAAGCGGAAGCGCAGCGTCGCGCCGCGCTCGATCCGGCCGCCGGCGGCCAGGCGGAAGCGCTGGCTCATGCCGCCTCCACCTTGCGGATCTCGTGCGTCATGGTGTGGCGCTCCACCCGCAGCCAGGCGCGGCAGCCGGCGCTGTGCTGCCACCATTCCTGCGTCCAGCCCCGCGGGTTGCGGCGCAGATAGACATAGTCGTGGAAGGCCTCCACCCCCGCCTCGGCCGCCGGCCGTTGCACGGAGGCATCGCCGCGCCAGGTGAATTCCACCTCGTCGCGCGGGCCGCAGAAGGGGCAGGGGATGCGCATCTATTGCAGCCAGGGGAAGGGGCCGGCGCCCTTTTCGTCCAGCGCGCGGCCTTCGCGGAAGCGGTCCAGGGTGAAGGCGGCGTTCAGCGCGTGGGGTTCGTCCCTGGCGATGGTCCAGGCATGGCACCAGCCGCTGGCCGGCGTCGCCTTGAAGCCGCCATAGGACCAGCCGGCGGTCATGTACAAGCCGCTGATCGGCGTGCGGCAGACATAGGGCGAGGCATCCGGCGTCATGTCCATCACCCCGGCCCAGCTCCGCAGCGCCCGCAGCCGCTTCAGCGCCGGGATCATGGTGCAGCCGGTGGCGAAGACATGCTCCGCCTCCTTCAGCGTGCCGCGCTGGCCGTAGCTGGCATAGCCGTCCAGCCCGCCGCCGAAGACCAGCCCGCCCTTGTCCGACTGGCTGATGTAGAAATGCCCGGCGCCGAAGGTGACGACGCAATCCACCAGCGGCTTCAGCCCCTCGGAGACGAAGGCCTGCAGCAGATGCGTCTCGATCGGCACGTCGAAGCCGGCCATGGCCGTCAGGGTGCTGGTATGGCCGGCGACGGCCAGCCCCACCTTCGCCGCCGCGATCTCGCCCCGGGTGGTGCGCACGCCCCTTATGGCGCCGCCTTCCACCAGCAGCCCCGTCACCTCGCAATGCTCGATGATGTCGATGCCGCGGTCGGAGGCGGCCTTGGCGAAGCCCCAGGCCACAGCGTCATGCGGCGCCGTGCCGCCGCGCCGTTGCAGCAGCCCGCCCATCACCGGGTAGCGGCCATTGTCCAGGTCGATGATCGGGCAGAGGGCGCGCACCCCCTCCCGGTCCACCAGCTCCGCATCGATGCCGTTCAGCCGCATGGCATTGCCGCGGCGGGTATAGGCGGCCTTCTGTGCGTCGTTGTGGAAGAGGTTGAGCACGCCGCGCTGGCTCATCATCACATTGTAGCCGAGCGACCGTTCCAGCCCTTCCCACAGCTTCAGGCTGTGTTCGTAGAAGCGGTTGTTCTCCGGCAGCAGGTAGTTGGAGCGGACGATGGTGGTGTTGCGCCCGGTATTGCCCTGGCCGACCAGGCCGCGCTCCACCACCGCCACGTCGCGTATTCCGTGCAGCTCCGCCAGGTAGAAGGCGGTGGCCAGCCCATGGCCGCCGCCGCCGACGATTACCACCTGGTAGCGCGGCTTCGGCCGCGCCTTGCGCCAGGCGGGTTGCCAGCCGGTATTGCCGCGAAGGCCCTCGGCGAAGATGCGGAACGCGGAGTATTGCGGCATTGCAGCGATGCTATCGGTGCCGCGTTGCGGCTGACAAGGGAGGAGAGAGGCGATGTCCCGGCTGTTCCATGCGGGCAACCGCGCCCTACAGGACCGTTTCGATGGCCGCCGCGTGGCGGATGCGCTGGAGGCCCGCCGGCGGGTGGCGGGTTTCCTGCCCGAGCATGTGGCGATGATCGAGGCCGCGCCCTTCTTCTTCCTGGCCACGGCGGCGGAGGGGGCGGTGGATTGCAGCTTCAAGGGCGGGCCGCCGGGCTTCGTCCGCGTCACCGGCCCGGCGGAGCTGGAATGGCCGGATTACGACGGCAATTCGATGTATCTGTCCCTGGGGAATATCGCGGTCAGCCCGTCGATCGGGATGCTGTTCCTGCCGACGGATGGACGGTCCCTGCGGTTGCGCCTGCGCGGCCAGGCGGCGCTGGTGGAGGATGCGGCGCGGATCGCGGCCATTCCCGGGGCCAGGCGGCTGGTGCGGGTGGCGGTGACGGACATCTTCCCGAATTGTCCGCGCTACATGCCCGGTTTCGGCCAGGCGACGCCCTCGCCCTACCTGCCGGGGCCGGATGGCAGCGCGCCGGCGCCGGAGTGGAAGGGCCGCGACTATATCCGCCCGCTGCTGCCGAAGGACGACCCGCATCGCTCCTAGAACGCCGTCGCGTCCGGGCGCGCCCTGCGCGCTCTACGGCGGCGAGCGCGCCCGGAGCCCCAAGCCATGAGGCTGTTTTCAAGTCAAGGACGAAGCCGCGCGAAGCGCGGTGCCGCTTCGCGGCATCCTTGACTTGAAAACAGCCTCATGGCTCTCGCGAATGGTCGCCTTCGACGGTGTCGAAGGCGCGCAGAGGCGCCTTCGCCGGTACGGCGGGGTTAGCCCATTGAATCTCGCGCCTTTCGGTCCGCCGGCGGTTCCGCCCCGCGCCGTTCTGCTCTAGCCTCGCCGCAACGCAGCAGGAGCCCGCCCGATGAACGTGATCGTCCCGGAGACCGACCTCGCCGAAGCCGCCAAGCGCGTGCTGCCCGCCGGCGGCTTCGGCAATTTCGCGCCGGAGGTCATCATCCGCGAGGGCAAGGGCAGCCGCGTCCGCGACGTCGCCGGCAAGGAGTACATCGACTACCTGCTCGGCTCCGGCCCCATGTTCCTCGGCCATGGCCATCCGGAAGTCATCGAGGCCGTGCTCGCCCAAATCCCCAAGGGCTGCACCTTCTTCGCCAACAACGAACACGGCATCCGCCTGGCCGAGGTGCTGGTGGACGCGCTGCCCTGCGCCGAGCGCATCCGCTTCGTCAGCAGCGGCTCGGAAGCCGACATGTATGCCATGCGCGTCGCCCGCGCCTTCCGCAAGCGCGACCGCATCCTGAAATTCGAGGGCGGCTACCATGGCATGTCCGATTGGGGGCTGATGAGCCTGGCGCCGAAGCGGCTGGCGAATTTCCCCGTCGCCGTGCCGGATTCCGCCGGCATCCCGAAGAGCATCCAGGAGGAGGTGCTGGTCGCCCCCTTCAACGACCTCGAGACCGCGAAGGCGATGATCGCCGCGCATCACGAGGAGCTCGGCGGCGTCATCGTCGAGCCCTTCCAGCGCCTGATCCCGCCCGCCCCCGGCTTCCTCCAGGGGCTGCGCGACGTCACCGCGCAATACGGCATTCCGCTGATCTTCGACGAGGTCGTGACCGGCTTCCGCTTCTGCTACGGCGGCGCGCAGAGCTATTACGGCGTCACCCCGGACCTCTGCACGCTGGGCAAGATCGTGGGTGGCGGCTTCGCCCTCGCCGCCATCGCTGGCCGGGCCGACATCATGGCGCATTTCGACCGCGGGCTGGTCGGCGATGACGGCTTCCTGATGCAGGTCGGCACCCTCTCCGGCAACCCCGTCGCCTCGGTGGCCGGGCTGAAGACGCTGGAGATCCTTTCCCGCCCCGGCGCCTATGACGGCGTCTTCGCCTATGGGAAGAAGATGATGGCGGAGCTGACCGGGCTGCTGCAGCAGCACGGCGTCCCCGGCCAGGTGCTGGGCGAGCCCACCCTGTTCGACGTGGTGTTCAGCGCCGAGGAGCTGCGCGACTACCGCGCGGTGATGCGCGCCGATGCCAATATCGCCAAGGCGGTGAATGCCAGCCTGCGCGAGAGCGGCATCCTGAAGGGCGACAGCAAATACTACCTCTCCACCGCGCACGATCAGGCGGATTACGACCAGACCCTCAGCGCCTTCGCCAGGGCGCTTGCCGGCCTGCCGGCGCGGTAATTCCGGGGGCGGGGCCCATTCCGTATGGGCGCCTTCGGGCTCCGGAGC
Organism: Siccirubricoccus phaeus; assembly: GCF_008360935.1. Classification (GTDB taxonomy): domain Bacteria; phylum Pseudomonadota; class Alphaproteobacteria; order Acetobacterales; family Acetobacteraceae; genus Siccirubricoccus; species Siccirubricoccus phaeus. Next base: position 115,589 of record NZ_SRXO01000006.1, read on the forward strand.
TGGATCTGGAACAATTGGTGGAAGACCGTCCTGTTGCTGGCGGGCTTCCCCGTGCTGCTGCTGGTGCTGGGCTACGCCATCGCCCTGCTGCTCATCGCCTTCGCCGCGGAGGATGTGCCGGCGGGGCTGGCGGCGGCGCTGCGGCAGCTTCCGGTGGTGCTGCCCCTCCTGGCGGGTGTCAGCCTGCTCTGGTTCCTCATCGCCTGGGCGCTGCACCAGCGCATCCTGGACGGGCTGAGCGGCGCCCGCCCGGTCACGCGGCAGCAGCAGCCGCGCCCGTGGAACGCGCTGGAAAACCTGGCGATCAGCCGCGGCATGCGCATGCCGCGCCTCGCCATCATTGAGGACCCGGCGTGCAACGCCTTCGCCTCCGGCCTCTCCGCGCGCCAGGGCGCCGTCACCGTCACCTCCGGCCTGGTGGAGGCGCTGGACGACCGCGAGCTGCAGGCGGTGCTGGCGCATGAGCTGACGCATATCCGCAACGGCGATGCCCGCCTCGCCGTGGTGGCGGCGGTCTTCGCCGGCATCATCTCGCTGCCCTTCCAGATGATCTTCCGCACGCGCCGCAGCCTCTCGGAGCCCTGGCGGATCGGCCTGCCCCGCCGCCGCACCTCCTCCTCCTCCTCCTCGAGCAGGACCGGGAAAGGGCAGGGGGGCGCCGCCATCCTGCTCCTGCTGCTCGCTTTGCTGCTGATCGTGCTGGTGCATCTGGCGGTGATCGGGCTGCGCTTCGCCCTCTCCCGCAACCGCGAATTCCTCGCCGATGCCGGCGCGGTGGAGCTGACCCACGACCCCGACGCGATGATTTCCGCCCTGCGCAAAATCGCCGGCCACTCCGCCCTGCCGCGCCTGCCCGCCTCGCTTCAGGCCATGCTGCTGGACAGCGAGGAGGAGAGCCTGGGCAATGCCTGGCTCGCCACCCACCCGACGCTGGCGGAGCGGATCGACGCTCTCACCCGCTATGCCGGCGGGCGGGATCTGCCGCGCTGAGACAGGATCACTGAACCTGCGCCGCCTGATGCCCCGCCGCGGCTTGGCCGCGGCAGGCTGTGCGACGCCTCGGAGATTCAGCGACTCCGGGGCCCCCACAAAGCTGCGAAGCGGCTTTGTGGGGAGTTAGCCTCTGGGCAGCTCCTTCTCCACCACGGCGGCGAGGATGCCGGCGCCATAGGGGATGGCGGCGTCGTTGAAATCGTAGCGCGGGTTGTGCACCTCGCATCCCCCCGCCTCGCCGGCGCCGTTGCCGACCAGGATATAGGCGCCCGGCCGCTCCGCCAGCATGTAGGAGAAATCCTCCGAGCCCATGGCGGGGATCCGGTGGCGGTCCACATGCGCCTCCCCCACCATCCCCGCCGCCGCATCGGCGATCAGCGCGGTCTGCTCCGCCCCGTTCACCACCGGCACGGTAATCTCGCGGAAGGCCAGCTCCGCCGTCGCCCCATGGCCGGTGGCGATGGCGGTGGCCAGGCTCCGCATCCGCTCCTCCACCAGCCGCATCGTCTCCGTCCGGAAGGCCCGCACCGTGCCACGCAGCGCCACCTTCTCCGGGATCACGTTATAGGCGGTGCCGGCGGTGAAGCCCGTCACGCTCACCACCGCCGTATCGTTCGGCGCCACGTTGCGGGCGACGATGGACTGGAAGGCGGCGACGATCGCCGCGCCACAGACGACCGGGTCCACCGTGCTCTCCGGCCGCGCGCCATGGCCGCCCTTGCCATGGATTTCCAGGTCGAAGAAGCCGCAGCCCGCCATCATCGGCCCGGCGCAGATGCCGTAATGCCCGACCGGCATGCCCGGCCGGTTGTGCAGCCCATAGACCGCATCGCAGGGGAAGCGCTCGAACAGCCCCTCCGCCACCATGGCCTGGGCGCCGCCCTGGCCTTCCTCGGCCGGCTGGAAGATGAAATGGACGATGCCGTCGAAATTTCTGGTCTCGGCCAGGTATTTGGCCGCGCCGAGCAGCATGGTGGTGTGCCCGTCATGGCCGCAGCCATGCATCTTGCCGGGAATGGTGCTGCGATGGGCGAACTCGTTCGCCTCCGGCATGTCCAACGCATCCATGTCGGCGCGCAGGCCGATGGCGCGGTTGCCCCGGCCGCTGCGCAGCACGCCCACCACCCCGGTGCGGCCGATGCCGCGATGCACCTCGATCCCCATCGCCACCAACCGTTCCGCGACCAGGGCGCTGGTCCGCACCTCCTCGAACCCGGTTTCGGGATGGGCGTGAAAATCGTGGCGCCAGGCGGTCAACTCCTCCTGGTAGCGGCGGATATGGTCGATCGGAGTGGGATGTGTCGGCAGCATCCTGGCAATATCCGACGTATAGGAACGATGGGCAAACCCCACCCGCTGCGCTAAGAAGCGCGGCAGAGGCAAGTCATCCCCATGGTCATGGCACATCTGGCGGAGGAAGCAGCGCGGCCGCGGCGGCTGGTGGAAGCCCCGCGGGGCCTGTCGCGCGGCATGCCGGTGCCGTGGTTCGTCAAGCTGGGCGTGAAGCTGGGGCTGGCCGCCATCGGCGTGCATGGGGCCAGGGCCCGCTTGCTGGGGCTCGCCCGGCCCTCCTTCGGCGCCTCGGACCCTGCCAAGCTGGTCGGCACGCCGCAATTCTGGTTCCAGCGGGCGTCGGAGCTGCTGGGCCGCCCGCCGCGCACCATGCTGGAGGTGGGACCGGGGCGGATGGTGCTGCGGGCGCCGCTGCTCGCCGGCCTCGGCGCCGAATGCGTCTGGTTCGTGGACCCCGCGGACAGCGCGCCGCGGGAGGCCGGGCCCTATCTGGCCGCGGCCGCCACCGGGCGGCTGCACGGGGTGATGGCGCCGGACCTTTCCGGCTGCGCCGACCGCGCCGCGGTGCTGGCCCGCAGCCATGCCAGGCTGCTGATCGGCGGGCCGGCGGCGCTCTCCGCCATCCCGGACGGGTCGGTCGACCTGGTGGTCAGCGAGGCGGTGCTGGAGCATGTCCGGCGGGAGGATCTGGCGCCGCTGATGACGCAATTGCGGCGGGTGACGGCGGCGGATGGCGTCGGGCTGCATACCGTGGATTTCCAGGACCATCTGGGGGGCGGGCTGCAGCATCTGCGCTTCAGCGACCAATTCTGGGCCAGCCCGCTGGTCGGGCGGGCGGGCATCTATGTGAACCGGCTGGGGCTTTCGGCCATGGCCTCGCGCTTCCGGCGGGCGGGGTTCGCGGTGGAGGTCACCGAGGCGGTGGTGTGGCCGAAACGGCCTTCCGGGCCGCGGAAGCCGCATCCGGACGCGATGCGGCCGGCCGGGGACGATCTGGTGGCGAGGGCGACCCTCGAACTCCGGCCGGGTTGAAGCGGGGCGAGGGGGCGCTGCCCCCTCGCGTTCGCGGCAGTGCCGCGAACCCCGGCAAGGGCCGAAGGGCCCTTGCAGCCCTTGAGTTTGGCAGCCGATGGGTGAGGAGGTGGGGGGCTTGCGGCAGCAGAGGGGTGGGTTCGCGCTGGAGGCGTTCCTGCCGTATCGGCTCTCCGTCATCGCCAACCGGGCCTCGCGGCTGTTCGCCCGCCGCTATGCGGAGGCCTTCGGGCTCAGCGTGCCGGAATGGCGGGTGCTCGCCGTGCTCGGGCGGTTCGGCGGGCTTTCGGCCACCGAGGCCGCGGAGCGGACCGCCATGGACAAGGTGAAGGTCAGCCGCGCGGTGAAGCTGCTGCTGGACCGTGGGCTGGTGGAACGCCGCGAGGATGCGGCGGACCGGCGGGTGCAAAGGCTGGCGATGACTCGCCAGGGCGCCGCCATCCATGCCGGCATCGTGCCGCATGCCAGGGCGCTGGAAGCGGAATTGCTGGCCGGGTTCAGCGCGGCGGAGGCCGCCGCGCTGCAGGCGCTGCTGGACCGGCTGGATGCCCGGCTGGCGGAAATGGGCGCCGAGGCAGCGGCGGACGGGCCGGATTGATCCCGGATCGGGTCCCTGCCTCCGCGCAACGTGATCCTGCCGCACCGGGGCGGCGACGGTTGCGCCTTCCGCCCTGCCCTGGCCCGGGGCCTGTTCGTTGCGCTAGCCTGGGTACCAGAGACTATGGGAGGTCCGCATGCTTCGTCGCGCGCTGTTCGCCGCGCTGTGTCTCGCCTCGGCCGCCGGCACGGCCCTGGCGCAGTCCAATGATCCGTCCTTCCGGATCGTCAACAACACGCCCAATGTGGTGAATGAGGTCTATGCCTCGCCCTCCACCCAGCGGAATTGGGGGCATGACCGGCTCGGCACGACCGTCATCGCGCCCGGCGCCAGCCATATCGTGCGGCTGCCGGCGGATGGCCAATGCGTCTACGACATCCGCATCGTCTACCAGAACAACACGGCGGAGGAGCGGCGGAACCTGAACACCTGTGCCCTGACCGATGTGCTGCTGGGCGGCAGTTCCGGCCCGGCGCCGCAGCAGCAGGCCCGCCCGCCGCGCGGCAGCGGGGAACAGGGCAATCCCAGCTTCTACCTGATGAACCAGACCGGCCGGGTGATCCAGGAATTCTACGCCTCGCCTTCGTCGCAGAGCAATTGGGGCCCGGACCGGCTGGGGGAGGAGATGGTGCAACCCGGCGCCCGCTTCGCCGTGCGGCTGCCACAGGGCGAGTGCAGCTACGACATGCGCTGGGTGATGGAGGGCGGGCAGAGCCAGGAACGGCGCGGGGTGAATGCCTGCCAGATCGAGAACTTCGTGGCCCGTTGAGAGGGAGCGCTGCTCCCCTCCTTGGACGCAGTGCGCCCAACCCCATCCGCCAAGGGCCGTTTGAACCCTTGAGTTTCGCGTCTCGACCGTCGCGCCCAGACTCATGGTTTCCAAAGGCCCTTCGGCCTTTGGCGGGTGGGAGCTCGAGGGAGGGCAGAGCCCTCCCCCGACACTACGCTGCGGGCTTAAGCGCCTTCCAAACGCTCTCCGGCGTCGCCGGCATATCGATATGCGCGCCGGAGAGCGCGTCCACCAGCGCGTTCATCACCGCCGGCGGCGAGCCCACCGCCCCGGCCTCGCCGGCGCCCTTCACCCCCAGCGGGTTGGTCTCGCAGGGAATGGAGACGAACTCCACCTCGATATCCGGCAGGTCCTCCGCCCGCGGCAGCGCGTAATCCATGAAGGAGGCGCTGAGGAGCTGGCCGCTTTCCGGGTCATAGGCCGTGCGTTCATGCACCGCCTGGCCGATGCCCTGCGCCACGCCGCCATGTACCTGGCCGCGCACGATCATCGGGTTGATCGCGTGCCCTACATCATCCACGACGACGTAGCGCTGCACGGAGACGAGGCCGGTTTCCGGCTCCACCTCCACCTCCGCGACGTGGCAGCCATTGGGGAAGGTGTGCGACTTGATCTCCGCCACCTCTGCCGCATCCAGCAGCGTCGCCGGCTCGCCTTTCGCCGCGCGGTCCCGCTGGATGCGCGCCAGCTCCAGGATATCCACCCCGCGATCCGTGCCGACCACGGTAAAGCGCCCGCCCGCCGGGGCGAATTCGATGTCCGCGACCGAGGCCTCCAGATGCTCTGAGGCGGCCTGCTTCCCCTTCTCGATCACCGTCGCGGTGGTGAGCAGGATGGCCTGGCCTTCCGAGTACAGGCTGCGCGCGCCGCCGGTGCCGCCGCCGGTCGGGATCTCGTCGGAATCGCCCTGGATGATGCGGATCTTCTCGATCGGGATGCCCAGCTCATGGCTGGTCAGCATGGCATAGGCCGTCTCATGCCCCTGGCCCGTGCTCTGGGTGCCGACCAGAACTTCCGCAAAGCCATCGGCGGCGAAGCGCACCTCGGCGCGTTCCGTGGGCCCGCCGCCCGTCGCTTCCAGATAGTAGGCGAGGCCGATGCCGCGCCGCTTGCCCTGCGCCTCGGAGATCGCCTTGCGCGCGGCGAAGCCGGCCCAGTCCACCTTCTGCAGGGCGGCGTCCAGCACCGTGGCGAAATCGCCGCTGTCATAGCGCTGGCCCATGGCGGAGACGTAGGGCATGGCGCCCATCGGCACCATGTTGCGGCGGCGCAGCTCGATGCGGTCGATCCCCGTCTCCCGCGCCGCGGCGTCGATCAGCCGCTCCACCACGTAATTGCTTTCCGGCCGCCCGGCGCCGCGATAGGCGTCCACCGGCACGGTATGGGTCAGCACGCCGATGACATGGGCATGGATGGCCTGGAAATTATAGACGCTGGCCAGCACCTTGGTGCCCGCCATGGTCGGGATCATCGGCGCGAAAGTGTTCAGATAGGCGCCCATGCCGGCGTAATTGGTGGTGCGCAGCGCCAGGAATCTGCCGTCCTTGTCCAGCGCCAGCTCGGCCTCGGTGATGTTGTCGCGGCCATGGGTGTCGGATTGGAAGGCCTCGGTCCGTTCGCTGATCCACTTCACCGGCCGCTTCAGGCTGCGCGCCGCCCAGCAGACCAAAGCGTATTCGGCGTAGAGATACAGCTTCATGCCGAAGCCGCCGCCGACATCCGGGGTGACGACGCGGAATTTCTCCGGCGGCAGGTGGAAGACGCTGGCGGCCAGCAGGTCCTTCACCAGCCAGCTCCCCTGGGTGCCGCAGGTGAGGGTGAATTTCTCCGCCGCCGCATCGTATTCCGCCGTCGCCGCCCGCACTTCCATGGAGGCGACGATGACGCGGTTGTTCACCACCTTCAGCTTCGTCACATGCGCCGCCTGGCCGAACAGCGCATCGGCCTTGGCCTTGTCGCCGGTCTCCCAGTCGAAGGCGATGTTGTTCGGGATGCTGTCCCACACCAGCGGCGCGCCGGGCCGGTAGGCGGTGGCCAGCTCGGTGGCGGCCGGCAGCAGCTCGTAATCCACCAGCACCGCCTCGGCGCCGTCGCGGGCCGCTTCCAGCGTTTCCGCCACCACGAAGGCGACGGGGTCGCCGACATGGCGCACCTGGTCCTTCGCCAGCGCCCCGCGCGGGGTCGCGGCGCGGTCCGTGCCATCGGCATTCTTCAGCGGAATGACGCAGGGAATCTCGCCCAAGCCCTCCGCTTCCCAGTCCTTCGCGGTGAACACCGCCAGCACGCCGGGCACCGCCAGGGCCGGTGCGGTGTCGATGGCGAGGATCTTCGCCGCGGCATGCGGGCTGCGCAGCACCACGCCGCGCACCGTGCCCGCCGGGGCGATGTCATCCGTGTAGCGGCCGCCGCCCTTCAGCAGGCGGGGGTCCTCGATGCGGCGCAGCGGCTGGCTCAGCCCGAATTTGGCCATGGTGCCTCTCCCGATCTTCTGCCCCCACTATCTGCCACCGCCGGCGCCGAGGGGAAGGGGCAGCCGGCTTCCCGGCCTTAGCGCAAATCGCGCAGCTCGATCCGCACCACCTGGCGGGCGGAGCGCGCCGGCCGCCGGTCGCCGCCGACGATCAGGCGGAAGGGCGCCTCCTCCGCCGCCAACGGCCCATCGGCCCGGCGATCGGCGAGGATCACCGGCGCGTCCCGCGTCACCGCATCGGCTTCCGCCAGGGCGAGCACCGCGGCATAGCCATCCGCCGCCCTGACCACCACCGCCAGCGCCAGGGCGCGGCCGCGCAGCGCCTCCCCCTGCGGCACGCCGAGCCGGGCGAGCAGCAGGCCGAGCGGCACGCCCTCATAGAACGCCGGGTCGCGGCCGGGGGCGCGAAGCTGCTGATGCGGCATGGCGGCAAGCTCGGCCGCCGTCACCACCACTTCCCGGCCATCCGCCGCCTGCAGCGTGAGCTGCTGCGCCGCGGCCGGGAGGGCCGCGGCGGCAAGCAGCCAGCCGGCGAGGAGGGCGGCACGCATCTCAGTGCCGCCCCGCGCCGGCGGCGCTGTCCGCGCCGGCCCCTGGGCCAGCCCCCGGGCCATGATGGCCAGGCGGCGGGCCGCCGGCGCCGAGCCAGCGCTTCAGCGTCTCCCGCACCGACTGGAACACGACATAGAGCATCGGGATCATGAAGATGCCGAAGAGCGAGGCCGCCAGCATGCCGCCGAAGACCGGCGTGCCGACGGCGCGGCGGGAGAGCATGGCGGCCCCCGTCGCCGTCACCAGCGGCAGCAGGCCGAGGCAGAAGGCGATGGAGGTCATCATCACCGCGCGGAACCGCAGGCGGGAGCCCTCGATCGCCGCATCCCGGATGGGCATGCCGCGCTCCCGCGCCTCCTTGGCGAATTCGATGATGAGGATGCCGTTCTTCGCCGCCAGCGCGATCAGCACGACGAGGCCGATCTGCGCATAGACGTCGAGGCTCAGCCCGGCGATCTGGATGGCGAGGAAGGAGCCGAGCCCGCCCACCACCACAGACATGAGCACCGGCACCGGAATGGTCCAGCTCTCATAAAGGGCGACGAGGAAGAGATAGGCGAAGAGCACGGCCAGCGCGACCACGTAGATGGTCTGCCCCGCCGCGAGCTTCTCCTGATAGGCCGTGCCGGTCCATTCGAAGCCGTAGCCGGCGGGCAGCACATTGGCCGAGAGCTGCTCCATCGCCGCCAGCGCATCGCCGGAAGAGACACCAGTGCGCGGCGAGCCGTTGACCAGCACGGCGCGGTAATTGTTGTAGCGGCTGATGGTCTGCGGCCCGACCACGATCCGCACATCCGCGACGGCCCGCAGCGGCACCATGCTGCCATTGCTGCTGCGCACCCGGATGCGCCAGATATCCTCGATCTCGTTGCGGTCCTGCGCCTCCGCCTGGATGTTCACCTGCCAGGTGCGGCCGAACAGGTTGAGGTCGTTCACGTAGAAGCCGCCGAGCGCGGCCTGCAGCGCCGAGAAGATGGAGCTGATGGGCACGCCGAGAGCCTGCGCCTTGTCGCGGTCCACATCGAGATAGATGGAGGGCGTGGCAGCCGAGAAGGTGGAGAAGACCTGCTGCAGCCGCGGATCCTGGTTGGCCGCGACGATCAGGCCGAGCATGGCGCTGCCGAGCTCCGCCGGGTCGCGCCCCGCCAGATCCTGCAACTGGTATTCGAAGCCGCCGCCGGTACCGAGGCCGATGATCGGCGGCAGGTTGAAGGCGACGACCGTCGCCGTGTTCACCCCCGCCCCCTGCTGGAAGACGCGGCCGATGGAGGCGAAGACCGAATCCGCCGCTGCGGTCCGATCCTCGAAGGGCTTCAGCCGGGCGACGATGAAGGCGGAGTTGGACTGCGCCCCCTGGTCGATCAGCGAGAAGCCGACGATGGCCAGCACATTCTCCACCGCCGGGATGGATTTCAGGATGCCCTCCACCTGCTCCACCGCGGCGCGGGTGCGGGAGAGGGAGGCGGCCTGGGGCAGGGAGACCTGGACGAAGAAGGTGCCCTGGTCCTCCTGCGGCAGGAAGCCCTGCGGCGTCTTGCTGCCGATGGCGAAGATGGCGAAGGCCAGCCCCGCGGTGACGGCCAGCGAGAGGACCGAGACGCGGACGATGCGCCGGACGATGGCCGCATAGCCGTCCCGTACCTTGTCGATGCCGCGCAGCACGTACTTGATGGGTCCGCGCTTCGGCCCGGTGTGCCGGAGGAACAGCACGCAGAGCGCGGGCGAGAGCGTCAGCGCGTTGATCGCCGAGATCACCATCGCCGCCGAGATGGTCACGGCGAACTGCCGGAACAGCACGCCGGAGAGGCCCGGGATGAAGGCGATAGGCACGAAGACCGAGAGCAGCACCAGGGTGATGGCGATGATCGGCGCGGTGATCTCCGCCATCGCCTGCTTCACCGCCCGGGCCGGGGTCCAGTCCGGATGCTCCTCCATCACCCGCTCGACATTCTCCACCACCACGATGGCGTCGTCCACGACGATGCCGATGGCGAGCACCATGCCGAGCAGGGAGATGGTGTTGGCGCTGTAGCCGATGGTCAGCAGCACGGCGAAGGAGCCGATGAGGCTGACCGGCACCGCGATGGTCGGGATCAGCGTGGCCCGGAGGCTGCCGAGGAAGAGATAGACCACGACGACGACGAGGACGAAGGCCTCCAGCAGCGTCTTGATGACCTCCTGGATCGTGTCCACGACGAAGGTCGAGCTGTCATAGAGGACCTGCGCCTTCATCCCGTCCGGGAAGCGCGTCGCCAGCTCGTCCAGCGCGGCGTTCATGGCGTTCGAGACGGTGACCGCGTTGGCACCGGGGGAGAGGTAGACGCCCATGGTGACGGCCGGCTGGCCGTTCAGCCGGCTGATCGTGTCCTGCGCCTGGGCGCCGAGCTCGACCCGCGCCACGTCCCGCACCCGCAGCACGGAGCCGTCGGGATTCGCCCGGATGACGATGTTACCGAATTGCTCCGGCGAGACCAGACGGCCGAGCGTCTGGATGTTCATCTGGAATTGCTGGCTGTCCGGCATCGGCTGGGCGCCGATGCGGCCCACCGCGGCCTGGATGTTCTGGCTCTGGATCGCCGTGACGATGTCCTGCGGCGTCAGGTTCAGGCTGGTCAGCCGGTCGATCTCGAACCAGACGCGCATGGAGTAGTTCTGCGCGCCGAACAGGTTCACCTGGCCGACGCCGGGCACCCGTGCCAGCCGGTCGATCATGTTGATCGTGGCGTAGTTGGACAGGAAGAGCGGCGGGTGGTCCGGGCTGGTCGAGGTCAGCGCGATGAATTGCAGCACCGAGGAGGATTGCTTGCGGACGATGAGGCCCGCGCGCTGCACCTCGGTCGGCAGCCGCGCCAGGTTGGCCTGGATGCGGTTGTTGACGTTGACGGTGTTGATGTCCGGGTTGCTGCCCAGGGCGAAGCTGACGTTGAGCTGGTAGGTGCCGTCATTGGCGCTGTTCGAGCGCATGTAGATCATGTTCTCGACGCCGTTGACGGCGCTTTCGATGATCTGCCCGACGGTGGCCTCCACCACCGCCGCCGAGGCGCCGGGATAGGTGGCCTGCACCGAGACCTGCGGCGGCACGATGTCCGGGAACTGCGCGACGGGGATGCGCAGCAGGGCGAGGGCGCCGGCGAGGGTGGTGACGATCGCGATGACGATCGCCAGCCGCGGCCGGTCGACGAAGACGCCGGAGATCATGCCGGCTCAGCCCTGCCTTCCGCCGGCGGGGGCGCCGCCTGGCGCGCCCCCAGGTGCCCCGCCTGGCGGCCGCGGCGGCTGCCCGGCGGGGCTCGGGTTCACCGGCTCGCCCGGCCGCACCCGCTGCAGCCCCTCGCTGATCACCGTCTCGCCGCCCTGCAGCCCCTCCTCGATGACCACATTCTCGTTCAGCGCCTGGCCGAGGCGGACGGTGCGGCGCTGCGCCTGATTCCCTTCCCCCACCACCAGCACGTAGAAGCCGCCCTGGTCCTGCAGCACGGCGGCGCGAGGCAGGACGATGGCCTGCACCGGCTCCGCCCCCTCCACCGCCACGGTGACGAATTGGCCGTCGATCAGCTCCCGGTCGCCGGCGCCGGCCTGCGCTCCTTCCCGCTTCGGGTTGGGGATCAGGGCACGGATGAGGAGGCTGTCCGTGTTGCGGTCCACCTGGGTGTCGATGAAGTCGATCCGCCCGGCCTGAGGGTAGACGCGGCCATCGGTCAGGCGGATGCGCACCACCACGGCGTTCACCCCGCCGCGGCTCTCATAGCGGTTGCGCATCTCGAGCCCGGCGCGGGAGGAGACGGTGAAGGCGACGCGCATCGGGTCCTGGCTGACGATGGTGGCCAGCGGGTCCGTCAGGGTGGGCGTCACCACATTGCCCGGCGTCAGGATGGCGCGGCCGATCTTGCCGTCGATCGGGGAGATGATGTCGGTGTAGCCGAGATTGATCTCGGCCGTGCGTACCGCCGCCTGGGCGCCGAGGAGCTGGGCATTGGCCGTGCGTTCCTGCGCCTGGGCATTGTCCAGGTTCACCTGGGTGCCGGCGCCGGTCTGCCGCAGCTCCCGCGCCCGGGTGAGGGAGACGCGGGCATTCTCGAGCGTCGCCTGGGCGGAGGCTACATTGGCGCGGGCCTGTTCGAGCTGCGCCTCGAAGGGCGGCTTCTCGATGCGGAAGAGGACGTCGCCCGCCGTCACCTCCTGCCCCTCCTGGAACAGGCGTTCCTGCAGGAAGCCGGTGACCCGGGCGCGGACATCGACGCGGTTCACCGCCTCGATCCGCCCGGTGAATTCGGTGCTTTCCGTCACCGGCCGGCGGTCCGCGGTGATGACGCCCACGGCGGGCGGCCCCTGTGGACCGAATTGCGCCTGCGCCGCCCCCCCTCCGGCCAACAGGATGAGCAGGAGAAGAAAGCGCGTCAGTAGCATGCGTCCATATCCGGTCGGGGACGCGGCGCGGCGAGCGGGGGCACCCGCTGCCGCGCCGCGCCTGAAGTGGCGGCCGGGCGGCGGGGGCGCGAGGCGACCCCAGCCGACAAACCTCTAGGGTCGTGATTTGGCCCTGCCCGCGCAAGCGGGCAAGGCCTGTTGCAATTATATTCGCAATGCCGTCATGCGTAGCGGAAGGCGGCGTCCTCCAGGTCGATGGCCGGGAAGGCGTCCTTCTCCGCCCAGTAATCCTGGTTGTGCTGCCATTCCGGCTTGTCGCCGCGCTTCGGCAGCAAATGCAGGCCGCGCATCAGATAGCCCGGATTGAAATTCTCCGGGTCGATCCAGGGCAGCTGGGGCATGTTGTGGTCCTCCGGCCGCAGCGCCACTTCCACCCGCTTCGCCCCCTTGCGCTCCATATGGCCGAGCAGGCGGCAGACGAAGTCGCCCACCAGATCGGCGCGCAGGGTCCAGCTCGCGCGGAAATAGCCGAAGACCCAGACCATGTTGGGGATGCCGGTGAACATCATGCCCCGGTAGGTTACGGTCTCATGGAAGGCGAGCGGCTTGCCGTCGATCTCGAAGGCGATGTCGCCCAGCACGTTCAGGTCGAAGCCGGTGGCGGCGACGACCAGATCAGCCTCCAGATGCCCGCCGGATTTGAGCTGGATGCCGGTGGCGTCGAAGGATTCGATCTCGTCCGTCACCACGGAGGCATCGCCGCGCGCCACCGCCTGGAACAGGTCGGCATCGGGGACGAAGGCGATGCGCTGGCGCCAGGGCCGGTAGCCGGGCGTGAAATGCGTGCCGATATCGTAGTCCGGGCCGAGGATAGTTCTAAGATTGCCCAGCATCTCCGCCTTCACCTTGTCCGGCTCGGTGAAGCAGCGCTCGGTGAACTTGGCCTGTTCGTAGAGGATCTTGCGGCGGGTGATCTCGTGGATCCACTCCTCCTGGATGCCGAGCGCGCGCAGCTCCTCGGCGATCTCGATGGCGTTGCGCCCGGTGCGGAAATAGGTGGGGGTACGCTGCAGCATGGTTACATGCGCGGCGCGCCCGGCCATGGCCGGCACCATGGTGGCGGCGGAGGCGCCGGAGCCGATGACCACCACGCGCTTGCCTTCGTAGTCCAGCCCCTCCGGCCATTCCTCGGAATGGACGATCTGGCCCTTGAACGCCTGCATGCCCGGCCATTGCGGCATGTAGCCGCGATTGTGCCGGTAATAGCCCTGGCACATATAGAGGAAGCCGGCGGTGAAGCAGACCGCCTCGCCGGTATCGGTCCGCGTCGCGTCGATGGTCCAGAGATTGGTCTCGCTGGACCAGCTCGCATGGTCGATGCGGTGGTGGTAGCGGATATGCGGGGCGAGGCCGTTCTCCACGATCACCTCGCCCATGTAGCTGCGGATTTCCTCCGCCGTGGCGATGGGCGGGCCGACCCAGGGCTTGAAGCGGTAGCCGAAGGTGTGCAGGTCGGAATCGGATCGGATACCCGGGTATTTATGCGTCCACCAGGTGCCGCCGAAGGTCTCTTCCCGCTCCAGCACCACGAAGCTCGTTCCCGGGCGCTGGGTGGTGAGGTGATAGGCGGCGCCGACGCCGGAAATGCCGGCGCCGACGATCAGCACATCGACATGTTCCACCTTGGCGGGGCCATTTTTCTCCCTGGCGGGGCCGGGGCTGGCGATCGGGGAAATCTCGGACATTGTCTCCGTCTTCTGCGCGGTTGTGACAGCCAGCCTGACATGAAGGGGCGGGCTGGGCGAGGCAAAACTCCCTTCACCCCCAGGTGACCGCCCCCGCCCGGTGGGATTACGCTACCCGCGTTGCGGCGAAGGAGCGGGCGATGGAAGGCGGCTTCACCCTGGTACGGGGCCTGACTTCGGGCGGGTTCGGCGGCACCGTGACCCTGGCAGGGGCGGATGCGGCGGACCTCGTTGCGACGGCGGAAGCAGCGCCCTGCGCGCTGCCCGCGGCGCTGGCCGAATGCGGCGGGGTGCTGCTCATCCCTGGCATGGGTGGCGTGGCGACGGCGCCTGAGTTGCTCCTGCGCCTCAGCCGGATCTTCGGTCCGGAGGTGGAGAATTACCGGGAGACCGGCTCCGCCCCGAACCTGGTGCATCCGGAGGTGCCGCAGATCTTCGTCGTCTCCAACACCCCGCCGGCCAGCCGCCAGCCGCCGGCGAAGCCGGAACCGGAGCTGACGCCGGAGGGCAAATTCCCGGTGCAATTCCCGCAGCGCCGCGGCTGGCATTCCGACCAGAGCTTCCGCCGGCCACCGCCGGATGTCTCGCTCTTCCTCGGCGTGCAGACCGTGCCGCGGGGCCAGGGGCAGACGTTGTTCGCCGACGCCACCGCCGCCTATGAGGCGCTCTCGCCCGAGATGCAGGCGCGGATCGAGGGGGTGGACGGGCTGCATATCGGCGGCGGGCTCGGCCGGAGGCGGGAGGCGGTGCTGGCCGGCACGCCGGCCCCGGCGCTGAAGCCGAATCAATTGCCGCAGCGCCAGCCCCTGGTGCGGGAACACCCCGTCACCGGCAAGCGCGCGCTCTACATGTGCGAATATGGCCAGATGGATTGGCTGGAAGGCCCGATCTACGGCATGGAGCCCGGGCCGCATGGCGAGGGGGCGAAGCTGCTGGAGGCGCTGATGTCCCACTGCACCCAGGAACGCTTCGTCTACGTCCATGAATGGACGCCGGGCGACCTCGTCATCTGGGACAATCGCTGCACGCTGCACGCCGCCACCTGGTTCGACGCTGAGCACGAGGCGCGGGTGATGTGGCGCACCACGGTCAGCGGCAATCCCGGCGCGATGTATGAAGGCGAGGCGAAGAGCTGGCTGGCGGCGGCGGAGTGATGCCGGCGAAGAACGTCGTCTTCGACCTCGGCGGGGTGCTGATCGACTGGGATCCGCGCTACCTCTACCGCAAGCTCTTCCCCGGCGACGAAGCAGGGATGGAGCGCTTCCTGGCCGAGGTGTGCACTGGGGAGTGGAACCTGGCCCAGGATGCCGGGCGGACATGGGCGGAAGGCGCGGCGCTGCTGAAGGCGCAGCACCCGGAGAAGGCGGCGCTGATCGACGCCTACCATCTGCGCTGGCCGGAAATGCTGGCCGGGCCCATCGAGGGCACGGTGGCGGTGCTGGCGGAGCTGCACGCCCAGGGCACGCCGCTCTACGGCCTGACCAATTGGTCGGCGGAGACCTACCCCGTGGCGCTGGAGCGCTTCGACTTCATGGCCTGGTTCCGCGGCGTGGTGGTCAGCGGCACGGAAAAGGTCGTGAAGCCCGATCCGCGCATCTACCGCCTGCTGCTGGAACGCTTCGAGCTGGCGGCGGCGGAGACGGTGTTCATCGACGACAAGCCGAAGAACGCCGCGGCGGCCACGGCGCTGGGGATGCATGGGGTGCATTTCACGACGCCGGAGGCGTTGCGCCGCGATCTGCAGGGGTTGGGGGTGCTGGCGGGGTAGGCAAGATCGAGGAGGGCGCTGCCCTCTCGTTCGACGCAATGCGTCCAACCTTCCCGCCAAAGGCCGAAAGGCCTTTGGAAACCAGGGTCTTGCAGGCCTGGCCTCAGGGCCTTGACGATACCGCTCGGCTGGTCTAGCCAGGCGCTCGCAGTCCATATGGCGCTGCCGTAGGCGTTACCGTCATCCAACGCGTCCTTCGTCGAGAGGGTCCCAGCAGGGAGATCTCGGCACGAAAGGCGCCACGGTAATGCAATCCCGCTCCCAGCCACTTGGCCGTCCGGGGCACGCGCGCGGCGGGCGGTTCCAGTATCGCCGTGGCCTTTCCGCAATCAGCACCGATGGAAAGGCAGCACCCATGAAGATGACCGGCAACACGATCCTGATCACCGGCGGGAGCAGCGGCATCGGCCGCGCGCTCGCCGAAGCATTTTACGCGCGCGGCAATCGCGTCATCGTCGCGGGACGGCGGCAGGTCCTGCTGGACCAGATCACGGCGGGTCGCCCCGGCCTGTTCGGGGTGCAGCTCGACCTCGGCGACCCGGCTTCCCTGTCCCGCCTCGCCGCCGAAATCCGCTCGCGCTTCCCCGAGCTCAACCTGCTCGTCGCCAATGCCGGCATCTCGCGGCCGGAGGACATGACCGCTGACGACTGGGACGCTTCCGACGCCCAGGCGATGGTGGAGACCAACATCCTGGGCGTGCTGCGCGTGACGGCAGCGCTGCTGCCGGTGCTGAAGCGGCGGCCGAACGCCACCATCATCGCCACCAGCTCCAACCTTGCCTTCGTGCCGCGCGCGGATTTCCCGACCTACTGCGCCAGCAAGGCGTTCCTGCATTCCTGGCTGCAGTCGCTCCGCCACCAGCTCCGCACCGTGCCGGTCGAGGTGCTGGAGCTCGCACCACCCTATGTGCAGACGGAGCTGACCGGCCCCGGACAGGCGTCGGACCCGCGCGCCATGCCTCTCGGAACCTATGTCGAGGAGGTGATGCAGCTTCTGGGATGGGAAGATCACCCCCGCGGCGAGGTGCTGGTGGAGCGCGACCGTGCCCGGCGATGGGCAGAACGGGACGGTCGCTACGAGGCGGTCTTCGCCGCCATGAACCCCGCCTGACCCGGCGCGCCGCCCGGCCAAGCCAGGATGGCGGGGGCCGAGATGCGGGATCACGGGCGCCGCCCGTGACCTGCCTCCTGCCGGGCTCGGGTGGCGCCCCGTCCTACCCCAGCAGCACCGCCCCCAACACCCCACCCCCCGCCAGCACCCAGAGCGGGTTGTAATCCGTCCGCCAGACGAAGACCGTGGACACCGCCACCACCACCAGCAGCGGCCACACCCCATGGCTGTAGGAGGCCTGCGCCATGGTCAGCCCCGCCGCCAGGATCAGCCCGATCGCCACCGGCACCAGCCCGCCCTGGGCCGGCTTCAGCCAGGCCGCGCCGCGCAGCCGGTGCATCAGCCCGGCCATGCCCCAGGCCAGCACTGCCGCCGGCACCAGCATGCCGAGCGTCGCCGCCGCCATCCCCGGCACGCCGGCCACATGCCAGCCCATCACGCTCGCCACCAGGATGTTCGGCCCCGGCGCCGCCTGGGCCAGGGCGTAGAGCTGGGAGAAGGTGGCGTCATCCATCCAGCCCCGCAGCTCCACCAACTGCCGGTGCATCTCCGGCAGCACGGCATTGGCGCCGCCCACCGCCACCAGGGAGAGGATGGAGAAGCTCAGCAGGATCTGCAGCACCAGGGTCATTGCGCCGCCCCCTTCGCCCCGCCCAGCAGCCCCGCCCGCCAGAGCGAGAAGGCGATCGAGACCGGCGCCAGCAGCACCACGATCAGCGGCAGGGGCAGGCGGAAGACGAAGGCCGCGACCGCCGCCAGCAGCAGCACCGCCAGCGCCTCCACGGAGAGTTTCAGCTTCCCCGTCATCTTCAGCGCCGTGCCGATGACCATCCCCGCCGCCCCCGCGGCGATGCCGTTCATCACCGGCTCCACCGCCGGCGCCTGGCCGTAGCGGTCATAGAAGAGGCAGAGCCCGACCAGGATGATCAGCGGCGCGCAATAGAGGCCGGAGGTCGCCAGCAGCGCCCCCGCCAGCCCATGGAAGCGCCGGCCGATCATCACCGCCGCATTGCCCACATTCGGCCCCGGCAGGATCTGCCCCAGGCCGAGGATCTCGGCATATTCCCGCTCCGTCAGCCAGTGCCGCTCCTCGACGATGACGCGGCGGGCCCAGGCGGCGACGCCGCCGAAGCCGAACAGGCCGATCTTGAGATAGCCGAGGAAGAGCGCGGCATGGCTGGGCCGGACCAGCGCCGGTGGGGCGTCGGGCAAGGGGGATTTCTCCGAGCAGGGGCGCCATGCTGGCCCGGATCGGCAGCGGGGAAAAGCCCGGCCCTTCGCGCCGCCCCACCGCCCATGGCGCCGGCCCGCATCCCCCGGCATGATCCCGCGGCCGAACACCAGGCGGGAGGGAACATGGCATGCGCGGGCGTCTCGGGGCGGCAGGCTCCTGGGCAGGGTGGCTTGCGGCAAGGCGGGCCGGGGCAGGGCGGTGCCGTCCCGGCGGCAGGCCGGCGCGGCCCGGGACCGGGCTTCTCCTCGCCGGGCTGCTGGCGATGAGCGGCGCGGCCCGGGCGGAGCCCGTGACGCTGGAACGCTGGGGCAGCTTCCATGTCGGCGGGCGGGAGGTGGTCATCAGCGGCCAGCCGGTGCGGGAGGTGACCTTCACCCCCGGCGGCGTCCCCGCGAAGGTGGACCCGAACGGCACCTATCTGATGGGCGGGATGTACGCCCAGTACATGATCCCGGCCAATCCGCGCGGCCGCTTCCCCCTGCTGATGTGGCATGGCGGCGGCCTCACCGGCGTCACCTGGGAGACGACGCCGGATGGCAGGGAAGGCTGGCAGCATTTCTTCCTCCGCCGCGGTTGGCCCGTCTATACCAGCGATGCGGTGGAGCGCGGCCGCGCCGGCTGGGGGATGCTCCCCGAGCAGACCGGCGGTACCGCCGTGGTGCTGCCCCTCGACAACCCCTGGGAGCGCTTCCGCATCGGCGACGGCCCCGGCAGCTTTGCCCGCGGCAGCACGAATCCCGGCGTGCAATTCCCCACCGACCCCGAGAGCTACCGCAATTTCATCCGGCAGAACGTCCCACGCTTCACCACCACGGATGCGCTGACGCTCGAGGCTTATCTGGCGCTGCTCGACCGCGTCGGGCCGAGCGTCGTCATGGTGCACAGCCAGGCCGGGCAATTCGGCTGGCGTGCGGCGCAGGAGCGGCCGGAGAAGGTCCGCGCCCTGGTGCTGGTGGAACCCGCCGCGGTGGGCGACCCGGCCAAGGTGGCGGCGCTGAAGGACATCCCCGTGCTGATGCTCTATGGCGACTACATCGCCACCGATGCCCGCTGGCCGACCATCCGCGCCAACGGGCTGCGCTTCGCCGAGGCGGTGCGGGCCGCCGGCGGCACGGTGGATTGGGTCGACCTGCCGGAGCGCGGCATAAGCGGCAACAGCCACATGATCATGATGGACCGCAACAGCGACCAGGTGGCGGGGCTGA
The DNA here is from genome assembly GCF_008360935.1 of Siccirubricoccus phaeus. GTDB lineage: Bacteria > Pseudomonadota > Alphaproteobacteria > Acetobacterales > Acetobacteraceae > Siccirubricoccus > Siccirubricoccus phaeus. The sequence continues at coordinate 134,748 of NZ_SRXO01000006.1, forward strand.
TCCAGGATTGGCTGGCCGCCAAGGGGCTGTGGCGATAGAGCAGATCGCCGGAGGGCGGCATCGCCCGGAGGCGTGAATCTGCTCTACCATCCATAAGCTAGAGCGGTTTCACGCTGCACAGTCAGCGTGAAACCGCTCTAGCCCCGTCTCGAACTGCGGGACGTAGGCGATAATGTCCCGCATTTGAGATGAAACGAGACTTTATCGATTCTGGCTGGCGTATCATAAAGTAAGCCGCCCCCGCCCGCCGGAGCTTCCGCATGCCCCGCCTTCTCCTGGCCGTGTTCGGCCTTGCCCTGCTGGCCCTGCCGGCCCGGGCCGATCTGCTCGGCAGCCTCCTGGCCGGCGCCTGGTTCTACGGCGGCACGGCGACGCCCTATGAGGCCTACAGCCTCACCCCCGACCCCTTCACCGTGGGGGCGGGGCAGGAGGCGGTGCTGGTGGTGGATTACACCGTGACCACGCTGGTGGATGTCGGCGCCTCGGCGGTGGTGCTGACCGCCGGCACCCAGGTGGATTACGGCATGGCCGCCTTCAACGGCCTCGGCCTCACCATGCTGTCCGGCCCGGGCTTCGGGCCGGCCTTTTCCGTCATCGGCTCGGCCGGCCAGGCAGTCACCGCCTTCCTGCAGGGCAATACCCTGTTCATCGACCTGGCCGGCCAGCATTTCGAGGTGGGCGACACCGTCACCGTCGATTTTGCCGCCGTGGTGCCGGAGCCTGGGGCGCTGCTGCTGCTCGGCGCCGGGCTGCTTGGCGTGCTGGCCCTGTCCCGGCGCCGTGCCCTCTTGCTGCGATAGCCGCCCTGAAGCTCGGAGCCTGTCGCAGAAGGGTCCGGCAGCGGACCGGCGAGGGGTCTTGCGTCCTGGCCGGGAGGTGGACGCTGCCAAGGCGGAAAGGACCCGCCGGGGCGCGCCGCAGACCCTTTTGCAACAGGCTCTCGCACCACGGTCCGGCGGGGTTGTTGCCGGCGCCGGCAGCCCCCGGCGGAGATGCAGGGTGGCCGGCGCTGCCCGCGACGACCTCCTGCCGAGGTCCGGGGGCGGAGCCCCTGGCGCCGCGGTGAGGCCGTGATGCAAGCCATGTTCCGCGACTTGCCGCGCGCCTCCCTGCCGCCCTGGTGCGCCCCCTATTGGCAGGGTGTCGAGGACCCGCTCGGCGGCGAGCTCTGGTACGCCGCCACCCTGGCCCATGCCCTGCCGCCCGGCGCCAGCCCCCTGGCGGCGGTGACGACGGCCGTGCTGCTGCCGCTCCGCTGGGACGGCGGCGTGCTCTCCAGCCTCACCACCGAGTACAGCCTCGGCTGGCGCCCCCTGCCAGCCCCCGGCGCCGATGCCGCCGCCCTCACCGACTCCGGCCGCGCCCTGGCCAGGCTGCTGCGCCGCCGCCCGCCCACCAGGCTGGAGGCGCTGGACCCCGCGGACCCCGTCCTCCCCCCGCTGCTCGCCGGCCTCAGGGCGGGCGGGCTGGTCCCGCTGCGCTACGGGCATTTCGCCAATTGGCGGGAGGCGCTGCCGGCGGACACCGGATGGGCCGCCTATCTTGCCACCCGGCCGCCGGCGCAGCGCAACACCATTGCCCGCAAGCTGGCCCGGGCCGGGCGGGAATTCCGCTTCGAATGCCTCGCCGCCCCCGGCGCGGCGCTGGAGCCGGGCATCGCCGCCTTCGAGGCGGTGCGCGCCGGGAGCTGGAAGCCGGATGAACCCGCCCCCGGCTTCGACGCCGCCCTGATGCGCGCCCTGGCGCCCAGCGGCGCGCTCCGCCTCGGATTGTTGCGGGACAGGGAGGACAGGCCGCTCGCCGCGCAGTATTGGGTGCTGCACCGGGGCGGCGCCACGATTCCGAAGCTCTTCCACCTGGAGGCGGCGCGGGCCGCCTCCCCCGGCACGGTGCTGACCGCGCTGATGATCCGGCGGCTGATCGAGGAGGATGGCGTGCAGGCCCTGGATTTCGGCCGCGGTGATGATGGCTACAAGCGCCTCTGGGTGGCGGAAAGGCGGCAGCGTCTGGGCCTGCTGCTGGTGGACCCCCTTCACCCGGCCGGCGCCCTGGCCCTGGCCCGCCACGCCGCCGGCCGGCTCCGCCGCGCGCTGCGCCCTGCCTCGGGCCCGGACGCCGCATGAGAATTCTCTACAGCCACCGCATCCAGTCGCGGGACGGGATGAGCGTGCATCTGGACAGCCTGGTCGCCGCCCTGCGTGCCGAAGGGCATGAGGTGCTGGTCGTCGGTCCCGCCGCCTATGCGGAAGCGAGCTTCGGTGGGGAGAGCCGGCTGACCGCCCTGGTCCGCCGCAAGCTGCCCGGCTTCGCCGCGGAGCTGGCGGAGCTGGCCTATTCCATCCCCGCCTATTTCCGCCTGGCCCGCGCCGCCCGCGCATTCCGGCCGGAGGCGGTGTATGAGCGCTACAACCTCTTCTTCCTGTCCGGCGCCCTGCTGGCCAGGCGGCTGCAGCTGCCCTTCCTGGTGGAGGTGAACGCCCCGCTGGCGGAGGAGCGCGCCCGCTTCGGCGGCCTCGCCCTGGGCGCCCTGGCACGCTGGACGGAGCGCTTCGTCTGGCGCGCCGCCGACCGCGCCTTGCCGGTGACGGAGGTGCTGGCCGGGCATCTGCGTGCGGCCGGGGTGGCGCCGGCGCGCATCCTGGTGGTGCCGAACGGCATCGACCTGGCGGAATTCCCCGCGCCCGCCCCGCCGGCGCCGAAGCCGGTGGTCACGCTGGGCTTCGTCGGCTTCGTGCGGGACTGGCATGGGCTGGATGCGGTGGTGCGGGCCATCGCCGGCTTCCGCGGCAACGTCCCGCTGGAGCTGCTGGTGGTGGGGGAGGGGCCGGCCCGGCCCGGGCTGGAAAAGCTGGCCGCCGAACTCGGCATCGCCGACCGGGTGCGCTTCACCGGGCTGCAGGGGCGGGAGGCGATCCCGGACCTGGTCGCCGGCTTCGATATCGCGCTGCAGCCGGCCGCTGTCGCCTATGCCTCGCCGCTCAAGGTCTTCGAATACATGGCGGCGGGGCGGGCGATCGTGGCGCCGGACCAGCCCAACCTGCGGGAAGTGCTGGCGGATGGCGAGACCGCGCTGCTCTTCGCGCCGGAGACGCCCGGCGCGATGTGGGCGGCGGTGGAGCGGCTGGCGCGCGACCCGGCGCTGCGCGCCCGGCTGGGCGCGGCGGCGCGGGCGGCGGTGCTGGCGCGCGACCTGACCTGGGCCGGCAATGCCCGCCGCGTCGCCGCCCTGTTCCAGGCGGAGCGGGCGCGGCGGGGCCTGGCATGACACGGCCTGGCATGGGGAAACCTGGCATGGCGGGCCCGCTGCTGCTGCATGTGTTCCCGGGCTTCGGCGTCGGCGGGGCGCAGGTGCGCTTCGCCGCGCTGGCCAACCGCTTCGGCCCGCGCTGGCGCCATGCCATCCTGGCGCTGGACGGCAACACCGCCTGCACCGAACGCCTCTCGGCGGCGGTGCCCTATACGCTGGTGCCGGCGCCGCCGCGCGGCGGCGCGCCGCTGGCGCGGCTGGCGGCGATAAGGCGGCTGGTCCGGGCGCTGCGGCCGGCGCTGCTGGTGACCAGCAATTGGGGCGCCATCGAATACGTCCTCGCCAATTGGCTGCCGCCCCGCCTGCCGCATCTGCATACCGAGGACGGCTTCGGCCCGGACGAGGCCGCCGGGCAGAAGCCGCGGCGCATGCTGGTGCGGCGCCTGGCGCTGCGCCGGTCCGAGGTGGCGATGCCCTCCACGGTGCTGCTGCGCGCGGCGCGGGAGGGCTGGCGCCTGCCGGAGGCACGGCTGCACCACATCCCGAACGGGCTGGATCTGGCGCGCTTCCGCCCCGGCGCGCCCGCCGCGCGGCTGGCGGTGCCGGGGGCGGGGCCGCTGATCGGCACCGTCGCCGCGCTGCGGCCGGAGAAGAACATTACCCGGCTGCTGCACGCCCTGGCCCTGCTGCGGCGGGAGGGGATCGCCGCCCGGCTGGCCATCCTCGGCGACGGGCCGGAACGGCCGGCGCTGGAAGCCCTGGCGGCGGAGCTGGGCCTCCTCGGCTGCACCGGCTTCCTCGGCCACTGGCCGGACCCGGCGCCGGCCTACGGCGGGATGGACCTTCTCGCCCTCTCCTCGGATACCGAGCAGATGCCCTTCTCCGTCATGGAGGCGATGGCGAGCGGCCTGCCGGTGGCGGCGACGGAGGTGGGCGACCTCCGCGCCATGCTGGCGCCGGAGAACCTGCCGCATCTGGCGGCGAGGGACCCGGCCGCCCTGGCCGCGGCGCTGCGGCCGCTGCTGCTGGATGCCGCGCTGCGCGCCCGGCTGGGCGCGGCGAACCGCGCCAAGGCGGAACGCGACTACGACCAGGAGAAGATGTACCAGGCCTATGCTGGGCTGATCGAAGGGTTGCTGTACAGGTAGTCGGGACTTCGCCCGCTGGAGCGTGATCGATTGAGGTCGGATCGACCGAAGCCGTGAAGCACGTGACCAGACAATGCGCCAGAGCGGGAGGGGCGAGCGAAGCTCAACCGATCCCGCTCCAGCGGCAATGCTGCCTCCCACCCGGACCCCCTCAGGGTCGGCAGGTCGACCGCAGATTCAGGGCGGGGTCCGGGGGAAGCCTTCCCCCCGGCGAGGGTGCAGGGGGCAGAGCCCCCTGCTCGAGGTGGGGCGGCGAAGCCCCATTCGCCTCAACTCCACAGGAAATCCCCCGCGCCGAGCTTCGCCGCATTCATCCCCAGCAGCACGACGGCCATGTCCAGGCTGCCATCCCCGTTCAGGTCGATCTGCAATTGCTGGGTGGCGTCGGCGAAGCGCGCCTGGGTGTCGCCCCCCGCACTGAAGCCCCCGGCACCGCGCCAGGCGAAGCTGCCCTGCAGCAGCCCGCTGAACACCAGCAGATCCTCGCCATGGGTGAAGTCGGTGATCCGGTCCGGCGCGGCGGCCGTGGAATCGGCGGCCGCGGCGAACAGGAAGCGGTCCGCCCCGGCGCCGCCGGTCAGCGAATCCGCCCCCGCGCCGCCGGCCAGCGTATCCGCCCCGGCGCCGCCCAGCAGCGTATCCGCCCCACCGCCGCCGGACAGCGAGGCGGCGGTGCCGCCCAGCAGCGTCAGCCGGTCATTGCCCGCGGCCCCCAGCACCAGTTCCACATTGCTCAGGCTGAGGCTGTTATTGCCGCCGGCCAGCACCAGCCGGTCATAGCCGGCGCCAAGGTCGATGGCGCCAGTGGTCAGGGTGGCGTTCAGCGTCACCGTGTCATTGCCGACGCCGCCCTGGATGGTCTCGACATTCAGCACGGTGACGGTGTTGGTGCCATTCGCCAGGGCCAGCCTGTCCGCCCCGGCGCCGAGATCGATCAGCGTGCCATTGCTCGGCGTGCCGAGGGTGACCGTATCGGCGCCGTTGCCGCCCAGGATCCATTCGGCATTGCTGACCGTGAGGGTGTTCGCGCCATTGGCAAGCTGCAGCCGGTCATAGCCGCCACGCAGATCGATCGTCACCCCTGGCACCATCGCATCGGTGCTCGGCAGCAGCGCGGTGGCGAAGGTGACGGTGTCGTCGCCCGCGCCGCCGGCGAGGTATTCCACATTGGCGAGGGAGACGCGGTTGGCCCCCTCGGCCGCCAGCACCAGCCGGTCCTGGCCGCCGCCGAGGTCGATCGTCATGCCGTTTGCCGCGGCGGAAAGGGTGACGGAATCCGCCGCCGCGCCGCCGAGGAGGGTGTCCACCCCGGCCAGCGTCACCCGGTTGGCGCCCTCGCCGCTCAGCACCAGCCGGTCGCTGCCGGCGCCAAGATCGATGACGCCGCCCATCAGCGGCGCGGCGAGGGTGATCGCCTCATTGCCGGCGCTGCCGAGGAGGGTCCCGACATTGCGCAGCGTCAGGCTGCTGCCGCCCACGGCGAGGGCCAGCCGGTTGTCGCCGGCACCGAGGTCGATGAGGCCGTAATAGATGACCGAGCCGAGGGTGACCGCGTCATTCCCGGCGCCGCCCTGGATGGTCTCCGCCCCGCTCGCCGTCAGCCGGTTGCCGCCATCGGCCAGCACCAGCAGGTCGGCGCCCGCGCCCAGATCCACCAGCCCGTCCTGCATGGCGCTGGTGAGGGTGATGGCGTCGGACCAGCCGCTGCCGATGACGGTCTCCGCCCCGCGGATCGTCGCACTGGCGGCGGCGCCGGTGAAGGTCACCCGGTCGCGCCCCGCGCCGAGGTCGAGCAGCAGGGCGCTGCCGACGGCGATGGTGAGCACGTCATCTCCGGCGCCGCCCGTCACCGTCTCCACGCCGGAGAGGGTGAGGGTGTTGCCGCCATCCGCCAGCACCACCCGATCCGCGCCGCCGCCGAGCGCGACATTGCCGCCGGCGAAGCCGGCGACGAAGGTGAGGCTCTCATCGCCGTCCCCGCCCACCACCGACTCCACGCCGCCGAGCACCAGGCGGGTGGTGCCGGGGGCCAGCACCACCCGGTCGGCACCGGCGCCGCCGAGGATGGTCTCGGCGCCGCTGACCGTGACGTTGTTGTTGCCGGTGGCCAGCGCCAGCCGGTCGGCGCCGGCGCCGGCGCCGAGTTCGATGACGCCGTTGTAGAGGGCGGCGCCGAGGGTGACCGCGTCGTCTCCGGCGCCGCCCCGGATGGTCTCCGCCCCGCTCACCGTCAGGCGGTTGCCGCCATCGGCCAGCACCAGCCGGTCGGCGCCGCTGCCGAGCTCCACCAGCCCGTCCCACATGACGCCGGCGAGGGTGACGGCATCGGCGCCGGCGCTGCCGGTGACGGTCTCCGCTCCGCAGATCGTCGCGGCGGCGGCGGCGGCGAGGATCACCCGGTCGCGCCCGGCGCCGAGGTCGATGAGCATCCCGGTGCTGCCGAGGGCGATGGTGACGACGTCATCCCCGGCGCCGCCCGTCACCGTCTCGACGCCCGAGAGGGCGAGGGTGTTGCCGCCATCGGCCAGCACCACCCGGTCCGCGCCGCCGCCGAGCGCGACATTGCCGCCGGCGAAGCCGGTGGCGAAAGTCAGGCTGTCTTCGCCATCCCCGCCCGTCACCGTCTCCACATGGCGCAGCGTCAGGCGGTTGCCGCCGGCGGCGAGGTAGAGCCGGTCGGCGCCGGCGCCGAGATCGATCAGCCCCGCGCGCTGCGCCGCGCCGAGGGTGATGGTATCGGCGCCATCGCCGCCGAGGATCGTCTCGGCGCCGCTGACCGTGGCGCCGTTGCCGCCATCGGCGAAGCTCACCCGGTCGGCGCCGCCGCCGAGATCGATGACGAAGCCGCCGCCGCGCTGGGTCAGCACCAGCGCATCCGCGGCTCCGCCGCCGAGGACGGTTTCCGCGCCGGCAACCGAAACCCGGCCGCCCTCGGCGGCAAGGGTCAGCCGGTCGGCGCCGTAGCCGAGGTCGATCACCGCATCCTGCATGCCGCCGCCAAGGGCGATGACGTCGGCGCCGCTGCCGGTCCGCACCGATTCCACATAGGCGAAGCGGGCGGTGACGGCGGCATTGCCGAAGGTGACGCTGTCGCGGCTGCCGCCGAGGTCGATCTCCAGGGCGCCGGCGGTGGCGCCGAAGATCAGCACGTCCGAACCATTGCCGCCCAGGATGGTCTCGGCGCCGGAGACCGTGGCGGTATTGCCGCCATCCGCCAGGACCAGCCGGTCCCGCCCCTCGCCGAGGGTGACGAGGCCTGCCGCCAGCGGCGTCGTCAGCCGCACCGAATCGTCGCCGCCGCCGCCGAGGATCGTCTCCGCCCCCGCGACCGTCACCTGGCTGGCGTCACCCGCCGCCAGCACCACCGTATCCGCCCCGGCGCCGAGGTCGATCAGCACCCCCGCAGCGGGGGCGGCGAGGGTGACGCGGTCATTGGCCGCACCGCCCAGGATGGTCTCGGCGCCGGCGACGGTGACTGCGTTGTTGCCGGCGGAGGACAGGCGCAGCAGGTCGTTGCCGCTGCCGAGATCGACCGCGAAGGCGGGCTGCGCCGTCGCCGGAGTCATCACGTCGTCGCCATCCATGATGTCCGGGATGGTGACGAGATGGTCGAGCGACCGGGCGAGATCCGCCTCGCTGGTATAGGGCGGCACCTCCATCAGCAGGGCGTGGTAGGCGGCGCGCGCTTCGGGGTTGCCGGTCAGGTGCCAGATGCCGGCCAGGGTGGCGAGGGCGAGGCGGCCGTAATCGCCATTGCTCTGCGCCCAGCCATCGCCGTTGGACAGGCCGCGGGCGGCGGTCTGCGCGCCGATCTCCGCCCAGCTCTGGTAGAGGCGGCCGGTCGCCGGGTCGCTGACCGCCAGGTTGTAGGCGGCGCCGTCATGCAGGGGGAAGCCCTGGTCGGCCGCCTGGAAGCGGCCGACCAGGAAGTTCGACATCCATTCGAGGAAGGTGAGCGCATCCTGGTTGCCGCGGGCGGCGGCGGCGATGGCGGTGGAGGCGAAGTAGTCCTGCTGCCAGGGCGCCATGTTGCCAGCGGTGCCGTAATCGCCGGGCAGCCAGCCATGGGCCTCGCCCTGCTGCGCCGTCCAGGCCGGGATCTGGCTGACCAGCCAGGCCCAATTCGCCGCCGAGACCTTGGTGAAATAGGCCTTCTCCGCGCTGCCATCCGGCGCCGCCCAGGCCGCCTCGTCGATCTGCCGCAGCGCCCAGGCGGAGCCGCGCACCTGGCCGCCATTCACCAGGATGTCGTCGTCGCCGCGCATCGCCGCCCAGGTGCCCATGACGTTCCAGGCGGCCTGGGCCATCAGGTTGTCGAGGATCCAGCGCTCGCCGGTCAGCAGGTAGGGGACGTAGGAGAGGTCCGGCTGGTGCGCCCGGTCCGTCACCCAGCCGGTCTGCCCGTCCACCTGCTGCACCAGCCCGGTCGATTTGGTATCGCCCACCCGGCCGGTGCCGCCGCGGGAATCGGTCCAGAGCTGGGCGTAATTGTCGGTGTTCAGCCAGGTGCCGTTGGCGGCATCGTGGAAATTCCACGGCACCGCGCCGGCCGTCTCCGCCTGGCCCAGCGCGTAGCCGGCGGCGCGGGCATCCTGGCTCAGCAGCCAGGCGGTGTTGGCCTGGGTGGTGAAGCCGATATCCGCCCGCGCCCCGGTCATCGGCATGAAGGTGGCGACGCCGTTGGTGGCGAGCGGGTCGCCCCAGCCTGCCGCCGCCATCGCCGTGGCATAGGCGTCGAGCTTCGCCTCCGGCACCTCCAGCGCCAGGTCGTAATCGGCGACGGCGCCGAGGGCGGCGAGCTTCGCCACATCCTGGCGGATGTTCAGCCAGCCCGCTTCCGGCGCGCCGAGGCCCTGGCCGCCATCGCGGCCCGTCGAGGAGAAATCCTGGTGCCAATTCTGGTACTGGCCCTGGTCCAGCGTTTCCGCCAGCACCTGCCGGCCATCCAGGCGGGCGGTGACGCCGTAGGCCACGCGCCCGCCCGCCGCCTGCATCGCCACGTCGTTGTTGAACTGGGCGGAGACGTTGAACCCGCCATCCTTGTAGGCGGTGACGTCGAAGACCAGGCGCAGCGAGCCGGCGACCGGGATTTCCACCCGTGCCTCGGTGGCCAGCGGGCCGGCCTGCCAGAAGCTGGCGGTGCCCTCGGCCAGCGCCTGCTTGAGCGCGGCGAGCACGTCGACATGCTGCGTGCTGCCATCCGCCATGGCCAGATCGAGGGTGAAGCTGTGGCCGGCGAGGGCGGTGGCGAGGTCGATGTCCGGCGCCGCCGCTGCCTTGCCGGCGACCAGCGAGACCTCCACCGACTGCCCGGCGGCCAGCGCCGGCCGTTCGACGGTGAGCACGGCCATCTTGGCGGAGCCGTCCGGCCAGGTGGTCTTCACGTCGAGCTGCACCGGCACCAGGCTGGTGCCGATCCGCGCCAGCAGCTTCCCGCCCGCCGGCACCTCGCCCGCCGCGAAGACCTGGCCGAGCGAGGTGATGCCGGCGCCGAGGGTGGCGGTGCCGGCATTCTCCAGGGTGAAGGTCCCGATCGCGGTGCCGGCGGTGGAGGCGACGAGGCTTGTCTCTGTCATTGACGGACTCCGGCAGTGAGACGCTTTTTTTGATCCCTGTCTCAAAATTTGCAGAAGTTCCTTGCCCGCCGGTGAAGGCCGGCCTCACGCCGCCGGGAAAAGCGTGAGCGAGGGCTTAACCGCGCCGCGCCCACGCGCTGCATGGCGCGTTGACGCTGACCGGCACGCCGCTTAGTCCTGGCAGGGGAGACGGGCTGCACCGGCCACGCCCCGGTGACGATCGGCCCCGCCGCTTCGCCGCCGGCCACGCTGCCGGTGGCCCGCCCCGTTGCGCGACGCGGAGCGAGGAAGCGATGCCGAACAAGGTCAAGGAAGCGTGGCAGGCGGGCAAGGCTGTGGTGAATGGCTGGCTCGCCATCCCCAACGCGTTCAGCGCCGAGATGTACAGCCAGTGCGGCTGGGACAGCGTCACGGTGGACATGCAGCACGGGGTGCAGGACTACCTCTCCTGCGTCGCCTGCTTCCAGGGCATCCAGCCTTCCGGCGTCACGCCGATGGTGCGGGTGCCGTGGAACGAGCCGGGCATCATCGGCAAGGTGCTGGATGCCGGCGCCTATGGCGTGATCTGCCCGATGATCAACACGCCCCAGGAAGCGGCCAATCTGGTGCAGTACTGCAAGTATCCACCGCAAGGCACGCGCTCCAACGGCCCAATTCGCGCTGGAGTTTACGGCGAAGCCGGCGGCTACCAGAAGACGGCAAACGAAAATATCCTCGTCATCCCAATGATCGAGACCAAGACGGCGATTGAGAATATCGACGCCATTCTCGACGTCCCGGGGATCGACGGCATCTATATCGGGCCTTCGGATCTTTCTTTTTCATACGGGCTGACGCCGAAGCTGGATGTCGAGGATCCCTTCATCCTCGGCATCTATGAGAAGCTGCTGGCGGCGACGGCCAAGCGCGGCATCGCCGCCGGGCTGCACAACGGCACGCCGGAATATGCCCACCGGATGATCCAGATGGGCTTCAAGCTCGTCACCATCTCCAACGAGGTCGGGCTGATGGTGAATGCGGCGAAGGCCGCGGTGAAGGCGGCGCGCGGCGGCTGAGGCTGCGTCCGGCATGGCGCGGATGCTGGCATGGCGGCTGCCGCAGATCGCGGTGACGCTGGTTCTGCTCTCCGCGCTCACCTGGCTGGCCATGGGGCTGATGCCGGGCGATCCGCTGGACCTCGCCATGCTCGGCGACCCGGCGCTGAGCGCCGCGGATGTGGCGAAGCTGCGGGCGATCCATGGGCTGGATCGCCCGCTGCAGGAACGCTACCTGGCCTGGGCCGCCGCGGTGCTGCGGGGCGATTTCGGCTATTCCCGGCTGTTCTCCCTCCGCGCCGGCGCGGTGCTGTGGCCGGCCTTGCTCTCGACGCTGACCCTGCTCGGCTGGTCGCTGCTGCTGGCGGCGGGGGGCGGCGTGCTGCTGGGCGTGCTGGGGGCGGCGCGGCCCTGGCTGGGGCGGGTGGCGGATGCCGTCGCCATCCTCGCGCAATCCACGCCGAGCTTCTGGCTCGGCCTCATGCTCATCATCCTCTTCGCCGTGACGCTGGGCTGGCTGCCGGCGGGCGGGACGGCGGAGGGGCAGGGGGTGGGCGAGGCGCTGCGCTTCCTGCTGCTGCCGGTGACGACGCTGGCGCTGGTGAATTGCGCGTCCTATGCGCGGCACGCCCTGGCGGCGATGCAGGCGGAACTCGCGGCGCCCTATATCCGCACGGCGCGGATGAAGGGGTTGCGGGAAGCCGCGGTGCTGTGGCGGCACGCCTTCCCCAACGCGGCCATTCCCCTGGTGACGGTCGCCGCGCTGGATGCCGGGGCGCTGGTCTCCGGCGCGCTGGTGACGGAGACCATCTTCGCCCGGCCGGGGATGGGGAAGCTGATCTACGACAGCATCATGGGGAATGACTACAACCTGGCCCTGCTGGCGCTGCTGCTGGCGGCGCTGGTCACCATGCTGGCGACCCTGGCGGCGGACATGCTGCAGCGGGCGATCGACCCGAGGCTGGGGCAATGAGGCTGGGGCAATGAGGAGGGCGTCGTGCCGCGAGGCGCGCCATGTGGCGCGATCCTCCTCGAACCTCCCCCAAGGGCCGGAAGGCCCCAGCAGCCCTTGACCCTGCGGCTCGCCCTCGGCCTCGGCATCCTGGCGCTGCTCGCGGCGGCGGCGGCCGGGGCCGGCATCCTCCGGCAGGCGCTGGGGCACGATCCCTTCGCGCCGGACCTCTTCCTGCGCTACGCCGAAGCCTCGGCCGAGCATCCGCTGGGCACCGACGAGCTGGGGCGGGATATCCTGCTGCGGCTGCTCTACGGGGCGCGGGTGTCGCTCGCGGTGGGGCTCGGCGTCGCGCTGGGGGCGACGCTGCTGGGCACCGCCATCGGGCTGCTCGCGGCCTGGCGCGGCGGCTGGGTGGAGGCGGTGCTGATGCGCCTGGCCGACGGGCTGCTGGCGCTGCCCGCCCTGCCGCTGCTGGTGGTGCTGGCGGCGGTGGATACCGGCCGCTTCGGCCTGCCGCGCGGCGAAGCCCTGGCCGACATCGCCCGCATCACCGTCATCCTGGTGCTGTTCGGCTGGGTGGGCGTCGCCCGCCTGGCCCGCGCCGCGGCGCTGACCCAGCTTGCGCTGGACTATGTGGCGGCGGCCCGAATCTCCGGCGCCACGGAGGCGCGGGTGCTGCTGCGCCATGTGCTGCCCAACATCGCCAGCCCCATCGCGGTGGCGACGGCGCTGGCGGTGGCCGGCGCGGTGCTGGCGGAAAGCACGCTGAGCTTCCTCGGCCTTGGCATCCAGCCCCCCGCGCCCTCCTGGGGCAATATGCTGGCCAATGCGCAGGAGATGATCTTCGCCGCACCCTGGACCGCCTTCTGGCCGGGCCTCGCCATCCTGCTGACCGTCACCGCCTGTTCGTTGGTGGCGGACGGCGTGCGGACGCGGCGCTGAACGCTGGGCCGACTGCGCCCAGCCCGAACCCCGCCGCCCGTAGCCAACCGAGGCTTCGCCTCGGTTGGCTGTGCGAGGCGCCGACAGGACGGCGCCAACCGGGGTCCCCGCGAGGCGCGCAGCGACTTCGCGGGGAGTCAGCGCATCGCCTGGGTCAGCTTCGCCGCGATCTCGTACATCTCCTCCGGCGCGTAGTCCGGGGTGAAGGCGTTGGGCTGGCCGACCAGGTCGTGAATCTTGCCGCCTTCCGGCATGCCGTCCACCACCTGCAGCTCGCCCGGCGGGTCGCCCGGCAGCGCCTGCTCGCCCTGGCCCCAGATGCCGGCGATCTCCTTGTAGTCGGCCGGGCTGAAGGTATAGAGCCGGCGGTGCGAGCCCTCATCGAGGAATTTCTGCGCCTCGGGGATCTTCGCCAGCGGGATGTTCGGCGTCGGCAGCATCTTCTCGATTTCGACGCCCGTCAGCTTCTTCAGCGCCAGCGCATAGGAATGCGCGTGCACCGAGCCGCGCACCAGCAGGTAGCCGCAGACCTCCCGCCCGGTCGGGTCGCTCAGCGACTCGTAGACCCGCAGCTTGTGCAGCCGCGCGCCGCATTCCAGGTGGAAATTATGCAGCAGGTCGAAGACCACATTGCCCGTGGTGGTCACGAAGTCCCGGTTCCAGGAAGCGCCGTTGCTGTCCACCGGCATGGCGCCGCCGCCATTGGAGAAGAAGCCGGCGGCGAGGCGGATATCCTTCATCGCCTCCTGCGGTGCCTGGCTGATGTCGCCGCCGTCGCCGCTGTCATCCGCCGCGCTGTCCGGACCGTTGTTCAGCATGGCGACGCCGTTGCTGACCAGCTCCACATGCCCCAGCTCCTCCGCCGTGATGGCGGCGACCAGGCTATAGAAGGGGCGCAGCTTGCTCTTGCTGCGGAAGTTGAAGCTCTGGAACAGGTAGTTCCCGAGCGTGGACATCTCCCCGTATTTCCCACCCAGCAGCTCCTGCAGGGCGGCGGCGGCATTGGGGTCCTGGCGCTTCGGCGCCGGCAGCTCGATCTGCAGCTTGTTGACGCGGAGGAACATGGGGTGGCTCTCCTCAGGGAGGGAGCCCGAGCAACGGCCGCCGCTGGTTGCGGTTGCCTTCAGCGCGGCCTCAATCCACGCCCGAGTGCAACCGCCCCCTCACCGAAACGGGCGCGCAGCGTTTCCATCGCCTGCCAGCGCGCCCTGCGCCGCGGCGCGTCGGGGTCCACAAGGTCGCCCTGGTCCGCCGCCGCGGCCGGGGCCAAAGGCTGGGCGCCGATGCCGATGAGGCGGAATGCCGTGCCATCCACCTCCTTCGCCAGCAGGCTGCGCGCCGCGGCGAAGAGCGTCTCCGGCACCAGGCTCGGCACCGGCAGGCGCATGTTGCGGGTGCGCTGGCGGAAATCGGCGGTCTTCAGCTTCAGCACCACGCCGGCGGCGGCGAGGCTCTTGTCGCGCAGCCGCCGCCCCAGCTTCTCGCAGAGCCGCCAGAGCGGGGCTTCCAGCGTCGCGAGGGTGGCGAGGTCGGTCTCGAAGGTGGTCTCGGCGCTGATGCTCTTCACCTCGCGGCTGGGATCGACGGGGCGGCTGTCCTCCCCGCGCGCCCGGGCAGCGAGGCTGGGCCCGTCTTCGCCGAAGCGCCGCAGCGCTTCCCGCGCATCGAGTGCGGCGAGCTGGCCGAGGCGGGTGAAGCCGGCCGCTTCCAGCCGCTTCTGCAGGGCAGGGCCGACGCCGGGCAGCAGCGAGACGGGCTGCGGCGCCAGCCAGGCGGCGGCCTCCGAGGCGCCCAGCACGGCGAAGCCGCGCGGCTTGTCGCGCTCCGCCGTCAGCTTGGCCAGCAGCCGGTTGGGGGCGAGGCCGAGGGAGATGGTGACGCCCACCTGCCGCTCCACGTCGAGCGCGAAGCGGGCCAGGGTGAGGGCGGGCGGGGCGCGGTGCAGCGCCTCGGTGCCGCGCAGGTCCAGCACCGCCTCGTCGATCGAGAGCGGCTGCACCAGCGGCGTCAGCGCCTCCATCAGCTCTCGAATCTGCCGCGCGGCGGCGACGTATTTCGCCATCTGCGGCTTGATGACCACGGCATCCGGGCAAAGGCGGAGCGCCTTGAACATCGGCATCGCACTCCGCACGCCGGTCGTGCGGGCCAGGTAGCAGGCGGCGGAGACCACGCCGCGCTTGCCGCCGCCGACGATGACGGGCCTCGCCAGCAGCTCCGGCCGGTCCCGCTTCTCGATGCTGGCATAGAAGGCGTCGCAATCGATATGGGCGACGGTGAGGGTGAAGAGCTCCGCATGCCGCACCAGGCGGCGGCTGCCGCAGGCGGGGCAGGTGGGGCGGTCCGCCGGAGCCTCCTGGCAGCAGTCGCGGCAGAGGGCGGGCATGAGGGCGGGCATCAGCGGCGCCGGACGAGGAAGGGGAGGGCGCAGATCCAAAGGCTGTGCAGCGAGAGCCGGGCCAGCTCCCGCCCCGTCAATTCGCCCACCTCCTCATCCTCGGGCGGCGGCCAGAAGCCGGGCGACAGGATGTCGAGCAGCAGGACCGCGACAACCGCAAGGCACAGGCTGACCCATGCCCCGGACAGCATGCCGAGCCTGGGCCGGAGGCCATAGGGCAGGCGCCGCGCCGCCAGGCTCGTGGCGATCCAGCCATTCGCCAGCCCACCGGGATTTTCCGCCAGGGCATAGCCAGCCGGGGCGAGCCGGGCCTCTAGAGATGCCGCGAAGGGCGCCCAGGTGATCAGCTCGATCAGGCTGCTCAGCACGGTGGAGGCCACCCCTGCCCAGAAGCCGGGGACCGGCATCATCCCACCCCATCCCAGAGCCGCGCCGCGCCCAGCACGCCGGAGCTGTCGCCATGCTTCGCCGGCAGCAGCTTCGTCGTCACCACGTCGCTGAACACGAAGCGGCCCCAGCGAAGCGGTACCTCCGCATAGAGATGCGCCATGTTGGAAAGCCCGCCGCCCAGCACGATGGCATCCGGGTCGAGGATGTTCACCACATGCGCCAGCGCCCGGGCCAGCCGGTCCGCATGCCGTTCCAGCGCCGCCGCGGCGGCCATGTCGCCGGCGGCGGCGCGGTCGGGCAGGGCGCTGGCGTCGCGGGCGCCCGGCCCATCGGCCTCGGCGGCCAGGGCCGGGCCGCAGAGGAAGGTCTCGATGCAGCCGCGCTGGCCGCACCAGCAGGCGGGGCCGGGGAATTCCGCCGCATTCATCCAGGGCAGGGGGTTGTGGCCCCATTCGCCGGCGATGCGGTTCCGCCCCTCCAGCAGCCGCCCGCCGCTCACGATCCCGGCGCCGACGCCGGTGCCGAGGATGACGGCGAAGACCGTGCCGAAGCCGGCGCCGGCGCCATCCGCCGCCTCGCTCATCGCCAGGCAATTGGCGTCGTTGGACACGCGCACCTCCCGCCCCAGCCTTGCCGCCAGGTCGCGGTCCAGGCGGCCGCCATTCAGCCAGGTGGAATTGGCGCCGCGCACCTTCCCGGTGGCGGGGGAGAGGCTGCCGGGGATGCCGATGCCGACCGTGCCGCGCGCGTCCAGCTCCGCCTCCGCCGCCTCGACCAGCGCCCCGACCAGGCCGATCACGCCATCATAGGCCGGGGGCGTCGGCGCCCGGCGGCGCAGCCGCGCCACCCCGGCGGCGTCCAGCGCCACGATCTCCGTCTTGGTCCCGCCGAGGTCGATGCCGATGCGCAGCGTCATGCCGGGAAATTGCGGTGCCGCCGGCCCTGCCGCAAGCCTTGCGGCGGGGCCGCCCCGGTGCTGGACTGGCCGCCATGGTGGAAACCCTGCTCGATGTCCGCGGCCTGTCCTGCCCGCTGCCGGTGCTGAAGGCGAACAAGGCGCTGCGCGGCCTGGCGCCGGGGGCGGAGCTGACGGTGCTGGCGACCGACCCCGCCGCTGCCCGTGACTTCCCCGCCTTCTGCGCCGAGACCGGCCACACCCTGGTGACCCAGGCGCAGGAGGGAGAGGTGCTGCGCTTCGTCCTGCGCAAGCGGGCCGAGCCCGCCGCATGAGCGTGCTGCTGCTGACCCATCGCGCCTGCCTGCGGCATGAGCCGGGGGAGGGGCATCCGGAATCGCCGGACCGGCTGCGCGCCGTGCTGCGCGCCCTGGACGACGAGGAATTCGCCGAGCTGATCCGCGGCGAGGCGCCGGAGGCGACGGCGGAGCAGCTCGCCCTGGCGCATCCGGCGGAGTATGTGGCGGCGATCCTCGGCATCCGCCCGGCGGAGGGCGAGACGGTGCCGCTGGATGCCGACACGCTGATGAGCCATGGCAGCGCCGAGGCCGCCTCCCGCGCCGCCGGCGCCGCGGTGGCGGCGGTGGATGCGGTAATGCGCGGCGAGGTCCGCCGCGCCTTCTGCGCCGTGCGCCCGCCCGGCCACCATGCCGAGCCGCGCCGGCCCATGGGCTTCTGCTTCTTCTCCAGCGCCGTCATCGCGGCGCGGCAGGCGCAGCGGGCACATGGCGCGGCACGTGTCGCGATCCTCGATTTCGACGTGCATCACGGCAATGGCAGCCAGGCCTGCGTGGAGGACGATGCGAGCATCCTCTACGCCTCCTCCCACCAATTCCCGCTCTACCCCGGCACCGGGGCGGCGCGGGAGCGGGGGGTGGGCAATGTGTTCAACGCCCCGCTGCGGCCGGGCGCGGATGGCGAGGCCTTCCGCGCCGCCTGGGCGGCGGAGCTGCTGCCGGCGGTGGAGGGTTTCGCGCCGGAGCTGGTGGTGGTCTCCGCCGGCTTCGACGCGCATGCCCGCGACCCGCTGGCCCAGCTACGGGTGCGGGAGGCGGATTTCGCCTGGCTGACCGCGGAGATCTGCGCCCTGGCGGAGCGGCATTGCCGCGGCCGCGTGGTGAGCCTGCTGGAAGGCGGCTACGATCTGGAGGCGCTGGCGGCCAGCGCGGCGGCGCATGTGCGGGTGCTGCTGCGCGCCTGACGGTGTTTCGCGGGTGGACAGCCACCCCCACCCCAGCCCTCCCCCTCCAGCGGGGGAGGTCAGGGTGGGGATGGCATATGGGGTGGTGGGGGCGACCGCGCCCGCTCAGCCCGCCTTCTTGTTGAGATCCACCTTGTCATTCGCCCCCGGATGCGGCGGCTGGCCGGTGGTGACGGCCTTCAGATAGCCATAGGCGTGCACCAGCGTGCTGCTCGGCGCATCCCAGTATTCCGCGCCCTCGCAGTCCACGCGGATCAGCGCCACCTTCGGGTCCTCGGCGCCACCGGGGAACCAGACGCGCAGCGGCTCCGACCAGAGCTGCTTCTGCTTCGCGGGATCCTTCACCACCTCCGCCGTGCCGTAGATGGAGACGTAATTCTGGCCGCGCGGATCGGCATAGGCCAGCAGCACGCGGCCATCCTCCGCCGTCTCCCCGGTGACCGGCGCGCCGGCGGTGGCGAAGAACCACAGCACGCCGTCGAATTCGCGGTTGACCGCGCGCATCGGGCGGCCGCGGAAGCGGCCCTCGCTGTCCTGCGTCACCATCATGGCGACTTCGACATCCTTGATCATGTCCCAGACCTTGCGCTTGGCCTCGGCATCGCTGCGGGTTTGCACCATCGCGGGCTCCTCTCGCTTTCGGGCAGCAACGGGGGGCCGCGGGCGTGGTTGCACCGAAGGGGAAGATCGGGGCGCTGCCGTTGCCGGCTGTGCCGCCAACCCCGCTTTGGGATCAGGACCTGGCCCGGACCCCGATGTGAGGTTCAGGCCCGTGGGTTGAACCAGCCGGGGCGGGGTCCGGAGGGAGGCCTTGCCCGTGGCGGGGGGGGGCGGCATCGCTGCAACGGGCAAAGCCCCCAACGCCTAGAGCGTGATCGGTTGAGGTCGAATCGACCGAAACCGTGAATCACGCGACCGAACAATGAGCTAGAGCGGGGCGGGTGAGCGCAGCTCAACCGATCCCGCTCTAGTCCAGCGTGATCCCCGCCGCCGCGATCACCGGCCGCCACAGCGCCACTTCCGCCTGCATCCGCCGCGCCAGGTCCTGCGGCGTGCCGCCCAGGATGCGGGAGCCCAATGCGCTCTGCATCGCCTTGATCTCGGGCTTGTCCAGGAAGCGGTTGGCCGCCTCGTTCACCTTCTGCACGATTCCGGCAGGCAGCCCCGGCGGGCCGAGGATCGCCGTCCAGCCCAGCGCCTCGAAGCCCGGCAGCCCCTGGGAGGCGATGGGCTCCGCTCCCGGCAGCGCCTCCAGCCTCTCCGTCGCGGCGACGCCGAGGGCGCGGACCGTCCCCGCCTGGATATGCGCCTGGTAGGCCGGCACCAGGTCGATCGAGACCTCCACCACGCCGCTCAGCAGCCCCGTCGCCGCCGTGGCGCCGCCGCGGAAGGGCACGATGGTGAACTCGATCCCCGCCCGCCGCTGCAGCAGCTCCGCCGCCAGGTGGCCGAGCGCGCCGGTCGCCGGCACGCCGCAATTGATCTTCCCCGGATTGGCCCGGGCATAGGCGAACATCTCCGCCAGCGAGGCATAGGGCGCGTCCCGCCGTGCGACGACGATCACCGGCAGGTCGGAGAGCAGCGCGACCGGCGTGAGATCGGTGAGCGGGTTGTAGGGCATGGTCCGGAACAGCAGCATGTTCGTCGAGACCGGGCCGTTGGTGGTGACCAGCAACATCTGCCCGTCCGGCTCCGCCCGCACCACCAGATGGGTGCCGACATTGCCATTGGCGCCGCCGCGATTGTCCACGACGAAGCTCTGTCCGAAAGCCGCCGAGAGGTGCTGCGCCAGGGGCCGGCCGATGACATCGGCGGAGCCGCCGGGGACGAAGGGCACCACCAGCGCCACCGCGCGGCTGGGCCAGGGTTGCGGCGAGCCGGGCTGCGCCAGGGCCGGCAGGGCGGCGGCGAGGCCGAGCCCGGTGCCGAAGGCGCCGAGGCCGCGGCGCGTGATCTCCCCCATGGCGATCCCTCCCTTGTGTTGCGTTTCCGTGCCCGGGGCCGATTGCGGAACGGCGAGGGTCGCTCTGGCGGGTCCTTGCGGCGGCCGGGTTCGGCAGCCGGCCCGCCGCGGCAACCTGCCCTGGCCGCGCCGTTGCGGCGGTGCCGCAACCCTGCCCAGTGCGAAGAATTCCCCGTCGGGCCTCCGCCTCTCCCACTCCTCAACAGGTCCTATTCCGCGAAATAGAGGCGCATCGGCGTATCGCCGGTGATCTGCCGGCGCAGCGCGGCATCCGGTACCCAGTCACGCAGCGCGGTGATGGTGTCGGCATAGGTGACGCGGCCCTCGAAGGCGGCGAAGGGCCAGTCGCTGCCCCAGACCAGCCGTTCCCCGCCGGCGACGGCGAGCAGCGCCCTGGCATGCGCCCGCGCCGCCTCCGGCGAGGCGACGCGGAAGCCGGCGGAAAGCTTCACCCAGGTGCGGCCGCGCTCGACCGCCGCGAGCATCGCCCGGAAGCCGGGGCAGTTCACGCCCTGCGCCGGATCGGGATGGCCCATATGGTCGATGACGAGCTTCACCCCGGCCTCCTCCATCGCCGCGATGATGTCCGGCAGCATCGGGCTGCCGACCAGGGTGTGCACATGCCAGCCCAGGTCGCGCACGCGGCGCAGCAGCAGCCGGTATTCGGCGGAGCGCAGATCGGGCGGGTTGGGCACGCGGCGGAAGAACAGGCGGATGCCGACGATGCCGTCCGCCTTCATCCGCTCCATGGTGTAGAGATCCGTCTCCGGCCGCAGGAAGACGGTGCCGCGCAGCCGCTTATGCCGGCGCAGGGAACGGACGGTGTAGTCGTGGTAGTCGCCATGGAGGCTGGCGGCGGCGACCACGCCGAAGCCGACGCCATGCGCATCCATGACCGAGAGGAATTGCTCGGCCGTCGCATCCTCCGGCGGGTGGTGCCAGGCCCAGCCGGTGAGGGGCATGTCCCGCAGGTAGAGGTGGAAGTGGGTGTCGACGAGCGGCGTGTCCTGCGCCGGGCCAGGGGCCCGGGCGGAGTCCGCGGCGGCCGCTGATGGGCTCTGAGCCATGCGGTTCCTCCCTTCGTCCGCCTGCGGCGGCGCGTTGCGGGAAGCATAGGCGCGGGGCGATGGCGGGGGCAATCCGGGCCGGAACGGGGCTTCGCCCCCCTTGCCCCACCAGAGGACCTCGGTGAGAGTCGGCAGGTTCAAACCTCAGGTCCCAAACTCAGACCGGGGTCCGGGGGGTGGTCCACCCCCCGGCGGGGTCCAGGGGCAGAGCCCCTGGCGGGGGTTGGGGGGCGGAGCCCCCAATCAGCAAGGTTCGGGGGCGGAGCCCCCAACCAGTCAACACGCCCGGGCGAAGGCAACCAGCGCCGCTGCCGTCGCCTCGGGCTGTTCCGGCAGCAGGGCGTGGCCGGCATCGGGCACCACCATCAGCTCCGCCCGGGCGCCGATCAGGCGGCGCAATTCCGCTTCGGTCGGCACCGGGGCGATGGTGTCCTGGGCTGCTGCGACATAGAGCGTCTGCACCCGGTCGGCCACGCGCTTCCAGGCCTCGTCCGTCGCCGCCGTCGCCGCCCGCTGCATGTGCGCCACCGGCGGATGCCAGCCGCTGAGCCAGACCCGCGCATCATGTCCCGGCGCGAAATAGCCGCGCTGCAGGTGGCGCAGCCGCTCCGCTTCCGGCAGGGCGGGGTCGAAGCTACCATCGATGGCGGCGCGGATGTCAGGCGCCGCCTTCACCCCGATCGAGGCTGCCAGCAGCACCACGCCCCGCACCAGTCCCGGCTGCGAGGCCGCCAGCGCCCGCGCCACCCAATTGCCGAAGGCATGCCCCGCCACCACCGCCGGCCCGGGCAGCGCCGCCGCCGCATCCGCCGCCAGGTCGTAGAGCGTCAACCCCTCCATGGGGCCCTGGGAGGCACCGATGCCGCGCGGCTCCGGCCGGATCACCCGGAAGCCGGCGGCGGCGACCAGCGGCGCGACCGCGGCGAAATCCTCCGCGCCCCGGCCCAGCGAGGGCAGCAGCAGCACGGGCGGGCCCTCGCCCTCCTCCAGCACCTCGATGCGCGCCTCGCCCCGGGCGAGGATGCGGCGTTCGGCCATTTCGGTCTCCTCCCGCCTTCCGGCGCGTGGTGCGGCTGGCCGGAAAGGCCAGGCGTCACCATCCGCCGGCAAGCTGAATCCCGGACCAGCCTAGCCCAGCCAGGTCGACGGGGCGCGGGTTCCGGCCGGCGGGGGCCCCGGCATCCCGCCCGCCCCTGGCAATGCGCCGCGCCAGGGCGGTAGCATCGCCGCCGGAGGGAAACGCCATGGACAGCCTGCCCGACCGCTTCGACCCCTGGCCGCCCGGCGTCCAGCCCGTGGTGCCGACGCCAGGCTACCCCGGCACCTTCACCCACAGCCCCGCCGAGGCGCCGATCCGCCGCCCGGCCGGCCGCGGCCAGTTCACCGGCCCGCTCGACCTCGACCGCAAGCTGCCCTGCGACGAGATGAACCTGGCCACGCCCAACCCCGGCAGGCCAGCCATCGGCCAGCTCATCCACATCGCCGGCCGCATCCTGGACGAGGATGGCCGCCCGGTCCGCGGCGCCGTGGTGGAGCTGTGGCAGGCCAATGCCGCCGGCCGCTATTTCCATCCGAATGACACCACGCGGGACGCGCCGCTGGACCCGAATTTCATCGGCAATGGCCGGGTGCGGACGGATGCGGAAGGCGGCTTCGGCTTCTTCACCGTGAAGCCCGGCGCCTATCCGGTGCCGACGAAGGAGGTGTGGTGGCGGCCGCCGCATGTGCATTTCTCGGTCATCGGCCCGGCCAGCCTCAGCCGGCTGGTGACGCAGATGTTCTTCCCCGGCGAGCCGCTGAACCCCTTCGACCACATCTTCATGGCGGTGCCGGAGGCGGCGGCGCGGCAGCGGCTGCTCGCCACCGCCCTGCCGCCGGCCGAGGTGGGGGCCGGCTGGCTCGGCTTCCGCCATGACATCGTGCTGCGCGGCCGGGCGGCGACGCCGCCATGCTGAAGCCCAACGCGCCCCTGCTGCCCACCCCCTCCCAGACCATCGGGCCGTTCTTTCCGCAGACCTTCTTCCAGGCCGGCGACAACGACCTGACGCGCGTTTCCGCCGCGGCGGCGCCGAGCACGCGCGGCGAGCGCATCCTGCTGCGCGGGGTGGTGCGGCGGGAGGGGGGCATTCCTTGCGTGAACGCCATCCTGGAAGCCTGG
Organism: Siccirubricoccus phaeus; assembly: GCF_008360935.1. Lineage (GTDB taxonomy): Bacteria > Pseudomonadota > Alphaproteobacteria > Acetobacterales > Acetobacteraceae > Siccirubricoccus > Siccirubricoccus phaeus. The sequence goes on from NZ_SRXO01000006.1 coordinate 157,779, forward strand.
CAGGCCGATGCCGCCGGCCGCTTCCGCCACCCGAAGGACCCGGAATGCGCGCTGGCGGATCCGGATTTCCTCGGCTGGGGCCGCGCCTGGACCGATGCCGCGGGCGGCTATGAATTCCATACCCTGCTGCCCGGCGGCTTCACCGATGCCGCCGGCCCCCGCGCCCCGCATATCGAGCTGGCGGTGATGGCGAGCGGGCTGATGCGCACCCTCTTCACCACTGTCTTCTTCCCGGATTTCCCCGGCCCGAACGAAGCGGACCCGGTGCTGGCCGCGGTGCCGGCGGCGCGCCGCCCCCTGCTGCTGGCGCAGCCGGATGGCGAGGCGGCGGGCTGCCGCGCCTTCCGCTTCGACCTGCAATTGCGCGGCGGGGCGGAGACGCCCTTCTTCGTCGAGTAGCGTCTCAGGCCGGAGGGTCGCGCCGCTGCGGCGCGCTGGCTTGCGTCGGGCGGCCAGCCATGCGGTAGTGCCCGCAAGCAGGAGCGGGAGGATGACGGTGAAATTCGCGCTGCATTTCGGCAATCTGGTGTTCCCCGATGCCGCCGGCGCGGCGCGCCTCGGCCGTGCGGCGGAGGCGGCGGGATTCGATTCCGTCCTGGCCGTGGACCATGTGGTGCTGCCGGAGGGCTTCGCCACCCGCTACCCCTATTCCGCCGATGGCCGCCTGCCGGGGCAGATGGATGGCGACTGGCCGGACCCGCTGGTCTGGCTGGCCTTCCTCGCCGCCGCCACGACGAAGCTGAAGCTGCTGACCGGCGTCGTCATCCTGCCGCAGCGGGAGCCGGTGGTGCTGGCCAAGCAGGTCGCGACGCTCGACATGATGAGCGGCGGCCGCTTCGAATTCGGCATCGGCGTGGGCTGGCTGAAGGAGGAATTCGAGGCGCTGGGCATGCCCTTCGAGCGCCGCGGCAAGCGCGCGGATGAATTCGTCGCCGTCATGCGCGCCCTGTGGTCGCCCGGTCCGACGGAATTCCAGGGCGAGTTCGTCCGCTTCCCCAGCCTGCATTGCTATCCGAAGCCGGTCGGCAAGGTGCCCATCATCGTCGGCGGCAGCTCCGAGGCGGCGGCGAAGCGGGCAGGGCGGCTGGGCGACGGCTTCTTCCCCTCCATCGGCTCGCAGACCGATGTCTTTCCGCTGTTCGATGTCGTCCGTGCCGCGGCGGAGAAGGCGGGGCGCGACCCCGCGGCGATCGAGATGATCACCGGCTGCCCGGATGCGCTGCCCACGTCCGGCAAGGATCCCGTCGCCGCGGTGGAGGCGCGCCGCGCCCTGGGCGTGCAGCGCGTCGTCCTGCCGCTGACGGCCTTCATGCCGGATCTGGAAGCCAACCTCGCCCGCTTCGGGGAGCAGGTGATCAGGCCCTGCTCGCGCTAGAGCGGTTTCACGCTGACTGTGCAGCGCGAAACCGCTCTAGCTCATGGATTGTAGAGCAGATTCACGCCTCCGGGCGATGCCGCCCTCCGGCGATCTGCTCTAAGGCCGAAGCGCGCCTTCAGCGCGACGCGGCAGCCATTGCGGAGGGCGGCGGCCTGCGCCGGCTCCGCGCAGGCCCGCGCCAGGGCGATGGCGCCGGCCATCTCCGCGTAGAGGGAGGCGGCGAGCTGCGCCGCCTCTTCCTCCCCATGGCCCAGGGCGCGGAGCAGCGCTGCCGCCCCCGCCTGCATCCGCGCCAGCCCGGCACCGAAGCGGGCACGCAGCGCGGGACTCAGCCGCGCCACATCCGGGGCGAGGGCCGGCAGCGGGCAGCCTTCCGCCACGGAATCCTGGTGCAACGGGGAAAGATAGGCGTCGATGGTGTGGGCCAACGCCTCGCGCGGCGGGAGCCCGTCGATGCGCTTGGCAAAGCGCGCCACGGCTTCCTCGAACATGCGGTCCAGGGCGGCGGCGACCAGCGCCTCCTTGTTCGGGAAATGCGCGTAGAAGCCGCCATGGGTCAGGCCGGCGCGGCGCATCACCTCGGCGATGCCGACGCCTTCCGGCCCGGCTGCCTTGATGGCCCGCGCCGCCTCCTGCAGCAGGCGGTCGCGGGTTTGCGCCTTGTGTTCGCTGTCGTAGCGCATCCGGCTTCGGCTCAACCCCTGTGCGTGATGCGGCGGCGCCGGTCACGCTCCATCCTTCGGCGGCGCCGCGCGGTCATCCGGCGGCGGCTGCGGGCGATCAGGCCTGGCCGATGCCGGCCTGATAGACCCGCAGCCGCGTATGCGCCGCGTTCAGCAGCGGCGTGGCGATGCCGTGCTGCGCGCCGCGGGCGACCATGTCGCCGAGGATCTGGTCCGCCTCCACCCAGCGCCCATCCTGCATGTCGCGGAACATGGAGGAGGCCTGGGGCGAGGCCGGGTTGCTGAACTGCGTCCGGATCAGGGAGAGGAAGGCGGGCGCCGGCGGGAAGCCCTCCGCATTCGTCACCGCCACCACCTCGTCGATCAGGCCGAGGATGAAGGCAGAGCCGCCCGGCGTTGCTACCACCTGGCCCACCGGCCCGCCGCCCAGGCAGGTGACGCCGCCCAGCGAGGCCAGCAGCACCCATTTCTCCCACATCTCCGCCACCACCCTGGGCGAGAGGACGGCGTCGAAGCCAGCACCCGAAAGCGCCGCGTCCAGGGCGCGGAGGCGCGGCGTCTCGCTGCCGTCCATCTCGCCATAGGTCAGGCTCTGGAAGGGGGCGAGCTGGCGGATGCGGCCTTCCGCGTCCAGCGTGGTCGCCACCTTGCAGACGCCGCCGATCAGGGCCTTGGCGCCGAAGCGGGCGGTGATGGCATCGACATGCCGCATGCCGTTCAGCACCGGCATGATCATCGTCTCCTTCCCGACCGCGGGCGCGATGTCCTCCAGCGCCTGGTCCAGGTGATAGGCCTTCACCGTCAGCAGGATGGCATCATAGGCGCCGTCGATGCTGCCCGTCGTCACCACGCGCGGGGTGATGCTGAGGTCGCCATGATGCGGGCTGACGATCTGCAGCCCCTGCGCGGCGATCTGCTTCGCCCGGCCGGGGCGGAGCAGGAAGGTGACGTCCCGCCCGGCGGCGGCGAGCCTGGCGCCGAAATAGCCGCCGGTGGAACCGGCGCCGACGATGAGCAGCTTCATGGGTGGACGCTCCTTGCCTGAATACCGGGCTTTGGCCTGGCCCTGCCGGGGGCGGTCGCCGCCCGGGTTGGGTGGCGATGCTATGGCGGCCGTCATCCCATTGTCGAGGTGGGGGCTGGGTTGCGCGTCAGGCGGGGCCGGTTCCGCGGGCCTCCGCTTGACCTGGATGATATGATAACCATCATCTCAAGCCAGCGGGACAGGAGACCGGAGCATGAGCCAGGCAGAAATCGTCCTTTGCCACCCCGTGCGCACCGCCATCGGCGCCTTCAACGGCAGCCTGAAGGGCACCCCCGCCACCGATCTGGGCGCGGCGGTGGTGCGGGAGACGCTCTCCCGCGCCGGGCTGGCGCCGGAGCAGGTGGATGGCGCCATCCTCGGCAATGTGGTGCAGGCGGGCAACCGGATGAATCCGGCCCGCCAGGCGGCGATCGGCGGCGGGCTGCCGGTGGCGGTGCCAGCGATGACGGTCAACCGCGTCTGCGGCTCCGGCGCCCAGGCCATTGTCAGCGCGGCGCAGGAGGTGGCGCTGGGCCAGGCGAAGGTGATGGTCGCCGGCGGCATGGAGAATATGGACCGCGCGCCCTACCTGCTCGGCAATGGCCGCTGGGGCTACCGCATGGGCCCGGCGGAGATCCTCGACAGCGTGCTGACGGATGGGCTGAACGATGCCTTCTCCGGCCAGCATTCCGGCTGGCATACCGAGGATCTCGTCACCCGCGCGCAGCTTTCGCGGGAGCGGCAGGATGCATGGGCGGCGCGGTCGCAGCAGCGCTTTGCCAAGGCGCAGGCGGCGGGGCGTTTCGCGGCGGAAATCCTGCCGCTGACGGTGAAGGCCGGCAAGGCCGAGACGCGCTTCGCCCAGGATGAGGCGCCGCGGCCGGACACCACGGTGGAGGTGCTGGCGAAGCTGAAACCGGCCTTCCGGCCGGAAGGCACCATCACCGCCGGGAATGCGCCGGGGCTGAACAGCGGCGCGGCGGCGATGCTGGTGACGGCGCGGGACACGGCGGAACGCCTGGGCCTGGCGCCGGCGGCGCGGCTGGTGGCCTATGGCGTGGCGGCGGTGGAGCCGGGGCTGTTCGGCCTGGGCCCGGTGCCGGCGGTGCGGCAGGCGCTGGCGCGGGCTGGCTGGTCGCTGGCCGATATCGAGCGGATCGAGATCAACGAGGCCTTCGCGGCAGTGCCGCTGGCGGTGGCGCAGGAACTCGGCCTGCCGGAGGACATCATCAATGTGGAGGGCGGCGCCATCGCGCATGGCCACCCGATCGGCGCCACCGGGGCAGTGCTGGTGACGCGGCTGGTGCATTCCATGCGACGGGACGGGCTGCGGCGGGGCGTGGTGACGCTGTGCATCGGGGGTGGGCAGGGGATCGCGCTGGCGCTGGAGACCGCGCATTGAGGAGGGCTCTGCCCTCCTCAAACTCCTCCCGCCAAAGGCCGAAGGGCCTTTGGAAACCTTGAGTTTGGCGTCTGGACCGTCGCACCGGAAACGGGCGGGGGTTCGAGAGGGGCAGAGCCCGTCTCAACACAGCTCCGTCCGCAACCACCCCACCAGCTTCCGCACCGCCGCACTTGGCCCTCGCTGGCGGTTCTCGATCGCCACGAACCCCTCCGGAAAGCGCAGCACCTCCCCCAGCACCACCAGCCTGCCGCTCGCCAGGTGCTCCTCCACCAGCCTTTCCTCCACCAGCGCGACGCCGAGGCCGGAGAGCGCCGCCTCGATGCAATGGTGCAGATGCGGGAAGCGCATTTCCCGCCGCGTCGCCAGCGCCAGGCCGCAGCGCGCAGCGAAGGCGTCCCAGGCCGTCGGCATGGTAGTCTCCGCCACCAGCCGGCACTCCGCCTCCAGCACCCCGCCCGCGCAGCGCGCGCCATGGGCGGGCGCCGCGATCGCTGCCAGCCGCGCCTCGCCGATGACATGCACATGCCGCCCCTTGGGCGCGGCATAGCCCAGCCGGTCCCAGCTCGTCGCCACGTCGAATTCCTCGCTCTCCTGGAAGCTGCGGCGGACCATGACGAGGGAGACGGAAATCCCCGGATGCAGCGCGTAGAAGCGCGGCAGCCGCGGCACCAGCCAGCGCGCCGCGAAGGTGGAGCCGCAGGCCAGCCGCACCGCCTGCATCCCGTCCCGCGGTGCCAGCCGCTCCAGCGCACCCTCCAGCGTGGCGAAGGCGGTGCTGACGGCGGAGAACAGCTCCGCCCCCGCCCGGGTCGGCCGCAGCCCCGGCGCGCTGCGGTCCAGCAGGGTTAGGCGTAGCGCCTCCTCCAGCGCCCGCACCTGGCGGCTGACGGCGCCGTGGGTGCGGCCCAGCTCCTCCGCGGCGCGGCTCATGGAGGCCAGGCGTACCGTGGCCTCGAAGGCCGGCAGGGCGGAGAGGGGCGGCAGGCGGCGGCGGGGCATGTGAGCGTTCCGCACAGCATGCTGCGCCGAACTCGGATGCACGACAAGCCGGCACGCGGCATGAAGAGGCCGCAGCGGAGCATGGCGATGCAGGCAGAAGCGGAGACAGCCCCGGGGAAGGTGGTGGTGCTGGCCGCGCGACGGCCGCGGCGCCCGCAGCGGTCGGACGCGGCCGGCCCAGGCGAAAATCTCACAGCCCCGGGGTTCGAGCGGGATGGCCTTCCCTGGCCGCTGCTGTGGTGGCGCCGGGCCCGCTGGCGGGCGGCTCTGCATGCCCTGCTGCGGGAGCCGGACGCGGTGCTGGCGGATTTCGGCACCAGCCGCGCCGCGCTGGCCGCCTATGCCGCACGGCCCTGCTGGCGGCGGTAAGGCGCTTTACCGCCGGAGGTCATGCGGGGTGCGTCGTCGGTGGCTTCGCCCGTTGGATGCATGCGCCGGCGCCCCCACGCGCGCCACGGCGCCCTGGCCCCGTGGATCGTCCCGGCCCGATGGCCGGCGACCCCTGAAGCAGGATCGGCTGAGCGTCGCTCACCCGCCCCAGCGCATCGAATGATCGCGCGATTCACGGCTTCGGCCGATTCGACCGCAACCGAACACGCCCTACCCCCCGCCCGAAGCCTGCTGGAACCCCGCCTCCACCGCCGCCGCCAGCATCTCCGGCTGCGGCAGGGCGATGGCCCTGCGGTCGGAGCTCAGCAGCCCCTCCCGCTGCATCTGGGAGAGGATGCGGCTCACCACCTCCCGCCGCGTGCCGATGCGCGCCGCCAGCTCGTGATGCGGCGGCGGCGGGGAGATCACCCGCCCGCCCGCCGCCCGCGGCCGCGACAGCCGCAGCAGCAGCGAGGCAAGGCGGAGCCGCACCGGCAGCGCCACCAGCTCGATCAGCCGGGCATCGCGTTCCCGCACCCGGGCCGTCAGCATCCGCAGCAGCTCCAGCGCCGCCGCCGGCGTCGCCAGCACGAAGGCCATGAAGGGCGCGGAGGGCAGGGCGCAGAGCCGCGTGCGGGTCAGCGCCACCACCGCGGCGGAGCGCGGCCCGCCATCGATGGCGGCGTATTCGCCCACCATGTCGCCGGCCTTCAGCTCGTTCAGGATCAGCTCATGCCCGCCGGAGGTGCGGCCGAGCACCCGCACGACGCCCTCCGCCAGGAAGAACACCTCCTGCGTCGCGTCGCCGCCTTCCACCACCACCTGGCCGGCCTCGAAGCTCCGCCAGCTCGCGGCCGCCTGCAGCGGCGCCAGGGCTTCGGGGCTGAAGGCGCGGAAGAAGGGGAGGCGTTCGATCGACTGCATGGCGGCGGAGCACATGCAAATTCCGTGTCAGCCGGCAAGGGGCGGCGACGGCGCTCGCCAAAGCGTGCAACGAAGCCGCCCCCGCCGGGTCACGCCGGCGTGAACATGGTGGCCGGCGGACTATCCCCGGTAGTGGGCTTGAACACCACCTTCACCTTCTGGCCGATGCGCACCGCGTCCAGGTCGCAATCGACGATGTTGGTGAAGACGCGCACGCCCTCTTCCAGCTCCACATAGGCGACGCAGTAGGGCTCCTTCGTCCGCATCACCGTATAGGTGTAGATGGTGCCGGTGCCCTTCGCCTCCACCAGCTCCACGTTGTTGGAGAGGGTGAAGGGGGAGCAGCCGCGCGGATACCAGAAATACTTCCCGGTATCCTTGCACAGCCCGATCAGCAGCTTGCCCTCGCGGGCCGCGTCGAAATAGGGCTTGTTGGTCGGGTCCACCTGGATGGCGGGCAGGGCGCGGTTGGAAGCAGGCGTTGCCATCTGTCTCACTCCCTCTCCAGGACCACGGTCGCGCTGCCATGGCGGGTGCCGAGCAGCCCGCCCGTGCCATGCGCCAGCGCCAGGGTGCAGCCCGGCACCTGCACCTTCGGATGCGCCTCGCCGCGGAGCTGCCGCACCGCCTCGATCACCTTGGTCATGCCGCCGCGATTGGCCGGGTGGTTGTTGCAGAGGCCGCCGCCATCCGTGTTGAAGGGCAGCTTGCCGACGCCGCTGATGAGGTTGCCGTCGGCGACGAATTTCCCGCCCTGGCCCTTCTCGCAGAAGCCGAGATCCTCGAGCTGGATCAGCACGGTGATGGTGAAGCTGTCATAGATCGAGGCGTACTGGATGTCCTGCGGCGTCACCCCGGCTTCCTCGAAGGCGCGGGGGCCGGAGAAGCGGGCGCCGGAATAGGTGAGATCCGTGTAGCCGGCATTCTGGTTCTTGGTCGCCTCGCCATGGCCCTTCACCTTCACCAGCGGGCGCTTCAGCGATTTGGCGATCTCCGGCCGCGCCAGAATCAGCGCGCCGCCGCCATCGGAGATGACGCAGCAATCCAGCCGATGCAGCGGGTCCGAGATCATCGGGGAGTTCACCACATCCTCGACGGTCACGACCTTCGGCAGCATCGCATGCGGGTTGTACTGCGCATGGGTGGAGGCGGCGACCTTGATCCAGGCGAGCTGCTCGGAGGTGGTGCCGAATTCATACATGTGGCGCATGGCGCACATGGCGTAGGCATTCGCCACCGTGCGGCCATAGGGGATTTCGAAGGGGTCGTCCGGGACGTTGGCGCCCCAGGTGCGCGGCGCGGTGCCGGTGGCCATCGCCTCGGCGCGCGGCCGGCCGGCCAGCGTCACCAGCGCGATGTTGCACAGGCCGAGGGCGATGGCTTCCGCCGCATGCCCCACATGCAGCACGTAGGAGGAGCCGCCGACATCGGTGCTGTCCAGGTGCCGCAGCTTGGTCAGGCCAAGGTAGTCCGCCATGTTCAGCGGGCCGAGGCCGGGGGCGGCGCCGGTGCAGAAATAGCCGTCGATATCGTCCTTGGTCAGGCCGGCATCCTGCAGCGCGCCATAGGCGACCTCGGCATGCAATTGCGCCACGGATTTGTCGTCGGCCTTCCGGGTCGGGTGCTCATAGGCCCCGACGATATAGGCCTTGCCGCTGATGCTCATGGGCTCTGGCCCTCTCCCTTCATTCGCTAGCTATCGAATGCGGCGCAGCCTTCCCTGTGGCGCGGCCGGCGTCAAGCATGGCGCCGCGGCGTTGCGGCCGGCGGGCGGCGCGGGCGGCGGCAAGGCCGGGCGGAATGGCCGCCCCCCCCCGTGCCGGCGCCCGCCTGGCGCCGCTTGCGCGGCCGGGTCCCGGGCCGCATGCTGCCATGCAGCAGGCGAGGAGAGGTGACGATGCCGAAACCCCCGATCCTTCTCGCCATGCCCCTGCCGGCGGATCTGGTCGCCCGCCTGGTCGGGCGGTACGAGGTGCTGGGGCCGCTGGAGCGGGTCGTGCCGGAGGCGGTGCCGCCGGAGGCCGCCGGCGCCCGGGCCCTGGTCACGCTGGGGGGCTTCGCGACGGATGCCGCCCTGCTGGCCGCCCTGCCGCGGCTTGAACTGGTCTGCTGCTACGGCACCGGCATTGAGGGGGTGGACCGGGACGCCGTCGCGGCGCGGGGCATCCGGGTGACGCATGGGCGGGACACCAATGCGACGGCGGTGGCGGAATTCGCCATGGGGCTGGTCCTCGCCACCGCCAGGGCGATCCTGGCGGGGGACCGGCTGGTGCGCAGCGGCGGCTGGACCAGCCTGCGCATCGACCGCATGCCGCTGGTGCCGGGGCTGGAGGGGAAGCGGCTGGGCGTCTATGGGCTTGGCGCCATCGGGGAACGGGTGGCGCGACGCGCCGCGGGGTTCGAGATGGCGATCGGCTATCACGGCCGCGCGCCCCATCCCGGCGTGGATTACGCCTATTTCCCCACGCTGCTGGGCCTCGCCGAATGGGCGGATGTGCTGGTCGTCGCCACCCGCGCCAGCCCGGAGACCCGCGGCAGCGTCAACCGCCAGGTGCTGGAGGCGCTGGGGCGGGAGGGCGTGCTGGTCAATGTCGCCCGCGGCGTCATCGTCGATGAGCCGGCGCTCTGCCAGGCGCTGGAGGAGGGGGTGATCGCCGGTGCGGGCCTCGATGTCTATGCGGAGGAGCCGCATGTGCCGGAGCGGCTGCGGGCACTGCCCAATGTGGTGCTGACGCCGCATATGGCAGCGCTTTCCTACGCCGCGCAGGCGGCGCAGCAGGCGACGCTGGAGGAGAGCCTGGACTGCTTCTTCGCCGGGCGCCCGCTGCGATGGGAAATTCCCTGAAGCCTTGCCGAGGTCGTCGGCCGAGGCACGCTTCTGCGTGCGCTCGACGTCGCGCCAGAGGCGCGCCTCCGGCGCGACCGAGCACACCTCAAGCCCAGGCCATGGTCCGGATTTCGTGTCAAGGACGCAGCCGCGCGAGGCGGGGTGCCGCTGCGCGGCATCCTCGACACGAAATCCGGGCCATGGCGTTCGCGAATGGTCGCCTTCGGTGTCGAAGGCGCCTCAAGTCGCCTTCAGCCGACGACATTCGATGGTGGCGATGCCTACACCACGCTGGTCAGCCCGCCATCCACATAGAGCAGGTGGCCGTTGACGTAGGAGGAGGCATCCGAGGCGAGGAAGATCGCCGCCCCCACCAGCTCCGGCAGCTCCCCCCAACGCCCGGCCGGGGTGCGCTGGCAGAGCCAGTCGTTGAACTCGGCATTGGCCCTGAGCGGCGCCGTCAGCTCCGTGCTGAAATAGCCCGGGGCGATGCCGTTGCATTGCAGCCCGTGCTTCGCCCAGTCGGCGCACATCGCCTTGGTCAGCATGCCGATGGCGCCCTTGGTGGCGGTATAGGGGCCGGTGGTGGGGCGGCCCAGCATGCTCATCACCGAACAGGTGTTGATGATCTTGCCCCGCCCCCGCGCCACCATGCCGCGCGCCACCGCCCGGGCACAGTAGAAGGCGCTGTGCAGGTTGGTGGCGATCACCGTGTGCCAGGTTTCGTCCGGCATCTCGTGCAGCAGCCCGCGCAGGTTGACGCCGGCGTTGTTGCAGAGGATGTCGATCTGGCCACCGGCCTCCACCGCCGCCACGCCGGCTTCCACGGCAGCGCTGTCGGTCACGTCGAAGGCGGCGATCGCCACCTTCAGCCCCTCGGCCCGCAGCCCTTCCGCCGCCCGTTCCAGCTTCGCCGCATCCCGCCCGTTCAGCACCACCGCGGCGCCGGCGGCGCCCAAGCCGCGCGCCAGGGCCAGCCCGATCCCCTGGGAGGAGCCGGTGACCAGCGCCCGCTTGCCGGTCAGGTCGAAAAGCTTGAGCGACATGGCGTTCTCCCCGTAAAGGCCCGGCAGGGAAGCAGGGGAAACGGCCATGGACAAGCCAGAGCTGCTGGTGATGGGCGAATTGCCCGATTGGGATCTCGACCCGATGGCCGGGCGCTACACCCTGCACCTGCTCTACGGCGCGAAAAACCCGGAGGCGCTGCTGGCCGCCTGCGCCCCGCGCATCAGCGGCATCGTCACCAAGGGCGAGATCGGCGCCAGCGCCGCGCTGATGGAGCGGCTGCCGCAGCTCGGGATCGTCGCCTGCTACGGCGTCGGGGTGGATGCCATCGACCGCGCCTGGTGCGCCGCCCGGGGCATCCCCGTGACCAACACCCCGGACGTGCTGACGGAGGACGTGGCCGACATGGCTTTCGCCCTGCTGCTCGGCGTCGCGCGGCAGATCCCGCAGGCCGATGCCTGGGTGCGCGACGGGCGCTGGGGGCGGGAGTGCTCCATGCCCCTCACCACCCGTGTCTGGGGGCGGCGCCTGGGCGTTGTCGGCCTCGGCCGCATCGGCCGCGCCGTCGCCCGCCGGGCGGAGGGGTTCGGCATGACCATCGCCTATAGCGGCCGCACCCCGAAGCCTGACGTCCCCTATGCCTACCACCCCACCCCCGCCGCCCTGGCCCCGCATTGCGAGATCATGATCTGCTGCGCCATGGGCGGCGCCGCGACGGAAGGGCTGATCGACCGGGCGGCGATCGAGGCCCTGCCGCCGGGAGCGATCTTCGTCAATGTCTCCCGCGGAAGCTGCGTGGATGAAGCGGCGCTGCTGGCGGCGCTGCGGCAGGGGCGGATTGCGCTCGCCGGCCTCGACGTCTTCCGCAACGAGCCGGGGATCGACCCGGAATTCACCACCCTGCCGAACGTCCTGCTGGCGCCGCACGCCGCCAGCGGCACGGTGGAGACGCGCAGGGCCATGGGCGCCCTGATGCAGGCCAACCTGGCCGCGCATTTCGCCGGTCAGCCCTTGCCGACGGAGATCAGGCCATGACCCAGGCCGTCGTCATCCACGGGCCGCGCGATCTGCGGCTGGAAGCGCGGGAGGCAGCGGCGCCCGGCCCCGGGCAGATCGCCATCGGCATCGTCCGTGGCGGCATCTGCGGCTCCGACCTGCATTACTACCAGCATGGCGGCTTCGGCACGGTCAGGCTGCGGGAGCCGATGGTGCTGGGGCACGAGGTGGCGGGCCGCGTCGCCGCGCTGGGGCCGGGCGTGGACAGGCTCGCGGTGGGGGATGCGGTGGCGGTGAACCCCAGCCTGGCCTGCGGCGCCTGCCGGCATTGCCTGGCCGGCCGGGCCAATCACTGCCTGGAGATGCGCTTCTACGGCAGCGCCATGCGGCTGCCGCATGTGCAGGGCGGCTTCATCGGCCATCTGGTCTGCGAGGCGGAGCGGGCGGTGAAGCTGCCGGAAGGCATGGCGCTGGAGCTGGCGGCCTTTGCCGAGCCGCTTGCCGTGGTGCTGCATGCGGTGCGCCAGGCCGGGCCGTTGCTGGGCGCGCGGGTGCTGGTGATGGGGGCGGGGCCGATCGGTTGCCTCGCCATCGCCGCCGCCCGCCATGCCGGGGCGCGGGAGGTGGTGGCGACCGATCTGCACGCCGCGCCGCTGCTCTTCGCCCGCCGGATGGGTGCGGACCGCACCATCGCCCTGCATGAGGACCCGGAGGCGCTGGCGCCCTACAGCCTGGAGAAGGGGCATTTCGACGTGGTGTTCGAGGCCTCCGGCAGCGGCGCGGCGCTGGCGGCGGCGATCCAGGCGGCGCGGCCGCAGGCGGTGCTGGTGCAGCTTGGCCTGGGCGGCGACGTGCCCCTGCCGCTTTCCGTGCTGGTGGCGAAGGAGATCACGCTGCGGGGGACCTTCCGCTTCCATGAGGAATTCGCCCTGGCGGTGGAGGTGCTGGCGCGCGGCGATATCGACCCGCTGCCCTTGCTGTCGGCGACGCTGCCGGCGGGGGAGGCGGTGGCGGCCTTCGAGCTGGCCGGCGACCGTGGCAGGGCGATGAAGGTGCAATTGGCCTTCTAGGGCCTTGAGGGCGAGCGTTGCTTCCCTCCTTGGGCATGACGGTCGAGGTGCCAGACTCCTGCCTTCCAAAGGCCCTTCGGCCTTTGGCGGATCGGACGCACTGCGTCCGATGCGAGAGGGAGGCAGAGCCTCCCTCGACCCCCACCTTGATCCCCAAGCCCCTCTGCCCCACTCTCCCGGGCCAACCCGGGAAGGACCCTCACCGAAGATGCGTGCCCTTGTCCTGCGCCAGCACGGCGATCTCGACCGCCTGACGCTGGAAGCTGATTACCCGACGCCCAAGCCCGGCCCCGGCCAGGTGGTGATTCGCGTTCGTGCTTCCTCCTTCAACTACCATGACGTCTTCACCGTGAAGGGCATGCCCGGCATCAAGGTGCCGATGCCGGTCGTCATCGGCCTCGACATGGCCGGCGAAATTACGGAAGTGGGAGAGGGCGTCTCCGGCTGGGCCGCCGGCACCCGCGTCATGGTCAATCCCATCAACCGGAAGAAGGGGTTGATGGGCGAGATGCTGGATGGCGGCATGGCGGAATACTGCCTGGTTGAGGCCGACCAGCTCATCCGTATCCCGGAGGGCGTGAGCTTCGAGCAGGCCGCCTCGCTGCCCGTCGCCTATGGCACGGCGCACCGGATGATCGTGACGCACAAGACGATCAAGGCGGGGGACAAGGTGCTGATCCTCGGCGCCTCGGGTGGCGTCGGCACCGGCTGCGTGCTGCTGGCGAAGCAGCTCGGCGCCTATGTCGTCGCGGCCGCCGGCAGTGCGGAGAAATGCGAGCGCCTGAAGGAAATCGGCGCCGACGAGGCGATCAATTACAACGAGGTCGATTTCTCCAAATGGGCCGTCGAGCGCTTCGGCAAGCCGCAGCGCCGCAGCTATGAGGGCGGCGTCGATGTCCTCATCAACTACACCGGCGGCGAGACCTGGGGCCCCGGCCTGCGCTGCGTGAAGCGCGGCGGCAAGATCCTGGTCTGCGGCGCGACGGCGGGCTTCGATCCGAAGGAGGACCTCCGCTTCATCTGGACCTTCGAGCTGCAGGTCATCGGCAGCAACAGCTTCTACAACGAGGATTTCGAGAGCCTGCTGGGCATGATCCAGCGCGGCGAGATGCAGCCCGTCATCGACACCGTGGTGCCGCTGGAAAAGGCCGCCGAGGGGCTGGCGCTGATCCGCGACCGCAAGGTGATGGGCAAGGTGGTGGTGACGCCATGACGATCAGCATCGAGGAAGCGCAGAAGCTCCTCACCCGCGCGCCCTTCCATCAATGGCTCGGCCTGAAGGTGGAGGAGGTGGGGCAGGGCGAGATCACCATCCGCGCCACCTGGCGGGAGGAATGGGTGGTGAACCCGGATCGCCGCTACACCCATGGCGGCATCCTGGCGGCGCTGGTCGATCTCGCCGCCGATTGGGCGCTGGGCGTGGAACTCGGGCGGGGGATCCCGACCGTCGATATGCGCGTGGACTACCACCGCGCCGCCATGCCGGGCGATCTGATCTGCAAGGGCAAGGTCATCCGCCAGGGCGGCATGGTCTCGGCGGCGGAAGCGCAGATCTTCGACCTGGACGGCAAGCTCTGCGCCTCCGGCCGCGGCACCTACCTGACCGCGCCGCCGAAGTGACGGGCTTTACCAATCTCGGCGCCCTCATCGACCCGGGGAAGGACCCGGGGAAGACGGCGCTGATCGACCTCTCCGGCGCCGCGCCACGCCACATCTCCTATGCGGAGATGGATGCGCTGGCCAATGCGGCGGCGCGCGGGCTGCTGCGGCATGGCCTCAAGCGCGGCGACCGGGTCGGCATCCTGGCGGCGAATTCCACAGAGTTCCTCGCCACGGCGCATGGCGCCATGCGGGCCGGGCTGGTGGCGGTGCCGGTGAATTACCGCTTCCCGCCCGCCACGGTGGATTACGTGCTGCACAATGCCGGCGTCTCCCTGGTGCTGTGCGACGAGGCCCGCCGCACCGCCGTGCCCGCCGACCTCTCCGCCATCACCTTCGGCAGCGCCGCATGGGACGCGCTGCTGGACCCCGGCGCCTTCACCGCCATCTTGCCGGAGGAGCGCGAGCCCGCGCTCTTCCTCTACACCTCCGGCTCCACCGGGCGGCCGAAGGGCGTGGTGCTCTCCCACCAATCGCATCTCTGGGTGGTGGAGCAGCGCCTGGCCGGCGCGGATATGTCGGAAGAGCGCGCGCTGATCGCCGCGCCGCTCTACCACATGAACGGGCTGGCGCTGGCGCAGCTCTGCTCCGCCGCGCATATCACCGTGGTGCTGCTGCCAGCCTTCGAGGCCAAGGCCTATATCCGCGCCATCGGCAACCACCGCGCCACCTGGATCACCGGCGTGCCGCCGATGATGGCCATGCTGCTGCAGGAGCGCGAGACGCTGGCGGCGACGGATACCAGCAGCGTGCGCCATGTCCGCTGCGGCTCCGCCCCCGTCTCGCCGGCGCTGCTGGCGGCGATCAACGCAGCCTTCCCACAGGCGAAATTCGTGAACGGCTACGGCACCACGGAAGCCGGGCCGGTGGTGTTCGGCCCGCATCCGCAGGGTATCCCGACGCCGCCGCTTTCCGTCGGCTACCCGCATCCCGCGGTGCAGCTCCGCCTCAACGCCGACAGCGTGCTGGAGCAGAAATGCCCGGCGCTGATGAATGGCTACTGGAACCGCCCCGACCTGAAGCCGCCGCTGACGCCGGACGGGTTCTATGTCACCGGCGACGTCTTCCGGTGCGACGAGAACGGCTTCTTCACCGTCGTCGGCCGGGTGGACGACATGTTCATCTCCGGCGGCGAGAATATTTTTCCCAGCGAGGTGGAGAAGGTGCTGGAGACGCACCCCGCCGTGGAGCAGTCGGCCGTCATCCCCGTGCCGGACGACATCAAGGGCACCAAGCCGGTCGCCTTCGTCGTGCGCCGCGCGCCGGTGGATGAGGCCGCGCTGAAGGCCCATGCGCTGGCGAACGCGCCTGCCTACATGCATCCGCGCCGCATCTGGTTCCTGGACGCGCTGCCGCTGATGGGCACGAACAAGATCGACAAGGCACAGCTCGCCGCGCTGGCGGCCAAGAATCTCGCCGAGGCTTAGGGACGAAGCGCCGTCACCCGTCGCCGGGGAGATGGAGCATGCATCGCAGGACCCTTCTTGCTGCGCCGGCCCTGCTGGCCGCGCCGGCTTTTGCCCAAGGCTTCCCCGACCGGCCGGTCACCATGATCGTGCCCTATGCGCCGGGGGGCTCCGCCGATGTGCTGGCCCGCGCCATCGGCCCCGTCATGTCGGAGGTACTGGGCCAGAGCGTCGTCATCGAGCTGCGCCCCGGCGCCGGCGGCAATATCGGCGCCGCCTATGTGGCGAATACGGCGCGGGCGGATGGGCATACGCTGCTCTTCGCCTCCATCTCCCTCTCCACCGCGCCGGCGCTGCAGAACATCCCCTTCGACCCGGTGAAGGAGCTGGTGCCGGTGGCCGGGCTCGGCGCCATCCCGAGCCTGCTGATCGTCTCGCCGGAGAGCCCCTTCCGCAGCGTCGAGGATCTGCTGGCCGCGGCGCGGGCGCGGCCGGGCGAGATCTCCTATGGCAGCAGCGGCCCGGCCACCGGCAGCCATCTGGCGGGCGCGCTGCTCGCCTCGGAGGCGCGGGTGGAGATGACGCATGTGCCCTATCGCGGCTCCGGCGCCGTCTATCCGGACCTGATCGCGCAGCGCATCAGCTTCCTGCTGGATGTGATGGGCAGTTCCGC
Organism: Siccirubricoccus phaeus; assembly: GCF_008360935.1. Lineage (GTDB taxonomy): Bacteria > Pseudomonadota > Alphaproteobacteria > Acetobacterales > Acetobacteraceae > Siccirubricoccus > Siccirubricoccus phaeus. Next base: position 174,197 of record NZ_SRXO01000006.1, read on the forward strand.
GCCGCAGGCGGTGGCGGGGGCGGTGCGCGCCATTGGCATCTCCGCGACGGCGCGGGCCGGCGCCTTTCCCGGCGTGCCGACCATCGCGGAGCAGGGGCTGCCGGGCTACGAATTCCTCACCTGGTTCGGCTTCTTCGCCCGCACCGGCACGCCGGAGGCGGCGCGGGACAAGCTGGAAGCGGCGCTGCGCCACGCCATCGCCTCGCCCGCCGTGCAGGAACGCCTGGCCCAGGCCAGCGCGGTGCCGCTGCCGCAGGATGGCCAGGCCTTCGGCACCTGGTACCGCGAACAGGTGGCGCGCTGGCAGGGCATGGTGGCGCAGGGCAAGCTGGCCAGGCTGGACTGACGCCGCCACGCCCTGGAGCATGAGCCATTCGCCTGCGCTCACGGCCCATGCTCCAGGGTTCTTGTCCGGTCGCGTGCGTCACGCTTTCGGCGATTCCACCGAAAGCGATCGCGCGCTAGAGCGGGATCGGTTGAGCTGCGCTCACCCGCCCCGCTCTAGCTCATTGTTCGGTCGCGTGATTCACGGTTTCGGTCGATTCGACCTCAACCGATCACGCTCTAATATCCCGCTTCCGCAGTCCTGCGGGCTTCGTTCTCGGGCCACCAGCCTTGCTTTTTAGTGGCCTGCTTGTCCGCTGCGTTCGCTGGAAATCCGGCGAGCTTCGCGGGCAGGACGCTAGCCCTGCGCCTTCTTCAGGATCTCATCCGGCGTGGAGGAGACGACTTCCACGTATTTCGGCTTGAAGGCCGCCGGCCCGCCCTCGATGTGCTGGATGAAGGCGGGCTTCATCTCCTTCAGGATGGGCAGGATGGCGGCGTGCTTCTCGATGCTCGCCCATTCGGCGATGAGGAAGAAGCGCTGCGGATCGGTAGTGTCCCGGCACAGCACGCCGTCCTTCACCTGGGCCGAGGATTTGTGCATCGGGTTGTCCGGGCCGTAGTCGAATTCCTCGAAGAGGCGGATGAACTCCGCTTCCTTCCCCGGTGTCACCCGGAAATCATAGATGTGGAGGAAGTTGCCGCGCGTCGCCAGCGGTTCCTGGGCCATGGGGGCTCTCCGCAAGGGTGATGCGGCAAGGCTATGCCGCGGCGCCGGCGGCGCGCAATGCGGCATCCGTTGCTTCGGGCAAAAAAGCGGGGCATACTGAGTAATCGCCGGAGACACACCCCGATGGACATCTCCCCCGAGCTCACGCCCATGCCTGGCCGCTATGTCTGGCCGGGCGACGACCTGAACCGCATCCCCGACTGGGTCTATACCGACCCATGGGTCTATGAGCGGGAGGTGGAGCGGATCTTCCACGGGCGCTGCTGGAATTACGTGGCGCTGGAGGCGGAGATCCCGAACCCTGGCGACTTCATCCGCAGCAATGTCGGGCCGACGCCGGTCGTCGTCTCCCGCGCCAAGGATGGCTCCATTGCGGTGTTCGAGAATCGCTGCGCGCATCGCGCGGCGGAATTCTGCCGGGAGCTGACGGGCAATGTGAAGGAGTTCGTCTGCCCCTATCACCAATGGACCTATGACCTGAAGGGCAGTCTGCAGGGCGTGCCCTTCCGCCGCGGCGTCGCCGGCAAGGGCGGCATGCCGAAGGAATTCAGGCCAAGCGAGCACAACCCGCGCCAGCTTGCCGTCACCACCCATCGTGGCGTCGTCTTCGCCAGCTATGCCGCCGATATGGAACCGCTGGCCGAGTATCTCGGCGCCGAGGTGATGCGGGAATTCGAGGCGACCTTCGATGGCCGCAAGCTGGTGGTGCTGGGCCACTACCGGCACAGCCTGCCAGGCAATTGGAAGCTGTACCACGAGAACCTGAAGGACCCTTACCACGCCACCTTGCTGCACACCTTCCTGGTCGCCTTCGGGCTGCTGGTGGCGGGGAACAAGTCGCTGATGCTGGCGGACAGCTCCGGCCGCCATGGTGTGATGTGCAGCGCGAAATCCGACCCGAGCAAGCTGAAGGCCGAGGACAAGGCGGAGATGCGCGCCTATCGCGAAGGCATGCGGCTCGCCGATCCGCGGATGATGGAATTCGTCGACGAATTCGACAGCCCATGGTCCGTGACCATGGCGACGATCTGGCCGAACCTGATCGTGCAGCGGGAGATGAACACGCTGGGCATCCGCCAGCTCATCCCGCAGGGGCCGAACGAGTTCATCATGAAATGGACCATGTTCGGCTTCGCGGGCGACAGCGAGGAGATGACGCGGCACCGGCTGCGCCAGGGCAACCTCATGGGCCCGGCCGGCTTCCTCGGCCTGGAGGACAACGAGGCCATCAAATTCGTCCAGGACGGCATGCTGCGCGTCCCGGGCAAGGAGCATTACGTGGCGCTGGATCCGGAGACGCCCTTCGGCACCTCGGAGACCCTGATTTCCGAATCCGCCATCCGCGCCATGTACCGCCATTGGCGCGAGGTGATGGGGCTGTGACCGATCCGCGCCTGGAAGCGCTGCTGCTGCGCGCCGAGATCGAAGCCTTCAACACCGAATACTGTGCGCTGCTGGACCGCCAGGATCTGGAAGCCTGGGTGCAGTGCTTCGCCGAGGACGGGTTCTACACCGTCATCAGCCGGGAGAATTTCGAGCGCAACCAGCCGGTCGGCCTGATCTATTGCGAGGGGCGCGGCATGATCCAGGACCGCGCCTTCGCCCTGCTGAAGACGGCGATGTTCGGGCCGCGCTACCTGCGGCACATGGTGTCGAATCTCAGCGTTACGCCGGGCGAGGGCGAGGTGGCCGCTCGGGCCAATTTCGTGGTGTTCGAGGTGCTGACCGACCGCCCCGAGGCGCGCGTGCTGCAAATGGGCGAATACCGCGATGTCTTCGTCCGCGAAGGCAGGGCGCTGAAGCTGCGCGAGCGCCGCTGCATCTACGACAACCTGCTGATCCCGACGGCCCTGTGCATTCCCGTTTAACTCATGGTTTCCAGAGGCCCTTCGGGCCTTTGGCGAGGGGGTTGGACGCACTGCGTCCAACGAGGGAGCAGAGCTCCCCTCAGGCCGCCGGGCCCAGCGCCGCCCGCCCGCTGCCATTGTTCGCATCCACCAGCCGCAGCAGCAGCGCCATGAATTGCTCCCGCTCCGCCGCGTCCAGCGGTTCCAGGAAGCGTTCCTGCGCCCTGCGCATGGCGGCGAGCATCGCCCGGGTCGTCTTCTCCCCCTCGGGCGTCAGCCGCGCCAGCACCGCCCGGCGGTCCGCTGCGTTGCGCTGCCGCTTCACCAGCCCGCGCTGCGCCAGCCGTGCCAGCACATCCGCCACATTGGTGCGGTCGATGCCCACTTCCTGGGCCAGCCCCGCCTGATCGATTCCCGGCCGCAGGGACAGCGTGGTGAGCACCGCGTACTGCACCGGGGTGATTTCGTAATGCTGGCATTCCTCGGCGAAGATGGCCGTATGGATCTGGTGCAGCCGCCGCACCAGGAAGCCCGGCCGGCGCCAGAGCGGCAGGCGTTCCATGAGCTGCCGCAGCTCCGGGTCCTGAACCGCCTCGGCGACCGTTGCTGCCGCTGCTTCCGCGCTGCTGCCTTGCGCCATGCCGCCTTTGCCTCGCATGGCGGCACAGTAGTCCGTAGCGGCCTTCCCGACAAATCGGATTGACGGGCGCAGGCGACATAATCAGCATACCCCCTATTCGGCCGGGAGCAGCAGATGGACGGACTGCCGGTTCAGGGAGAGGGCATCGGCGCCCGGGTCCGCCGCAAGGAGGATGCGCGGCACCTGGCCGGGCGCGGGCAATTCGTCGGCGATATCCGCATCGCCGGCATGCAGGATGTCGCCTTCCTGCGCAGCCCGGTGGCGCATGCGCGCATCCTCTCCCGCCGCCGGCCGGCAGGGATGGAAGGGCGTATTTTCTTCCTGGATGACCTCGCCGGCGTCGCGCCCATCGTCACCCGCTCCGCCATCCCCGGCTACAAGCTTTCCGAATGGCCGGTGATGGCGGCGGATAGGGTGCGCTATGTCGGTGAGATCATCGCCATGTGCGTCGCGCCCAGCCGCGCCGCGGCGGAGGATCTGGCGGAGCTGGTGGAGGTGGAATTCGCCGAGCTGCCGCCAGTGACGAGCTGCGCCGAAGGCCGCGCCCCCGGCGCCGCGCTGCTGCATGAGCAGTGGGGCGACAACCTCTTCCTGCAGACCACCATCGACACCGGCATCGCCGAGGTCGCCGCCACCGCGCCGGTGAAGGTGGAGCTGGATCTCTCCTGCGCCCGGCAGGCGATGCATCCGATGGAGGGCAAGGGCGTCGTCGCCTTCTGGGACCATCGCGCGGCGCAGCTCGTGGTGCACAGCTCCACCCAGGTGCCGCATCTCATTCGCGCGGGGCTGGCGGAGGTGCTGGGCATTCCGCAGGCCATGGTACGGGTGGCGCCGCCGGATGTGGGCGGCGGCTTCGGCTATAAATGCCTGCTGCAGCCGGAGGAGATCGCCGTTGCCTGGCTGGCGCTGACGCGCAAGGCGGCCTTCCGCTGGGTGGAGGATCGCCGCGAGCATCTGACCGCCGGCGCCAATGCCCGCCAGCACCATTACAAGCTGACGGCCTATGCGGACCGGCGCGGCCGCCTGCTGGGGCTGGATGCGGAGGTGGAGGTGGATACCGGCGCCTATTCCGTCTGGCCCTTCACCGCCGTGCTGGAAGCGGCGCAGGCCGGCGGCAACCTCCCCGGCCCCTACGACTTCCGCGCCTATCGCTGCAAGGTCTTCTCCGTCGCCACCAACAAGCCGCCCTTCGCCCCCTATCGCGGCGTGGCGCGGCCGGGGGTGTGCTTCGCCATCGAGCTGACGATCGACGCCATCGCCCGCGCGGTCGGGCGGGAGGCGGCGGATGTGCGGGCGGAGAATCTCGTGCCGGGTGCGGCGATGCCCTATGTGAACGTCACGAACAAGCACTACGACAGCGGCGACTACCCCGCCTCGCTCGCCACGGTGCGGGAGATGATCGGGCTGGAGGAATTCCGCGCGGGCCCGAAGCGCGACGCGCGCGGCCGCTGGCTCGGCATCGGCTTCGCCACCTATACCGAGCAATCCGCACACGGCACCAAGGTCTTCGCCGCCTGGGGCCTGCCGCTGGTGCCGGGCTATGACCAGGCCAGCGTGAAGCTCACGCCCGATGGCGCGCTGGAGGTGAAGGCCGGCATCCACACCATCGGCCAGGGGCTGGAAACCACGCTGGCGCAGCTCGCGCATGAGATGACGGGCGTGCCCTTCGCCGATATCCGCGTGACCTTGGGCGATACCGCGACCACGCCCTTTTCCACCGGCGCCTATGCCTCGCGCGGCATCGTCATGGCGGGCGGTGCCGTCTCCCGCGCCGCGGAGGTGGTGGCGGGGCGCATCCGCGCCATTGCCGCGCATCTGCTGCAGGCGGATCCGGCTGTGTTGACCTTCGCCGAAGGGCGCATCCATGCCGGCGCCGCCAGCCTCTCCTACGCCGATATCGGCCGAGTCTGGTATATGCGGCCGGACCAGCTCCCGGAAGGCGTGGACAGCGGCGGGCTGGAAGCGACCGAGGCCTACAAGCCAGCCACCGACAACGGCGTCTTCTCCTTCGCCAGCCACGCCGCGAAGGTCGCCGTGGATGCCGAGACCGGGCTGGTCGAGATCCTCGACTACTGCATCGCCGAGGATTGCGGCCGCATGGTCAACCCGATGATCGTCGAGGGGCAGACCTATGGCGGCGCCGCGCAAGGCGTCGGCACCGCGCTGTTCGAGGAAAGCCCCTATGATGCCGCGGGCCAGCCTCTGGCCGCGACGCTGCTGGACTATCTGCTGCCCGGCCCGGCGGAGCTGCCGCGCTTCCGCATCCGCCACAGCGAGACGCTCTCGCCGCATACGGCGCATGGCATCAAGGGGGTGGGGGAGGGCGGCGCCATCGCCCCGGCGGGCGCGCTGGTGAACGCCATCAATGACGCGCTCTCGCCGCTCGGTGCGGTGCTGGCGGATATTCCTGCCTCGCCGGCGCGCATCCTGGCGGCGCTGGCCAAGGCGCAAGCCGCTGCCGTAGGCATAGAGGCGCAAGCCCTGCCCACGCGCACAGAGGCGCAAGCCCTGCCCGCGCGCGCAACGGCGCAGACCTTCCCCGCGCGCGCAACGGCGCAGACCTTCCCCGCGCGCGCAACGGCGCAGACCTTCCCCGCGCGCGCAACGGCGCAGACCTTCCCCGCGCGCGCAACGGCGCAGACCTTCCCCGCGTGCGCAACGGCGCAGACCCTCCCCGTGCGCGCAACGGCGCAGACCCTCCCCGTGCGCGCAACGGCGCAGACCCTCTCCGCGCGCGCAACGGCGCGCGACGCGTCGTGAAGTCGGCTGCCTTCGAACACCTCCGCGCCGCCAGCATCGGCGAGGCGGCGGCGCTGCTGGCGGAGGGCGAAACGCGGCTGCTGGCGGGCGGCCAGTCGCTGGGGCCGATGCTGAACCTCCGCCTCGCCAGGCCACGGCGGCTGGTGGATGTGAAGCGCATCCCGGCGCTGCGCGCGCTGGCGGCGGATGCACGGATGCTCCGCCTCGGCGCCGGCTGGACCCATGCGGAGATCGAGGATGGCGTGGTGGAGGATTCCACGCGTGGCCTGCTGCGCCATGTCGCGCACGGCATCGCCTATCGCGCCGTGCGCAACCGCGGCACCATCGGCGGCAGCTTGGCGCATGCCGATCCCGCGGCGGATTGGCTCGCCACCCTGGTCGGCCTCGGCGCCACGGTGACCATCGAGGGCAGGGCCGGCGAGCAGCGCCGCCTCGCCGTGGAGAAATTCTGCCACGGCGCCTTCGCCACCGACCTCGCCGAGGACGAGGTGCTGGAGGCGGTGGAACTGCCGCGCCTGAGCCCGCAGGCGCGCTGGGGCTACCACAAGATCTGCCGCAAGACGGGCGAATTTGCCAAGGCCATCGGCATCGCCGTGCTGGATCCTGGGCGAGGCCTGGCGCGCATCGTCGCCGGCGCGGTGGACGGCCCGCCGGTCCTGCTGCCGGAGAGCAGCGCAGCGCTGCTCGCCAGCGGCGCGGCAGCGGCGGGGGCGGCGCTGCCGGAGGAGGTCGCGCTGCGCCTGGCGCATCTGCCGGCGGCGGAGCAGGCGCTGCGTCTGGTCGCGCTGCGCCGTGCCCTGGCCGGGCTTGCGGGCGCATGAGGCCGCGCCCCGTCGCCCTCACAGTGAACGGCGACCCCGCCACCCTGCTGGTGGAGCCGCGCACCCATCTGGCGGATGCGCTGCGGGAGCAGCTCAACCTCACCGGCACGCATCTGGGCTGCGAGCAGGGCGTCTGCGGCGCCTGCACCCTGCTCATCGACGGCAAGCCGCAGCGCGCCTGCCTCGCCTTCGCGGTGGATTGCGAGGGCAGTGCGGTGACGACCATCGAGGGCTTCGACGCCGACCCTACCATGGCGGCGCTGCGCGAGGCCTTTTCCGCGCACCACGCGCTGCAATGCGGCTTCTGTACTCCGGGGATGCTGGTGACGGCGCGGGATGTCGTGCTGCGGCTGGGCGAGATCCCGGAAGCGCGGCTGCGCGAGGAGCTGGCGGGGAATCTCTGCCGCTGCACCGGCTATGTCGGCATCGTCGCGGCGGTGCAGGCCGTGGCGGCGGGCCGGGCGCCGCAGCCCGCCGCGGTGCCGCTGGTGCCGGAGGCGAGGCGCATGGCCCAGCCGGAAGCGGCGGCGCCGGCTGCCGCCCCGGCGCCGCGGCCCGCCCCCTCCGGTGGCGGCAACAGCCTGACGGAGCGCGTCGCCATCGCCGCCCCGCCCGATGCCGTGTGGGCGGTGCTCTCCGATCTGCCGCGCCTTGCCGCCTGCTTGCCCGGCGCGGTGCTGGACCGGGTTGAGGGCGACCGGGTCACCGGCAGCGTGGCCGTCGCTCTCGGCCCGATCCGCGCCCGCTTCGCCGGCAGCGGCGAGGTGGCCCTGGATGCCGCCGCCCGCGCTGGTCGGCTGCGCGGCCAGGGCGGCGATGCCGGCACCGGCAGCCGGGCCGAGGGCGAGATCGCCTGGCAGCTCCTGCCGGCGCCGGGCGGCAGCGAGGTGGAGGTGACGCTGGGCTGGCGCCTGACCGGCGGCCTCGCCCAGTTCAACCGCGCGGGCCTGGTGCGCGACGTGGTGCGCCGCGTGGCGCAGGATTTCGCCCGCAATCTGGAGGCGTTGATCGCCGGCGAGACGCCGCCGCCGGCCCGCCCCATCGGCGTGCTGGCGCTGCTGTGGGGGATTTTGCGCAGCCGCCTGTTCCGGCGCTGACTCAAGGGTTCCAGGGGCCTTTCGGCCCTTGGCGAAGGGGGTTGGGCGCACTGCGCCCAACGAGGGGGAGCAGCGCTCCCCCTCGACAACGGCACGCCAGAAGCACGGCCCACAACAACACCGGGGCCTTCACGCATGACGCTTCATCGCCGCCGCCTTGCCCGGGGCGCCATTCTTGGCGCGACCCTGGCCACGCCCGCCCTTGCCCAGCCCGCCCCTGCGGTGCGCTGGCGCATGGCCACCGCCTGGCCGCGCAGCCTGGACACGCTCTATGGCTCCGCCGAGGCGCTGTGCCGCCGCATCGGCCAGATCAGCGAGGGCCGCTTCGAGATCCGCCCCTTCCCGGGCGGCGAGCTGGTCCCCGCCCTGCAGACCTTCGATGCGGTGCAGACCGGCTCGGTGGAATGCGGCCACATCCTCTCCACCAATTTCATCGGCAAGTCGCCCGCCCTCGGCTTCGATGGCGGCCTGCCCTTCGGCCTCAATTCCCGGCAGCAGACCACCTGGGTGAATGAGGGCGGCGGCAGGGATCTCCTCCGCGCCATGTACCGGAAGTTCGACATCGTGAACCATGTCGTCGGCAATGTCGGCGTGCAGATGGGCGGCTTCTACCGCAAGGAGATCCGCACGGTCGAAGACCTGAACGGCCTCAAGATGCGCATCGGCGGCTTCGGCGGCCGCATCCTTTCGAAGCTCGGCGCCGTGCCGCAGCAGCTCGCGGCCAGCGACATCTACGCGGCGCTGGAGCGCGGCACGATCGATGCCGCCGAATGGGTCGGCCCCTATGACGATGAGAAGCTCGGCTTCCACAAGGTCGCCCGCTACTACTACACGCCGGGCTGGTGGGAAGGCAGCGGCAGCATCACCGGCATCGTCCATGTCGCCGCCTGGGAAGCCTTGCCGGCCGTCTTCAAGGAGATGTTCGAGGTGGCGGCGGCGGAGCAGAACAGCCTGATGATGGCGCGCTACGACGCCCGCAACCCGGATGCGCTGCGCCGCATGGTCGCCCAGGGCACGCAACTCCGCAGCTTCTCCCGCCCGGTGCTGGAAGCCGCCTACAAGGCCAGCTTCGAGACCTTCGAGGAGGTGGCGGCGCAGAACGAGGATTTCCGCGCCCTTTATGCAAGCTGGCGGCCCTTCCTCGATTCCTCCAATAATTGGTTCCGGGTCGGGGAATTCGCCCTGGACGCTTTCCGCTTCGCCAACCCGGTCCCGGGGCGCTGAGCCCCGGGCGGGCTGATCGCGATTTCGTCATCCCGCAACGGCTTGCAGAACCGTTGCGGGAAAGGCGTGGTGGGGCGCCTATGCAACGCCATGGGTGATCTGGGCCTGGTGGGCGCGACGGGAGATGACGAGGCGGCGGCAGCGCGGGTCCGGCGGGACCTGGCCGCCGCGGAGGCGGCCAATGAGGCGCTGCGCCGGGCCAATGCCGAGCTTGCCCTGAGCCGGGCGGCGCTGGCGGCGCGCGAGCAGCAATTGCGCCTGGCGCTGGACGCCGCCCGCATGGCCACCTGGGAGTGGCAGGCGGAAGGCGACCGCCTCACCGGCTCGGCGGGGCGGGAGGCGCTGTATGGCCGCCCGCCCGGCAGCCTCGGCACTCTGGCCGCGGTGGTGGCGGCGGCGCACCCGGCCGACCAGGCGGCGATGACCCGGGCGATCCGTCGCGCCATCGGCCGCGGCCCGGAGGAAGCGGCCTTCGACGCGGTGGAATTCCGCGTGGTCGGGGCGGATGGCGCGGTGCGCTGGCTGCGCAGCCAGGGCAGGGTGACGGAGCGGGAGCCGGGGACCGGCCGGCCGCTGCGGGCCGCCGGCATCACCTTCGACGTCACCGAGCGGAAACGCGCCGAGCAGGCGCTGCGCGAGGCCGAGGCACGCTACCGGGTGCTGTTCGATTCCGCCCCCTTCGGCGTCATCGTGCTGGATGCGGCGACGTTGAACATCCTCGACGTCAATACCGCGGCCAGCGAGGAATTCGGCTACACGCCGGAGGAATTCACCCGGCTCAACATCGCCGATGTCGATGCGCTGGGCGATGTCGATGCCATCCGCCGCCGCGCCCGCGCCCATGCCATCCGCCCCGGCACCCAGGAATTTGAGGCACAGCACCGCCTGCGCTCCGGCCTGCTGCGGGACGTGCTGGTGCGGGTGCAGGGCATCCGGCTGGGGGAGCGGGAGGTCGCGTACAGGGCGCATTTCGACATCACCGGCCGCAAGGCGATAGAGGCGAATCTCGCCCGGCTGGCCGCCATCCTGGAAGCGACGCCCGATCTGGTGGCGATCAGCGACGCCCGGACCGGCCGCGCCGTCTATCTGAACACCGCCTATCGCCGGCTGCTGGGCCTCGGCGAGAACACCCCGCCGGAGGCGGTGCAGCTCCTCGCCTGCCACCCGCCGGCAGTGGCGCAGACGCTGCTGGAGGAGGCGATGCCGGTCGCGGCAAGGGACGGATCCTGGGTGGGGGAGGGGCTGGTGATGGCCGCGGACGGGCGGGACGTGCCGGTCTCCCTCGTCGTGCTGGCGCATCACGGGCCGGGCGGGGAGGTGGAGAATTACTCCGCCATCATGCGCGACCTCTCCGAGCTGAAGCGGGCGGAGGAGGAGCGGACGCTGCTGGCGCGGGAGCTGGACCACCGGGCGAAGAACGCGCTGGCGGTGGTGCAGGCAGCGCTGCGGCTGACGCCGAAGACGGATGTGGTGAGCTTCGCCCAGGCGGTGGAAGGCAGGGTGATGGCGCTGGCCCGGGCCCATACCCTGCTGGCGCGCGGCCGCTGGACCGGCGCCTCCCTCGCCGCGCTGGTGGCGGCGGAGATGGCGCCCTTCGCGCATGGCAGGCTGCGCACCGGCGGGCCGGAACTCCGCCTGGCCCCCACCGCCGCCCAGGCGGTTTCCATGGCGCTGCATGAGCTGGCGACGAATGCCACGAAATACGGCGCGCTCTCCGTGCCGGACGGCCAGCTCGGCATCGGCTGGTGGCAGGAGGTGGCGGCGGGGACGCTGCATCTGCGCTGGAGCGAGACGGGCGGGCCGCTGGTGGCGGGTCCGCCGACGCAGCGCGGCTTCGGCTCCCGCGTGCTGGAGGCGACGCTGCGCGACCAGCTTGGCGGCACGGTGGAGCGGCACTGGCACCAGGAAGGGCTGGTCTGCGACATCATCCTGCCGCTGGAGCGGGCGCTGACGCGGGGCGGGTGAGGCCGATTCACGCCGGGGTCCGGGAAAGGGGCTGCCGGCACTGCCGGCGGGCTCCGGAGGCAAAGCCCCAGGAGGTCAACTTGGCAGGAATGGGGGCTTCGCCCTCAACCCCCCGGCAGAGGGCGCTGCCCTCCGCACTCCCGCCGGGGGGAATGCTTCCCCCCGGACCCCATGAGTTTCGGCCCCGAGGGTTCAACCTGCAGACTCCCATCGGGGCCCGGAGAGGGGCCCCCAGTGGGGGTTCGGGGGCAAGCCCTTTTTTGCCTTTTCATTTTCATTTCCCCGGGCCACCGCCTATTCCGCTCCGCCCATGCCCCGCGGCATGCGACCGGACGCGGTCTTCGCCGTTGGAGGCCGCGACGCGGCAAGAGAGGACCTCAGGATGCGGGCGCCACCCGGACCGGTTTCGATTTCCGTTGCTGGACCCGCCCGGCCCCATGCCTTTGCTGCCCCATGCCGTTGCTGACTGAAGGGCGGCCGGAGCCGCTCGGTGTCACCGCCGATGCGCTGGGGGTGAACGTCGCCGTGGTGGCGCCTGCCGCCACCGCCGTCTTCTTCTGCCTGTTCGACCGGGCGGGGCAGGAGGAGCTGGCCCGCCATCGCCTGCCCGCCCGCAGCGGCGAGGTCTGGCATGGCCATATCGCCGGCATCGGCCCCGGCGCCCGCTACGGGCTAAGGGCGGAGGGGCCATGGGACCCGGCGCATGGCCGGCGCTTCGACCCCGCCAAGCTGCTGCTGGACCCCTGGGCGCGGCGCATCGACCGGCCCTTCGCCTACCACCCTGACCTCGGCCGCTTCGGCGCCGAGACGGCGCCGCTGATGCCGAAGGCGGTGGTGGTGGCCAGGGCGACGCCGGAGCCGGCCCCGCCACCCCGCCGCGGCCCCCGGGTGATCTACGAATTGCACGCCAGGGGCTTCACCCGGCTGCATCCGGAGATCCCGGAGGATGTCCGCGGCACCGTCGCGGCCCTCGGCCACCCTGCTGCCATCGCGCATCTCCAGCGGTTGGGGGTGACGCATGTGGAGCTGATGCCGCTCGCCGCGGGGATCGATGAGCGGCATCTGCCGCCGCTCGGCCTGCGGAATTACTGGAATTATAACCCGGTGGCGCTGCTCGCCCCCTGCCCGCGCCTGGCGCCGGGCGGCATGGCGGAAATCCGCGCCGCGGTCGCCGCGCTGCGGGAAGCGGGGATCGGCGTGATCCTCGACATGGTGCTGAACCATAGCGGGGAGGGGGATGTGGCCGGCCCCACCCTTTCCCTGCGCGGCCTGGCCGACGCGGAATTCCACCGCCTGCTGCCGGACGGCGCCTATGGCAATGACACGGGCTGCGGCAACACCATGGCGCTGGACCGGCCCTGGCCGCTGCGCCTCGCCATGGATGCGATGCGCCATTGGGTGGCGGAGACGGGCATCGAGGGCATCCGCCTCGACCTTGGCGTGACTCTGGGGCGGCGGCAGGAAGGGTTCGACCCCGCCGCGCCCCTGCTCTCCGCCATGCGGCAGGAGCCCTTGCTGCGCGACCGGCTCGTCATCGCCGAGCCCTGGGATATCGGCCCGGGCGGCTATCGGCTGGGCGAATTCCCCGCCGGCTGGGGCGAGTGGAATGACCGTTTCCGCGACGCGGTGCGGCGCTTCTGGCGCGGCGATGCCGGGATGGCCGGGGAGATCGCCACCCGCCTCGCCGGCTCCGCCGACCTGTTCCGCAGCGGCAGGCGGGTGGCGGACAGCGTCAACTACATCACGGCGCATGACGGCTTCACCCTGGCCGATCTGGTCAGCTACGTGCATCGGCACAACGCCGCGAATGGCGAGGACAACCGGGACGGCCATCCCGGCAACCACTCCTGGAACCATGGGGTGGAGGGCCCGACCGACGACCCCGCCATCCAGGCCAGGCGCCTCGCGGACCAGCGGGCGCTGCTGGCCACGCTGCTGGCGGCACGCGGCACGCCGCTGCTCGGCATGGGGGATGAGGCGGGGCGCAGCCAGCACGGCAACAACAACGCCTATGCGCAGGACAACGCGACCTCCTGGTTCGACTGGGCCGGGATGGACCAGGGGCTGTGCGATTTCGCTGCCCGGCTGGTGCGGGCCCGGCTGGACCACCCGGCGCTGACCGCCGGCACGGCGCTGACCGGCCAGGCGGTGGATGCCAGCTTCATCCCCGATGTCGCCTGGCGGCATCTGGATGGGCGGCCGAAGCAATCCGAGGATTGGGGCCGTACCCGGGCCGTGGTGGCGGTGTTCTACGCCGCCGGGGACCGGGTGGCGGTGGCGGTGCACGGGGCGGAGGAAGCGGCGGAGCTGGTGCTGCCGCCGCCCCGGCCGGGCCAGGGCTGGCGGCTGCTGGCCGACAGCGCCGACCCGGCGCGGGCAGGGCAGGTGACGGAAAGGCTGCCGATCGGCCCGCGCAGCGTGCTGCTGCTGGCGGAGGAGAAGCTGGCGCCGAAGGCGGCGGCCGAGCCCGCCCTGCTGCGCGAGCTGGCGCAGGCGGCCGGCATCGCGCCCGAATGGCATGGGCTGGATGGCCAGGCGCATCTGGTGCCGGAGGGCAGCCTGCGGGCCATCCTGGCGGCGCTCGGCCTGCCGGCGGAAAGCGCGGCGCAGGCGCGGGAGAGCCTGGCCCATCTGGCGGCGCCCCGCCCCCTGCCCGGGACCGCCAGCTTCCGCCTGGGCGAGGCGGCGACCCTGCCCTGCGGGGTGGCAGGCTGGTTGGTGCTGGCGCTGGAGGATGGCACCACCCGGCCCCTGGCGGTGACCGGTCCCTGGGAGCAGGCGCCCGGCCGGCAGCCGGTGCGGCGCGTGACCCTGCCGCCGCTGCCCCTCGGCCGGCATCTGGTCTTCCCGGAGGGCAGGCCGGAACTGGCCTGCACCGTCACCATCGCCCCGCCGGCGAGCTTCCTGCCGGAGGCGCTGGCGGCCGGCGGCCGCGGCTTCGGCGTCGCGGCGCAGCTCTATGCACTGCGGCGCCCAGGGGACCAAGGGGGCGATCAGGGGATCGGCGACTACACCGCCCTGGCGGAGGCGGCGCGGCGGGCGAAGGCGGCGGGGGCGATGCTGCTGGGCATTTCCCCGCCGCACGCCCTGCCGCCGCTGGAGCGCAGCCGGGCTAGCCCCTACCAGCCCTCCGACCGGCGCTTCCTGGAACCGGCTTTCATTGACCTGGGCGCCATCCCCTTCGGCCCGCAGCCGCCGGTGCTGCCGGAGGGGCCTCTGGTGGACTACCCCGCGGTATGGGAGGCGAAGCGGGCCGGGCTGCTGGCCGCCTGGCGGGCCTTCCCCGCCTCGCATCCCTGGCAGGTGGAGATGGCGGCCTTCCGCCAGGCGGGTGGGGCGGCGCTGGAAGGCTTCGCCGCCTTCAACGCCATCGCCGCCTGGCGCGGCAGCACGGATGCCAGGACCTGGCCGGCGGAGTTCGCCCGCAGCGACGCGCCCGGTGTCGCCGGCTTCGTCGCCGCGCATCCGGAGGAGATCGGCTTCGAGATCTTCCAGCAATTCCTCGCCGACCGGCAGCTTGGCGAGGCGGCGCGGCAGGGCGCCGGGCTGTACCGCGACCTGGCGGTGGGGGCGGCGCCGGATGGCGCGGAATTGTGGTCCAGCGAGGCGCGCTTCCTCGCCGGCCTCTCCATCGGCGCACCGCCCGATGCCTTCGCGCCGGAAGGGCAGGTCTGGGGCATTCCGGCGCCGGACCCGGCGGACCAGGCCGGCTTCGCCGCGCTGCTGCGGGCCAATATGCGGCATGCCGCGGCGCTCAGGATCGATCATGTGCTGGGGCTGACGCGGCTCTTCCTGGTGCCGGACGGGGCGCGGGGCGGGGAGGGGGCCTATCTGCGCTACCCGTTGCAGGAAAGGCTGGCGGCGCTGGCGCTGGAAAGCCACCGGGCGCGCTGCCTGGTGGTGGGCGAGGATCTCGGCACCGTGCCGCCCGGGTTGCGGGCCGAGCTGGCGGCGGAGCGGGTGCTCTCCTACCGCGTGCTGTGGTTCGAGCGCGAGGGCGAGGAGTTCATCCCGCCGGCCCGCTGGCCGGCCTTGGCGGCCGCCTGCGTGGCGACGCACGACCTGCCGACGCTGCTCGGCTGGTGGAGCGGCGAGGATCTGGCGGAGCGCGAGGCGCTGGGGCTGGGCGACATGGCGGCGGCCCGCGCCGGGCGGGAGGCGGAGCGCGCGGCGCTGCGCCGGCTGCTGGAGGCGGAAGGGCTGTGGCCCGCGGATGAGGCCGATCTGCCCGCCGCGATCCACGCCCTGGCGGCGCGTACGCCGGCCGCGCTGCTGCTGGTGCAGGCGGAGGATCTGGCCGGGGAGCGCGTGGCGGTGAACCTGCCCGGCACGGATTGGCAGCGGCCGAATTGGCGCCGGCGCCTGCCGGTGCCGGTGGAAGCGCTGTTCGCCTCGCCGCGGGCCCGGGCGATTCTGGATGCCGTGCGGCGGGAGCGGCCGCCGCTTTCGGCGGGGTGAAGATCGGGGCTTTGCCCGTTGGCGGCAGTGCCGCCAACCCCCCCGGCAGAGGCGCTGCCCTCCTGCACTCCCGCCGGGGACCGGAGCGGCCCCGGAGAGTCGGCAGGTTGAATCGCAAACTCCCACCGGGGTCCGGGGGGTGGTCCACCCCCCGGCGGGCTCCAGGGGCAGCGCCCCTGGCGGGGGTGCAGGGGGCAGCGCCCCCTGCCAAAACCCTGGCGCCCGCCGCCTTCGCAGATGCAACATGGCCCCCATGCCAGACAGCGCCCCCGACCCCCTGGAGGAGCTTCTCCTCCGCCTGCGCGAGGCCCGCGACGCCGCGGCGCAGGACCCTTTCGGCGATCCGGTCCTGCTCATCGCCCTGGCCATCAGCCGCCGGCTGGATGACGGTACGCTGGACCTGCCCAGGGTGGAGGAGATGGTGCAGCGCCTGGCGGATTCCGCCGCCGCGGACCGGGCGAGGCGCCTCGCCCGCTACGTCTCGCTGGAGCAAGGCGTGCCCAGCCTGGATGCGCTGGCCGCCAGGCTGGTCCGGCCCGACCCGGATGACAGCCCCATCCCCTTCGCCCGCTACCGCGCCCTGGTGGAGCAGCCGCGCTTCGCCGCCGTCTTCACCGCCCACCCGACCTTTTCCTTGCCCTACGCCACCGCCGTCGCCCTGGCGGAGGCGGCGAGCGGCGCGCCGCTGCCGCCAGGGCTGGCGCATCGCCCGCCCGCCCCGACGCTGGAGGAGGAGTTCCGCCAGGCCAATGCGGCGATCCGCCGCGGCCGCGACGCGCTGGATGGCCTTTCCGCTGCCCTGCTGCGCGCGGCGCAGGGGGTGTGGCCCGACCGTTGGGCGCGGCTGGTGCCGCGGCCGGTGCTGCTCTCCACCTGGGTGGGCTACGACACGGATGGCCGCACCGATATCGGCTGGTGGGACACGCTGCGGCTGCGGCTGGTGATGAAGAAGCTGCAGCTCGAAAGGCTGGCCGGGCAGGTGGCGCCGCTCGGCGAATGCGCCACGCCGCTGCTGCTGCGGGTAGAGGGCGCGGTCGCCGCCGTCGCCGCGCAGATCGAGGCAGTGCCGGAGGCGCCAGAACCAGTAAAGGTGCAGCGCCTGGCTGCGCTGATGGTCGGCGAGAAGGCGGCGGCGCTGACCTCCGTGGAGCCGCTGCTGACGCTGTTCGAGCAGGCGATCGCCAAGGCGCCGGACGATGCGGCGCGGCTGACGCTGGCGGTGGCGCGGGCCGGGCTGGTGGCGCATGGGCTGGCGCTGGCCCACACCCATATGCGGCTGAACGCGGCGCAGGTGCACAATGCCGCGCGGCAGCGGCTGGGCCTGACCATCTCCGCCGAGGATATGGCGCAGCGCCGCGGGTTGCTGGCCGCCATCAACGCCGCGCTGGCCGAGGTGGAAGCGCAGAAGGTGGATTACGGCGCGCTGCTCGGCGAGCCGGCGAGCGCGGTGCGGCTGATGCTGACCTGCGCGCAGATCACCAAGCATGTGGATGGCGACACGCCGATCCGCTTCCTCATCGCCGAGACGGAGACGGGCTACACCCTGCTGGCGGCGCTGTGGCTGGCGCGGCGCTTCGGCGTCGACCATGCGGTGGAGCTCTCGCCGCTGTTCGAGACGGCGGAGGCGCTGGACCGCGGCGAGCGGGTGCTGGAGGAGGCGCTGCGCAGCCCGCATTACCGCGACTACCTTCGCAAGCATGGCCGTATCTGCCTGCAATTCGGCTATTCGGATTCCGGGCGATATGTCGGGCAACTCGCTGGCTCGTATCTCGCAGAGCGGCTGAAGCTGCGACTCGTAGAACTGCTGCGGCGGCACAAGCTGGACGGCATCGAGGTGGTGCTGTTCGACACCCATGGCGAAAGCGTCGGCCGCGGCGGCCATCCGGACAGCCTGGCGGATCGGCTGGCCTATCTCTCCCCACCGCTGGCGCGGGCGGCGCTGGACAAGGCCGGGCTGAAGCTGCGGGAGGAGACGGCCTTCCAGGGCGGCGATGGCTACCTGCTGTTCGGCACGCTGAAGCTGGCGGAGGCGACCATCGCCGGCATCGCCTGCCACGCCTTCACCCCGCCGGGTGAGGGCGACGACCCGGTTTATGCCGAGGCCGATTACGTCGCGGATTTCTTCGCAACGGTACGGCGGGAGATGCAGGCGCTGGTGGCGGACCCGGGCTATGCCGCGCTGCTCGGCGCCTTCGGGCCGGGGCTGCTGGACCGGACGGGCAGCCGCCCCGCGGTGCGGCAGAGCGACGGGATGGGCGGGGCGGTGCGGATCAGCCACCCCTCGCAGCTACGCGCCATTCCGAACAACGCCATCCTGCAGCAGCTCGGCTGGATGGCGAATTCCATGCATGGGCTGGGGGTGGCGGCCTCCGCCAACCCGGATGCCTTCGCCGATCTGCGGGCGCGCTCGCCCCGCTTCGCCCGGGCGATGCGGCTGGCGCAGCGGGCGGTGGCGTGCAGCGACCTCGGCGTGCTGCGGGCGGTGGTGGATACGCTGGACCCGGGCCCCTGGCTGGATAGGGCGGGGTTCACCAGGCGGCCGGGGCGGCGGGAGGAGTTGCTGGCGGTCGCCGATGCGGTGGAGAAGCTGGATCTGGACGCGCTGGTGCGGCGGCTGTTCCGGCGCTTGCAGGCGGACCATCTGGCGCTGAAGGCGGCCTGGCCGGATCTGCCGGTGATGAATGACCGGCTGGTGCTGCTGCACGCGCTGCGCCTGGCGCTGATCCACCGCATCTGGCTGCTGGCGGCGGCGATCCCGGATTTCTCGCCGCGGCATGGGGCGACGCGGGAGGCGCTGGTGCTGCGGCTATTGCAGCTTGATGTGGAGCCGGCGCTGAAATTGTTGGCGGAGGTGTTTCCCGCGGCGCCAGGCGAGGTGCTGGGGCTGGATTTCCACGAGCCGCCGGCGCCGCGGGAAGGGCTGAGCTATGCGGCGGAACACGCGGCGCTGTTCGGGCCGATGGGGCGGTTGTTCGGGCTGGTGCGGGGGTGCGGGGCGGCGATTACGCATGAGGTGGGGGCGTTCGGTTGAAGCGCGAGCGCTGCGCCGTGCCTGCTTCAGTGGGAACGCTGTCCCGGTTGTGCTCTACTTGAGCAATGGCGAGTGCTTCGCCTTAGCTTCGGCGCCTGTTTTCCTGTGCGAAGCCTCTTCCAGAGACAGCAGCGACGGCAGCTGTGCTTGATACCGAGTTTGGCGAAACGAACGGGAAGTGTGATACCCTCTCCCGTCCAGCCTACGTCGAGTCGGTACAAACCTGCTATTTGAACGAGCGTCCAAGTCGAAGGAGCACGGCCGAGGTAATGCCATGACCGACGAAAAAACCGCGCCAGCTTCACAGAAATATGCTCGATATATCGAGGAAGTATCAGAGGATATTTCTGAAACGGTGAGAAGTATGGGATGCCAACCCATTCTCTTTGTTGGTAGCGGCCTCTCTAAGAGATACATGAATGCGCCGAATTGGGATGAGCTATTAGCTCACATAGCGGCGAGTTGTTCGGACATAAAAAAAGAACTGGGCTTTTATAAGCAGGCGTACAGGACGGCACCGGCGATCGGGGAAGAGTTTGCTAGAATTTATCAGGAATGGGCGTGGGGAGCAGGGCGAAATGAGTTCCCGAAGACGTTGTTCGAGATTGGTGCAGATTCTCAGGTTTATCTTAAATTCAAAATATCTGAACACCTTCGCTCTGTAACTCCGCCAGCACCCGACAAACTCAACCGCGCTGCACATGGAGCAGAAATAGATTCTTTCGTCAATATAAGGCCACACGCGATTATAACCACAAATTATGACAGAATGCTAGAAATGCTCTTTCCGGAGCATGAACCTGTCATAGGCCAAAAAATACTGAGAGGCCAACAATTTTCAATCGGAGAGATATTTAAAATACATGGTTGTGTAAGTAATGTAAATAGTCTTGTCATAATAGAAAGTGACTACCGTTCGTTTGAAAGGAAAAAGAAATTCCTGAGCGCAAAGCTTCTCACATTTTTCAACGAGCACCCTTTGTTGTTCGTCGGATATAGCGCGTCCGATCCAAACATTAGGGCAATACTCGCAGATATAGATGAAGCCCTCCCAGAAAAAGGCGGAATTGTGCCGAATGTCTATATTCTCCAATGGAATCCTAGCCTAACGAACGACAGTTCTCCAGCGAAGGAAAGGGTCATAGCTACGGAGGATGACCGTACGATACGAGTCAAATTGATTGAGACGACAGATTTTTCTTGGGTATTCGATGCGTTCGCCGCCAATCCAACCCTGAATAATGTAAGCCCTAGGGTGCTGCGCGCACTGCTTGCGCGCTCTTATCATCTCGTGCGACATGATATCCCCAGTATGCCTATACAGGCTGATTTTAAAACGCTCACCGATTCGGTTGCGGATTCTAATTCATTTGCGAAACTATTTGGTATTGCTTATATTGACGACTGGAGTGCCGCCTCTGCACATCACATTTATAGCCCGACTCAACTCGGGAAGCTGCTTGGTGGCAATGGATGGCATTTTGCAAACGAACTGTTAGAAAGAATGAAAAACGAAACAGGGGTTGATGTAAAAATATCAGACAATAGGTACCATAGGACCGAGATGGTCAACACAACTAAATTTCATAAATATTCAAAGGATGCTTTGAATTTGCTGGTGAAAGTGCGGGATGGTTCGCCTTACGAAGTGAAGATAGATGGTAAAAAGAGCCCATAGACGTAGAGCATTGCTATGCTCATGACCTCGTTTCCCACCCCACCCCCACAACCGCCACCACCCGCCGCCCCTGCCCATCCTCCCGCACCACCACCAGCCCCGCTTCCTCAATGAATCCCACCGCCCGCCGCGCCCGCCCTACGCTGCGCGTGCCATAGGCCCGGGCGATCGCCGCATCCCCCGGGCAGGGCGCCCCCGCCAGCGCCGCGGCTGCCAGTTTCAGGAACACCCCCTGCAGCTCCTCCGGCAGCGCGGCGGCCATCCGCTCCGCCTCGGGCCATTCCTCCCGCGCCGCCACCTCCTCCGGCACCTCCGCCCGGCCCACCGCCAGCAGCCGGCGGAATTCGGCCAGCTCGGCCAATGGCCCGGGCAGCGCCGCGATCCGGCAGCGCACCAGGAAATCCTGGTACAGCACCGCCACCGGCCGGAACGCCGCCGCCTCCTCCGCCAGCACCGCCCGCACCATCGCGGCCAGCGCCCGCCCCCGTTCCGCCAGCGCCTCCGCTGAAACCGGCGCGGCCGCCACCGGCGCCGCCGGCCGGGCGGCCGCCAATTGCGCCAGCAGATCCGGCGGGGGCGGCGCCGGCGCCCGCCGTGCCGGCCTAACCGCCTCCGTCACCGGCGGCGCCGCCAGGATCAGCGCCGCCGCATCCTCCACCGGCGCCGCCGGCAGCGGCGTCAGCTTCGGCCCCGCCCCGCGCGATTCCGTCTCCACCGCCCCCACCGCCACCCGCACCGGCCGCCGGCTCAGCGCCGGGCCCAGCGCCATGAACTGCCCCCGTGCCAGGTCGCGGAACATCTCCGCCTGGCGCCGCTCCATCCCCAGCAGATCGGCCGCCCGCGCCATGTCGATATCGAGGAAGGTCCGTCCCATCAGGAAGTTGGAGGCCTCGGCGGCGACGTTCTTCGCCAGCTTCGCCAGGCGCTGGGTGGCGATCACGCCCGCCAGCCCGCGCTTCCGCCCGCGGCACATCAGGTTGGTCATCGCTCCCAGCGAGGCCCGCCTTGCCTCCTCCCCCACCTCCACCGCGCCGGAGGGGGCGAAGAGCTGCGCCTCATCCACCACCACCAGCAGCGGCGTCCAGAACTCCCTTGGCGCATCGAACAGCCCGTTCAGGAAGGCCGCCGCCCGGCGCATCTGCCCCTCCGGGTCCAGCCCCTCCAGGTCCAGCACGACGGAGACCCGGTGCCGCCGCGCCCGGTCCCCGGCCAGCACCAGCCCGGCCTCGGTCTGCACCGCGGCGTCGATCACCAGATGCCCGAAGCGCTCGGCGAGCGAGGTGAAATCCCCCTCTGGATCGATCACCACCTGCTGCACCCAGGGCGCGCTGCGCTCCATCAGCCGGCGCAGCAGGTGGGACTTGCCGCAGCCGGAATTGCCCTGCACCAGCAGGCGGGTGGCCAGCAATTCCTCCAGATCTATCACCACTGGCACCGCCGGCGCGCCGCCTTCCGCCGACCCCAGCTCGATCGCGACCGTCATCCAGCCCCTGCTGCCCCCATGGAGGGGGCCTCTACCCCGTCCGCGCCCGGGGGAAAAGCGCGGCGCCGGCCGATGTCGCGCCCGCCCGCTTCGCCAGCCCTCCGCCGCATGGCGCGGAGCAGCAGGCCAGGGACAACGCAGCCGCCGGGTCGGGGCAGCAAGGCATAACCCGGTCTTCACACTCTCCATGCCATGGGTAGCGGGCCTTGCCCGCACCCCTTTGGAGGCCGCCTGATGCTGCTTGAGACCCCCTCGCCGGCGCCGGACTCGCTGCGGGCCGGGCTGCGGGCGGAATTGCTCCCGATGTTCGAGGAATTGCGCAGCTTCCTCGACCGCCGCATTCAGGAGGTGAGCGCCGAGGTCGCGGCCACGGTCCAGCTTATGGATTTCTCCGAGGCCAACCTCTCCGGCCAGCTCAGCAAGATCCACGACCAGATCGTCAAGCTGGTCGCCATCCCCGCCGCCAACAGCCGCAACAGCGGGCTGGAGCTGGAAGCGGTGGTGCAGGCGACGGAGGCCGCCGCCAACACCATCATGGAAGCCGCCGAGGCGATCCAGGACTGGATCAGCAGCGGCAGCCACGACACCGCCTCGCTCCGCGCCCTCTCGGACAAGGTGAATTCGATCTTCGAGGCCTGCTCCTTCCAGGACGTCACCAGCCAGCGCATCCGCCGGGCCATCCAGCATCTGCAGCAGGTGGAGACCATGCTGGAGAGCATCGTCCCCGCCATCAGCGCCACCCCGGCGGAGCAGAAGCTGGAGGTGAAGGCGGTGCTGCACACCGTCTCCGAGGCGGCGCAGGCCAGCGCCGACCTCGACCAGGACGAGATCGACCGGCTGCTGAATGGCTGAGGTGCTTGCCGCCGGCGATGCAGGGTGTCGGCCGGGCGCGCCGTGGCGGCAGAAACCGGGGCGGCGGCCCCTTCGAGGACAGAGCGGATGCCTGGCCCGATACGGCATTGGAGATCGCGGCGCCCTTTTTCAGGCCGAAGCGTTCATGCCCGGCCCGATGCGGCACCGGAGATCGCGGCGCCCGCTCTTTCAGGCCGAAGCGTTCATGCCTGACCCGATGCGGCGCCGGAGAGCGAGCCGCCTGGGCTTCCGGTGATAAGGCCCCTGCGCGGAGCCACCCATCCGCATGCTCCGCCGCCCGCCAGGGCCATCCGGGCGGCGGCCGGCGCCAGGCCGGCCAGGGGCGCCGGGTTGACAGCCTCTCCTGGGCCGCGGAGCCTTTCCCAAAGCATCTATGGGGGGAAGCCATGCCGTCCGCGCTCGAGGACCGTGAGGCCATAAGGGAGCTGCTGGCTGCCTATTGCTTCGCGCTGGATGAATGCCGCTTCGAGGAATTCGGCGCCCTCTTCGCCGAGGATGCCGAATGGGGCCCGCAGCGCCTGCCGCAGAAGGCCCGCGGCCCGCGGGAGATCGCCGCGCTGGCCCGCTCCATCGTGCCGGTGGCGGGGGAGGGGCCGAAGCGCCGCCACCTCACCACCAACATCGTCATCGCGCTGGAAGGCGACCGCGCCCGGGTGAAATCCAACTTCCTGATGGTACGGGAGAGCAAAACCGGCCCGCTGCTCGCCCTCGCCGGCACCTATGAGGATGAGCTGGTGCGCACCCCCTCCGGCTGGCGCTTCCGCCACCGCGAAATCCACAACGACATCGCCGGCGAGCTGGGGCTGAAGCGATGATTTGCCGCCGCGCCGCGCTGGCCTTGCCTTTCCTCCTCCCCGCCGCGGCGCGGGCGGAGGCGCGCTTCACCCGCCCCATAAGGCTGATCGCCCCCTTCGCCCCGGGCGCCACGGTGGACCTCATGGCCCGCGCCATGGCCGGCCCGCTGGGGGAGGGGCTGGGCCAGCCCGTGCTGGTGGAGAACCGCGCCGGCGCCGGCGGCAATGTCGGCATCGACGCCGTGGCCAAGGCGGCTAAGGACGGGCATGTGATCGGCCTCTGCACCCCCGGGCCGCTTTCCATCAACCCGCATCTGATGCCCAGCATGCCCTTCGACCCCGCCACCGAGATTGCCCCGGTCTGCCTGGTGGCGATCGGGCCCAATGTGCTGGCGGTGGCGAAGGAGCTGCCGGCGCGTGACGTGGCGGGGCTGGTGGCGCTGGCGAAGTCGCGGCCGGGACAGCTCAGCTACGGCTCCTCCGGCGTCGGCAGCACCAACCACCTGGCCGGCGCCGCCTTCGCCGCGGCGGCGGGGCTGGAGCTGGTGCATGTGCCCTATCGCGGCAATGCGGAGATGGCGAACGATCTGCTGGCCGGCCGGCTGGACATGGTGTTCTCCGGCCTGCCGCCCCTGGTGCCGCTGCTGCAGGCCGGCACGCTGCGGGCGCTGGCCATCACCGGGCCGGTGCGGCTGCCCTCGCTGCCCGGGGTGCCGACGGTGGCGGAGGCGGGGCAGCCGGCGGCGGCGGCCATCATCTATTACGGGCTGGTGGCGCCGGGCGCCACGCCCGCCCCGGTGCTGGCGGCGCTGGCGGACTCCGCGCGGAAGGCGCTGGCGCGGCCGGAGATCCGCGCGGTGTTCGAGGGCTTTGGCACGCCGGCGCAGCCCTCCACGCCGGAGGAATTTGTGGCGCTGATCGCGGCGGAATCGGCGAAGTGGCGCAAGGTAATCCAGCAGTTCGACATCCGGGCGGGGTGATCGGGGCTCCGCTCCCAGCAGGTGGTTCTCGCGGCCAGTGCCCGCGACCCTGCACCTCCGCCGGGGTGGATCGCCCCCGGACCTCGCCCCGAGTCTGCGGGTTCAAACCCCGGATCTGAAACTCTGACCGGGGTCCGGGGCCAGGTCCTGGCCCCGGCGGGGGTGCAGGGGGCAGCGCCCCCTGCCGGGGTCCAGGGGCAGAGCCCCTGGCTATCCCCAACGTCCATCGCCCCGGAACCACACCCCGCCACCCACCAGCCCGCCGACCAACGCGCCGTAGATCACCAGCGCCACCGCCAGCGCCGCGAACACCCCCTGTAGCCCGGTGCCAAGCGAGATGGCGAGGAATCCCCCCGCCACCGCCACCACCAGCCGCAGGAACCCCGCCGCCAGCGGCCAGAGCAGCCGCCCCGCCCCCTGCGATGCGAAATACAGCGCCAGCCCCATGCCGAAGAAGCCATAGGTCGGTCCGACCAGCCGCAGATAGGCGCTGCCGGTGTCCAGCATCGCCGGGTCGGCGCCGAACAGCCCCAGCCAGGCGCGCGGCCAGATCGCCGCGGCGATGCCCACCGCCTCGCAGATCAGGAAGGCGATCCCCGCCCCGGTCATGGCGATGCGCAGCGCCCGCTGCCGCTGCCCGGCGCCGATATTGGTGCCCACCAGCGCCACCAGCGGCGCCCCGAGGCCGAAGACCAGCGGGATCAGCAGGTATTCCAGCCGGCTGCCGGTGCCGTAGCCGGCCACCGCATCGGTACCGCCGGCATGCGCCACCAGGGCGGTGGTCAGCGCCACCGTCGCCGTGGTCTGGAAGGTGCTGATGGAAGCGACGGCGCCGACCCGGAGGATGTCGCCGAACAGCCTGGCCTGCGGCTTCCCGCGGCGCGGCCGGGCGATGCTGCGCCCGGTGAACACCGCCCAGCCCAGCAGTCCCGCGGTGAGGGCGGAGGTGAGAACCACCGCCCAGCCGGCGCCCGCCACCCCCATCCCGGGGACCGGCCCCAGCCCGTAGATCAGCAGCGGCGAGAGCGGCAGCAGCAGCGCCACGCCGAGGATGATGGCGAAGGAGGGCAGCGCCATGTTGCCGGTGCCGCGCAGCACGCTGGCGAAGGCATTGCCCAGCCAGACCAGCACGGCGCCGGCGAAGACCACGTCCGAATAGGCGAGGGCGGCATCGAGCGCGCCCCCTTCGCCGCCCAGCGCGGCGTAGAATTCCCGGCCGAAGAGCAGGAAGAGCGCGCTGAAGAACAGCCCGAGCCCGCCATTGATGATGAGGGCGTGGGAGAAGAGGGAATCCGCATCCTCCCGCTTGTTGGCGCCCAGCGCCCGGGCGATGGCGGAGGAGATGCCGCCGCCGATCGCCCCGGCGGAGAGCATCTGCATCAGCATGTAGCCGGGGAAGACCAGGGCCAGGCCGGCCAGCGCCTCGGTGCCGAGATGCGAGACCCACCAGGTTTCGATCAGCCCGACCGAGGCCTGGGCCAGCATGACCAGCGTATTCGGCCAGGCAAGGCGCAGCAGGGTGGCGAGGATCGGCCCTTCCAGCAGCCGGCGGGTGCGCGGGTTCATCGCGCTTTGCGTCGGCGCTGGCGGTGGTGATGGCGCCGGGGCGGTGCGGGCGGGGGCCAGGGCGTTCATGCGGCGGGTCCTTCGGGGGGCGCTGTCGGGGGCGGGGGCCGGCCGGGCCGGTGGGGTTGGGCCAGGCGAGGGGGCCAGATCGGGCCGGCGGGGTTGGGCTAGGCGAGAGGCGGCCGGGCGGCGCCAGCGGCCGCGGGACCGGCACCGGCAGTGCCAGCGGGGGCGGGATCGGCGGGGGTGGCGCCGGCACCCGCCGGGCCGGGGGCGGCGGCAGCGCCGCCGCTAGCGCCAGGGAGCGCGGGACCGACAGCGTCAGCGCCGGCAGGACCGGCAGCGGCGCCGACAGGCGCGGCGAGGGCAGGATCGGCCATATCGGCACCAGCGGCGCCGGTACGGGACCGGGCCAGGCGGCGATGGGTGGCGGCGCTGGCCGCCGGGCCAGGGGCAAGGCGGAAGGCGGGGCCGTCGATCGGCAGGCCGGTGGCGCGGTCCACCAGCACCGGCTCGGCCAAGGCGCCGCTCTCGGCATGCAGGATCTGCACGCTGGCGCCTTCCGGCGCGAAATGCCGGTTGCCCCAGGTGAGCAGCGCCAGCAGCACCTGGCGGAAATCCCGGCCGCGCGGGGTCAGCAGGTACTCGTGCCGGGGCGGGCGGTCCGAATAGGGCCGGCGTTCCAGCAGGCCGGCTTCCACCAGGGCGTTCAGCCGGCGCGTCAGCATGTTGGGGGCGATGCCGAGGCTCGCGCGGAATTCCTCGAAGCGGGTCATGCCGGCGAAGGCGTCCCGCAGAATGAGGATGCTCCACCATTCGCCGACCCGGTCCAGGCTGCGGGCGATGGGGCAGGGCATGGCGGCCAGGCGGGTGTGCTGCATGGGCGGAGGCTGAGGTAGTCACTATCATGATGCAAGTGACAAGCTTGCATATCGCCGGCGGCGGTCATGCGGCAGGGGCGGGGCTGTGGGAGAAAGGGTCGGTCTCGGCCGGCTCGCCGCGCCTCTCGCCGGGCAATGTGAAGGCAGCCTGCCGGTCTCCCTCCCCCGCTGGCGGGGGGGTGGATGCACCGCGTCCAACGGGGAGCGGGTGGGACCGGCCGCGAGGTCTCACGGGGAGGCGGGGCCCTGGGACCGGCGTCCCGCATCACCGCCACTGATGCTGCCGCCCCCACCCCGCCCCTCGCAAAGCGGGGGAGGGGATGGGGACCTCGGCGAGCGGCAGCTTCTCCCGAGCCCCGGCCAGACGCCAGGCCTCAAGCCCCCCCCGCCCGAAGAGCGCCGCCCAGCGCCTGGCGCGGCTTTGCCGCGTCAGGCTGTGCGAGGCCTCGTCAGAACGGCGACTCCAGGCCCCCAAGGCGCCGCGCGAGCGGCGCCTTGGGGATTAAACGAATTGCCCCCGCAAAAACCCCAGCGCGGGCAGCGGGGTCCATTTGCGCGGCATGTCGCTGCGGCGGATCGGCGCGACGCTGTAATGCGGCAAGGGCTGCTTGGTACGGGTCAGGAAATCCGCATAGGCGCTGACCTGCTGCGCCCGCCAGTCCCGGTCCGCCAGGGCCGCGGCCCGGCTGCGAAAGACCTCCGCAAGGCGATGGGTGCGCCCGACCGTGGCATAAACGGCCCAGAGCGTGTCCTCGTCGCCGCCCCTGACGCTGACAAGGTCTCTCACAGGAGGAAGCTTCGCCAGCCTTCCCGCAGAGGTCAAGCGCCGTATGTCGCCGCCACCCGCCGGGATCGTTTCAGATAGAGCCACCAGAGCAGCACGAAGACGGCCGTCCGTGCCGTGTCCTTCAGCCCGTCCAGCAGCAGCGCCTGCGTCCCTTCCGGCGGCAGCCCGGCCAGCCCGGCCATCAGGAAGGGCGCGGCCAGCCGCCAGCCCAGCAGCGCCAGCAGGAAGCGCCGCGCCCGCGGCAGCGCCCCGGGCGAGACCCGCCACAGCCCCACCCCGGTAACGATGGCGTAAAGATTGACCAGGATTTCCCCGCACACCACGGCCCAGAGCGCGAGCTCGAGCCGGGGGAACATCTCCAGCACCGCCGGCGCCGGCCAGCCGGTGAGGTTGGCGGCGAGCGTTGCCAGCGGCATCAGCACCGTCAGCGTCAGGCAGAGGAAAAGCAGCCAGCCGCCGACGCCGCGCGGCGGCTCAGCCATCCTCGTCCAGCGCCTTCCGGGCCGCCGCCAGCGCCGACAGCTCGGCCGCGCCGGGCGTCGGGTAGTGCAGGTCCAGCCCCTCCAGCGTCGCCGCCAGGGCTTCCGCCACCACCAGCCGGGTGAACCATTTGTTGTCCGCCGGCACCACGTACCAGGGCGCCTCCGGCGTGGCGGTGGCACGGATCGCCGCCTCATAGGCCGTCTGGTAATCCGCCCAATGGCGCCGCTCGGCGACGTCGCCGGCCTCGAATTTCCAGTGCTTCTCCGGCTCCTCGATCCGCTTCAGGAAGCGGCGGCGCTGCTCCTCCTTGCTCAGATGCAGGAAGAACTTCACCACCTTCACCCCCTGGCGGCCGAGATAGGCCTCGAACGCCGCGATATCGGCCAGCCGCTCCTGCCAGATCTGCTTGCCGCGTACCGCATCGGGCAGCTTCTGCCCGGCCAGGATCTCGGGGTGCACCCGCACCACCAGCACCTCCTCGTACCAGGAGCGGTTGTGGATGCCGATCATGCCGCGGGCGGGCAGGGCGGTGACGTGGCGCCAGAGGAAATCATGGTCCCGCTCCAGGGTGCTGGGCGCCTTGAAGGCGGCGACGTGGCAGCCCTGCGGGTTCACCCCGCTGAACACATGCTTGACGGCGCTGTCCTTGCCCGCCGCGTCCATCGCCTGGAAGATGCAGAGCACCGCCCAGCGGTCCTGGGCATAGAGCTTGTCCTGCATGGTGGAGAGGTACTCGACGCCCTCCTGCAGCAGCGCGGCGGCGGTGGGCTTGGCGAGGCTGTAGCCGGCGGTGTCGTCCGGGTCGTGCTCCTTCAGGCGGAAGCCCTTGCCCTGTTCCACCCGGTAGCGGGCGAGCAGCTTGCGGCGGGTCTTGGCGTCCATCAGCGGCCTCGCAGGAGCCAGAGGAGGGTCAGCACCTGGCCGGCCAGGGTGACGCCGAGCGCCCAGCCATAGCCTGCCGGGTCCCAGCCGCCGGTCGCGGTGCGCGGCCAGAGGTCGAGGATCCAGCCGATCAGGTTCTGCAGCAGGAAGACGAGGGCCAGCATACTGCCATTCAACGCCGTCGCCACCCGCCCTGTCAGCTCCGGCGGGAAGCGCTGGGCGAGCGCCGCATAGGCCACCGGCCCGCAGGAGCCGACGCAGGCAAAGAGGAACCAGAGGAGGTGCAGCGCCAGCAGGTCGCGCGGCCCGGCGATCAGCAGCGCCTGCACCAGCATCATGGCGCCGAGGCCGAAGAAGGGCACCACCATCGGGTTGCGCCCGCGCGCCTGCAGCGCGGAGGCGACCTGGCCGCCGAGGAGCTGGCCGGTCATCATGCCGAGCGCATAGGTCAGCAGCACCTGGGCCCGCGGCAGGTCGCCAAGCCCGCCGACATCGCGCAGCCAGGGCCCGGCCCAGAGCCCCTGATAGGTGAAGACCAGGCCGGACAGCAGGGCGACGGCCGGCATGTGCCGCAGGAAGACGGGGTGGCGGAAGATGCGGCCGAATTCGCCGATCTCGACGCCGAGGCGCCGCCGCTGCGCCGGCTTCGCCCCCGGCGCCCGGTTGGGGACGGAAAGCAGGATCCAGAGCGAGACGGCGGCAGAGAGGCCCGCGAGCAGCAGGAAGACGTTGCGCCAGCCGAAGAAGGGCAGCGCCCATTGCACCGGCACCGTCGCCGCCAGCCCGCCGGCCGCGCCGATGAAGACGCCGGCGCCGGTGATCGCGGCGATCCGCGCCGGCGGGTACCACTGCACATTGGCCTTGATGAGGCCGATGAGCGCGCCGGCGATGCCGATGCCGGTGACGAAGCGGGCAATGCCGAGCACGAAGGGGTCCGGCGCCAGGGCGCAGAGGGCGAAGCCCAGCGCCGCGACCAGCGCCAGCGCCGCCTGCACCCGCCGCGGCCCCCAGAGGTCGATGGCAAGGCCCAGGGGAAGCTGCGTCGCCGCATAGGCAAAGAAGAACACCGCGGCGAGGGCGCCGAGGCCGCTGGCGGAGAGGCCGAATTCCAGCGCCATGGCGGGCCCCACCGTGGCCACCACGCTGCGCGCCGCCTGGTTCATGAAGCTCATGCCCACGAAGGGCAGGACGATGCGGAGGAAGCGGTGGCGGATAGCTGGCACGGCACCACCCTGGATGATGGCGCTCATGCCAGGGGGCCGGCCGGCCTGCGGCAGCGCCCGCCGCGCCGCCCAGCCGCGGCAGGTGGGTGCTTAGCCCGTCCCGGCCGTCCCGTCGCGACGAGCGGGCGCTTCGCCCATCCCCGCCGCGCCGCCGCGGCAGGTGGGTGCTTCGTCCATCCCCGCCGTCCCGTCGCGGCGAATGGGCGCTTCGCCCAGCCCGGCCATCCCACCGCGGCAGGCGGGCGCTTCACCAAATGCGGCCGGCCCGCCACGGCAAATGGCCGCTCCACCCATCCCGACCGGCCCGCGCGGCCGGCGGCATCACACCGGCTCGAAGCGGGCATAGCGCAGCAGGGCGGCGTTCTTGGCGACATCGGCGGCGATATAGGCCTCGGTCGCGGCCAGGCTCTCCGTCACCGGCTCGCAGACCAGGGCGGTCAGGCGCTGCACCACGCTGGGATCGGCGAAGCCGGCCCGCAGCGCCTCATGCATGCGTTGCACGATCCCGTCCGGCACGCCGCGCGCCGCCCAGACCCCGTACCAGGAGGCGAATTCGAAGTCGGGCAGCCCGGTCTCGATGGCCGTCGGCAGCTCCGGCGCCAGCGGCGTCCGTTCCCGCGAGGCGATCGCCAGCCCCCGGACATTGCCGGCGCGGGCGGGCTGCAGCAGGGCGAAGGCGCTGTCGAACATGAGCTGGATGCTGCCCGCCTGCAAGTCGGTCAGCGCGGGCGCGGTGCCGCGATAGGGGATGATCTCGATGCCGGCCTCGGTCGCGCGGTTGAAGGCGATGGCGGCGAGATGGCCGGACGCGCCGAGGGAGGAGACGCCGAAGCTCCAGTCCCGCGGCCGCGCCTTGGCCGCCGCCACCACCTCCGGCAGCGTCCGCTGCGGCCGCTTCGGGTCCATCACCAGCATGGCCGGCGCCCAGGCGGTGCGGGCCACCGGCCGGAAATCCGCCAGCGGGTCATAGCCCGGGGATTTCAGCACCAGGTGCATCAGCACATGGGTGGAGGCGCTGCCGAGGATGGTGTAGCCATCCGCCGGCGCCTGCAGCACCGCGGCGGTGCCGACCACGCCATTGCCGCCCGGCCGGTTCTCCACCACCACGCTCTGCCCCACCGCCTCGCCGATCTTCAGCGCGGCGAGGCGGGCCATGGCGTCCGTGGCGCCGCCCGGGGTGTAGGGCACGATCATGCGCAGCGGCCGG
Source organism: Siccirubricoccus phaeus (assembly GCF_008360935.1). Taxonomy (GTDB): domain Bacteria; phylum Pseudomonadota; class Alphaproteobacteria; order Acetobacterales; family Acetobacteraceae; genus Siccirubricoccus; species Siccirubricoccus phaeus. Next base: position 205,931 of record NZ_SRXO01000006.1, read on the forward strand.
TTCGGCCAGGCGCCCTGGGCCCAGAGGGACGGCGCCGCGAGCGCTGCCCCGGCGCCCAGCCCCGCGGCCAGGGCGGCGCGGCGGGTGAGGCCGCCTTCCGCCCGATGCCCGGCCCCAGCGTGCTCAACTCCAGGGCGCCCGGTTCCGAGATGCCCGGCCTCAGGATGCTCGGCCCCAGGGCAACCCGCGCCGGGATGCCCCGTCCTGAGGTGTCCAGCCTCCGGCCGCCCGACCCGCCGGCGCCCTGCCTCAGCATGCCCTGCCTCAGCATGCCCGGCCCCAGCATGCCCGACCCCAGCATGCCCAGCCTTCGGGCGCCCGTCCGGGACGCGCCCGCCGCCCTCCGGCCTGCCGCCGTTGCGCCGCGGGCTCATGCGCCCAGCTTCTCCCGGAAGGTGCTCGGCACCAGCTCCTTCACCTGCCGCGCGCGCTTTTCCAGCCAGTAGGATTGCGGCGGCGGCACCAGGGCGAATTCGGCATCGACGCCGAGCTTCTGCGCCGCATCCATCGGCCAGTTCGGGTTGTAGAGCAGCTCCCGCGCCAGAGCGATCAAATCGGCCTCGCCGCGCTGCAGGATGCCCTCCGCCTGGTCGGCATGGACGATGAGGCCGACCGCCATGGACATGATCTCCGCCTCCCGCCGCAGCTTCGCGGCATAGGGCACCTGGTAGCCATAGGTGATGGGCCCGGCCGAGACCACCGGCGCGCCGCGCATGCCGCCCGAGGAGCAGTCGATGACATCGACGCCCTTGGGCTTGAGGAGGCGCGCCAGCCTTACGCTCTGGTCCGGGTCCCAGCCGGCATCGTCATCCACCGAGAAGCGGACAAACAGCGGCTTTTCCGCCGGCCAATGGGCGCGGACGCTTTCCACCACCTCGATGCAGAAGCGCATGCGGTTCAGCTCGGAGCCGCCGTAATCGTCATTGCGCCGGTTGCTGAAGGGCGAGAGGAATTGGTGGATGAGATAGCCATGCGCGGCATGGACCTCCAGCACCTGGTAGCCGGCCGCGTTGGCGCGGCGCGCGGCCTGGCCCCAGCGCTCGATCACCGCCGGGATCTCGTCCCGCGTCAGCGCGCGTGGGGTGGGGTCGCTCTCCGGGCTGTTGATGGCGGAGGGGGCGACCAGCTCCCACCCCTCCCAATCCTCGATGCCCGGGCCGTTCACCAGCGGCCGGCCGCCCTCCCAGGGGCGGAAGCGGCGGGCCTTGCGGCCGGAATGCCCGATCTGCAGCCCGGCGACGGCGCCATGGGTGCGGATGAACTCGACGATGCGCGCATGGCCCGGGATATGCCCATCCTCCCATATGCCCAGATCGCCGACGGTGCCGCAGCCGCGCCGCTCCACCTTGGTGCTCTCGACGATGACGAGGCCGGCGCCGCCGGCGGCATAGCGCCCGGCATTCATCAGGTGCCAATCGGTCGCGAAGCCCCGCACCGCGGCATATTGGTGCATGGGGGCCACCACCGCGCGGTTCTTCAGCGTCACGCCGCGCAATTCCATCGGGGTGAACAGCAGGGGCTGGGCCATGGGCGATTTCCTCATTTCGCGTCGGCGTCCATGCTACAGCGCAATGCGCCGGCGGGAACCCTGGCCTAGCCGTCTCGGTTCATAGCGGTGGCGAAGGAGGCCGGCATGGCGGGGCAACAGCGTGTGGCGCTGGTCAGCGGAGGGGCACGCGGCATCGGCGCAGCCATCGCCGCAAGGCTGGCGGAGGGCGGCTGGCGAGTGGTGGTCGCCGACCGCGACGAGGCGCCGCCGCCGCCGGGCGGCCGCGCCGTGATGGCGGATGTGGCCGATGAAGGCGCGGTCGGCGCCCTGGTGCGGGGCATTCACGTGGAAGAAGGGCGGCTGGACGGGCTCGTCTGCAATGCCGGCTTCATGCTGCGCAAGCCGCTCGGGGCGCTGACGCTCGGCGAATGGAACAGCGTGCTGGCGACCAACCTGACCAGCACCTTCCTGCTGGTGCGGGCGGCGGAGGCGATGCTGCGGGCGGCGCATGGCGCGGTGGTGACCATCGCCTCCACCCGTGCCCGGCAGTCGGAGCCGGATACCGAGAGCTACGCCGCCTCCAAGGGCGGGCTGGTGGCGCTCAGCCATGCGCTGGCGATCAGCCTGGGGCCGGATGTGCGGGTGAATTGCATCAGCCCGGGCTGGATCCACACCAGGGGCAGTGCGCCGCGGCCGGAGGACCATATCCAGCACCCGGCCGGGCGCGTCGGCCGGGTGGAGGATGTGGCGGCGCTGGCCGCCTGGCTGCTGGGGCCGGATTCGGGCTTCGTCACCGGCGGGGATTTCGTGGTGGATGGCGGGATGGTACGGAAGATGATCTACGCCGAGTAGGCGGTTTCCTTCCCCCGGCGGAGCGGGGAGGGGGTGCGGCTAGGCCGGCCGGCCGGGCGGCGATGCAGGGCACGGCGCCGCCAGTCCCGCAGCCACGGCCCGGCGGCCTCCATCTCTACGCCTCGCCGCAGGTCCCACCCCCACCCCAGCCCTCCCCCGCCAGCGAGGGAGGGAGGGCAGCCATTCACCAGCGCCGGGCCGGGCCGCAATCCAGATGCACGAAGCCGTCCCGCCGGTACAGCCCGACGCCGCCGACCTGCATCTCCGCCGCCAGCCGCGCCAGCGCGTAGCTGTCCCGCCCCGGCAGCCGTACATCCGCCGCCATGCCGGACATGTGCAGCGAGGCGCGGGAGACCCGCCGGCTCTGCCGCGCCTTGGCGGCATTGGTCTCCGGCGCGCGGTAGCCGCTGATCACCTGGTAGCCCTCGGTGGCGTCCAGCCGCTCCGCCATGGTGAACAGCACGTCGAACAGGCGCGGATCCATCGGCGTCGCCTCGTCCCGGGTGGGATCGCGCAGCACCCAGTTCAGCCTGTTCAGCGCCTCCCGGTCGTAGCGGCCATCCTGCCAGTAGATTCCGTCGAAGCTCTCATTCGTCACCATGCGCTGGATCGCCAGCCGCCGCGGCGCGCCGCCGGTGATGAGCTGGGCCATGGCCGCCGGCGGCAGCACCGAGGCGGCGGCAAGGCCCAGCGCCGCGCCCAGCAGGCCGCGCCGGTGCAGCAGGCCCTGCGCCTCTCCGGCGCAGCAGGGGCAACGCCACGCCCTCACCGCTGGGCGATCCGCGCGCGGGTGGAGTCCAGGGCCCGCAGATAGGCCTCGTCCAGTCCGTAGATATCCGGCCGCAGCGTCACCTCATCCCCCTCCACCACGGCGGTGCTGTAGTAGAGCCGTACCGGCAGGCTGCGCGGCGCGGTGACGTTGGTGGTCTGCCGGCCGTCCAGCACCCGCTGCACCCGCGCCCGGTCCCAGCCCGCCGCCCCTTGCAGCACGATGTCGAGCAGCTCCATCGGCCGCTCCAGCCGGATGCAGCCGGAGGAGAAGGCCCGGTCGGGGCGGCGGAAAAGGTGCCGGTCCGGCGTATCGTGCATGTAGATGTCCTCGGTGTTCGGCATCACGAATTTGATTCGGCCGAGGGCGTTCGCATCGCCCGCATCCTGCCGGATGAAGTACGGAAAGCGCTCCGGGTTCACGCTGCGCCAGTCGATCGTGGTCGGGTCGATCTCGACGCGCTGCCCCTCCACCATGCCGAAGACGCGAAAGCCCTTCTCCATCATCGCCCGCGGGTCGCGGCGGAAGCGCGGCAGCAGATCCTCCCGCGCATTGCGCACCGGCACGCCCCAGGGCGGGTTGAACTGCACGCTGGTGAGGCGCACGCGCATCATCGGCGTGGCCCGCGCCGGCTTGCCGACGATGACGTTCATCGCCAGCAGGGTGCGGCCGGCCTCGATGACCGCCAGGCGCTGATGCGCGACATTCACCTCGATATGCCGCTCGCGCGGCTCGGCGGCGGCGGCGCGGCGCATGTCCAGCGCGACGCGGAGCTGGTTCACTTTGGCCTCGGCCGGGCGGTTCAGGGCGAGGAAGGTGAGGCGGCCGATGCGGCCATCCGGCTCCAGCCCCTCCGCCGCCTGGAAGCGCTTCACCGCGGCGACCAGCTCGGGGTCGTAGATGTCGCTGCCGGTCGCCGGCACCAGGGCGTCCGTGGCGGAGAGCCGGGCGCGCAGCGCCGGGACCCGGACCGGGTCGATGGCATCCGGCTCCAGCGTATCGCTGCCGGCGGGGACGCCCGGCCAGCCGCCGGCGGCGACCTGGGCCCGGGCGGCGGCCAGCGCCCGCTTCAGCGCCGCGGCTTCGGGCGGCAGCAGGGCAGCGCGGTCGATGAGGGCGGCCGGCTCGGGGCTCGCCGCCAGCTCGGCCAGCCAGGGGGCAAGCGGCAGGGCGGCGGTGTCGCGGCGGAGATCCGGGCGGTTGTGCAGGCCGGCGACCCGGCCATGCAGCAGATCGGCCAGCGCCTGGCCGGCGGCGCGCAGCAGCGCCGCCTGGAAGGCGGCGGGGTCGGCCTGGGCCTGGCTCTCCTCGGGGATGGCGTAGAGGCGCGGCTCCAGCCCGTCCTCCTCCAGCCGCCGCAGCCGCTCCGCCAGGCGGGACTGCGCTTCCGCGCGCGCCGCCAGGGGCAGGGCAGGGGCGGGTAGGGGATCGGCGAAAGCCGGGACGGCGGCGCCGATCAGGGCCAGGGCAAGGCCTAAGGCGGGAAATGTGCGCACGCGACCTTGATACCGAAGCGGCGCAACAGCGCCAAGCTGGCGTTGCCGGGGCGGCCCTGGCGGGCGCGCGGCGTGGCCGGAATGCCGCGGCCTCGCCCCGGCGGGGAATCGGGGGTAGGAGGCAGGGCGCCGGCGCCGCGCCGCGGCCGCCGGCCAGCACGGAGGAGCACGCCATGAAGCTGTCCGCACGCAACGTCATGCCGGGCAAGGTCGTCTCGGTCACCAAGGGGGCGACCACGGCGCATGTGAAGATCGAGGTGGCGGCCGGATTCGTCGTCACGGCCTCCATCACCAATGAGGCGGCGGAAGCGCTGGGACTCGAGGTGGGCAAGGCGGCAACGGCGATCGTGAAGGCATCGGACGTCATCGTCGGGGTGGATTAGGGGACGGGGCTCCGCCCCCCTGGACCCCCACCGGGGGTGGGCCCCCCGGATCCCGGCCCGAGCCAGCAGGTCGAACCGCAAAACCCACACCGGGGTCCGGGGAGGGGTCCCCTCCCCGGCGGGGGTTCGGGGGCAGCGCCCCCGATCTTCCCCTGGTTCCTTGATCCTTTCGGCGCTCAGCGATCCAGCGCCAGCATCGCCACGGCCACATCGGCCGGCGGCGCGGCATAGGGAAAGGAAGTGACCAGCAGATCCGCCCCGGCCGCCGCATAGGCGGCGGCATTCGCCACATTCACCCCGCCCGTCGCCACCAGCAGCGGCCGGCGCGGCATGCCGGATATAGCGCGGGCCACGGCCGCCACATCCTCGGGCGGCAGCTTGTCGAGCTGCAGCGTATCCACGCCGGCATGGGCGAATTGCAAAGCGAGGTCGATGCCGTCCGCCTCCACCGCCACCTTGCGCTCCGGCTGCGCCGCGCGCAGCGCCGCCACCCAGAGATGCGGCGGGGTGCGGCCGAGGAAGGCGCGATGCTCCGGAAAGACCAGCAGGCTGTCCGAAAGCCCCAGCCGGTGCGCGATGCAGCCGCCGGCGGTGACGGCGCGCAGCATGATGTCCTTCGCCCCCGGCAGATGCTTGCGGGTGCAGGCCACGGCGATGCCCGGCCTGGCGCTGCGCGCCGCCTGCACCAGCGCATGCGCCCGGCTGGCGATGCCGGAGGCGATCTCCACCAGCACCTGCGCCACCTTCGCCGCGCGGTGCAGCGCGGCGGCCGGGCCGGTGGCGAACAGCAGATCGCCCCCCGCCTCCACCTGCGCGCCGCTCGCGGCATAGCGCCGCGTCTCCGCGCAGCCGGCAAGCTGGAACAGCCGCTCCGCCTCCTCGATGCAGGCGAGCGTCATGGTGCCGCGGGCGCGGAAGGCGAGGCGTCCGGGCCGCTCCCCGATGCCGAGCCCCGCCGTGGTCAGGTCGCCATAGGGCGCATCCTCGGCCAGCAGGGCGGCGAGCCGCGCATCTGGCAGCGGGAAGTTCACGGGGCGCGGACCACGAAGCCGAAGCGCTGCCAGGTGCCGGCCGCGGCCGGCCCGGCGAGCCAGGCGAGCAGGGCGCGCGCCTGGGCGTCATTCGCCGCCCGGGTGGTGACGGCGAAGGGGTAGCTGACCGGCGGGTGGCTTTCCGCCGGGAAGGTGCCGAGCAGCTTCACCTTCTGGCTCGCCGCCGCATCCGTGGCGTAGACGATGCCGAGCGGCGCCTCGCCGCGCTCCACCAGCAGCATGCCGGCGCGCACCGATTCGGCGCGGGCGAGGCGGGGCTGCAGCGAGTCCCACTGGCCCATCCAGGTCAGCGCGGCGCGGGCATAGACGCCCACCGGCACATGCGCCGGGTCGCCCACCGCCAGCCGCCCCTGCGGGCCGAGCAGGGCGGCGAGATCCGTGCCGCGGCCGAGGGCGAGGGGCCGGGCCGGGCTGTCCGCCGGGGCGATCAGGGCAAGCGCGTTGCCGAGCGGGCTGACGCGGGTCTCCGGCACGATGAGCTTGCGCTCCGCGACATAGTCCATCCAGGGCTCGTCGGCGGAGAGGAAGAGATCGGCGGGCGCTCCCTGCTCGATCTGCCGGGCGAGGGTGGAGGAGGCGGCGAAGGAGAGGCGCAGCGGCCGATTGCCCGGCGCGGCGGCGCGCCAGGCGGGCTCCAGCGCCCGCAGCGCATCCTGCAGGGAGGCGGCGGCGAAGAGGGTGAGGGGCTGGTCGCTGCCCCCGGACGTCCCCTGGGCGCGGAGCGGGGCGGGGCAAAGAAGGGCCAGGGCGAGCAGGGCAAGCAGGCGGCGTCGCATGGGGGGATCCTTGCTGGCGTCCTTCGATATTGCCCGCCATTCACAGCGAAGAAAAGACCGGGCGGCGAGCGGCAAACCGGGCCGGAGCACGGGGCAGGGCCCCAGGAGCGCCAGCCTGTGGCGGGACGACCATGCCCCGCCGAAACTTCCCGCCCTGGCCCGGCTGGTTCAACCGTCGGGTCTGAAACCCACACCGGGGTCCGGGGACCGGTCCGGTCCCCGGCGGGGATCGAACGCATGCGTTCGATGGGGGCGGCGCCCCCTGCTGGGGTTCGGGGCCGAAGCCCCGACCTACTCCGGCACCACGCCCTTCCCCGGTACCGGCCCCGCCGCCGCCTGCGCCGCCGCTTCCACCTCCCGGTACCGGGCGATCAGCGCGTGGCCGGCCGAGGTCAGGTTGGCGCCGCCGCCCCGCTGCCCGCCCGGCGCCCGGGTGACGGCGGCGACGCCCAGCGCCGCGTCCAGCGCCTCCACCAGCCGCAGCGCGCGCGGGTAGGACATGCCGAGTTCCCGGGCCGCGGCCGCGATGGACCCGCTGCGGGCGATGGCTTCGAGCAAGGCAATCTTCCCTGGCCCGATTCGCCCCCCGGAGGCGAGATCGAGCCTCAGGCTGACCCTGGCGGCTGGCTGGGGTGAGGCACTCATGCCGGCATTCAACCCTGCCTCGCCCGGGCTGTCAGCCGGAAGCGCGAGTCGCCCGGCCGAGGCCGGCGCCGAGGGGCGCCGCGGCGCCACGGCCGGCCGCGCGGCGTGGGTCCCCGGAGCGGGATCGGCTGAGCTTCGCTCACCCGTCCCGCTCCGGCTCATCGTGTGGTCGCGTGATTCAAGGTTTCGGTCGATTTGACCTCAGCCGATCACGCTCCAGCCGCGCCGCTGGCGGCCGGCCGCGGCAGGCGAGCCCCGAAGAGGCTGCACCCGCACCGCCCTGGCCGCGCCGATATGGGTTTGCCCATTGTCTGAACCGGCGATGCCCGGCCCGAGCCTCGTGTGCGGCCTCAGGCCGCGCGGGCCGGGGCTGGACGGGACGGGCCGGCTAGTCCAGCGCGAAGCGCACGCTCACCCGCGTGCCGCCGGGGCCGGAGGCATGTTCCACCGTCCCGCCGATCCCGGCCGAGAGCGCCTCGACGATCCGCCGCCCGAGCCCGGTGCCGCCCGGCTCGGCGCCGGTGGAGCCCACCCCCTCATCCTGCACCGCCATCTCCCCCCCCTCCGGCGTGGCCTGCAGCCGCACCCGAATGGGCCCCTGGCCGGAGTCCGGATAGGCGTATTTCATCGCATTGGTGACGAGCTCGGAGAGGATGACGCCGAGCGAGACGGCGCGGTCGGTCGGCACCACCAGCGGCTCCGCCTCCAGCGAGATGGCATGCGCATCCCCCGCCCGGCCGATCTCCTCGATCAGCCCCGCCAGGTAGTCGTGCAGCGCGACGCTCTGCACATCCTCCGAGGTGTAGAGGCGGCGATGCACCTGGGCGACGGCGGCGATGCGGTTGCGCATGGCGGCCAGCGCGGCGCGTGCGCCGGGGTCGGTCACGCTGCCTTCCTGCAGCCGGGCGAGGGAGCCGATGAGCTGCAGGCTGTTGGCGACGCGGTGATTCACCTCCCGCAGCAGCACGGCGCGCTGGCGGGCCAGGCTCTCCGCCCGGTCCCGCGCCTCCCGCACCGCGGCTTCGGCCCGGTAATGCGCGGCGCGCAGGGCGGCGCGGTCGATCGCCGCCTCGATGGCGGAGCGCAGCAGGACGAGGAAATCCTCCCCCGCCTCCTTGATGACGTAGTCCGAGGCGCCGGCGCGCAGCGCGGCAACGGCCAGCCTGCCGTCATCGGCCCCGGTGACGAAGATGACCGGCGGCGTCTCCGGCAGGGCGCGCAGCGAGGGCAGGATCTGAAGCCCGTCCGGCCCGGGCATGTAGTGGTCCAGGCAGATGCAGTCGAAGCCGCCGGCCCGGGCCAGGGCGAGGCCGGCCTCGCCATCCGGCGCGGTCTCCACCGCATAGCCGTGGCGCATCAGGTCCCGCTGCACCAGGCGGCGCAGCCCGGGCTCGTCATCGATGTAGAGGATGCGGTGGCCGGTCATGTCGGGGGCGGCACCTGGATGACGGCAAGGAACAGGCCGAGCTGGCGCACCGCCTGGGCGAAGCTCTCGTAGTTCACCGGCTTGGTGATGTAGACGTTGCAGCCCAGCTCGTAGCCGCGGCGGATCTCCCGCTCGTCATCCGTGGTGGTGAGGACGATGACCGGGGCCGGGCGCAGCACCGGGTCGTCCTTGATCTTCGCCAGGATGTCGAAACCGCTCATATCCGGCAGGTTGAGGTCGAGCAGGACCAGCAGCGGCCGCTGCCCGCCATGGGAGGGGCCGAGCAGGTAGTCCAGCGCCGAGGTGCCATCGGCGAAATGCCGCACCTCATTGTACACGCCGGCACGCTTCAGGTTCTTCTCGATCAGCCGGGCATGCCCCTCGTCGTCCTCGATCATGACGATGGTCACGGCCAGAGGGACGGCATTCATGCGTAATTCTCCTCGGAAGCGGCCGGCTCCGGGGCCAGGATGGCGGGCAGGATGACACGGAAGCGCGAGCCTTGGCCTGGGGTGGATTGCAGCGAAACCTCGCCGCCCAGCCGTCGGGCCAGGGCCCGCACATGGGCGAGGCCGATGCCCTCCCCCTTCTGGTCCTGCCGGCCGGAACGGCGGAACAATTCGAAGACCCGGGCATGGTCGCGCGGGTCGATGCCGCGGCCATTGTCGGCGACCTCGATCTCGATCCTCGTCCCTCGGCGCTCTGCGGTAATTGTGATGCGGCCGGGCCGCGCGGGGTCCAGGTATTTCACTGCGTTGTCGATCAAATTTCCGAGTATCTGTTCGAGTGCCAGCCGGTCGGTGACGAGGGCGGGCAGGCTGGGCTGCCGCTCCACCGTGGCGCCCGCCTCCTCGAGCTGGTGCTGCATGGTGGCCAGCAGCGCATCGAGCAGCGCCGCCAGCTCCACCCGCTCCGGCTTCAGGGCGCGGCGGCCTTCCCGGGAAAGGCGGAGGATGGCGTTGATCAGCCGGTCCATCCGCTCGGTGGAGCTGCGGATGAAGCGGATCGCCTCCGGCACCTCCTCGGTGACCGCCGCCTGGATGGCCGGGGTCAGCAGCGCCGGCGCCTCCTGCTGCAGCCGCTCCACCAGGCCGCGCAGCTCGCCGAGGCTCGTTTCCAGTTCTGCGGTGAAGCCCATGACGTTGACCAGCGGCGCCCGGAGGTCGTGCGAGACGATATAGGCGAAGCGCTGGATCTCCGCATTGGCCGCGGCCAGGGAGGCGGTGCGTTCGGCGACCCGCGCCTCCAGCCCCTCATTCGCCACGCGGGTGGCGGCCTCGGCCCGCTCCAGCGCCCGCAGGTAGCGGTGGCTGATCAGCCCGGCGCCGAAGGTGACGGCGAACATCAGGGCGAGGGCGAGGGCGGCGCCGGCCAGCAGCGCCCGGCCGGATCGCTCCACCGCCGCGGTGCGGGCGGCGAGGCGCCCGGCGCTGCGGGTCTCGAGGGCGGCCAGCTCGGCGCGGACGTCTTGCATGCTGGCCTGGCCGAGGCCGCTCCGCACCGCGGCGAGCGCCGCCTCGCGGTTCCCGGTTTCGGCGAGGGCGATGGTATGCGCCAGCTCGTCGAGCTTCCGCTGCGCATTCCGGGCGAGCGCCTCGACCGGGCCGGCGAGGCCGCCATCGGCGATGACCTGCCGGGCGAGGTCCGGCAGCGCCTCGGGCAGGGCGGCGACCGCCGCCTCATAGGGGGCGAGGTAGCTGCGGTCGCCGGTCAGGAGGTAGCCGCGCTGGCCGGTTTCGGCGTCCTGCATGAGGGAGAGGACGCGGACCGAGGCGAGGCGGACATTCTGCGTGGCGGTCACCGCCTGGCTGAAGCCGCGGGAGCTTTCGACCAGCCAGACGAGGCCGACCCCGACCGCCAGCAGGGCGGCGAAGCCGACCGCCATCAGGAGGAGGGTTACGCGGCCGAAGGTGGTCCTGGTGAGGGGCAAGCCGGTCTCGCACGGTATCCGCCACCGCTACCGGCTCCGGCCGCCGAGGGCAAGCGAGACCGGCGGGAGGGGCGGGCGGCGATCGGCGGCGGGAAAGCCGGCGGATGGCGGGCCTGTCGGATAATTTTACAGACCGAGCCAGGCGGGACGCGGGTCGGGTTGAAGAGTCCGTGAAATCAGGTCTTTGCCAAATTAGCATGATCGTTGTAAGGTTGCATTCTATTGCCGAATCGTCACATGCTGCCCAGCCGATGGCCTGACCGCGGCGCCCGCCGGAGTTCCGGCGGACGGGGCGGACAGGCGGGGCGGACAGGCGACCGCCGGAGACACGGGCCGGATACCGCGGCGCCACCGGCTACGTCCTGGCTCTGCTGAACACCACGGAGGGGCTGACCTCCAACACCCGGAGCGATGGCGGCTGCTGCGGCCCATGACGACCCCTTCGCCATCCTCGCCGGGGGCGGCGCCACCTTTCCCGGCACCGTGGTCGGCGATTACGGGCTCGACATGGCCGGTTCATCGGCGACCTCGCCGCCGGAGAGTCCGCCACCATCACCTCTGCCTATGTCCTTGGCGACGATATCGAGGAGGTGGTGGTCACCCCCGGCGCCGGAGCCGATGAGCGCCGCGCTGCTCGGCGCGGGGCTGCTCGGCCTCGCCGGGGCTGCGGCGCCGCGCGGGCCGGGCCTGGGCGGAGGAGCCTGGGCGCGGGCGCGGCGGCCGGCCTCCGGGCCCGCGGGAAAGGCCGGCGCCTGGGGAGGGACGCCGTCCGGCCCCCCGGGCCCAGCCGCCGCTTCGCCTTCCCCGCGCCGCCGTCTATGCTGCCGGCCGGAACGCAGCCGGGGAGGAGAGGCGGGGATGACGCTGGAACGGCCGGTGCAGTTACTGCAACCGGGTGAGGAGGCGGAGCAGCTCCCCCTGCTCCATGCGCTGGAGCGGAAGCTGCTCTGGCTTTCCGCCTGGATGATCCACCATGCGAACCATGTCCGCCCCAGCCGGGACGGGCTGAAGGTGGGCGGCCACCAGGCCTCCTGCGCCTCCGTCATCTCCATCATGGCGGCGCTCTATTTCGAGATGCTGAAGCCGGAGGACCGGCTGGCGGTGAAGCCGCATGCCGGGCCGGTGTTCCACGCGGTGAACTACCTGTTCGGCCGGCAGGACCGGGCGAAGCTGGAGACGCTGCGGCAATTCCGCGGCATCCAGCCCTATCCCAGCCGGGTGAAGGACGGGGTGGAGGTGGATTTCTCCACCGGCTCCGTCGGCCTCGGCGTGGCGCTGACCAGCTTCGGCAGCCTGGTGCAGGATTACGTGAAGCTGCACGGGCTGGGGCGGCCGGAGATCCCCGCCGGGCGGCATATCGCGATCGTCGGCGACGCCGAGCTGGACGAGGGCAATATCTACGAGGCCCTGCTGGAAGGCTGGAAGCACGACATCCGCAATGTCTGGTGGATCATCGACTACAACCGCCAGAGCCTGGACAGCGTGGTGCAGGACCGGCTGTTCGGCCGGATCGAGGGGCTGTTCCGCGACATGGGGTGGAACGTCGTCACCCTGAAATACGGCCGCAAGCTGCAGGCGGCCTTCGCGCGGGAGGGCGGGGAATCGCTCCGCCGCTGGATCGACGATTGCCCGAACAGCCTCTACTCCGCGCTGACCTTCCAGGGCGGCGCCGCCTGGCGGGCGGCGCTGCTGACCGATCTGGGGCGCGAGGAGGGGATCAGGGCGATCATCGACCCGCTCTCCGATGAGGAACTCGGCGCGCTGATGACCAATCTCGGCGGGCATGACGTGGCGACCCTGCTGGAGGCGTTCCGCGCCCAGGATGCCGCCGGCGACCAGCCGACCTGCTTCATCGCCTACACCATCAAGGGCATGGGCCTGCCCTTCGCCGGGCACAAGGACAACCATGCCGGGCTGATGAGCAAGGAGCAGATGGCCGGCTTCAAGGCGGAGATGAACATCCGCGACGGCCAAGAATGGGACCGCTTCGAGGGGCTGGGGATTCCCGAGGCCCGGCTGCAGGCCTTCCTCGACGGCGTGCCCTTCGCCCGGCCCCTGGCGCCGGAAGGGCGGCGGCTGGCGGCGCCGGCAGTGCCGGTGCCCGGCGAGGCCAGCTTCCCGCGGCCGCGCGTGCCCGCGGGGCGGAAGCTCTCCACCCAGGCGGCCTTCGGCGAGGTGCTGGCGGAGCTGGGGCGCGGGCAGGGTGAGGCGGCGGCGATCGCCCGGCGCATCGTCACCACCAGCCCGGATGTGACGGTCTCGACCAATCTCGGCCCCTGGGTGAACCGCCGCGGCGTCTTCGACCGGCACAAGAAGAACGACGTGTTCCGCGACGCCAAGCTGGCCAGCGCGCAGCGCTGGGGGATGTCACCGGAAGGGCAGCATATCGAGCTGGGGATCGCCGAGCAGAACCTGTTCCTGCTGCTCTCGGCGCTGGGGCTGGCGCATGATCTGTATGGCGCGCGGCTGCTGCCGGTGGGGACGGTGTATGACCCCTTCGTCAATCGCGGCCTCGATGCGCTGATCTATGCCTGCTACCAGGATGCGCGCTTCATGCTGGTGAGCACGCCGTCCGGCATCACCCTGGCGCCGGAGGGCGGGCAGCACCAATCGGTGAACACCCCGCTGATCGGCATGGCGCAGGACCGGCTGGCGAGTTTCGAGCCGGCTTTCGCGGATGAGCTGAGCATCCTGATGCGCTGGGGCTTCGAGCATATGCAGAAGCCGGAGGGCAGCGCCGTCTGGCTGCGGCTTTCCACCCGCGGGCTGGAGCAGCCGGAGCGCGAACTGGACCCGGCCGCGGTGATCGCGGGCGCGCATTGGCTGGTGCCGCCGGCGCCGGGGGCGCGGATCGCGCTGGGCTATCAGGGCCCGGTGGCGCCGGAGGCGATGGCCGCCTTCGAGGAATTGCGCAGCGAGGAGCCCGGGGCGGGGCTGCTGGCCATCACCAGCCCGGACCGGCTGCATGCGGAATGGCTGGCCTCGCGGCGGAAGGCGCGGCAGGGCTTCGGGGCGCCGAGCCATATCGAGACGCTGCTGGCGCCGATGGCCCCCGGTTCCGCCCTGGTGACGGTGCTGGATGGCCACCCGGCGGCGCATGCCTGGCTGGGCGCCGTGCGTGGCCAGCGCGTGGTGCCGCTGGGCGTGGACCATTTCGGCCAGGCCGGCGACATTCCCGACCTCTATCGGGAGTACGGCCTGGACAGCGACGCCATCCTGGACGCCTGCGCGCAGGCCCTGCTCGGCTAGGCTCACGGGTGCCAAGGGTTGGACGCATTGCGTCCAACTGGCCTTTGGCGAGTGAGTTTGCGGGAGGGGGGGCGGCCCGCTGCAACCAGAGCCGTCCCTGGGGACAGAAGCGGGGAGTTCAGCGGAAGCGAAGGCCCGGGCGCCGGCGGGCGCGAAGGCCGGGGCCTCGCGGGCCAGGGAAGGAAACCGCCACGGCGACGGAACCGCGCGCGGCGGCGCCCCGCCGCCTTTCAAACCGGCCGCCGCTGCGCTACACGCGCCCTCTTGCATGCGCGGGCTGGCGGCGCGGGCGTGGTGGAACTGGCAGACACGCTGGATTTAGGTTCCAGTGGCGCAAGCCGTGGGGGTTCAAATCCCTCCGCCCGCACCAGCAGGGCCAGCCCGTTTTCAGGATTGGGTGGAACGAAGATGCAGGTGACCGAGGTCGCGAACGAAGGACTCAAGCGGGGCTTCAAGGTGGTGGTGCCCGCGGGGGACATCGCGGCCCAGCGCGACAAACGCCTGGCCGAGCTCGGCCGCGACCTGCGCCTGCCCGGCTTCCGCCCCGGCAAGGTGCCGCCGAAGGTGGTGCAGCAGCGCTACGGCCAGGCGGTGCTGAGCGAGGTGCTGGAGCAGTCGGTGAGCAAGGCCACCGACCAGATCGTGACCGATCGCGGCCTGCGCCCGGCGCTGCAGCCGAAGATCGAGCTGGTGAATTTCGCCCCGGATGCCGACCTGGAATTCCAGGTGGATCTGGAGCTGATGCCGGAGATCCCGCTGCCGGATTTCGCCGCCATCAGCCTGGAGCGGCTGAAGGCCGCGCCGGACGAGGCGGAGGTGGAGAAGACGCTGGAGCAGATCGCCAGCCGCAACCGCAGCCTGGAAGAGGTGGCGGAGAGCCGCCCGGCGGTGCAGGGCGACATCCTGGTCTGCGATTTCGTCGGGCGGCTGGCGCCGGAGCCGGCGAACCGGCTGCGCAACCCGGGCGGCGCCGCCGCCCCGGGCGCGGCGGAAGGCGCGCTGCCGGAGCATTGGGTGCCGCAGATGAAGGCCAGGCTGGAGGTGGTCGGGCGCGGCGAGGGCAGCATCGATATCCGCCTGCATGGCGAGGAAGCGCTGAGCAATCAGGTGCTGAATTTCGACGCGCTGCGGGAGATTCCGGCCCAGCCGGGCAGCACCTGGCAGGCCTCGGCGCGGATCACCCTGGTGGGCGGCAGCACGGAGGGGCTGCGGAGCCTCGCGCTCCGCATCCGTGGCGGCAAGGCCGATGGCGGCTCGCTCGACATCGTCGGCGGCGAGAATCTGGTGGCGGCGCTGGCCGGGGGCGGGACCGCCTCTGCCCGGGTGGAGGCGACGCTGCAGCGGGAGGAGACGGCTGCGGTGAGCACCGGCTTGGTCCTGGCCAGCACCGGGCCCTTCGACCTCACGCTCCGCATCGCCGAGGCGAAGCTGGCGGAGCCGGGCAGCGCGACCGGGGAGGGCGAGGCCTTCCCCGGCGGCAGCGCCACCGACGCGCCGATCGAGGTGGCCGGCCCCGGCTTCATCCCGGGCTTCAGCGAGCAGCTCGAAGGGCTAGCGCCGGGCGAGACGCGGACCATCGCCGTGACCTTCCCGGCCGAATACGGCTCCCGCAATCTGGCCGGCAAGGCGGCCACCTTCGAGGTGACGGCCAAGGGGCTGAAGAAGGCGGTGCTGCCGGCGATCGACGACGCCTTCGCCGCCACCCTCGGCTTCGAGAGCCTGGAGAAGCTGAAGGAGGCGATCCGCGGCCAGCTCCAGGGCGAGTTCGACAGCCTCTCCCGCATGAAGGTGAAGCGGGCGCTGCTGGACGGGCTCGCGGCCCAGGCCAGCTTCCCGGTGCCGGAGGGCATGGTGGAGCAGGAATTCGCCCAGATCTGGCAGCGGATCGAGGCCGATCTGAAGGCCGGCCGGGCGGATGAGGAGGATAAGGGCAAGGATGAGGCGGCGCTGAAGGCCGAGTATCGTGGCATCGCGGAGCGCCGCATCCGCCTCGGCCTGCTGCTGTCCGAGATCGGCCGGACCAACAACATTACCGTGACGAATGAGGAATTGTCCCGCGCCATGCGCCAGGAAGCGGCGCGCTATCCGGGGCAGGAGCAGCAGGTGATGGAGTTCTTCCGCAAGAACCCGCAGGCGGCGGAGAACCTTCGCGCCCCCATCTTCGAGGAGAAGGTGGTGGATTTCATGCTGGAATTGGCCCAGGTGACGGATCGCACCGTGCCGCCGGCGGCGCTGACCGCCGCCTGATGCCCCCGGGGGCGAGGCGGCCGGTCCGGCGCCGCCCGTCCTTTCCCCGGGGCGGGCTCCGCCGAATGGGGGGCTTCCGCCCCCGGTGGGGCTCGCCCACATTAAGATTCCCGGGATAGGTTTCGGGCATGGTCCAGGTCGGATAGGTCGCCAGGGTGACCTTCCCCCGGGGCAGCCCGCCAGGAAGCCCGACCGGGACAGGCCGAAGGGGCGGCTGGCCGGCATCGCGCAGGCCCCGCCCGGTGGAGTGAAAGGCACGATCATGCGGGACCGCGATCCGGTCGAAGTCTACAACAACACCCTGGTGCCCATGGTCGTCGAGCAGACGGCCCGCGGCGAACGGGCCTTCGACATCTATTCCCGCCTGCTGAAGGAGCGGATCATCTTCCTCACCGGGCCGGTCTTCGACCAGGTCTCGGCGCTGATCTGCGCCCAGCTGCTGTTCCTGGAATCGGAGAACCCGAACAAGGACATCGCCTTCTACATCAACAGCCCGGGCGGCGTGGTCTCGGCCGGCCTCGCGATGTACGACACGATGCAGTATATCCGTTCCCCGGTCAGCACGGTCTGCATCGGCCAGGCGGCCTCCATGGGCTCCCTGCTGCTGACGGCCGGGGAGAAGGGCAAGCGCTTCGCCCTGCCGAACAGCCGGATCATGGTGCACCAGCCCTCCGGCGGCGCCCAGGGCCAGGCCACGGATATCGAAATCCAGGCCCGCGAGATCCTGAAGCTGCGCGAGAAGCTGAACCTGATCTATGTGCGGCACACGGGTCAGCCCCTCGAGGCGATCCAGGCAAAGCTCGAGCGTGACACCTATATGTCGGCCGAGGAGGCCCGGGATTTCGGCCTGGTGGACCAGGTGGTGGATCAGCGCCCGCCCGCCCCCGGTGCCGAGGCGAAGAGCTGACCCCCGCCCTGCCCCGCGGCACGGCGCATGGCCGGGGGCGGAACCCGCCCCCGCACGGCTCGTTGCGGCCGAGGCCGACTGCCGCGGAATGCTTCCCCCTCGATGACAAGGGGGCTACAGTCGATCGAACCAGCCCCCCCTGGCTATGGGGGGAGGGGGCCCCGGATGCGCCTGCCGGCGTCTCCGGCCACCCCATTCAGGCGGAGTGCCCATGAGCAAGTCCGGCGATTCCAAGAACACTCTCTACTGCTCGTTCTGCGGCAAGTCGCAGCACGAGGTCCGCAAGCTCATCGCCGGACCCACCGTGTTCATCTGCGACGAATGCGTCGAGCTCTGCATGGACATCATCCGTGAGGAGCACAAGACGCATCTCGTGAAGTCGCGGGACGGGGTGCCGACGCCGAAGGAGATCTGCAAGGTCCTGGACGATTACGTGATCGGCCAGGACCATGCGAAGCGGGTGCTCTCCGTCGCCGTGCACAACCACTACAAGCGGCTGGCGCATGGGGCGAAGAACAACGACGTCGAGATCGCCAAGTCGAACATCCTGCTGCTCGGCCCGACCGGCAGCGGGAAGACGCTGCTGGCGCAGACGCTCGCCCGCATCCTCGATGTGCCCTTCACCATGGCGGATGCGACCACGCTGACCGAGGCCGGCTATGTCGGCGAGGATGTGGAGAACATCATCCTCAAGCTGCTGCAGGCCGCCGACTACAATGTGGAGCGGGCCCAGCGCGGCATCGTCTATATCGACGAGGTCGACAAGATCAGCCGCAAATCGGACAACCCGAGCATCACCCGGGATGTCTCCGGCGAGGGCGTGCAGCAGGCGCTGCTGAAGATCATGGAGGGCACCGTCGCCTCCGTCCCGCCGCAGGGCGGGCGGAAGCATCCGCAGCAGGAATTCCTGCAGGTGGATACCTCCAACATCCTCTTCATCTGCGGCGGCGCCTTCGCGGGCCTCGAGCGGATCATCGGCGCCCGCGGCAAGGGCAGCGGCATCGGCTTCGGCGCCGAGGTGCGCGACCCGGATGAGCGCCGCACCGGCGCCGTGCTGCGCGAGGTGGAGCCGGAGGATCTGCTGAAATTCGGCCTGATCCCGGAATTCATCGGCCGGCTGCCGGTGGTTGCGACGCTGGAGGATCTGGACGAGAAGGCGCTGGTCGAGATCCTGACCAAGCCGAAGAACGCGCTGGTGAAGCAGTATCAGCGCCTCTTCGAGATGGAGGGGACCAAGCTCACCTTCACCGAGGATGCGCTGCGCTCCGTCGCCACCCGCGCCATCCAGCGCAAGACCGGGGCGCGCGGCCTGCGCTCCATCATGGAAGCCATCCTGCTTTCCACCATGTTCGACCTGCCCGGGCTCGACGATGTGGATGAGGTGGTGGTGAACCGGGAAGTGGCGGAAGGCCGCGCCACGCCGCTCTTCATCTATGGGGAGCGGGCGGCCGAGCAGAGCTCCGCCTGAGTTGGCGTGGCGGCCCCGGCGGTGCCGCGCGCTGCCGGGGCTTGTGGCCCCCAGGCTTGTCCCATCTGGGCTTGTCCCATCTGGGCTTGTTGTGGGGTGCCGCGCTGCCCATTTGCATTGCATGCCCGTGACGCGGGGGGCGTGCCTCGATAGGGCGTCTTCCGCGTCGACTGTCCTTTCGTGAGGTCCATCATGGCGGATAAGCCAGAAACACTCCGCGGCGAATTGTTCCCCGTTCTGCCGCTCCGGGACATCGTCGTCTTTCCCCATATGATCGTACCGCTCTTCGTCGGGCGGGAGAAATCCGTGCGCGCCCTGGAGGCGGTGATGCGGGAGGACAAGCAGATCCTCCTCGTCGCCCAGAAGAACGCGGCGCAGGACGACCCGGCGGCGGAGGATCTCTACCAGGTCGGCACCGTCTCCACGGTGCTGCAGCTCCTCAAGCTGCCGGACGGCACGGTGAAGGTGCTGGTCGAGGGCGGCCGCCGCGCCCGCATCGTCGCCTTCAAGGAGACGGAGAGCCATTTCGAAGCCTACGCCACCACGATCGAGGAAGCCGCGCCGCCGGCCGCCGAGACCGAGGCGCTGGCCCGCACCGTGGTCGGCCAGTTCGAGCAGTACATCAAGCTGAACAAGAAGATCGCGCCGGAGGTGCTGGTCTCGATCAACCAGATCGACGACCCGACCAAGCTGGCCGATACCGTCGCCGCGCATCTCTCCCTGAAGATTCCCGAGAAGCAGGAGCTGCTGGAGACCCCCTCCACCACCGGCCGGCTCGAGCGCGTCTTCGCGCATATGGAATCCGAGATCGGCGTGCT
Organism: Siccirubricoccus phaeus; assembly: GCF_008360935.1. Classification (GTDB taxonomy): domain Bacteria; phylum Pseudomonadota; class Alphaproteobacteria; order Acetobacterales; family Acetobacteraceae; genus Siccirubricoccus; species Siccirubricoccus phaeus. The sequence continues at coordinate 225,438 of NZ_SRXO01000006.1, forward strand.
GCAGGTGGAGAAGCGCATCCGCAACCGCGTCAAGCGGCAGATGGAGAAGACGCAGCGCGAGTACTACCTGAACGAGCAGCTCAAGGCGATCCAGAAGGAGCTGGGCGAGGGCGAGGACGGCAAGGATGAGAGCGCCGAGATCGAGGCGCGCATCAAGGCCACCAAGCTCTCCAAGGAAGCCCGCGAGAAGGCGATGGCGGAGCTGAAGAAGCTTCGTACCATGTCGCCGATGAGCGCCGAGTCGACGGTGGTGCGCAACTACCTCGACTGGATGCTCTCCATCCCGTGGAAGAAGCGCAGCAAGGTCCGCAACGACATCGTCGAGGCGGAGAAGGTGCTGGACGCCGACCATTATGGCCTGGACAAGGTCAAGGAGCGGATCATCGAGTATCTGGCGGTGCAGAGCCGCTCGCCGAAGATCAAGGGTCCGATCCTCTGCCTCGTCGGCCCGCCCGGCGTCGGCAAGACCTCGCTCGGCAAGTCCATCGCCAAGGCCACCGGCCGCAATTTCGTCCGCATGTCGCTGGGCGGCGTGCGGGACGAGGCGGAGGTACGCGGCCACCGGCGGACCTATATCGGCTCCATGCCGGGCAAGGTCATCCAGGGGATGAAGAAGGCGAAGACCTCCAACCCGCTCTTCCTGTTGGACGAGATCGACAAGCTCGGCGCGGATTGGCGCGGCGACCCGTCCTCCGCCCTGCTGGAGGTGCTGGATCCGGAGCAGAACGCGACCTTCAACGACCATTATCTGGAAGTCGATTACGACCTCTCGGACGTGATGTTCGTGACGACCGCCAACAGCCTGCGCATGCCGCAGCCGCTGCTGGACCGCATGGAGATCATCCGCATCCCCGGCTACACCGAGGATGAGAAGGTTGAGATCGCCAAGCGCCACCTGATCCCGAAGCAGACCGAAGCCAACGGGCTGAAGCCGGGCGAGTGGAGCGTCTCCGACGAGGCGCTGCGCGACCTGGTGCGCTACTACACGCGCGAGGCCGGCGTCCGGAACCTGGAGCGCGAGATCGGCGGCCTTGCCCGCAAGGCGGTGCGCGAGATCGTCTCCAAGAAGGCGAAGAAGGTCGCGATCACCGTCAAGACCCTCGAGAAATTCGCCGGCGTGCGGAAGTTCCGCTACGGCGAGGCCGAGGCGGAGGACATGGTGGGCGTCGTCACCGGCCTCGCCTGGACCGAGGTGGGCGGGGAGATCCTGACCATCGAGAGCGTGACGGTGCCCGGCAAGGGCAAGGTGCAGACCACCGGCAAGCTCGGCGATGTCATGCAGGAAAGCGTCTCCGCCGCGATGTCCTATGTCCGCTCCCGCGCGACCAGCTTCGGCCTGAAGCCGACGCTGTTCGACCGGCGCGACATCCATGTGCATGTGCCGGAGGGGGCGACCCCGAAGGACGGCCCGAGCGCGGGCATCGCCATGGCGACCAGCATCGTCTCCGTCCTCACCGGCATTCCGGTGCGGAAGGATGTGGCGATGACGGGCGAGATCACGCTGCGCGGCCGGGTGCTGCCCATCGGCGGGTTGAAGGAGAAGCTGCTGGCGGCGCTGCGCGCCGGCATCACCACCGTCTTCATCCCTAAGGAGAATGAGAAGGACCTGGCCGAGATCCCGGACAATGTAAAGAAGGGGCTCTCCATCCACCCCGTCTCCCACGTGGATGAGGTGATCGGCACGGCGCTGGTGCGGAAGCCCGAAGCCATCGAGTGGACAGAACCGCCGGAAGCACCGACTCCGATCCCGGCGGATGGCGAGGCGCCGGCGGCAGTACGGCCACACTGAAGCGCGTAAGGCGAAGGCCGGGCGAAAGCCCGGCCTTCAGCGTTTCCAGCCCCCCTGAACTGGCAGAAAATGGCGGATAACCGCCGCGAATCGGGGCACGCGCGATTGACGCGCGAGAATCCTGGCCCCTACAGTCGCCGCAGGTTTCTGGTCCGGAATCCTCCGGTCGGGTGAAGTGTGACCTCAGGGAAGGGGGAACTGCATGGCGAACAAACAGGATCTGGTGGCGATCATCGCCGAGACCGGCGACCTCCCCAAGGCGAAGGCCGGGGAGGTGCTGGATGCGGTCTTCGAGGCGATCACCAAGTCGCTGAAGAAGAAGCAGGATGTGCGGCTGGTCGGCTTCGGCACCTTCAGCACCAGCAAGCGCAAGGCCGGCAAGGGCCGCAACCCGCGCACCGGCGAGGAGATCAAGATCCCCGCCACCACCACCGTCCGCTTCAAGGCCGGCAAGGGCCTGAAGGACGCGGTGAACTGAAGGCAGGCGCGGACCGGGAACCGCGTTCCGGCCGGGGACCGGGCCGGGGCTTTTTCAGGGGGCTGGCGGCAACGCCGGCCCTTTTCTTTTTGCCCGGCCGCGCCATGCTGCGGCGGCGGCAGGGGCGCTTAGCTCAGCGGTAGAGCGCTTCGTTTACACCGAAGATGCCGGGGGTTCGAATCCCTCAGCGCCCATTCCCGCAACCCGCATGCAATGCGGTTGACAGCCCGGGTGGCGGGCCCTATTCCCCCCGCCACGCCGCAAGCGGGTGTAGCTCAGTTGGTTAGAGCGCCGGCCTGTCACGCCGGAGGTCGCGGGTTCGAGCCCCGTCACTCGCGCCACGCGGCGGGCCCGTTGGAGGCCCGTCGGCAACGGCTTTTACAAAGCATCACCGTTCGGGCCCTGGGCCAGCGGGGCCGTGGCGGCAGCGGCCTCCTTTGCCGTTCCTTCATCTTTCGGCGCAGAATCTTCATTGCGGCCCTGGGATAGGCCGGTTACCCCCTATGGCCAGTGGCGCGGGGGGCGGCTAATGTCCGGCCGCGTTGCGCTGCGGCAGAACCGCCGCGCGGCGCGCCGAGGGTGCGGCCTCGCGCCCCCGGGGCCCCGCTGGGGCGCCAAGAAGGGCGGAGCACCGTATGACCCAGCCGCTGCTGGCAGAATACTTCCCGATCCTCGTCTTCCTCGCCATCGCCGGCGGCATCGCCCTGGCCATGGTGGGCGGCAGCCTGCTGCTGGCGCGGCAGAAGCCGAATGCCGAGAAGCTCTCGGCCTATGAATGCGGCTTCGAGCCCTTCGACGACACCCGCCGGCGCTTCGACGTGCGCTTCTACCTGGTGGCGATCCTGTTCATCATCTTCGACCTGGAAGTGGCCTTCCTCTTCCCCTGGGCGGTCTCGCTCGGCGGGATCGGCTGGTTCGGCTTCCTCTCGATGATCGCCTTCCTCGGCGTGCTGACCGTCGGCTTCATCTACGAATGGCGCAAGGGCGCCCTGGACTGGGAGTGAGGCGACGCCGCCCGGCCCAGCCGCCGCCCGACCGGAGAGACGCATGAGCGGAAATACTGAAAGTGCCGCGCGCCAGGGCGCGCCGGACATGCTGGCCTGGAACCGCGAGCACCTGCCGCCGGGCGCGGCGCAGGATGCGGTGGTAAAGGGCATTACCGGCGAGATCGAGGATAAGGGCTTCGTCGTCGCCAACCTCGACAAGATCGTCAATTGGGCGCGCACCGGCAGCCTCTGGCCGATGACCTTCGGCCTCGCCTGCTGCGCCGTGCCGATGATCCACGCCTATATGGCGCGCTACGACCTCGACCGCTTCGGCATCATCCCGCGCGGCTCGCCGCGGCAGTCGGATGTGATGATCGTGGCCGGCACGCTGACCAACAAGATGGCTCCCGCCCTGCGCAAGGTCTACGACCAGATGAGCGAGCCGCGCTGGGTGATTTCCATGGGTAGCTGCGCCAATGGCGGCGGCTACTACCACTACTCCTACAGCGTGGTGCGCGGCTGCGACCGCATCGTGCCGGTGGATGTCTATGTGCCGGGCTGCCCGCCGACGGCGGAGGGGCTGGTCTACGGCATCCTGCAGTTGCAGAAGAAGATCCGGCGGACGGGGACCATCCTGCGTGGCTGACATCGCTCAACTGGCCGATCAGGTCGCTGCCGCCTTCCCGCGGGAAAGCGTCAGCCTGGAGCGCGGCGCGGAGCTGGTGCTGCGACTGCGGCGGGAGGCGCTGCCGGAGGCGATGCTGACGCTGCGCGACGATCCGCGCTTCGCCTTCGAGCAGTGCATGGATATCTGCGGCACGGATTGGCCGGAGAAGCCGGAGCGCTTCGAGGTGGTGTACAACCTCCTCAGCCTCGCGCTGAACCAGCGCCTTCGCGTGGTGGTCAGCACGGATGCGGCGACGCCGGTGCCCTCGGTCGCCAGCGTCTGGCCGAGCGCCACCTGGTATGAGCGCGAGGCCTGGGACATGTACGGCATCGTCTTCGCCGGCCAGACCGATCTCCGCCGCCTGCTGACGGATTACGGCTTCGAGGGCCATCCGCTGCGCAAGGACTTCCCGCTGACCGGCTATGTCGAGGTGCGCTACGACGAGGAGCGCAAGCAGGTGGTCTATGAGCCGGTGGCGCTGACCCAGGATTTCCGCAACTTCGACTTCCTCAGCCCTTGGGAGGCGCTGACGACGCTGCCGGGCGATGAGAAGGTGCATCTGAACCGCCTGGAGACGCCGAAGCCGTCCCAGGCGGATGAGGGGGCCAAGCCATGAGCAGTTCTTCCGCCATGGCCTCCGAGGCGGGGCCGCTTTCCGTCGCCGCCGATCCGCGCCAGGTCGCCTCCGCCACCGGGGCGGAGGAGGCAACGCGTACGGTGGAGGTGGACAGCCACACCATCAATTTCGGCCCGCAGCACCCGGCGGCGCATGGCGTGCTGCGCCTCATCCTGGAGATGAAGGGCGAGGTGGTGGAGCGCGCCGATCCGCATATCGGCCTGCTGCATCGCGGCACCGAGAAGCTGATCGAGTACAAGACCTATCTCCAGGCGCTGCCCTATATGGACCGGCTGGACTATGTCTCGCCGATGTCCATGGAGCACAGCTTCGCCCTGGCGGTGGAGAAGCTGCTGCGGATCGAGGACCAGATCCCCGAGCGGGCGCGGGTGATCCGCACCATGTTCGCGGAGCTGACGCGCATCCTGAACCACCTGCTGAACATCACCACCTATGCGCTGGATTGCGGCGCCATCACTCCCTCTCTCTGGGGCTTCGAGCAGCGCGAGCATCTGCTGGAATTCTACGAGGCGGTGGGCGGCAGCCATTACCATGTGAATTATTTCCGCGCCGGCGGCGTGGCGAAGGATCTGCCGGCGGGGCTCACCGACCGCATCGCCGGCTGGTGCGAGCAATTCCCGAAATTCGTGGATGAGCTGGAATCGCTGCTCTCCGGGAACCGCATCTTCAAGCAGCGCACCGTGGACATCGGGGTGATGAGCGCGGAGCAGGCGATGGCCTGGGGCTTCTCCGGCCCCTGCATCCGCGCTTCCGGCCTGCCCTGGGATCTGCGCAAGGCGCAGCCCTATGAGATCTACGCCGACCTCGATTTCGAGATCCCGGTCGGCCGCCATGGCGACTGCTATGACCGCTATCTGGTGCGGATGCAGGAGATGCGGCAGAGCCTGCGCATCGTCCAGCAATGCCTGGCGCGGCTGAAGCCCGGCCCGGTGAAGATCCAGGACAACAAGATCGCGCCGCCGAAGCGGGGTGAGATGAAGCGCTCCATGGAAAGCCTGATCCACCACTTCAAGCTCTACACCGAGGGCTATCACGTGCCGGAGGGTGCGACCTATACGGTGACCGAGGCGCCGAAGGGCGAGTTCGGCGTGTACATGGTGGCGGACGGGACCAACCGGCCCTATCGCTGCAAGATCCGCGCCCCGGGCTTCGCCCATCTGCAGGCCATGGAGGCGCTCTCCAAGGGCCATATGCTGGCCGATGCGGTGGCGATCATCGGCTCGCTCGACATCGTCTTCGGGGAGATCGACCGGTGAGTGAAGAGGTCGTGCAGCCGGAGAGCTTCGCCTTCGACGCGGAGAGCGAGGCGCAGATCGAGAAGATCCTCAAGCGCTACCCGCCGGGCAAGCAGGCCAGCGCCGTCATCCCACTGCTCTATGTGGTGCAGCGGCAGATGAAGCGCGTGACGGGCAGCGCCTGGGTCCCGGTGAAGGGCATGGATGCGGTGGCGGCGCGGCTCGGCATGGCGCCGATGCGGGTCTATGAGGTCGGCACCTTCTACTTCATGTTCAACATGAAGCCGATCGGCACCTACCATCTGCAGATCTGCGGCACCACGCCCTGCTGGCTGCGCGGCTCCGACGAGGTGCTGCGGGCCTGCAAGGATGCGGCGCATGTCTCCGGCTATGGCCAGACCAGCGAGGACGGGATGTTCACGCTGAGCGAGGTGGAGTGCATGGGCGCCTGCGTGAACGCGCCGATGCTCTGCGTCGACGATGATTACTACGAGGATCTGGACTACGAGAGCACGGTGAAGCTGATCGAGGCGCTCCGGCGCGGCGAGCGGCCGAAGCCGGGTTCCGTGATCGGGCGGCAGACCAGCGCGCCGGAAGGCGGGCCGCTGACGCTGACCGACGTGCCGGGGGAGTGAGGCGATGGCGCTGACCGACAAGGACCGCATCTTCACCAACCTCTATGGCCTGCATGACTGGCGGCTGGAGGCGGCGCGCCGGCGCGGCCATTGGGACGGCACCAAGGCGCTGATCGAGAAGGGCCGCGACTGGATCATCGAGGAGGTGAAGAATTCCGGCCTCCGCGGGCGTGGTGGCGCGGGCTTTCCCACCGGCCTGAAATGGTCCTTCATGCCGAAGCAGAGCGATGGGCGGCCGCACTACCTCGTCGTGAATTCCGACGAGTCGGAGCCCGGCACCTGCAAGGACCGCGACATATTGCGGCATGACCCGCATACGCTGGTGGAGGGCTGCCTCATCGCCGGCGTCGCGATGGGCGCGCATGCCGGCTACATCTATGTGCGCGGCGAATACTACAACGAGCATCTGGTGCTGCAGGCGGCGATCGACGAGGCCTATGCGGCGGGGCTGCTCGGGCCGAATGCCTGCGGCAGCGGCTGGGATTTCGACCTCTACGTCCATCGTGGCGCCGGCGCCTATATCTGCGGCGAGGAAACGGCGCTGATCGAGAGCCTGGAGGGCAAGAAGGGAATGCCGCGGCTGAAGCCGCCCTTCCCGGCGGCCGTCGGGCTCTATGGCTGCCCCTCCACGGTGAACAATGTCGAGACCATCGCGGTGGTGCCGACCATCCTCCGCCGCGGCGCCGCCTGGTTCGCCGGCTTCGGCCGGCCGAAGAACAGCGGCACCAAGATCTTCTGCATCCAGGGCCATGTGAACAAGCCCTGCAATGTGGAGGAGGAGATGAGCATCCCGCTGAAGGAGCTCATCGAGCGGCATGCCGGCGGGGTGCGCGGCGGCTGGGACAATTTGCTGGCGGTGATCCCCGGCGGCTCCTCCACGCCGATGATCCCGAAGAAGATCTGCGACGACGTGCTGATGGATTTCGACGCGCTGCGCGAGCACCGCACCGGCCTCGGCACCGCCGCGGTGATCGTGATGGACAAATCCACCGATCTCATCAAGGCGATCGCGCGGCTGGCCGCCTTCTACAAGCATGAGAGCTGCGGCCAGTGCACCCCTTGCCGCGAGGGCATGGGCTGGCAGAAGCGTCTGATGGACCGGATGGTCGAGGGCCGCGCGGAGGTCGAGGAGATCGACGTGCTGGAGCAGGTGACGCGGCAGATCGAGGGCCACACCATCTGCGCCCTCGCTGATGGCGGCGTCTGGCCGGTGCAGGGCCTCATCCGGCATTTCCGCCCGCTGATGGAAGAACGCATTGCCGCCTACAAGGCGTCGAAGGGCTCGCCCGCCCCGACGCTGCCCATGGCGGCGGAGTAGGCGCGCATGGCGAAGGTCACGGTCGATGGCATCGAGGTGGAGGTGCCGAACGGCGTCTCCGTCCTGCAGGCCTGCGAGGCGGCGGGGAAGGAGATCCCGCGCTTCTGCTACCATGAACGCCTCTCCGTTGCCGGCAATTGCCGGATGTGCCTGGTGGAGGTGGAGAAGGCGCCGAAGCCCATCGCCTCCTGCGCCTATCCGGTGGCCGATGGCATGAAGGTCTTCACCGACAGCGAGATGGTCCGCCGCGGCCGCCGCGGGGTGATGGAATTCCTGCTCATCAACCACCCGCTGGACTGCCCGATCTGCGACCAGGGCGGTGAGTGCGACCTGCAGGACCAGGCGATGGCCTATGGCCTCGACCGCAGCCGCTACATGGAGGAGAAGCGGGCGGTCAAGGACAAGTATATGGGGCCGCTGGTCAAGACGATCATGACCCGCTGCATCCAATGTACCCGCTGCGTCCGCTTCGCCACGGAAGTGGCCGGGGTGCCGGAGCTCGGCGCGACCAATCGCGGCGAGAACATGGAAATCGGCACCTATGTCGAGAAGGCGCTGACCACCGAGCTCTCCGGCAACCTCATCGATATCTGCCCGGTCGGTGCGCTGACCTCGCGGCCCTATGCCTTCGTCTCGCGGCCCTGGGAGCTGCGGAAGACGGACAGCATCGATGTGCTGGACGCGACCGGGACGAATATCCGCGTCGATACGCGCTCGGGCGAGGTGCTGCGCATCCTGCCGCGCACCAATGACGACGTGAATGAGGAGTGGATGGCCGATCGCGGCCGCTTCGCCTTTGACGGGCTGAAGCGCCGGCGGCTGGACCGCCCCTGGATCCGCAAGAATGGCAAGCTGCAGCCGGCGAGCTGGGCCGAGGCCTTCGCCGCCATCGCCGCGAAGCTGAAGGGCGTGCCAGGCGAGAAGATCGGCGCCGTGGCCGGGCCGCTGGTGGATGCCGAGGCGGCGCTGGCGCTGCGCGACCTGATGGCGGCGCTGGGCAGCAGGAACCTCGAATGCCGCACCGATGGCGCGGCGGTGGATGCCTCGCGGCGGGATTTCTACACCTTCAACACCGGCATCGCCGGCATCGAGGAGGCGGATGCGCTGCTGATCATCGGCGCCAATCCGCGCATCGAGGCGCCGGTGATCAATGCGCGCATCAGGAAGCGCGCGGTGGCGGGCGGCTTCCCGATCGGCTTCGTCGGGCCGCGCGGCCTCGACCTCACCTATGGCCATGACTGGCTGGGGGAGGGGGGCGTGACCTTGCGCGCCCTGGCCGCCGGCACGCATCGCTTCAACGAGCTGCTGCGGGTGGCGAAGAAGCCGATGCTGATCCTCGGCCGCGGCGCGCTGGCGCGGGCGGATGGCGAGGCGGTGCTGGCCGCCGCCTGGAAGATCGCCGCCGGGAACAACATGCTGCAGCCGGAGTGGCACGGCTTCAACCTGCTGCACCATTTCGGCGGCCAGGTGGCGCCGCTGGATCTCGGCTTCACCGGCGGCCTGGCGGTGGGGCTGGAGGTGCTGTGGCTGCTGGGGGCGGAGCCGCCGGCGCTGCCGGAGGGCGCCTTCGTCATCTACCAGGGGCATCATGGCGAGGCGGCCGCGGGCCGCGCCGATGTGATCCTTCCCGGCGCTGCCTATACCGAAAAGGACGCCACCTGGGTGAATACCGAGGGGCGGGTGCAGCATGGCCGGCTGGCGGTCTATCCGCCGGGCGAGGCGCGGGAGGATTGGAAGATCCTCCGCGCGCTATCCGAGCTGCTCGGCCACCGCCTGCCTTACGACACGCTGGATGCGCTGCGGGCGAAGCTGGCGGAGGCGAATCCGGTTTTCGCCGGCCACGGCTTCGTGCCGCATGGCTGCGCCGACACCAGCGGACCGACCGGCGATCCGACGGCGGTGAGCGATGCGCCCTTCGCGCTGGCGGTGACGAATTACTGGCAGGCGGATCCCATCAGCCGCGCCTCCGCCACCATGGCGGAATGCGCGCGGGTCTATGGCGCGCCGCAAGCGCGGCTGGCGGCGGAGTAGGCGGCGATGGACGGCTTCCTTTCCACGCCCATCGGCATCCTGGCCATCACCATCGCGCAGACCCTGGCGCTGCTGGTGCCGGTGCTGATCGCCGTGGCCTACCTCACGCTGGCGGAGCGCAAGGTGTTGGCCGCCATGCAGTTGCGGAAGGGCCCCAATGTGGTCGGCCCCTTCGGCCTGCTGCAGCCCTTCGCCGATGCGCTGAAGATGCTGATGAAGGAGACCATCGTGCCCTCCGGCGCGAACCGGTTCCTCTTCATCCTGGCGCCCATGCTGCTCTTCATGCTGGCCATGCTGGCCTGGGCGGTGATCCCGGTGAATGACGGCTGGGCGATCGCCGACATCAATGTCGGGGTGCTCTACCTTTTCGCCATCTCCTCGCTCGGCGTCTACGGCATCATCATCGCCGGCTGGGCGTCCAACTCGAAATACGCCTTCCTCGGCGCGCTGCGCTCGGCGGCGCAGATGGTCAGCTACGAAGTCTCCATGGGCTTCGTCATCGTCACCGTGCTGCTTTGCGTCGGCTCCCTGAACCTCTCCGAGGTGGTGCGGGCGCAGCAGAATGTGTGGTTCTTCATCCCGCTCTTCCCGATGTTCGTCATCTTCTTCATCTCCATCCTGGCGGAGACGAACCGGGCGCCCTTCGACCTGCCGGAGGGCGAGAGCGAGCTGGTGGCGGGGTTCTTCGTCGAATACAGCTCGATGACCTTCGCCCTCTTCTTCCTCGGCGAATACGCCAACATGATCCTGATGTCGGCGCTGACCACCATCCTGTTCCTCGGCGGCTGGCTGCCGCCGGTGGCGGTGGAGCCCTTCACCTGGATCCCCGGGCCGATCTGGTTCGCGCTGAAGATCTGCCTCTGCCTCTTCGTCTTCATCTGGGTGCGGGCGACCTTCCCGCGCTACCGCTACGACCAGCTCATGCGCCTCGGCTGGAAGGTGTTCCTGCCCTTCAGCCTGGTCTGGCTCGTCATCACCGCTGCCGTCCTGAAGCTGACCGGCTGGCTGCCGGCCTGAGGGGAAAAATGGCTACGCTCGATCGCCTTGCCCGCGGCCTGCTGCTCTCGGAGCTCGTCTCCGGCATGGCCCTGACCTTGAAGTACTTCTTCAGGCCGAAGGTCACCATCAACTACCCCTATGAGAAGGGGCCGCTCTCGCCGCGGTTCAAGGGGGAGCACGCGCTGCGCCGCTATCCGAACGGGGAGGAGCGCTGCATCGCCTGCAAATTGTGCGAGGCGATCTGCCCCGCCCAGGCCATCACCATCGAGGCCGAGCCGCGCGAGGATGGCAGCCGCCGCACCACGCGCTACGACATCGACATGGTGAAATGCATCTATTGCGGCATGTGCGAGGAAGCCTGCCCGGTGGACGCCATCGTCGAGGGACCGAACTTCGAATTCTCCACCGAGACGCGGGAGGAGCTGCTTTACGACAAGCAGAAGCTGCTCTCCAACGGCGACAGGTGGGAGCCGGAGATCGCCCGGCGCCTCGAACTCGACGCCCCCTATCGCTGAGGCGGGACGACCATGATCGCTGCTCTCGCCTTCTACCTCTTCGCCGCCATCCTCATCGCCTCCGCGGTGATGGTGGTGACGGCGCGGAATCCCGTGCACAGCGTGCTCTTCCTGATCCTCGCCTTCTTCAACGCTGCGGCGCTCTTCCTGATCGCCGGGGCGGAGTTCCTGGCGATGATCCTGGTCATCGTCTATGTCGGCGCCGTCGCAGTGCTGTTCCTTTTCGTCGTCATGATGCTGGATATCGACTTCGCCCGGCTGCGCGAGGGGTTCCAGCGCTACGCGCCGATCGGCGCCATCATCGGCGGCATATTGTTCCTGGAGCTGCTGCTGGTGCTGAGCGGCTGGTCCTTCGCCGACCAGGCGGATGATTTGCGCCTCTCGCCCAACCCGGGCGCCAGCGTCACCAATGCCGCGGCGCTCGGCCGCATCCTCTATACGGATTACGTCTATCTCTTCCAGCTTGCCGGGCTGATCCTGCTGGTGGCGATGATCGGCGCCATCGTGCTGACGCATCGGGAGAGGGCGGGAACGAAACGGCAGGACATCGCCGTGCAGGTCGCCCGCAGCGGTTCCGTGGTGCTGGAAGAAGTGCCCGTCGGCGCCGGCATCAAGGCCCTCGGCATCCGCCGCCCGCCGGAGCCGGAGGCCGAGCCGCCCAAGGTGACCCACGACGCGCACCATGGGGGGCATCACTGAGATGACGATCGGCCTCGCCCATTACCTGACCGTCAGCGCCATCCTGCTGGTCCTCGGCATCTTCGGCATCTTCCTCAACCGGAAGAACGTCATTGTCATCCTGATGAGCGTGGAGCTCATCCTGCTCTCGGTGAACCTGAATTTCGTCGCCTTCTCCGCCTTCCTGGACGATCTGGCGGGGCAGGTCTTCGCCATGTTCGTCCTGACCGTCGCCGCGGCGGAAGCCGCGATCGGCCTCGCCATCGTCGTCATCTACTTCCGCAACCGCGGGAGCATCGAGGTCGAGGACATCTCGACCCTGAAGGGCTAGGGGGCATGTTCGTCGGCGCCATCTTCTTCCCCCTGCTCGGGGCCTGTATCAGCGGCTTCCTCGGCCGCTGGATCGGCGACAAGGCTGCGCAATGGTCCACCGTCATCTGCATGGTGCTGGCGGCCATCTGCGGCAGCCTCGCCTTCGGCCAGGTCGCGCTCTCCGGCCATCCGGTGACGGTGGAGATCGTCACCTGGATGGATGTCGGCGGCCTAGAATTCGCCTGGGCGCTGCGCTACGACACGCTGGCGGCTGTCATGGTGGCCATGGTCACCTTCATCTCGACGCTGATCCACCTCTACTCGGTGGGTTACATGTCGCATGACGAGACGCCGTCGCGCTTCTTCGCCTATCTCTCCCTCTTCACCTTCATGATGCTGATGCTGGTGACGGCGGACAACCTCGCCCAGCTCTTCTTCGGCTGGGAGGGCGTCGGCCTCGCGAGCTATCTCCTCATCGGCTACTGGTACGATAGGGAGAGCGCGAATCGCGCGGCGATGAAGGCCTTCATCGTGAACCGCGTCGGCGATGTCTCCTTCATGCTGGGCGTGGCGCTGACCTTCTACGTCTTCGGCAGCATCGAATTCGACACCATCTTCGCCGCCGTGCCGCAGCATCTGGAGGACCGCTTCGGCGGCATCCCGGCGCTGGAGCTGATCGGCGTGCTGCTCTTCATCGGCGCCTGCGGCAAGTCTGCCCAGCTCGGCCTGCACACCTGGCTGCCGGATGCGATGGAGGGCCCGACGCCGGTCTCTGCCCTCATCCATGCCGCTACCATGGTGACGGCGGGTGTCTTCCTCGTCTGCCGCATGTCGCCGGTCTTCGAATACGCGCCGACGGCGCTCGCCGTCGTCACCGTGGTCGGCGCCTCCACCGCGCTCTTCGCCGCGACCATCGGCTGCGTGCAGAACGACATCAAGCGGGTGATCGCCTATTCCACCTGCTCGCAGCTCGGCTACATGTTCTTCGCCGCCGGCGTCGGCGCCTATCAGGTGGCGATGTTCCACCTCTTCACCCATGCCTTCTTCAAGGCCCTGCTCTTCCTCGGCGCCGGCAGCGTGATCCACGCCATGTCGGATGAGCAGGACATCCGGAAGATGGGCGGCATCTGGAGCAAGATCCCGATCACCTATGCGGTGATGTGGATCGGCAATTTGGCGCTGGCCGGCATCCCCTTCTTCGCCGGCTACTATTCCAAGGACGCCATCCTGGAAGCCGCCTTCGCCAGCCATAGCGGCGTCGGGATGTATGCCTTCCTCTGCGGCATGATCGCCGCCTTCCTCACCGCCTTCTACTCCTGGCGGCTGCTCATCCTCACCTTCCATGGCGCCCCACGGGCGGACCACCACACCATGGAGCATGTGCATGAGAGCCCGGCGGTGATGCTCATCCCGCTGCTGCTGCTGGCGGTGGGCGCGGTGCTGACCGGCTATATCTTCGCGCCGCTCTTCATCGGCGAGCACGAGCATGGCTTCTGGCACGGCGCCATCCTCAACGCGGAGCACAACCACATCCTGCACGCCATGCATGAGGTGCCGGCCTGGGTGCCCCTGGCGCCGACGGTGATGGGCATCGGCGGCATCGCGCTGGCCTATGTCTTCTACATGCTGGCGCCAGGCATCCCCGGCCGGCTCGCCACCGCCTTCCGTGGCCTCTACCTGTTCCTGCTGAACAAGTGGTATTTCGACGAGCTCTACGACGCCATCTTCGTTCGCCCGGCGCGCCGCCTTGCCATGGTGTTCTGGAAGACCGGCGATGCGCAGATCATCGACGGCATGCCGAACGGCGCCGCCAGCCTTGCCGTCGGCGTCGCCCGCGGCGCGGTCCGCATCCAGACCGGGCGGGTGGCGAACTACGCCTTCGCGATGATCATCGGCCTGGTCGTCTTCGTCTCCCTCTTCCTGATCGGGCGCTGAGCATGAACGCCGCTGGTTTCCCGCTGCTCTCGCTCCTCACCTTCCTGCCGCTGGCAGGGGCGGCCATCATCCTCTTCGTGCGCGGGGAGGAGGCGGTGGTTGCCCGCAACGCCCGCTGGACGGCGCTGTGGACCAGCCTGCTGGTCTTCTTCCTCAGCCTCATTCTCTGGGTGAAGTTCGACACCTCCTCCGCCGGCTTCCAGTTCGAGGAGAAGCTGAGCTGGCTGCCGGAATTCGGCGTCGGCTACCATATGGGCGTGGACGGCATCTCCGTCCTCTTCGTCCTGCTCTCCACCGCCCTGACGCCGCTCTGCATCCTCGCCTCCTGGGAGGCGATCGAGACGCGCGTCCGCGAATACATGGTCGCCTTCCTCATCCTCGAAACGATGATGGTCGGCATGTTCGCCGCGCTCGACTTCATCATCTTCTACGTGTTCTTCGAGGCGGTGCTGATCCCGATGTTCCTCATCATCGGGGTCTGGGGCGGGCCGCGGCGGGTCTATGCCGCCTTCAAATTCTTCCTCTACACCCTGCTCGGCAGCGTGCTGATGCTGCTGGCCATCCTCTACCTCTGGTACAATGCCGGCACCACGGACATCCCGGAGCTGTTCGAGTACCAGGTGCCGCGCGCGGCCCAGACCTGGATCTTCTTTGCCTTCCTCGCCTCCTTCGCGGTGAAGGTGCCGATGTGGCCGGTGCATACCTGGCTGCCGGATGCGCATGTGGAGGCGCCGACCGCCGGCTCCGTCATCCTGGCGGGGGTGCTGCTGAAGATGGGGGCCTATGGCTTCCTGCGCTTCTCGCTGCCGCTGCTGCCGGAAGCCTCGGTGCAATTCGCGCCGCTGATCTTCGTGCTGTCGGTCGTCGCGGTGGTCTACACCTCGCTGGTGGCGCTGGCGCAGGAGGATATGAAGAAGCTCATCGCCTATTCCTCCGTGGCGCATATGGGCATCGTCACCATCGGCATCTTCACCATCAACGCCCAGGGCCTGTCCGGCGCGCTCTTCACCATGCTGGCGCATGGCGTCGTCTCCGGCGCGCTCTTCCTCTGCGTCGGCGTGTTGTATGACCGCGTCCATAGCCGGGATATCCTGCGCTATGGCGGCGTGGCGAAGATCATGCCCTCCTACGCCATGGTCTTCATGCTCTTCACCATGGCCTCGGTCGGGCTGCCGGGCACCGCCAATTTCGTCGGCGAGTTCCTCGTCATCGTCGGCGCCTGGCGGATCAACCCCTGGGTCGCCTTCGGCGGCGCGCTCGGCATGGTGCTGGGCGCGGCCTATATGCTGTACCTCTATCGCCGCGTGATCTTCGGAAAGCTGACCAAGCCGGATTTGCGGGCGCTGCTCGACCTTTCGCCGCGGGAATATGCGGTCTTCGCACCGCTCATCCTGCTGGCCTTGTGGATGGGCGTCTATCCGCAGCCTTTCCTGGATTTCTTCGAAGCCTCCGTCGCTGCCCTGGTGCAGCGGCATGAGGCGGCGATGAGTGTCAGCCGCCTGGCGGGGATGTAAGCGCATGACCTGGACCCTTGCCCTGCCGGAGCTGGTGCTGGCCATTGCCGGCCTCGTCATCCTCGTCGCCGGCGTGCTGCCGAAGCAGGAGACCTTCTTCCCCGTCAGCATGGCCTGCATCGGTTCGCTGCTGCTCGCCGCCGTGCTGGTGCTGGGCCAGCCGGAGGGCACGGCGCTCGGCGGCCATTACGTGGCGGATGATTTCAGCGGCTTCATGAAGCTGCTGGCGATCGGCGGTGCCGCCATCGGCATCCTCCTCTCGCTCGACTACAACACGAAGGAAGGGCTGGGGCGCTTCGAATTCCCCCTGCTCATGCTGCTCGCCACCATCGGCATGATGGTGATGATTTCGGCGAATGATTTGCTCTCCCTCTATCTGGGGCTGGAGCTGCTCTCCCTGCCGCTCTACGTCATCGCCGCCTTCAACCGGGACAGCGCCCGCTCCGCCGAAGCAGGGCTGAAGTATTTCGTTCTCGGCGCCCTCGCCTCCGGCCTGCTGCTCTATGGCAGCTCGCTGGTCTATGGCTTCGCCGGCACCACCAATTTCGACCGGCTGGCGGATGCCTTCTCGGCCGATAGCGGCGTTACCGCGGGCGTCGTGGTCGGCATCGTCTTCGTCATCGCCGGCCTCGCCTTCAAGGTTTCGGCCGTGCCCTTCCATATGTGGACGCCGGACGTGTACGAAGGCGCGCCGACGCCGGTGACCGCCTTCTTCGCCGCCGCGCCCAAGGTCGCCGCCATCGCCCTGCTGGCCCGCGTGCTGGTCGGGCCCTTCGGCGACCTGGCGGGGCAGTGGCAGCAGGTCATCACCCTGGTCTCGCTCGGCTCCATGACCCTCGGTGGCTTCGCCGCCATCGGCCAGCGCAACATCAAGCGGCTGATGGCCTATTCCTCCATCGGCCATGTCGGCTATGCGCTGATGGGCTTGGCCGTCGCCAATGACGTCGGGCTGCGCGGGCTGCTGGTCTATATGGCCATCTACGTCGCGATGAATCTCGGCACCTTCGCCGTGCTCATCGCCATGCGCCGCAAGGGCCGCGCGGTGGAGCAGGTGGAGGATCTCGCGGGGCTCGGCCGCACGGATCTCGGCACCGCCGTCTGGATGGCGGTCTTCATGTTCTCCATGGCCGGCATCCCGCCGCTCGCCGGCTTCTTCGGCAAGCTTTACGTCTTCCTCGCCGCGGTGCAGGCGGGCTTCTGGACCCTCGCCGTGGTCGGCGTGCTGACCAGCGTGGTCTCCGCCTATTACTACCTGCGCATCGTGAAGGTGATGTTCTTCGATGCGCCCGCCGGCGCGCTGGATCCGGCGCCCGCCAGCCTGACCGTGGTGATGGCGGCCTCCGGCCTCTTCACCCTGTTCTTCGTCCTCTGGCCGGCGCCGCTGCTGGCCGCGGCCCAGGCGGCCGCGGCGGCGCTGCTCGGCTGACCGCGCCGCCGCCAGGCCGGGGCGCGCCTTTCTGGCGGCTGCCCTTCTGGCGTGTGGAGGTGCATGCCGAGCTCGGCAGCACCGCCACCCTGCTGCGGGAAAGGGCGGAGGCGGGGGAGGCGGAAGGGCTGGCCATCCTCGCCCGGGAACAGACCGCGGGGCGGGGGCGGGAAGGCCGGCCCTGGCGGTCGCCGCCGGGCAATCTCTATCTCTCGGCCCTTTTGCGGCCTGCCGTCCCCGCGCGGCAGGCGCCGCAATGGGCGCTGCTCGCCGCCGTGGCCCTGGCGGAGGCGGCGGCGGAGCTCGATGCCGAACCCGCCTCGCTCCGGCTGAAATGGCCGAACGACCTGCTCCGCCATGGCGCCAAATGCGCCGGCATCCTCACCGAGACCGCCCTGGCGCCGGACGGCACCCTCGCCTGGCTGGCCTATGGCATCGGGGTCAATCTGCGCCACGCGCCGAGCCTGGCGGACCGCCCCACCGCCTGCCTGGCGACCACCGCCACGCCGGAGGAATTCGCCCCTTGCCTGCTCGCCCGGCTGCTGCACTGGCGCGGCACCATGCTGGCCGAGGGCTTCGCCCCCATCCGCGCCGCATGGCTGCGGCGCGGCCCGGAACCAGGTGCCAAGTTGACCCTGACCGCCGGCCCGGTTACTGCCGGCGCCTTCGCTGGCCTCGCCGAGGATGGTGCGCTGCTGCTGGAGTCCGGCGGCACGCGCCACCGGATCCTGGCGGGCGAGGTGGGAGGATAACGAAACCCATGCTGCTCGCGATCGATGCGGGGAACACCAATGTCGTCTTCGCCGTGCATGACGGCACGGAATGGCGCGGCCGCTGGCGCATCGCGACGGAGGCCGGCCGCACCTCGGACGAATACGCCGTTTGGCTGCTCGCCCTGCTGCAATATGCGGGGCTGAAGCCGGCCGAGATCGACCGCTGCGCCATCGGCACGGTGGTGCCCGCGGCGCTCTACAACCTCCGCCGCCTGTCGCGCGAATGGTTCAGCGTGGAGCCGCTGATCGCCCGCTCCACCGTCGAATGGGGCTTCGAGATCCGGGTGGACCGGCCGCAGGAGGTGGGCGCGGACCGGCTGCTGAACTCCCTTGCCTCCCATCACCATTACAAGGGGCCGCTCATCGTCATCGATTTCGGCACCGCCACCACCTTCGACGTGGTCGGGGAGGATGGCGCCTATCTCGGCGGCGTCATCGCGCCCGGCATCAACCTTTCCATCGAATCCCTGCACAAGGCGGCGGCGCGACTGCCGCGCATCGGCATCGGCCGGCCGCAGGCGGTGGTGGGGCGGGACACCGTCGCCGCCATGCAATCCGGCATCTATTGGGGCTATGTCGGCCTCATCGAGGGCATCGTACGGCGCATCCAGGCCGAGCAGGAGGCGCATCTGAAGATCGTCGCGACCGGCGGCTTGGCCCCGCTCATCGCCGAAGGGACGGAGGTGATCGAGATCGTCGATCCCGATATCACGCTGGAAGGGCTGCGCCTGTTGGCGGAACGCAACCCCACCCCCATCTTGAGTCGGACCCAGGCAAGGGATTGAGGCGGCGGGGGCGGCAGAAGCGGCCGTCTGCGCTATACTCGTCCCCGTGCCACCCGGATCCTGCGGCAGCCGACACCAGAAGATGAGGGAATGAACGATTTTTTGCCCGCGGCCCTACCCGACGCCGCCGACGACCTGGCCTTCATCCCCCTTGGCGGTACCGGCGAGATCGGGATGAATCTCAACGTCTACCGCTGCGACGGCAGGTTGCTGGCGGTGGATTGCGGCATCGGCTTCGGCGGGCCGGAGCATCCGGAGGTGGAGGTGATGGTCCCGGACCCCGCCTGGCTGGCGGAGCGGCGGGAGAGGCTGGAAGGCCTCGTCATCACCCATGCGCATGAGGACCATGTCGGGGCCGTTGCGCATCTCTGGCCGCAATTCCGCTGCCCGATCTATGCCGGCCCTTTCGTCTCCGCCGTGCTGCGGCGGAAGCTGGGCGAGGCAGGGCTGCTGGGCGAGGCGAAGATCCATACTATCCCGCTGGGCGGCCGCTTCCGCCTCGGGCCCTTCGATCTCGAATTCCTCCGCGTCGCGCATTCGGTGCCCGAGGCGCAGGCGCTGGCCATCCGCACGCGGCACGGCCTCGTCGTCCATACCGGCGATTGGAAGCTGGACCCGGACCCGCTGATCGGCGGCCCGACCGATGAGGCTGCCTTCGCCCGGCTGGGCGAGGAGGGCGTGCTTGCCATGGTCTGCGACTCGACCAATGCGCTGGTCGAGGGCCATTCCGGCTCCGAGGCCGAGGTGCGGCGGAACCTCACCGCCATCATCCGCGGGCTGCGCGGCCGCGTCGCCGTCACCTGCTTCGCCACCAATGTCGCGCGCGTCGAGAGCATCGCCCGGGCGGCGGAGGCGGCGGGGCGGCAGGTCTCGCTCTTCGGCCGAAGCCTGCGCAATGCGGAGGCGGCGGCGCGGGAATGCGGCTACCTCACCGGCCTGCCGGAATTCGTGGCGGAGGAGGCGGCGGGCTTCATCCCGGATGACAACCTCCTCATCATCTGCACCGGCTCCCAGGGGGAGCCGCGCTCGGCGCTGGCGAAGATCGCCGCCGACACCCATCCGAGCATCGCGCTGGGGGAGGGGGATACGGTCATCTTCTCCTCCCGCATGATTCCCGGGAATGAGCGCGGCATCCTGCTGTTGCAGGACCAGCTCGCCCGCCGCGGCTGCCGGGTGATGACGGCCGACGATCATATGGTGCATGTCTCCGGCCACCCGGCGCGGGATGAGCTGAAGCGGCTCTACCAGCTCGTGAAGCCGAAATACGCCGTGCCGGTGCATGGCGAATGGCGGCACCTCTCGGAACATGCGGCGCTGGCCAAGTCGCTGCAGGCCACGCCGGTGCTGGTGGAGGATGGCGACGTCCTCCGCCTCGCCCCCGGCCGGCCGGAGGTGGTGGAGGGCGTGCCCACCGGCCGGCTGGCGGTGGACAATGGCCGATTGCTGCCGCTCTCCGGCGGGGTGCTGGCGGCGCGCAAGCGCATGCTGTTCAACGGCGTCGTCATGGCCTCCTTCGCTGTCGATGCCGGGGGGCGGGTGATCGGCCAGCCCCAGATCTCCGCCCCCGGCCTGTTCGATGGCGAGACGCCTGAATCGGCCCAGCTCGCCGCCGATCTGGCCCGGGCGGTGGGGGAGCTGCCCAGCGCCCTGAGGCGGGAGGATGACGCCCTGCGCGAAGCCGCCCGCAGCGTGCTGCGCAAGGCGGTCGGCCGGCGGCTGCGCAAGCGGCCCAATGTGGAAGTCCATTTGTTGCGGATCTAGCGGCCCATGGGCTGGTTCAACGGCGTTGTCGTCTATTTCCTGATCTGGTGGCTGACGCTTTTCGCCATCCTGCCCATCGGCACCGCGCCGCGGGCGGAGGGCGACGCCGCCGGCGGCTGGCGCGGCCTGCCGGAGCGGCCACGACTCCTGATGAAGGTGGGGCTGACGACGTTGGTGGCGGCGGTGATCTTCGCCGGGGCCTATGCGTTGATCGCCAGTGACTGGCTGAGCTTCCGCAGCGGCTGGTTAGCTCTGCCTGAAAAATGAGCGACTTTCCGGGGATTGTCCCGGATGTCGCCTTCTGTTGTTGCAGGCACTGTCTGAACGCCGTTTTTTTTGGCGATGGCGGCAGCCTTTGGCATTGTGCGGTGTTGTGGGTCCGCGCCACCATGCCTGCAGGAAGAGGGTTGGTCCTCTTCCTGCCGTGTGACTGGCGTTTCCTCCCTAAACTCGGGCCGTGCCCTGACGGGCGCGGCCCTTTTTTTCGTCTAGCGGATGGACGGCCGACCGCCAAGCAATTTCCGCCAAGGCAGAGCCGGGTGGCGTGTTCGATTATTCCCATGCCTGAGCAATGGTCATCGGCGCGGCTTGGGCTGCCCCCGGGCTGCCGCATCGCCCTGGCCGTTCCCACCGGGGGCGCCGCAAGCTAGTGTCCGCCGCCACCCATGTCCGACCGCGTGATTCACGCTTGCGGCCGCCCCGGCCCGCGCGATCACGCTCCAGTCTTCCCAGGAGCCCGCCTTGCGCCTCTCCCGCGCCTTCCTGCCGACCCTGAAGGAAACCCCGGCGGAGGCGCAGATCGCCTCCCACCGCCTCATGCTGCGGGCCGGGATGGTCCGGCAGACCAGTGCCGGCATCTATGCCTGGCTGCCGCTGGGCTGGCGCGTGCTGCAGAAGGTGGCGCAGATCGTCCGCGAGGAGCAGGACGCCACCGGCGCCCAGGAAATCCTGATGCCGACGATCCAGACCGCGGATCTCTGGCGCCAATCCGGCCGCTACGACGCCTATGGCCCGGAAATGCTCCGCCTGAAGGACCGGCACGAGCGGGAGATGCTCTACGGCCCGACCAATGAGGAAATGGTCACCGAGATCTTCAAGGGCTATGCGAAGAGCTACCGCGACCTGCCGCGCAACCTCTACCACATCCAGTGGAAATTCCGGGACGAGGTGCGCCCCCGCTTCGGCGTGATGCGCGGCCGCGAATTCCTGATGAAGGACGCCTATTCCTTCGACCTGGACCATGACGGCGCGGTGCGCAGCTACCGGCAGATGTTCGTCGCCTATCTGCGCACCTTCGCGCGCATGGGGCTGAAGGCGATTCCGATGCAGGCCGATACCGGCCCGATCGGCGGCAACCTCTCCCATGAATTCCTGATCCTGGCGGAGACCGGCGAGAGCCAGGTCTTCCTGCACAAGGACCTGCTGGAGTTCGACGTGCTGTCCCAGCCGGTGGACTATGGCGGCGATCTCTCGCCCATCGTCGATTTCTGGACCAGCCGCTACGCCGCCACCGATGAGAAGCACGATCTGGCGGCCTGGGCGGCGATCCCCGAGGCGCAGCGCGTCTCCGCGCGGGGGATCGAGATCGGCCACATCTTCCATTTCGGCACCAGGTACAGCGCGCCGATGGGGCTTTCGGTCTCTGGCCCGGATGGCAAGCCGGTGGTGCCGGAGATGGGCAGCTACGGCATCGGCGTCTCGCGCCTGGTCGGCGCCATCATCGAGGCGAATCACGACGAGGCCGGCATACGCTGGCCCGAAGCGGTGGCGCCCTTCAAGCTGGCGGTGCTGAACCTGAAGCAGGGCGATGCCGGTACCGATGCGCTGGCGGCCAGGTTCTACGACGCCTTCGCCCCCGACGCCGTCTATGACGACCGCGAGGAACGGGCCGGTGTGAAATTCGCCGATGCCGACCTCATGGGCTACCCCTGGCAGGCCGTCATCGGCCCGCGCGGCGCCGCCGCCGGCAAGGTGGAGCTGAAGCGCCGCGCCACCGGGGAGCGGGTGGAGCTTTCCGTGGATGACGCCATCGCCCGGGTGAAGGCGGGTTGATGACGGGCCACGTCTCCCTCCCCCGCCCTGCGGAGGGGGGCCGGGGTGGGGGTGCGTTCGCCCCGACGCCTGGCAACGCCCCCACCCCGCTGGACGCAGTGCGTCCAACCCCCCGTGGAGCGGGGGAGGGAGGCGCCTGATGTTCAACGCCTTCGAACGCGCCGTCGCCTTCCGCTATCTCCGCGCGCGGAAGGGGGAGCGCTTCGTCTCCGTCATCGCCATCTTCTCCCTGGTCGGCATCGCGCTGGGCGTCGCCACGCTGATCATCGTGATGAGCGTGATGAACGGCTTCCGGCAGGAGCTGCTGGGGCGGATCCTGGGCCTGAATGGCCATCTCGGCGTCTTCTCCGTCGATGGCAGGCCGCTGTCCGACTATGACGAGATCACCGCGGCCATCCGCCGCGTCCCTGGCGTGACCGCGGCCAACCCCATCATCGAAGGCCAGGTCCTGCTGACCAGCGAGGCGGGTGGCGCCGCCGGCGGGCTGGCGCGCGGCATCAAGCCGGAGGATCTCCGCGCCAAGGGCATCATCGCCAACAACATCCGCCGCGGCAGCCTGGAGGAATTTGCCGGTGACGATGTCGTCGTCATCGGCACCGGCCTGGCCAACCGCATGCGCATCACGGTCGGCGACCGCCTCTCGCTGGTTTCGCCGCAAGGCCGCGCCACCGTCTTCGGCACCGTGCCGCGCGTCCGCGCCTATCGCGTCATCGCCACCTTCAATGTCGGCATGAACGAGTACGACAGCAGCTTCGTCTTCATGCCCATGGAGGCGGCGCAGCTCTACTTCCAGACCGGCAACGCCGCGACCCAGATAGAGGTCTTCGCCCAGGACCCGACCCGCATCCGCGCCCTGAACTTCGAGATCCGCCGCGCCCTCGGCCAGCACCCGGTGCGCATCGTCGATTGGCAGGATGCGAACAGCAGCTTCTTCAATGCGGTGCAGGTGGAACGGAACGTGATGTTCCTGATCCTGACCCTCATCATCATCGTCGCCGCCTTCAACATCATCTCCAGCCTCATCATGCTGGTGAAGGACAAGGGGCGGGACATCGCCATCCTGCGCACCATGGGGGCGACGCGGGGCAATGTGCTGCGCATCTTCCTGCTCTGCGGCGCCTCCATCGGCTTTGCCGGGACGCTGATCGGCTTCGCCCTGGGCCTCGCCTTCTGCATGAACATCGAGCATATCCGCCAGGGTCTGCAGGCGCTGACGGGAACGGAGCTGTTCAGCCCGGAGGTCTATTTCCTCTCCCAGCTTCCGGCGGTGGTCGACCCGAATGAGGTGATGCAGGTGGTCGGCATGGGCCTCGGCCTCTCCCTGCTGGCAACCATCTACCCGAGCTGGCGCGCGGCGCGGCTGGATCCGGTCGAGGCGCTGCGGAATGAGTGAATCTGCGCTGCGCCTGGCGGGGGTGGAACGGCGCTACCGCACCGAGGCAGGGGAACTGCCCGTGCTGGTCGGCGCGGAGCTGGCGCTGGAGGCGGGGGAGATCGTCGCCCTCGTCGCGCCTTCCGGCACCGGCAAATCCACCCTGCTGCATCTGGCCGGGCTGCTGGAACGGCCGGATGCCGGCGAGGTGTTCGTCGGCGGCCGCGCCGCCGGCACGCTGTCCGATGACGGGCGCACGGCGATCCGCCGCACCACCATCGGCTTCGTCTATCAGTTCCATCACCTGCTGCCGGAATTCACCGCCGAGGAAAATGTGGTGCTGCCGCAGATGGCGGCCGGCACGCCCCACGGTCAGGCGCAAGAGCGGGCGCGGGCGCTGCTCGCCGGCTTCGGCCTGACGGGGCGGGAGCATCACCGGCCGGGCCGGCTTTCCGGTGGCGAGCAGCAGCGCGTGGCCATCGCCCGGGCGCTGGCGAACGCCCCGCGCATCCTGCTGGCGGATGAGCCGACCGGCAATCTGGACGTCGCCACCTCCGACCTCGTCTTCGCCGAGCTGCTGGAAGCGGTGCGGGGCCAGGGCGTGGCGGCGCTGATCGCCACGCACAACCCGGCCCTCGCGGCGCGGATGGATCGGGTTGTGACGCTCAGGGACGGGAAGGTGGTGCCGGCCTGATCACTCGGCAGGCTGCAGGGCGGGCGCCGGCGCCGTGCGGCCCAGCAGCAGCAGCACCAGCCGCGCGAGGAAGAGCAGCGCACCGGCGAACCAGACCATGGCGGCGATGATCGCCAGCATGGGCTGCTGGTGCTCGATGGAGAGATAGATGCCGAAGGGGAAGGCCAGGGCCGAGCCGGCGGAAAGCCCGTATTGCGCGAGGGCGGCTGCGCGGCTCGCCTCCAGCACCGGCCAGGCGCGGTAGGTCAGGCCCATCAGGGCCAGGGATGCCCAGCCGAGCAGGTTGAGATGGGCATGCACCGGCGCCAGGTGGAAATCATGGGTGATGCCCATGGCGATCCCCATGGCGACGCCGACCACCAGGCACAGCGCGGCGGTGGCGAGGAAAAGCAGAGGCAGGCGGGACATGGGCGGCTCCTGTGATCTGGGGCCGCGAGATAGGCGTAGGCCGGCCTGGAAGCTGTAACCGGCGTCACCGGTTCGAGGGAGGCTCTGCCTCCCTCGAGCTCCCTCCGCCAAAGGCCGAAGGGCCTTTGGAAACCATGAGTTTCAGACCCGACTGTCCAACCGCAAAACGCAAGGGTTCAAAGGGCCCTTCGGCCCTTTGCGGGTGGAGCTTGAGGGGCTGCGGCACTGCCGCAGCCAGGGCCCTCCCTCGGTGCTAAATTGGGCCCATGAGCGACTCGGCCTTCATCCACCTCCACGTTCATTCGAGCTATTCCCTCAGCGAGGGCGCCATCAAAGCCGAGAAGCTGGCGACGCTGGCGAAGGAGGCCGGCATGCCTGCCGTGGCGCTGACGGACAGCGCCAACCTCTTCGGTGCCCTGGAATTCTCGCAGGCCTGCAGCGGCAAGGGCGTGCAGCCCATCATCGGCTGCCAGCTCTTCCTTTCCCGCGCCGCCAGCGATGAGCGGCCGGAGGCGGAGCGCCAGCCGCCCGACCCCATCGTCGCCCTGGCGATGAACGCCCAGGGCCTCGACAACCTCCAGCGCCTGTCCTCGAAAAGCTTCCTCGGCAACGACCCCTCCGGCCGCGCCAGCCTGAAGCTGGCGACGCTGATGGAGCATGCCGAGGGCCTCATCCTCCTCACCGGCGGCAGTTTCGGCCCGCTCGGCCGGCTGCTGGCGGAGGGCCGCTTCCCCGTGGCGAAGGCGCTGCTCGCCCAGCTCAAGGAAAGCTTCGCCGACCGGCTGGTGGTGGAACTCAACCGCCACGGCCTGGACATCGAGCGCATCGTCGAACCCGGCCTGCTGCGCCTGGCCGAGGAGCTGGAACTGCCCATCGTCGCCGCCAACGACGTCTATTTCGCCACGCCGGGGATGCATGAGGCGCATGACGCCCTGCTCTGCATCGCCGAGGGCCGCACCATGGCGGAGCCCGACCGCCGTCGCGTGACGCCGGAGCACTGGTTCAAGCCCGCCGCCGCCATGCGTGCCCTCTTCGCCGATCTGCCGGAGGCCTGCGACAACACCCTGGCCATCGCCCGCCGCTGCGCCGTGATGGCGGAGACGAAGAAGCCGGAACTACCTATCTGCCCCAAGGTGCAGGAGGGTATGACGGAAGCCGAAACCGTGCAGCTCATGGCGAAGCGCGGTCTCGAAGCCCGGCTCGATGCGCTCAACGTCACCGACCGCGAGATTTACCGCGAGCGGCTCGCCTATGAGCTCGGCGTCATCGAGCAGATGGGCTTCTCCGGCTATTTCCTCATCGTCGCCGACTTCATCCAATGGGCGAAGGAGAAGGGCATCCCTGTCGGTCCCGGCCGCGGCTCCGGCGCCGGCTCCGTCGCCGCCTGGGCGCTGTCCATCACCGATCTGGACCCCCTCCGCTTCGGTCTGCTCTTCGAGCGCTTCCTGAACCCGGAACGCGTCTCGATGCCCGACTTCGACATCGATTTCTGCCAGGACCGGCGCGACGAGGTGATCGACTATGTCCGCCGCGAATATGGCGCGGACCGCGTGGCGCAGATCATCACCTTCGGCAAGCTGCAGGCCAAGGCGGCGGTGCGCGATGTCGGCCGCGTGCTGGGCATGCCCTATGGCCAGGTGGACCGCATCGCCTCGCTCATCCCCTTCAACCCGGCCAAGCCCGTCACCCTGGCCCAGGCGATCGAGGGTGAGCCGCGGCTGCAGCAGATGCGCGACGCGGATGAGCAGGTGGCGCGGCTGCTGGAAATCGCCAACCAGCTCGAAGGCCTCTACCGCAACGCCTCGACGCATGCCGCCGGCGTCGTCATCGGCCGCAAGCCGCTGCTGGATATCGTGCCGCTCTACCGCGATCCGCGCAGCGAGATGCTGATCACCCAGTACTCGATGAAATATGTCGAGCAGGCGAGCCTGGTGAAATTCGACTTCCTCGGCCTGAAGACGCTGACGGTGATCCAGCAGGCCCTGGCCATATTGCGCAGCCAGGGCCAGGACATCGACATCGCCGCCATCCCGCTGGACGATGCCCGAACCTATGAGATGCTGCGCAAGGGCGACGCGGCCGGGGTGTTCCAGTTCGAAGGCCAGGGCA
The DNA here is from genome assembly GCF_008360935.1 of Siccirubricoccus phaeus. Classification (GTDB taxonomy): domain Bacteria; phylum Pseudomonadota; class Alphaproteobacteria; order Acetobacterales; family Acetobacteraceae; genus Siccirubricoccus; species Siccirubricoccus phaeus. Next base: position 252,547 of record NZ_SRXO01000006.1, read on the forward strand.
TGCGGGATTGCCTGCGGCAGATGAAGGTGGACCGCTTCGAGGATCTGATCGCCGCCGTCTCGCTCTACCGCCCGGGCCCGATGTCCAATATCCCGGCCTATTGCCAGCGCAAGCATGGCGAGCCCTGGGAGAGCCCGCACCCGAAGATCCACGACATCCTGGCCGAGACCTACGGCATCATGGTCTACCAGGAGCAGGTGATGCAGATCAGCCAGGTGCTGGCGGGCTATTCGCTCGGCGGCGCCGACCTGCTGCGCCGTGCCATGGGCAAGAAGATCGCCAAGGAGATGGAGCAGCAGCGCGCCATCTTCACCGAGGGCGCGGTGAAGAACGGCATCGATCCCGGCAAGGCGACCGAGATCTTCGACATGATGGCCAAGTTCGCGGAATACGGCTTCAACAAGTCGCACGCTGCTGCATACGCTCTGGTCTCCTACCAGACGGCCTGGCTGAAGGCGAACCATCCGGTGGCCTTCCTCGCCGCATCGATGACGCTCGACCTCGACAAGACGGAGAAGCTGGCGGGGCATATGCAGGAGGCGTCGCGGCTTGGCATTGCCGTGCTGCCGCCGGATGTGAACCGGTCCGGCGCCGACTTCCTGGTGGAGCGGACGGAGGAGGGGAAGGATGCCATCCGCTTCGCCCTCGCCGCGGTGAAGCGCGTCGGCGCCCAGGCGATGCGGGATCTGGTGGCGGCGCGGGATCAGGGCGGGCCCTTCGCCTCGGTCGCGGATTTCGCCGCGCGGGTGGACCCGAAGCTGCTGAACAAGATGCAGATCGAGAACCTCGCCAAGGCCGGCGCCTTCGACAGCCTGGAGCCGAACCGCGCCCGGCTGGTGATGGGTGCCGAGACCATCCTCCGCCGCGCCCAGGCCGCTGCCGAGGATCGCGTCAGCGCGCAGATCGCCCTGTTCGGCGGTGCCGGCGCGAAGCCGGACCCGCTGCGCCTGCCCGATGTGCCGGATTGGCCGATGCTGGAGAAGCTGAGCTATGAGGCGGAGGCGGTGGGCTTCCACCTCTCCGCCCATCCGCTGGACACCTACAAGCCGGTGCTGGCGCGGCTGGGCGTGACGCCGGTGGTGCGGGTGGCGGAGCGGGCCAAGGGCGGCACCGGGCGGGTGAAGCTGGCCGGCACGGTGGTGGGAGCCAAGGAGCGCCCGACCCGCACCGGCAGCCGCATGGCCTGGGTCAGCCTCTCCGATGCCAGCGGCAGCATCGAGGTGACGCTGTTCAGCGAGGTGCTGTCCCGCTGCCGCGAACTGCTGGCGGAGGGCAATGCCATCCTCGTCACCGCCGAGCTGCGGATGGATGGCGAGATGCTGCGGCTGACGGCGCAGGAGGTGGAGGCGCTGGAGAAAGCGGCGCAGGGCGTCGGCCAGGGCATAAGGCTGTGGCTGGAGAGCACCGGCGCGGTGGAGCACATCCATGCCATGCTGCTGCGCGAGGGGCGCGGCAAGGGCCGCGTCACCGTCGTCGCCCGCACCGGCCAGGGGCAGGAGGTGGAGATGGCGCTGCCCGGCGGCTTCAACGTCTCGCCGAAGCTGGTGCAGGCGATGAAGGTCATCCCCGGTGTCGCCGATGCCGAGGCGGTGTAGCGGGTTGAGCGGGCCGGGCCGCCGCCTGCCCCGTTGCCGGCTGCGCTGCCCGTTGCGCTGCGGCGGGCTTTGCCGCTGCGGCCTGTGCGGGGCGCTGATCGCCAAGCGATTCCGGAGCCCCCGCGGCGCCGCGTGGCGGCGTCGTGGGGATTGCTAAAGGTGGTTGCCGCCATCCACCAGGATGACGCTTCCCGTGGTCAGCCGCAGATGGGTGATCGCCGCCATGACGGCGAGCGCCACGTCATCCGCCTCCGTTACCGTCTTCAGCGGCGTTTTCGCCGCCGCTTTCTCCACCACCTCGCGGCCGCGCCCCGGCACGAAATCCGTGGCGACCATCGAGGGCGAGATGGAGACCACCCGGATCTCCGGCCCCAGCGCCCGCGCCAGCGACATCCCCATGGTGTCGATCGCCGCTTTCGATGCACCGTAGATCACGCTGCTGCCGCTGCCGGTGATGGCGGCCAGCGAGGAGATGTTGACGATCACCGCATCCCCGCTGGCTTTCAGCATCGGCGCGAAGGCGCGGATGGTGGCGAAGGGGCCGCGCACATTGGTCACCAGCACCCGGTCGATCAGCGCATCGTCCAGCGCCTTCAGATCGGCATGCGGCACCGGGCGGGTGGTGGCGGCGGAATTGATCAGCACGTCGCAGCGGCCGTATGTCGCCTGCACCGCCGCGGCCGCGTCGCGCAGCGCGGCGCTGTCCTCCATCGGGGTGCGCAGGGCGCTGTGGCCTTCGCCAGGCAGGGCGGCGACCAGCGCGGCGGCGCGCTCCGCCCCCTGGTTGTAGCCCACCACTATCCTGGCCCCGGCGGCCGCCAGGCGCCGGGCCGCGGCGGCGCCGATGCCGTTGCTGCCGCCGGTGATGACCGCGACTTTCCCCTGCAGGGGATATTCGCCCAGATTGCCGGCGCGTGCCTCGCTCATGCCGTCCCTCCCTTATCCTCGGCGCCAGCCTAACCCGCCGGGCCGGAAGCGGAAGGGGCCTCGGCGCGCGCCCGGCGGCGGGCGGGGCCTACCGCGCCCGGCCCGCCGCGCTCACCCGCCGCCGCGCCACGGCGATGGAGATGCCGAGCCAGAGCGCCGCCGCCAGCCCGGCCAGGAAGCCCGCCTCCGGCGGCAGCAGCGCCAGGGCCACCAGCCCGGCCAGGCCCAGCGAGATCGGCGCGGAAAGGCTGCCGGCCGAAACGGGGGGCGGGGGGGACGTCATGCTCCTTCATCCTTTCGCGCCGTCACCGCGTCAGCCGGGGCAAATCCCGCCAAACCGCAACGGTCTCCTCCAGTGGAACAGACCTTGCCGAGAGATTATTTCCCATTGGTTCACCGCGCCGGTGCCGGAGGCCCGAATTTCCTGGCCAGCCGCCGCCCCGCCGGGTCTAGGCTGGCCGGGCGCCTCGCCCCCGGCGCGGCGCAGGCAATGGGCCGGAAAGGCCCAGCGGCCGGCCGCGACGGCGGCGCCTTTCCGCCCGCGCCCGGACCGCCACCATGCGGAGGGCATGTCATGGCAGAAACCCCCACCGGAACCCCCGAAAGCGGCAGAGGAGGCGGCGCGGCCGGGCCGCGCTGCATCGCGCTGGTCGGGCCGCAGGGCAGCGGCAAATCCACCCTGTTCGAGGCACTGCTGGCCGCCGCCGAAACGCCGCTGCGCCGCGGCGCGCCGCGCGCCGCCCCGGGGGAGCTGCGCATCGCCCACGCCATGCATGGCGCGGAAAGCTGGGCGCTGCTGGATTGCCCCGGCTCCGTCGAATTCGCCCATGACGCCGCCGCGGCGCTTGCCATCGCCGACCTCGCCCTGGTGGTGGCGGAGCCGGTGCCGGGCCGCGTCGCCGCCCTCGGCCCGGTCTTCCGCCAGATCGAGGCGGCGGGGCTGCCGGCCCTGCTCTTCCTCAACAAGATCGACCAATGCGCCGAGCAGCTCCGCGACCTGCTGCCGCTGCTGCAGGAGGAGACCAGCCGCCGCCTGCTGCTGCGCCAGGTGCCGATCCGGGAGGAGGGGGCGGTCACCGGCTATGTCGATCTGGTGAATGGGCGCGCCTATCGCTACCGCAACGGCGCCGCCTCGGACCGCATCCCGCTGCCGGACTCGGTGCGGCCGCGCGAGGCGGAAGCCCGCGCCGCCCTGCTGGAAAGCCTCGCCGACCATGATGACGGGCTGCTGGAGAAGCTGCTGGAGGAGCAGCCCACCGAGCCGCCGGAGATCTATCGCCCGCTGCGGGCCGGGGAGGCGAGCGGCGCGGTGGTCGGCGTGCTGTTCGGCGCCGCCGCCGCGGCGGGCGGGATCCGCCGGCTGTGGAAGGCGCTGCGGCATGACACGCCCGGGCCGGAGGTGACCGCCGCGCGCCATGGAATCGCGCCGGAGGGGCCGCCCTTGGCGCAGGTGTTCCGGCTGCGCCAGGCGGGCCATGCCGGGCGGCTGGCCTGGGCGCGGCTCTGGCGCGGCGGGCTCAGGGACGGCGCCAGCCTCGCCGGCCACCGCATCGGCGGCCTCTACCGCGCCCCGGGGGGCGAGCTGGAGAAGGCGGCGGAGGGGGCGGCAGGCGAGATCCTCGCCCTCGGCCGGCTGGAAGGCGTGGCCGCCGGCACCACGATCGGTATCCCCTCGGGCGGCCCCGCTCTGCCCTTTCCGGCACCGCCCGCCCCGGTGCACGCCCTCGCCCTGCTGCCGGAGGACCGCAAGGAGGAGGTGCGGCTGGCCGCCGCGCTGCAGCGCCTGGTGGAGGAGGATCCCGCCCTCGGCCTCAGCCTCGATGCCGAGAGCGGCCAGACCATCCTTTCCGGCCAGGGGGAGCTGCATCTGCGCGCGGCGCTGGACCGGCTGGCGGCATTGGCCGGCGGGGTGAAGCTGAAGACCGCCCGGCCGCTGGTGCCCTATCGCGAGAGCATCCGCCATGGCGTGGTGCAGCACGCCAGGCTGAAGCGGCAGACCGGCGGGCACGGCCAATTCGCCGACGTCAAGCTGGAGATCACCCCGCGGCCGCGCGGCGCCGGCTTCCATTTCGACGAGAAGGTGGTGGGCGGCGCGGTGCCGAAGCGCTTCATCCCGGCCGTCGCCGAGGCTGCCGAGGCGGCGACGCGGAAGGGCCCGCTCGGCCACCCGGTGGTGGATGTGGCGGTGACCCTGCTGGACGGCACCTTCCATTCGGTGGACAGCAGCGACATGGCCTTCGCCACCGCCACCCGGATGGCGATGCAGGAGGGCCTGGCCAAGGCCGGGCCGGTGCTGCTGGAGCCGGTGGACCACGTCACCCTGCGCGTGCCCGCCGGCCATGCCCCCGGGGCGCAGCGCCTGCTGACGGCGCGGCGCGGCCAGATCCTCGGCTTCGCCATGCTGGAGGAGCAGGGCGGCTGGGAGGCGGTGGAGGCGCTGGTGCCGGAAGCCGAGCTCGCCGACCTCATCATCGAGCTGCGCAGCCAGACCCAGGGCCTTGGCAGCTTCACCCGCCGCTTCGACCATTTGGCGGAAGCGCGAGGAAAATAGCGCGACCCGGTTGACCTATTCCGAAGCGCTTGGTCCCATATTGCTATGTAATACGGGCTGGGGCGGATGGCGGGGCGCTTCGAAGGCCGGGTGGCGATGGTCACCGGCGCCGGGTCTGGGCTTGGACGAGCGACGGCCCTGGCTCTGGCGCGGGAGGGGGCGAGGCTGCTGCTGTTCGACCGCAGCGCGGTCGGCCTCGCCGGCACCGCCACGTTTTGCACCTATGCTGAAACGGTGACGGGCGACGTGACCCAGGCGGCGGATCTGGAAGCCGCCGCCGCGGCCTGCGCCGCCCGCTTCGGTCCGGCGGATCTGCTGGTGACCGCGGCCGGCATCCTCGGCCCCGCTCTGCCGCCGGAGATGGTGGAGGAGGCGGAGTGGGACCGGCTGTTCGACGTGAACGTCAAGGGCACCTGGCTGACCATCCGCGCCATGCTGCCGCAGCTTCGGGAGGCGGGGCGCAGCGCCATCGTCACCTTCGCCTCCACCGCCGGGCTGGCCGGCTCCGCCACCCTGCCGGCCTATTCCGCCAGCAAGGGCGCGGTAGTGATGCTGACGCGGAGCCTTGCCCTGGTGCATGCGGCGGAGGGCATAAGGGTGAATGCCGTCTGCCCCGGTTCCATCGAGACGCCGATGCTGGAGGCGACCTTCGCCTCCGCCGGCGACGAGGTGGCGCGGGCGGCGCGCCAGGCCGCCTTCCGCGCCCGCCACCCGATGCAGCGCTTCGGCCATGCGGATGAGGTGGCGGAGACCGTGCTGTTCCTGCTGAGCGATGCCGCCGCCTTCATCACCGGCGTCGCCCTGCCCGTGGATGGAGGAAGGCTTGCCTGAGGATTCTTCTCCCTTGCCGCGCTTCGCCGGCCAGGCGGCGATCGTCACCGGCGCGGCGCGCGGGATCGGCGCCGCCACCGCTTCGCGGCTGGTGCGGGACGGCGCCCTTGTGCTGCTGGCCGATCTGGCGCCGGAGGTAGAGCAGACCGCCGCCGCGCTGGGCGCGCCGGCGCTGGTGCTGGACCTGGCCGCGCCGGGGGCGGGCAGGCGCTTGGCGGAGGCGGCGCTTTCCGCCTTCGGGCGCATCGACATATTGGTGAACAATGCCGGCATCGGCGGCTCCAGGCCGCTGGCGGAGTCGGATGACGCGCTGATCGCCCGCTTCCTCGACGTCAATCTCGGCGCCGTGCTGCGGGTGACGCGGGAGGTGCTGCCGCACCTGCCGCGGCCGGGCGGCCGCATCGTCAGCGTCGCCTCCACCTTCGGCATGGCCGGCTACCCCGGCACCACACCCTATGCCGTGGCCAAGGCCGGCATCGCGCAATTCGCCCGTCAGCTTGCCGCCGAGATCGGGCCGCAGGGCATTACGGTGAATGCGGTGGCGCCGGGCGTCATCGAGACGGCGATGACCGAGAATTACCTGAAGAACGCCGATTACCGCCGCGCCATCCTGCACCCGACGCCGCTGCGCCGCGCCGGGCGGCCGGAGGAGGTGGCGGCGGTGATCGCCTTCCTGGCCTCGCCGGAGGCCTCCTACGTCACCGGCCAGGTGGTGGCGGTGGATGGCGGTTGGCTGACCGGGCGGCACCCGCCACGGGCGGCGGAAGGGATCGAGGACTGACGCCGCTGCCGCCTTGGCCCGCCGCATGCATGTGGCGGGCGGATGCCGCGCGGCCGAAGGTGCGCGCGGCAGGGCAGGGTCAGGGAAGGAGAGGGTGGGGATGCGGATCGGATCTTGGCTGCTCGGCCTCACGGCCGCGGGGATGCTGGCGGGCGGGGCGATGGCGCAGCCGCAGCAGCGGCCGCTGCGCGTGGTGGTGAATGTCGGGCTGCAGAATCTGGACCCGATCGCCTCCCCCTCCTTCGTCACCCGGAACTTCGCCTATCTGGTCTATGACACGCTGGTCTCGATGGACAGCAAGGGCGAGTACCGCCCGCAGATGCTGCAGGGCTGGCAGGTCAGCGAGGATCGGCTGACCTGGACCTTCACCCTGCGCCCCGGGCTGGAGTTCAGCGATGGCACGCCGGTGACGGCGGAGGATGCCGTCGCCTCCCTCAGGCGCTGGGGCCAGCGGGATGCGATCGGGCGGCGACTGATGGCCGCCGCCAAGGCGCTGACCGCGACGGCGCCCAACGTCTTCGTGCTGGAACTTGCCCAACCCTTCGGCGGCGTCATCGACGCGCTGGGCAAGCCGAGCGTCCATGTCCCCTTCATCATGCCCGCCCGCCTGGCCGGCACCACCGGCCCGACGACGCAGGTGCCGGAGGTGGTGGGCAGCGGCCCCTTCCTGTTCAACCGCAGCGAATGGATCCCCGGCGAGCGCACCCCCGTGCGCCGCAACCCGCGCTACGTGCCGCGCGCCGAGCCGGCCGACGGGCTGGCCGGCGGCAAGGTGGTGAAGCTGGAGCGCGCCGAGCTGGTGACCTTGCCGGACATTGCGCTGCGTGCTGCCGCCATCACCCAGGCCGAAGTGGATTATCTGGAATACGCGCCCATCGACTACCTGCCGCGCTTCCGGCGGGACCGGAATCTGGTCATCGCCAATCCCGGCGGCATTGCGCATATCGTCGGCGGCGTCTCGCTGAACTTCAACCAGCCACCCTTCGACAACGTGCTGATGCGCCGCGCGGTGCAGGCGGCGATCGACAAGGCGGAGGTGGTGGCCGGGCATGGGCTGCCGGACGGCATGGCGGACAGTGCCTGCGTCTCCATCTATCTCTGCGGCACGCGCTATGCGAGCAATGCCGGCGCCGATCTGGTGCCCGGCCGCAATCTGGACCGCGCGCGGGAGCTGCTGCGGCAGGCCGGGTACAATGGCGAGCGCATCGCCATCCTGCAGCCGGCCGACAGCGCGCTGATCAACCCGATGGCGCTGGTAGTGATCGACCAGTTGAAGCGGGCCGGCTTCAATCTTGATGTGCAGGCCTCGGACTGGTCCTCCATCGCCCAGCGCTGGGTGGGGCGGGAGCCGATCGACCGCGGCGGCTGGAACATCGTGCCGGTGATCTATACCGGATTCGACATGGCGGACCCGCTCTCCAACGTCGCGGTCGGCTATAATTGCACCGACAACCAGCCCTGGGGCTATTGCGTGGAGGCGATGAAGCCGGTGCTGGCCGCCTTCGCCGCGGAAAGCGACCCGGCGAAGCGGCGGGCGCTGGCGGCGGAGCTGCAGCGGCTTTCCCATGAATACGCGACCTTCCCGCTTTCCGGCCAGTTCCAGGCGCCGGCGGTGTGGCGGGCGGAGCTGCGGGGGGTGATCGATTTCGGCTTCCCGGTGCTATGGAATATCGAGCGGGCGCGGTAGGGAGGCGGATTCAACGCCGGTCGGATGGCGGAAGCCGCGCCAATTCGGCCCGGCAGGCCTGCTCCAGCGGCGCCAGATGACCGCGGATCAGAGCCCACATCACGGCCGGCGCCACCCGGTGGTAGTCATGCCGCAGGACATTACCAATGCCGGCGATCTTCGGCCAGAGATGTCCGGCCCGCGGGCCTTGAGCTCGGGAGGAAGGTGGCGGCTCGCCTCGGAGACGATTTCCGCGCGGCGCTCGACCAGCCATTGCCGCTGCCAATCGGCCTCGAATTCCTCCAGCGAAGCATCGCCCACGGCGTCCCGCATGCGGGCGATCGCGTCCAGGATATCGGCCAGCCAAGGCGCGGGCGAGCGCCGGGACATCAGAAGACCCGCAGGGATTGCGCTTCGATGCCGGGCCGCAGCATGGCGTGCAGGCCGTCGCGCGTCGTCAGATCCACCTTGCAGCCGAGGATCTGGCTCACCCGGGCCTGCGCGTCCATCAGGTCGAACAGGCTGAACCGGCCCTTTTCATAGTCGCAGAAGAGATCGATGTCGGAATCGGGGCCGGCCTCGTCCCGAGCCACCGAGCCGAACAGGTGAAGATGCCGCAGGCCGATCTGCCGGAACTCGGCCTCATGCCGGCGGAGGAGGTCCAGGGCTGTGGCACGACGCATGATTCCATTCTAGCACGGCCCGCCCGGACCTCGCCATTCGGCCGAGGCATGGCGCCCTGGCTGGTGGCTTGGCCGGCGGCGGCGATGCGGTGTAGGGCTGGGGGTGGGCGCCCGTTGCACCGCGCCCAGCGCAGACCAGGCCCGCGGATGCTGAACCGCCGCTGGATTCAGGAGAGGAACGCAACCCCCATGCCGGGACCACTTGCGGGCATTCGCGTGCTCGATCTCACCACCGTGCTGGTCGGCCCCTATTGCACTCAGCTCCTCGCGGAGCTCGGCGCCGAGGTGACGAAGGTGGAGGCGCCGGAGGGCGATGTGGTCCGCCTCATCGGCCCGGCCCGCAACCCCGGCATGGGCTGCATGTTCCTCACCATCAACCGCGGCAAGCGCAGCCTGGTGCTGGACCTGAAGCACAAGGAAGGTCGCGCGGTGCTGCTGCGCCTGGCCCGCACCGCCGATGTGCTGGTGACGAATATCCGCCCCGCCGCCATGGCCCGGCTGGGGCTGGACTACGCCACGTTGCATGAAGTCAATCCGCGGCTGATCTATGCCGCGGTGCTCGGCTATGGCCAGGACGGCCCCTATGCCCCGCGCCCGGCCTATGACGATTTGATGCAGGGCGCCACCACCATCGCCGCGTTGAACGCCCGCGTGAATGGCGGCGAGCCGCGCTACGTCCCGCTCGCCATGGCGGACCGCATCACCGGCCTCGCCGCCTTCGGCGCCATCAATGCCGCGCTGGTGCATCGGGAGCGGGGCGGAGAGGGTCAGCTCGTCGAGGTGCCGATGTTCGAGACCATGGTGAATTTCGTCCTCGGCGACCATCTCAGCGGCAAGGTCTTCGACCCGAAGGAGGGCGTGGGCGGCTATGGCCGCCTGCTCTCGCCCGACCGGCGCCCCTACCGGACGAAGGACGGGCATGTCTGCACCATGATCTACAATGACCGGCAATGGCGCAGCTTCTGCGCCGCGGTCGGCTGGCCGGATCTGGTTGCCACCGATCCGCGCTTCGCCAGCCATGCCACGCGCACCGCGAACATCGATGCCGTGCTGGGCATGCTGGCGGAGGAATTCCTCACCCGTACCACCGCCGAATGGCTGGCGCTGCTGGAGCAGGCCGATTTGCCGGTGACGCCGGTGCACACGCTGGAGAGCATCTTCGAGGACCCGCATCTGCTGGCCACCGGCTTCTTCTCCACCGAGGAGCATCCGAGCGAAGGTCCCGTGACCCGCATGGCGGTGCCGATGCGGTTTTCGAGCGGTGAACCCTCGCCGCGCCGCCCGGCGCCGCGGCTGGGCGAGCATGGCGTGGAGATCCTGGGCGAAGCCGGTATGACGGAAGCGGAGATTGCGGCCCTCATCGCCTGTGGTGCCGTCCGCGCGGGATAGCCTGCGATCGGCCTGGGCGTGCCCGCCGGAGGTGGCGTGCTCAGGCCGTGAATCGCGGGCTCAAGGACCCCAGACCTGCATCGGCCTGGCTGTGTCAGGACGATGCAGGTCTAGCCGCGCTCTCCGAAACGCGCTTATCTTTTCTCCGGGAGAACTGCCAGCCACCGGCCGGGACTGATCGCCACGAATGGCGCAACCAATGCTGGAGGCAGGATGATCGACGGAACGGTGGTGATCACCGGCGCCGCGCGCGGGCTTGGCCGCGCGACGGCGGAAGCGCTGCTGGGCAAGTACCGCAGGCTGATCCTCGCGGACCGCGAGATCGCGCTGGGCGAGACGACGGCGCGCGAGCTGGGCGAGGGCGTGCGCTTCCTGCCGCTCGACATCGCCGATCCCGCGGCGATCGACGCCTTCTTCGCCAAGGTGGCGGCGGAGGCGCCGCCGATCATCGGCCTGGTGAACAATGCCGGCGTCACCACGCCGACGCCGCTGGCCACCACCGACGCCGCCGCCTGGGACGGGGTGCTGGACATCAACCTGCGCGGCACCTTCCTCTGCTCCCGCGCCTATGCGCTGCTGGCGGCGGCGAAGGGCTGGGAGGGGGCGATCGTCAACCTTGCCTCCACCGCGGCCTTTTCCGCCCGCATCGGCGCCGCGGCCTATTCCGCCTCCAAGGCCGCCATCGTCATGCTGACGCAGAGCCTGGCGCAGGAGCTCGGCCCCCAGGGCATCCGGGTGAATGCGGTGGCGCCGGCGATGATCCCGCTGCCGCACAAGCCCACCCGCCCGAAATACGACGAGGCTTTCCGCGCCATGGTGCCGCTGAACCGCCGCGGCAGGCCGGAGCACATCGCGACGGTGGTGCGCTTCCTGCTCTCCGCCGATGCGGATTTCGTCAGCGGCGCCACCATCCCGGTGGATGGCGGCTTCCTCGCCGGCCGCACCCTGCCCACCAGCACGGAATGAGGTCGCGCACCATCCCCTGCCGGGAGCACCCCATGCCACGCCCGCGCCTTGCCCCGATGCTTGCCCTGCTCGCGCTGCTCGCCGGCCCTGCCGCCGCGCAGCCGCAGCGGCCGCTGGTCTGGGGCGATACCTTCACCAATTCGCTGGACCCGCACGCCATCTTCGACGTGCCCAGCCAATTCGTGCTGCTGAACCTCTATGACGGGCTCTACCGCTACCAGGGGAACGAGCTGGTCCCCTGGCTGGCGGAAAGCCACACCGTCTCGCCGGATGGGCTGACCTGGGAGTTCCGGCTGCGCGCGGGCATCCGCTTCCACGATGGCAGCCCGCTGACCGCCGAGGATGTGGTCTGGAGTTTCCGCCGCCTGCTGGCCATGCGCATGGCGCCCTCCGCCGCCTTCACGCCCGTGCTGAAGGCGGAGAACGTCACGGCGCCTGATGCGCGCACCGTGCGCTTCGTGCTGGACAGCGTCTACGCGCCCTTCCTCGCCGCCATTCCGGTGGTGGCGATCGTCAATCCGCGCGTCATCCAGCCGCATATCAAGGACAATGACTGGGGCGCCGATTGGCTGGCGGCGAACGAAGCCGGCTCCGGCGCCTATCGCTTCGAGCCCTCCACCTACCAGCCGCGCACTGCGCTGGACATGGAGCGCTTCCCCGAGCATTTCATGGGCTGGAGCACCGAGCGCCGACCGGTGGACAGCGTCCGCTGGCGCAATGTGATGGAGACCAGCACCCGCGTCCTCGCCCTGCTGCGCGGCGAGATCGACGCCACCGATAGCTATCTGCCGACCGATCAGGTGGAGCGGATCGAGCGCAGCCAGACGGCCCGCGTCGCCCGCGACCAGAGCATGCGCATCTTCCTGATCCGCATGAACAACCGGAAGCCGCCCTTCGACAATCTGGATGCACGGCTCTGCTTCGCCCATGCCTTCAACTACGACGGCTTCAACCAGATCATCCTGAAGGGGATGGTGACGCGCATCGGCGGGCCGCTGCCGAACAACCTCTGGGGCAACCCGCCCGACCTCCGCCCCATCCCCTACGACATGGCCAAGGCGAAGGCGCATTGCGACAAGGCGCGCGCCGCCGGGGCGCCGCTGGGCCGGGAGATCGAGCTGCACAGCCTCGCCAATCTCGACCAGACGGTGCAGGCGGCGCAGATGTTCCAAGCGGATCTCCGTCGGCTGGGCATCAATGTGCGCATCGTGCCGGACACCATGCCCAACGTGGTGACCAGCGCGACCAGGCCGGAGACCACGCCGGATATGTGGATCCACTGGATCTCCGCCTATTTCATCGACCCGGAGAACTGGATCGGCCAGATGTATGACAGCCGCTTCCACGGCACCTGGAAGGCCAGCGCCTGGTACGAGAACCCACGGGTGAACGAGCTGCTGACCCGCGCCCGCACCACGCTGGACCAGACGCAGCGGGAGGCGATGTACCAGGAGGCCTCGCGTATCGTCATCGCCGAGAGCCCGGATATCTGGGTCTACAACACGGTGAACCTGCGCGGGCTGACGCGGCGGGTGCAGGGCTACAGCTTCTCGCCGGTCGGCTCGGGCGGGGAGCTGCGAAGGATGTGGTTCTCGAATTGAGGATGGGGGCTTCGCCCCCAACCCCACCAGGGGCTCTGCCCCCGATCTTCGCGGGGCCCTGCCTAAGCCGGCACATCCCCCGCAATCTGCACCCTTCGCATCACCCGCCTTTGCGGCCCGGTATCGTTCAGCGCGATATGCTTCACCGCGCGGTTGTCCCAGAACGCCACGGAGCCGGTGCGCCACTGGAAGCGGCAGGTGAATTCCGGCCGGTGGCCATGCTCCATCAGGTAGTGCAGCAGCGGCCGGCTCTCTGCCTCCGACATGCCTTCGAACCCCACCGTGTAGCTGTGGTTGACGAAGAGCATCTTCCGCCCCGTCTCCGGATGCGTCCGCACCACGGGATGCAGGCTGATGGTCTCCCGCCACTCCGCATCCTCCCGCACCTTGGTGGAGCGGCGGGCATTCATCCCGGCCTGGGGGCCGGCCACGCGGCGGTCCGAATGCACCGCCCGCAGCCCTTCCAGCATCCGCTTCATGCCGGGCGAGAGCGCCTCATAAGCCGCGGCCTGGCTGGCGAAGAGGGTGTCGCCGCCCCATTCCGGCACCTCGATGCCATAGAGGATGGCGCCCATGGGCGGCGCCTCGCACATGGTGGTGTCGGCATGCCATTCCTCGCCGACGATCGCGGTATCGCCCGGCTCCCGCCGGATGGTCACCACTTCCGGGTCTGCGGTCATGCCGCGGTAGTTCGGGTGGATGAAGATCTCCCCGAAGCGCCGCGCCAGCGCCTTCTGCTGCTCGGCGTTCAGGCGCTGGTTGTGGAAGAAGAGCACCCCATGGGCGTTGAGCGCGGCGCGGATGTCGGCGATTTCGCCATCCGCGGCCTCGGCGAGGTCCACCCCGTCGATCTCTGCCCCGACCGCGCCCGAGACTTTCCGCACCGTGATTCGGCTGTTGCGCATGGCGTTCCTCCGCGCCTTGGTGGTTGACGCGAAGCGTCCTGCCGCCGGCGGGCGCTTGTCAATTCAATGCCGCAATTCGCCCTCTTCCTTCAGCATCCGCAGGCTGCGGCGCCAGGCCTCGGCGGCGGCCTCGATCTCCGCCGGGCCATGGGTGGCGGAGAGGATGGCGCCGCGTGGGCCTTTCGGATCGATGCCGTTCACCACCAGCGCCAGATAGAGCTTGGCCAGCATCTGCTTGCGCGGGTCGGCGCCGAAACGGGCGGTTGGCTGCGCATTGGCGTCCCAGGCCAGCGGGTCGAGGTCGAGTCCGGCCGGGTTGGTGAAGAAATGGATGACGGAATGATCGCCATAGACCGCCCAGGGGATGCCTTCCTCCGCCAGCACCTGATTGAAGGCGCGGCGCATGGCCTGGGCGGCGGCGGTGGCACGGGCGCAGGCATCGGTGTCGCGGATGCGGCGCAGCGTCTCGATCGCCGCGGCGGCGGAGACCGGGTTGGCGTTGTAGGTGCCCTGGTGCTTGATCTTCTCCCGCCCCTTGGCCGCCGACACTTCGAAATCGATCCAGTCGAGAATGCCCTTCCGCCCCGCCACCGCGCCGCCCGGCAGCCCGCCCGCGACGATTTTCGCCAGGGTGCAAAGGTCGGGCGTCACGCCCAGCGCCTGCTGGGCACCGCCGGGGGCGATGCGGAAGCCGGTCACCACCTCGTCGAAGATCAGCACGGCACCGTGGGCGGTGCATTCTTCCCGCAGAGCGCGCAGGAATTCGGCCCCGGTCGGGATCATGCCGGTGGAGGCGCCGGTCGGCTCCAGGATGGCGGCGGCGATGTCGTCATCCTCCGCGAAGGCGCGCCGCACGGCCGCGATGTCGTTGGGCGGCAGCAGCACCACCTCGGCGGCCAGCTCCGGCAGCACGCCGGGGGAGGGGCTGCCGTCGAAATGCCCGTCCACGCCGAAGGCCATGTGGTCGTGCCAGCCGTGGAAATGCTTCTGGAAGCGGATGATCTTCCGCCGCCCGGTGAAGGCGCGGGCCAGGCGCAGTGCCATATGCGTCGCCTCGGTGCCGGAGGAGGTGAAGCGCACCCGCTCCGCGCAGGGGACCATCTGGGTGATGAGGCCGGCCCACTCCACCTCCAGCGCGTGGCAGGAGCCGAATTGGGTGCCGCGGGCGAGCTGGGCCTGGGCCGCCGCCGTCACTGCCGGGTCGCAATGGCCGAGCAGATGGGCGCCATGGCCGCCGTAGAAATCCACCAGCTCATGGCCGTCCATGTCCCATTTGCGGGGGCCGAGGGCGCGGTCGGTGTAGATGGGGTAGGGGTCGGTGTGGCGGCTGTCATGCGCGATGCCGCTGGGCAGGTGCCCGCTGGCCCGGGCGTGCAGCGCAGCGGAGCGCGGGGTCTTCGCCACATAGGCGGCGACGATGGGGGAGTTGGTGGGTGTCAGGCTCGGCATCGGGCATCCGCGGCGGTGAGGGGCCGAGCGGCGTGCGAGCAGCACCCCCACCCCAACCCTCCCCCGCCTTGCGGGGGAGGGAGTGGCCCAGGCCGGCAGGCCTGGGAGGGTGGGAGTGCCGCCCGCGACCCCTCGGCCCCAGGCTGATGCAGCGCAGCATCGCATGCGGGCCTTCGGTGACAAGCCGCCGAATCGCGGTGGGCCGATTCCCCGCCAGGCTCACCCGGGCTATAGCGATGGCCGATGGCCCAACGCTTCTCCTTCCTCACCCTGGCGCGCGAGGCGCTGCGCGGCCATGCCGGCTGGCACCCGCACTGGCGCAGCCCGGAGCGGCCGCAACCGGCTTATGACGTGGTGATCCTGGGCGGCGGCGGGCACGGCCTCGCCACGGCCTATTACCTGGCGAAGGAGCACAAGCCAGGCCGCATCGCAGTGCTGGAGAAGGGCTGGATCGGCGGCGGCAATACCGGGCGCAACACCACCATCATCCGCAGCAACTACCTCTTCCCCGAAAGCGCCGCGCTGTACGATCATGCCGTGCAGCTCTGGGAAGGGCTCTCGGCGGAGCTGAATTACAACGTCATGTTCAGCCCGCGCGGCGTGCTGATGCTGGCGCATAGCGAGCATGACGTGCAGAGCTTCAAGCGCCATGTCCATGCCAACCGGCTGGCCGGCGTGGACAATGAGTGGCTGACGCCGGCGGAGTGCAAGGAATTCTGCCCGCCCTTGGATATCGGCGCCCACATCCGCTACCCGGTGCTGGGCGGCGCCCTGCAGCGACGCGGCGGCATTGCGCGGCATGATGCGGTAGCCTGGGGCTATGCCCGCGCCGCCAGCGCGCTGGGCGTCGACATCATCGAGAATTGCGAGGTCACCGGCATTGCGCGCGATCCGCGGAGCGGCGCGGTGACGGGGGTGGAGACGAGCAAGGGCCATGTGGGCTGCGGCAAGCTGGGGGTGGTGGCGGCCGGTTCCACCAGCCTGGTGATGGTGATGGCCGGGCTGCGCATGCCGCTGGAAAGCTTCCCCTTGCAGGCGCTGGTGAGCGAGCCGGTGAAGCCGGTCTTCCCCTGCGTTGCCATGTCCAACACCATCCACGCCTATATCAGCCAGTCGGACAAGGGGGAGCTGGTGATCGGCGCCGGCACCGACCAGTACACCTCCTACTCCCAGGCGGGAAACGTGCAGATCCTGGAGCATACGCTGGAGGCGATCTGCGAGATCTTCCCGATCTTCCGGCGCATGCGCATGCTGCGCGCCTGGGGCGGCATCGTGGACGTCACGCCGGACCGCTCGCCGATCATCGGGAGGACGCCGGTGCCGGGGCTTTACGTGAATTGCGGCTGGGGCACGGGCGGCTTCAAGGCGACGCCGGGCAGCGGCCATGTCTTCGCTGCCACTATTGCCCGCGGCGAGCCGCACCCCATCGCGGCGCCCTTCAGCCTGGACCGCTTCGTGACCGGCCGCGTCATTGACGAGGCGGCGGCGGCGGCGGTGATGCATTGAGGATGCGGCATCCTCTCTCGCTGGCCGAAGGCGCTTTCGAAGCGCCTTCGACGCGGCGCCGAGCGCGCATCGCGCGCCCGGACGCTACGGCGTCCTGCAGGGTACGGGCTATCCGATGCTCCTGATCACCTGCCCCTGGTGCGGCCCTCGGCCGGAGATCGAATTCCGCCATGCCGGCGAAGCCCATATCGCCCGCCCTGCCGATCCTGCCGCCGTCTCCGACGCGGCGTGGGCCGCCTATCTCTATGAACGCAGCAACCCGCGCGGCGAGCACGCCGAACGCTGGCGCCACGCCCATGGCTGCGGTCGCTTCTTCAACGCGCGCCGCCACACGCTGACGGACCGCATCTCCGCCACCACCAAGCCCGGCGAAACGCCATGAGGCTGCCGAGCGGCGGGCGCATCGACCGCGGCAAGCCCCTGCGCTTCACCTTCGACGGCCGTGCCTATTCGGGCGTCGCGGGTGATACGCTCGCCTCCGCCCTCCTCGCCAATGGCGTCCACCTGCTCGGCCGCAGCTTCAAGTACCACCGCCCACGCGGTCTGCTCTCCGCCGGTGCCGAGGAACCCAATGCGCTGGTGGAGCTCGACTGCGGCCCCGGGCGGCGCGAACCCAACACCCGCGCTACCATGGTGCCGCTGGTGGAGGGGCTCACCGCCCGCAGCCAGAACCGCTTTCCGTCGCTGCGCCTGGACCTTGCGGCGGCGGCCAGCCTCTTCGGGCCGCTGCTGCCCGCGGGCTTCTACTACAAGACCTTCCTCGGTCCCGGGCGCGAGGCCTGGCACCGCCGCTGGGAACCGCTGATCCGCCGCATGGCCGGCCTCGGCCGCGCGCCGGAGGCGCCGGATCCGGACCGCTACGCGCATCGCTACGCCCATTGCGAGACGCTGGTCATCGGCGCCGGCCGTGCCGGCATCGCCGCCGCGCTGGCCGCCGCCGAGGCCGGCGACCGCGTCATCCTCTGCGACGAGCAGCCGGAGCTCGGCGGCCGCCGCCTCCTCTCTGCCGGGGAGGTGCCGGGCCTCGCCGCACTCCGCGCCAATCCGCGTGTCACCCTGCTGCCGCGCACCACTGCCTTCCATTACGGGCTGCAGAATTTCGTCTCTCTCGCGGAAATCCTGGACCGCCCGGACGGCCTCCGCGAGCGTCTCTGGCAGGTCCGCGCCGTGCGGGTGGTGCTGGCGACCGGTGCGCTGGAACGCCCCTTGCCCTTCCGCGACAACGACCGGCCGGGGGTGATGCTGGCCGACGCCGCCCGCGCCTATGCCGCGCGCTGGGCCGTGCTGCCGGGGCGGCAGGCGGTGCTGCTCGCCGCGCATGACAGCGGCTATGAGGCAGCCTTCGCCTTGCAGGAGGCCGGCGCCCGCATCGCCGCCATCCTCGATCTGCGCGCCGCACCGCCCCTGGCTGACACCGCCCGTGCCCGCGGCATCGAGGTGCGCGCCGCGCACGGCATCGCCGCCACGCGCGGCGGCGTGCGCGTCTCCGGCGTGCTGGCGGCGCCGCTGCGTCCGGATGGCAGCCCAGACGCTGCCCGCGCCACGCCCATCTCCTGCGACCTGGTGCTGATGGCCGGCGGCTGGACGCCGAACCTCGCCCTGTTCTCTCAGGCACGTGGCAAGCTGCGCTGGGACGCAGCCGCCGATGCCTTCCTGCCCGGCGAGGTCGCCGAGGCGCTGACCTGCACCGGCGCCTGCGCCACCGGCCGCGGCCCCGGCCATCCCGTCGCCGCCATCGCCGCCGGCGCGCTGACCGCTCGTCATGCCTTCGTCGATCCGCAGAACGACGTCACGACGCGCGACATCGCCCTCGCCGTGCAGGAAGGCTTCCGCGCCATCGAGCATGTGAAGCGCTACACCACCACCGGCATGGCGACCGATCAGGGCAAGGTGGGCGGCATGCTGGGCCTTGCCACCGCCGCCGCGGCCAGCGGCCGCACGGTGCCGGAAACCGGCCACACCACCTTCCGCCCGCCCTATACGCCCGTCTCCTTCGGCACCCTGGCCGGCCGCCATCGCGGCCCGCTCTTCGACCCCATCCGCACCCCGCCCAGCCATGAATGGGCCGAGGCACGCGGCGCGGTATTCGAGCCGGTGGGGCAGTGGCAGCGCGCCCGCGCCTATCCGCAGGCCGGGGAGGCGTTGCGCGAGGCCGTGGCGCGCGAATGCCTGGCGGTCCGGCAGCAGGCCGGACTGCTCGACGCCTCCACCCTCGGCAAGATCGAGATCACCGGGCCGGATGCCGCCGAGCTCCTCGAACGCTGCTACGTCAACGCCGTGCATTCGCTGCGCCCCGGCCGCTGCCGCTACGCCCTGCTGCTGCGGGAGGACGGGTTCCTCTTCGATGACGGCGTCCTCGCCCGCCTCGCCGAAGACCGCTTCCACCTGACCACCACCACCGGCGGCGCCGCCCACGTGCTGCACCTGCTGGAAGACTACGCCCAGACCGAGTTCCCCGAGCTGCGCGCCTGGCTCACCTCCACCACCGAGCATTGGGGCGTCGCCGCGCTGCAAGGCCCGGCGGCGCGGGAGATGTTGGCGCCGCTGGTACGCGGCTGCGACCTCGCCGCCCTGCCGCATATGGCGGTGACGGAGGCCGAAGTTGCCGGCATCCCCGCCCGCCTCTTCCGCGTCAGCTTCACCGGCGAACCCGGCTACGAGATCAACGTCCCGTCCGACCGGCTGCCGGCGCTGTGGGAGGCGCTGATCGACGCCGGCGCCACCCCCTACGGCACCGACGCCATGCATGTGCTGCGGGCCGAGAAGGGATACGTGATCGTCGGGCAGGAGACGGATGGCACCGTCACGCCGCTCGATCTTGGCCTGGGCTGGGCGATCGGGAAGGGCAAGCGGGATTTTATCGGCAAGCGCAGCCTGGCGCGGGCGGAGATGCAGCGGCCGGATCGGCGGCAGCTCGTCGGGCTGGCGCCGCTGGATGGGCGCCTGCCCGAGGAAGGGGCGCAGCTCCTCGCCACGTCAGGGGCAAGGGTCGCGGAGGGGCATGTCACCTCCGCCTATGCCAGCGCGGCGCTCGGCAAGCCGATCGCGCTGGGGCTGCTGGCCGGCGGCCGGGCCCGGCACGGCGAGACGGTGCAGGCGACGCGGCTGGACTGCCCGCGCCAGCCCCTGCTGGTCGTCCCGCCCGTCTTCTGGGATCCGGAGGGCAAGCGGTTGCATGGTTGAGATCGTGCCCCTGCCGCCGCTGCGCCGTTACGTGCTGCGCGGCGATCCCGCGCCGCTGGGGGCGCTGGGCCTGAAGGTGCCGCCGCTGCTGCAGGCCGCCGCCGCTGGTGCGGTGCATGTGCTGGCGTTGGGCCCCGATGAATGGTGGGTCATGGCGGAAGCGCCGCCGGCCTGGCCCGGCGGCGCCTGGGTGACGGAGGTTTCCGCCGGCCGCGCCGGCGTCAGCCTCGCCGGTCCCGATGCACCGCTGTTGCTGGCGGAGGGCTGCCCGCTGGATCTGACGCATTTCCCTGCGGGCGCCTGCACCCGCACCCTGTTCGGCAAGGTGGAGATCCTGCTCTGGCGCCGCGGCGAGGCGCTTTGGCATGTCGAGACCGCCCGATCCTTCGCCCCACATCTGGCGGCGCATTTGGCGGAAGCGCGGGCTGATCTCTTGGCCTGACGTCGGGTTGAACCAGCAGACTCAGGGCGGGATCCGAGGCCAAGCCTTGGCCCCGGCGGGGGTTGGACGCGCTGCGTCCGACGGGCGGAGCCCCTGGCGGGGTTGGGGGCGGAGCCCCCAGAACCTGCGGCCCCCTGCCGCGTTGCTGGCGGATGAACCGCCTCGGTGTCCTGGCTCTTGCCCTGCTGGCGGCGCCTGCCCTGGCGCAATCGCCCCAGCCGCGCCCGCCCGCGCCGGCCCCGGCGCCGCCGGAGCAGCCCTCCGGCCCGCCCATCACCCCGCCGCCGCCCCCGACGGAAGGCGCGGTGCGCCCGCCGCCGGCGGTGGACCCCGGCATCCATGCCCCGGCCCCGACGCCGCAGCCCAACACCACCCCGGTCATTCCGCCCCCCGGCACCCCCGGCGGCGACCCGCGCGTGCAGCCCCGTTGACGTCCTCCCGCCCCGCCCGATGATGCGGCGCGAGGGGGTGGGACGCCGATGGACGCATTGCAGGATTGGATCGGCCGCAGCGAGGTGGTGGAGGATGAGGCTAGCCTGACCTTGCTCCGCCGCCTCGCCGCCTTGCTGGATCAGGAGCCGATGGCGCTGAGGCGCGGCGCGCCGATGCCGGAGGGCTGGCATGTGGTGCTGTTCGGCCCGCTGGCGCGGCAGAGCGGCCTCGGCCCCGATGGCCACGCGGCAAAGGGCGAGTTCCTGCCGCCGGTGAAGCTGCCGCGCCGCATGTTCGCCGGCCGTCGCACCTGGTTCAACGCGCCCATCGCGATCGGCGCCGAGGTACGGCGCGTCTCCCGCATCGCCGCCATCACCCCGAAGGAGGGGCGGAGCGGCAGGATGATCTTCGTCACCATCCGCCACGGCATCGAAAGCGAGGGGCGGGAATGCGTGGTGGAGGAGCAGGACCTCGTCTACCGCGAAGCCGCCACCCCCGGCGCCAAGCCCGCCGAGTCGCCGCCGCCGGACCTGCCGGCGGCGGCGGTGCGGGAGAGCTTCACGCCCGACACCACGCTGCTCTTCCGCTACTCCGCCGCGACGAATAACGGCCACCGCATCCATTACGACGCGGATTACGCCCGCCAGGTGGAGGGCTACCCCGCGCTGGTGGTGAATGGCGGCATCACCACGACGAAGCTGACGGAGCTGGCGAAGCGCCTGCTGCCCGGGCCCGTGGCGAAGGTGACGACGCGCGCGGGAAGGCCGCTCTTCGTCGGGCGGGAGGTGACCTTGGCGGCGCATGCGGAAGCGCCGGGCAAGCTGCGGCTCTGGGCGCTGGATGAGGGCGGAAGGCTGGCCTTCGAGACGCTGGCGGAGTGCGCGGCATGAGCGGCGGCATGAACCACCCCCACCCTAACCCTCCCCCGCCAGCGGGGGAGGGGACCGACTCCCTCCCCCGCTCTGCGGGGGAGGGCCGGGGTGGGGGTGCGGCGCCCACCGGCCCGCTCTCCGGCATCAAGGTCCTGGACCTCACCGCCGTCGTCGTCGGCCCCTCCTGCACGCTGACGCTGGCTGAGCAGGGCGCCGAGGTGATCAAGCTGGAAGCGCCGGAAGGCGATCTGCTGCGCAAATTGGGCGGGCCCGCGCCCTCGCCCGACATGTCGCCGAAATTCATCCACTTCAACCGCGGCAAGCAGAGCATCGCCGTGGACCTGAAGACCGAGGCAGGGAAGGCCGTCCTGCTCCGCCTCGCCGAGCAGGCCGACGTGCTGGTGACCAACATGCGCGGCGCCGCGCTGGCCCGCCTCGGCATCACCTGGGAGGCGCTGCGGCCGCGCAACCCGCGCCTGGTCTTCTGCGTCATCGCCGGCTTCGGCAAGCGCGGCCGCTACCATGACAGCCCGGCCTACGACACCATCATCCAGGGCATGTCCGGCTTCGCCGCCGCCCTGGGGCGGGTGCTGGGGGCGCCGCGCTTCGCGCCCTTCGTGCTCTGCGACCACATCACCGGCATCATCGCGTCCCAGGCCATCACCGCCGCCCTCTTCGCCCGCGAGCGCAGCGGGCAGGGACAGGAGATCGAGGTGCCCATGTATGAAAGCATGGCGCATTTCGTTCTCACCGAGCACATGTTCCGCCGCACCTTCGACAAGGACGGCCCGACCGGCGATCCGCGGGTGATGAACCCGGACGCCAGGCCGATCCCGACCCAGGATGGCTATATCGCCGTCTCCGCCAATACCGATGCCCAGGCCTTCGCCTTCTTCGAGGCGATCGGCCGGCCGGAGCTGAAAGAGGATCCGCGCTTCAACAGCGTGGTCGCCCGCTTCCGCAACGTGGACGCCTATTTCACCCTGCGGGCGGAGGCGCTGCGGACGCGGCCCACGGCGGAATGGGCGGCGGAATTCCGCAAGCGGGAAATCCCCGCCATGCCCTTCAACACTATCGAGGGGCTGCTGGAGGACCCGCATCTCTGGGAGGTGGGGCTGCTGCGCGAGGAGCAGCACCCGACAGAGGGCGCGATGACCGGCCTCGGCCGCCCCGTCACCTTCTCCGCCGCCGGGCCGGACGAGCTGAAACTGGCGCCGCGCCTCTCCGAGGATGCGCGCGCGGTGCTGGCGAAGGCAGGCTACAGCGAGGCGGAGATCGACAGCCTGTTCGGCAGCCGCGCGGTTCTGCCGCCGCCATGAAGCTGGCGGCGATCGGCCATCTGGAAACCCCCTGGGCAAAGCCCGGGGACTGCCCACGCAACGGCCGCCAGCCGGACCTCTTACCGGAATGCCGCGCCGTGGTCCTGCCGGAGTATCAGGACGGGCTGCTGGGGCTGGAGGGGTTCAGCCACCTGATCCTGCTCTACTGGATGCACCAGGCGCCGCCGCCGAAGCTGCGGTTCACCCCGCCCTTCGATGGCGAGCAACGCGGCGTCTTCGCCACCCGCGCGCCCTTCCGGCCGAATCCGGTGGCGCTTTCCGTGGTGCGCTTCCTCGGCTTCGCCGCGCCGGGCGTGCTGCTTGTGCAGAACCTGGATTGCATCACCGGCACGCCGCTGCTGGACATCAAGCCCTATCTGCCGAGCACGGATGCGGAGCCGGAGGCGAGCATGGGGTGGCTGGCGCCGCACCGGACGCCGCGCTGATGCCCCGCCAAAGGCCGAAGGGCCTTTGGAAACCATGAGTTTCAGACCCGACGGTCCAACCGCAAAACTCAAGGGTTCAAAGGGCCCTTCGGCCCTTTGCGGGTGGAGTTTGAGGAGGGCAGAGCCCTCCTCAACCCTACCGCCCCGCCCTCGCCGAAGTCAGCGCCCGCCGAATGTCGGCCTCGGCCGTCTCCAGCTCCTTCGTCGCCTGCGCCCGCTTCGCCTGTGCCTCCTGCGCGATCTTCAGGCTGTCCTCGATCGTCGCCACCAGCGCGGCGTTGGCCTGCTTCACCGCCTCGATATCGAAGACGCCGCGCTCCAACTGGGTCCGCGCCTCCATATTCCCCTGCCGCAGCCGCTCGGCATTCGCCGTCAGCAGCTCGTTGGTCAGGTCGGTCGCTTCCTTCAGCGTCCGCCCCGCCTCCCGCATGCGGGAGATCGCCAGGGCCTGGGCAAGCTGCTGCCGCCACAGCGGCACGGTGTTGGCGATGACGCTCTGGATCTTCGCCGCCAGGGCCTTGTCGTTCTCCTGGATCAGCCGGATGGAGGGCAGGGCCTGCATCGCCACCTGCCGCGTCAGGCGCAGATCATGCACCCGCCGCTCCAGCTCGTCCCGCGCCGCGCGCAGATCGCGCAGCCGCTGGGCCGCGACGCTGTCGCCGCCCTCCACCTCCTTGGCCAGCGCCGGGATCGCCTCCGCCTCCACCCGCTTCAGCACCAGATCGCCGGCGGCGATGTGGTCGCCCAGCGCGTGGAACCAGTCGAGCGTGGCGCCGTAGAGCCGCTCCAGCTTCTCCACATCCTCCAGCAGCCTGGTGCGGTGAGTGTCCAGCCTATCGGCCACCCCCTCCACCTGGCCCTTGATGGTCTCGTAGCGCTGCACCACCTTCGCCACCTCGGCGCCGGTGCGGCCGAAGATGCGGGCGAAGAAGCCCGGCTTCTCGGCGAGGCCGGACATGTCGAAGCCGCGCAGCGTGCCGATCAGCGTCGAGAGGGTGACGCCGGCCTCGCCCGCCTCCCGGTTCCGCGCGCCTTCCAGCATGGCGTCGGCGGCGGCCGTCGCGCGGTTCTGCGCCTCCTGGCCGAAGCGCAGGATGTTGCCCGGCTCGCGGATGTCGAGCCTGGCGGCCAGCGCCTCCACCTCCGCCCGCCGCCGCTCCGGGACGGACTCCGCCGCGGCGGCCAGGCTGGCGGCGGTGGCGTCGCGTGCGGCCTCGGCGCTGGCCAGAGTCTCCTGGGTGAGGGTCTCCTGGGTGGTGCTCATCGGAAGCCTTCCTCGCGCAACCGGTCGGACAGGACCTTCACCTGAATTTCCAGGTTCTCGGTCTCATGGCGCCGCAAATTCCCGCGCAATTCCCCCGCGGCCCGGGTCAGCTCGGCCAGCAGCGGCGCCAGGGAGGCAGGGGCGTCGGCGCCGGCGGCCAGCCTGGTGGCAATGCGCTCCAACCCGTCCAGATGCACGGCGAGAAAGCGGCGGGCCTGGGGCAGGCGATCCGGGTGCGCGTCCAGATCCTCCAGCACCTCGGCCATGGCGGCGGCGGTCTCGCGCAGCCCGGCATGGTTCAGCCGCGCCGCCTCGGCCTGGATGCGGCCCAGCCGGGCCTGGCTTTCCGCCAGCGGGCCGGGCGGTTCCGGGGGCGGGGGCGGTTCCGGCGCCGGCGTTTCCGGCAGGGCCCGATAGGCCAGCCGCGTGCCGTAAAGCGCGCCGAAGGCGAGAATGAAGGGGTAGATGGTCCCCAGCCCCGCCGCGTAATGCGCCGCCAGGCCGGTCGCCACTGCCACCAGGATGGAGGCGCGGCGGATGTCGCCCTCCCGCCCCCGCCGCAGCACCCGCGCCGCCAGCAGCGTCAGGCCGAAGCCCAGGGCGCTGCCGAGGACGATCTTCTCCTCCCCGCCCAGGGCGCCGAGCAGCCCGGCCAGCAGCAGCGGCGAGGCGTAGAGCGGCAGCCCATAGCCGCGCCAGCGGCCACGCAGCCCGATCCAGGCGCCGAGCACGCGCTGCGGCATCAGTCGAACAGGCCGATGACGGCCCGCACCATGGCGATGATGCCGGTGAGCCAGAGCGTCGCGAACAGCAGCGCGCTGCCCCAGGCCCAGACCAGCGGGGTATGCAGCGGGGGAGGGGGGGCCGTCTCGGGCAGGTTGCGGGTCTCGCTCACGCGCCGTTAGATCGCGACGCGCCGCGGCCGGATCAAGCGCGGGGCGCGCAAGGAATCGTGAAAGAGCGGAAAGGGGGCGGGGATGGAGCGCATCGCGGTGGTGGGGGCCGGGCTGATCGGCCGGGCCTGGTCCATGGTCTTCGCCCGGGCGGGGCTGGAGGTCCGGCTGTGGGACAAGGTGGATGGGGTGGCGGGGAGGGCCATGGGCCTCATCGCCAACAGCCTCGCCGATCTGCGCGCCGCCGGGCTGGTGCAGGAAACGCCGGAGGCGATCGCCGCCCGCATCACCCCCGTCGCCACCCTGGCGGAGTGCGTCGCCGGCGCGGTGCATGTGCAGGAGAACGGGCCGGAGCGGCTGCCGCCCAAGCAGGAGTTGTTCGCCGAGCTGGACCGGCTCTGCCCGCAGGAGGTGGTGCTGGCCAGCTCCACCTCCGGCATCCCGGCCAGCGAGTTCACCGGCAACCTGGCGGGCCGCGGCCGCTGCCTGGTCGCCCACCCGGTGAACCCGCCCTATCTGGTGCCGCTGGTGGAGCTGGTGGGGGCACCCTGGACCGACCCTGCGGTGGTCGCCCGCACCCGCGCCCTGATGCAGCGCGTGGGCCAGGTGCCGGTGGTGGCCTTCAAGGAGACCCGCGGCTTCGTCCTCAACCGGCTGCAGGCGGCGCTGGTGGCGGAGGCCTTCCGCATGGTCCGCGACGGGGTGATGTCGCCCGAGGACGTGGATGCCTGCGTGAAGGACGGGCTGGGCCTGCGCTGGGCCTTCATGGGGCCCTTCGAGACCATCGACCTGAACGCCCCGGGCGGCGTCGCCGATTACGCCGACCGTTTCGGCCCGCTGATGGGCGGGATCACCGAGGAACAGACCCCCTATGATTACGACGCCCCGACGGTGGGGAAGGTGACGGCCGAGCGCCGCGCCGCCCTGCCGCTGGAGCAGATCGAGGCACGCAGCGCCTGGCGCGACCGGCGGCTGATGGCGCTGATCGCCCATAAGCGCGGCCAGGAAGGGTAGGGGACGATGCAAGGGATGGATTCGCTGCTGCAGGCAGCGGTGGAGCGGGGCGACGTGGTCGGCATCGCCGCCGCGGCGGGGAATGCGGCCGGCACCCTCTATGAGGGCGCGGCGGGCTCGCGCGGCAATGGCTTGCCGATGACGCCGGATACGGTGGGCTGGATCGCCTCCATGACCAAGGCGATCACCACCACGGCGGTGCTGCAGCTTGTGGAGGCGGGGCGGCTTTCCCTGGATGCGCCGATCGCCGAGGTGCTGCCGGCGCTGGCCAACCCCATGGTGCTGGAGGGCGGGACGCTGCGGCCGGCGAAGGGCGTTATCACTCTGCGCCAGCTCCTCACCCATACCAGCGGCTTCGCCTATAATATGTGGCATGCCGACCTGGCCGCCCATATGGCGAAGGAAGGCATCCCCTCCACCGGCACCTGCCAGAAGCGGGCGCTGGCAGTGCCGCTGGTGGCAGACCCCGGCACCGCCTGGAGTTACAGCATCGGCATCGACTGGGCCGGGCAGGCGGCGGAGGCGGTCACCGGCAAGACCCTCGATGTGCTGATCCGGGAGGGCGTCACCGGCCCGCTCGGCATGACGGATACGGTGTTCCGCCTTGGCCCCGAGCAGCGGGCGAAGCTGACCGCCATGCATGCCCGCGGCGCGGATGGCGGCCTGACGCCGATCCCCTTCGAAATCCCGCAGGAGCCGGAATTCCATATGGGCGGCGGCGGGCTCTACGGTACGGCGCGGGATTATCTGCGCTTCTGCCGCATGTGGCTGAACGGCGGCACGCTGGACGGGGCGCGGGTGCTGCGGCCGGAGACGGTGGCGGAGGCGATGCGCGACCACATCGGGAAGCTGGCGGTGCAGCAGATGGTCTCGGCAGTGCCGGATGCCACCTATGATGTGCCGCTCTTCCCCGGCATGCGCTGCGGCTGGGGCCTCTCCTTCCTGGTGAATGACGAGGCCGGGCCGGATGGCCGCAGCGCCGGCAGCGTCTTCTGGGCCGGGCTGTCCAATTGCTATTACTGGATCGACGTGAAGCGCGACCGCGCCGGCGTGATCGTGACCCAGAGCCTGCCTTTTGCCGATCCGCGGGTGCTGGCGGTGCTGGGGGAATTCGAGCGGGCGGTCTATGCCGCCTGATCCGTGGTCCCGCCGTCAGCCGGCAGCTTCAGCCCGAGGGGCCTGAAACAGACGCAGGGGGCCGGTGGACGGGCTACGCCGACGGCCGTCCCGGTCCTTGCTCAGCGTCGGCGGGCGCCCGGGCCGCTCGGCGCGTCGCTGCGCAGCACCACCGGCAGGGGTGCCGGGGCTTCCGCCACCTGCTCGAAGCGGATGTTCCGGTGCATCGGCAGCCCGGCGAAGGCGGTGCCGCCATCGGCGTCCGGTCGGTTGTGGATGAAGCCGAAGACCGGGTAGGTGCGGCCGAAGGTGTTGGAATCATGCCCCACCTGGACCTTCACCGCGGTCCAGTCATTGCGCGGCGAGACATCGACCACGGCGACATTCTGCATGACGGTGCCGCGGCGGATGCCAGGCCCGGCCCAATTCGCATGGTCGATCAGCACTTCCCGTGGGCCGACCACGTGGCGCACCACCGCGACATGGCCGCGGGACATGCCGCCGGAGCTGCGGAAGGCCATCACCGAGCCTGGCTCCGGCCGCTGGTCGCGGGCGTAGAGGCCGGCGGCGTTGTACCACCACTGGCCGCCATTGCCGGTAATTGCCATGCCGGTGACCGAGCGGGCATAGGGCACGCAGGAAATGCCGCCCCCGCTGCCCGAGGAGCGCCGCTGGGCGGGGCTGGCATGGGCTACCCGGGTGAGGGTGGCGCGATGCGCCGCCGGATGGGTGGCGGTGCGGAGGGCCACCGGGGTGGCCGTTCGGGCGCCGGGGGAAGAACTCCGCTGGGAGGCCGCTTCGGCGCCGGGCGTGGTGGCCGCCGCGCCGAGCAGGACGCAGAACACCAGGGTGGAGCTCTTCACACGCATGCCGGTCCCATCCGTTGTTGCCGCCCCTCGCGACGCCGTGACGCGCCGCCTGAAATCCGGCGTAACAAGGCGTGGCTGAGGCGGGCAACCCGCTACGGCCGCAACAAAGCTCCGCAAAGCGTGATTTGTTGGATTGGCCCTGGGCGCTGTGGCTTGAAACAGACTGTAATCCTAGGGTCCGTCCCAAAAATCATGCGGGCCACAGTGTGGCGGCGGAACGGCCACAGCTACGAATCGGGGCTACCCCTTGAAACGCAACGGAATTTTAACCGATTCCGGTAAATCGTTCCTTACCGCAACGCCCAGCAGGCGACACCCGGCAGGCGATACCCAGCAGGCGTTGGTGCGGCGCAGGGGAGGCGACAGGCGGTCAGCTTGCGTGGCAGCGCCGGGCAGCCGGCCAGAAGCGGAGAGGGGGGCCAGCCGGGCCGGCCCCGCCCAGGCAGGGTCGCCGGGGCCGCCTGCCGGCCGCCCCGGGGCGCCGCTCAGCGGCAGGCGTTGACCATGATCTCCACCAGGTGGCGGGGGTCGGCCATATTGGCCTGCACGCAGGCGCGGGCCGGCCGGCCGGCATCGCCCAGCCATTCCACCCACACCTTGTTCATCGCCTCGCGGTCGCGGATGTCCTTCAGCCAGATCTGGGCGTTCAGCAGATGGGTCTTGTCCGTCCCATTGGCTTCCAGCGCGGCGTCGATCTTCGCGACCACTTCCTGGGTCTGGCCGGTGATGTCCTTGGACAGGTCATCGGCGGTGATGCCGGCCAGGAAGACGAAATTATGATACTCGACCGAGGTCGAGAGAATGGCGTTGCTGCCCTGGCGAGTGATCTTGGCCATGCGCGGAACTCCTCCGTTGCGGACGAGGTGCTTCTAACCCGCCCCTGCCCGGGCTGGGAACAGGCTTCGCCCGGCCGGCCCCGTCGCGGCCCGCCCGATACCGGCTTGCCGCGCACCTGACCGTCAAGGCGCCGCGCCTCGCCTCGTCCGGGCCTGCTGCGCTTCGCCCTGCCCCGATGTGCCGCCCGGCCCGTCCGGACCTGCTGCGCTTTGCCCTGTCCCGATGTGCCGGTGGGCCGTCCGGACCTGCCGCGCTTCGCTCCATCCCGGCCAGCCACGCCGCTCCGTCCGGACCTGCTGCGCTTCGCCCTGTCCCGATGTGCCCCTGGCCCGTCCGGGCCTGCCGCGCTTCGCTCCATCCCGGCCAGCCACGCCGCTCCGTCCGGACCTGCTGCGCTCCGCCCTGTTCCGATGTGCCGCCCGGCCCGTTCCGGCCAGCCGCGCCCACCCCCGGGCTCAGCGCATGCCGCCCAGGCGCAGCAGGCCGCCAAAGGCTCGCCGTCCCTCCCGCTCCGCCGGCAGGCCGGCGGCCGCGGCCACCAGCCCGCCGGGCAGCTCCGGCGGAAGGGGCCAGAAGCTCTGCAGCATGGAGAGCGCCGGCCAGGGCGGGTCGGTCAGCAGCGCGTCGCCGGCGATCGAAACCCGCGGCGACCGGCCGACCAGCGCCGGCTCCACCTGCCGGATCGCCTCCACCACCGCCCGGGCGACATAGCGGTACCCCAGCGTCGTCGGGTGGAAATTGTCCAGCGAGCAGATGCCGCCGCGCAGCTTGTGGAAGATGTGCGGCAGGCCGAGATCGGCGATGCTGCGGTTGTCATAGGCGATGCCGGTCACCTGGTCCGGCACGAAGGCCTCGCCCATGCCGTTCTTCACGTCATGCGCGCCGATCAGCGCCGCCAGGTCGATGAAGACCACCCGCTTGCCCGCCGCGTCGAAGGCCCTTTGGGTCTCGCCGCGCAGCGCCTCCCGCGCCGCCATCGCCGCGGCGTCGAACTCCTGCACCTCCGTTGCCGTGTAGATGGCCGGGTCGCCGAGGCCGAGCGACAGGGCCGAGACGTAGTGCGGGTGGTAGCGCCTGCCATCCGGGCCTGGCGGCGGCACCGGCGGGTCGCTGCCATCCTCCCGCCGCAGCGGCATCAGCGCCGGCACCTGGCTGGGCAAAGGCGGCAGCAGCACCACGGCGAGGCCGAGCTCCGGCGTCGCCGCCAGCTCCTCGGCGCAGCGCGGCCAGAGCCGGGCGAAGCGGCGAAGCCTTGCCGCGCCGCGCGGTCCCGCCCCGCCCATGCAGATGTCCGGCAGGCCGTGATTGGGCCCGACATCCACCAGCAGCACATGCGGCCGCCTTGCATGGACGATGTCGATCACCCGGAACCCATCCAGCCCCGGCGCCGAATCCGGGTTCAGCAGGTGCAGCGCGTTCAGGGTGATGTGGCAATCCGCCACGCCCCAGCTCCGGTCGGTCAGCGCCTCGGCCGGGCTCGGGCCCGGCTGGTCGGCATAGGCGCGGTCATCGCCATAGGGGTCGTCATCGGCCAGGGTGCCGCCCCAGGCGAAGGGGTCGTCCCCGGCCGCGATCTGCGCCCGCACGCCGTCCCAGCGCGCACCGAGCTGGCCGTAGGTGGTGCCGAACACATCCGGCAGCCGCGCTCCGGCGATGGCGAGGTTGTCGAAGCAGCGCGGCTCCGCCGGCCCGGCCCTCGCCTGCCGGTCCGCCAGCCAGGCCCGGGCATTCGCCACCACCTCGGCCCTGATGGTCGGCAGCGCCGCCCCGAGCTCGATCAGCCCGAGGCTGGAGACCGCGCTGTGGACATGGGTGCGCAGCACCGCCTCGGCGTCGATCAGCAGGGCGCGCGGATAGGCGGCCGGGACGAAGGGCGCGAAGCCCGGCGGCGGCACCAGGCAGCGGCCGACCTCCGCCGGGATGGAGAGCCCCGCCAGGGTGCCGTCGATGGTCAGGGACCGCATGCCGTTCAGGAAGCTGTCGCCGATCGCCATCAGCACCGGCCGCTGACCACGGACCAGCCATGGGGGTGGCGACGGCGGCATGGCATTGGCTCCCTGAATTGGCGGGATGTTACTCTGTCGTGCCGCGTTTGTCTGTGATATTCATCACCAATACCATCGCATTTTATGCCACAGCATAGATACTGCCGGAGGCAGCCGAGCCTTTCATGGCATCGAACACTGCGATGCCATGCACCGCCTGATCGAGCGGCAGGGGGTAGGCGGGGCCGCCCACCGCGGCGGCGGCGAAGGCGGCGAGCTCCGCCGCCTCGATGTCGGTCTTCGGGAAATCCCTGGTCCAGCCCTGGCCCTTCAGCGGGGTGAAGACCAGCCTTTCCTGCCCCTGCATCTCCAGGATGCCCGCCGTGCCGAACAGCGCCACGCGCCAGTAGCGTGGGGAGAGGGAGAGGGTGGCGAAGGCGCAGGTGGCGCCGGAGGCGAAGCGCCCCAGCATCGCCGTGGTGTCGTCCACATGGGTGGAGACGCGGGCGAAGCTCTGCACGGAGACCGAGGCGAAGGGGCCCATCAGGTGGATCAGCATGTCGATCATATGGATGCCCATGGCGCCCATGCCGCCGAGCGGGCTTTCCTCCCGGTCCGCGCGCCACATGCCCTCCTGCCATTCGAAGGCGCCGGGGCCGCTGATATGGCCCTCGGCATGCATCACCGTGCCGAGGGCGCCTTCCGCCAGCAGGCGCTGCATCTCCGCGGTGGCGGGGAGAAAGCGGCGGTTATGGCCGAGGGCGAGGACCACGCCGGCCTCGGCGCAGGCGGCGACGGCGGCTTCGGCGCTGGCTTTGGAAAGGGTGAAGGGCTTCTCGACGAAGACATGCTTGCCGGCGGCGGCCGCGGCGGCGATCTGGCCGGCATGCTGGGAATGGGGCGTCGCCAGCACCACGGCCTGCACCGCCGGGTCGGCCAGCACGGCGGCATAGCCGGGCAGCAGGCGGATGCCCTGCCGGGCGGCCCAGGCCGCGGCCTTCTCCGGGGTGCGGGTGGCGCCGGCGACGAAGCGGAGCCCCGCATCGTTCCTGCCCTGCACGCTCTCCACCAGCACGCGACCCCAACGGCCCATGCCCACGATCGCGGCCTGCAGCATCGGATGTTCCTTTCTCGGAAGGGGCAGAGTGCGCCTGGGGCATGTGCCCGGCAAGGTGTTGGGAAGGGCAAAGCCCTCCCTCAATCCACCACCGCCGCCGCCACCCTCTGCACCGCCGCCCGCACCACTCCCGGCCGCGGCGCATCCCGCAGGGTCGTGAACCAATGCTCCGGCGGGTTGCGCCCCGCGGCGCGGTGGAAGCTCAGCCCGCGCAGCACTTCTTCCGCCGCTTGCGGCAGGCGGTCCGGCACCTCGTAGCCATTCAGCGTGCCCCAGGCCCCCGCCCAGCACCGCGCGACCGACCACGGGTTGTACCCGCCGCCGCCCAGCAGGATGAAGCGCGGCGCCATCTCCTTCAGCGCCGCCACCACCTGCCAATGCGCGTTGTTGGACAGCGAGAGGCGGGAAAGCGGATCCTCCTCCAGCGCATCCGCACCGCATTGCAGCATGATGGCCTGGGGCCGCAGCCGCTCCGCCAGAGGCAGGATCGCCCGGTGCAGCAGCCACAGCATCTCGCTGTCATTGCAGCCGGGCGGCACGGGCAGGTTGCGGGCATGGCCGCCGGCGCGGTCCTCCACCCGCCCGGTATTCGGCCAGCGCCCCGCCTCATGCACCGAGAGGGTGAAGACCCGCGGATCCTCGGCGAAGGCGAGTTCCACGCCATCGCCGTGATGCGCGTCGATATCGACGTAGAGGATGTTGGTGAGCCCCGCCGCCAGCCATTCCAGCAGGCCGAGCACCGCATCGTTCACGAAGCAGAAGCCGCTGGCGCGGTCGCGCAGGCCGTGATGCAGCCCGCCGCCCGGGGCATGCGCCTGGCCGACTTGCGCCGTCAGCCGCGCCGCCAGCATGGTGCCGCCGGCGGAGGTGGCGGGGCGGGAGAAGACCTCCCGATAGATCGGGTTGCCGTGGGCGCCGAGATGGTGGCGGGCGCGCTCCTCGGGGGTCACTGCCTGCGTCGCCTCGGCGCGCTGCAGCGCGGCGACATACTCCGGCGTGTGGAAGCGGGTGAGCTGCTCCGGCGTCGCGCGCGGCGCCTCGATCCAGCCGCCTTCCGGCAGCCAGCCGAGCGCCGCAATCAGGTCCAGCGTGGTGGAGACGCGCGGAATGGACAGCGGATGCTTCGGCCCGTAGGAGGAATGGCGGTAGATCTCCGAGCCGATGAGAAGCGGAGGCATGGGGCAAACTTCCTTGCCCCGGTCCTGCCCCGCAAGAGCTGGGGCTGGCGGCGGCCGAAGGCGGGGGATAGCTGGCCGGGTCAGGCGTGCCGCGGGAGAGGCACGGCTTGCGACGCAACGCCTCCCTTCCGCGTGCCGGATCAGAGATAGACCGCGTCCATCGCCCCCTTCGGATAGCGCATGCCCGCGGCGGCGCCCACCGGCACGGCGGCGGCGAGGGCGGCCACCTCATCCGGCGTCAGCGCCACCTTCAGGGCGCCGAGATTTTCCTCCAGCCGCGGCAGATAGCGGGTGCCGGGGATGGCGACGACGTCCTCGCCCTGGGCCAGCACCCAGGCGAGGGCAAGCTGCGAGGGGGTGCAGCCCTTGGCTGCGGCCATCGCCTCCACCTTCTCCACCAGGGCACGGTTGGCGGCGAAATTGGCTTCCTGGAAGCGGGGATGCGCGGCGCGGCGGCCATCCACATCGGCGAAAGCGCGGATGGCGCCGGTGAGGAAGCCGCGGCCGAGCGGGGCATAGGCGACGAAGCCGATGCCGAGGGCGCGGGTGGTCGCCCGCGTCTCCTCCGCCTCCGCCCGGTAGAGCAGGGAATATTCCGTCTGCACCGCCGCGATGGGGTGCACCGCATGGGCGCGGCGGATGGTCTCCGGCCTTGCCTCGGACAGGCCGAGGAAGCGCACCTTGCCGGCTTGCACGAGGTCGGCCATGGCGCCGACCGTCTCCTCGATCGGCACCGCGGGATCGACGCGGTGCTGGTAGTAGAGGTCGATCGCCTCGACGCCGAGGCGCTGGAGGGAGGCCTCGCAGGCGGATTTGACGTAGTCCGGGCGGCCATTCACCCCGTTGGGGCCGCCGGGATTCTGCGTCTGGCCGAATTTGGTGGCGAGCACCACCTGGTCGCGCAGCCCCTTCAGGGCGCGGCCCAGCACGCCCTCATTATGGCCCCAGCCATACATGTCGGAGCTGTCGAAATGCGTCACGCCGCGGGCGACGGCATCGCGGATCAGCGTCTCGGAGGCAGCGTCCTCGGCGGCGCCATAGGCGCCGGAGAGGGACATGCAGCCAAGCCCCACGGTGGAAACGGCAAGCCCGCCGAGCGAGCGGTGCGGAAGCTGCGGCATGGCGGCCATCCTTGCTGGATGGCTGGATTATGGTTCGCGGAGGCTTTCCTGCAAGCCGCGCAGCAGCGGGTCCGCCAGATAGGCAATGACGCGGCGGCTGCCGACCTTGATCTCCGCCGTGAGGGTCATGCCGGGCAGCAGGCGGGCGCCGGGGGGAAGGTTGGCCAGGGCGGTTGCCGTCAGGGCGATGCGGGCGGCGTGGAAGGCGCCGCCGGCGCCGGGGTCCGGGCGGGGCTCGACGGCGGCCTGGCGGGCGAAGCTGTCCTGCGCCACGCTCTGCAACGCGCCGTGCAGGGCGCCGTGGCGGTTGAAGGGGAAGGCATCCACCTTCAGCACCACCTCCGCCCCCTGACGGAGATAGCCGATATCGGCGGAGCGCACCGCGGCTTCTGCGAGCAGCGGGATATGGGCGGGGACGAGGACAACCAAAGGCTCCGCCTCCCGCAGCACGGAGCCGGCGGAGCGGCGGGCGACTTCCAGCACGATGCCGTCCTGCGGCGCGGTCACCAGGGTGAGTTCGGCGAGGCGGTTCGCCTTGGCCAGGGTTTCCTCGGTGCGGGAGAGGTCGCCGCGGAGGCGGACCAGCTCCTCCAATAGCTGGCGCTGCCAGTCGTCCAGCCAGGTCTGGCGCTCCGCCTGCCTGGCCTGCAGGGCGTGGCGCAATTCCGTCATGCGGTTGCGCGCCTGGGCGAGGTCCTGATCCGCCCTGATGCGCTGGGAGCGGGCGCCGAGGAGGTTGAGGCGGGAGCCGACCTGGCCCTCCACCAGCCGGGCGCGCATCGTTTCCACATCGCGGGCGATGGCGGATTGCTCGGCGAGAAGGCCGGCGGAGTCCTCCAGGCTGCGGAGGCTGGCGGCGATGCTGCCGATTTCCTCGGCGAAGGCGCGAAGGCGGGCCTGGCGCACCGCCTGGCGCTGGGCGTGCAGGACGGATTGCAGGAGCTGGTCCTGGTCGCCGGGCTCGGGCGGGGGGAGGGGCTGGTCGCTCATCTCCGCCTCCAGCCGCCGGCGCATGGCGAGCAGCGCCTGGCGCTGGGTGGTGAGGGCAGCGATGTCCGCCGCGGTGAAGGTGGAGTCGAGCACGGCCAGCACCTGGCCGCGGCGGACCTCGTCGCCCGGCTTCACGCGGAGTTCGGTGAGCACGGCGCGTTCGATGGGTTGCAGCACGATGGGCGGCGCGTCCGGCGTCAGCCGCCCGGCGGCGGTGACGACGACGTCCACCTGGGCGAGGCAGGCGAGCGCCAGCAGCGCCAGGAAGAGCAGCACGACCAGGTAATGCGCCCCGCCAAGGAAGGGCGGCGGCGGTTCCGCCAGCAGCGCGTCCAGATCGTCCTGGAAGGCGATGGCTTCCCGCGTCACCGGCATCGGCTTCGTCGTTCGCCTTCGCCGCGTGAGCGCCCGAAAGGGCAATGCCGGCAGTGTGGCGTCGGATGGCATTACCGCAGACTCAAGGGTTCCAAGGGCCTTTCGGCCCTTGGTGGGGGGAGCCCGAGGGGGGCGAAGTCCCCCCTCGGAGTCAGCGGAGATGCTGGGTCTGCTGCTGCCATAGGTGCCGATAGATGTCGCAGCGTTCCAGCAGGGTTGCGTGCGGTGCCATGTCCACCACCTTGCCCTGATCGAGCACCAGGATCGCGTCCGCCCCCGCCAGGGAGGCCAGCCGGTGCGACACGATGATCATGGTCCGCCCGGCGGCGATGCGCGCCAGGTTGCGCTGCACGATGGCTTCGGATTCCGGGTCCAGTGCGCTCGTCGCCTCGTCGAAGATCAGCAGGCTGGGCCGCGGCAGCAGCGCCCTGGCGATGGCGACGCGCTGCCGCTGCCCGCCGCTGAAATTGGCTGCGTTCTCCTCCACCAGCGTGTCGTAGGAATGCGGCAGGCGTTCGATGAACTCGTCGGCGCCGGCAAGCTTCGCCGCTTCCAGCACCTCATGCAGCGGGGCGTCCGGCCGCGCCGCGGCGATGTTCTCCCGGATGGTGCCGCGGAAGAGCAGGTTTTCCTGCAGCACCACGCCGATGCCGCGGCGAAGATGGGTGAGCTCCACATGGCGCAAATCCATCTCCCCCACCCGGATCAGCCCGGATTGCGGCGTGTGGATGGCCTGGATGAGGCGCGTCAGCGTGGTCTTGCCGGAACCGCTGCGCCCCACCACGCCGATGACCTGCCCCGGCGCGACGCGGAAGGAGACGCGGTCCAGCGCCGGCATGGCGGCGCCGGGGTAGCGGAAGGTCACCGCGTCGAAGCTGATGGCGCCGGTGATCTCAGGCCGCGCCAGGCGGTCCTGGCTGCGGCGTTCCGGCTGGGCGTTCATCACATGGCCCAGCATGCGGACGGAGAGCGCCGCCTCCTGATACTCGTTGATCAGCGCCACGATCTGCACCAGCGGGCCGGTGACGCGGCCGGAGAGCATGGTGAAGGCGACCAGGGCGCCGATGCTGAGGCTACCCTCGAACACCGTGACGGCGCCGACGGACAGCACGGCGATCTGCATCAGCTTTTCCAGCAGGCCGGTGGCGACGGTGCCGGCGATGCCGATGCGCCCAACCTCCGCCTGCTGGCGCACGGCGTTCACCAGCTTCTGCTCCCACGCCGCCTGGCGGACAGGTTCCAGCACCAGCGACTTCACCGCGCGCATATTGTGCAGCGTTTCCACCAGATAGGCCTGGCGGCTGCCCTCCGACTGGTAGAGCCGGTCCAGCCGCCGGCGGAAGCTCGGCACCATGGCGGCGATGACGCCGGCGATGGCCAGGGAAAAGCCCAGCACGATGGCGGTCAGCAGGCCGGAATACAGCACCAGCGCGACCAGCAGCACCGGCAGCGCCACCGCATCCAGCATGGTCTGGAACAGGCGGCCGGTGAGGAAGTGGCGCAGCTTGTCCGTCTGCTGCATGTGCCGCACCAGCACCCCGGCGGTGTTGCTTTCGAAGAAATGCAGCGGCAGGCCAAGCAGATGCTGGAAGGTGCGGGCGCCGAGGCGGGCGTCGATCTTGTTCGTCGCCAGCAGCATCAGCCGCTGGCGGAGATAGCCGAAGCAGGCATCGAACCCCGCCAGCAGGACGAAGGCGACGGCCACCACGTAAAGCGTCTGCCAGGATTGATGGGTGACGACCTTGTCGATCATCACCTGGAACAGCAGCGGCGTGGCGAAGGCAATGAGGGTGGAGAGCAGCGCGGCGATGGCGACGCCCCGGAAGAAGCGGCGCTGGCGGATGATCTCCGGCAGGAACCAGCGCAGGCCGAAGGGTTGCCCCTCATCCGCCAGCGCATAGACGCGCTTGCAGAGGATGAGGGTGCCGGTCCAGTCGGCGGTGAAGCGCTCCTCCGGCCAGAGCTGCATGCCCTGGCGTTCCTCGGCGGGGTCCACGATGGCGGCGCTGCTGCGGCCGTCGCCACCGGGGATGACATGGACGAGAATGACCCAGGAGCCGTCCCTGCGGATGGCCATGGCCGGGTAGGCGGTGCCGAGCGCGCCGGCCCTGGCCCAGTCGCATTGCCGCATGACGCGGCCCTGCAGGCCGAGCTTCTTCATGGCGCGCAGCACGGCGGGGACCATGTCCGGCCCGTCGATCGCCGGCAGTTCCTCCGGCGCCAGATGCAGCCCGTGATGCATCGCGACGAGGAACATGCAGCGCAGCGCGGTGAGTTCGGGCGCCAATCCTTGGCTCCGGTTGGGGTGAAGCGGGTCAGCCCGGGTTGGCGGCGGCGGCCGGGGTCACGCCCAGCACCTCGGTGAAATAGGCGATGGTGCGGGCCAGGCCCTCGGCCAGCGGGACCTGCGGTTCCCAGCCCAGAAGCCGGCGGGCCCTGGTGATGTCCGGGCGGCGCTGCATCGGGTCATCCGCCGGCAGGGGGCGCAGCTCGAAGGGGGAGGAACTGCCGGTGAGGCGCCGCACCTGTTCCGCCAGCTCGCGGATGGAGAATTCGCCGGGATTGCCGATATTGACCGGGCCGATGACGTCGTCCGGCGCATCCATCAGCCGGATCAGCCCCTCGATCAGGTCGTCGACATAGCAGAAGGAGCGGGTCTGGCTGCCATCGCCATAGAGGGTGATGGCCTCCCCGCGCAGCGCCTGGACGATGAAATTGGACACCACGCGCCCGTCATTCGGGTGCATGCGCGGGCCATAGGTGTTGAAGATGCGGGCGACGCGGATGTTGACGCCGTTCTGCCGGTGATAGTCGAAGAACAGCGTCTCGGCGCAGCGCTTGCCTTCGTCGTAGCAGGAGCGGATGCCGATGGGGTTGACGTTGCCGCGGTATTCCTCCGGCTGCGGATGCACGGCAGGATCGCCATAGACCTCGCTCGTGCTCGCCTGCAGGATCTTCGCCCCGGTGCGCTTGGCCAGCCCCAGCATGTTGATGGCGCCATGGACGGAGGTCTTCACCGTCTGCACCGGGTTGTGCTGGTAGTGGATGGGTGAGGCGGGGCAGGCGAGGTTCCAGATCTCGTCCACTTCCACGTAGAGCGGGAAGGTGACGTCGTGCCGCATCACCTCGAAATTCGGGTGGCCGAGCAGGTGGCGGATATTGTCGCGGGAGCCGGTGAAGAAGTTGTCCACGCAGAGCACATCGGCCCCGGCCGCCAGCAGCCTTTCGCAGAGATGCGAGCCGAGGAAGCCGGCCCCGCCGGTGACCAGGCTCCGCTTACGCGCGCGTTTCATCCGCCGGCACCTCCTGTGGCGTGGTGAAGCCTGCAGGCTATAGCGCGCCGATGGTTTGCCAATGGTTACGGCCGGGCGGCGCTTGCGCCGCGATGCGGCCGGGGTAGAGGTGGGGGGTGCTGCACCTCATCAAGCTTTCCGTCGGGCCGAAGGATATCGGCCAGTTGCGCGCCATCCAGCAACGCCGCCTGGCGGAGGAGCCGCCGTTGCGACACCGCACCAGGATGTTCCCCCGCAGGGCGGCGGAGCTGGTGGCGGGGGGCTCGATCTATTGGGTGGTGGCCGGTTTCGTGCAGGTGCGGCAGCTTCTGCTGGAGGTGCGGGAGGACACGCTGGAGGACGGCTCCGCCTGCGCCGGGCTGGTGCTGGACCCAACCCTGGTGCCGGTGGCGGCCAGGCCGGTGAAGCCCTTCCAGGGGTGGCGGTACCTGGCGCCGGAGGCGGCGCCGCCGGACCTGGCGGACCTGGCCAGGGCCGAAGGGGAGGGGGAGCTGCCGGAGAAGCTGCGGGCGGAATTGCGGGCGCTGGGGCTGCTGTAGGACATTCGAGAGGGCTTTGCCCTCCGCGCGGCTTCAGCCCGGCGCCGCACCGCTGAGCTTCACCAGGTTGCGCATGATCGGCTCCTGCCGCCGCGCATAGCCGGCGAACTCCTCGGGCCCCATCAGCCAGGGCGTCGCGCCATTGTCGGTGAAGGTCTTCACCAGCTCCGGCCGCCGCAGCGCCTGGTGGGAGAGCTCCGCCATGCGCAGCACCTGTTCCGGCGGCAGGCCCACCGGGGCGATCATGCCGTTCCAGCTCGTCAGGTCGAAGCCCGGCAGGTATTCCGACAGCGCCGGCACCTCGGGCAGGGAGGGGCTGCGCTCGGGGCTCGTCACCGCCAGGGCCCGCACCTTGCCGTCCCGCACCGCGCCGATCGGGCCGGCGAGATTGTCGAACATGACATGCACCTGGCCGGCCAGCAGATCCACCAGCGCCGGCGCGCCGCCGCGATACTGGACGAAGGGCATGTCCGTCCGCGTCATCAGCTTGAACATCTCGCCGCAGAGATGCGGCGTGGTGCCGGCGCCGCCCGTGGCGTAATTGTACTTGCCGGGATTGGCCTGCAGCAGCGCCACCAGCTCCGGCACCGTGCGCGCCGGCAGGTCGATGTTCACGAAAAGCAGGTTGGGCTGCAGGTAGAGCCCGGTGATGTGGCTGTAGTCGCGCCCCGGGTCGTAGGGCAGGCCGGGGAAGAGCGAGGGCGCGATCGCCAGGTTGGCGACGCCGCCGAGGCCGACCGTATAGCCATCCGCCCGGGCTTTCGCGATGGCGTCGCTGCCCACCGTGCCGCCGGCGCCGGTGCGGTTCTCGACGACGAATTGCTGGCCGGTGATGGCCGTCATCGCCTGGCAGAAGGCGCGGGACAGGATGTCGTTGGCGCCGCCCGCGGCGTAGAGGTTGATGTAGCGGACGGTCTGGCGCGGCCAGTCGGCGGGGTGGGCGCGGGCAAGGGCCGGTATGGCGAGGCCGGCAGCCAGCAACGGCCGGCGCCGCAGGGCGGCGTAGGGCATGGCGTTTCTCTCCCTGGGCGGCTCTGCGGCCGCTTGCCGCACTCTGCCGTGAAGCGGCGGCGCGATGCCAGAGTCTTGTGCGCCGAAGTCCTATGCGCCGAACAGGGCCTCGACACCGAGGGTGAGGCCCGGCGGGTCGAGCCGCAATTCGCCGGCGGAGAGCAGCGCGGTGTCGATCCCGGCCGAGGCGTTGCGCCGATGGTGGACCAGCACGCGGCGATCGGTGCGGACCATCAGATAATGCTGCACGGAGGGGAGACGGAAGTAATCCGTCAGCTTGGCGCCGGCATCGACCGCCCGGGTGCGGGGGGACAGCACCTCCACCACCACCACCGGGTTCGGGGCGGCGATGGCGTCATCCTCCATGGGCGGGCCGCAATTCACCATTGCGTCGGGCTCATAGGCGGTGTCGTCGTCGATCTCGACAGTCGCGTCATCCGGCAGGGCAGGCCGGCAGTGGCGATGGCATCGGCCAGGGCGCGCCAGATGGCGGCCTTGGCGCGGAGATGCGCCCCGTGCTCCGGCGACATCGCCACCACCCGCCCGGCGACCAGCTCGTACCGCCCGCGCGGCTGCTCCGCGGCCCAGCGGTAGAATTTTGCGCGGCTCATCCGGGGGGCGGGGTGAAGCCAGCCTGATCCATGCCGCGAATATAGCCCCCAGCCTTCCCAAACACCCCCCGAAAAACTAAAGGGTTCCAAGGCCTGCCAGGGAAGGGGTCTCGGGTCGGGCCAACGGGTCTTTTCTGCGCCGGTCCGCCGGCGGGCCTGCCAGGGCGATCCGCCCTGGCGACGCCCGCCTTCTGCCCGGCCCGGAACATCCCCTGCCGCCCCGCCGCCTCACCCCTTCCCTGGCAGGAAGAAGGGCCCTTCGGCCCTTGACGGGAGGGTTTCGGGGAAGGCAGCGCCCTCCCCGAAGGAGAGGCCCCGGGGCCAATGGGCGTCCCGGATTGGAGGAACGCAATGACCGCATGGGACAAGTCGACGCTGCCGAGCCGCCATGTGACGGTGGGCCCGGAGCGCGCCCCGCACCGTAGCTATTACTATGCCATGGGCCTGACCGAGGCGGAGATCGACCAGCCCTTCGTCGGCGTCGCGACCTGCTGGAACGAGGCCGCGCCCTGCAATATCGACCTCTCGCGCCAGGCGCAGAGCGTGAAGAAGGGCGTCAAGGAAGCCCTCGGCACGCCGCGCGAATTCACCACCATCACCGTCACCGACGGCATCGCGATGGGCCATCAGGGGATGAAGTCGTCCCTCGCCAGCCGCGACGCCATCGCCGACACGGTCGAGCTGACGGTGCGCGGCCATTGCTATGACGCGCTGGTGGGGCTTGCCGGCTGCGACAAGTCGCTGCCCGGCATGATGATGGCGATGCTGCGCCTGAACGTCCCCGCCGTCTTCATGTATGGCGGCTCCATCCTGCCCGGGAAGTTCAAGGGCAAGGATGTCACCGTGGTGGATGTGTTCGAGGCGGTGGGCCAGCACGCGGCCGGCAACCTCTCGGACGAGGATCTGCACGCGCTGGAATGCGTCGCCTGCCCCTCGGCCGGCGCCTGCGGTGGGCAGTTCACCGCCAACACCATGGCCACCGTCTCCGAGGCGATCGGCCTGGCGCTGCCGGGCTCGGCCGGCACGCCGGCGCCCTATGAGGAGC
Organism: Siccirubricoccus phaeus; assembly: GCF_008360935.1. GTDB lineage: Bacteria > Pseudomonadota > Alphaproteobacteria > Acetobacterales > Acetobacteraceae > Siccirubricoccus > Siccirubricoccus phaeus. Next base: position 295,349 of record NZ_SRXO01000006.1, read on the forward strand.
GCGACCGCTGGGCCTTCGAGAGCGGCCGCGCGGTGATGGAGCTGGTGAAGAAGAACCTCCGCCCGCGCGACATCGTCACCCGCAAGGCGCTGGAGAATGCCGCGGTCGTGGTCGGCGCCACCGGCGGCTCCACCAATGCGGGCCTCCATCTGCCGGCCATTGCGCATGAGGCGGGCATCCGCTTCACCATGGACGACGTGGTGGAGATCATGCGCCGCACCCCCTACATCGCCGACCTGAAGCCCGGCGGAAAATACGTCGCCTATGACGTGTACAAGGTCGGCGGCATCCCGGTGATCATCAAGGCGCTGCTGGATGCCGGCCTGCTGCATGGCGACTGCATGACGGTCACCGGCAGGACCCTGGCGGAGAACCACAAGGACGTGGTCTTCCCGAAGGACCAGGACGTGATCTACCCGGTCAGCCAGGCCCTGTCGAAGACCGGCGGCGTGGTCGGCCTTAAGGGCAACCTGGCGCCCGAGGGCGGCATCGTGAAGATCGCAGGCATGAAGACGCTGCGCTTCGAGGGCACCGCGCTCTGCTTCGATTGCGAGGAGGATGCCTTCAAGGCGGTGGAGGACCGCGCCTACAAGCCGGGCGACGTCATCGTCATCCGCTACGAGGGGCCGAAGGGCGGCCCAGGCATGCGGGAGATGCTCTCCACCACCGCCGCCATCTACGGCCAGGGCATGGGCGAGAGCGTGGCGCTGATCACCGATGGTCGGTTCAGCGGCGCGACGCGCGGCTTCTGCATCGGCCATGTCGGGCCGGAGGCGGCGGTGGGCGGCCCCATCGCCCTGCTGCAGAATGGCGACAAAATCGTGATCGACGCCGAGAAGGGCACGATCGACATGCTGGTCTCCGATGAGGAGCTGGCGAAGCGCAAGGCCGCCTGGAAGCCCCGCAAGACGGACTACAACAGCGGCGCGCTCTACAAATACGCGCAGCTTGTCGGGCCCGCCTATCTCGGCGCCGTCACCCATCCGGGTGCCGCGGCCGAGACCCATTGCTACGCGGATCAGTGATCCCCATGACGTTGCTGCGCAACGCCATGGGGACCCCGGGAGTCGCTCCCGGATAAGAGCCTCGCACAGCCTGCCGCGGCGAAGCCGCGGCAGGGCAACGGGCGGCGCGGTTCTGGGCGCCGTCCATCGGACTGGGTGCTGGTCCTGTCCCCCGGCCCGTCCTAGCCTTCGGGCGGGGAGGGACCGGAGATGACGCAAGGGCCAGGCATCCACGCCTTCGAACTCACCGCCGCCGAAAGCTTCGCCGCCGGCCAGGATTTCGGCGCCGGCCCCTATCAGCGCCTCGCCGGCCTCGCCCGCGGCGCGCTGGACCCCGCCGATCCGCGCAATGCCGGCATCGCCGACCTCGACATCGCGCCGCGCAACGCCGCCGGGCTGATCCCCTATGCGACGGAGGTGGTGATCCTCCGCCCCGCCGATACCGCCCGCGCCAATGGCCGCCTGCTCCATGACGTGACCAATCGCGGGCGGAAGATGCTCTTCGCCGGCGTCTATGAGGGCCATGCCGTGCCGCCCGCCGAGCAGAACGGGCTGCGCAGCGCCGCCGCCGCCGGCAATGCCATCCCGCTGCGCCAGGGCACCACGCTGATCTGGTCCGGCTGGGACCCGGAAGCGCCCCGCGCCAATGAGGGGCTGCGGATCGAGCTGCCCCTGCTGGAGGGCATCACTGGCCTGGTGCGGGACGAATTCATCTTCGGCACCCGCATCAATCCGGCGGACCGCCCGACCGCCCCGCTCAGCTACCCCGTCGCCGATCCGGATCCGGCCCGCGCCCGCCTGACCGTCCGCCGCACCCGCGACGCGGCGCCGGAGGCCGTCACCGCCTGGGAGTATGCCGGTCCGCGCGCCATCCGCCTGCTGCCGGAAGGCACCGCCTTCACCCCCGGCAGCATCTACGACTTCACCTATCCGGCGACCGGCGCCCGCCCGCTCGGCATGGCCTATGCGGCGACGCGCGACCTTCTCGCCTTCCTCCGCCACGCCGAGGTCGGCAACCCGCTGGCGGATCTGCGGCGGCGCCACGCCTATGCCATCGGCATCAGCCAGGCGGGCCGATTCCTGCGGCATTTCCTCGATCTCGGCATGAATGATGCGGGCGAGGGGCGGAAGGTCTTCGACGGCGTGCTCTGCCACATCGCCGGTGCCGGCCGGGTCTTCCTCAATGAACGCTTCGCCCAGCCGGACCATACCGCCTGCCGGCACGAGGACCATCTCTTCCCGGAAGTCTGGTTCCCCATGGCCGCCGCCGCCGCCACCGACCCGCTCTCCGGCCGCACGGACAGGTTGCTGCGCGGCGCGCCCACCGACCCGAAGCTGATGGAGGTGAACACCTCCACCGAATACTGGCAGAAGGGCGCCTCCCTCACCCACACCACGCCGGATGGCGCGGCCGACCTGCCGGAACTGCCCAACCACCGGCAGTATTTCGTCGCCGGCACGAAGCATGCCGGTCGCAGCGGGGCGACGACGGCGCGCGGCAACGCCTTCCATCCCAACAACCCGCATTCCGCCAGCCCGCTGCTGCGGGCCCTGCAGGCGGCGCTGGAAGAGTGGGTGGAGCGCGGCATCGCGCCGCCGGCAAGCCGCGTGCCGCGCCTCGCCGAGGGCACGCTGCTGCCGGCCGAGGCGGTGCTGGAGGCCTTCCCCGCCATCCCCGGCGCCCGCCGCCCGCGCGGCGCCACGCCGATCGCCCCGGTGACGGATTGGGTTGCCGGCCAGCGCGGCCCGGAGACCGCCTGGCGCCCCCTGGTGCCGGCGGTGGATGCCGACGGCAATGAGCTGGGCGGGGTGCGCCTGCCGGAGATCGCCGTGCCGCGCGGCACCCATACCGGCTGGAACCTCTACGCCGCGCCGGGGCTGGAGGCGGAGCTCTGCGACCGCGAGGGCAGTTTCCTGCCTTTCCCCGCCGATGCCGCCGCCCGCGCCGCGGTGGGCGATCCGCGCCGCTCCCTCGCCGAGCGCTACGTCGCCCCCGGTGCCTATGTCGCTGCCATCCGCGCCGCCGCCGAGGCGCTGGCGGCGGAGCGCCTGCTGCTGGAAGAGGATGTGCCGGGCTTCGTCGCGGCGGCGGAGGCCCGGGGGACGGGCTGATGCCGGCGGCCGGCGGGTCCGGCGGCATCGCGCCGGGCGTCCGTCGCCGGCCAGACCTGGCCGGAATCCCAGGCGGCGGCCGCCCGCCGCGGCAACAGCATGCCGGCGAGTCTGCGCCGGGCCGGCAAGGGCCGGAGCCTTTGGCAGGGCCGGAGTCGGGCTGAGGCCGCCGGGCGAAGAAGCTTCCACCCGGAAGGCGGCTCGGCGGCCGATCTCCGGCCGCTGCATCGCTCCGCATCCGCCCGGACCCTGCACCGGTGCCAGGGGCCGGGAGCGGGAGCCCATCGCTCCGCATCCGGGCGCCAGGCCGCCAATCCGACCGGAGTCGGACCGACCATCCCCGCCGCTTTACCCACCCTTGCATCCTCCCCACCTGCCCCGGCAGAACATCCCCACAACCGGCAGGCGAGCAGCGTGACCAATCCCTATCGTGGCCGACCCGATTACACCTTCTGGCGCCAGGCCGTGGCGGGACAGGCGGCATCGGGCGTCGATCCCGTCACCGCCGTGCCCTTCACCCTCTCGCCCGGCGACCCGATCGCGACGGCCGGAAGCTGCTTCGCCCAGCACCTCTCCCGCACCCTGAAAGCCGCCGGCTTCAATTGGCTGGAGACGGAACGCTTCACCGGCGCCGCCGGCACGGTGGATGAGGGCTACGGCATCTTCCCCGCCCGCTTCGGCAATCTCTACACCGCCCGCGCCCTGCGCCAGCTCTTCGACCGCGCCTATGGCCAGTACCGGCCCAAGGCCCGGGCCTGGCAGACCGCCGCCGGCGCCTGGCTGGACCCCTTCCGCCCGCGCATCCAGCAGGGCGGCTTCCCCAGCCTGGAGGCGCTGGAGGAGGACCGCCGCCGCCACCTGGCCGCCACCCGCCGCATGTTCGAGGGCTGCGCCGTCTTCATCTTCACCCTGGGCCTGACGGAGGGCTGGGTCAGCGCCGAGGACGGCGCCGCCGTGCCCCTCGCCCCCGGCGTGGTGGGGGCGCAGGAGAAGGAGGAGGCCTGGCGCTTCCACAATGCCGGCTTCGCCGAGACGCTGGAGCAGATGGAGGCCTTCCTCGCCGGGCTGCGGCTGGTGAATCCCAGGGCGCGAGTGATGCTCACCGTCTCCCCCGTGCCCTTGATCGCCACCTATGAGGACCGGCATGTGCTGGTCTCCACCATCGCCAGCAAATCCATCCTGCGGGCGGTGGCGGAGGAGCTGACCCGGCGCGATCCGGGCATCGCCTATTTTCCGAGTTATGAGATCGTCACCGGGCCGCAAACCGGCGGGCGCTACTACGCCGAGGATCTGCGGGAAGTGACCCCGGAGGGGGTGGAGTTCGTCATGTCCGTCTTTCGTCGCCACTACCTCTCCGGCGCGCCCGCCGCCCCCCGGGCCGAACCGGCGCCCGCGGCCGCCGCGCCCGCGAGCCCGCCGCTGGCCGCCGTCTCCGCGGAGGAGGTGGCGCGCTACCAGGCGCTCACCGGCATCCTCTGCGATGAGGAGGCGATCGTCTCGCCGGCCGTCTTCCCGCAGGGTCGGGCCTGATGCGCATCGCCGTTCTGGGCGGTTGCCAGGCGCATGGCGTAGCGCATGGGCTGCTGGCCCTGCTGCCGGAGGCGGAGGTGGAAAGCTTCGAGGCGGTGGTGATCCGCCATCACGGCCAGGAGGCCGAGGTGGCCGCCGCCCTCTCCGGCTATGATCTGGTCTTCACCCAGGATCTCGATCCCGAATTCGGCCCGCTGGGCACGGCGGCGCTACAGGCGGCGCATCCCCGGCTGCGTCGCTTCCCGCTGATCGCCTTCACCGGCTACCAGCCGGATCTGGTCTATCTGAAGAAGGGCGGGGATGTGCGCTACTCCCCGATCGGCGCCTATCACTCCGCCATCGTCGCCGGCGCCTACAGCCTCGGCGTGCCGGAGGCCGATGTGGCGCAGCTCTTCAACCGGCTGGTCTATCAGCGCCTCGGCTATTTCGACGCCTTCGGCAAGGCGCGCACCCTGCTGCTGCGGATGGCGCAGGAGAGCTACGGGCTGGATCTGACGGCGGAGTTCGCGCGCTGGCATGCGCGCGGCTGCTTCATGCATACGAACAACCACCCGAAGGCGGTGGCGCTGGCCGGCATGGCCACGGTGCTGGCGATCGCCGCGGGGCTGGTGCCGGAGGGGACGCCGGCGCCGGAGCTGATCTTCGACCATCTGGCGATCGATACCATCTGGCCGGTCTATCCGGAGCTGGCGGAGCCGCTCGGCGTGCCGGGCAGCCTGCTGTTCAAGCGGCTCAACCGGGGGATCGGAGCCGGGGCCAATTCGCAGATCATCGGCCTGCCCCGGCTGATCCGCGAGAGCTATGCGATGTATCCCGACATGCCGCCGGAATACTTCACCATCGAGGAAGCCGGGCCGCTGCGGGAGAAGCTGGCGGAGATTCTGTAGGATTGAGGGGAAAGCTCTGCTCCCCCCACACATGCGTTCTGGAGCCGACGGTCGAGACGCCAGACTCAAGGTTTCCAAAGGCCCTTCGGCCTTTGGCGGGGAGAGTTTGAGAGGGGCAACGCCCCTCTCAACTATTCGGCTGCCTTGGCGCCGCTCGCCGCCACATGCTGGCGAAAGCGCGGCATCACCTCCTCCGCCAGCCTTCGCATCGTCTCTTGCTCCCAGGCCGCGTTCGGCCCGCTCCAGTCCAGCCCCGCCATCAGCAGGTGGTCGAAGGGCCCGACCCGCTCGCGCAGCGCAACGAGCTTGTCCAGCACCGTCCCCGGCGCGCCGCAGATGACGCAATCCTCGATGATCGCCTCCAGCGTCACCGCCTCGTCCGGCGTCTCGGCGGAGGGCTTCAGCGTCGCCAATTGCCCGGCGCGGCGGGCCAGGCTGGAGAGGTAGTGGAAGTAGTAGCGGTTGGCGCCGTCGGGGTGGAACATCCGCTCCCGCGCCTCGGCGTCGCTGGCCGCGATGCAGAAATTCCGCGCCACCCGCCAAGGGGCATGGGGATGCGCGGCGGGCTTGCCCGCGAGCGCCGCCTGCATGGTGCGCCAATGCCCTTCCACCACCCGCTCCGCCACGAAATTGGCGGAGAGCACCTGCCAACCGCGCTGCACGGCGAGCTTCACCCCGAAGCTGTCGATGCTGCGCGCCGTCACCGCGATGGGCGGGTGCGGGTGCTGGAAGGGCTTCGGCATGGTGCCGACGCCGAAGGCCGGGATGACGGCCTCGGTGATTTTCGTGGTCCAGGTCGCGCCCGGGATGTCATAGGGCGGGTCCTGCGCCCAGATCGCCAGGATGGTGTCGATCGCCTCCACCATGCGCTTGCCGCGCAGCGCCGGGTCGGTGTTGCCGAACAGCTCCCAATCCGAGGCGAGGCCGCCCGGGCCGATGCCGAGGATCAGGCGGCCGCCGGTCATCTGGTCGAATTGCGCCGCCTCCGCCGCGACCATGGCGGGGTGGTGGTTCGGCAGGTTGATGACGCCGGTGCCGAAGATCAGCTTCGTCCGCGGCGCCAGGCCGGCCATGAACATCAGCGGCGAGGCGATGGGCTCGGAGGAGGCGGAGAAATGCTCGCCGATCCACAGCTCCTGGAAGCCGAGGCGGTCGGCCAGCAGGGATTTCTCGGTATCCTCCGCCAGGGTCTCCGCCATCGGGCGTTCCGGCGGGTGCAGCGGCATCATGAAGAGGCCGAGGCGCATTCACGTTCCTCCTTGCGTCTGGTCCGAGGGTATCAGCGGCCGAGCAGGAAATCGACGATCAGCTCTCGCGCCGCGTCGAACATCGCGACGCCGGTGGAGATGCGGCAGCCCCTGGCGCGGGCGGCGGCGAGCAGCGGCGTCACCTCCGGCACCGTGATCACGTCGCCGACGAAGGCGGTGGGGGCGAGGCGGGCGGCGTCCAGGGGCAGGGGGTCCTCGGCGCGCATGCCGGCGGGGGTGGCGTTCACCGCCAAATCGTAGCCGGTGGGGTCGGCGCTGCCGGCGCGCACCCGCTCCCCGAAACGCGCGTGCAGCCGGGCCAGCAGCGCATCGCGCCGCGCTGCATCGGCATCGTGCAGCGCCAGCTCGGCAAGGCCCGCCTCCAGCAGCGCCAGGGCAATGGCGGTGCCGGCGCCGCCGGCGCCCACCTGCAGCGCGCGCTTGCCTTGCGGCTGGAAGCCGCCGGCCTGGATGGCGCCGAGGAAACCCAGCCCATCCGTCATGTCGCCATGCCAGCCGCCGGGCGTGCGCCGCATGATATTGACCGAGCCGAGGAACTCCGCCCGTTCCGTCACCGTGGCGCAGAGCCGCCGCGCGGTGAATTTATGCGGCACCGTGACGACGATGCCGTCCAGGTTCCGCGCCAGGGCAAGCCCGGCGAGGCAGGGCTCCACCTCCGCCGCCGTGACATGCAGCGGCACCAGCACGGCGTTGCGGCCGCGCGCCGCGAAGCCCCGGGTGAGGCCGGCGGGCGACTTCACCTGGGTGATCGGGTCGCCGATGACGACATAGAGGCGCGTGGCGCCGTCCAGATGGTCCAGCATGGCGTTCCTCCCTTTGCCCCCAGGCTTGCAGCTTCGGCGCGGCTTGACCACCCTGGGGCGACTCTTTCGGGGAAGGAAACGCCATGCTGCACAACCCGCCGCTGCTCACCCTCCATCGCGGCCATCGCCGCCCCGCCGCCGCGCTGATCGAGGCCTTCCGCGGCGCGCAGACCTCCCACCTGGCGGATGCCATGGATGGGCGGGGCGCGGTGGATTACCGGATCAAGCCGCTGGACCCGGAGAACGCCGTCTTCGTCGGCCCGGCGCTGACCGCGCATGCCTACCCTGCCGATACCGTCGGCATGTTCGGCGCGCTGGCGGAGGCGCAGCCGGGCGATGTGCTGATGGTGAGCAATGACTGCTTCACCGGCACCGCGCTGATCGGCGACCTGGCGGCGGGGATGATGCGGAACAAGGGCTGCGCCGCCTTCGTCACGGATGGGCTGGCGCGCGACAAGGCGGGCATCCTCGCCAGCCGCCTGCCGGTGTTCGCCGCGGGCGTCAGCCCGAATTCGCCGGCGCGCAACGGGCCGGGCGTGGTCGGGCTGCCGGTGATGCTGGGCGGGGTCTTCGTGCGGCCGGGCGACATCGTGGTGGGGGATGCGGATTCCGTCGTGGTGGTGCCGCTGGAAAGGGCGGAGCAGGTGCTGGCCGCGCTGGCCGAGATCCGCGCGGCGGAGGCCAAGGCCGAGCAGCGGGTGCGGGACGGCGCCACGATGAATCCGGGCATGGAGCCGATCATCGCCGCCGCCCGGATCGTCCAGGGACCGGCCTAGTGTCCTGCCCGCGAAGTTCGCCGGATTTCCAGCGAACGCAGCGGACGCCCCCGGGGCCCATGGCGCCGCGCCGGCGGCGCCATGGGAAGAAGCCTAGAACATTTCGGCCGTCCGCAGCGCTGCCTCCAGCAGCGTCGCCAGGGTGGTCGCCCCCGGTTCCCTGATGATGGAAAGGTGGTCGCCCGGCACCGGCAGCACGGTGAGCTGGCCGCAGACCAGGCGCCGCCAGATGGGTTGCGGGTCGCAGGTTTCCGGCCGCTGCTCCGTCGCGCGGAACAGCGTGGCGTCGCCGCGATAGGGGCGGGGGCGGTAGGCGGCGCTGGCCTCCCGCACCGCTTCATGGATGCGGCGCAGCGTGAGCGGCAGCTCCGACTGCTCCGGCGCCGCTGCGGCCGGGGCGGCGCGGCCCAGGCGGAGGCGCAAACTGGTGCCCGCGGCGGCCAGGCGGCGCGCCAGATGCCGCCGCCGCTCCGCCGGCGGCTGCGCCCGGACCTGCCGCAGCTCATGCGCCAGCTTGTGGCCGGCGAAGCCCAGCCGGGCGCGCCAGTCGAGGCAGGCGGGATCCAGCTCCGGATCGATCAGGCCGAGGAAGGCGACCTTCTCCCCCGCCGCCTCGAGCCGCCGCGCCATCTCGAAGGCGACGAGCCCGCCATAGGAATAGCCGGCCAGCAGGTAGGGACCCTGCGGCTGCACCTGGCGCAGCAGGCCGAGATACTCCGCCGCCGCGTCCTCCACCCGGCGATGCGGCTGCTCGCCCACCTCCAGGCCGCGCGCCTGGATGCCGAGGATGCGGCGCCGGCCGCCGAGATGCCGGCGTACCGCCCAGAGCTCCAGGAAGGTGCCGGCCAGGCTGTGGATCAGCACCAGGGGGGGCGTCAGTTCGCCGTCCTTCAGCACCACCAGGCGGGAATCGAGCGTCCAGGACGGGTCCTGCAGGATGGCGGTGAGGCTCGCGATGGTCGGGGCGTGCAGCAGCACGGTCAGCGGCAGCTCCCGCCCCGTCGCCGCGCGCAGCTCCGAGAGCATGCGGGCGGCGAGCAGGGAATGGCCGCCGAGATCGAAGAAATTGTCGTCCCGCCCGATCGGGGCGAAATGCAGCAATTGCTCCCAGAGGGCGGTGAGCCAGGCCTCGATCGCCTCGGCCGAGGCCTGGCCGTCCGCGCCGCGCCGCAGCGCCGGCGGGCCGTCCGTCCCGGGGCGCAGCGCCGGGTGGTCCCGCAGCGCGGCGAGGCAGTCCGGATTCGCCAGGGCGGCGGCGTTGCGTGGCGCGCGGCCATTCACCGCGTCGCTCGCCGCGGCCTCCGACCGCTTGCCGCTATGCGTCACCGGCAGGGCGGGCACCTGCAGGATGAGGTCCGGCACATGCGCGGCGGAGGCGCGGTGCGCCAGCTCCCGCCGCAGCCGCGCCATCAGGGCGGCATCCAGGGTGAGGCCGGGCCGCAGGACGAGGAGGAGCACCACGCGGTGCTGCTCCGGCGTCTCGCCCTCCTGCTGCACCGCCATGGCCTCGCGGATCTCCGGCAGGTCCTGCAGCACGCGGTAGATGTCGGCAGGGCCGACCTTGATGCCGCGGACATTCAGCACGCCATCCACCCGCCCATGCAGGCGGCAGCCGCCGGCGGCGGAGAATTCCACCAGGTCGCCATGGGTCCAGAAGCCCGGGTTGCGGGCGAAATAGGCGGCGTGGAAGCGCGACCCGTCCGCATCGCCATGGAAGCCGAGCGGGCGGGACGGGAAGGGGTTGGCGCAGACCAGCTCGCCGACGGCGCCGGGCCGCGTCGCCGTCGCCTCGCCGGAAGGCAGCATGGCGCGGACATCGAGGCCGAGGCTGCGGCATTGCGCCTCGCCGGCCCGTACCGGCAGGGTCGGGTTGCCGAGCACGAAGCAGCCGAGGATGTCCGTGCCGCCGGAGATGGATTGCACCGGCACCGGCTTCACCGCGCGGCTGACCCAATGGAATTGCTGGTCGTACAGGATCGAGCCGGTGGAGAGGACGGCGCGCAGCTTGCCGAGGTCGAAAAGCCGGCCCGGCTCGAGCCCGGCCTCCTCGCCCATGCGCAGATAGGGCGGGCTGGTGCCGAAGACCGTCACGCCCTCCTCCGCCACGATGCGCCAGAGCGCCGCGGGGTCATGCACCGGGCCGTCATGCAGCAGGATGGCGGCGCCGCTGGCCAGGGCCGAAAGCTGCCAATTCCACATCATCCAGGCGCAGGAGGTCTGGAAGAAGAGCAGGTCGCCCGGGCCCAGGTCGCAATGGAGCTGATGCTCCTTCGCATGCTCCAGCAGCGTGCCGCCGGCGCCGTGGATGATGCATTTCGGCGCGCCGGTGGTGCCGGAGGAGAACATGATGAAGAGCGGGTGGTTGAAGGGCAGGCGGGGCCAGGGCAGGTGCCGCGCCGGCTGCGTGGGCAGGTCCGCGAGGCGGAGCAGCGGCGGCAGCTCCCTTGCCTCCAGCTCGCCCGCGTCCAGCAGCAGCAGGCCCTGCAGCGAGGGCAGGCCGGCGGCGACCTGCGCCACCCGCCCGGCCAGCGGCATCAGCACGTCATGCGGCTGCGGCGCGGCATGGGCGATGAGCAGGCGCGGCTGCAGCGGCGCGAAGCGGGCCAGGATCATCTCCGCGCTCAGCTCCGGGGAGGCGGAGGCGAAGCTGGCGCCGAGCGCCGTGACCGCCAGCGCCGCGATCGCCGCCTCCGCCGTGTTGCGGGCGATGGCGACGACGGTGTCGCCGACGCCGAGGCCGCGCTCCGCCAGCGCCTCGGCCAGGGCGGCGACGCGCGCTGCCAGCGCCGCGCGGCTGAGGCAGAGGCGGCCGCCATCGGCGGTGCGGCCGATGAGGGCGAGGCTCTCCGGCGTGGCGCGGCCGCCGGCGCGCAGCAGGTTCTCCGCGTAATTCAGGCGAAGGCGCGGGAAGAACAGGCTGTCCTCCACGCCGATGCCGATGCGGACCGGCGTGCTGTCGCCCTCCACCTCCAGGCCGCACCACCGCAGCGCCGCCTCCCAGAACACGTCGTTGCGGCGCAGGGCGAAGTCCGACAGGGCGGCGAAATCCGGCAGGCGGATGCGCTGCTCCTGCTCCAGCCGGCGGGTGAAGCGGCTGAGAGCGGAATCGGCGATGGCGGCGCTGGTGGGGCTGTACTGCAACCTGGCCGAGGTTGAGGGCGCGGCGTCGGTAGAAGCGCCGACCAGGAGAGTGGCCTGAGCCTGCATGGCATTTCCCATCGCGTGATGACGACGGAGCCGACTGGCCGTTCGCCAGCCGGCCCGGTGGCAACTCTGCGGAACGCGACCGCCGCGGGATAACCCCAAGAACTCGTGTAGCGTTCTACGTTTGCGTGAAGCTTCGGTGTGACGCAGCATTGCGTCAATGCCGCAGCAGGCCGGCGGATGAACTGGAACAATGACGACGGCGACGGCACAAGTATTCGACCGGACGGATGTTACGGTGTTCTGGTGCGTGCTGCCGGCGGCGGCGGCCGAGGCGGAGCTTGGGCTGCTGGCGCGCGGGCTGCCGCGGGGGGAACAGGTGCGGGCGGCACGGTTCCGCCGCCGGGAGGATCGGCAAGGCCATCTCGCGGCGCAGGCGCTGCTGCGCTTCGCCTTGCGGAAGACGCTCGGCGCGCGGCATGCGCGGCTGCTGCGCGACGCGGATGGGCGGGCAGTGCTGGAGGATGGCGCGGCCGCGCTCAGCCTGAGCCATGCGGAAGGGCTGGTCGCCTGCGCCGTGGCGCGCGGCGCGGCGGTGGGAGTCGATGTGGAGTCGCTCGCCGCCTGCGCGGCGCATCGGCCGGAACAGCTCGACGCCGTGCTGCCGGCGGCGGAGCGCGCCATGCTCGCGGCGGCGGCGCCGGGGCAGCGGGCGGCGCTGCTCGCCCGGCTCTGGACACAGCGGGAAGCGATAGGGAAGGCGCTCGGCACCGGCCTCGCCGCGCCGGAATTGCGGGGCCGCGCGCTGCGGGTGGCGCCGGCGGGATGCGGGCCGGACCCGGGGCTGGAGGAGGGCTGGGAGCTGCGCTGCTTCGCGCCGGTGCCGACGCATTGCGGGGCGGTTGCGCTGCGCCGCGCCGGCGGGGCGGCGGCGCCCGGCGGCTGGAGCTGGCATGAGGTGAGCTGGGCGGCGCTGCTGCGCGCCCCGGGAGGCCTGGGCTGGTGGCCCTGGCGCGGGCCTGCTGCCGTCGCGCATGGCGGGAGCGTCCGCCGCCAGGGGCGTCCGTGGGATTGCTCCGTCTCGCCTACTCGATGCGGATGCCCGCCTGGCGGATGACCGCCGCGTAGCGCTCCGCATCCTGCCGCAGCAGGGCGGCGGCGTGGGCGCTGCTGCCATTGCCCGGGATGAAGCCGGCGGCCTCGATGCGCGGGCGCAGCACCGGCTCCGCCAGCGCCGCGCCCACCGCCGCCGCCCAGCGCTCCCGGACCGGGGCCGGCAGGCCGGGCGGGCCCATCAGCATGTACCAAACATTGGCGTCGAAGCCGGGGAAGCCGGATTCGGCGACGGTCGGCAGGTCCGGCAGCCAGGAGATGCGCTCCGGCATGGTGGTGGCCAGCGCCCGCACCCGCTCCCCGCGGATATGCGGCAGGTAGGTGGGGAAGGTGTCGATGGCGAGGTCGATGCGCCCGGCGAGGATCTCGTTCACCGCCTGGCCGGTGCCGCGGAAGGGCACATGCGTCATGCGGATGCCGGCGGCGGCGGACAGCAGCTCGGCCGCCAGGTGCTGCTGGGTGGCGACGCCGGAGGAGGCGTAGTTCAGCCCCCCCGGATCGGCCTTCGCGGCAGCGATCAGCCCGGCCAGGTCGCGCGCCGGGGAGGTGGTGGGGACCACCGCCACCAGCGGCACCGTGGCGGCGAGCGCGATGGGCGTCTGGTCCTTGTAGATGTCGAAGGGCGGCGGCGTCATCAGCGGCGGCACCACGGCGGAGGCGCTGACGGTGGTCATGTAGACCGTATGGCCGTCCGGTGCCGCGCGGGTACCGGCTAGGGCGGCGAGGGTGCCGCTGGCGCCCGGCCGGTTCTCCACCGCGATGGGCTGGCCGAGCGCCTGCTGCAGCGCCGGCGCCAGCAGCCGGGCGATGATGTCCGTGCCGCCGCCCGGGGCGAAGCCGACCAGCATCGTCACGGGCCGGCTGGGCGACCAGCTTTCCTCGGCGCGGGCAAGGGCGGGGGCGGCGAGGGCGGCGGTGAGCAGCAGGCGGCGCGTGGTCATGGGCGTTCCTCCGGGCGTTGTCCCGATGACTAGAGCAAGATGCGGCCAGGCGGAATCACCCAACCGATCTTCGCCTTGAAAAGAAGAACAACCAGAGCCGTTTAGGCCGCCCGGGCGGGCCCGCCGGCGAGGCGGCGGAGCAGGTGGCGCTGCAGGGTCCCGCGGGGCATGGCGGGCGGGGCCCATTCCGCGGGCACCCCTTGCCCCTTGCCTGGTCAGATCGCGCATGGCTGCGTGGAATTTCGGCTTGCTGCCGGTGGGAAGCCGGTTGCTGCGTCGCAGCATGGCGGGCAGGCTTCCCCGATCCTCGATTGCCGGGAGCCATCGCCATGCGTCTGGTCCTCCTCCTCGCTGCCCTGCTGCTGCCGGGGCTTGCCGCGGCGCAGAGCATCACCCGCGATGTCCGCCTCATCGTGCCCTATGCGCCGGGCGGCACGGTGGATCTGCTGGCCCGCATCCTGGCGGATGGGCTGGGGCCGGCGCTGGGCGGCCGCAACGTGGTGGTGGAGAATCGCAGCGGCGCCGGCACCTTCATCGCCATGCAGGCGGTGGCGAATGCGCCGGCGGATGGCCATACGCTCTCGCTGGCGTCCAACGGCGTGCTCTCCACCGCCCCGGTGCTGCCGGGCATGCAGATGCCCATCGACCCGGACCGCACCCTGCTGCCGCTGGCGAACCTGATCCGCGTGCCGATGGTGCTGGTGGGCAAGCCGGATGCGCCCTTCACCACGCTTCAGGGCCTGATCGACTACGCCAAGGCCAATCCGGGCAGGCTGAATATCGGCCAGTCGGGCCTCGGCGGCGCCACCCATCTGCTGGCGGCGCGGCTGATGCATGCGGCCGGGATCGCCATGGAGATGATCCAGTATCGCGGCGGCACGCCGGCGCTGCTCGACATCATCGCCGGCAATGCCGATCTCTATTTCAGCCTGCTGCCGGAATCCCTGCCGCATATCCAGGGCGGGCGGCTGCGCCCCATCGCCTTCACCACGGAGGAGCGGAATCCCGTCCTGCCCGAGGTGCCGCTGGCGAAGGAGACGCTGCCGGGCTTCACCGGCGATGTCGGCTATGGGGTGGTGATGGCGGCGGGGACCCCGCCTGCCTGGGTCGCCTTCTGGAATGCCGAGATCAACAAGGTGATGCAGCGGCCGGAGGTGCGGGCCCGCATGGAGGGGCTGCACTGGATTCTGGTGAATGGCTCGCCCGAGGCCTATCGCGAGGCGCTGGCGGAGGAGCGGCGGATCTGGGGCGCCGTCATCGCCGCTGCGAAGATCACGGCTGGTTAGCATTTTCAACTCCGGCGGAATCGCCGGACGTCTCGGAAAATGCGGCCAAACGAAGGGCTGGAGCGGTTCGCCGAGCGCAGCCGAGGCGAAACCGGCCCAGTGTCCCGACTCCAAAGTCCTCCGGACTTCGTTCTCGGGCCACTAGAGCGTGATCGGTTGAGGTCGAATCGACCGAAACCGTGAATCACGCGACCGAACAATGAGCTAGGTGTTTGGTCCCGGGATGAGGTGGTGCGGTTTGATTTTGAAGATGGTGGGGTCCTTGGTCCAGGCGTCGCAGACGGCCTGGAAGGGGGTTCGCCATCGGAGTGCCTTGAGGTGTTTGGCGAAGTTGTAGGCGGTGATGAAGGCCAGGATGTGGGCTTTGAGGGTGCTGAGGTCGGGGTAATGGAAAGCCTTGATGGTGGCGTCCTTGACCGTGCGGTTCATCCGCTCGGCCTGACCGTTGGTCCAAGGATGGTAGGGCTTGGTCAGCCGATGTTGG
>NZ_SRXO01000007.1 GCF_008360935.1 Siccirubricoccus phaeus
AGCCTCGCCTGACCCCGATCCGCCTCGCCCACCGAACAACTCCAACCCGCATCACATTGGAACGGCTACCAAGCCCAGACGAATCGCGCCTATAGACCACGCAACGAAAAATGAGGGGATTCCTGAGCCCGTTCCCCTGTCGGCGGGGCGCTGTCGGGCATTGCGGCGGGCATCCTGCGCGCCGCCGGGAATAAGCTCAACCCCTCGGGGCTTATGCGAATATAAGCTGGGCTGATGCGCCTGACCTATCGCCAGATCGAAGTCATCCATGCCACCGCCCGGCACGGCACCGTCACCGCGGCGGCGGAGGCGCTCGGCATCTCCCAGCCCGCGGTCAGCATGATGCTGCGCGAAAGCCAGGCAGCGGTCGGCTTCCCGCTGTTCAGCCGCCGCCGGGGCCGGCTGCACCCGACGGTGGAGCTCAGCGTCATCCTCCCGGAGGTGGAGCGCGTCTTCCAGGGCGTGGCGCGGATCGGCCGGCTGGTGGACGGCATCCGCGACATGGCGGTCGGCTCTGTGCTGGTGGCGGCGACGCCGACGCTGGCGGACCATCTGCTGCCGCGCGCCATCGCCGCCTTCCGCCGCTCCCGCCCCGGCATCCAGGTGGCGGTGCAGACCATGGACAACATCGCCGCGATCGACGCCGTGGCGCGGGAGCGCGTGGATCTCGGCTTCGTGCTCTCGCCGCTGCTGGTGGGGGATGTGCAGGTGCTGATGCTGGACGAGACCGCACTGGTCTGCGCCGTGCCCGCGGCGCATCCGCTGGCGGGGCAGGGCAGCGTGCAGGTGCGGGACCTGCTGTCCTGGCCGCTGATCGGCGTCGGACGGGGCCTGCCGCTCGGCGATCTGGTGGATGATGCGTTCCGCGCCGAGGGGCTGCAGCGCCGCATCGCCATCGAGGTGACGCAGACCTCGGTGGCGCTGTCGCTGGTGCGCGCCGGGGCGGGGGTGGCGATCATCGACCCCTATGTGGCGATGAGCGGCACGCCGCCCGACCTGGTGCTGCTGCAGCTCTGCCCCCGGGTCGCGGTGGGAGCGGCCGCGATCGCGCAGCGCGGGCGCACCCTGTCGCGGGCGGCGCGGCTGCTGATGGCGACGGCGCGGCGGATCGCCTCGGCGGAGGCGGGGTAGGGGACCGCAGCATCGGCGGTAGCGCCCCTGGCGCCGGGCAGCGTCATTCCGGCTTGTTGCTGCCGTGGCGTAAAGAACATCGGCGTGATGGAACCGTACGCCTGTCAGAATATCCGACCCGACGTCGAATGATATACTATAACGTGGATATTTGTTCTACGGTTATATTGCGCTATGCAGAGTAAATCCGCGCGGAAGTGTCATCATGGCTTCGTAGGGGTGACATGTTCCTCCGGCACGCTCCCGATTGTTGGCAATATACTATTGACCGGGAGAGACCAGCCTATGGCCACCGAGGACCAAACCCCCGCCACGGCGAAGAACATCATCTTCCTGCTGCCGGACGGCGCTTCCGCCTCCTACATGGCGAATTACCGCTATTTCAAGGAAGGCCCGGAAGCCCCCGTCTGGGAGCCCCTGCTGAAGGGCATGATCCAGACTGATTCCTTCAGCGACCCGATCACCGATTCCGCCGCCAGCGCCAACGCCTATGCGACGGGCGTGAAGACCCGCAACGGCTCCGTCGGCGTCGATTTCTTCGGCAATGAGCTGACCTCGGTGATGGACCTCGCCTCGGAGGCCGGCAAGGCGACGGGCATCGTCTCCACCGCTGCCATCACCGACGCCTCGCCGGCGGCCTTCGCCGCCAGCAATCCGCAGCGCGGCAACCAGGCGGATATCGCCCAGCAATATATCGGCGACAACGAGCTGGACGTGATCCTGGGCGCCGGCCGCAACCAGTTCACCACCGAGAGCGAGGGCGGCACCCAGCCCGACGGCACCGACCTGTTCGGCCTCGCCGAGGCGCAGGGCATGACCTATGTCGCCAGCGCCGCGGAGCTGGCGGCGTTCGATGGCGAGCGCGTGCTCGGCCTGTTCAACAACGAGGACTACCTCGACGCGATCGGCCCCCGCCCGGCGGAGGAGCCGACGCTCGAGCAGATGACCGAGGTGGCGCTCGAGACGCTCGCCAAGGACGAGGATGGCTTCGTGCTGTTCCTCGAGGAGGAGAACACCGACACCTTCGGCCATGAGAATGACGCGGCCACCACCATGCACGCCCTGTCCTCCTTCGAGGCCAGCATGCAGAAGGTGCTGGAGTTCCAGGCGGAGAACCCGGACACGCTGGTAGTGATGGTGGCCGACCACGACACCGGCGGCATGACGGTGGAGCCGAGCGCGGACGGCACGCCGGCGGTGTTCCGCGACTTCACCGCGACGGCCGGGGAGATGGCCGCGCAGTTCGACCTGGCCGATGCCGGCTCCATCCGCGACACCGTCGCCGAACACACCGGGCTGACGCTGAGCGAGGCGGAGATCACGGCGCTGCAGGGCAGCGAGGACACCGCGCTCGCCCTGGCCGAGCTGCTCAGCGCCAAGGGCGGCGTGCAGTTCACCACCACCGGCCATACGGCGGTGGATGTGCCGATCTATGCCGTCGGCCCGGGCGCCGAGCTGTTCATGGGCGTGCAGGAGAATGCCGCCGTCGGCCAGCATCTGGCCGATGCGATGGGCCTTTCCCTGCCGGCCGACCAGCAGGATGAGGGCGCCGACCGCTTCGCGGTGACCAGCCTGTTCGACAGCGCCTTCGGCAGCATCCCCACGGTGAGCGTGGTGCGCAACCTGGTGGCGCAACTGCCGGAAGATGGGATCGACGGCCTCGCCGACCGCCTCGCCAGCGTCTGGAGCGGGCTGGACGATGCCGATTTCCTCTCCGCCGTGCTGGAGAACACGCTGGACGCTGCGCCGGAGGCCATGGAGCTGGCCTATTGGAGCGGCTTCCTGGCGGGCGTCGGCGGCGACCGCGGCGATGCGCTGCTGCGCATCTCCGAGCTGCCGGCGCACCAGGAGGCGCTGCTGGAACTGCCGGTCTCCGAGGCCGAGTTCAGCCCGATCGCCTGAAGCAGGCGGCTGCCGCTGGAGGAGACCCCGCCGGGCGACCGGCGGGGTTTTCGCGGCTCCGGGGCGGGCGGCGATGCTGGCGATATGCCGGCTGACGACGGCCGGTGCAGCCGAGGGCTTGCACGGCCGCCACGCTCGCCCGGCCCCTTCGGGGGCGGGGCTTCCGCAGCGATCACGCCTGGCGCTGCGGGTCCTGTTCTCCGGCGGGCTGCACGGTGGAGAGAAGGCGATCTCCCGGATGCCATGATGTCCCGGTCGGGTTACCCTCGCTCTTTTGGGTTGCAGCCCACGCATCCACACCCCATCTTGCCTCTGTCAGCCTCGTTTGGTTCGGCCTGCTCTCCATGCTCATGATCGAGCGCCGAGCCCGGTGTCCGTCTCCCGCGAGTTCGATCCGCCCGGCGATGTCGCGGGGCGGCACCTTCCCGTAAGCGGAGCACCGCCATGTCAATCGGCACCGTCAAATGGTTCAACGCCACCAAAGGCTACGGCTTCATCCAGCCGGATGATGGCTCGAAGGATGTTTTCCTGCACATCGCTGACGTTCAGCGCGCGGGCATCCAGGAGCCGCGCGAGGGCGACAAGCTCGAATACGAGCTGCAGCGCGGCCAGCAGGGCAAGACCTCGGCCGGCAACCTGAAGCGGGTCTGAAGGCTTTGGGCGGGGTGGCCGCAACGGCCGCCCCGCCCCGCCCGTCCGGCAAGGACCGGGGCAAGCATGCGGGCGTTTCCCTGCAGGGGCGCCCGGGCAGGCGGCTTCGCATGCGACGCCGCCGCGAAAGGACAAGATGATAAGAACGCTACCCCGGGCCGCCATGCGGCCCGATCCCACGCCTGGATCGGCCAGGACGGCCCATTCCACGGAAGCATCGCGCCTGCCCGAGCCCTCGGGCCTGACGCAGGACGAGATCCGTCAGATCATTCTCGAGCTGATCGGCTGACGGAGGCCAGCGGGGCGCGCGGGCCGCCCTGCCGCCTGGTCCCTGCCGGGGCCTCACCCGTCCCGCGAGGACCAGCCATGCAGCATCCCCATGGTTACTCGGTCGGCCAGACCGTCGAACTCAACCCCGGCCGCTATGACGGCAACGTTCCGCGCGGCGCCTACACGGTGCTGCGCCTGTTGCCGAACGATGCCGAGGACCGCGAGTACCGCGTGAAGAGCCGCCATGACGGCCATGAGCGCGTCGTGCGCGAGAGCCAGCTCCGGCCCGGCCCGGCCTCGCCCTTCGGCCCAGGCGGCATGCCGGCGAACGGCTAGTGTCCCGATGCCGAAGTCCTGCGGACTTCGTTCTCGGACCACCCAGCTTTTGTTTTCAGTGGCCTGCTTGTCCGCGACATTCGCTGGAAATCCAGCGAATGTCGCGGGCAGGACACCAGGGCATGGTCGGTTGAGGCTGGGTCGGCCGAAACCGTGAGTCACGCAGCCAACAATGAGCTGGAGCGGGACGGGTGAGCGAAGCTCAACCGATCCGCTCCGGCCGGGCGTCGCGCCGGCCGGCATGGCCGGGTCGGCGGCCGGGACCGTGATCGCGTCCGACGCTTCCCGGGCCGGCGCCGCTTCGGCGCCCGGCCGATGGCGCAGCCGCAGCCCGGCCGGGGCGACATCGTTCCAGGCCCGGGGGAGATAGGCGGTGCCGGATGTGGTATTCCGCGGCAAGACCCTCATGGCGGCCGGTCCGGCCGGCATGAAGACCGCTCCAGTGACGCAGCAACCACCTCGGCCCGGACGAGGTCCAGCAGCAGGAATGCATCGTGGTGCAGAGCAAGACGAAGACCGAAGCTGCTGACCCGTCCGTCGCGGCGCAGGTCGAGGAGGAGGTGGCCTATCTCTCGAAGCGGCACCGCGTGTCGCCGGCCATCGTGCGGGAGATCATCCGCCGCATTGGCACGAGCGAGCGCTCGGCGGTCGAGCGCGAGATCCGCAAGGGCATGGCGCGCCGCTGAAGCCGGAGCTGTGGGGCGGCGCAGGCCGCTCCCGGGCTTGCTGGAGCGGGCAGCCTCGGCCGCCGGTCATCCGACCGTCTGGGCCAGGTGAAGCACGACCAGGTAGTGGCACGCCGCCGCGGCGACGACGCACACATGCCAGAGGGCATTGTGGTAGCGCAGCCGCGTGGCGAGATGGGCGACCACGCCCAGGCTATAGAGCAACCCTCCCCCGCCGAGCAGCAGCAGGTCACGCGCCGGCAGCGCGGCGAGCAGCGGGTCGAGCGCCACGATTCCCGCCCAGCCCAGGGCGAGATAGGCGAGGATGGAGGCACGCTCGAACCGCGCCGGGGCCAGCAGCTTCAGCGCCGCCCCGCCCGCGGCGCCGGTCCAGACGGCACCGAGCAGCCCCCAGCCCCAGGCGCCGCCCATGCCGATGCCCATGACCGGGGTGTAGGTGCCGGCGATCATCGCGAAGATCGCCGAATGGTCCAGCCGGCGCAGCAAGGCCCGCCGCCCTGCCTCGCCGGCGAAGTGATAGAGCGCCGAGCAGCCCAGCATGGCCAGCAGCCCGGCCGCATAGATGCCGAGCGAAATCGCCGGGCCGGCTCCCGCGCTCCACGGTTCCGTCATCGCCAGGGCGGCGCAGGCCACGAGCGCCACCGAGAGGCCGCCGGCATGGACGACCATGTCCGCGATCACCTCACCGCGGCCATATGGCGCGGCGGAAGACACGGCCGGCCTCCTGCGCCGCTCCGTCATGCGAGGCCGGGCAGCAGGTTGCGGGCCAGCAGCAGCGTGCGCTCGAGCGCCGCTTCGGAAAAATGCCCCCGGCGTGCGACGCTGGGATGGCAGCCATGGACGATCAGGTTGCCCGAAGCCTCGTGGCGGAACCACCAGATGCCGGCAGCCTCGTCCTGCTCGCCATGCCAGTCCGGCCTGCCCCCGAGCGCCTCGCCGAGGATGCCGAAATCATCCTGCGACCCCACGAAGACGAGGCTCTGCCGCAGCGCTGCGAATTCCTCCCGCAGCGCCGCGGCGCAGGCCGATTGCTGGCGCTCGACGAGCTCCGCCGGCCAGCTTTCGGTCGCGCCGGAACTCCAGCCGATCTTGAGCAGGTTGGACCAGCCCCAGCGCTCCGTCGTGGCGTCATAGGCCCCGCCGAGCAATCCCCGCGTCAGCCCGTCGAAGAACAGCCACAGGGGCGTGTGGGCGCGGGCATGCGGGCCTCGGTCGCAGAGCCTGGCGGCCCTCTCGTGGCAGGCTTCGAAGCTCTGCTCGCGCTCCGCGCCGTAATCATCCTCGGTGGCGGCGCCGACCCAGTAGATGCCGCCCGCCTCGGCCAGGCGCCGGCCGGCCCAGGGCAGGAACAGGCCGGCGACACCCGGGCGATCCGGCGTCGCGAGGGGCAAGCCTTGATCGAGGAGCTGGCTGCGCACCTGCGCCAGTCTCTCGAAGCTGGTGCGGCTCATCAGGGTCGGCATCGGTTGGTCCTCGGCACGCTGTGCTCGCTTGTCCGAAGCGGGATCGGCGATACGGGATAGCGCCAGCCTTCCAGGCCGACGGTCCCGGATCGGGAACGCGGGACCAGTCCGGAGGCTACCATCCGAAATGCCGCGCATGCGGACCATAGCGCCATGCCGACGCTGCCAGGGCCAGGCCGCTCACGGGGCCGCACGACTACTCCCGCACAAGCCGGAAGTGCGGGGAGGATTGTGGGGATGACCCAACCCGAACGGCAAAAGGCACGAACGGGCCGCTCGCCTATGTCGTTTCGGTGACGGAGGAGGTGTCCGGCCAACTTAGTTGAACACCAATATATCTTACCGCCAACGGTGGGTCTACGCGCTGACCGAAGCTGGCCCGGCCGCCTTCCGCGTGGCGCTGGATGCGACCGCGGCGCTTCAGGACACCGGCCGCGCCCTTGCCGCGGAGCGCCGCTCACCCCGGCCGGGATGCTGCTGATGGCCCGCCGGCACCTCCGTTCTTGCGGCCTTATACCTCAATCATCGATGCATAGAGCCTGCCTGCCCGTCGCCGTCGTCGGCGCCGGCCCTGCATGACGGCACCGGCCGCGAGGCCGCGCCCTTTATGCTGCATGTCGAGACCTGCTGCGGCATCGAGGCTGTTCCGGGGCGCGCGGTCATCGATTGCTCCGGCACCTGGTTCGCACCCAACCCGGCCGGCGCGCATGGTTTGCCGGCCCCCGGTGAGGCACGGCAGGCCGGGCGAAGCGCCTATGGCATTCCCGACGTCCTCGGCACGGCGCGCGGGACCTATGTCGGCGCCGCCATGCGATGTCGAACACCGCCCGCTACTCCCCAGTCGCGGGATTGGCGACGTCGAACGCGATTGTCCCACGGGCAAGACCTTCTGTGCCCCCAGCCAGGTATTGAGCTCCTCCAGCTCGCGCTGCTCCTCCTCGCTGGGGGCGCCGCTGCCTACGACCTCTGGCTCCAGAAGACGTGGCGTGGGCGTCGGTGCGTGCCCTGCAGGACGATGCCGGCAGGCTGGCGGAAGCGAAACAACAGCGGTCAACCCGTGGCCAGGGCCGCGACAAAGCCTCTTTGCAGCCAAACATCCATATGTTTACATCAATGCGGCCCGCCAAGAGGCCGACGTACCGCACCGGAAGACCGGGCGAGGAGGAAGCGATGCGACGGAGTGTCGTGGGGGCTGCGATCGGCCTCCTGGCCTGCACGTTCTGGCCGGGCCCTGGCCAAGCCCAGGAGGCTGCCTATCCCAACCGGACCGTGACGCTGGTGACGCCCTATGCGCCTGGCGGCGGCAGCGACATCGTCACCCGGGTGCTCGCGGACACGCTGCGGCGCTATCTCGGCCAGACCGTCGCGGTCCGCAATGTCAGCGGGGGCGGAGGCAATATCGGCGCCCAGACCGTCGCCCGCGCCCAGGCCGACGGCTACACGCTGCTCTCGCACCACATCGGCATGGCGACGGCACCGGCGCTGTTCCAGGACCCGGGCTTCGATCCGGTCACCAGCTTCGAGCCGATCGGGCTTTTCGCCGACACGCCGATGGCGATTGTCGGCAACCGCGACCTTCCGCCCAACACCATGGCCGAGCTGATCGTCCATCTGCGGGAGCTCGGCGAGGGCGTGACGTTCGCCTCCTCCGGCCAGGGAAGTGCGACGCATCTCTGCGCGATCAACTTCCAGCAGGTCGCGGGGCGGAACGTGACCATGGTCCAGTACCGCGGCGCCGCGCCGGCGCTGGCTGACCTGCAGGCAGGGCGCGTCAACCTGCTCTGCGACGTGACCGCCGGCATCGCGCCGCACATCCGCTCTGGGTCGGTGAAGCCCTTCGTCCTCTCGGGCAGGCGCCGGATCGACTCCCTGCCGCAGGTGCCGACGACCGAGGAGCTCGGCGTTCCACAGATGGGCGTCAGTGCCTGGTATGGTCTCTACGCGCCGGCGGGGACGCCGCAGCCGATCATCGGGCGCCTTGCCGCCGCACTCCAGGAGTCGGTCCGCGATCCGGAGATGATCGCAAGGCTCGCCCAGCTCGACACGCTCCCCTTCGATCCCCCGCAGGCGACGCCGACGGCGCTGCGCGAGCATCTCGCGGCGCAGGTGGCGCTGTGGAGCGAGACGATCCGCCGTGCGGGCATTCCGGTGAACTGATGCCCGAAGCCCTTCGCCTGCGCCGCACCGCAGCACCTCTCTACCGGGATGTCGCCGCCGCGCTGGAGCGCGCACTGCATGAAGGCGTCTGGAAGGCGGGCGAGCGGATCCCGACCGAGCCGGAACTCGAGCACCGCTTCGGCGCGAGCCGCGGCACCATCCGCCAGGCGATCGGCGAGCTGGTCCGTCAGGGCTGGCTGCTCCGCCAGGCCGGCCGCGGCACCTTCGTCCTCGGTCCGAGCTTCGAGAGCCTGGAGCGCTTCTTCCGCTACGAATCCCTGGCCGGCGCACCGCCCCTGGCGCCGATCAATCGCGTGCTGGACCAGGCGATCATGCCGGCCGACGCCGACGTCGCGGCGTGCTTCGGCGTGGCGGTTGGGACTGAGGTCGCCTGGGTGCGGCGGCTCAGATGCAACGGCAGCGAGCCGTTTCTCCTTGTCGACAGCTTCTTCCCGATGGGCGTCTGGGGCGTGGTCCGCGACGCCGACTTCACCCATCACCCGCTCTACAACCTCTTCAAGAACGTCTACGGCCAGTTCGTCGTGGGAGCCGAGGAGTTCCTGCGCGCCGGGCTGGCGACCGAGGAGGAGGCCGGGCTGCTCGGCATTGCCGAGAAGGACCCGGTGATCCGGATCGAACGCGACGCCCGCAGCTTCGAGGATCGGCCAATCGAGTTTCGTCGCGCCACCGGCCGGGCCGACCGGTTCCGCTATCACGCGCGGCTGCGCTGACCAGGGACAGGAGGAGACAGGCATGAACATCGAACCAGCTACACCGAAGCTCGGCGCCATCGTCACGGGCATCGATCTGAACAAGGCGACGGAGGGGGAGTGGCGCGAGCTCTACCAGACCTTCCTCGACCGCCTGGTGCTCGTGGTGCGCGAGCAGGATTTCACCATCCCGCAATTCCTCGCGGTCGCCGAACGCTTCGGGCGCCTGGTGCCGCATCGCGTCCAGCGCACGCGCCATCCCGAATACCCCGCCCTCACTCAGATGGGGGTGAACACGAAGAAGTCCGACGGCAAGGTGGATCAGGCCGTCTTCGCGCGCGGCCAGGGCTGGCATACCGACGGCCCCTGGGAAGTCCGCGGCGTCGCCAAGGCGACCCAGCTCTACGGGCTGGAGCTGCCGAGCGTCGGCGGCGACACCTGGTTCGCGAATATGTACGAGAGCTACGAGGCGCTGCCTGAGGAGCTGAAGCGCCGGCTCGAGGGCGTCGAGGCGGAATACGTCTATGGCGGCCGCAACAAGAGCGGCATCGATCTCCTCGCACCCGACGACAGGGACGCGCCGCCGGTGCGCTGGCCCATCCTTCGGACCCATCCCGAGACGGGGCGCAAATCGCTTTACTTCAACCCTCACCACTTCCTGCGCTTCGTGGGCATGGACGAGGCCGCGGGCGGCGCGCTGTTCGAAGAGCTGAAGGAGCACATGATCCGCCCGGACGCCGAGTACCACCACAAATGGCAGACCCACGACTACGTGATCTGGGACAACCGGAGTTCGATCCACGCCGCCGCCGGCGGCTACCCGGTTCATGAGCGCCGCATCCATTGGCGTGCGACCATGCTGGAGTGAGGTTGCCTCCCCGGGGGGGCGGCGCGGACGGAACAGCCGCCCCTGGGCGGAGCTTGCGGCGGCAGGCTGCAGAGGCCGTCCGCAGCGTGATCTCTTCTTAAGACCAGCCAAATGGGGGAGGAAAACAACATGGCCACACGCCGGACCTTCATCGGGGGTTCGCTGGCTACCGGTGCGACGGGCCTGCATGCCGGAGCCAAGGCACAGACGGCGGCCGGCGGCTTCCCTGATCGCCCGGTCCGCATCGTGGTCCCCTACGCTGCGGGGGGACCGAGCGACGTCGTCACGCGCATGGTCGCCGAGGGGATGTCCTCATTTCTCGGCCGGCCGGTGATCGTCGAGAACAAGGCCGGCGCCAATGGGCGCATCGGGATGGAGTACGTGGCGCGGCAGCCGGGCGACGGATACACGCTGGTCATGTTCTCGCAGGGCGGATCGGTGCTCAACACGGCCGGCCGCGAGAACCTGTCCTACGATCTGCTCAGGGACTTTCGCGCCGTGGGCAACATGGCCTTGCTGCCGCAACTGGTGGTCACCAGCAACAGCATCCCCCCGAAGACCCTCCAGGAGTTCGTCGCCCATGCGAAGGCCAATCCCGGCAAGCTCAGCTATGGCTCGTCCGGGGTGGGGGGAACGCCTCACCTGATCGGCGAATGGTTCAAGATCATCGCTGGCATTGAGATGACGCATGTTCCCTATCGGGGCACGGGGCCCGCAACGACCGATCTCATCGCCGGCCGTATCCATTTCCTCTTTACGGAGGTGCCCGTGCTGATCGAGCACGTGCGCGAAGCCAAGATCAGGGCCTTGGCCGTAAGCACGCAGGAGCGCTCTCCGCTGCTGCCTGACGTGCTCACCGTGGCCGAGTCCGGCTTTCCGCAGCTCACCGGCACGAACTGGTTCGGCCTGGAGGTGCCGTCTGCCACGCCCGATGAGGTCGTGAAGGTTCTGAATGATGCCCTTGTGAAGTCGCTCGAGCGCCCGGCGACAAGAGACGCGCTGATTGCGCTGGGTGCATACCCGGATCCTGCCCCGGCAGAACGGTTCGACAGGTTCGTGCGTGACGAGCTTGCGCGCTGGCGCGACGTCATGAAGACGACTGGCGCTCGCCTTGATTGATCAGCGCAATCGTCTCCCGCCCTGCTGCGCAGGTGCGTCACCCGTCCTCGATCCATGCGGCCGACGCCCTTGCCCGGTTGCACGAGGGCGGCGCGGCATGAAGGAACCGGATCGCATGAGCCACCCCCCGTGCGGCGCAGCCGCGAAGGCCACGCACGCACCGGGCGGCGTCCGGCCCGAACAGTCGCGCGAGCGGGCCGCATGAGGCCCGTGTCCTCCCCGGAAATTTCCGCAGATGCGAGCTTCGAGTATGTGATCGTCGGCGCCGGTTCGGCCGGCTGCGTTCTCGCCAACCGTCTCAGCGAGAACGGCCGGAACTCCGTGCTCCTGCTGGAAGCCGGAGGCAGCGATGCCAGTGTCAGCCTTCGCATCCCGATCCTGGTCGCGAAGATCCTGCAGGACGAGCGTTTCACATGGCAGCTGACGACCGAGCCGCAGACCTCCCAGAAGGGGCAGGCACAGCGGTGGGTGCAGGGCAAGGTGCTCGGCGGCTCCAGCTCCATAAACGGCAATCTCTATGTTCGCGGTGACCCCATCGAGTACGACAGTTGGGCTGCGCAGGGCTGCATCGGCTGGAGCTACGAGGACCTGCTGCCCTACTTCATGAGGCTCGAAGACTTTCCTTCGGGAAACGAGCGCGTGCGCGGGCGCGGCGGGCCTATCGGCTGCACGCAACTTCGTGATTTCGATCCTCTTTCCGACGCCTTCCTGCGGGCGTGCGAAGAAGCGGGCTCGCCGCGCGTCGCCGACTACAATGATGGCCGCAGCTACGAGGGCACCTTCTACAGCCAGTATTCCACGCGCCGCGGCTTGCGCAGCAGTGCCGCCGTCGCCTACCTCCGGCCCGCGATGAAGCGCGCCAACCTGGCCGTGGTCACCAGAGCACTGGCGACGCGCGTCCTCTTCGATGGCCTGCGCGCATGTGGGGTCGAATACCTCGTGGGCGGGCAGACGCGCCGCTCTCTCGCCAGAAAGGAGGTGATCCTGTCAGCGGGTACTCTGCACACGCCCAAGCTGCTCGAGCTCTCGGGCGTCGGCAATGCGGACATCCTGCGGGAACGCGGCATCGCCGTGACGCACCATCTGCCCGGGGTCGGGGAGAACCTGCGCGACCACACGGCCACGCGGCTCACATTCGAGTGCAATCGGCCCGTCACCATCAACGACATCGCGCGCAGTCCCTGGCTCAAGCTCAGGGAAGGCATCCGCTTTCTCGTCCGGCGCGAGGGGTTGCTGACGATCTCGTCCTCGACGGCGCAGACCAACCTGCGCGCCAGCCCGGAGAGCAACCGGGCCGACTTGCTGCTACGCCTGCAGCCCTTCTCGGGTCGGGACCGCTATGCGCGCACGCCCAAACTGGGCATGGACATGTTCCCGGGCTTCACGATGTCCATCGGCATCCTGAATCCGCGCTCGGTGGGGTGGCTGCATGTAAGGTCTGCCGATCCGCGAGAGCAGGCTGCGATGGATCCACGCTATCTGAGTGCCGAAGAAGACCTGCGCATGTATGAGAAGGGCATCCGCATCGCCCGCCATGTGGCGTCGCGACCGGCGCTCAGGCAATTGATCGTGCGCGAAACGCGTCCCGGACCAAGCATCGAAAGCGAGGCGGAGATCATCGACTACATCAAGTCGAGCGTATCAACGAGCTGGCACATGGTCGGCACATGCCGCATGGGGAACGACCGCATGGCCGTCGTCGATCCCCAATTGCGCGTGCACGGCCTGACGGGCCTGCGGGTGGTGGATGCATCGATCTTCCCGACCATCCCGTCCTCCAACACCAATATCCCGACAATCGCCGCTGCGGAGAAAGCCGCAGACATGATCTCGGAAGCAGACTGAACCCTTCTCCAGCCCATGGCGGTCCGATCTCCCCTCGCTTCCCGTGACTGCAAGCCCGGCATTGCCCTGTCGATCGCTTTGCATCCCGTGTGGCCGACGTGTTGGATCACGCGCCCGAGCCGGCCGGGCAAAACCACCTTCACGTCGCTACCGGGGCAGAGCGCCGCCCTAAGAGCCCATATCGTGGCGCCTTCGCCAACCAGCCATATCCTGGCGCTGCGACTACAAACTGCCGGTTTGGCCAACCAGCCTAGCCCCCTGAAAATCAGTTGCAAAAATGTCTGAGGGCACCCCCGGAACGGCGCGGCGCGATTACCCCCGGTGGGGGTGGGGGTTAGGTGCCGGCTACCTCCAGGAACAGCCGCAGCGTCGTGCGCTCCATGGCGATCTGCTTGAAGGTCGCTTTGTCCCGCTTCGCCCGGTGCTCAAAGAAGGGCTCGACGAGGGAGGACAGGGACGGCTTGGGCGGAGGCGGCGGTGGTGCAGGAGGCGGCGTCTCTGGCGCTGCTGGCGGAGGAGGGGAGGGTGGCTCCGTTCCAAGGACATCCATCACCAGGGGCTCGGTGCCCAAGGTGCGCCGCTCCGCCACCTCCCGAGCGCGGATGGCAGCCTCGGCCAGGCCCACCGCCAGCCGGCGCCGCACCTCCTCCGGCAGCCCGTGGCGGCGCATGATCTGCTCCGCCTCCTCCTCCATGCCGAGCCTTCCTTCGGTAAGGTCCCGGGCCATGCTCGCCCGCGCTTCCCGGATGGCTTTGAGGTCCGCCTCGGTGGCCGCGCCTGGGTCGCCAGGTTCCCACCAATGGGCATAGACCGGCTGGCCTGGAGGGCGGTCCAGTCTGTTCTCCAGGTCGCGCTCAAGGGCTGCCCGCAGGTAGTCCCGCAGGATCGGGCTGAGGTCTTGAGGGAGCCACTGCTCACTGCTGCCCGTGCCTGCGCCAATGCGTCATCGAATGCTCTGTCCACCAATCCCGCCCGGTGCTCCGCCTCCCGAAAGTGCCGGGTGCGGAGGCTGACAGTCACCTCGCCCCGAGCCTCCCGAGGGAGGCGCCGCCGGTATGGAAGATACCTCTCTTTCGCGTGATGTGGGAGCATTGTGGGAACACGGCACGCAAGCGCAGCCTCCGGCGGCTTGGCTGGGAGGAAAAACGCTCGAATATCGGTGTGCTAGGGGAGCCGTGGCTCCGGCGGTTGGATTCGAACCAACGACCAACGGATTAACAGTCCGCTGCGCTACCGCTGCGCCACGCCGGATCAGCCAGTGGGCGGCGCCTATACCAGGGCGGCGCCGGGGAAGGAAGCCCCCGCCGGGCGGGAACACCGTGCGATTGGAGGTCCGGGGCGGAATTGAACCGCCGTAGCAGGTTTTGCAGACCTGTGCCTGACCACTCGGCCACCGGACCATCGCAGATGCTGCCGGGCGGGCCCGGCGGCGCGGCCTCTATCGGGCCGCCAGGGGGACAGGTCAAGCCGGGCAGGTCAAGCTGCGCCGCAACACGCGGGCGCTTGGCGTTCGCCCCGGCCGGCCCCTATAACCGCCGCACGGGTCTCCGCCTGCCCGAATTGCACCCCGGCGGTGCAATCCGGGTGCGGCGGCCCTCTTTATGTCGCGCCAGCGATCGGGGCCTGGCGGCCCCGGCGGGCGCTGGCCAAGGAGGTTCCTGCCGCATGGACTACGCCGATGCGCGACGCCGCATGGTGGATGGGCAGTTGCGCCCGAGCCGGGTGACTGACCCGCGCGTGTTGGAGGCGATGCGGACGCTGCCGCGGGAGGCCTTCCTGCCGCCGCCGCTGCAAAGCCGCGCCTATGCCGATGAGGATGTGCCGCTGCCCGGCGGCCGGGCCTTGCTGAAGCCCATGGCCATCGCCCGGCTGCTGCAATTGCTGGAACCGCGGCCGGGGGATCGCGGCCTCGTCCTTTGCACCGGCACCGGCTATGGCGCCGCCTGCCTCGGCCATGCCGGGGTACGGGTGGTGGCGATGGAGGCCGATTCGGGGCTGGCCGGCCTGGCCCGCGCCGCCTGGGCGGCGACCCTGCCCGCCGGCATGGTGCGGCTGGAAGCCGGCAGCCCCACCGCCGGCCACCCGGCCGGCGCGCCCTATGATCTCATCCTCATCGAGGGCGAGGTGCCGGAAATACCCGCCGCGCTCGCCGACCAGCTCGCCGAGGGCGGCCGCCTGGCGGCAGTGCTGGGGGAGGGGCGGCGGCAGGGCCGGGCGGTGCTCGGCCGGCGCATCGGCGGCACGGTCAGCCTGGTGCCGGCCTTCGATTGTGCCGCCCCCGCCTTGCCGGAGTTCCAGCCCGCTCCCAGCTTCGTGTTCTGACCGCGCCTGCCGCCCGGCGTCTTCACCTGGCGGCAAGGCTGCGATGCAAGGATAGGGACAAGATGACTTTTTCCCGCCCCGCCCTGGTCCTGGCCGCGTTGCTCGCGCCGGTTGCCGTCGCCCAGACGGCCCGCGCGCAGACCCTCGCCGAAGCCCTGGCCCTGGCCTATGCCAACAACCCCTCTCTGCTCGCGGCGCGCGCCAATCTGCGGGCGGTGGATGAGAATGTGCCGCAGGCCCTGGCCGGCTGGCGCCCGACCGTCACCATCAACAGCTCGGCCGGTGCCGCCGATATTCATTTCCGTTCTCGCAACAATGCCGACATCGCCCACAGCCATTTCGAGCGGGGCATCTACTCCAACGGCATCACCATCACCCAGCCGGTCTTCCGCGGCGGCCGCACCGTCTCCTCCACCCGCCGGGCGGAGAACCAGGTGCTCGCCCAGCGCGCCCGGCTGCTGGCCACCGAGCAGCAGGTGATGCAGGACACCGTCACCGCCTATGTCGGCGTGATCCGGGACCAGGAGCTGCTGCGGCTCAACATCAACAACGAGCAGGTGCTGTCCGAGCAGCTCCGGGCGACGAATGAGCGCTTCCGGGTGGGCGAGATCACCCGCACCGACGTGGCCCAGGCGGAAAGCCGCCTGGCCGGCGCCCGCTCCTCCCGCTCCCAGGCGGAAGGCAATCTGCAGATCAGCCGCGCCACCTTCCAGCGCCTGGTCGGCGCCATGCCGCAGCGCCTGACCGCACCGCAGCCGCTGCGCCAGCCGGTGAGCACGGCGCAGGACGCCGCCCAGGCGGCCGCCACCAACAACCCCACCGTGGTCGCCGCGCTGTTCGATGAGGCGGGGGCGCGCGACAATATCGACATCCAGATCTCCCAGCTCCTGCCGCAGATCAGCGTGCAGGGCACGGCGCAGCGGAACGACAACACCGTAGCCAGCACGGTGGACCAGACCCGTTCCACCTACAGCCAGGTCACCGCCAACCTGACCGTGCCCATCTATCAGGGCGGCGCGGAGCATGCGGCGGTGCGCCAGGCCCGGCAGTCGGCGCAGCAGGCCCGCCAGGTGGTGGATGACCAGCGCCGCACCGCGGTGCAGGCCGCCACCCAGGCCTTCGAGCAGCTCCAGAGCTCGAGGGCCCAGGTCGATGCGGTGCGGGCGCAGATCCGCGCCGCCGAGATCGCGCTGGACGGCGTGCAGCGCGAGGCGATCGTCGGCAGCCGCACCACCCTCGACGTGCTGAATGCCGAGCAGGAGCTGCTGAGCGCCCGCACCAGCCTGGTGCAGGCGCTGGCGACGGTGGTCTCGCAATCCTACGTCCTGGCGGCGGCGATCGGCCGGCTGACCGCCCTCGATCTCGGCCTGGCGGTGGAGCCTTACGACGCCCAGGCCTATTACAATGCGGTGCGCAACCGCTGGCTGGGCATCGGCGACTACAGCAGCGTCGCGGAACGCCGCTGATGTCCGGGGGCGCCGCATCGCCGCCCGGCGGCGCCCAGCCGCCCCAAGGGCCGACCCAGGGCCCCACCCAGGGGCCGGTCCAAGGGTCACTGCAGGGCGACCCCAGCATGGAGGACATCCTCGCCTCCATCCGCCGCATTCTGAATGAGGAGGAACCCGGCCAGGGCACGGAGCCGGCCGGGGTGAAGCCGGCCGCCTCGGCGCAGCCTGCCGAGGAGGAGCCGGAGGCCCTGGCCCTGACCGAGGCGATGCTGGTGGAGCCGCCCCCGGCACCCGCGCCCCCGCCGGGGGCGCCGCCCCCCCCGTCACCGGTCACGGCCCTGCCGCCGGAGCCGGTGGAGCCGCCGCCCCCCGTCCAGCCGGTGGCCCCGCCGCCGGCCGAGGACCCCGGGACCCTGCTCGCCCCGGCCGCCGCCGCCGCCGCCGTCGCCTCCGTGAGCGGCTTGCTGCGGGCGGTGGCGCAGGAGCGCGCCGCCCCGGTCTTTCGCGGCGGCCCCTCCATCGAGGATGTGGTGCGGGAGGAATTGCGCCCCCTGTTGAAGGCATGGCTGGACACCCATCTGCCGCCGCTGGTGGAGCGGCTGGTGCGGGCGGAGATCGAGCGGGTGGTGGGGCGGGCCATCGGCGGCTGAAGCTTCCCCGCCCCGCCCGCGCCTGGCTTCGGCGCCGCGGCAGGGCGCGGATGGGCGCTGGCCTCCCTGGCGCTGAAGGAGGGCTGCCGGTGCGCCCCTGGGCGCCGGCCGGGCGGCGAGACCCCTTGACGCGGGCGGGGCGGCGATGGACCTCTCCGCCATGCTGGACAAGACCCTGACCCCGAGCAGCTTCGAGACCCGCCTCTATGAGGGGTGGGAGCGTTCGGGCGCCTTCGCTGCGGATCCGAATTCGGCGGCGCAGCCCTTCACCATCATGATTCCGCCGCCGAACGTCACTGGCAGCCTGCATATGGGCCATGCCCTGACCTTCACCATCCAGGACACGCTGATCCGCTGGCGGCGGATGCAGGGGCGGGATGCGCTGTGGCAGCCCGGCACGGACCATGCCGGCATCGCCACCCAGATGGTGGTGGAGAGGCTGCTGGCCGCCGAGGGCAACCAGGACCGCCGCAGCATGGGCCGCGAGGCCTTTCTCGAGCGCGTCTGGCAATGGAAGGCGGAGAGCGGCGGGACCATCACGAAGCAGCTTCGCCGGCTGGGGGCCAGCCTGGACTGGCCGCGCGAGCGCTTCACCATGGATGAGGGGCTTTCCGCCGCGGTGCGGGAGGTCTTCGTCACCCTGCACAAGCAGGGGCTGATCTACCGCGACCGGCGCCTGGTGAATTGGGACCCGAAGCTGCTGACCGCCATCTCCGACCTGGAGGTGGAGAGCCGCGAGGTGAAGGGCAGCCTCTGGCACCTCCGCTACCCGGTCGAAGGCGAGCCGGGCCGTTTCCTGGTGGTGGCGACGACGCGGCCGGAGACCATGCTGGGCGATACCGCGGTGGCCGTGCATCCTGCGGATGCGCGCTTCGCCGACCTCATCGGCAAGAAGCTGGTCCTGCCGCTGGTCGGGCGCAGCATCCCGGTGGTGGCGGATGAGTATTCCGACCCGGAGAAGGGCAGCGGCGCGGTGAAGATCACCCCCGCGCATGATTTCAACGATTTCGAGGTGGGCCGCCGCCATGGCCTGCCCATGCCGAGCGTGCTGGATGCCGAGGCGCGGGTGATGCTGGCCGAGATCGCGGCCGAGCTGCGCGCGGTGGAGGGCGTGGCGGACCCGGCTTTCGTCCAGGGGCTGGACGGCAAGGACCGCTTCGCGGCGCGCAAGGCGATCGTGGCGAAGCTGGAGGAGCTGGGGCTGATCGAGACGATCGAGCCCCACACCCATCAGGTGCCGCATGGCGACCGCGGCGGCGTGCCGATCGAGCCCCGCCTGACCTGGCAGTGGTATTGCGATGCCGGGACACTCGCAAAACCCTGCGTGGAGGCGGTCGAGACCGGCCGCATGCGCTTCGTGCCGAAGCAGTGGGAGAACACCTTCTTCGCCTGGATGCGCGACATCCAGCCCTGGTGCGTCTCCCGCCAGCTCTGGTGGGGGCACCAGATCCCCGCCTGGTACGGGCCGGAAGGCACGATCTTCGTCGAGAAGACCGAGGCCGAGGCACAGGAAGCGGCGCGCAAGCACTTCGGCCAGGATGTGCCGCTGGAGCGCGACCCGGATGTGCTGGATACCTGGTTCAGCTCCGCCCTCTGGCCCTTCTCCACGCTGGGCTGGCCGGAGCGGACCAAGGAAGTCGCCCGCTACTACCCCGGCGACGTGCTGGTGACAGGCTTCGACATCATCTTCTTCTGGGTCGCCCGGATGATGATGATGGGGCAGCACTTCATGGGCGGCGAGGTACCGTTCCGCGACATCTACATCCACGGCCTGGTCCGCGACGAGAAGGGCCAGAAGATGTCGAAGTCCAAGGGGAACGTCATGGACCCCCTGGAGCTGATCGACGCCTATGGCGCGGATGCGCTGCGCTTCACCATCTGCGCCCTGACCGGGCCGGGGCGCGACGTGAAGCTCGGCCGCAAGCGCGTGGAGGATCATCGCAGCTTCGCCACCAAGCTGTGGAATGCGGCGCGCTTCCTGGAGATGAACGGCATCGCGCCGGAGGCGGCCTGGGACCCGGCGCAGGCCGAGACGCCGCTCGCCCGCTGGGTGCTGGATGCGGCGAACCGCGCGGTGGCGGAGGCGGATGCGGCGCTGGAAGCCTATCGCTTCGACGAATATGCCGCCGCCTGCTACCGCTTTGTCTGGGGCGGGTTCTGCGACTGGTTCATCGAATTCGCCAAGCCGGTGCTGAACGGGTCGGAAGGCGCGGAGAAGGCGGAGATCAAGGGCGCGGCGCAGCATGTGCTGGGGGTGATCCTGCGGCTGCTGCATCCGGTGATGCCCTTCGTGACCGAGGAGCTGTGGGACCGCTTCGGCTACGGCCCGGAATGCAGCCTGATCCGCGCCCCCTGGCCGCAGGCGGTGGCGGTGCGGGAGGCCGAGGCGGCGCGGGCCGAGCTGGACTGGGTGGTGGCGCTGGTCACCGAGGTGCGGGCCGCACGGGCCGAGGTGAATGTGCCGCCCTCCGTCACCACGCCCCTGCTGGTGAAGGATGCGGCGCCGGAGAGCCTGGCGCGCGCGGCGCGCTGGATCGAGGCGATCCGCCGGCTGGGTCGGGTGACGGAGATCACGCCGCTTTCCGGCGAGGCGCCGAAGGGCGTGGCGCAGGTGGTGGTGGGCGAGGCGACGGTGATGCTGCCGCTTGCCGGCGTCATCGACCTCGGCGCCGAGCGTGCCCGGCTGCTGAAGGCGCGCGGCTCGGCGGAGGGCGAGACGAGGAAGATCGCTGCCAAGCTCGGCAATGCCGATTTCGTCGCCCGCGCGCCGGAGGAGGTGGTGGAGGAGAATCGCGAGCGCCTGGCGGCGGCCGAGGCCGAGATCGCCCGGCTGGACGCAGCGCTGGCGCGGATCGCCGGCTGAGCCAGGGGGCCGGCGGGCGAGTTCGGAGCGTGATCGCCTGAGGCGGGTTCGCCGAACGGGAAGCACGCGATCCAACAAGGCGCCGGAGCGTCAGGCGCGAGCGAAGGCGAACGCATCGCGCTCCGGGCTGGCGGCGCGGCGGCAACGCGCCGCCTTCAATCACCCGGCCTGAAGCCGGTCGCCACCACGTAGAGCTCCGCGCTGTCCTTCCGGCTGGCCGGCGGCTTGGCATGGCGCACCGTGGCGAAGCGGCGCTTCAGGGTTTCCAGCAGCGCCTTCTCCGTGCCGCCCTGGAACACCTTGGCGACGAAGCCGCCGCCCGGCGCCAGCACCTTCAGCGTGAAATCCAGCGCCAGCTCCACCAGGCCGATGATGCGCAGATGGTCTGTCGCGTTATGCCCCGTGGTGTTCGGCGCCATGTCCGAGAGGACGAGGTCGGCCGGCCCGTCCAGCGCCGCGAGCACCGCCGCCTCCGCCGCCGGGTCCTCGAAATCCCCCTGCAGCAGGGTGGCGCCGGCGATCGGGTCCATGTGCAGCAAATCCAGCGCCACCACGCGGCCGGCGCCGCGCTGCACCGCCACCTGGGTCCAGCCCCCCGGCGCGGCGCCGAGATCGACCACCCGCTGCCCCTTCTTCAGCAGGTGGAAGCGCTCATCCAGCTCGATCAGCTTGAAGGCGGCGCGGCTGCGGAAGCCTTGCGCCTGGGCGGCGCGCACATAGGGGTCGTTGAGCTGGCGCTCCAGCCATTTCTGGCTGGCGGTGGTGCGGCCCTTGGCGGTGCGCAGCCGCGTGGTCAGGCCGCGCCCGCCGGGCGGTGGCGAAGGCATGCGAACGGGATTCCTTCAGCAGCCGCGGCGATACCCGGCCTGGCGGCCCGCCCGGTCGGCGCGGATCATACGCATCAGCATGCCCTCGCGCAGGCCCCGGTCGGCGACGGTCAGCACCGGCACCGGCCAGAGCTGGCGGATGGCGGCATAGATGGCGCAGCCGGGCAGGACGAATTCCACCCGTTCCGGCCCGACGCAGGGGTGGGCAGCGAGGCCGGCGCGGCCGAGGGCGAAGAGGTCGCCCAGCGCCTGGTCCGCCACCGCGCGGTCCAGCCGGCAGCCATCCACCAGGGGGCGGCGGTAGCGGGGCAGGGCGAGGGCGACGCCGGCCAGGGTGGTGACGGTGCCGCTGGTGCCGATGAGACGGACGCCGCCGGCGCGGATCTCCTGCCCGATGCAATGGACACGGTCGAAGGCCTCGAGCTGCGCTGCCACCTCTTCCACCACCGCGGAGAAGCCGCTTTCGGTGAAGCAGGAGGAGCCGGCGCGCTCCGCCAGGGTGACGACGCCGAGGGGGAGGGAGATGTAGCCGATCAGCTCCGCGCTGGAAGGGCCATGGCCGGCGCGGACGCGGATCCAGGCGATTTCCGTGCTGCCGCCGCCGATGTCGAAGAGCAGGGCGCGGCGGTCGCCTTCTTCCAGCAGCGGGGTGCAGCTTTCCATCGCCAGCTCCGCCTCTTCCCGGGCGGAGATGATGCGGGGGCGGAGGCCGGTGGCGGCCTCGACGCGGGCGAGGAAGGCGGGGCCGTTGCCGGCGCGGCGGCAGGCTTCCGTCGCCACCGCCTGCAGGGCGCGCACCGGGCGGCGGTGCAGCTTCTCCGCGCAGGCGGCCAAGGCGCCCAGGGCGCGGTCCATGGCGGCTTCGGCAAGCTGGCCGGTGGTGGCCAGGCCCTCACCCAGCCGGACGATGCGGCTGAAACTGTCCAGCACCCGGAAGCCGTTGCCGCAAGGGGCGCCGACCAGCAGCCGGCAGTTATTGGTGCCGAGATCGAGCGCGGCATAGGCCGGCGCGCCCCCATGGCGCAGCAGCGCCGGGGCCTGGGGCAGGCATTCCCGCGCCGTCGCCGGGGCGGGATGCACGGGGCCCCCCGCTGCCGGGAGACCGATGGGAATGGCGTCATCGGGCATGGTTGGGCCAAGGGTTGCGGGTGCGGTCAGGCCGCCTCCCTCCATGATCCGGTGATGTAGTGCCCCGGGCAAGCGCTTTCATCCTTCGGGCAGTTGCGGAGCCCCGAATGAAGTGGTAGCACCCCGCTCCGCGCCGGCCGGAAGGCCCTGCGGCGGTCCCCGGGCGGTCCCGGTGGGGGATAGTTTAACGGTAGAACTCCCGACTCTGACTCGGGCAGTCTTGGTTCGAATCCAGGTCCCCCAGCCATGCCGCGTAGAACCTTTCCGACATCGCAGGGAAGGAACCCTGCCCGGTAGCGCGGTGCCGTGCGCGCGTGGCGCTGCGCCCATCCGGAAGCGGGGCCGGCGCCTGCGCAGAGATCGCCGGCCGCTTCAGGGCGGCGCTCCCTGCTCGTGCCGCCCCCGGACCGTAACACTCCGCCCGCTGCCCAGCCCGCTCCGCCCCTGATATGGTGAGGCACGACCCGCAGCATGGGCGGAGGGGAGAGAGATGGCAGACAACGGCTTCCGGCCCGATCAGGACCTCACGCGCATGCTGGCGGAATTCCGCCTGCCCAGGATGCCGGATCTCGACACCCTTGCAGCCGCGCAGCGGCGCAATCTGGAAGCCCTTTCCGCCGCCAACCGGGTGGCGCTGGAGGGCGCCCAGGCGGTGGCGCGGCGGCATATGGAAATCCTGCAATCCGCCATGGCCGACATGACCGAGGCGATGAGCGGGTTGACCGCCCAGGAAACGCCCCAGGCCAAGGCCGCCCGCCAGGCGGAGCTGCTGAAGGCCACCTATGAGAAGGCCGTCGCCAACATGCGCGAGGTGGCCGATCTCATCCAGAAGTCGAACGCCGAAGCGCTCGCCCTGCTGAACAAGCGCTTCACCGAGGCGATGGACGAAGTGAAGCAACTCATGGCCAAGCAGGGCTGATCCCAAGCCCGCTGCCGGGTGCGTCGGCCCCGCTGCCAGACTCAAGGTTTCCAAAGGCCTTTCGGCCTTTGGTAGGGGGAGTTTGAGGGGGACAAAGTCCCCCTCAAGCCTTCGTCGCCATCGCCAGCGGCGGCGGCTGCCGCGCCGCCCCCGGCCGCCCCAGCGCGCTGTAGCCCGGCGCCGTATTCTTCGGCAGCGCCGCCGTCGCGATGGTTTCGATCACCTTCGCCTGGATGGCGATGGCGCGTTCCAGCAGGGCGCGGTTTTCCTCGCCCAGGCGCTGCAGCCGGCTGGCCATCTCCTCCGCCGATTGCCGCATCTTCCCATCCGCCCGGCTGCCGGTCTTCGTCGCTGCCGCATAGGCCGCGGCGAAGGCGTCCGAGGCCTGCAATTTGGCCGAGGCCAGCCCCGCCGCGCGCGGCATGTCCAGCGAGACCAGCGCCTCGTTCTCCGCCCG
Organism: Siccirubricoccus phaeus; assembly: GCF_008360935.1. Classification (GTDB taxonomy): domain Bacteria; phylum Pseudomonadota; class Alphaproteobacteria; order Acetobacterales; family Acetobacteraceae; genus Siccirubricoccus; species Siccirubricoccus phaeus. The sequence goes on from NZ_SRXO01000007.1 coordinate 23,753, forward strand.
CAGCGCCTCCGCCAGGCGCTGGCCGGCGAGCAGCAGGGCATCCAGCATCATCATCTCCGGCCTCTCCTTCATCGTGGGGGGATCTCCATGCCCTGGCGCCGCAGCATTTCCCGCAGGATGGCGTCGCCCAGGCCGAGCCCCTGGCCGCCGCGCACCGCCCGCTCGGCGATGGCGTCCACCAGCATGGGCTGCCAGCTTGCCTCCGCCGCCCCGCCACCGAAGAAGCCGCGGCTCTGGTCGGCGGTCGCGAAGGCCGGTTTCAACAGGGCCGCGAAGGCCTGGGCCTCGAAGGCCCGGGCCGCCTCGCGCAGCCGGGGGGGGATGGCGGCAAGCTGGGCGGGGGTCAGGCCCGGCATCAGCGCAACTCCAGGTCGGCCTGCAGCGCGCCGGCGGCCTTGATGGCCTGCAGGATGCTGATCAGATCGCGCGGACCGACGCCGAGGGAGTTCAGCCCCCGCACCAGATCCTGCAGGGAAATGCCGCCGGCGAGCACGCCGACGCGGCGGTCGGCCTGGTCGTCCACCTCGATATTGGTGCGCGGCACTACCACCGTCTCGCCATTGGCCAGCGGGTTGGGCTGGCTCACCTGCGGCGTCTCGGTCACCCGGATGGTCAGGTTCCCCTGGGCGATCGCTACGGTGGAAACCCGCACATTGCTGCCCATGACGATGGTGCCGGAGGATTCCTCGATGACCACCCGGGCGATCTGGTCCGGTTCCACCCGGAGCTGCTCGATGCCGGCGAGGAAGCCCATGGCGTCGCGGCCGACGAGGTTCAGCGTCACCGTCCGCGGGTCCTGCGCCGTCGCCGCCCCCGGGGCGGCGCGGTTGATGGCGACGGCGATGCGGCGGGCCGTGGTCAGGTCCGGATTGCGCAGCGCCAGGCGCAGCGTGTTGCGGCCGGCGAGGGAGAAAGGCACTTCCCGCTCCACGATGGCGCCGTTGGCGATGCGCGCCGCGGTCGGCACACCGCGCTGCACGCTGGCCCCGGCCCCGCGGGCGGCGATGGCGCCGGTCGCGACCGCCCCCTGGGAGACGGCATAGACCTCCCCATCCGCACCCAGCAGCGGGGTGACGACCAGGGTGCCGCCCTGGAGGTTGGTGGCATCGCCCAGGGCGGAGACGGCGACGTCGATGCGGCTGCCCGGCCGGGCGAAGGCGGGCAGGTTGGCCGTCACCATCACCGCCGCGACGTTCCGGGTGTCCAGCCGGGTCTCGTTGTCCCTGGTGTTGATGCCGAGGCGTTCCAGCATGCCGATCAGGGTCTGGCGGGTGAAGATGGAGGTGCGGAGCCGGTCCCCCGTGCCGTTCAACCCGACCACCAGGCCGTAGCCGACGAGCTGGTTGTCCCGGACGCCCTCGACATCCGCGATGTCCTTGATCCGCACCGGCTGGGCCTGGGCAGGTGCGGGGAGGGCAAGCGTGGAGAGCAGCGCCGTCATGGCCGCCGCCGCCAAGGCGATTTTCGCCCTTGCGAAAGCAATTTTGGCCACGCTGCTCTCCGTCCTGTGGATTTCAGGGACGGCCACCCTGGCCGCCCCTGCTCTGCGGGGGCAGGTGGCAACCCCCGTGCCAGGGTTTCGCCGGGGTTCAGGCGGCAAGGATTGCCCGGGGCAGGACCGGATTGCCGGGCGGGCCGGGTGCAGGAGGCAGGAAATGCGCGGTGTGGGCGGGGTGGGCGGGCCGGGGCCGGTCAGCGGCAAGCGCGGGCCCGGGCGGGCGGGCGCCAGCGGCTTCGCGGTGCCGGCCGGCGGGGCGGCGGCCAGCGCCCGCGCCGAGGCGGCTGCCGCCGCCGCGCCGCTCGGCCTGCTGGCCTTGCAGGAGCAGGGGGCGGAGCGCCGGCGGGATGCCGCGGCGCGGCGCCGGGCGACCTCCCTGCTGGAGGAGCTGAACGGGCTGCAGCGGGAGCTGCTGGACGGCCGCCCGGACCCGGAACGGCTCCGCCGCCTGGCAGCGCTGCAGCAAGGGGACGCGGCGGAAGACCCGGCGTTGCAGGAGGCGCTGGAGGGCATCCTGCTGCGCAGCCGCATCGAGCTGGCCCGGCGGGGCTGGGAAGATAGCCTGAACGACTCGTGAAAAACGCGGAGTATCAGGAATTTGCGAGGACGCAACCCCTTGGCGGAAAGGGGCTGGCGCCTGTATGGTCCGCCCGCCTCGGGGGTCGGCGCGACGGGCCCTGCCTCCAGGGGCTTGGGGCCGTCCAGACCATGCTCATCACGCTGCCGCCGGACTATAAGCCAAGCGACGACGAAGAGTTCATGAACCCCCAGCAGCAGGCGTATTTCCGCCAGAAGCTGCTGCGCTGGCGTCAGGAGCTGCTGCGGGAGGCCGGGGATACCCTGGCCAGCCTGTCCGCCGGCGGCATCACTGAGGCCGATCTCACCGACCGCGCCAGCGTCGAGACCGACCGGGCGCTGGAACTCCGCACCCGCGACCGCGCCCGCAAGCTGATCTCCAAGATCGACCAGGCGCTGGAGCGGATCGACAACGGCACCTACGGCTATTGCGAGGAGACCGGCGAGCCGATCGGCCTGCGCCGCCTCGAGGCCCGGCCGATCGCCACCCTCTCCATCGAGGCGCAGGAGCGCCATGAGCGGATGGAGAAGGTGCACCGGGACGATTAGACCCCCAGTAAGCCGCTGCGCGGCTTCTTGGGGGCCCCGAGGGCGCTCGATGAGCGATACCTCGCACAGCCTGTCGCGGCAAAGCCGCGCCAGGGCAGCGAGCGGTCCGGTTTCCACATTCCGCAGGCAGGGCCGGCCTCTCGCCTGTTCCCCACGAAGCTGCCGCGCGGCTCCGCGGGGGTCTATCCCCATGATGTCGCTGGCCCTACGGCATCGCTGGCGCGACGCCATGGGGCGCCCCCGAGGGCGCTTGTCGAGCGAGGTCTAGCACAGCCTGTCGCGGCAAAGCTGCGCCAGGGCAACGGGCGGTCCGGTTCCACTACGGGCGTTCCGCGATTAGCCTTCTCCCGGAAGCAGGGGAGGGGGTGCCATGCGTCTTCAGGACAGGCGGGCGATCATCACCGGCGGGGCCTCGGGCATCGGCCTGGCCTCGGCGCGGCTGTTCCTGGCGGAAGGCGCACAGGTGGCGCTGCTGGACCGGAATGAGGCGGCGCTGGCCGCCGCCACCGCCGAGCTGGGCTGCGCCGGCTTCACCCTGGATGTCGCCGATCCCGCCACGGTGGCGGCGGCAGTGGATGGCGCCGCCGGGCTGCTCTCCGGCCTGGATCTGGTGGTGAATGCCGCCGGCATCAGCCGCTGGGCGCATTTCGAGGACACGACGCCGGAGCTCTGGCGCCAGGTGATGGCGGTGAACCTGGACGGGCCGTTCCATGTCTGCCGCGCCGCCTTGCCGCATCTCCGGGCTGCCGGGCGGCCGGCCGCGGTGGTGAACCTGGCTTCCGCCGCCGGGCTGATGCCGCGGCCGAATTACACCGCCTATGGTTCCTCCAAGGGCGCGCTGGTGATGTTCACCCGCACCCTGGCCTTGGACCTGGCGAAGGAGGGCATCCGCGTGAACGCCGTCTGCCCCGGCGCCATCCTGACGCCGATGGTGACGGAGGCGCTCGAGGCCGCGCCGGACCGCGCCGCGGCGGAGGCGGTGTTCCTGGCGCGCTACGCCCTGGGCCGCTTCGGCCAGGCGGAGGAGGTGGCGCGGGTGGTATTGTTCCTCGCCAGCGACGAAGCGAGTTATGTTACCGGCGCCGCCTATACCGTGGATGGCGGCAGCGTCTTTCACTGAAGCGCCGGCCCCCCGGCGCAGGACGGAGCCGGGACCCGCATGAGAACACTGCGCCTTTGCGCCATGGCCCTGCTGGGCCTGGCCCTTGTCGCCCCGGCCGAGGCCCAAAACTGGCCGGAACGGCCGCTGCGCCTGCTGGTGCCCTTCGCCCCGGGCGGGGTGACGGACAGCATCGGCCGGCTGGGGGCCGAATGGCTGGGCGCCAGGCTGGGCCAGAACGTGGTGGTGGAGAACCGCACCGGCGGCAATGGCGTGATCGCGGTGGAGGCGGCGCTGCGCAGCCCCGCCGACGGCTACACGCTGCTCACCGCCAGCGCCTCCCAGATGGTGATGCTGCCGGCGCTGACGCGGGTTTCCTATGATGCGGCGCGGGATTTCGCGCCCGTTTCCATCCTCGGCGCCAATCCGCAGGTGCTGGCGGTCTCGGCGAAGCTGGGGGTGACCACCCTGACAGAATTCCTGGCGAAGCTGCGGGCAGCGCCGGAGGGGCTGAGCTATTCCTCCGGCGGCAACGGTTCCTCCAACCACCTGGCCATGGCGCTGCTGCTGCACCGGACCGGGCTGCGCGCCGTGCATGTGCCCTATCGCGGCGGGGCGCCGGCGATGCAGGCGCTGCTGGCGGGCGATGTGGCGGCCTATTTCGGCAACCCCTCGGACATCATCCCCCATGCGGGAGGTGGGGCGATCCGGGTGCTGGGCGTGGCGGGGCGGGCGCGGATGGCGGCGCTGCCCGAGGTGCCGACCATCGCCGAAGCGGGGGTGCCGGGCTTCGTCGCGGAGACCTGGAACGGCATCGTCGCCCCGGCCGGGACGCCGGCGCCGGTGCTGGAGAAGCTGGCGGGCACCCTGAACACGGCCTGCGGGGATGCCGGCTTCCGGGCGGCGCTGGAAAGGCTGGGGACGGTGCCGGTCTGCGCCTCGCCGGCGGCGATGCGGGAGGCGATCGCCATGGACGGGACGCAGTGGCGGGAACTGGTGCAGGCTGCCGGGCTCAGGCTGGAATAGTCGAGGAGGGCTCTGCCCCCTCTCTCGCATCGGACGCAGTGCGTCCGATCCCGCAAAGGGCCGGAGGGCCCTTTGAACCCTTGAGTTTTGCGCTTCGACCGACGGGCCCAAACTCAAGGTTTCCAAAGGCCCTTCGGCCTTTGGTAGGGGGAGTTTGAGGGGGACAAAGTCCCCCTCAACTCAAGCCTCCGCGGAAACCGGCACGCCTTTTTCCTTCAGCAGGCTCTGCAACTCGCCCGCCTGGAACATTTCCATGATGATGTCGCAGCCGCCGACGAACTCGCCATCGACATACAGCTGCGGGATGGTCGGCCAGTTGGTGTAGGCCTTGATCCCCTCGCGGATTTCCATGTCCTCCAGCACGTTGATGCCCTTGAAGGGCACCCCCAGGTGGCTGAGGATCTGCACCACGCGGGCGGAAAAGCCGCATTGCGGGAAGACCGGCGTGCCCTTCATGAAGAGCACCACGGGCTGGGCCTTGATCTCGCTCTCGATCCGCTCGAAGACCGGGTTGGTCATCTGCCGTTCCTTTCTCGCGCCGGCACCGGCGCCATGACAGGACTATGTCGGGGCGGAAGTCTGCAACGCAAGGGCGTGCAGCTCCCCGCCCATGCGCCCGCGCAACGCGGCATAAACGATCTGGTGCTGCTGCACCCGGCTCTTGCCGCGGAAGGCCTCGGAAATCACGGTGGCGGCGTAATGGTCGCCATCGCCGGCCAGATCCTCGATGGTGACCTGCGCGTCGGGCAGCGCCGCCTTGATCAGCGCCTCGATCTCTCCCGGCTGCATCGCCATCGCGGTCCGCTCCCCCTTCAGCTCTCGGCCATCAGCGCCGGCAGGGTGGCCTCATGCGCCACCCTGAGGCTTGCCACGGATATGGAGGGGCCCTCGGCCAGAGCCAAGGCCTCCCCGCCGCTGCGGCCGAGCTTCATCGCCGGGACGCCCGCAGCCGCGGCGGCCGCCAGCAGCGCCGCCGCATCCGCCACCGCCAGGACATAGCGGCCCTGGTCCTCGCCGAACCAGAAGGCGTGGGCGGGGATGCCGGCCAGGGCGGGGGCAAGGCTGGCGCCGCACCCCCCGGCCATGGCCATTTCCGCCAACCCAACCAGCAGCCCGCCATCCGAAAGGTCGTGGCAGGCCCGTACCTCCCCGGTCAGGATGCGGGCGCGGACGAAATCGCCGTTGCGGCGCTCGGCCGCGAGGTCCACCGGCGGCGGCGCGCCATCCTCCCGCCCCGCGATCTCCCGCAGCCAGAGGGACTGGCCGAGCCAGCCCTTCGTTTCCCCGATCACCACCAGGTCGAGCCCCGGCGCGAGGGACAGCCCGACCGCCTGGCCCACCTTCTCCAGCACGCCGACGCCGCCGATGGCGGGGGTGGGCAGGATCGCCCGCCCCTCGGTCTCGTTGTAGAGGGAGACATTGCCGCTCACGACCGGGAAGTCGAGCGCGGTGCAGGCGGCCGCCATGCCGCGGATGGCGGCGGCGAACTGCCCCATGATCTCGGGCTTTTCCGGGTTGCCGAAATTCATGTTGTCGGTGATGGCGAGCGGGCGGGCGCCGACCGCGGTCAGGTTCCGCCACGCCTCCGCCACCGCCTGCTTGCCGCCTTCCTCCGGGTCCGCGGCGCAGTAGCGCGGGGTGCAATCCGTGGTCATGGCGAGCGCCCGGGCGCCGCCCTTCTCCAGGCTCTCCTCCACCCGGACCACCGCGGCATCGGCGGCGCCGGGGCGGCGGGCGGTCTGGCCGCCGACCATGCTGTCATACTGGTCCCAGATCCAGCGGCGGGAGCAAAGGTCTAGGCTGCCGACGAGCTTGCCGAGGGCCGCCTCCGGCCCAACCGGGTCGGGGATGCTGGCGGCATCCAGCACCGGCAGCTTCGGCGTCTCGGCCGTCGGGCGCCGGTAGAGCGGTGCCTCGGATTCCAGCGGGGCAAGGGGGATATCCGCCTCCACCTGGCCGCGGTGCCGGATGACGATGCGGCCGGTGTCCGTCAGGTGGCCGATGACGGCGAAATCCAGCTCCCATTTGTGGAAGATCGCCGCCGCCTCGGCCTCGCGGCCGGGCTTCAGGATCATCAGCATGCGCTCCTGGCTTTCGGAGAGCATCATCTCATAGGCGGACATGCCCGCCTCGCGCTGCGGGACATCGTCCAGCACCAGCTCGATCCCGACGTCGCCCTTGCCGGCCATCTCCACCGAGGAGCTGGTCAGGCCGGCTGCACCCATGTCCTGGATGGCGACGATGGCGTCGGTGGCCATCAGCTCCAGGCAGGCCTCGATCAGCAGCTTCTCGACGAAGGGGTCGCCGATCTGGACGGTCGGCCGCTTCTCCTCGGAATCCGCGGAGAATTCGGCGCTGGCCATGGTGGCACCATGGATGCCGTCGCGACCGGTCTTGGAGCCCACGTAGACGACCGGGTTGCCGATGCCGGCCGCCGCGCTGAGAAAAATGCGGTCCTTCGGCGCAATGCCGACGGTCATCGCATTGACCAGTGGGTTGCCGTTGTAGGCGGGATGGAAATTCACCTCGCCGCCCACGGTCGGGACGCCGACGCAATTGCCGTAGCCGCCGATGCCGCGCACGACGCCGTCGATGACGCGCTTCATCCGTGGCGCCTCCGGCAGGCCGAAGCGCAGCGCGTTGAGGTTGGCGATGGGCCGGGCGCCCATGGTGAAGACATCCCGCAGGATGCCGCCCACCCCCGTCGCCGCGCCCTGATAGGGCTCGATGAAGCTCGGGTGGTTGTGGCTCTCCATCTTGAAGATGGCGGCCAGCCCGTCGCCGATATCGATGACGCCGGCATTCTCCCCCGGGCCATGGATCACCCAGGGCGCCTTGGTCGGCAGGCCGCGCAGCCAGACCCGGCTGGATTTGTAGGAGCAATGCTCCGACCACATGACGCTGAAGACGCCGAGCTCGGTCAGCGAGGGGGCGCGGCCGAGGATGGCCAGCACCCGCTCATACTCATCCGGCTTCAGGCCGAATTCGGCGGCGAGCTGGGCGGCGCGTTCCGGGGGGAGGGGGGCGGGGGGCTGGGTCATGCGTTCCTCAGGCCGCGGCGAAGCTCTCGGCCAGGCTCTCGAAGAGCGGCAAGCCATCCGTGCCGTCGATCTCCGGATCCACCTGGTTCTCCGGATGCGGCATCAACCCGAGCACGCGGAGATTGGGGGAAAGCAGCCCGGCGATATTGCGCGCGCTGCCATTGCGGTTGGCGGCTGCCGTCACCTCGCCCTGTGGCGTGGCGTAGCGCAGCGCCACCAGCCCCTCGCCCTCTAGCCGGTCGAGCGTTGCGGCATCCGCGAAGTAATTGCCGTCGCCATGCGCCATGGTGGCGCGGAAGACCTGGCCGCGCTGGAAGCGCCCGGTGAAGGGCGTATCCGCCCGCTCCACCCGCATGTGGCAATCCATGGAGAGGAAGCGCAGGGAGGCGTTGCGCAGCAGCGCCCCCGGCAGCAGGCCGGCCTCCGCCAGCATCTGGAAGCCGTTGCAGACGCCGAGCACATGCCCGCCACGCGCCGCGAATTCCTTCACCGCGCGCATGATCGGGCTCTGCGCCGCCATGGCGCCGCAACGGAGATAGTCGCCATAGGAGAAGCCACCCGGCAGCACCACCAGGTCGAGCCCCGCGGGCAGCTCCGTATCCCGGTGCCAGAGTAGCGGCGGCCTATGGCCGGTCGCGCGCTGCAGGGCCAGCGCCATGTCGCGTTCCCGGTTGGTGCCGGGGAAGAGGATGATCGCCGCCTTCATCTCGCCTGGTCCTTCACCCCAACAGCCACAACGCCACGCCGGCCAGCAGCAGGGCGCAAAGCAGATAGCCCGCCAGATCCACCGCCACGCCAAGCCGCGAGAAGAACACCCGCCGCCAGCCGAAGAGCAGCACCGCCGCCAGCGTCACCACCAGCATCACCGCCGCGCCGAACCCGCCGAGCAGGGTGGCGAGGCTGTCCATTCAGCCCTGCAGCACCCGCAGCCAGTGCAGCCCGCCGAGCACCGCGAGCGTCACCACCACCGCCAGCGTCGCCGCCGTCAGCCAGCGGTTCAGCTTGCGCTTCTGCGCCGCCACCCAGCCGCCGGGCGGCTTCGCCACCGGCCGCAGCGCCGCCATCCGCTCCTCCCGCCAGCGCAGCCCGATGCTGATCAGCACCGTCAGCACCGCCATGATGAGGAGCGAGGCCTTAATCATGGGCGCGCCTGCCGCAGGACATCACGGTCTCAGCCGACCGTGACCGAGAAGCTTTCGATCACCGTATTGGCCAGCAGCTTGCGCGCCATCTCCTCCGCCGCCGCCTTGGCCTTCACCGGATCGGTCTCGGCCAGCTCCAGCTCGATCACCTTGCCCGCCCGCACCTCGCCGATGCCGGCGAAGCCGAGGCCGGTGAGGGCATGGCCGATCGCCTTGCCCTGCGGGTCCAGCACGCCGGCCTTCGGCATCACCGTCACGAACGCCTTCATGCCTCAACCCTTCTCCCATGGAGGCCGCACCGATTCGCGCCGCCGGTGCTCGGCGCCGCCCGCGGCACCCGGCGACCGAAGGCGGTCATTGCAGCGTCTCCGGCCCCTTCATGTCCCTGACGCCGGCCTCCGGCAGGATGCCGAGGCGGCGCGCTACTTCCTGGTAGCCCTCCTCGACCTTGCCGAGATCGCGGCGGAAGCGGTCCTTGTCCATCTTCTCGCCGGTCTTGGCGTCCCAGAGCCGGCAATTATCCGGGCTGATCTCGTCGGCCAGGACGATGCGCATCTCGTCATTCTCGTAGAGCCGGCCGAATTCCAGCTTGAAATCCACCAGCGTGATGCCGACGCCGAGCAGGAGCCCGGTGAGGAAGTCGTTCACCCGGAGCGCAAGCTGGACCATGTCGTCCAGGTCCTGGGTGGCGGCCCAGCCGAAGGCGGTGATGTGCTCCTCGCACACCATCGGGTCGTTCAGCGCCGCGTTCTTGTAGTAGTATTCGATGATGGAGCGCGGCAGCCGCGTGCCCTCGGCGATGCCGAGGCGCGTCGAAAGGCTGCCGGCCGCGACGTTGCGCACCACTACGGAAAGCGGAATGATCTCCACCTCCCGGATCAACTGCTCCCGCATGTTCAGCCGGCGGATGAAATGGGTGGGGATGCCAATCTCCATCAGCCGGCTCATCAGGTATTCGCTGATCCGGTTGTTCAGCACGCCCTTGCCGGTGATGGTGCCCCGCTTCTGGTTGTTGAAGGCGTGCGCGTCATCCTTGAAGTACTGCACCAGGGTGCCGGGCTCCGGGCCTTCGAACAGGATCTTGGCTTTGCCCTCATAGAGCTGACGGCGTCGCGCCATGTGGAATGAATCCTTCTCTGGGCCCTGAAGCCGCGCGGCGCCTGTGGGGCGCCCGGCGCGGCCGGCCCGTCTCTGCGGCGGCGATATAGCAAGCGTGGCCGCCTGCCGCCACTTGCGGGGGACGAGAAGGGGTGCCGCCGCGCCCGAGCCCGCCCGGCCGGGGGGAGGCCCGCGGCCTTGTCACGGGACGCCCCTCGGGTCCAAAGATCTTTGGAAACCGCGGGTTAGAGGAAAGCTATAGCGGGACCGGCCGGAAGGGGGCGCGGTCCGGCGGGCCGGCGGCGAACAGCCATTGCACCGCGCCATCCGCGCCCAGGGCCAGCAGGCTGGAGGATACGGTGCCGAACCCGCCCAGCGGCGGCACGTTCAGCGCGGCGCCGCGGGGCAGGCTGGGGTCGCCGCTGGTGTCGCGGTCGGCCAGCAGGGCGGCCCAGGCGGTCCACTCCCCGGCCACCGGGTCCGGCGGCGGGGCCGCCTGGAAGCGTGGCAGATGCCGGGCGGTGCGGGGGCTGGCCAGGTCGTTCGGGTCATGCGCCGTCACCATGCTTACCCCCGGCGGCAGGGGCAGGGCCTCCGCCCGGCCCTCGCCCAGGCCGCGCAGGAAGAAGGCCGAGTCGCGGTCGGCGATGACCATGTTGAAGCTGCGCCAGTCCCCCGCCGGCAGGGCGGCGATGGCGGCGGCCGCGGCGGCGGCATCCGGCGCCGCCAGGGCCAGCAGCGGCAGCTCCCCGCGGGAGCGCTTGCCGGGGGCGGGGCCGAGGCTGCCCGGGCGGTTCAGCACCGTGGCCACCACCCCGGCGCGGTTCACCGCCATCCAGCTCCCGCCGCCGCTGCGGTCCCGGCCGCCCACCACGCCGGGGCGGTCCGGCCACCAGGGGCCGGGCGGGTCCGCCGCCCGGTCCAGCATCTCGTCCCGGTTGGCGGCGATCAGCACCGGCCAGGCATGGCCCGGCCGGCGCAGCAGGATGACGGTACACATTCGGGGCCGACTATAAGCCACCGCACCGCTCCCGATAGGGCCGCCGCCGCCGCCGGAACGCCGCCCGCGGCTTGCTGGGCTGGTCTGCACGAAACGAAGGCATGATTTCGCGCTGCCCTCCGTTGCTTAGGCAGAGGCGCCGGATTTGGCCGGAAAACTGCCTGCTGGCGGGGCATCAATTGGGCACTCTGTATTAGAATATCCTCGTATCGGCATTGCTGCGCCGCCACTTCCATGGCCTGCTGGCCGCCGGAGCGAGGAATTGCCGTATGAGCTTTGCGGGTAAGACCGTCCTGGTGACCGGCGCGCAGCAGGGGATCGGCCGCGCCATGGCGCTGGGCTTCGCCGCCGCCGGCGCCGACATCGCCATCAACTGGCTGGACGATGCCGCCGCGGCCGAAGCGGTGGCGGCGGGGGTGCGCGGCCTCGGCCGCCGCGCCCTGCTGATCCGCGGCGATGTCGGCAAGCTGGACGACATCGCCGCCATGGTCGCGGCCACCGTCGAGGGTCTCGGCGGGCTCGACGTGCTGGTCAACAATGCCGGGGTCTTTCCGCGCGTCCCCTTCCTCGAAATGACCGAGGCGGATTGGGATTTCGTCGTCGACATCAACCTGAAGGGCAGCGCCTTCGCCGCCCAGGCGGCGGCGAAGGCGATGGTGGCGGCGGGCAGGCCGGGCGCCGTCATCAACCTCTCCTCGCAATCGGTGCGCGGCCACCATCTCGGCATCCACTACTCGGCGACGAAGAACGGCGTGGTCGGGCTGACGCGCTCCATGGCGCTGGCCCTCGCGCCGCACGGCATCCGGGTGAACGCCATCGCCCCCGGCCTGACCGACACGGCGCAGCCGCGCTACGGCCATGACGAGGCGGAGCTGGCGGCGATGGCGAAGACCGTGCCGCTCGGCCGCATGGGCCAGCCGGAGGATATCGCGAATCTCGCCGTGTTCCTGGCCTCGCCGGCGGCCAGCTACGTCACCGGGCAGGTCTATCACATCAATGGCGGCAGCCACATGGCGTAAGCCGCACCTGACCTGCCCGCGACATCCGCCACCTGCCGGCGAGGGGCGCGGACAGGCAGGCCGTCGAACACGAAGGCGGCGGACCGACGGATTTCGGGACACGGACCCGGCGGAGGTGCAGGGTCGCGGGCACTGCCCGCGGCGACCTCCTGCTGGAGGTGCGGGGGCGGAGCCCCCGTCAGCGCCAGCCGTAATAGTAAGGCCGCGGCCCCCAGTACCGCGGCGGGGGCGGCGGCGGGGCGTAGTAGCCATAGGGCCGCCAGTGCGGCCGCCGCCAATAGGCCGGCGGCGGGGGCGGCGGCCGGCGGTAATAGGCAGGCGGGGGCGGCGGCCGGTAATAGTACCCGCCATGGGCCTGTGCGTCGCCCGGCACCGCCAGGGCGGCGAGCCCAAGGGCGCCGAAGGCGATGAGGGCGCTGCGAAGCCTCAGCATGACACTGCTTCTCCTGAGCCGCGGGACCCCTTCGAGGTCCCTGGAAGGTTAACGCCGCGGAAGGCTAACCCCGTGTCTGGGGCGGAAACACGGCGGCCGCCGGGCGGTGGCGGGGCAGCCCCGCGCCCGGTTTCACCTTCCCGCGAAAACCCGGGCGAAGATGGTGTCGACCTGAGCGAAATCCCGCGCCGGGTCCATCACCCGAGCGAGGGACCCGGCGTCGAACCGCGCCGCCACCGCCGGGTTGTCCAGCAGGTTCTCGGCGAAGCCGCGGGCGCCGGGGCGGCCCAGCGCGGTCCAGGTGGCCATGGCGGCTTCCTGCACCGCGGCATAGGCCTCCTCCCGGCTGATGCCGGCCTGGGTCAGCGCCAGCAGCACCTTCTGGCTGTGGACGACGCCGCCCAGGCTTTCCAGGTTTTCCCGCATCCGCTCCGGGTAGACGGTCAGCTTCTCCATCATCCCGGCCAGCCTCGCCAGCGCGAAATCCAGGGCGATGCAGGCGTCCGGGGCGATCACCCGCTCCACGCTGGAATGGCTGATGTCGCGCTCATGCCACAGCGCGACATTCTCCAGCGCCGGCGTCACATAGCCGCGCACCAGCCGGGCCAGGCCGGTGAGGTTCTCGCTCAGCACCGGGTTCCGCTTGTGCGGCATGGCGGAGGAGCCTTTCTGGCCGGCGTGGAAATACTCCTCCGCCTCGCGCACCTCGCTGCGCTGCAGGTGGCGCACCTCGGTCGCCAGCCGCTCGACCCCGCTCGCCACCACGCCGAGGGTGGCGAAGAAGGCGGCGTGGCGGTCGCGCGGGATGACCTGGGTGGATTGCGGCTCGGCGGCGAGGCCGAGCTTCTCGGCGACATAGGCCTCCACCCGCGGATCGACGCTCGCGAAGGTGCCGACCGGGCCGGAGATGGCGCAGGTGGCGATCTCCGCCTTCGCCGCCTTCAGCCGGTCCCGGTTGCGGCGGAATTCGGCGTAATGCCCGGCCAGCTTCAGCCCGAAGGTGGTGGGCTCGGCATGGATGCCGTGGCTGCGGCCGATGGTCGGGGTGTATTTGAACTCCTCGGCGCGGCGGGCCAGCGCCGCCATCACCGCCTCCACCCCCGCGATCAGCAGGTCCGCGGCGCGGGAAAGCTGCACCGCGAGGCAGGTATCCAGCACGTCGGAGCTGGTGAGCCCCTGGTGCATGAAGCGCGCCTCCGGCCCGATCCCCTCCTGCATCCAGGTGAGGAAGGCGATGACGTCATGCCGCGTCACCCGCTCGATGGCGTCGATCGCCTCGACCTCGGCCGGGCCGATGCCGGCGGCGCGGGGGGCGCCCTTTTCCCGAATCACCTTCGCGGCCTCGGCCGGGATGGTGCCGAGGGCGGCCATGGCCTCGGCTGCCAGCGCCTCGATCTCGAACCAGATGCGGAAGCGTTCCGCCGGGGAGAAGATCGCATCCATCTGGGGGCGGGTGTAGCGGGGGACCATAGGGGGGCCTCGGCGGCATGTTCGGGGCAGGGGGCGGTTTGGACCGCGGGGCCGGGCCTTGGCAAGCCTGGAGCCAGTCCGGGGAGCCGGTCCGGGGAGGATCGGGGATGGGTCCGGGCTGGATCAGGCGCGTTGGGCCAAGGAGCGGGTCGAAGGGGGCACGGGCGGCGGCACCCAGGCCCGCCAGACCCTGATCGCGAGGAATGTTGCTGTACGGGGTTGCGCAAAGATTAGCGAATATTTATCTGCCGCCGCTGTAGCTGCCCCCCGCTCACCCGCCAGGAACCCCACGCCGATGCCCGAATGGTTGGTCCCGCTCGCCCAGGTGCTGTTCATCGACATCGTCCTGGCCGGCGACAACGCCATCGTCGTCGGCATGGCCGCCGCCGGCCTGCCGGTGGAACAGCGCCGCAAGGCGATCTTCTTCGGCATCATCGCCGCCACCGTCATGCGCATCGGCTTCGCCGCCGTCACCGCGCAGCTCCTCGCCATCGTCGGCATCACCCTGGCCGGCGGCGTGCTGCTGCTCTGGGTCTGCTGGAAGATGTTCCGGGAGCTGCGGGAGCATGGCCAGGCCGAGGCCGGGGAGGGCGACGTCTCCGCCAAGCTGGCGGCGGCCGAGGCCAGCGCGCCGCGCAAGACCCTGCCCCAGGCGATCCTGCAGATCCTGATCGCCGACGTCTCCATGAGCCTCGACAACGTGCTGGCGGTCGCCGGCGCGGCGAAGGACCATGGCTGGGTGCTGGTCGCCGGCCTTGCCATCTCCGTCGTGCTGATGGGCGTCGCGGCGACGCTGATCGCCAACCTGCTCAGCAAGCATCGCTGGATCGCCTGGGTCGGGCTGCTCGTCATCCTCTACGTGGCGCTCGACATGATTTGGGAAGGCACCCACCAGGTCGCCGGCCAGGTGCCGGGCGCCTATGCCTATCTCATGCTGCCGCTCGGCTACCTAGCCCTGCCGGGCGTCTTCCCGGCCTGGATCTGGGCCGCGGCGACGGCCGGGCAGGTGATGGTCTTCGCCGCGCTGGCGACCATCACCGTCGGGTTGGTGCGGCGGGCCTCCGGCAACGGCTCCGCCGGGGGGCATTAGAGCGTGATCGGTTGAGGTCGCCTCGACCGAAACCGCGAATCGCGCGACCGACAAGGCGCCGGAGCGGGGTGCGGGAGCGAAGGCGAACGCGGCACGCTCCGGCGCCCGCCGCGCAGCGCCGCGGCGGGCGCGGGCGAGGGCGGCTTCACACCGCCGTCACGCTCGCCTAGGGTGCGCGCCGCCGGCCCTGGCCGGTGGACACACCCTGGAATGCCCGCCGGCCCAAACGGCAGGGCCGGAGCCGCCAAGCATGGATCTCTCCGCGATCGCCGGTAGCTGGGACTGGCTGATCCTGTCGCAAATCCTCGGCGTCAACATCGTCCTCTCGGGCGACAACGCCGTCCTCATCGCCCTCGCCGCCGCCGGGCTGCCGGCGGATAAGCGCGCCAAGGCCATCATGTTCGGCATGGTGCTCGCCGTGGTGCTGCGCGTCATCCTCAGCGTCGCGGCGGTGCAGCTCCTCGCGATCCCCGGCCTGCTGCTGCTCGGCGGCGCGCTGCTGCTCTGGATCGCCTGGGGCTTCTTCCAGGAGCTGCGCTCCGAGGACAAGGAGGAGGAATCCGGCCGCCATGCGGAGCATGAGGAGAAGACCCTCGGCACCGCGCTCCGCCAGATCGTCATCGCCGACGTCTCCATGAGCCTCGACAACGTGCTCGCCGTCGCGGGTGCCGCCGGCGGCAACATGCCGATGCTGATCCTCGGCCTGCTGATCTCCATCCTGCTGATGGGCGTCGCCGCGACGCTGATCTCGAAGCTGCTGGAGCGCTATCGCTGGATCGCCTATGTCGGCGTCGCGCTGATCGTCTACATCGGCGTGAAGATGATCTACGAGGACCTCCACCGGTTGTGGGAGCGCTTCGGCCCGCACCATGCCATGTGGCACAAGGCGGCCCCGGCGCTGGCCAAGGCGGCTGCCCTGCCGCTGCTCGGCGGTTGAGCGGTATCATGCGGGCCGGCGGGGCCGGGCTGGCGCCGGCGGGGCTGCTGCTGCCCCTGCTGCTGGGCTGCCAGGCGGTGCCGCCCGCTGCCGACCCCGCCGAGGCGCCGGCCGCCGCGGCTGCCCCGGTGGCGGAGGCGCCGACCGCCCCGGCGCGGCCGGCGGCCAACGCCCCCGTTCCCAATGCCCTGGCCATCGCCCGCCGCCTGCCCGCCGAGGCCGCCGGCTTCCATCGCGGCAACCTGACCGCGCTGCGCGGCGGCGGGCAGGAGGTGGGCTACCGCACCACCGGCCTCACCGCCGCCGGCGCGACGGTGGAGGTGCATCGCCCGGGCCTGGCGCTGGACGCCGGCGGGCTGGACCGGGCCCTGGCCGAGCTGGTGCGGGAGGCGACGCAGCCCGCCCCGGCCCGCAGCCTCAGCGCGCAATCCCACCTTTCCATCCCGGATCCGCGGCCGGAACGCGGCGCCCCGCCGGGCCTGGCCTGCGCCGAGACCGCCGGCACCTATGGGCGGGAGAGGGTGGCCGGGCTGGTCTGCGTCGGCGCCGCCCAGGGCGCGCTGCTGCGGCTGCGCGTGCTGATGCCGGACCAGGACCCGCCCCCTGGCGACGCCCGCGCCTTCGCCACCGCCATCCTGGCGGCGCTGCGCGGCGCCTGATGCCAGCCGCCTGATGCAATCCGCCTGGCGCCTTCCCACCTGCGGCGGATGAACGCACTCCCCCCCCCGGACCCGATGCGGGTCTTCGACCGGCGGCTGCTGCGGTTGCGGCGGGACCGGGCCGCGGCCACGGTGCAGGGCGTGGCGCCGGTGCTGGAGGCCGCGGCGGAATTGCTGCTGGACCGGCTGGACGACACCACCCACCGCTTCACCCGGGCGCTGGATCTGGGCGGGCGAGGGGTGGTGGCGCCGCTGCTGCGGGCACGGGGCATTCCCTTCATCGTCTCCATGGATCTCTCGGCCCGCATGGCAGCCAAGGGGCGGGAGATGGCAGGGGGGCTGGCGTTGGCGGGGGATGAGGAATGGCTGCCCTTCGCCCCGGAAAGCTTCGACCTGGTGGTGGCCAGCCTCTCCCTGCACTGGGTGAACGACCTGCCGGGGGCGCTGGTGCAGATCCGCCGGGCGCTGAAGCCGGATGGGCTGTTCCTGGCCGCGCTGCCCGGCCTCGGCACGCTGCAGGCGTTGCGGGAGGCGCTGGCAGGGGCGGAGACGGAGCTGCGCGGCGGCATCTCGCCGCGGGTTTCGCCCTTCCCCGATCTGCGCGACCTGGCCGGGCTGCTGCAGCGCGCCGGTTTCGCCATGCCGGTGGCGGATGCGGAGACGCTGCACCTGTCCTATCGCAGCCCGATGGCGCTGTTCGCCGATTTGCGGGCAGCGGGGGAGGGGAATGCGGTGCTGGCGCGGGACGGGCGGATTCCGCCCCGGGCGCTGCTGCCGCTGGCGGCCAGCCGGCTGCCGGAGGAGGGGGGCGCCATTCCGGTGGAATTGCGGCTGCTGACCATGACCGGCTGGGCACCGCATGAGAGCCAGGGCCGCCCGGCACGTCCGGGCAGCGCGACGCACCGCCTGGCGGAGGCGCTGGGGGTGGAGGAGCGGAGCGCGGGGGAGAAGGCGGGGCGCTGACGGGAGGCTGCGTCCCGCCGGCGCCAGGATGCAGCGGCTCCAACGGCAAGCCGGGCCGGCCTGCCCTTGCGGAGCTTCCATGGCGGCGGCAAGGCGGGGGCTTCGCCCCCGAACTCCCGCCAGGGGCGCGGCCCCTGGACCCCGCCGGCGGGAAAGCGTCCCCCCGGACCTTGCCCTGAACCTGAATTTGCCGGTTGGAACCTCGCGCTAGAGCGGTTTCACGCTGACTGTGCAGCGCGAAACCGCTCTAACTTATGGATCGTAGAGCAGATTCACGCCTCCGAGCGATGCCGTCCTCCGGCGATCTGCTCTAGAGCGTGATCGGTTGAGGTCGAATCGACCGAAACCGTGAATCACGCGACCGAACAATGAGCTAGAGCGGGGCGGGTGAGCGCAGCTCAACCGATCCCGCTCTAAGCCACCGGCAGCCGGGCGCGGCTGGGGGCGAGGGCAAGGCTGAACAGCCGCTCCTGGCCGAGCAGGAAAGCCCGGGCACCACGTGGGAACAGCCCGGCCACGGCGGGGTCGGCGACGTCCAGCCCGCCCGTATAGGCGCCGAAGGCGGGCAGCATCACCCGCCAGGCATCGGCGAGGAAGCAGGGCCGGGTCACCCCGCCGCAGCGCGTCGGCATGGTCGCCCGGGGGTGGAAATGGCCGGAAATCTCGCCGGGCGGCACGCGGCCCGGGCGGGCCTCGTGGCGGAACACGAAGGGCGCTTCGGCAAGCTCCTCTACCGCCTCGCCCGGCAGGCCATCCGGCGCCACGGGGTCGTGATTGCCCAGCACCCAGACCAGCTCCGCCCCGCCCAGCATCCGTGCCAGCGCGGCGGCTTCCACCGGCGGCAGCCGCGATGCGCCGCCGGCATCATGGAAACTGTCGCCCAGCGCCACGACACGCGCCGGCCGCCAGCGCCGGAGCACCAGCGCCAGGCGTTGCAGCGTCTCTCGCGAATCATAGGGCGGCAACATGCGTCCGCCGGCGGCGAAGGCGCTGCCCTTTTCCAGGTGCAGATCCGCCACCACCAGCAGCTTCCGCGCCGGCCAGACCAGCACGCCGGCCGGGTCCAGCATCAGCCTTTCCCCGGCGATATGGATCGGTGCGGGGGTCATGCCCCACCCCCCTCTCCCGCTTGCGGGGGAGGGAGGTGGGGGAAGGAGGGCTGCCGCTCAAACCCCCACCCCGACCCTTCCCCGCTCCCGCGGGGGAGAGAGAAGCCGGCCTTCCTCACGCCTCCCCCGCCGTCTTCATGCTCCGGATGAACCGTGCCTTCCGTGGCCGCACCCGATGCTTCGGCTTATCCACCATCCCGGGCCGCACCCGGATTCCCTCGGTCACCTCGGCCAGCACTTCGTTGAAGATCTCCGCCCCATCGGTGGCCTCCGCCACCAGCGCCTCCGCCTCGGCCAGCAGCGCGTCCTCGGCGCCGCCGGCCACCCATTCCCGTCCTTCCTCGATCAGCGCCGGCACGGCCAGGGGCGAGACCCGGTCCAGCCGCAGATGCCGGATGCGCCCCCTGGCCCGCGCCAGCAGCAACCCGATGCGCGCCACATCCGTCAGCCCGCCCGCCGCCTCCTGCCGCGTCGCCCGCAACAGGATGTGGTCAGGCTCGTGCTTGCGCAGCACGTCATAGATCAGGTCGGCATTCATGGTCATCTGCCGCGGCCGCTGCTCATGCCCCGGATGGTTCTTCTCGATCAGCCCGGCGATGGTGGCGATGTGGCGGAAGCTGCGCCGCAGCACGGAGCTTTCCGCCATCCACTCCTCCAGATCCTCGCCGAGGATGTCCTCGTCGAAGAGCGGCGCGACATCGGTGGGCTCGAAGGCGCTCCAGGCCGCCAGCACGTAATCCGTGGCGAGGTAGCCGAGCGGCCCGTAGCCCAGCCTTTCCATGCGCTTGGTCACCAGCATCCCCAGCGTCTGATGCGCCAGCCTGCCCTCGAAGCAATAGGCGACGAGGAACCATTTTTCTCCCCTGGGCCCGCCGCGGGGGAAGACTTCCACCAGCAGCCCGTCCTTCTCCGGCAAAGCGGAGCGGGCGCGCTGCAGCCGCAGCCATTCCCGCACTGGCTCCGGCAGTAGCCGCCATTTGCGCGGCTCGTGCAGAATCTCGCGGACGCGCGCCGCCAGCCAGGTGGTCAGCGGCATGCGGGCGCCGGCATAGGCAGGCACGCGCGGATCGCCCTCCCCGCCGCGGGAGACGATGGCGCTGACGGCGTCCAGCGCCTCGAAGCGCAGCGTCTGGCCGGCGAAGATGAAGCTGTCGCCCGGCAGCAGGGTGGAGATGAACCACTCCTCCACCTCCCCCAGCACTTGTCCTCCCCCTGGCCCGCCGCGCAGCCGCACCTTCACCAGCGGGCTTTCCACGATGGTGCCGAGATTCATCCGGAGCTGCCGCGCCACCCGCTGGTCCCGGACATGGACCATGCCCTCGGCATCGCGGAACAGCTTTCTGAATCGCTCATAGACCCGCAGCGCATAGCCGCCGTCTTCCACGAAGCGTACGACATCGTCGAAATCCCGCCGCGTCAGCGCGGCATAGGGCGCGGCGCACCGCACTTCCTCGTACAGCTCGTCCGGGTGGAAAGGCCCGGCGCAGGCCATGGCCAGCACATGCTGCGCCAGCACGTCCAGGCCGCCGGGCCGCGGCGGGTCGCCATCCAGCTCCTGGTGCCGCACCGCTTCCAGCGCCGCGGCGCATTCCACCACCTCGAAGCGGTTGGCGGGAACCAGGATGGCGCGGCTCGGCTCATCCATCCGGTGGTTGGCGCGGCCGACGCGCTGCAGCAGCCGCGCCACGCCCTTGGGCGCGCCGACCTGGATCACCTGGTCCACATCGCCCCAGTCGATCCCGAGATCGAGCGAGGCCGTCGCCACCACGGCGCGCAGCTTTCCCGCCGCCATCGCCGCCTCCACCTTGCGGCGCTGCTCCACCGTCAGGCTGCCATGGTGCAGGGCGATGGCCATGTTGTCGTCGTTCAGCCGCCACAGCGCCTGGAAGATCAGCTCCGCCTGGGCGCGGGTGTTGACGAAGACGATCGTCACCTTCGCCCCGCGCAGCCGCCGATAGATCTCCGGCGCCGAGGCCAGCCCCATATGACCGCCCCAGGGCAGGTGCCCTTCCGGCAGCATCACCTCCAGCTCCGGCGCCGCGCCGCCCTTCACCTCCACCAGCCGGACCGGATCGGGCCGGCCGGTGGGCGAGAGGAAGGCGCGCAGCGGGTCCGGATGCGCGACCGTGGCGGAAAGCCCCATGCGCCGCGCCCCTGGCGCCAGCTTCGCCAGCCGGGCCAGGCCAAGGGCGAGCTGGTCACCCCGCTTGGTGCCGGCCAGCGCATGGATCTCATCCACCACCACGGCGCCGAGGCCGGCGAACACGCTCCCCGCCTCCGGCGAGGCGAGCAGCAGCACCAGGCTTTCCGGCGTGGTCAGCAGGATGTTGGGCGGCGCCTCCCGCTGCCGGGCACGGCGGTTCTGCGGCGTGTCGCCGGTGCGGGTCTCGATGGAGATGGCCAGCCCCATTTCCTCGACCGGCGCCATCAGATTGCGGGCGATATCGACCGCCAGCGCCTTCAGCGGCGAGACGTACAGCGTGTGCAGCGCCCCTTCCCCCGCGGGCCGCGGCGCCGCCGCCAGCTCGATCAGGCTGGGCAGGAAGCCGGCCAGGGTCTTGCCGCCGCCGGTGGGGGCGATCAGCAGCGTGCTCTCCCCCGCCGCCGCCGCGCGCCACAGGGCGAGCTGGTGCGGCCGGGGCGTCCAGCCGCGCCCGGCGAACCAGGCGGCAAAGGGTTCCGGCAATGTTCCCATCCGGCGCCACTATGTGCCGGGGCGAGGGCGGTTTGGGAAGGGGCTGTGCGTTAACCTTCCGGACAAGGCGTGCCGCTATGCCAGGGCCCGTCAGACCAGGAGGGTCCGCCATGCACCGTCCCGCCGCCGCCAGCCTGGCCGAGGAGTGGAATGCCGCCGAACTCGTCTCGGTGGCCATGGCCCTTGGCCTGACCGTCTCGCCGCTGGATCCGGAGGCGGGCCCGGCCTCGCTGCAGGCCTGGGTGGAGGAGGGCGCCGTGGCGACGGCCGGCTTGCTCCTCGCCCTGTCGGTGATCCTGCTCTTCGGCGGCTGAGACCCTGTCCCCCAAGGGCTGCGGCTCGGCGGGTCCTTGCCGCCCTGGCGTCAGGCGCCGGCGCGCCGTTCGCATGGCGCCCGCCGGCTTGCGATGCCACTGGCATCGGCGGTGCCCACGTCCTGGCCGGACCGCAGGGCCCGGCACCGCTCCCCTCTGGACAGGCTCCGAGCCGGGACCGGGCCAGGGCCGTGCCGTCCGGGGTCCCTTACGCATCCAGGCCAGCCATTTGCGCGGGCCATGATCCGACGTTCACCGCAAAGATGCCGCGAAGCGGCACCATGCTTTGCGCGGCGGCGTCCCCTGGAGCGTGATCGGTCGAGGGCGAATCGACCGGGACCGTGGATCACGCGACCGGACAATGCGCTGGAGCGGGACGGATGAGCGAAGCGCAGCCGATCCCGCTCCAGGACGAAAGCCCGGCCATGGCCGGGCACGCGGGGATGCGTTCCGGAGGCGACAGCGTCCCGGGCACGGCAGCAGGGGCGGGACGGCCTGCAGGCGGCTGCTGCGGATCCGGCCGCCCGCCGCGCCCTCGGGGCGTGCGCCCCGGCCACCCCCGCCGCGGCGCCGTGTCGCCCCGTCAGCCCGCCGCCAGCGGCGCCAGCCGGTCCAGCAGCTTCAGCACCTCCTCCCTCGGCAGATCCGGCACTTCCAGCAACACCCGCTCCACCCCGGCGGCGCGATAGGCCTCCAGCGCCTTCGCCTCCGCCGGGGCGCGGAAGACGGTCATGGACAGGCTGGCGGGATCGCGCCCTGCCGCCACCGCCGCCTTCGCCAGCCGGACCTTCGCCTCCGCCGGGTCGAACCCGGCGCCGCCGCGCGGGATCCAGCCATCGCAATAGGCGGCGACGCGCTTCAGCGTCAGGTCGCTCTCGCCGCCCAGCAGGATGGGCGGGTGCGGCTTCTGCACCGGCTTCGGGTAGGACCAGCTCGGCTCGAGCTTCACGAATTCGCCGCTGAAGCTCGCCACCTCCTGCGTCCACAGCGCCTTCATCGCCAGCACCCGCTCCCGCATCAGCTTGAAGCGCGTCTCGTAGCTGGCGCCGTGCTGCGCCATCTCCTCCTTGTTCCAGCCACCGCCGATGCCGAATTCGAACCGCCCGCCGGAGAGCATGTCGAGGCTCGCCACCGCCTTCGCCGTCACGATCGGGTCGTGCTGCGGCACCAGGCAGATGCCGGTGCCGAGGCGCAGCCGCTGCGTCACGGCGGCGGCGAAGGCGAGCGCCACGAAGGGGTCATGGGTGTGGGAATAGCGCTTCGGCAGCTCCCCGCCGCCCGGGAAGGGCGAGAGGCGGCTGGTGGGGATATGGGTGTGCTCGCAGACGAAGAGGGATTCGAAACCCCGCTCCTCCAGCGCCGCGGCCAGCTCGGCCGGGGCGATGCCGTAATCGGTGGGGAAATGGAAAACGCCGACGCGCATCTCGCTCTCCTGCGCCTGGGGCGTGAGGCACGCCCGGGAGGCAGAGAGTGGGCGGGGCGGCGGGCGGTTGTCGAGCGGTGGGCCGGCGGGGGGCCGTCAAGGGGAGCGTGGCAACCTGCCGCTTGCGGCAGCGTTCCGGCGCCGCAAGATCGGAGATTGCCATGGCCCTATCCAGGCTGACCCGCCGTTTCGCCTTGCTGGCCCTGCTGGGCGCCGCGCCGTTCGGCGCGGCCGTGGCCCAGCCGCCCCCGCCGGGCTGGTGGTGGGAGGATCCGCACCATCGCCGCGACTATGAGCGCTGGCGCGCCGCCGAGTGGCGGCGGCGGGAGCGCGAGGCGCGCCGGCGGCACCGCCGGTGGCGGAAGGAAAGCTGGGAGGAGGCGCGGGAGCGCGAGGCCTGGGCCCGGCGGCAATCCTGGTATCGGTAGTTCGCCACGACGCTGCTGCGCAAGGCCGCCCCCGAAGCCACTGGCGCGGCTTCGGGGACGGGGCCGGAGGCGCCGGACGATCGGCGCCCCACGCAGGCCCATCGCGGCAAAGTCGCGACGGGCGGCAGGCGGCCCGGTTTGGCCAAAGGTGCCGGATGGCCTGTGCCTGGGTCGGCACCGGCGCGGCTCGGGGCCGGAAGCGCCGGCACCCCCACCGGGCGGCGCAAGCGGTGCGACCGATTCCGGACTTGCCCCCGGCAGGGAAACCCCGCACCCCTGACGCGAGAGCGGGGAGGTGCGGATGGAGCTGGATCTCTGGGGCAAGATCGCCGTCATCACCGGCCCGGCCAAGGGCATGGGCGCCGCCATCACCCGCGCCTTTGCGGCGGAGGGCTGCAAGCTCGCCCTGCTGGGCCGTGACACCGCCGCCATCGCCCCGCTGGCGGAGGAGGTGGGCGGCGCGCTGGTGCTGCCCTGCGACCTGACCGACGCCGATGCCTGCGAGGCGGCCGCCCGGGCGACGCTCGCCGCGCATGGCCGCATCGACATCCTGGTGAACATCGCCGGCGGCGCCGGCCCCATCGGCAAGACCGGGGTCGAGACCAGCAGCGCGGAATTCCAGGCGATCACCGATCTCAACATGCGCGGCTGCTTCAACACCATCCGCGCCGTGGCGCCGGCGATGATGGCGCAGCGCAGCGGCAAGGTGGTGAATGTCGGCGGCACCTTCGGCATGCGCGGGCGGGCGCTGCGCCTGGCCTATTCCGCCAGCAAATGGGGGCTGCGCGGCATCACCAAGAGCTTCGCGCTGGAGCTTGGGCCCCACAACATCAACGTGAATTGCGTGGCCCCCGGCATGGTGGACGGGCCGCGCTTCCGTGAGAAGGTGTGCCGCGAGATGGCGGCGCGGCTGGGCATTTCCGAGGCCGAGGCGGCGGAGCGCCATGCGGCGGAATACGCGCTGCGCCGGGTGACCCGCGACGTGGATGTGGCGAATGCCTGCCTCTTCCTCGCCTCCGACGTCGCGCGGCAGATCACCGGCGTGGATTTGCCGGTGGATGGCGGATGGGCAGCGCTGTAGCGGCAGCGGCAGCGGCAGCGGCACAGGGGCAGCGGCGGGCAGCCGGGCGCGGCATCCGGTCCGCCTTCCTTCCCTGGTTCCCGTCCGATGCCGTAGCGGCGGCCGTGCCTGACGCTGCGACTGCTCTGCCGGAGCGTGATGCCGGAGCGTGATCGGTCGAGCTTCGCTCACCGTCGCCGCTGTGCAGGCGGCGGCGCTCGCCGAAGTGCGGCGGCGCATATTTTTTGCGCCGCCGCCGCGAACTGGTCCCGGCCGGTCCGCGTTCGCCCTCCGACCCCTCGATTCAGGTGAAGACGCCGCGGCGCTCCCGTGCCGGCGTCCGGCGTTCCCGGTCAGGAAGAGGAGGGACGAATGGCATCTGCCGGGCTCGATGTCTTCGACAAGACGCTGCAGACCACGAATATCTGGCTGGACGAGATCATGGCCGATCTCGGCCCGGACCGGCAGGTGGCGTGGCATGCGCTCGGCGCCGTGCTCCGCACGCTGCGAGATCGCGTGCCGCTCGACCTTGCCGCCCATCTCGGCGCGCAGCTGCCGCTGCTGGTGCGTGGCCTGTACTACGACCAGTGGCAACCCGCCGGGCAGCCGGAGCGTGCGCGGACGCTCGATGAATTCCTGGGCCGGGTCGGCGACGGGCTGCGCGGCATCCGTCCGGTGAATGCGCGCGACGCCGCGCAGGCGGTGTTCCGCACGCTCACTTGCCACCTCGATCCTGGCCAGACCAGGAAGGTCATCGACGCCTTGCCGGAGGAGGTGCGGGCGCTCTGGCGAGGCACCCTCGTCGCGAATGATGCGGCGACGGCGCCGGCCCGCCGGGCCGGCTAGAGCGTGATCGGTTGAGGTCGAATCGACCGAAACCGTGAATCACGCGACCGAACAACGAGCTAGAGCGGGGCGGGTGAGCGCAGCTCAACCGATCCCGCTCTGGCGAGTGAAGGAGAAAGACGATGAAGGTCAGCGACAAGATGACGCGCGATGTGCGTCTGGCCAGCCCGGATGACAGCATCCAGCAGGCGGCGCGCTGCATGGCCGAATGCGATACCGGCGCGCTGCCGGTGGGGCGGGGCGACCGGCTCGTCGGCATGGTGACGGATCGCGACATCGCGGTGCGCGGCATCGCCCAGGGCAAGGGGCTCGACACCAGGGTGCACGAGGTGATGACCACGGATGTGAAGTACTGCTTCGAGGATGAGGATCTCGATCACGTCGCGCGCAACATGGGCGAGCAGCAGGTGCGGCGCCTGCCGGTGGTGAACCGCGACAAGCGGCTCGTCGGCATCCTGTCGCTCGGCGATGTGGCGATGGGCGAGGGGCCGTGGCCGGCGGGCGATGCGCTGGCCGGCGCGTCCCGGCCGGGCGGGGCGCATTCGCAGACGGGCGGCCCGAGGGCCTGAGGCCGGCCATGGCGCGCCCGGCTCGCCGTCCGCCCCGGCCGGGTGCGGGCTCCGCCAGGCGGTTGTCCGACCGCGGCGAGGCGGGGCGCCGCCTGGCGGCGCGCCTGCTGCACCTGAAGGACGCCGACCCGGTCGTCTACGCCCTGCCGCGCGGCGGCCTGCCGGTGGCTGTGCCGGTCGCGGCGGCGCTCGGCGCGCCGCTCGACCTTCTGCTGGTGCGCAAGATCGGCGCGCCGGGGCAGCCTGAGCTGGCGCTCGGTGCCGTGGTGGAGGGGGAGCCGCCGCAGACGGTGGTGAATGAGGACGTCGTCGAGATGCTCGACATCCCCGCCGACCTTGTCTCCGGGCAGGCGGCGGAGCAGCTCGCGGAGCTGGAGCGCCGGCGGCGGCTCTGGCTCAGGGGCCGCGTGCCGGTCCCGCCCTATGGCCGCACCGCCATCCTGGTCGATGACGGGGTCGCCACCGGCGCGACCGTGCGGGCCGCCCTGCTGGCGCTCGGGCGCGCCGGGGCCGCGCGCCGTGTCCTCGCCGTGCCCGTCGCGCCGCCCGAGGTCGCCGAGGCGCTGCGGCGGGATTGCGACGAGGCGGTGTTCCTGGCCACGCCCTCGCTCTTCGGCTCGGTCGGCGCCTTCTACGAGGATTTCCGCGAGATCGAGGACGGGGAGGTCGCCGCGCTGCTCGCCGGCGCGACGGAACGCGGCGGGCAGGAAGCGCTGACGGGGCCGATCCGCCGGGCCTTGCCCTCCGGGCGCAGCGGCGCCTGAACGCCCGGCGCCGCCCCTGGCCGCTCGGCCTCCGCAATCGGCGACAGGCGCCCCCGGGAAGACGAAGGCCGCGCGCAATCAAGGCAGGTGGTAGCAGCCGCGCGGAACAATTCCGCGTCGTCGGTTCGGTGACGGCCGAGCTGCTGCCGGAGAAGCCGGGCCGCCCGGCTCTCCGAGCTCTGCATTCCCCGTTGCATCGAGATGGTGAACAGCACCCTCGCCAGGCGTCATGCCAGTGCCGACGAGCTGGGCCATGGAGGAGGTGCAATTGCCCGTCTTGCTCCATGGGGCCGATCCGCCCGGCGCCCGCGCCGATGGCCCCGGCCGCGAGGGCGGGCTGCTTTCTCCGACCCGGCATTCCGCCTACAAGGATCGTCAATGCTTCGGGAGGGCGCCCGTGAAGAAGCTGATCAACGATCCGCAGCGCGTGGTCCGCGAAATGCTGGAGGGCCTCTGCGATCTGCACCCCGGCCTGGCGCTGCTGCAGGCCGAGGACGTCGTGGTTCGTGCCGAGCTTCCGCCAGCGGCGGAGCGTCCGGTCGCGGTTCTCTCGGGCGGCGGTGCCGGGCATGAGCCGGCCCATGCCGGCTATGTCGGGCCCGGGCTGCTGGCCGGGGCCATCGCCGGCGATGTCTTCACCTCGCCCAGCGTCGACGCGGTGCTGGCCGGCATCCGCGCCGCCTCAGGCCCGGCCGGCGCGATCCTGGTCGTGAAGAATTATACCGGCGACCGGCTGAATTTCGGCCTGGCCGCCGAGCTGGCCCGCGCCGAAGGGATCCCGGTCGAACTGGTCGTGGTGGCGGACGATGTGGCGCTGCATGCCACCGTGCCGCCCGAACGGCGCCGCGGCATCGCCGGCACCGTCCTGATCCACAAGCTGGCGGGGGCCGCCGCGGCCGCCGGCCAGGGGCTGGAGGCGATCGCGGCCCTGGCCCGCGCCGCCGCGGCGGAGCTCGGCAGCATGGGCGTGGCGCTGGATGCCTGCACCGTGCCGGCTGCCGGCCGCCCCGGCTTCGCGCTCGGGCCGGCGGAAATCGAGCTGGGCCTCGGCATCCATGGCGAGCAGGGGGTCGAGCGGGCGGCGCTGGCCCCCGCCGACCAATTGGTGGAGCGGATGCTGGAGGTGATCCTGACGGATCGCGGCTTCCGGCCGGGGGAACGGGTTGCGCTGCTGGTCAATGGCCTGGGCGGCACGCCGCCGATGGAGCTGGCGATTGTCGCCCGCCGGGCGATCGCGGTGCTGCGGGAAGGCGGGCTGGCTGTCGAACGTGCCTGGGCCGGAGAATTCCTGACCGCGCTGGAGATGCCGGGCATCTCGCTGTCGGTGCTGCGGCTCGATGACTCGCGCCTGGCGTTGCTGGATGCCCCGGCGGAGGCGCCGGCTTGGCCGGGCCCGGGGCGGATCGCGCCCGCCAGGCGGATCGTGGCGGCGGAACCTGCCCCAGCCGTGGCGAAGCCGGCCGCGACAGGGCCGCTGACGCCTGCCCTCGGCCAGGCCCTGCAGCGTGTCGCTGCGGCGCTCGAGGCTGCCGAGGGCCGGCTCACCGAGCTCGACAGCCGGGCCGGGGATGGCGATCTCGGGCTGAGCATGCGGCGGGCCGCGGCCGCGCTGCGGGCCCTGCCGGAGGCGGGTGCCCTGGTCGATCCGCCAACGGCCCTGGCCGCGATGGCCGATGCCGTGCGTCGCGCCATCGGCGGCAGCTCCGGCCCGTTCTACGCAACGGCGCTGATGCGCGCGGCGCGGAGCCTGCCACCCCTGCCGCAGGCTCGGGACTGGGCTGTGGCCTTCGAGGAGGCTGTCGCGGCGATCGGCGCCCTGGGCGGGGCAAGGCCGGGCGACCGTACCATGCTGGATGCCCTGGCCCCGGCGGCGAACGCCTTCGCGCGGTCCCTCGAGGCTGGAGAGGGGTTGCCGAAGGCCATCCAGGCTGCGGCACAGGCGGCGGAGGCGGGCGTGGCGGCGACCGCCGACATGCTCCCGCGGCTGGGCAGGGCGAGCTATCTCGGGGCCCGGGCGGTCGGCGTGCCCGATGCCGGCGCGGCTGCCGCGGCGATCTGGCTGCGGGCCTTGGCGGGACCCGGTGAGCCCTGACGGCCCTGGCCGGTGACGGCGCGGCGCGGGCCGGGAGAGGCGGCGGCCTGGGACGGGAGAGGGGAGGAGCCCGGTCCTCCCCGGCCCGGGGTCAGGAGGCCAGCCGCATGCCGAGATCCTGCGCCTGCGATGCTTCGAAGGCCCGGCGGGCCGCGTCCTGCTGCTGGCCGACGATGCCGCCCCGCACCACCCCCGGCTCGATGGCGCGATAGGCGGCGCGCCAGCTTTCCGGCAACCGGCCAGAATCGGGCGGGGCCAGCCACAGGCGGAACAGCAGCCGGCGGCGCGACGGCTCGGGGTGATCTTCGAATTCGGTGCGCGAATGCAGCGTCACATGGTTGTTCAGGATCTGCATGTCGCCGGGTTCGAGATACATGCTGAGCATCAGCTCCGGCCGCCGCAGGATGGCGTCCAGCACATCCATCGCCTCGCGCTGCAGTGCATTCAGCGGCGGCGCGCCCTCGAGCCGCTGCGCCGAGGTGACGCGGTTGCGGTTCCACCGGCTGTGCAGCCGTCCCTCCGCCACATCGTAGATCGGGTTCAGGTACCAGGGCGTCTCGTCCGGCGCCTGTTCCGCCTGGCGGCTGAAGGGGACGGCGTGGTGCAGGACCTCGGCAAGCTCAGGGCGCTCCGCGGCCAGGTGCTGGTACGCGGTGACGGAGCTGGTGACCATGCTCATGCCGCCCGATTGCGCGGCGTTGAAGCAGGTGAGCGCGACGAGGTCGGCGCCATCGGTGTGGAAGTCGAGCTCGGCATTCGAGGAATAGCCGCGACCGCCGGCGCTGCGATAGACCGTGCCGGCATCGCTGACCCGGGAGAGGTAATGGCTGGCCTTGCCCTGCGGCCGGGCGACGCCGGCATGCAGGCCGATGGCCCAGGTCAGCAGCTCGAACTCCGCCTCCTCCAGCTCCGCTCGCGGCAGGCCGCGCAGCAGTGCAATGCCGCCGCCGTGCTGGGCTTCGGCGAAGGCTCGGGCGATGACCGGCCCGGCGGCGCCGAGGTCGAAATCCGCCCGCCGGTAGTCGAAGGGTGTCTTCGCCGGATCCCGAGCCCGGCGCACCGCGGCAGCCAGGTCGCGGCGGCCGCGATCGTCCAGCGCGAAAATCCAGTCCGGCCTGTCCCGCAGCGCGGCGACGGTCCATGCGGTGCGTGGGTTTGCGTCGATCGGGGTCATTCCGTCCGTTTCCAACTGCGGCTATTGCGGCTCGATTCCGGCCAGCCGGACGCGCTCGCCCCAGACGACCTGCTGGCGTTCGACATAGCGGGTGAATTCGTCGGGGCGCATCGCCAGCGGCAGATCGCCGATCTGGCCCAGCCGTTCGAGTACCGTGGCATCGGCCAGGGCCGCGTTCAGCGCCTGGTTAGCGCGCTGCACGATCTCCGGCGGCGTTGCCGCGGGCGCGGCGATGCCCCACCAGACATTCACGTCGAAGCCCGGCAGCACGGTGGCGATCGGTGGGATGTCCGGCGCCACCGGGAAGGGCCGGCCGAGGCTCTGGCCCAGGATGCGGACGCGGCCGCCGCGCTGCTGCGCGGTGCCCGGGCCGAAATCCGCCATGGTGAAGTCGATGCGACCGGCCGCGACATCGGCCAGGGCTTCGGCGCCGCCGCGATAGGGGACGGGCGTCATCCGGATGCCGGCCATCTGGCCCAGCATGCTGGACATGATGAGGGCGCTGGCATTGCCGTAGCTGAAGGTGGTCTCGCCCGCCGGGCGTTCGCGCGCCCGGTCGAGGAAGCCGCGGAGATCCCGGGCCGGATTGTCGGGGGCGACGCAGAACACATAGGGTCCCTCCGCCAGCGAGCCGATCATGGCGAAGTCGCGCAGCGGGTCATAGGGCAGGCGGCGGAAGGTATGCGGGTTGATCGACGCGGCGCTGGTGCTGATGACCAGCAGCGTATGGCCATCCGCCGGCGCCTGGGCGGCGCCCTGGGTGCCGACGATGCCGTTGCCGCCAGGACGGTTGTCGATGATCACCGGCTGCCCGAGCTCGCGCGCGAAGGCCGGCGCCACGATCCGTGCCAGCACATCCGTGCCGCTGCCAGGCGGGAAGGCGACGACCAGGCGGACCGGCCGCTCCGGCCATTGCGCCTGGGCAGGTGGTGCCAGCAGCAGGGCCGGCACCGCCAGCAGGGCGCGGCGTGGCAGACGTGGCGGCGGGCCGCCGGCGTCCCGGTCAGACATGCCCAGCCTCCCGCATCACGGCCCGGTCAAGCAGCGCCCGCACCGGGAGGCCGCGCAACCCGGCAAAGCCCTGGGCCAGGGCGGCGGCGCCCGCCGTGCCGAGCAGCGGCTGTGCCAGCGCGGCAAATTTGCGCCGGACGCCCTCGGGCATGGCCGGATTCTCCGGCGAGCCCGAGGGGTCGAGCACGCTCGCGCGCCGCATCCCGTCCGCCGTCTCCACCTCCGTCCAGCCGAGGAAATGGCCGGGGTAGAGCGCGTCATGCGCCGGGTCGTGCACTAGCTCGATGCGCTGCGCCAGGCGGGTGATGGCGGGATCGGCAATGCGC
Organism: Siccirubricoccus phaeus; assembly: GCF_008360935.1. Taxonomy (GTDB): domain Bacteria; phylum Pseudomonadota; class Alphaproteobacteria; order Acetobacterales; family Acetobacteraceae; genus Siccirubricoccus; species Siccirubricoccus phaeus. Next base: position 55,164 of record NZ_SRXO01000007.1, read on the forward strand.
TCCGCCGTGAACTGCGCCGGCAGCACCGCACCGTCCAGCAGCGCCGCGGCAATGCAGTAGCGTGCGCTCATCTGCGCATTCAGCGCCGAGCCGGGGGCGTAGGGATAGCCGCATTGCCGCTCGACCAGCTTCGCCATCCCGACCCGCACCTGGCCATCCCGCCTCCACTGCGACCGCAACTGCAGCGCCGCATCGACATGCGCATGCAGGCTGCCGCAGCAGGCATGCGGCTTGAAGCTGGTCTCCGCCGCATGCCAATGCCGGCCGAGCTCGCTGATCAGCCGCTCCGGCTCCGGCCGCTCCACGAAGGCACGGAGGAAGCCGCCATCCTCGGCTTCGTAGACCACGGTCGGGCCGCTGAGGCCGAGCGCCGCCAGCTCCGCCGCCATGATGCCCGACTGCGCGGCGCGACCGGGATGCAGCCGCTTGGAATTGCTGCCGTCGGTGGTGAAGGCGAAAAGCCCGCCGGATTGCGTGCCGGCCAGGCCGAGCGCCCAGGCGGTGCGCTCCGCATCCAGCCGCAGCAGCAGGGCGGCGGTGGCAGCGGCGCCATAGGTGCCGCAGACCGCGGTCAGGTGCCAGCCGCGGCCGCGCGCCGCCGCCGGGCCGAGTGCCAGGGAGGTGCGGATCATCACCTCATAGCCCGCGGCGATGGCGGCCAGCACCGTCTCGCCGGAGGCGTTGATGGCCTCGCCCAGTGCCAGCGCGGCGGGCACCACCACGGCGCCCGGGTGCAGCTTGGCGTTGTGGAAATCGTCCAGCTCGAAGGCGTGGCTGGCGGCGCCGTTCACCAAGGCGGCGTCGGCGGCGCGGAGCATGGCCGTCGCCTCGCCCCAGATCCGCGCGCGGCCGGTCGGCGCTTCGCCCGGTGCCGCGGCCAGGGCCCAGGCGCGGATCGCCTCGGTCCATGGCAGGCTGCGACCGGCCAGCCCGGCGCCGAGCGTGTCCAATGCCAGCAGCCCGACCGACTCCGCGACCGCTCGCGGGATCGCCTCCGGCCGCAGCGCCGCGACCCAGTCCGCGACCTGCCAGGTCAGGCCACGCACCGGCCTATTCCGCCGCGAGGGCGGTGGCGGCGCGGGCATGCTGGGCAGCGGACCCGCCGGCGAGCCGGCCGAAGACCGAGCCCGACATCAGCCCGGCGCCGCCGAGGTAGTTCTGGTAGAAGATGCCGCCAACCAGCTCCCCGGCCGCATAGAGCCCGGGGATCGGCCGGTCGGAGGTGTCCTGCACCTCGCCGCGCGTGGTGATGCGCAGCCCGCCGAAGGTGAAGGTGATGCCGCAGGTGACCACGAAGCCGTAATAGGGCGGCTCGTTCAGCGGCAACGCCCAGTTCGACTTGGGCGGGCTGATGCCTTCGGTGCGCTTGCCATCCAGGATGGCGGGATTGTAGTCGCCGGGCTGGCAGGCGGCGTTGTAGGCCTGCACGGTGCGCGCCAGCCCCACCGGGTCGATGTCGAGCGCCGTGGCCAATTCCTCAATGCTGTTCGCCTCCGCCTTGGTCACCTGCCGAATGCGGTATTCGTCGCGCACCATCTTGATGGTCTGGCTGTCGAAGATCTGCACCGCGGTTCGCTGCGGCTGCTTCATCACCTCCCGGCCATATTTGGCGTAGGTGTGGTTGCGGAAATCCGCGCCCTCATCGACGAAACGCTCCCCCGCGAGGTTGACGACGATGCCGAGGGGGTAGGAGTGCTTCTGGAAATTATCCAGCACCACGCGGTCGCCGTAGGGTGGCGCGCTGATGTCCCATTGCACGGCATGGCAGGTGGACCAGCCGCCGAAGGCCTGGGCGCCGATCTCGAGGGCGGCGCGGATCCCGTCACCCGTGTTGTGCCGCGTGCCGCGCACCCGGCATAGCTCCCAGCCGGGGCCGAGGTAGCGGGTACGCATTTCCGGGTTGGATTCGAACCCGCCGCAGGCCAGCACTACCGCGCGGGCGGCGATGTCCTCATAACCCTCCGGCCCGAAGACGGTGACGCCGGTGACCGCGCCCTTCCGGTCCTGCAGCAGCCGGCGCAGCCCGGTGTCGTAGCGGATCTCGATCCCCGCCTTCTCGGCGGCTTTCACCAGGAAATCCACCAGCCCCCAGCCGCCGCCCACCGCCTCGATGTTCACGCCGCCGTAGAAATGATGCTTGCCGTTCACCAGGTAGGATTGCCGGCCGAACATCGGGATGAAGCGCACACCCTGCTGGCGCATCCACACCACCGTTTCGCGCGAGCGGCCGATGAGCAACCCAGCGAGCTCCTCCTGCGCCAGCCCCTCGGTTACCTTCTGCAGGTCGTGCATGTAGAGCTCGGCCGGCAGCGGCGGAATATAGGCCCGGGCCGCCTCGGCTTCGGAGAGATCGACCAGGACGTCGCGCCGCAGATCGTCCAACCCGTCATGGACGAAACGGAAGCCGCCGGCGGTGAAGGTCGAGTTGCCGCCGCGTTCCTCCTGCGAGGCCTTTTCGAGCACGAGGACGCGGGCGCCCTGTTCGCGGGCCGAGAGCGCGGCGCAAAGCGCCGCATTCCCGGCGCCGACCACGATGACGTCATAGGCGGCGGTGCCTGACATGGCTGGTTCCTCCCTTCGCCGGGCGCCGGCCGACGATGTTGGGGGGAGGTTAGCCGCGACCCCGAACGCTCGTCAATACGCGTGTATACATCTGTGATCAGCAAAGGCTTGAGGCCGGGCGGCCGGGGCGCCTATACCTGCCGTGCCGCAAGCCGCGCCGGCACCTCCGGCGGATTGGCGCGGCGGAGCCAGTGATGCAGCCTGAAGACCTGACCGGCAGCTTTGCGGAGGACAGCGCCCGCGGCACCCGTGGCCGCAGCGACTGGGCCTATGCGATGCTGCACGAAGCCATCCGCGAGGGCACGATCGAGCCCGGCCAGCGGGTCATGGAAACCGAGATCTCCGCCTGGCTGCGCATCAGCCGCACCCCGGTGCGGGAGGCGATACGGCGGCTGCAGGCCGAGGGGCTGCTGGAGCATAGCGCCAGCGGCGGCCTGGCCGTCGCGCTCTACGACCTGCGGGCGATCGGCGAGTTCTACGCCACCCGCGAATCCCTGGAGGGCGCCGCCGCGGCCATGGCCGCCCGGCATGCGGACGCGACCGAGCTCCGCATTCTGACCGCGACGCTCGAGGCCATGCGCGCCCTGCCGGCCGATCCGCGTGCCCATGCGCGGGAGAACCAGGCCTTCCACGAGCTGATCTACCGCGCCGCGCACAACCGCTTCATCCTGAAAAGCCTGCAGGTGCTGCTGAACTTCGTGCCGCTGCTGGGCCGCACCACCTACCACGACCCCGGCCGGGCGGAGGATGCGCTGCGCGAGCATGCCGAGATCGTGGACGCCATCCGCTCCCGCGACACCGCCCGGGCCGAGGATGCGGCGCGCCGTCACATCCGCCACGCCTATGAAAGCCGGGTGCGAGTGGTGAGCGAGGATGTGCGCTCGGCCGCGCAGAAGCGTTCGCTGCGCCGTCCGCCGCCGGGTCCGCCGGAGCGCGCCGGCCTGGCCTTGCCGCAGCCCGAAAGCGGCTAGCCCGGCCGCAAGCCGACGCCGCGTACGGCCAAAGCCGCCTTGCCGTCCGAGAAGGCCTGGCCGCCGCTGGCCGAAGGCGGCTGCCCGTTGGTTGGCGGAAGCTGAGGAGGAAGCAGGATCCATGCCCAAGACCCCCGACTATTTCCATGGCAAGACCATCATCATCACCGGCGCCGCCAGCGGCATCGGCCGTGCCACTGCGCTGATCTTCGCCCGCGAGGGCGCCAATGTCGTCGTGGCCGATGTCGATGCCGCGGGCAGCCAGGCCGTGGCCGATGCGCTGCGGCAGCGCGGCAGCAAGGCGTTGCCGGTGGCGACCGACGTCACCTCCCGCCCGCAGGTCGAGGAGCTGGTGCGGCGCGCCATCGCCGAATTCGGCCGGGTGGACTTCCTGTTCAACTCCGCCGGCTCGGCCTTCCGCCGCTGCAAATTCCTCGAGATCGATGATCAGCTCCTCGAGCGGACCTTCGATCTGAACGTCAAGGGCACCTTCCACGCGATGCAGGCGGTGCTGCCGCATATGCTGGAGAATGGCCAGGGCGTCATCGTCAATGTCGCCAGCATGTCGCACAAGCGCGGTGGGCCCGGCGCCTCCGTCCATTACGCCGCGGCCAAGGGCGCTGTGCTGACCATGACCCTGGGCGTGGCGCGGGAATTCGCCGATCGCGGCATCCGCTGCCTGTCGATCTCGCCCGGGCCGGTGAACACGCCCTTCGCCATGGCTGCCGACACGCCGCCGGAGCTGGTCAGGAAATTCGTCGAGGATGTGCCGATGAAGCGCATGGCGGAGCCGGAGGAGATCGGCGAGCTTGTCCTCTTCATGTGCTCCGACGCCTGCGGCTACATGACGGCCGACACCGTTTATGTGAATGGCGGCGGCGGCTGGCGCTGAAGGCTGGCGCCCCCGGTTTCGCAGCCCTGCGGACTGCAGCAATCGGCGACGCCTGGCCCTTGTTTGCGTCGCTGCTACCCGCTGCGTTCGTCGGAACTCCGGCGAACGCAGCGGGTAGCTCGCCGGAGCGTTTCCGCTGCATTGCGCGCGCGGCAGCGCCTCAGCCTGTGGTTTGTCGCGGTCTCCGCAGCATCCGGCGATTCGCCGGACCCGGAATGCCCTATTGCGGTTCGGTCCCGGCATTCCGCACCCGCTCGCCCCACAGCGCCAGTTGCTGCTCGAAATGGCGCGTGGTTTCGGCGCGGCCCAGGCGCAGCGGCGCCAGCCCGATGCGGGCCAGCTTCTCGGCCGTAGCCGGTTCGGCCAGCAGCGCATCCAGCGCTGCGCCGATCGGGGTCAGCAGCTCCGGCGGGGTCGCCGCCGGCGCCACCAGGCTGAACCAGACATTGGCGTCGAAGCCTGGCAGCGCGGTGGCGATGGGCGGAATCTCGGGGGCCAGGGGGAAGGGATGCGCCAGGGTCTGGGCCAGCAGGCGCACCCGCCCGGCCTCGCGCTGCGCCAGCGCCGGGCCGAAATCGGCCAGGTTGAAAGCGACACGGCCGGCCGCGACATCGGCCAGCGCCTCGGCGCCGCCGCGATAGGGCACGCCGGTCAGCCGGATCCCGGCCATGCGGCCGATCATCATCGCCATGATGATCGAGCCCGCATTGCCGGTGGCGAAGGTCAGCCCCTCCGCCCGGCTGTGACCGAGGGCGAGGAAGCCAGCAAGGTCCCGCGCCGGCGAGTTCGGCCCGACCGCCAGCACATAGGGCTGCTCCGCCAGCATCCCGATGGGCGCGAAGTCGCGCAGCGGGTCGTAGGGCAGGCGGCGTACGGTATGCGGGTTGATGGCCGCGGCGCTGGTGCCGAGGATGAGCAGCGTATAGCCGTCTGCCGCCGCCATGGCGCCGGCCTGGGCGCCGACCACGCCATTGCCGCCGGGGCGATTGTCCGCCACCACGGGCTGGCCGATGCGCTGGCCCAGCGGCTCGGCCAGGAGGCGGGCCAGGATGTCGGTGCCGCTGCCGGCGGGGAAGGGCACGATCAGCCGCACCGGCCGTTCCGGCCAGGCCGCGCGGGCCGGGCGGCGGAGCAGCAGCAGGCCGGGCAGGGCCAGCGCCGCGCGACGTGGCAGGCGGGGTGGCGACATGGGGTGGCTCCCGTTCACGCCGCGGCCAAGGCGCGCAGGGTTTCGCGCACCGGCCGGCGGTCGATCGCCAGGATCGCCTCGCAGGCCCGGCTTGCCTGCGCCGGCGCCAGCGCCATGCCGGCGGCGGCCCGGAATTTCGCGGCGACGGCGGCCTGGTCGAGCCGCCGCTCGCCCGCCCCGCTATTGACCCGGACGTGCTGGCGGAGCCGCCGGCCGTCGGTGAGCTCCACCTCGACCCCGCCGGAGAAATAGGCGGGGAAGGCGGTGTCGGGATCGGCGGCGCAGGTGGTGCGGCCGGCCAGCGCCAGGATGCGCGGATCGACCAGCGCTTCCGGCAGCAGCTCCGCCAGGCCGAAATAGCCGCGGACCAGGCAGGTGGCGATGACGAAGGGGGCGCTGAATTTGGCGGCGTAGTCGGTCTGTGGCCGCAGCTTGTCGGCGGCGGGCTCGGCGACGATGGGCAGGGTGGGCCCGGGCAGCAATACCCGCACCGCAGCGATGGCCGCCAGGTCGGGGATCGCCGCCCGCAGGGCAATGGCGGCGTCCGCCGCGCCGTGGATGAAGTGGCAGACGGGGTAGGGCTTGATGGCGGTCTCGGCCAGCTCCCAGCGCGTGCCGAGGTCGGCGGCGAGGCAGCCGATATCGGCCTCGGCAGCATGCGCCTGAAGATGCGTCTCGAACAGCCCGAATTTGCCCTCATAGGGCCGGCTGGGGCCGATGAAGCCGGGCCGGGCCAGATAGGCCGCCGTGATGCCGGCCACCGCGCCCCAGCCAGGGTGGAAGCGCTTCGTCCAGGCGCCCTCTTCCAGGAAAAGCTGCAACCCGGCGGCGGAGCTGGAGGCGATGCCCTGGGCGGACAGGATCTGCTCCGCCGAGAGGCCGAGCAGCCGGCCCGCCACCACGGCGGAGCTGAAATGCGAGACGATGCCGGTGGCGTGGAAGCCGGCATGGTGGAAGCCGGCCTTCACCGCCGCGCCGATGCGGATCGCCACCTCCATCCCGGCGGCATAGGCGGCGAGCAGCTCGCTGCCATGCGCGTCCAGCGCCTCGGCCAGCGACAGGGCGGCCGGCAGGCAGGCGGCGGTGGCGTGGACGATGCTGGCCAGATGCGTGTCGTCGAAGTCCAGGCCGTGGATCAGGATGCCATTGGCCAGCGCGGCATCGCGCATCGGCAGCTTTTCCCGCCGCCCCAGCACGGTGCAATCCCCGGGGCCGCTCAGCGCCTGGATGCCGGCCAGCGCCGTTGCCGCAAAGGGATAGGCGTTGGAGGCGAGGCCGACGCCGAGCCCGTCCAGGATCTGCAGCCGCGCCCGCTCGCGCACCGCCGCCGGGATCGCGTCATGGGTCAACGCCGCGGCGAAAGCGGCGATTCGGCCGGCCGGCGTGGCCAGGGAGGCCGGGGGCATGGCGTTCATGGGAGTCTCCTCATTGCGGCTCGATCCCGGCGGCGCGCACGCGCTCGCCCCAGAGGGCGAGCTGCCGGTGCAGGAAATCGGCGAATTCCTCGGGGCCCATCTTCCGCGGCACATAGCCCTGGGTGGCCAGCCGCGCGGTCAGCCCTGGGTCGTCCAGCGCGGCGTCCAGCGCCGCCGAGGCGCGCCGCAGGATGGGCACCGGTGTGCCGGCCGGCGCCGCCAGCCCGTACCACACCGTGAGATCGTAGCCGGCGGCCACGGAAGCGACCGGCGGGATCTCCGGCGCCAGCGGGAAGGGCCGGGCGGTGGTGACGGCCAGCGCCCGTAATTTGCCGTCCCGCACCTGCGCCAGCCCATTGGCGAAATCGGTGAAGGTGGCGTCGATCCGGCCGGCGACCACATCGGTCAGCGCTTCCGGCCCGCCGCGATAGGGGATGGGCGAGACCTGCACGCCCGCCATCCGCGCCAGCATGCTGATGGCGATGAGCGAGGCCGAGTTCGGAAAGCTGTAGGTCACCTCGCCCGGCCGGCGGCGCGCCAGCTCCAGGAACGCCGCCAGGTCGCGGGCCGGCGAGGCAGCTGGCACCACCAGCACATAGGGCATTTCGGCGATGAAGCCGATGGGCGCGAAGTCGCGCAGCGGATCATAGGGCAGGCGCCGCAGCGTATGCGGGTTCACGCTGGCGTTGCTGGTGCTGTAGATCAGCAGCGAATAGCCGTCCGGCGCGGCGCGCGCCGCCGCTTCGGCGCCGATCACCCCATTGGCGCCGCCGCGATTGTCCACCACCACGCTCTGGCCAAGCGCGCGGGCCAAGGGCTCCGCCAGGCTGCGGGTGATGGTGTCGGTGGCGCTGCCGGCCGGGAAGGGCACGATGAGGCGCACCGGACGATCCGGCCAGGCAGCCCACGCCCGGGCCGCCGGCAGGAGGGCCGGCGCGGCGAGCAGGGCGCGGCGCGCGACGGCAGCGGTGTGTCCCGGCATGCCTGTTCTCCGATGTCAGCCGCCGGAGGCTTCCCGCCAGCGGATGTAGCGACGGATGCCGTCTTCCAGCGTGACCTTCGGCACCCAGCCGATCTCCCGCTCCGCCTTGGCACGGCTGAAGCCGAGATGGGTGCCGCCGGCGGAGCGGACCGCGCGACGGTCCTCGTGGTATTCGGGTTCGAGATGCGGGGCGTCGCAGGCCGCGAGCACCAGGTGCGCCACCTCGGTCAGCGAGGCGTCGCGGCCGGTGGCGAGGTTCATGACCAGGCCGCTGGCATCGCTGGCCATGGCGGCCAGACAACCCTGCGCCACATCGGTGACATGGATGTAGTCATGCACTTCGCGGCCGTCGCCGGTGATGACCGGACGCTCCCCGCGCCGCACCGCCTCATAGGTGGCGGCGATGAAATTGGCGTTCACCGCCCGCCCGTGCTGCCGCTCGCCATAGACCGAGGCGAAGCGGAGCGCGTTGAACTGCACGCCGTATTTCTGCGCGTAGAGCCTGCCGAGCTGCTCGCCGAACAGCTTGCTGACGCCGTAGACGGCGGTGACCGGCTGCAGCCCGGTGACCACCGTGCCGGCATCCTCCGCCAGCGTCTCGGCCACTGCATTGCCATAGGCAGCGACGGAGGAGGAGAAGACGACGCGCCGGCAGGACGCGATGCGCGCCGCTTCCAGGGTGTGCAGCACGCCGATGGTGTTGACCGCGACGCCTAGCGGCGGGTTTTCCGCCATCGGCAGGGTCAGGAAGCCGGCCAGCGCGAAGATCCCGTCGATGCCCTGGGCGGCATCGATCACCTCGTTCAGCCGCAGGATATCGCCGCGGACCAGCCGCACCCGTGGCTCGGCCTGCAGATGCGCGATCATGTCGGGCGTGCCGAGGGCGAGGCTGTCGAGCAGCCGCACTTCCCGCGCGCCGGCGGCGAGCAGCGCGTCGGCGAGATGCGAGCCGATCAGGCTGGCCCCGCCGGTGACGAGGTAGCTGTTCCCGGCGATGGCATGTGGCATGGCGTGCTCCCTTGGCCCCGGCCTGTCCGGAGCCGCGGAGGAGCTTGCCCAGGACCAGCGGCAGCATGCCTCGGGTGGGCGTGCCGGCGGCTGGCGGACGTTCCTCGGCTGCCCAGGTCATGCTGGCAGTTCTGGCGGCAGGCTATCGGCTGGTGCGAACGCCTGTCAATGCGCGTGTATACATGTGTGAACGGAATTGGCGCGAGCAGGCAGGCGGCTATCCGCCGGCCCCAGCGCTGCGTAAGCTGCGGCAGCGATGCAGACACAGGCATCCACGCGTCCAGGATACGGAATCGAACCCATGAATCGTCTCGATGGCAAAACCGCCCTGATCTCCGGCGCCGCGCGCGGCATCGGCGGAGAGACCGCCCGGCTGATGGCCGAGGCCGGGGCGAAGGTGGTGGTCGCCGACGTCCTCGACGGCCCGGGGCAGCAGGCCGTGGCAGCCATCCGGGCCGCCGGAGGGCAGGCGGAATACAGCCATCTGGACGTGACGCGGGAGGCGGACTGGGCCGCCGCCATCGACCTCGCCACCGGGCGGTTCGGGCAGCTCGACATTCTGGTGAACAACGCCGGTGTCTTCATCGGCAAGGCGATCGAGGAGGTCAGCCTGGACGAGTGGCACAAGCTCGTCGCCGTCAACATGACGGGCGTGTTCCTCGGCACCAAGCTCGCCGCTCCGGCGCTGCGGGATGCGGCGCGGTCCAGCGAGCATGGCAGCGCCATCGTCAACCTGGCCTCCATCGCCGGAATCGTCGGCTCGCAGCTCGATCCGCTGTACTCGATGACCAAGGGCGGCGTGACCTTGTTCACGAAGTCCGCCGCCCTGGAATTCGCCCGGAAGGGCTACCGGATCCGGGTGAACTCGATCCATCCCGGCGTCATCCAGACGGATATGGGCGAGCAGACCTTCGAGGCCCGCGCGCGGCGCACCGGCAGCAACGACACCGCGCCAGTCCGGCAGCTCGTCTCGGAATCGGTGCCCTGGGGCCGCCTGGGCGTGCCCCTCGACATCGCCAAAGGCATCGTATTCCTGGCGTCCGACGACGCGGGCTACATGAACGGCGCCGGCCTTGTCGTCGACGGCGGCTTCACGGCCGCCTGATCGCGGTCAACCCGGCCTCCCCCCCCGACTCTTTTGCCAGTGGCTTCGGACCTGACACGTGGCGGGGGCTGAGATCGATGGTGCAGTCCAAAGCGCAGACCGTTGACGAGTGGATGGCGGCGCTTGACCTCGCCGGCTTGCCAGCCTTCCAACAGCTCCGTCGGCGTTGCCCGGAGCGGCTCGCCGGCTGGGCCGAACGGATGCAGCAAGGCATGCCGGGCTATGGCCTCCGGGCCGCGGACTCGGCCGTCGCCTTCAACAGCCGGAAGCAGAATATCGCCTTCTGCGCCGGCCCGACCGTCATTGTGCCGATCGCTTGAGCGGCATCGACTGCGGCAAGGCTGCTCCGGGCCCCAGCCGGTGCATTTAACCGGCGTCGCTCTCGTGCCATGCTCCCCTACGGGAGAACGTCGAATGCCCGAAAGGAATTTCCAGTCGGCAACGACCGGCCACGGCTTGCCCGGCTCAGCACCAGCATTTGTCGCAGCGGAGGCCGGCGGCCATGCCGCGCGCGGCGGCCGAAGAAGCCATCGCCCCGAGGCTTGCCGGCAGGCGAGGAGCCGGGCCAACCCTATACATGGGACAGTCGGATGGCCGTCGCCCTTGCGGCGCGCCGCGACGACATCGCCCGATCGCGCGCCGGCCTGAGGATCGACAGCGATGCGGATCTGGCATCAGAGCTTCAGCGACCTGAATATCGTGCCGATCTACCGCGCCACCCTTGCCCGCCATGCCGAAGCTGTGCTGCCACCGGGCGACAGCGTCGTCCTGCACGGCTTGCGTCCCGGGACCTATGGGCATGACGTCGCGCCCATCCATGCCATCCGTCATCGCTATCTGGAGTACCTGAACGAGGCGCAGATCGTCGAGGCGGCACTGGCGGCGGAGCGCGCCGGCTACGACGCCTTCGCCCTTGGCTGCTTCTTCGATCCGGCGCTCCGCACCGTGCGGTCCCTGGTGGACATCCCCTGCCTCGGCCTCTCGGAGACCTGCATGCTGGTCGCCTGCTCGCTGGGCCAGCGCTTCGGCATGGTGTCGCTGGAGGCCAGCCAGCGCGCCCAGCATGACGAACTGGCCCGCCTCTATGGCTTGCGGGACCGGCTGGCCGGGGTGGTGGCGATGCAGCCGCCCATTGACGAGTACAGCCTCGAGGGTGGCGAGGGCACGGCGCGCCCACTGGTCGACGCCTTTCACGCGGCCTGCGGCCGGCTGGTGGAGATGGGGGCCGAGGTGGTCATCCCCGGTGACGGCTTTCTCAATGAGTTCGTCTGGCGCCAGGGCCTCAAGGCGAGCCATGGCGCCCTGGTCATGGACGCGCTCGGCACGCTGTTCCGCTATGCGCAGTTCATGGTGGGCGCGAGGGCCTCGATCGGCCTTCAGGTCAGCCGCATCGGCCATTACGCCAGGCCGCCTGCGGCCATGCTGGCTGAGGCGCGGAGAGCGGCGGGTGCTGTCGATGTGGCGGAGAGCAGCTTCTCGGGCACTGCGCGCCACGCTGAATAACGGCTCACAACAAGGGGGAACGTACATGCGCCGCGCAGTCTTGGCAGTCGTCCTGATGATGAGTGGCCTGGGGGCCGGATTGCCGCAGATCGCGCAGTCACAGCCGGCGCCACGGCGCGAGGCCGTCCGCATTGGCATCATGAGCGATCTTTCCGGCAGCTTCGCCGATGTGGCCGGTCCGGGTTCGGTGGTCGCGGCGCAATTGGCGGCGGAGGATTTCGGCGGCCGCGCCGCCAGGCTGCCGGTGCAGATCCTGTCCGGCGACCATCAGAACCGTGCCGACACCGGCTCCGCCATTGCCCGTCGGTGGTTCGATACGGAGGGCGTGGATGCCATTGTCGACCTGCCCAATTCCGCCGTCGCCCTGGCGGTCGGCGAGGTGGCGCGCAATGCCAATCGCGTCGCGCTGGTCACGGCGGCGGTGGCCAGCCGCCTGACCGGCGACCTCTGTTCGCCGAACCTCATCCACTACTCGCTCGACACCTGGTCGATGTCGAATGTGCCGAGCCGGGCTTTGGTGCAGCAGGGCGGTACGAGCTGGTTCTACGTCACCGCTGACTATGCCTTTGGACATGATCTGGAGAAGCAATCCAGCGAGGCGGTGACGCTGGCGGGCGGGCGCGTCCTTGGCTCGGTGCGCCATCCGCTCGGGACCACGGATTTCTCCTCGGTCCTGCTGCAGGCCCAGGCCTCTCGCGCCTCGGTGGTGGCGCTGGCGAATTCCCAGGCCGACTTCATCAACAGCATGAAGCAGGCTTCCGAATTCGGCCTGGTGCGGCGCGGGCAGCGCGTCGTCGGGCTGGCGGTCTATATCTCGGACATCGTGTCGTTGGGCCTGGAGACGACGCAAGGCGCCATTGTCGTCGGCAATTTCTATTGGGACCTGACCGACGGGACGCGTGGCTTCGCCAGGCGCTTTGCCGAACGGTCGGGTGGACGGATGCCGACCGATCTGCAGGCCAATGTCTATGCGGCGGTGACGCATTACCTGAAGGCCGTGGAGGCGCTGGGCAATTCGACGGATGGCCGGGCGGTGGTCGCGCGCATGAAGGCGACACCGACGGAGGATGCGGTTTTCGGCAGCGGGCAGATCCGCGCGGATGGTCGCCGGATCAGCCCGGTTTACGTGTTCCAGGTCAAGGCACCGGCTGCATCCACCGGCCGATATGACGTCTATCGCCTGATCCGGGACGTCCCACTTGAGGAGGCCTATCGGCCGATCGCCCAGGGCGGCTGCCCGCTGGTGCAGTGAATGCCCGGCTGGCGTCGGACGGCTCAGCAACAAGAGGACGAGGCATGGACCGCCTCCTGGCCATGGAAGCCTTCGTCAGAACGGCGGATACCGGCAGCATGTCGCACGCCGCGGAGCAGCTCGGCGTTGCCAATGCCTCGGCCACCACCTCCGGCTGATCTGTCCCTTCGCCCCGCACCGGTTGTCGTGGCCGGCCGGGCGCGACAGACTGCCCGCAACGGAGGAAACCCATGACGGCCTATGACGTGGTGGTGGCGGGATGCGGCGTGGCGGGGCTTTCGGCCGCGGTGGCCGCGGCGGAAGGCGGTGCCAGGGTTGCCGTGCTGGAGCGCGCGCCGCGCGAGGAGCGGGGCGGGCAGAGCTGCTACACCGAAGCCTATCTCCGCATGAAGTCGCACCGCGAGGTGACCGACGATTTCGAGACCCATCTGGCCGAGAACGGCAGCGGCGCCATCGATCCCGAGCTGGTGCAGGAGGCCGCCCGCGCGCGCGGTGACCGCGCTGCCTATGCCCGGGCGCTGAGTCTCGCGGATCCGGATTTCATCTCCACCTTCGCCGAGAATGCGGGCCCCACCATCGCCTGGCTGGAAGGCCTGGGCGTGCGCTTCGACTTCCTGCCGACGCAATTCCTGACGAAGTCGCAGCCACGCCTGCTGCCGGTGGGCGGTGGGCTGGCGTTGGTCGAGGCGCTGGCCAGGCGCGCCGAGGGGCTGGGCGTCGCCTTCCACTACGAGACGACAGCGATCTCGCTGATCCAGGACGAGGAGGGCGGCGTGATCGGCCTGAATGCCCGGCGTGGGGGCCGTGCGCTGCGCCTGCATGGCAAGGTCGTGCTGGCCTGCGGCGGCTTCGAGGGCAATGCCGAAATGCAGACCCGCTATATCGGCCCGCGCAGCGTGCATCTTCGCCCCATCTGCAAGGGCGGCTATTTCAACCGCGGCGAAGGGATTCGCATGGCGCTCGATATCGGCGCGGCGCCCTGCGGCGATTTCGGCAGCTACCATGCCGAGCCCGTGGATCCGCGCTCCGGCGTCTCGGAGCCTTCGGTCTTCATTTTCCCCTACGGCATCCTGGTGAACAAGGCGGGCGAGCGCTTCGTGGACGAAGCGCCCGGCACGGTGGACGCGCATTACGAGCGGGTGACGCGGCGCATCTACGAACAGCGCGACGGCATCGCCTATGTCGTGCTGGACGCGAAGCATCTGAGCATCCCGAACTACCGCCTGGCCATTCGCACCGACCAGCCGCCCATCGCGGCGGATACCATCGCGGCGCTGGCGGCGAAGCTGGACGTGCCGGCGGTCGGCCTGGTCTCCACGGTGGAGCGCTACAACGCCGCCTGCGTGCAGGGCGAGTGGAAGCCGCTGGAGCTGGACGGCCTTGCCACAAGGGACCTGCAGCCGCCGAAAAGCAACTGGGCGCTGCCGATCGACCAGGCGCCCTTCCATGCCTATCCGATCATGTCCGCGAATGTGTTCACCTTCGGCGGGGTGAAGGTGGATGGCAGTGCCCGGGTGCTGGACCAGGATGGCGAGCCAATCCCCGGCCTTTACGCCGCCGGCGAAGTCATCGGCCTGTTCTGGGGCACCTATACCGGCGCCACCTCCGTGCTGAAGGGGCTGGTCTTCGGGCGGCTGGCTGGGCAGGACATCGCCGGGCAGCGGTGCAATGCCTGAGCCGCGCGTCGCCCTCGTCACCGGCGCCGCAGGCGGCATCGGCCGGGCCAGCGCGCTGGCGCTGGCCGAGGCCGGCTGGGACGTGGCGCTGGCCGATGTGCGCGAGGCCGCCGGGGCGGCCGAGGCGGTGCGCGTTTTGGGCCGCCGCGCCTTGGCCATGGCCCTGGACGTCACCAGCAAGGCTGGCGTCGAGGCCGTGGTCGCACGGATACTGGCCGAATTCGGGCGAGTGGATGCGCTGGTGAACGTGGCCGGCGTGGTTGGCTTCGGCTCGGCCGCCGAGATGCCCGAGGCGGAATGGGACCGCGTGCTGGCGGTAAACCTGAAAGGGACCTTCCTCGCCTGCCAGGCCGTGATCCCGGCCATGCGCGCGCAAGGGGGCGGGCGTATCGTCAATATCGGCTCGATCATCGGCAAGAATGGCGGCAATGCGCGACCCTGGCTGGACCGCGCGGAACAGCAGCGCAGCGGCAGCGCGGCCTACGGCGTCTCGAAGGCGGGCGTGCATGCCCTGACCTTCTTCCTCGCCAAGGAACTGGCGGCGGACAACATCGCAGTGAATGCCGTGGCGCCCGGCCCCATCGCCTCAGCCATGACGACCACCTTCCCCGATGCGCTGAAGGCGCTGATCCCCGTTGGCCGCATGGGGACGGCCGAGGAGGTGGCGCGGGTGGTGGCCTTCCTCGCGGCGCCGGAGACCGGCTTCGTCACCGGCGAGATCGTTGACGTCAATGGTGGCATGTGGATGGACTGAATGGAACCGAAACCGATGGCGCGATGACGGTGGCGAGTCTCGCGCATCGGCCTCTCGGCACCGGCCGACGGCTATACGCTGATGGGCGGCACGCCGGGATCGGTGACGATCAACTCGCAACTGATGCAGCGCCCGCCCTACGACGTGTTGCGCGATTTGGCGCCGGTGGCCTTCGTGGGCGACAGCCCGGGCGTGCTGGTGGTGAACAAGGCGTCGCGCTTCAGAGCGTCGGCGGATCATCGCCGCCTCGGGGACGACGCGCGGCGGGCTGACCTTTGCCTCTGCCGGCGTCGGCTCCTTCAGCCACCTGGCAGCGGAGCAGGAGATGTATCCACCTGACCGGCCAGACTCATGCGGGCTGCTCCGGCGTCATGTAGATCTCGGCGATCCCGGTGCGGATGACATCCACGATTTCCTTGTAGCGGCGACGCATGACGACGCTGTTGTCCGTCAGGCAGGCCGCGACGTCGCGCCGCCGGAGCAGCCGCGCGAAGCGCAGATGGGCCGTCATGTCGAGCTTCTCGCGCCGGCGCATATCGATCCAGCGGACGAAGTGGATCCGGCTGTGAATGCTTTCCAGCAGGCGGACGAATTCCGCATTCTGCGTCATGCGCGCGATTCGAAGATGGAACTCCTCGTCGTGGCGGAGCGCCTCGAGGCTTTTCCCGTTCTCCTGCGTCGGCCGGGACCGGGCGAAGGCCTCGAGCTCCGCGAGCTCCTCGTCGCTCGCGCGTTCGCAGGCGAGGCGGATGATAGCCTCCTCCAGCGAGGCGCGCACCTCGTAGAGATTGTGGATCTCCTTCGCGTCGAGCATCCGGCCGAAGAAGCCCCGGCCCGGCACGGTGGTGACGAAGCCTTCCGAGACCAGGCGGTTCAGCGCCTCGCGCAGCGGCGTACGGCTCACCCCCAGCTGCGCCGCGAGCGCGAGCTCGTTGATCCGTTCGCCGGGCCGGAATTGGTAGGCCATGGCCATGACCTTGATGCGGTCGTAGACGCGGCCGGCGGCGGCCGGGCTCTCGGCCGGTAGTCTGGCCATCTGCATGTCGACGCTCCCCTCGGCCCCTTCTCGCCTGCCCGGCCTGTCCCGCGCAGGATGGTCTGCCCGGACTGGCGCCGGAAGTCCATACCACAGCGCTGAATACAGCGTTGCATTGCGGTTTGGCAGCCTTCTACACTGCCCCGCGGCGGGGCTGGGCCGCTTTGCTGGCCGGCCTTTCGCCAAGGCAGGAGCACGGAGGCGCGGATGGGTGCGAAGCGGATGATGCGGCTCGGCATGTCGATCCGGGGCCTCGGCTATCACCCCGCGGCCTGGCGCCACCCGGACGTCCCGGCGAACGGCACCGTCAGCTTCCAACACTACCTGCGCAATGCGCAGACCGCCGAGCGCGGGCTGTGCGACATGGTCTTCTTCGCTGACGGCATCGGCATTCGTGAGCATGACGAGCCGCCCGGCGCCCTCGCGCGCTCGGGCTACGAGATCATCGAGATGGAGCCGCTGACGCTGCTGCCGGCCCTGGCAGCGCGGACCAGCCGCATCGGCCTCGTCGCCACGGCTTCCACCACCTACAACGAGCCCTACCACATCGCCCGCAAATTCGCGACGCTCGACCTCATCAGCGAGGGGCGCGCGGGATGGAATGTCGTGACCTCCTGGTCCGAGGCGGAGGCGCGCAACTTCAACCGGGAGCAGCATCTGGACTACGCCACGCGCTACGAGCGTGCGGCGGAGTTTGTCGAGGTCGTGACCGGCCTCTGGGATAGCTGGGAGGAAGGGGCCTTCCTTTATGACAAGGCGGGCGGCCGCTTCTATGACGAGAGCCGCGCCCATGTCCTGGACCATCGCGGCAAGCATTTCCAGGTCCGCGGCCCGCTCAACGTCGGCGAAATGCCGCAGGGCCGGCCGGTGCTGTTCCAGGCCGGCGCCTCGGAGCAGGGGCGGGAGATGGCGGCGGCCACGGCCGATGTCATCTACGCCGCGCATGACACGATGGAGGCGGCGCGCGCCTACTATGCCGATGTGAAGCGGCGCCTGTCGGCCTATGGCCGAGATTGGGACGATCTGAAGATCATGCCGGCACTACGGCCGATCGTCGGGCGCACGGCGGCCGAGGCGCGGGCGAAATTCGACGAGATGCAGGCGCTGCTCGATCCCATGGTGGGGCTGCAGCGGCTCTACGGCACCTTCGGCGACCTGCGCGGCTATGACCTGGACGGGCCGGTGCCGCTGGACCGCCTCGGCCCGCAGGAGCTGCGGAGCTTCTCCGAGCGCTGGGTGCGGCTGGTGCGGGAGAAGAACCTCACCATCCGCCAGCTCTACGAGCACCAGGCCGGGGCCGGCGGCTTCCACCTGATCGGCACCGCCGCGGAGATCGTGGACGTGATGGAAGCGTGGATGGCGGCGGAGGCCTGCGACGGCTTCAACATCACGCCCTCCATCCTGCCCGGCGGCTGCGACGATTTCGTCGAGCTGATCACGCCGGAGCTGCAGCGCCGCGGCCTGTTCCGCACCGCCTATGAGGGGCGGACGCTGCGGGAGAATCTCGGCCTCAAGCCGCATGTGAACCGCTACAGCCGGCAGGCGGCGCCGGCGCGGGCCTTTGCCTAAGCGGCGCGGCGGGAGGCACAAACCGTCCGGCTGCCCTGAATACAGGGTTGAATGCAGCGCGGAAACCGGATTGAATGCGGGATAAGCAAGCTGCAACGCAGCGCACGGGCCAGTTTCAACAACGGGAAAATCCTGTCCCTCCCTGACCCGGAGCGCCTGCCCATGACCTTGTCCCGCCGCACCTTGCTGGGTGGCGCCACCTTGCTCACGGCCGAAGCGGGAGGGCTGCGTCCCTTCGCGGCGATGGCCCAACCCGGCGCTGCCCCGCTGCGCGCGGCGATGACCGGCTTCACGACGATCAACACGCTCGATCCTGGCAAGGCGGCGATTAATCCCGAATTCTATATCATCTGGGGCGTCTTCAACACGCTGGTGAAGTTCGACGCCAAGATGAACGTGGTGGGCGACTTGGCGGAATCCTGGACCAACCCCGATGCCACCACCTGGGAGTTCAAGCTGCGCCAGGGCGTCCACTTCCACGACGGCAGCGAGCTGACCGCCGAGGACGTGGTCTTCACCTTCCAGCGCATCGCCGACGAGAAATTCGGCTCGCCGGTGCGGCGCAAGATGGCGCCCCTCGTCAGCGTCGAGGCGGTCGATGCGCATACCGTGCGGATGAAGACCGACAAGCCCTTCGCGCCGCTGCTGACCTACCTGACCAACACCCGCACCAGCACGCAGATCGTCTGCAAGAAGGCCGTGCTGGCCATGGGCGACGAGCAGTATGGCCGCACCCCGGTCGGCTCCGGCCCCTGGAAGCTGACGGAGTGGCGGCCGAACGAGAAGCTGAGCTTCGCCGCCCACACCGAGTATTTCGAGCGGGGGTTGCCGAAAGCCCCGGCGCTGGAGGTGATGCTGATCCGCGACGACAGCAGCGCCATCAACGCGCTGGCCGCCGGCGGGCTGCACTTCGTCAACGCCGTCCCCTACGGGGATACCGAGCGGGTGAAGCGCATGGCCTCGGTGGCGTTCTCCTCCATGCCCGGCCTCAATGCCCGCTTCGCCCAGTTCAACATCCAGCGCCCGCCCTTCGACGACGTGCATTTCCGCCGCGCCGTCTCGATGTCCATCAACCGGCAGGCCTTCGTGCAGGCGGTGGTGTTCGGCCAGGCGGTGCCCTCCCAGGGCTATATCCCGCAGGCGATAAGCTGGGCCTATGACAGGGAGCCGCGCCCCTACGCTCAGTACAACCCGCAGGCGGCGAAGGCGGAACTGGCCAAGTCCAGATACGGCGCGGATGTCGAGGTGGTGGTCTATGGCATGCCGGATGCCTGGTGGAAGCGGATGTCCGAGGTTTTCGTGGACATGGTGAACCGCACGCTGGGCACCAAATTCCGCGTCGAGTTCATGGACAGCCGCACCCATTTCCAGCGCTGGATGGCCAATGACGGCCAGTGCTGGCCGAATGGCTGGATCGCGCTGTGCGACCCGGACGAATACCTGTTCGACTGCTTCCACAGCACCGGCTGGCGCAATTTCAGCAAGTACAGCAACCCGCAGGTGGACAGCCTGCTGGAGCAGGCGCGGCAGGAGCTGGACCGCGAGGCGAAGGGCGGTCCGCTCTACATGCAGGCGGAGCGGCTGATCGCCGAGGACTGCCCCAGCGTGTTCCTGATGAACACCTACTCCAACAGCGCGGTGCTGAAGCGGGTGACCGGCTTCGACCATACACCCTTCGACGGGTTCGGGGCGCAGCTCGCGCCGATGACGGTCGGCTAGAGCGCATGGCGTCGTTCGATCAACGGCGGGGGGCTGCGGCGCCTCGCCGCGGCGTCCCCGCGCCTGGGCGCTGATGCGCGTCCTGACCTGGCTGCTGCTCCGGGCGGGCAGCGCGGCCTTCATGCTGCTGCTGGGCTCGCTGGTCGTGTTCCTGCTGATGCATGCGGTGCCGGGCGACGCGGCGCTGGCCGCCCTGGGCGATCAGGCGAGCCCGGACGCCATCGCCGATTTCCGCCGGCTGCACCATCTGGACGATCCGCTGGCGATGCAGTTCCTCGCCTGGCTGCGCGGGGCGCTGCGCGGCGATCTCGGTACCTCGATCTCGCTGGCGGGGGGCTTCTCCACCGCGTCGCTGATCGCCGGCTCGCTGCCCAATACGCTTTTCATCGGCGCCTACGCGCTGCTCCTCGCCCTGGCAATCTCGATCACCGCCGGCAGCATCGCCGCCAGCCGCCATGGCCGGGTGGAGGACGTGCTGGCCACTTCCGGCGCCATCGTCACCATTTCCATGCCCGATTTCTGGCTGGGCTATGTGCTGGTGCTGCTGTTCAGCCTGGAGCTGGGCTGGTTCCCCGCCTATGGCTTCACCCGCCCTGGGGAATCCTTCCTCGGCGCGCTGCACAGCGGCTTCCTGCCGGCGCTCGCCATTGCGGTGCCGATGGCCGGTATCTTCTCCCGCATGCTGCGCGCGACGCTGCTGGAAACCTTCCGCCGCGCCTATGTCACCTCCGCCCGGGTCATGGGCTTCGGCCGGGCCTTCGTCTTCTGGCACTATGTGTTCCGCAACGCGCTGATTCCCTATGTCACCGCCATCGGGCTGCAGGCGCGCTACCTGCTGGGCGGCGTGGTGGTGGTGGAGCGGGTGTTCGGCGTGCCGGGCATCGGCTCGGTGATGGTGGACGGCGCCTTCGCCCGCGACATCAGCGTGGTGCAGGGCTGCGCCGTGGTGTTCCTGCTGATCGTGATCCTGGTCAATTTGCTGGTCGACCTGCTGTGCGGGCTGCTCGACCCGAGGACGGCGGCATGAGCGCCGCCGCCGCCATCCCCCGTTCCGCCCGCCGGCGCGGCCCGCTGGGCGTGCTGGCGCGCAACCGCGTCGCCCAGTGCGGCGCCTTCATCCTCGTCTCCACCCTGCTGCTGATCGCGGGCATCGTCCTGTTCTCGCCCTACGACCCGAACGACAAGGACTACATGGCGATCCTGCAGCCGCCCTCGCTCGAGCACCCCTTCGGCACCGATTCCTTCGGCCAGGATGTGCTGACCCGCGTGGCGCATGGGGCACGGATCTCGCTGCTGGTCAGCGTCGGCGGGCTGGTGCTGGGCGGCCTGGCCGGGACCGTGCTCGGCATGACCGCCGGCTATCGTGGCGGCTGGCTGGACGCCGTCATCACCCGCATCGTCGAGCTGCTCTACTCCTTCCCCACCTATGTGCTTGCCCTCTGCCTGATGCTGCTGCTGGGCTATGGCGCCTCCAGCGTGGCGCTGGCGATCGGCCTGGTCTACGTGCCGAATTTCGCCCGCCTGGCGCGCAGCATGACGGCGCAGGCGAAGGCGGAGAATTACGTCACCGCCGCCCGGCTGATGGGCCAGTCCGCGCCGCGCATCCTGGCGCGGGAGATCCTGCCGAACATCGCCGCGCCCCTGCTGGTGCAATTCTCCGCCGGCCTCGGCTTCGGCATCATCATGGAGGCGGGCTTAAGCTTCGTCGGCCTTGGCGTGCAGCCGCCGACGCCCTCCCTCGGCGTGATGATGGCGGACGGCAAGGACTACTTCCAGAACGGCCCTTGGGTGCTGACCCTGACCGGCCTCTCGGTCGCCTGGATCATCCTCGGCCTCAACCTGCTGGGCGACGGGCTGCGCGACGCGCTCGACCCGCGGCTGCGGGACCGATGAGCATGGTACAGCCTGCAGGCGGGCGGCTTGCGGCTCCTGCCGCCGCCCGGAACGGGGCCGGCGCATGACCGGGCTCGCCCTCGAAATCCGCGGCCTCGACCTCATGCTCGATCCGCTCGGCCGCCGCCTGCACGTCGTCCGCAGCCTGGACCTGGAGCTGCGCCGCGGCGAGGTGCTCGGCCTGATCGGCGAGAGCGGTTCGGGCAAGACGATGACCGGCCTCTCCCTGCTGCGGCTGGAGCCGGAGGGGGCGCGCCTCACCGCAGAAATCATGCGCGCCGGCGAGGCCGATCTGCTGCAGTCGGAGGAGGCCGAGCTGCGCGCGCTGCGCGGCCGCGCCGTCGGCATGATCTTCCAGGACCCGGTCGGGGCCTTCAACCCCGCCAAGCGCATCGCCTGGCATGCGCGGCAGGTGCTGGTCCGCCGGGGCATCGCCGACTGGCGCCCGGCCGCCGAGCGCCTGCTCGCCGAGGTGGACATCGCCGACACCGCCCGCGTGCTCGGCGCCTATCCGCACCAGCTCAGCGGCGGCATGCTGCAGCGGACGCTGATCGCGCTGGTGCTGGCCGCCAACCCCGCCGTGGTGGTCGCCGACGAGCCCACCACCAACCTCGACAACATCGTGGAGCAGCAGATCCTCCGCCTGTTCCGCCGCCTGCGTCAGACCGAGGACGCCGCCTTCCTCTTCATCACCCACGACATGACGGTGGCCGCCAGCCTGTGCGACCGCATCGCCGTCATGTATGCCGGCGAGGTGGTCGAGATCGGCACCACGGCGCAGCTCTTCGAGGACCCGCTGCACCCCTACACGGCCGCCCTGATCGCGACTGCCCGCGCGCTGGAAGGCGAGGCCGAACGCCTGCCCGAATTGCCGGGCGAGCCGCCCTCGATCGCCGAGCCCCGCACCGGCTGCGCCTTTGCCAGCCGCTGCGCGCGTCGCCTGGAAGGCTGCACCCTGGCCCCAGTACCGATGATTCCCCTTGAGGGAGGGCGCCGCGTGCGCTGCCTCCTGCATGGCTGAGGCCCCCCTGGTGGATGTGCAGGACGTTTCCGTCCGCTTCCGCCGCCGCCGCAGCGGGCTGGGCGGCCTGTTCGGCCCGCCCCCCAGCTTCCGGGCCGTGGCCGGGGCGACCCTGACGGTGGCGCGACGCGAAGTGGTGGGCCTGGTCGGCGAATCCGGCAGCGGGAAGACCACGCTGGGCCGCACCATCCTGCGCCTGGTCGAGCCATCCGAGGGCGCCATCCTGTTCCAGGGCGAGCCCATCACCCATCTCCGGGAACGGGCGCTGCGCCGAATCTGGGGGCGGATGGCGCTGGTGTTCCAGGACCCGCTCTCCTCGCTCAACCCGCGCCATTCCATCGGCGCGGCGCTGGCCGCCCCCCTCGCGCTTTCCGGCACGCCGAAATCCGAGCAGCAGGACCGCGTCGCCGCCGCGCTGCAGCGGGTGCGCCTGCCACGCGAGGCGGCGGAGCGCTTCCCGCACGAGCTCTCCGGCGGGCAGTTGCAGCGCGCGGCCCTCGCCCGGGCGCTGATGCGCGACCCCGTCTTCATCGTGGCCGACGAGGCGGTCTCCAAGCTGGACGTCTCGGTCCGCTCGCAGATCCTCAACCTGTTCAAGGATATCCAGCAGGAGCTGGAGACCTCCTTCCTCTTCATCACCCATGATTTGCACGTCGCCCGCTTCCTGTGCGACCGCGTCGCGGTGATGTTCTTCGGCCGCATCGTCGAGGTGGCGCCGGCGGCCGAGCTGTTCCGCACGCCGCGCCACCCCTACACGCGTGCCCTGCTGGCGACGCTGGACGAGGCCGGCGAGCGGGCCGGCCAGCGCAGCGCCGTCGACCAGGAGGCGCCGGGCTGCATCTACCGCGCCCAGTGCCCACGCCGGATCGGGCGCTGCGACGAAGCTCACCCGCCCACGCTGATGACCGCCCCCGGCCACGCCCTCGCCTGCCACAACCCGGGGTGACCGGCGCCGCACGCATCAGGAGTTCGGACATGACCAGGCAGATCAAGCTCGGCCTTTCGATGCGGTATCTCGGCTACCATGCCGGGGCCTGGCGCCATCCGGAGGTTGATCCGGAGGGCGCCTCCAAGCTCAGCCACTTCCTCCGCGTCGCCCGGACGGCGGAGGCGGCGAAGTTCGATATGGTCTTCCTGGCCGACGGCATCGGCATCCGCGCCAGGGACGAGCCGCCCGGCGCCCTCTGCCGCAGCGCCCAGACGGCGGAGCTGGAGCCGTTGACGCTGCTCTCGGCGCTCGCCGCGGTGACCGGCCATATCGGCCTGGTGGCGACTGCCAGCACCACCTACAACGAGCCCTTCCACATCGCCCGCAAATGGGCCTCGCTCGACCATCTCAGCGGCGGCCGCGCCGGCTGGAACATCGTCACCTCCTGGTCGGATGCGGAGGCGCGGAACTTCAATCGCGAGGAACACCTCGACTACGCCACCCGCTACGAGCGGGCGGCCGAGTTCGTCGAGGTGGTGAAGGGGCTGTGGGACAGTTGGGACGCGGACGCGCTGGTCAACGACAAGAAGAGCGGCATCTTCTTCGACCCGGCGAAGCTGCATGAGCTGAACCACATCGGCAAGCACTTCAGGGTCAAGGGCCCGCTGAGCGTGAAGCGCACGCCGCAGGGCCGCCCGATCCTGGTGCAGGCCGGCGCGTCCGAGCAGGGCATGGACATCGCCGCCGAAAGCGCCGACGTGGTCTATGCCGTTGCCCAGAACCTCGACCAGGGCAAGGTCTATTACGAGACGCTGAAGGGCCGCATGGCCCGGTACGGCCGCAGCCCGGACGAGTTGCTGATCATGCCCGGCATCACCCATTTCATCGGCCGCACGCGGCAGGAGGCGCAGGACAAGTACGAGCAGCTCAACGCGCTGGTCGATCCGGTCCTCGGTCTCTCCCATCTCTACGGCCAGATGGGCGATCTTTCGGGCCACGACGTGGACGGCCCGGTGCCGGAGCCCAACAACCCCCAGGTGCGCAGCATTGCGAAAGGCCTGCTGGAGCTGGCGCACGGGCGGAACCTGACCATCCGCCAGCTCTACACGACGATCGCCGCCGGCTTCGGCACGCGGCTGGTCATCGGCACGCCGCAGGACGTCGCCGACGACATGGAGGCCTGGGTCGAGGCGGGGGCGGCGGACGGATTCAATCTTTGCCCCCCCTGGCTGCCGGGCGGCCATCCCATGCCGGACAGCAAGCGCAAGAAACCGAATTCCGTAACGACTCAGGCCACGATTCTCACGAAGGAGCGAAGCACCCGCACGAACCCCGGCGCTTTACCCGCCCGCACCAGCGCGACCGACCCACTTTGCATCAACGCGGTTGCCGCGCCCGGCGGGGGCCAGATTGGGATGACGTTCTGTCCCGGCAAGCGACAGGGCGGCTCGACCATGGGCGACTGGGAGCGCGACCTTCCGTCCGACCTTGCCCGAATTGCCGAGTGGGGTGCGGTCGCCGTGGTTACCCTGATGGAACAGCACGAACTCGAGCGGTACGGCGTGTCCGGCATTGGCGATGCCGTCGAGGCGCTGGGGATGGAGTGGCACCACCTTCCCATCCGCGACGTGGATGTCCCAGACGGGCGTTTCGAGGTGCGCTGGACGTACGCCGGCCATCGGCTGCGGTCGCACCTCCTCGCCGGGCGGCGCGTGCTGCTCCACTGCCGCGGCGGGCTCGGCCGCACGGGGACTATTGCAGCAGGGCTGCTGGTGGAACTGGGGATGGCATCTGCCGAGGCCGTCGCGGCGGTCCGCCGGGCAAGGCCCGGGACGATGGAAACCGTGGCGCAGGAGGCGCATGCGCGGGGCGCAAGGCCGGTCGGGGCCGCACAGGCCATTGCCGCTGACCGCTTGCTGGGCTGCCTGCTCGGCGGGGCGATCGGGGATGCCTTCGGCTACGAGGTCGAGTTCGACAGCCTCGACACGATCCGGCGGCGCTTCGGGCCAGACGGCATTCGGGAGCCGGTGCTGCATGCCGGCCGGCTGGTTGTCAGCGATGACACGCAGATGACGCTGTTTACGCTCGACGGGCTGCTGCGCGCCATTGGGCCGGACGGAGCTTGGTCGGAGGATGGCGTAGTCGTGGAGGTGCGCCGCGCCTACCTCGATTGGCTTGACACACAATCGGGCGCCGCCGCGCCCGGCGGCCTCGCGGGGACGCTCGCTGCCCGGCCAGCGATGCGTCACCGGCGCGCCCTGGGGAACACCTGCCTCTCCGCGCTGCGGGTCAGTGGGAACGGCAAGGTCGAGCGCCCCATCAACAACTCGAAGGGCTGCGGCGCCGCTATGCGGAGCGCCCTCGTGGCCTTCCTCCCCCGCCTACCGGATGGGCCTGAAGCCTGCCAGCTCGGGGCCCAGATCGGTGCACTCACGCACGGGCACCCAGACGGGTGGGGTCCAGCTGGCCTCGTGGCCGCCGCCGTGCGGCGAATACTGAGGGGCGAAGGAATGTGCGACGCGCTCGCGGGCGCGGTCGACGACCTCCAACGGACGGCGGGTGCGTGGGGCTGCACGGCCCCAATCACGGCCCCATACCGTCGGGCGCTCAAACTCGTGCAAAGCATGCCGGACCGGCCAACCGAGGCCATCGCGCAACTTGGGCTGGGCTGGACCGGCGACGAGGCCGTCGCCATCGCGACCTACGCCGCCCTGACCGGCGACTCGTTCTTGGATGTAGTGGCGCGCGCCTCCAACCATGATGGTGACAGCGACAGCACGGCAAGCATTGCGGGTCAGCTTTGGGGAGCTGCCCATGGCTCCGGCGTCCTGCCACATGGGTTGGTGTCCAGACTTGACGTACTCGACGAGATCCTCGCGCTCGCAGCATCGTGGATGGGGCCGCAGGCGGCGGGGGCGGCAAAGGAAGCTCCGTGAAGGTTCGGAACTCGGTCATGGCGGTGGACCTATCTCCGTCAGCGGCGGCGTCAGGAGGCGTCACCCGCCGCCGGATCTCCGGCCTGTGCTGACCTTGTGGAAGGGGCCCAAGCATGATCCTCGATGCAGCACTTCTGCTGGACAGTGGCGCAGCGCTGACCACGACCCGCAGTAGCTGGAACACCATCGATCTGGGCGGCGTCGTCGACGTCGGCGTTTCGGAAGAGGCGCTGGAAATCCTGTTCCGCTTCACCGAGCTGCCAACGGCTGACGGGGCTGCGACCCTGGTTGTGGCGGTGCAGACGAGTCCGGACAATTCGACGTGGACCACGCTGGTGCAGTCCGGTGCCATGCCGCTGACGGCATTTGCCGAGCGGAGCCCTTCCGGCACTTTCCGGATGAAGGTGCCGGCTGGTGTGAGTCGGTACATCAGGCTGGTTTACACCATCGCAAATGGCCCCCTGACCGCTGGTCGGGTGCACGCATCGCTGGTGAAGAACCGCGACTTCCACAACTACTACCCGAAGAACTACGTGGCGATCTGAGCCATGGCGATCTGCCCCGTCTTGGCTGAACTGCGCGAGGCTGTGGAGGCCGCTGGCAAGTCCGGCCGCCTGCCGCTCGACCTCTACAACCGTGCTGTCGCGGTGCTGGATGGCCGGCTCAATGAGGACCGGTTCCGCATCTGGACCGACATCAAGGCCCACTTCACTGAGCGCCGCCGGCTGCGCTCGCTCCCTCCTGAACCTGTCACCGAGGACGCCCCATGACCGAGCCCGTTTCCCTGTCTGACATCATCGCCAACCTGCAATCCCAGATCGCCGAGGCGCGTGCTGATCTGGAGCGGGCGGAGGCCGAGCGCGCCGATCTGATCCTCGCTGCTGCCGGTGGCGATGCTGAGGCGAAGCTGCGCATTCCAGCGGCGGCGGCGCGCATTGCCGGGTTGCAGGAGCACTCCACAGCGCTGGCCGCGGCCTTGGCCAGGGCTGAGCAGCAGCGCCGCGATGCGGTGGATGACGAGAAGCGGCTCGCCAGGGAGCGAGACCTGGATGAGGCGGTGCGCCTCATGAAGGCGCGGGAGCGGCCGGCCAAGAGGCTGGAGGGGCTGCTGGAGCAGGTATCCGACTGCCTGGCCGAGGTGGATGGCAACAGGCGGCGGGCAGAACGCCTGCTCATCGCGCATGAGCGCGGGACCGTGCTCGACAAGATCATTGGCAACGCCTTTGCAGCGCGATCCGGCAGCCTGGAGCAGGTGACCGCGTATCTGGAGGCCGGCGGCAGCTCGCGGCTCTCCCTCGCGGATGCGGCGGTGAGGGGGACGGAGGAGGTGCAGCGCAAGGTGGACCGGCTTCGGGCTGACTTTCTCCGGCAGGCCCGGGAGTCAGCCTGATGGCCCCCGACTGCCTTGCCGAGCGCCTGGACGCGATGGTCAGCGGCGCCGCCGAGATTGATGCCGCGGTTTCCGAGCTGGCCGGCGCGGTGCGGCGGTTCCAGGAGCTGGCCGAGGCGGCGAGGCCAGCGCAGCGCGCGGTTTTGCGCCCAGGCCATTGGGGCATGCAGATCCCCGCGCGGGTAGCGGCGGAGCCCCTTCTGCGCCGCCTGCTTGATGCTGGCGCGGTAGATCTGGAAGCGCTGCGCGCCGTGGGGCGGGGGGACCTTCAGCCTGCGGGCGATACGGCCGTACAGGATGCCGTGACGGCCAAGGCCCGTGCCTTCGAGGGCCGGGCATGAGCGACCTCGAAGCCATCGCGGCGCGGTTCTACCCGAGCATGGCGCCGCAGCCAGAAGCCCCGCAGAGCGCGCCAGAGGCCGCTTCGGTGGCGGAGGCTCTGGCACAGCCCGCCGAGGCGCCAAAGCCCTCAGAGGCGCAGCAGGACGCAGGCACGGGCGATCCTTTCAGCGATGCGGCCGAGCGCATGTTCCCGTTCTCCGGCATCGAGACCCGCGGCTACGTGGACTGGCAGGAGGCGGCGGCAGAGCGGCCCGCTGACTACGACCTGGCCGCCCCGCCTGGCACGCTACGCGACGGGACGCCGGAAGGGCAGGCGGCCGAGGCGCGGTTCCGTACTGCGCTGATGGAGGCTGGGCTCGGCCGCACCCAGGCGGCAGAGCTCTGGCAGGACGCTCTGGCAGCGCAGGCCAGCACCGCCCCGCGGCGCACCATGGAGCAGGCCGAGGCCGAGCTGCGGAAAGGCTGGGGCGCCAGGTACGAGACCAAGCTGGCGGCGGCGCGTGGTGCGATCACCAAGGCGGCGCAGACCTCGCCGGAGATCATGGAATTCCTGGAGCGGACGGGCCTCGGCAACGATCCGCGGTTCATCCGCAAGGTGGCGGCGATGGCCGCCAGGAGGAAGTAGCCATGGCGCGAATTCCAATGAGCCCTGGGCCGCGCGTTGCGCCCGACGGCCAGTCAAACATCAAGGCCACGCCGGACGCTTTCGGCGCTGGCGTTGGCACGGCTACCGCCGGTGTCGGCGCGACACTGATCAAGGCCGGCGACGAATGGGCGCAGGTGGCGGCGAAGCTGGCCCGCGAGGACGAGATTGCCGCCCGCTCCAAGCTGCAAACGCAGATGGTCACCGGGCTGTCGGAGTTGCGGACCCAGCTCGACGCAGAGACCGATCCCGACAAGATCCAGGCGTTGTGGACCGAGGGGCAGCGGAGCCTTCAGAACACCATCCGCACCGCGGCCGGCGGCAACCGTCGCCAGCAGGAATGGGCAACCACCCAGCTTGGCCTTGAGATTGCCCGGGATCAGCAGGCGGTGGGCCGCCTGGTGCTGGGGCGGCGCCGTGAGAGGAACCTGGCGGAGCTGAATGACGGTCTCTTCGCGCTCAACCAGCAGGTCGGCACAACGCGGAACATGGACGATCGCGCCCGCCTTCTGGAAACGGGAACGGCTCAGATCGCCGCCGCTGTCACGGCTGGCTGCGCGGGCGCCCGGTGGCGATGCTGACGGCCGACGCGGCTGCCAATCTCCAGCGGCAGTTCGTCAACGGCAACGTGGATCAGCGCGAGGCGCTCCTGAGAGGCGTCATCGGGATCAGCGATCCCGGCGTCCGCAACGCTACGCTCCAGCTTCTGGAGCGCGGGCGCGGCGACGCCGGTCGGTTGCCGGCCGGCAGCCTGGCGCGCATCGGTGATATGTTCCTCAACGAGGGCTTCATGGGCCAGCAACGTGCCCGTCGCATCCTCGCGGCGTTCGACGTGGATGTATCCGACCGCGTGAAAGAGGCGGGCGAAACGGGCGAAATGCAGAGCGCGATCCGCTCCGCCCGAACCCAGAGTGTTCAGGGAGTGCTGCTGCGCCAGGCGCAGATCACCGGAAACCTGGCCTTCAGCGAGACGGCCGTTCGGGACGAGAAGGCGATCCTTCATCTGGCGACGGTGAATCTCGCGTCTGGTGAGACCAGCGTCTCCCGTGCCGTGGCAGGCGCGCAGGCCGACTGGAATGGCCAACGCGGCGTGGTGAACCGCGAAGGGCTGGCCGCCGTGTGGTTCCCGCTGTCGCAAGCCAATCCTGCTGTGGTCGAAACCGGGCTGCGCGTCCTGAAAGAGCGCGAAGCCATCGTCCCCGATACCCCGATGGAGCAGGAGGCGGCGCTGGCGGCCCGGCAGCAGGCCGGCGCGGCGCGCCAAGCCGAGTGGATCAATGACGGTAACCAGTTCGCCCTAGTCGCGCAGGGGCCGGTGACAGCCGGCGGGTCGGGGCCGCGGGTGGTGCTGCGCACCGCCACCATCACCGATGTTCTCGGCGCGGCCATCCCCAACGCTTCCGCCGTCTCGGTGGGAGGCGCGGCCGGCACCCGCACCGGGACAGAGCAACGGTTGGAGATCGAACGCCGCCGAGGCGGGCCGCCGGTTCCGAGCCGCCCACAGACATTCGAGGAGTAGTCCCATGTGCGTATTAACCCTTTCCGCCCTGGGCGCGAGCCTGTTCGGCGCCTCGGCGGCTGGCGCTGGGGCTGGAGCGGCAGTCGGGGCTGGCGCTGCTGCTGGGGCAGGGGCGGCGGCGGGCGCTGGTGCTACCATCGGCGCCGGCGCCACGGCGGCGGGCCTCACCACCCTTGGCGGCGCTGCTGTTGGGACCGGTGCCTTGACCGTGACGCCGGCTGCGGCGGGCATCCTCACCGCGGCTGCGCCCACGGTAGCGGCGACTGGTGGTGGCTTTGCCAGCGGCCTTTCCGCCGCGGCTGCCGCTGCCGGCCTGATCGGCTCCGGCCTCTCCGCCTACGGCCAGATGCAGCAGGGCGAGGCGGCGTCCAAGGCGGCCAAGTACCAGGCGGCGGTGGCGCAGAACAACGCCAAGGCGACGCTAGCCCGCGGTGAGTTCGAGGCGCAGCAGATCTATCGCCAGGGCGCGCAGCGGCTTTCCCTCCAGCGCGCCATCATGGGGGCGAACAACCTGGACATCGGCTTCGGCACCGCGCTGGACGTGCAGCGGGACACCGCCGAGGCCACGGGCCTGGACGCGGCGACGACCAGGTACAATGCGCTCCTGGCCGGGACGGATCAGAGCCAGCAGGCCATGTTGCTGCGGGCGCAGGGAGCCGGCGCCAGGTCCGCCGGCACGATGGGCGCATTCGGCTCCATCCTCAGCGGCGCAAGCCAGTTCGCGCAGAGGTGGAATGGCTGGCAGGACAGCGGCAGCTCTCCCCGCTCCCGGGCGCCGGCCCTGCTGGCATGACCGATGCCGAGCTGATCGCGCTGATGCGCGAGCGGGACATGCTGCCGGATGACGGGAACGAGGCGACGCTGGCGGAGCTTGTGGCTCAATGTCCCTGCCGGGAGGTGATCCGGTTCGGCCCTGGCCCTGTCGTCCGCGTCTCGGCGCTGTTCGATCCCGACACCCCTAAGCCTGAGGTCAGGCCCGATGCCACAGCGCTGATCCTTGACCAGAGCATCGCCGAGGCAAGGGCCGCGGGCGGCGCCGTGCTCGTGCTAACCACCGGCCCCAACTGGATGGCGGAGGTGCTGGCCTACGTCGCCAGGAACGGCGAGGTGGTGGTGGGAAGGGCGTAGCTGCGGCGTCAGCCTCCCTCTCTACCGGACGACCGTCGTGGGGCGCAGGGGCCGCGCCCGGCCCGGACGGGCTGCGGGCGTGGCGGGTGGGGTAGGGTTAGAAGTGCTTCCGCAGGCCGGCCTGCTTCAGCACCCCGTTGGCGGTGTGCTTGGAGACGATGCCCTGGGGAACGGTCAGCTTGAAACTCTTGTCGGGGTGCTGCCAGATCTCGTGGTTACCCTTGGCGAAGCGCTCGAAGCGCCATCCGGCGTCGTGAAGGATGCCCTTCAGGTCGCGGTCAAACGTCCCGCCCACACTAGGCCGCGGCCGGCAGGTGGGCACGGTGGGCGCCGTGAATTTCGACCTCGGCGCCCTCGGGCAGGTCCACAACCTCAGGCAGGACAGCGAGGATGCGCTGGCTAAGCCCTTCAAAAGTAGAGGCTTCTGAGACGAGGCCGGGCACATCCTTCGACGACGCCCACCAAACGTGCGCTTCGTCGTCCCACTCAGCCTGGATGACAATCACCTTAGGCATGAGGCCCTCCTACCAGCCCATTTCGGGCCTGAAAGTCTATCGTCGGGTAAATGGTGTTCGCAAATAGCGATTTTTATGTGGCTAGGTTGCCGGGCGCGAATTGCGCGTGAATCGGCCGCCACACAGGATCGCGAGGAGAGAGAGTCACTCGGGCGGTTGCAAGCGCTTTTTCGGCGCCGCATCAAGGCGTGCCGCTGGTTGATCGTTTGCCCGATGATGGGGGAGGTAGAACGGGCGGGAGATTGTGGACCAGCTTGTGGTCCACGCCGCTCAAACGCTCTAAGAGTTTGAAAATTAAGAGATTCTGGCGGAGGGGATGGGATTCGAACCCACGATAGAGGTTGACCCCCTATAACGGTTTAGCAAACCGTCGCCTTCAGCCACTCGGCCACCCCTCCGCAGGTGCAGCACGGCCCACGACGTATGCGGGGCTGGTCTTACAGGGCGGGGGGCGCAGCGTCAAACGCCGCGTCCCCGGCCGCCCGGGGGCTCAGGAGAGCACCACCTCGAAGCCCTTCGCCGTCGCCGGCCGGGCCATCATCCGGGCATACCAGGCGGCCACGTTCGGCAATTCGTCGAAGGGCACCTGGTGCCGCTCATGCCGCCAGGCCCAGCCGAGGATGGCGAAATCGGCGATGCTCGGCTCGCCCTCCGTCGCCACATACTCCCGCCCCGCCAGGCGCTTCTCCAGCACGCCGTAAAGCCGCTGCGTCTCCGTGTGGTAGCGCGTGAAGCCATATTCCTTGGCCGGGCCATCGGGCTGCATGAGGAAATGGTGCACTTGGCCCGGCATCGGCCCGAAGCCGCCCATCTGCCACATCAGCCATTCCAGCACCGGCACCCGGGCGCGCAGGTCGGCGGGCAGGAATTTGCCGGTCTTCTCCGCCAGGTACAGCAGGATCGCGCCGCTCTCGAAGACCGAAATCGGCTGCCCGCCCGGCCCCTCGGGGTCGATGATGGCGGGGATCCGGTTGTTCGGGCTGAAGGAGAGGAAGTGCGGATCGAATTGCTCGCCCTTGCTGATGTTCACCGGCATCACCGCGTAGGGCAGGTCCATCTCCTCCAGCGCCACGCTGATCTTGCGGCCATTCGGCGTGTTCCAGGTCCAGAATTCGATCATCCCTGCGCTCCTTGGCGTCGCTCCGCGGCAAGGCTGGTGTCCCGATTCCGCAGCCCTGCGGACTTCGTTCTCGGGCCACTGGCTTTTTTTAGTGGCCTGCTTGTCCGCTGCGTTCGCTGGAAATCCAGCGAACTTCGCGGGCAGGACACTAGAGCGGTTTCACGCTGACTGTGCAGCGCGAAACCGCTCTAGCTTATGGATTGTAGAGCAGATTCACGCCTCCGGGCGATGCCGCCCTCCGGCGATCTGCTCTAGCAGCCCCGTCCGGGGGCGCGAAGCCGGGCCGCCGGCACGCCCGGGCCCGCCCCGCCCCGGCACCGCCACGGGCCGTGGCGCCGGGGCCACGCCGCCGGCGCTTCGCCCCTCGCGTCACGAAACGGCTTCCCTTCCGTACCGCGCTGCCGCAATTCTTTGTCCTGCGGTGCGGCTTCGGGGGGCCGGCGGCGTTGCCGCTGGCGGGGCCGCCACCGGCACAGGGGAGTAGTATGGACGCCGTTCTGTTTCCGGGGGGCCGCCGCTCGGTCGGCCTTGCCTATGTCATCTGGGCGTTGTTCGGCCTGGTCGGGCTGCACCGCCTCTATCTCGGCCGCAACCTCTCGGCCGCCGGCATGGCGGCCATCACCATCCTCTCCATCCCGCTGATCTGGAGCGGCCTGGGCCTGCTCGGCTTCGTCGCCACCGGCACCTGGGCGCTGGCCGATGCGCTGCTGATCCCCGGCATGGCGCGGGAGGTCAACGAGGCGCTGCCCGCCACCGCCTGAACCGTGCCGTGGCCGGGGGCGGGGCCCCGGCCGCCGGGTCAGGCGATGCGGGCCAGGGGAAGCGGCCGCACTGGCGGACCCGCCGCGCGCCGCAACCTGTTCGCCAGCCTGGCTGCGCTTCCGCCCGGCCCGCCTCAATCCACCTGCGTCACCGCCCAAAGGGCGGAGACCAGGCCGCTGAGGTCGATCGGCTTCGTCAGCAGCCGCAGCGGACCGCTGCCATCATGCAGGCGGTCCGGCCCCTCCGGCGGGGCGAAGCCCGTCATCACCACCACCGGCAGGCTCGGCCGCTCCGCCCGCAACCGAAGGATCAGCTCCTTCCCGTCCAACCGCGGCATGCGGAGATCGGTCAGCAGCACGTCGAAGCCGGCGCCGGCCGCCGCCAGCTCCAGCGCCGCCTGGCCGTCCGGCGCCATCAGCACCTCGAAGCCGGCATCCACCAGCCCCTCCTGCAGCACCTCGGCCGCCAGATCCTCATCCTCCGCCATCAGCACCCGCAGCGGCATGCTCATGCCGCGCGGCCCCCGCCGGCCAGCGGCAAGATCAGGCGGAAGACCGCGCCGGCCTCCGGCAGCCCCTCCGCCCAATTCGCCCAGGCCAGCCGCCCGCCCATGGCGCGCAGCAGGCCGGCGGCGATGGGCAGGCCGAGCCCGGTGCCCTGGCCGGGATCCTTGCTGGTGACGAAGGGCTCCAGGATGCTCGGCGCGATTCCCGCCGGCACGCCCCCGCCGGTATCCCGCACGGCGATCACCACCCGGCCCGGCTCCGCCCCCGCGGTCAGGCTGACGGTGATGCGGGCCGGCGCGGCCGGGTCCGCCGCGCGGCGGCGCAGCACCGCGTCCCGGGCATTCTCCAGCAGGTGCAGCAGCGCCTGCTCCAGCTCCGCCGCCCGGCCGCGCACCGGCAGCCGACCGGGCCCTGGCATTTCCAGCGCCACCTCCAGCCCCTCGAGCTGCCAGGACCGGCGGGCGATCTCCACCGTCGCCGCCGCGGTCGCCGCGGCATCGAAGCTCTCCGTCTCGCTCGAGGCGCCGCGCGCCAGCTCCCGCATCCGCTCCAGCAGGGCGCCGAGCCGCTTGGTCTGGCCCAGCACCACCTCCATCGCCCGCAGCGGCGCGGCGCCGCCCGCGGCGATCGTCGCCCGGGCGCGGTCGGCCCAGAGGCCGATGATGTTCACCGGCTGGCTCATCTCATGCGCGACGCCGGCGCACATGGCGCCGATCGTCGCCCGCCGGGCCGTCTCCACCAGCTCCGCCTGCAGCCGGCGCACCTCCGTCACGTCGCGCAGGCTGCCGAGCAGGCGCGGCGCCTCCCCCTCCGGCCCGGGCAGCGGCACCAGCACGGTGTGCCAGTGCCGCGTGCCATGGCCCTGGGTCGTCCCTTGGGCCTCGGCACTCACCAGCGTCTCGAAATCCCGCTTCTCCCGCGCGGTGAAGCAGGCGTCGAACTGGAAGACCAGCTCGGCGGCCGCTTCCGCCTCCAGCAGCTCCCGCGGCCCGAGCCCTTCAAGCGCCGCGCCCTCCATGCCGAAAAGCTGGCAGAAGGCGGGGTTCACCGTCTCGAAGACCGGCCCCTCCGGCCCGGCCCGGACGATGAAGAGGGCATCCGGGATATGGGTGAAGAAGCTGGCCAGCGTCGCCTCGCTCTGCCGCGCCCGGCTCTCGGCCTCCCGCCGCTCCGCCACCTCGCGCGAGAGGCTGGCATTCGCCTCCGCCAGCGCCTGCACCGAAGGCAGGGAGAGCAGCCGCGGCAGCAGGGGCCAGAGCGCGATGGCGGTGGCGACCGAGACCGCCGCGGTGACCGCCTTCAGCACCCCCTGCACCGCGTAGTCCGGGTGCCACAGGGTCCAGATATCCATCGCATGGGTCGCGCCGCAGAGCAGGATGAAGGCGGCGAAGAGCCCGATCGCCCAGGGGAAGACGAGGTCCCGCCGGCGCAGCAGCAGCACGACAAGGACCAGCGGAATGGACCAGTAGGCCAGGGCGATGGCGCCATCGGAGACCACGTGCAGCCAGATCAGTTCCGGCTGCCAGAGGAGGCAGACCCCATGCGGGGCCATCGCCTCGGTGTCGATCAACCCAGCCAGGCCCGGCATTGACCCCGTCCATCCGCACGTGGCCCCGACGCGGCGTGGCGCCTGGGCGAATCCGACTATCGTGAAGACGATGCCGGGGCGCGACCCGTCCGGGCGGTGTCCCACCGACTTGTGATCCCTGAACTCGCTGCCAGGGAATGGTTGCCGCGACTCGTGACTGGCCAAGGGCGTTTCGGCCGTGGCGCGGCCTGGGCGGATGCGGGGGCGCTGCGCCAGAGCCGACGAAAACCGGAAACAGGAAGAAAAATCGGGAAAAAAGGCGAAATTCTGCTGCATAGACACCAACTTCAGAAATATTCCTGAAGGCAAGGCCAGATATCCAAGGCTTTACCCCTTCGGGCGCATTGCGCCCGGATCAGCTTCGGACAGGGAACTCCTCCACGAATCCCCGGCTTGGGTTGTGAATTCGGCAGGTAGACCGGCGGGCGGGCGACAGGAACCGCCTTTCCTCGACAGCGGCATCAGCCGCGGCGCATGGCGCGGGTCAGCGCCAGCACCGGCAGCAGCCCGGCCAGCACGATGAGCAGGGCGGCGGTGCTCGCCTCCGCCAGCCGTTCATCGGCGGCCAGGCTATGGACCCGGACGGCAAGAGTATCGAAATCGAAGGGCCGGACGATGAGGGTCGCCGGCAGCTCCTTCATCGTATCGACGAAGACCAGCAGGAAGGCGGTCAGCAGGCTGCCGCGCGCCAGCGGCAGTTCCACCCGCCGGATCGCCGCAGCCGGCCGGGCGCCCAGCACCCGCGCCGCGGCGAAGAGGCTCGGCCGCAGCCGCGCCAGGCCGGACTCGATGGCGGAGAGCGCGATGGCGAGGAAGCGGACCAGATAGGCGAAGACCAGCGCCGCGAGCCCGCCCGAGAGCAGCAGCCCGGTGGAGATCCCGAAACGCGCCCGCATCCAGCCGTCCAGCGCGTTGTCGAACAGGCCGAGCGGCACCAGCGTGCCGACCGCGATGACCGAGCCCGGAATGGCGTAGCCCAGCCCGGCCAGCCGGTTGGCGGCGCGCAGCGCGGGGCGCGGGTCCAGCCGCGCCGCCCAGGCGAGGAAGGCGGCGATGAGCACCGCCGCCGCCGCCGCCAGCCCTGCCAGCACCAGGGAGTTGCGGGCGAAGGGCAGGAAGCGCTCGGTCTCCAGCGGATCTCCCACCTGCAGCATCAGGGCGAAAAGCGTGCCCGCCGGCACCAGGAAGCCGAGGCAGACGGGCAGGGCGCAGGCCAGCGCCGCCAGCGCCGCCTTCCAGCCATGCAGCGGCACCGGATGCAGCGGCGGCTGCCGCCCGGTGGTCGGGTGGAAGCGCCGCCCGCCGCGGGAGAGCTGCTCCAGCAGCAGCAGCAGGGCGACGAGCCCCATCAGGCAGGCGGCGAGCTGGCTGGCGGCGCCGCGGTCGCCGAGGCCGAACCAGGCCTCGTAGATGCCGGTGGTGAAGGTGCGGACGGCGAAATGCTGCACCGTGCCGAAATCCGCCAGCGTCTCCATCAGGGCGAGCGCCACGCCGCCGACGATGGCCGGCCGCGCCAGGGGCAGCGCCAGCCGCAGGAAGCAGCGCGGCAGGGAATGGCCGAGGGTGCGGGAGGCCTCGATGAGGGCGACGCTCTGCTGCTGGAAGGCGGCGCGGCAGAGCAGGTAGGCGTAAGGGTAGAGCACCATGCCGAGCATCAGCGCGGCGCCCGGCAGGCTGCGGATCTCGGGGAACCAGTACTGGCCCCAGCGCAGCCCGGTGACGTCCCGCAGCGCGGCCTGCACCGGCCCGGCGACGTCCAGCAGCCAGGTATAGGCATAGCCGCAGACATAGGCGGGCATCGCCATGGGCAGCAGCAGCGCCACTTCCAGCAGGCCGCGCCCCGGGAAGCGGCAGGCGGTGACCAGCCAGGCGGTCAGCGCCCCGGCGGAGGCCACCATCAGCCCGACCAGCAGGGCGAGCAGCGCCGAATTGGCCAGCATCTCCGACAGGGTCGTGGTGAGGATGTGGTGCCACACCGCCCCGGCCGGCCGTACCGCGGTGACCAGCACGGCGGCGAGCGGCGCCGTCACCAGCAGGGCGGCGGGCAGGGCCAGCCAGGTCCAGCCCGGGCCGCGCCGGACGGGCGCGACGGGGCGCGGGGCGGGGAAGGCCTCAGCCTCGGACATCGTCCGCCACGCTGTCCCCGCCTGCGGTTCCGCTCGGCGGGCCGATTATTCCGCCGCCTTCTTCCGCGCTTCCCACTCCGCCACCGTCAGCCGCGGCACTTCCAGCCGGTCCGTGGTGCGGGTGTACCAGCCGCGGCCATGCATGCGGCCGACGAGGTTCAGCTTCGGCGTATCGACGTAGCATTTGGCCGCGTCCAGCACGCAGTCATCCTTGATGTGCACCGCCAGCACGCGGCCGAGGACGATGGTGTGATGGCCGGCCGGGACGAGCTGGAAGGTCTCGCATTCCAGCGCCACCGGGCTTTCGGCGATGCGCGGCGGCCGGATCTTCGCCGAGGGCAGGGCGGTGAGGCCGGCCTCCTGCAGCTCATCCACCTCGGGCGGGAAATCCACCGCCGTGGCGTTCATGGCGTGGATCGCCTCCTCCGGCACCAGGCAGACGGTGAATTGCCCGGTCGCCTTGATGTTGGCGGCGGTGTCCTTCAGCGCCCCGGGCGGCTTCGGGCCGCAGCCGATGCCGACCACCACCGGATTGTCGGAGAAGGCGTTGAAGAAGGAGTAGGGGGCGGCGTTGACCACCCCGGCCGCGTCCTGCGTCACCACCCAGGCGATCGGCCGCGGCACCACGGAGGAGACGACGAGCTTGTAGGCGTCCTGCGGCGGGATCTGGGTGAAGTCGAACAGCATGGCGGCTCTCCTCGGCTCGGCGGACACTGGCGCGGGCGGGGCCGGCTGTCGAGGGGCCTTGGGGCGCCCGGGCGGGCCGGTCCGGCGCGGCCCCGATGCGCAACCGGGCCATTATGACAGGGCCTTCAGCTTCTCCTTAAGGCTTCTGACCCATGCTGCCGGTCAGGAGGGCACAGCCTCATGCGATTCTTCCGGAATTTGAGTGTCGGCAAGAAACTCGCCGCCAGCGTGCTGGTGGCTGTCCTGCTGCTGTCGGCGCTGGTCGGGATCGTGTCGATCAAGCTCGATCAGGCGGCGGGCCAGCTCGAGGTCGAGCGCGGGGCGAAATCCGCGCAGCTCAACGCGCAGGTCGCGGGCGGGCTGTCGCTGCGCATCGCCTGGGAGATCCAGCAGATCCTGATGGCGCAGACCGAGGCGGCGATCGCCCCGCTGCGGCAATCGGTGAATGAGGAGCTCGGCGTACTGGGGCAGCGGCTGCAGGCGACGGTGGCGGCCTCGCGCGCCGAGGCGGTGATCGCCCGGCTGAACGAGGCGCGCGAGGCGCTGTCCGTCTATGACGGCGCGCTGAACCAGCTCATCGAATTGCGCCTGGCGCTGATCGCCCAGCGCGACAGCACCTTCTTCCCGCGCTCGAATGATTACGATCAGGCCTTCGAGGCGGTGACCAGCATGCTGGAGATCGACGTGCCGGCCGAGGCGCGGGACGAGGCGCGGCAGCGCCTGCTCACCTTCCACGCGGCGGTGAACGAGGTCCGGCTCGGCAGCCAGCGCTACCTGGCGACGACGGAGGAAGGGCAGGCGCGGCGGGTGCGGCGGGCGGCGGCGCAGCTCCGGGTGCATCAGCGCGCGCTCGGCTCCATCCCCGTGGCGAATACCGCGGCGGGCGACCTGCGGCGGCTGATCGAGGTGGCGAACGCCATCGCCGCCGCCGCGCTGGAGGTGGTGCAGCTTTCCGAGCGCGGCGAGAAGACGCGGGTGGAGGAGGCGGTGCCGGCGCGCGACCGGCTGGAGACGCTGCTGGAGGAAGCGGGCGCGCTGCTGCAGCGGGACGCCGCGGCCAGCGCCACGGCCAGCGCCGCCGCGACCGGGGAGGTGCAGCAGGCGGTGTTCGGCTTCGGCCTCGCCGTCGCCGCCATGCTGGTGCTGTCCGGCTGGCTCTCGGCGCGGGCCATCGGCACGCCGCTGCGGCGGATGGTGGGGGTGCTGCGCACCATCGCCGGCGGCAATGCCGCGGTGACGGTGCCGGACCGCGACCGGCGCGACGAGATCGGCAATATCGCCACGGCGCTGGAGGAGCTGCGCGGCACGGTGCAGCGCGCCTTCGCCCAGCAGCAGATGCTGGAGCAGCTCCCCATCGCGCTGCTGACTGCCGACCCGCAGCAGGAATTCCGCATCGGCTACCTCAACCCGCATGCGAAGCAGCTTCTCGGCCAGGTGGAGGGCGCGCTGGCGGTGCCGGCCGAGCAGGTGGTGGGCCAGGGGCTGGAGGCGCTGGGCCCCGAGCTGGCGCGGCAGCGGGAGAGGCTGGCGGAGCCCGACAGCCTGCCGCATCGCAGCCGCGTCGCGCTGGCCGAGGAGGTGATCGACCTGACCGCGACGGCGATCCGCGACGCCGATGGCAGCTATGCCAGCGCCATGCTGGTGCTGACGCCGGTGACCGGCCAGGTGCGCATGGCGGCGAATTTCGAGAGCGATATCGGCGGGGTGGTGGAGGCCGTGGCCGCCGCCGCCTCCCAGGTGCACGAGGCGGCGGAGGCGATGTCCTCGGCCGCCATGACCTCCGGCCAGGAGGCGGATTCGGTGGCCTCCGCCGGCACCCGCGCCGGCGCCGACGTGCAGGCGGTGGCGGCGAGCGCCGAGGAGCTGGCGGCCTCGGTCGCCGAGATCACCCGCCAGGTGGCGGATGGCGCCCAGGTGGCGCGCGCCGCGGCGGAGGAAGCCAAGGCGACCGACGCCACGGTGCAGGGCCTGGCCCAGGCGGCGCAGCGGATCGGCGATGTGGTGCGCCTCATCGGCGACATCGCCGGCCAGACCAACCTTCTCGCACTGAATGCGACTATCGAGGCGGCGCGGGCCGGCGAGGCCGGCAAGGGCTTCGCCGTGGTGGCGAGCGAGGTGAAGGCGCTGGCCGGCCAGACCGCCAAGGCGACGGAGGAGATCAGCCAGCAGATCGGCGCCATCCAGGGCGCCACCGGCAATGCGGTGACGGCGCTGCGCAGCATCGGCGCCACCATCGAGCGGATGAACGAGGTGACCAACGCCATCGCCGCGGCGGTGGAGGAGCAGGGCAGCGCGACGCGGGAGATCGCCCGCAGCGCCGCCCAGGTGGCCGAGGGCACCTCCGCCGTGGTGAAGAGCATCCAGGACGTGCAGCGCGCCTCGGTGCAGACCGGGGAGGCGGCGACCTCCCTGCTCGGCGCGGCGGACGGGCTTTCCGGCCATGCCGGCACGCTGCGCACCCGCTCGGAGGAATTCCTCGCCGGGCTCCGGGTGGCCTGATCCTCCGGCGGCTTCGGCCGGGTCCGCGCCCTGCCTTGCGCGCCGGCCCGGCAGCGGCCGGCGCGCCGCGTTTCCGGCCTGCCGCAAGTGCAGGCAGGCCGTGCCTTCGCCGCTGGCAGCCCGCGCCGGCGGCTTTCGACATTGCGGCCCACGCGGCCTGCGCGGCACGGCTTTTTCGCTGCAGCGCGGAATACCCCTTCCCAGCAGCCGGCCATCGCGTTGGAGTGCGGCCGCCGGGAGAAGGATGCGGAGGATGACGAAGCGGGGCTTCCTGTTGGGGCTGGCGATGCTGGCCGGCGCCGCCGCGCCTGATGCCGTGGCGCAGCAGCCGCAGGCGCCGCTGCGCCTGGTGATGAACAATGAGCTGCAGGTGCTCGACCCCGTCGTCACCCCCTCCGTCGTCACCCGTGCCTTCGCCTCCATGGTGTGGGACACGCTGGCGGCGCCGGACAGCCAGGGCGTGATGCGG
Organism: Siccirubricoccus phaeus; assembly: GCF_008360935.1. Taxonomy (GTDB): domain Bacteria; phylum Pseudomonadota; class Alphaproteobacteria; order Acetobacterales; family Acetobacteraceae; genus Siccirubricoccus; species Siccirubricoccus phaeus. The sequence continues at coordinate 96,869 of NZ_SRXO01000007.1, forward strand.
CCGCAGATGCTGCAAGGCTGGGAGGTGAGCGCCGATCGCCTGACCTGGAGCTTCACCCTGCGCCCCGGCCTCGAATGGTCGGACGGCGCACCGGTGACGGCGGAGGATTGCCTCGCCTCGATCCGCCGCTGGGGCGCGCGGGACGGGCTCGGCCGGCAGCTCCTCGCCGCGACCTCTGCCATGGAGGCGACGGGGACGAACAGCTTCGTGCTGCGGCTGAACCGCCCCTTCGCGCTGGTGATGGAGGCGCTGGGCAAGACCGCGACGCTGGTGCCCTACATGATGCCGGCGCGCCTCGCCGCCACGCCGCCCGGCACCCAGGTCACCGAGATCATCGGCTCCGGCCCCTTCCTGTTCCGGCGCGAGGAATGGCGGCCCGGCGACCGCGTGGTCTTCGCCCGCAATCCGCGCTACCGGCCGCGGCCGGAGCCGGCGGACGGGCTGGCCGGCGGCAAGGTGGTGCATTTCGAGCGCGCCGAATTCGTCAGCATTCCCGACCACTCCACCAAGGTCTCGGCGCTGCTGCAGGGCGAGATCGACTATATCGAGCGGGCGCCGCTCGACTTCATCGAATCGCTCCGGCGCGACCGTCGCGTGGTGGTGACGAAAGGGCTCGGCGCCTCGGAGATCTTCGGCGCGCTGACGCTGAACCAGGCGCAGCCGCCCTTCAACGACGTGCGCATGCGCCGGGCGCTGCAATACGCCATCCAGCAGCCGGATGTGGTGGCGGCCACCGGCCTGCCGGACGACATGGTGCATCAGCGCTGCTTCACCATCTACATGTGCGACACGCCCTATGCGAGCGATGCCGGCACCGGGCCCCTGCGCGACGCCAGCCCCGAGCGCGCCCGCGCCCTGCTGCGCGAGGCCGGCTACAACAACGAGCCGATCGTGGTGCTGCATGCGCGGGATTCCGCGCTGATCGACCCCATCGCCTTGGTCGCGGTGGACCAGATGCGGCGCATCGGGCTGAATATCGACCTGCAGACGACGGATTGGAGCACGGTGGCGCAGCGCCGCACCAGCCGCACCGGCTGGCATGTGGTGCCGCTGGTGTGGAACGGCTTCGACATGCCGGAGCCGATGGTGAACCCGGCGCTGGTCTATAATTGCGCCAATGTCTATCCCGGCTGGTGGTGCGACGAACGCCAGGTGCCGCTGCTGCGCGCCTATTCCGAGGAGCCGGATCCGGCGAAGCGCCGGGCGCTGGCGGCGCAGCTCCAGGCCCTGGCGCATGAGAATGTCAACGTCGTGCCGCTCGGCCAATTCGCCAGCCCGGCGGTGTACCGGGCGGAGCTGAAGGGGGTGATCGATGCGGGCTACCCGGTGCTGTGGAACATCCGGCGGGAGGGGCGGTAGTCGGGCGGCGCGGTGGACGCAGTGCGTCCGATCCCGCCAAAGACCGAGTGGCCTTTGGAAGCCGTGAGTTCCAGGCGCGACGGTCGAGACGCCGACCTCAAGGATTCAAACGGCCTTTGGCCCTTTGCGGGTAGGAGTTTGAGGGAGGGCGGAGCCCTCCCTCAATCCGGCCTCAAAGCACCCAGTCATCCGCCAGCGCGGTCACGTCGCCCGCCAGCAGGATGACCATCTCCGCCCCTGCGCCGCCGGTGGCGAAGGATGCGGTGGTGATGTCGGTCGCCGCGTCATAGGCCAGGGTGAACTCCCCCGCCGCGCCGGTGAAGTCGGCCACCTGGCGGAAGGCCTGGTCCCCCGCCAGCGCGCCGTCGGCATCGATGGCCGAGATGTCGATCCGGTCGCCGGCATAGAAATCTAGGATGTGGTCCGGCGCCGCCGCCGTGCTGTCGGTCAGGGCGCTGAACAGGAACACATCGTCCCCCCAGCCGCCGATCATCGTGTCGGCGCCGCCGCCGCCCGCCAGCGTATCGCTGCCGCCGGCACCGGAGAGGTAGTCGTCGCCCGCGCCGCCGGAGAAGGCGTTGGCAAGGTCATTGCCGGTGATCTCGTCGCCGAACCGCGTGCCGATCACGTGCTCGATGGAGAGCAGCGTATCGGCCGCGGCGCCGTGCACCGCGATGCCGGCCATGCCGGGGTCGCCCAGCGTGGTGGCGAGGCGGATATTGGCGCCGCTGTAATCGGCGAGATCCTGGCCATCGCCGCCATCCAGCGTGTCGCGCTCGCTGGGGTCCGCGCCGGCATTGCCATTGCCGCCGACCAGCGTGTCGTCGCCCTCGCCGCCGCGCATCAGGTCGGCGCCGCCGAGCCCGTCGAGACGGTCATCGCCGCCGAAGCCATCGATGGTATCGTTGCGCAGGAAGGTGGAGGCGCGGTAGCCGACCCGGCCGAAGCCGTAGAGGGTTTCGCTCTCCTCGCTGCCGGTGATGGGGAAGGCATTGTCCAGGGAGAGGTCGATGACTGTCCCGTCGGCGAACACCGCCTCATGCAGGAAGAAGGTCTGGCCGACCTGGGTCTGGTCCAAGCTGCCGCTGATATTCGCGACGATGGCGTTGTAGGAGGCGGTGGAGTCGCCCTCCATGTCGAAGACCACTGTCTCGGTGAAGCCGGAGCTGGTGTCGCTGACCACCGTGCCGTCCTGCTGGATCAGCTCCACCAGGCCCGGGGTCACCTCGCCATGCCAAGCGGCGCCGCGGCCGGTCGTGTAGTCGTCGATGGCGAAGGTCTCGCCATTGATGCGGATGAGCAGGTCGGTGCTGGGAGCCGGGCCACCCCCGCTTACCACGACATCTTCCCTCGCCGCGTCGATATACAGCGTTTCCGGATAGGATATCGCGGTGATCGTGGTTCTGATGGTGTCCTCGTCCACCTGGACACTGGAGAAATCGGTAATCAACCAGCGTGGTGCCAATTCGTGGCCATATTCTTCTGGTAGGAACCAGTTCTCGACAGGACCAAACATTCCCTACCCCCGAATTAATAGCCTCTGTTAAGGCGGCGCTACAGTCAGCACGATTCCTTCTCGCCCGTGCATGGCGAGGGAGGCCGTGTCTTACTTGCCGTGCGTGCCGTCGAGGGGAAGCAGTAACGGAATATCGTATTCCGCTATACCGCAATTATATCTCAGCCCTATCACAAAAACAGTACCAACTGACGATAGAATATCTCAGGCAAAAAACGCTCATCACTGTAATGGGTGGGCGCCGGGGCAGACCTTACCGGGCCGTGCCGCCTGGCGCTGCCGGGCCCCGGCAACCCGCCAATCCCCGCATCGGGCGGCTCCGCCCCGGTCGTGTGCCGCCCGGGCGGCGGCGGCGCGACTGCGGCATGCGCGGCCGGCCCGCACCGGCCCGGCGGCCGGCCTGCTTCTATTCCAGCCGGATCTCGGCCGTCCGGATGGTCCGGCCCAGCTCCTCGATCTCCTTGCGCGCCACCGCATCCATCTCCGCCAAGGTGAGGGCGCGCAGCACCACCCCGCCCTCCTGGGCGCGGCGCTGCAGATCCGGGTCCCGCGTCGCTTCCCGCATCGCCGCATTCAGCCTTTCCAGCACCGGGCGCGGCGTGGCGGCGGGGGCGAAGACCGCGAACCAGGCATCCACGGTGAAGCCCGGCAGCCCCGCCTCCGCCGTGGTCGGCACCCCCGGCAGCGCCGGGATGCGGGCATCGCTGGCAATCGCCAGCGCCCGCACCTGCCCGCCCTGGATCAGCCCGATGGCGGAGGAGGGCGTCGTGACGAACAGCTCGATCCGCCCGCCCGCCACGTCCTGCAGGGCCGGCGCCGCGCCGCGATAGGGCACATGCACCATCGGCACGCCGATGGCCCGGGCGAACAGCACCCCGCCGATATGCTGGATGGAGCCATTGCCGGAGGAGGCGAAGTTCAACTGCCCCGGCCGCGCCTTGGCATAGGCGATCAGCTCCTGCAGGGTCTGCACCGGCAGGCTGGCCGGCACCAGGATGGCGTGCGGCGCGACGGTCGCCATGCCCACCGGCGCCAGGTCCCGCACCGGATCCCAGGGCAGGTTGGGGATCATCGCCGGGTTGCCGGCGTGGTAGCCGGAATACTGCATCAGCAGGGTCAGCCCGTCCGGCGCCGCCCGCACCACCGCCTGGATGGCGATGTTGCCATTGGCGCCCGGCTTGTTCTCGATCACCACGGGCTGGCCGAGCAACGCCCCCAGCCGGTCCTGGAACAGCCGCGCCGCGAAATCCGTGCCGCCGCCCGGCGGGTTCGGCACCACCAGGGTGACGGGCCGTCCGGAAGGGGCCTGGGAGGGGGCCTGGGCCAGGGCGGGGCCACCACGGGCCAGCAGGGCCAGCGCGGCGGCAAGGGCGGGGCGGCGGGCGAGGCGGGGCATGCGGCTTCCTCCGGATTTTCTTCCCCCATGCCGCCCTCCGCCCGCCACGGCAAGCGGCAGTTGTTGCGGTGCACCGCCGGAACGGGGAAAACTCCTTGCCGAAAGGCAAGGCGGAACGATGCCGGTCGAGGACACCGACTCCACCCTGATGCGCCGCCCGGCCGAAGAGCTTCTGGCGGCCGAGCCCCTGGGGCATGCGCTGGTCCTGCACGCCCCGGGGGAGGCACCGCGGCGCCTGCCGCTCGGCCCCGGGGCGCTGCGCCTTGGCCGGGTGGCGGGGAATGATCTGGTGCTGCCGGCACCGGAAGTCTCCCGCAACCATGCGGTGCTGAGCCTCACCGAGGCCGGGCTGGTGCTGACCGATCTCGGCTCCACCAATGGCTGCCTGGTGGACGGGGTGCGGATCGCGGCGCCCATCGCGCTCAGCCCCGGGGCGCGTATCGGCATCGGGCCCTTCCGGCTGGACTACCAGCGCGGCCCGCGGGCGGAGATGGACCGCGCCGCCGCAGAGGCCCGCGACCTGGACCGCGCCCGGCGCTACCTCCAGGCCCTGCTGCCGCCGCCGATCGAATCCGGCCCGGTGCAGGCTGCCTGGCGCTTCCTGCCCTCCGCCAGCCTGGGCGGGGATGCCTTCGGCTATCGCTGGCTGGATGCCACGCGCTTCGCCGTCCATGTCATGGATGTGGCGGGGCATGGCACGGATTCCGCCCTGCTGGCCGCCTCCGTCATGAACCTGCTGCGGGAAAGGGCGGGGCCGGACCCCGCCGCGGTGCTGGCCGGGCTGAATGCCAGCTTCCAGATGGACCAGCAGGGCGGGTTGTTCTTCACCATGTGGTATGGCGTGGCGGATCTGGCGGCGCGGCGGCTGCGCTTCGCCGCCGCCGGCCACCACCCGGCGCTGCTGGAGACCGCCGGCGGGCGGGTGGCGCTGGCGGCCAAGGCGCCGCCCATCGGCGCCGTGCCGGCCGCCACCTACCCGGTCTTCGAGGCGACCCTGCCGCCCGCCGCGCGCCTCACCCTGTGCAGCGACGGGGTGTTCGAGACCGAGCAGCCGATAGCTGGGCGGCGGGGCTTCGCCGCCCTGGCCGAATGGCTGCCGCCGCATACCACCCCCCTGGCGGCGGCGCCGGAGGCGCTGCTGGCCCGGGCGCGGGAAGCGGCGGGGCCGAGCGGCTTCGACGATGACGTCTCGATCGTCGTCCTGGACTTTCCATGATGTTTTCATGATATTTCTTGTATCGCATCGTGCCGGACGTCGTAGCGGGTCATGGAATACAAGGTGACGGCGCTGGACGGCGCCACCAACCGCGTGGCGATGAGCGGGCGGCTGGACGCGCTTGGCGCCGAGGCGATCGAGCTGGGCTTCACCGCCGCCGTCGCCAGCGTGGACCGGCATGCGCTGGTGAATCTGGCGGGGGTGGATTTCTGCTCCTCCCTCGGCCTTCGGCTGCTGATCAGCGTGGCGCGGGTGCTGCAGCGGCGGGGCCGGCTGCTGGTGCTCTATGCGGCGCAACCCGCGGTCGCGGAAGTATTTGAGACAATCGCCCTGGACCAGATGATACCCGTCGTGGTGACGGAGGCGGAGGCGCTCGCCCGGCTGGCGGCCTGAAGGGCGGGCGGGCAGGCGGATGACGATAGCGGGATTCGGCCGGGTGATCCGGGCCCCGGGAGACCGGGCAGGCGAGGGGGCGGTCGGCGGCGCCGCGACCCTGGCGGCGGCGAGCGCCGCGCTGGCCGCGCATCTGCGGGCGGCTGGGGCAGGGCCGCGCACCATCGCCCGGGCGGAGCTGCTGCTGGAGGAGCTGGCGCTGAACGCGCTGCGCCATGGCGGCGTGGCGGAGGTGGCCCTCACCGCGCGGCAGGAGGCGACGGGCTGGCGACTCTGCCTGGAGGATGCCGGCCCGCCCTTCGACCCCAGCCAGCCCCGTCCGGCCCTGCCAGGGGTGGGGGAGGGGAGGGGCGGGCTCGGCCTGGCCCTGGTGCAGCGCACCGCCCGGGCCTTGCACTATGCCCGGCTGCCGGAGGGGCGGAACCGGGTGGAGGTGCTGCTGCCGCCGGAATAGCGCTTGCATGCCCGCAACGCATATCCCCTTGGGCAAGGAGCCCCGCCCATGACCCAGCGCCAGATGCATCTGGTCGCCTATCTGAAGACCGGCCCCACCTCCAACTACCCCGGCGCCTGGCGCCATCCGGAAAGCCCGCTGGACGACATATTGCAGCCGGAGCGCTACGAGCATTTGGCCCGGGTGCTGGAAGCGGCGCGCTTCGATGGCTGCTTCTTCGCCGACACCTTCGGGCTTTCGGATACCTATAAGGACGGCTTCGCTACCCATCTCGGCCGCGGCGGGCAGATCTCCTATCTCGATCCCCTGGCGGTGCTGCCGCTGATGGCGCGGGTGACGCGGCATCTGGGGCTGGGGGCGACGCTCTCCACCACGCTCTACCCGGCCTATCACCTGGCGCGAACGCTGGCCTCGCTGGACCATGTCAGCGCCGGGCGCATCGCCTGGAACATCGTCACCTCCGCCACCGATCTGGAGGCGCGGAATTACGGCATGGAGAGCCTGCCGCCGAAGGAGCAGCGCTACGACCAGGCCGACGAGGTGCTGGAAGCCTGCTGCGCCCTGTGGGAGGGGTGGGCGCCGGATGCGCTGCTGCTGGACAAGGCGAGCGGCCGCTTCGCCGACCCCGGCAAGGTGCACTACGCCCATTACGCGGGCCGCTATGTCCGCACCCGCGGCCCGCTTTCCATTCCGCGCAGCCCGCAGGGGCGGCCGGTGCTGATGCAGGCCGGCACCTCCGACCGCGGCCGGGAATTCGCCGCGCGCTGGGCAGAGCTGGTCTTCATCAATGCCGAGACGCTGGAGGATGCCGCACGCTACCGCGCCGACCTCTCCGCCCGCATGGCTCGCTACGGCCGCGCGCCGGAGGAATGCGCCGTGCTGCCCTCGCTGGCCGTGGTGATCGGGGAGACGGAGGCGATCGCGCAGGAGAAGGCGGCGTACCTGGCGACGCTCTCCGACCCTGAGCTGGTGCTGGCCTGGAACTCGGCGATGATCGGCGCCGACCTGACCAGGGTGGCGACCGAGGCGGAGGCGGTGGCGGCCGCCGGGCATACCGGCATCGAGGGCTCCCGCAACCGGGTGCTGCAGGTGGCGCGGGAGCAGGGCATCAGCTTCGCCGAGGCGGCGCGCAAGCCGCGCGGGCTGGTGGTGGGCACGGCGCAGGGCGTGGCGGACCGGATGGAGGCGTGGTTCAGGGCCGGGGCCTGCGACGGCTTCATCCTGTGGCCGACCATCTCGCCCCGGATGTTCGAGGAATTCGGCCGCTTCGTGGTGCCGGAATTGCAGCGGCGGGGGGTATTCCGGCGGGAGTATGAGGGGCGGACGCTGCGGGACAATCTGCGGTGTTGAGGGGGAGCGCTGCTCCCCCTCGTTGGGCGCAGTGCGCCCAACCCCCTTGGAACCCTTGGGTCTTGGAGCCGACGGTCGAGACGCCGAACTCAAGGGTTCCAAAGGCCCTTCGGCCTTTGACGGAGGGAGCTCGAGGGAGGCAGAGCCTCCCTCGGCCTAGAGCGGGATCGGTTGAGCTGCGCTCACCCGCCCCGCTCTAGCTTATGGATGGTAGAGCAGATTCACGCCTCCGGGCGATGCCGCCCTCCGGCGATCTGCTCTAGGCGATGATCGCGAAGTCCGCCGCGCTCACCGCCCCGGCCGGCGCGTAGAGCGTCGCCAGCAGCACCGCGTCCTCGCCACCACCGCCATCCGCGTCCCACAGCAGCGCATGCGCCGCGGTGTCGAACAGGAATTGCCCCAGCGCGCCGATGGCCGCCGCGCCGAACACCAGCCGCTCCGCGCCGAGGCTCATCCCCGCCGCCAGCCCGCCGCCGAAGCCCGCGGCGGAGAATTCGAAGCGGTCCTCCACCGCGTTGAAATCGAGGATCACGTCCGCCCCGGCATCCGCCGCCATGAAGCGGAAGGCATCCTGCCCCGCGCCGCCCAGCAGCGTGTCCTGCCCGGCGCTGCCCAGCAGGGTGTCCTGCCCCGCCCCGCCCCGCAGCAGGTTGTTGCCGCCATTGCCGCGCAGCAGGTTGTCCGCGGCATTGCCGCTGCCGATCAGGTTGCCGTCCCCGGTCAGCGCCAGATCCTCGAACCAGGCGCCCAGGGTCCAGCTCACCCCTGCCAGCACCAGATCCGTGCCGGCATCGGCGGCCTCGCGCAGCACATCGCCGCTGCTGTCCACCATATAGGTGTCGTCCCCCGGGCCACCTGCCATGGTGTCGTTGCCCGTCCCGCCCGCCAGGGTATCCGCGCCATCCCCGCCATCCAGCGAGTCGTGGCCGGCGCCGCCATCCAGGCTGTCATCGCCCCCGCCGCCGGACAGCCGGTCCAGACCGGTCCCGCCCTCCAGCCTATCCGCACCCTCGCCGCCGGCGAGCGTATCCTCCCCCGCCCCACCGGAGAGGCTGTTATTCCCGGCATTGCCGGTAAGGGCGTTGGCCAGCGCATTGCCGATGCCGGTGAAATCCCCGTCGCCGGTCAGGCGGAGCGTCTCCAGATTGGCGCCCAGGGCGTAGCTGCCGGCGATCTCCACCGTGTCGATGCCGGCATTGCCGAATTCGGTGACGACATCGCCGCTGCCGGCAAGGATGTAGAGATCGTTCCCCGCGCCGCCTTCCAGCGTGTTGCGCCCGGCGCCGCCTTCCAGCGTGTCATTGCCCTCCAGCCCCGCCAGGCTGTCATTCCCGGCGCCGCCCCGGAGATGGTTGCCGATCTCATTGCCGCTCAGCGTGTCGTCGCCGGCGCCACCGATCGCGTCCTCGATGAGGGAGGCGGTGTTGCCCTGGTAGAGCAGCGCGTTGAAGACATTGCCGCGCGCCGCCTGCGACCCGCCGAGCTGTGCCGTCTGCGCCGCGGAGAGCGAGGACCAGCCGCCCGCCGCCAGGCTGACCGCGACGCCGTCGGCATAGGCGGAGAGATCGTAGGTGTCGTGCCCGCCGCCATCCCAGAGGGTGAGGAAGATGCGGTTCCCACCCGGCGCGCCCTGGCCGATGCCGTCTATGAAGGTCTCGCCGGTCTCCGGACGCCAGCTATAGACATTGTCCCCCGCATGGCTGGTGTAGTCGGCGCCGTACATCGCCTGCAGCGCGGCGATGTCCAGCATCATGTAGCCCTGCGGCGCATCCCAGGTGCCGAAAGTGTAACCGCTGGTCGGCCCGCCGGCATAGGAGCGGTAGGTCATGACGGTGAATTCGAGGCTGTCGCGATCGCCCGGCACCGCGGTGTTCGCCACCCCGCCCGCCTCCTGCGCATGCTTCAGGCCGAGGGTATGGCCCAGCTCGTGCAGTGTGGAGAGATAGCCGTAATTGCCGAGGACCGGGTTGCGGTAGTCATAGGCGGTGCCGAACCACACATCGCCGCCGGCCCCGGCGGCGGGGCAATAGGCATAGGCGGTGGGCGGGGCGTCGGACTGGGCGATGCGGAGATCGGCCATGCCCGTCCCGGCCTCGACGATCGACAGGTTGGTGAATTGCGCGACGCCGAGCCCCTGCAGCACCCCGCCGCTGCCGGCGGTGCCGAGCAGCGCCGCGCGCACCGCCGCCTGGGTGGCGGCCGAGACCGGGGCGAAGCCGTCCCGGACCTCGCCATTCCCGTACCCCGGCTCGTACTCCGCAGCCGAGTCGGGAAAGCCGAAGCTGAGCTGCCCCGACCATTTCAGGCCGTAAAGCAGGCCGTCCAGATAGGGGTTGCGGGTGGCGCTGAGGCTGGTGGTGGTCGCCATGCGGGATCCGGTCGCGGCTGGCGCACCATAACGAATACGATGCGGCGGGAACGCGAAAACATGCCCGCCTTCGTCTTTTAGAGATGGATGGTTGAGAAAGCCTCAAGCCGCCCGCGCCAAGCGCGATGGCTTGCCGCGGCCCATCCCGCATGCCATATGGCGCCGGCCGGCGCGGGTCCCCCGTGGCGGCAAATCCGCACGCGGTGCGCCCTTTCACCTCCTGGCCAGGCCTGAGCCGGCCGGGGGCGGCAGGGTCCGGTCCCGGGACATCCCCCGGGAAAGCGCCGCGGAGGCTCAACCGGACTGAATACGGAAGGAAGATCGCCGATGGCGATGCCCCAGGTTTCCCTGCGCCAGCTCCTCGAGGCCGGCGTGCATTTCGGCCATCATACGCGGCGCTGGAACCCGCGCATGGCGCCCTACATCTTCGGCGTCCGCAACCAGGTCCACATCCTCGACCTGCAGCAGACCGTGCCGCTGCTGGAGCGCGCCCTGCGCGCGGTGCGCGACGTGGTGGCGGCCGGCGGCCGCGTGCTCTTCGTCGGCACCAAGAAGGCGGCGGCGGAATACGTGGCGGAAGCGGCGACCCGCTGCGGCCAGTACTACGTCAACCACCGCTGGCTCGGCGGCATGCTGACGAATTGGAAGACCATCACCGGCTCCATCAAGCGGCTGAAGCAGATGGAGGAGCAGCTCGGCGGCAACATCCAGGGCCTCACCAAGAAGGAGATCCTGATGCTGACGCGGGAGAAGGAGAAGCTCGACCGCGCCCTCGGCGGCATCAAGGAGATGGGCGGGCTGCCCGACATCATCTTCGTCATCGACGTGGTGAAGGAGAAGCTGGCGATCGAGGAGGCCAACAAGCTCGGCATCCCGGTCGTCGCGGTGGTGGACAGCAATGCGGACCCGCAGGGCGTCGCCTTCCCGATTCCCGGCAATGACGACGCGATCCGCGCCATCCACCTCTATTGCGACCTGATCGCCGGCGCGGTCTTCGACGGCATCTCGGCCGAGCTGCAGGCCTCGGGCGTCGATCTCGGCGCCGCGGCCGACTTGCCGACGGATGAGGTGCTGGACGAGCCGGTGCTGGAGGAGGCGCAGTCCAGCCCGACCGTCGGCCTGGACACGGAAAGCCTGGAGACGATGGTCCAGGCCAATGAGGATGACGGCAACCGGGCCGGCAAGGTCTGAGCCGCGGGCGCCGCACCACGGCGCCGCTGCTGCGGGCGCGTGACGCACGCGACCGGACCAGGGACGGGGCAGGCCGGGCGAGCGGGGCTTGCCCGGCCTGCCCCGGAGAGTTGAGGCCCGCGGCGCGGAGGCGCGCGGGCCGTAGCGCATTTGGGTGAGACGGGAGACAACCGATGGCCGAGATCACCGCCGCACTGGTCCGCGACCTGCGCGACAAGACCGGTGCCGGCATGATGGATTGCAAGAAGGCGCTGGTGGAGACGGGCGGCGACATGGAGGCCGCGATCGACTGGCTGCGCAAGAAGGGGCTTTCGGCCGCCGCCAAGAAATCCGGCCGCGTCGCCGCGGAAGGGCTGGTGGGCGTCGCCTCCGGCCCCAACGTCGCCGGCATGGTCGAGGTGAATGCCGAGACCGACTTCGTCGCCCGCAACGAGCAGTTCCAGAATTTCGTCGCGGAAGTGGCGGGGCTGGTCCTCTCGGTCGGCGACGATGTCGAGGTGCTGAAGGCCGCCACCTATCCCGGCACCGGCCACAGCGTGGCGGAGGAGCTGACCCGCCTGATCGCCACCATCGGCGAGAACATGACCATCCGCCGGGCGAAGCGGCTGGAGGTGAAGGGCGGCGTCGTGGCCACCTACACCCACAACGCCATCCGCCCCGGCCTCGGCAAGATCGGCGTGCTGGTCGCGCTCGAGGGCAGGTCGGAGATCGAGGCGCTGGAGCAGCTCGGCCGGCAGATCGGCATGCATGTGGCGGCCGCCCGGCCGGAGGCGCTGGAGGTTTCCGCCGTCGACCCTTCCGCGCTGGAGCGGGAGAAGGCGGTGCTCTCCGAGCAGGCCCGCGCTTCCGGCAAGCCCGAGGCGATCATCGAGAAGATGGTCGAGGGCCGGATCCGCAAATACTACGAGGAAGTGGTGCTGCTGGAACAGGTCTGGGTGCATGATGGCGAGAGCCGGGTGAAGGCCATCGTCAAGAAGGCGGGCGGCGAGCTGACCGGCTTCGCCCGCTTCCAGCTCGGCGAAGGCATCGACAAGCCGGTGGGCCCGGATTTCGCCTCCGAGGTCGCGGCCGCGGCCGGGGTCGGCCCCAAGGCCTGAGAAGCGGGGCGCGGCCCGGGCCTGGGGCATTTTCAAGTCCGGCGGAATCGCCGGACGACGGGGAGAATGCCACGAAACAAAACGCCAGAGCGGGTTCGCCGAGCCAGGCGAGGCGAAACCGCTCCAGTGTCCCGATGCCGAGGTCCTGCGGACTTCGTTCTCGGGCCACTAGCCTTGGTTTCAGTGGCCTGCTTGTTGTCCGCGAAGTTCGCCGGAAATCCAGCGAACTTCGCGGGCAGGACACTGGCGCCTCGGGCCCGCCAGGTCCGCCTGCCTGCCCCGTCCCCGGCGCGGCGTCGGCCGGCGCCAGGATGGGGCAGGGGCCGCAGCCTGCCCCGGTCGTGCCATGATGCGGCCGGATCCTCGCCATCCGGCGGCGGCAGAAGCGGGTGGCCGCTTCGGCGGCCGCCAGCCTCGCCACCCCCTTGTGACCGCGTCCTGCTTGCGGCACCCGGGGGTGGAAACTATGGTTCCCCGCCCCATCACGGTCGCATAATGAGCCCTTCGCCCCGCTACCAGCGTGTCATGCTCAAGGTGTCCGGTGAGGCACTGATGGGCGATCGCGACTACGGCCTCGACACCGCCACCTGCCGCCGCATCGCGGAGGATGTGAAGGGCGTGGTCGAGCTCGGCGTCGAAGTCTGCATGGTCATCGGCGGCGGCAACATCTTCCGCGGCATTGCCGGCGCCGCCGCGGGCATGGAGCGGGCGCAGGCCGACTATATGGGCATGCTGGCCACGGTGATGAACGCGCTCGGCATGCAGTCGGCGCTGGAGAAGGCGGGGCTGCCGACGCGGGTGCAAAGCGCCATCCCCATGGCCTCGCTCTGCGAGCCCTATATCCGCCGCCGCGCCATGCGGCATATGGAGAAGGGCAGGGTGGTGATCTTCGCCGCCGGCACGGGCAACCCCTTCTTCACCACGGACACCGCCGCCGCCCTCCGCGCCGCGGAGATGGGCTGCGACGCCCTGCTGAAGGGCACCCAGGTGGATGGCGTCTATGCCGCCGACCCGCGCAAGAACCCGCAGGCGGAACGCTATGTGACCCTCACCTATCTGGACATGCTGTCGCGCGACCTGGCGGTGATGGATGCCGCCGCCATCAGCCTGGCGCGGGAGAACAAGCTGCCGATCATCGTCTTCAACATCCACGAGCCGGGCGCCTTCACCGCGGTGATGCGGGGCGAGGGGCGCTTCACCACCGTGGTGGAGAGCTGACCGCGGCGCCAGACCTGTGCCGGCCTGACCAGGCCGTTGCTGGTCCGGACAAACTCGAGCCGGCGCTTCACGGCCTGGGCGTGCTCTGCTTCGGTGCGCACCCCCAGGCCGATCGCAGGCCAAAGCGTGACCGCCTTGGATCGGATCGACCGAAGGCGTAAATCGCGCGATGCAACAAGGAGCTGGGGCGGGCGGAGGCGATCGCCGCAGGCTTCGGGAATGGACCAGGCCGCCGCTGCCGGCCGGGCGCCCCAGGGCGCCGGCAGGCGGCACCGGGCGGCGCCAGAGACAGGGGATGAAGGGCCATGCCGGCCGACCTGAAGAGCCTGAAGCAGGATCTGACGCGCCGCATGGACGGCGCGCTGGAGACGCTGAGGAAGGAATTCGCCGGGCTTCGCACCGGCCGCGCCAGCCCTGCCTTGCTGGAGCCGATCCGCGTCGAGGCCTATGGCACCGAGCAGCCGCTGAACCAGGTGGCGAATATCTCCGTCGCCGGCCCCGGCCTGCTCTCCGTCCAGGTCTGGGACCGGGCGGTGGCCAAGGCGGTGGAAATCGCCATCCGCGATGCGGGGCTCGGGCTGAACCCGCAGGCGGAGGGCCAGGTGATCCGCGTCCCCCTGCCGCCGCTGACCGCGGAACGCCGTAACGAGCTGGCGAAGATGGCCGCCAAATATGCCGAGGGCAGCAAGGTCGCCATCCGCGGCGTCCGCCGCGACGGCATGGAGCAGGTGAAATCGGCTGAGAAGGACAAGAAGACCCCGATCAGCCAGGATGAGGCGAAAACCTGGTCCGACGAGGTGCAGAAGCTGACCGACCAGTACATCAAGCAGGTCGATCAGATGCTCGCCGAGAAGGAAAAGGACATCCGGCAGGTCTGAACCCGGTGTCCGGCGCTCCCAAGCTCGACCTGACCCAGCCCGGCCCGGCCACGGCAAGCCGGGGCGGCGTGCCGCGGCACATCGCCATCATCATGGATGGCAACCGCCGCTGGGCAGAAGCGCGCGGCCTGCCCGTCCCCCTCGGCCACAAGGCGGGGGCGGAGGCGGCGCGCCGTACCACCGAGGCCTGCGTGCAGCAGGGGGTGGGGTGGCTGACCCTCTTCGCCTTCTCCTCGGAGAATTGGCTGCGGCCGGCGGAGGAGGTGGTGGCGCTTACCGGCCTGCTCCGCCTGTATCTCCGCTCCGAGGTCGCGACCCTGGTGAAGGAAGGCGTCCGGCTGCGGGTCATCGGCGACCGCGCCCGCTTCGGCGAGGAGACGATGAAGGAGATCGCCCGGGCCGAGGCGGCGACCGCCGGCGGCACCAGGCTGAACCTGACCGTCGCCCTTTCCTATGGCGGCCGGGCGGAGATCCTGGCGGCGGCCAAGGCGGTGGCGCGGGCGGTGCAGGAGGGCCGGCTGGACCCGGCCGAATTGGACGAGGCCGCCTTCGCCCGCCACCTCTATACCGAGGGCATGCCCGACCCCGACCTCATCATCCGCACCTCCGGGGAGCAGCGCCTCTCGAATTTCCTGCTCTGGCAGGCGGCCTATGCCGAATTCGTCTTCCAGGACGTGCTCTGGCCGGATTTTTCCGCCGAGCATCTGGAGGCGGCGATCCGCGATTTCGGCCGGCGGGAACGGCGCTACGGTGCCCGGACCGGCTAGCCCTGACGCCGCCCCGGCACCGCCCGGGGGCCCGCCGCCACCCGCCCGTCCTGCCGCCACCCGCTGGCCGGATCTGCGCAAGCGCGCCCTCTCCGCCGCCATCCTGGTGCCGGGCGCCCTCCTCTGCGTCTGGCTGGGCGGGGCGGCCTGGACGGCGCTGCTGGCGGTGGCCGTCGCGCTGACGGCCTGGGAATGGGTACGGCTTTGCGGCTTCTCCACCGCCCGCCCGCCCGGCCTGGCGGTGCCGCTGCTGGTGCTGGCCGCCGGGGCGCTGGCGCTGGCGGGACAATGGGGGGTGGCGCTCGCTCTGCTGCCGCTGGGCTTCCTGGGCCTCTGGGTGGCGTTGCGGGGCGGCGGGCGGCCGGGATTCTGGCTCGGCTTCGGCGTGCTCTATATCGGCCTGGCCGGGCTTGCCCTGCTGCATCTGCGGGGCGATGCGGCCGGGCTGCGCAACGTGCTCTTCCTGCTCTTCGTGGTCTGGGCCAGCGATATCGGCGCCTACCTGGCCGGGCGGCTGTTCGGCGGCCCCAAGCTCGCCCCCGCCATCTCCCCCAACAAGACCTGGTCCGGCGCGGCGGGGGGACTCGCGGCGGCCATGGCGGTCGGGCTCGCGGCGGCGTATGTCATGGAACCTTTCGCCGTTTCGCCCCCCGCCCTGCGGGTGGCGCTGGTGGCGGCGGGGCTCGGCCTGCTGGCGCAGGCGGGCGACCTTTTCGAAAGCTGGATCAAGCGGCGCTTCCAGGTGAAGGACACTTCCGCCCTCATTCCCGGCCATGGCGGGTTGCTCGACAGGCTGGACGGGGTGCTTGCGGCGGCGCCGGCGGCGGCGCTGCTGGGGGTGCTGCTCGGCC
Source organism: Siccirubricoccus phaeus (assembly GCF_008360935.1). GTDB lineage: Bacteria > Pseudomonadota > Alphaproteobacteria > Acetobacterales > Acetobacteraceae > Siccirubricoccus > Siccirubricoccus phaeus. Next base: position 112,923 of record NZ_SRXO01000007.1, read on the forward strand.
CCGGGGAATCGCTCTGGACATGACCCGCCGTCTTACCGTGTTGGGCAGCACCGGCTCCGTCGGTCGCTCCACCCTGGCCCTGGTCGAAGCCGCCGCCCCCGGCGAATTCGCCATCGAGGCGCTGGTGGCGGGGCGGGACGTGCAGGCGCTGGCTGCCCAGGCCCGCCGCTTCCGCCCGCGCCTCGCCGTGGTCGCCGACCCGGCCGGGCTCTCTGCCTTGCGGGAGGCCCTGGCCGGCACCGGCATCGAGGCCGCGGCGGGGGCAGAGGCGGTGGTGGAGGCCGCCGCCCGCCCGGCCGACTGGACCATGGCGGCGATCGTCGGCGCCGCCGGGCTGCGCGCCTCCCTCGCCGCCCTGGCCAGGGGCGGCACGCTCGCCATCGCCAACAAGGAAAGCCTGGTCTGCGCCGGGGAGATCGTGCTGGAGGCGGCCGCCCGCTCCGGCGCCACCCTGCTGCCGGTCGATTCCGAGCACAACGCCATCTTCCAGGCCCTCGACGCCCGCGACCCGGCGGCGATCGAGAAGATCGTGCTGACCGCCTCGGGCGGGCCCTTCCGCACCGCGGATCTCGCCGCCATGCGGGTGGCGACGCCGGAGCAGGCGGTGCGCCACCCGGTCTGGTCCATGGGCGCCAAGATCAGCGTCGATTCCGCCACCATGTTCAACAAGGGGCTGGAGCTGATCGAGGCGGCGCGCCTCTTCCCCGTGCCGGAGGCGCGGATCGAGGTGCTGATCCACCCGCAATCCACCGTGCACGGGCTGGTGCAATACGCCGATGGCTCGCTCCTCGCCCAGCTCGGCACGCCGGATATGCGCACCCCCATCGCCCATTGCCTGGCCTGGCCGCGCCGCATGGCGGTGGATCTGCCGCGGCTCGACCTCGCCGCCCTGGGGCGGCTGGAATTCGCCGCGCCCGACCCGGTGCGCTTCCCCGCCCTCCGGCTCTGCCGGGATGCGCTGCGGGCGGGGGGGGGCGTGCCGGCGGTGCTGAATGCGGCGAATGAGGTGGCGGTGGCGCTGTTCCTCGACCGCCGCCTCGGCTTCCTCGACATTGCCGCGGTGGTGGAGGAGACCCTGGCCACGCTCGGCCCGGTCGCCGCCGCCGGCCTGGATGCGGTGCTGGCGCTGGATGGCGAGGCGCGGGCCGCCGCCGCCCGCATCGCCGCCCTGCGCAGCGCCGCCTGAAGGGCCGGCCGGGGCCGTGCCGGGAGAGGAAAAGCCGGTCCGGCGGCCGGTGAACGGCAGCGCCGGCCTCCCCAGATAGAAGCCTTGCGCAGCGCCCGGCCCGCCGGGCACTGCGCCGGAACCGGGACGGCGCCGCGCGCCCCCGGGCCTTTGCCCGAGAAAGGATGACCGCCTTGGAGCTCATCGGCGCCTATTGGAACCTGCTCCCCAGCCTGCCGCGGACCCTGATCGCCTTCGCGATCGTCCTCGGCGTGCTGGTCTTCATCCATGAGCTGGGCCACTACCTCGCCGCCCGCTGGCGCGGGGTGCATGTGGACGCCTTCTCCATCGGCTTCGGCCAGCCGATCTGGCGGCGCACCGACCGGCTCGGCACGGAATGGCGCCTCTCCTGGATCCCGCTCGGCGGCTATGTGAAGCTGCACGGCCAGGAAACGCCGGAGGATGCGACGCCGGAGCAGCGCGCCGCCTGGATGCCCGGCCGCACCTTCCATGAAAAGCCGGTGGGCAGCCGCGCCATCATCGTCGCCGCCGGGCCGGTGGCGAATTTCCTCCTCGCCATCCTGCTCTTCGCCGGGCTGTTCGCCACCATCGGCAAGCCGGTGAACGACCCGCGGGAGCAGACGGTGATCGGCCGCATCACCCCGGATTCGCCCGCCGAGCGGGCCGGGCTGCAGGCCGGCGACCGGATCCTGGCGCTGGACGGGGAGGCGGTGAGCCGCTTCGAGGACATCCAGCGCCATGTCCAGCCGCGGGCGGGGCAGGAGGTGGAGCTGCGGCTGTCCCGCGACGGCGCCGAGACCACCCTGCGCGCGGTGCCGGAGCCGGGCCCGGCCGGCCACGCCATCCTCGGCATCCAGGGCGGCGGCACGCGCTTCGAGCGGCTGGGCCCCGGCAGCGCCCTGCTGGCCGGGGCGGAACAGACCGCGAGCGTCACCTGGCAGAGCCTGGTCGGGCTGGGCGAGATCATCACCGGCCAGCGCAGCGCCAAGGAGCTGGGCGGGCCGATTCGCATCGCCGAGATCTCCGGCGAGGCCGCCTCGCTGGGCCTGACGGCGCTGGTGAACCTGATGGCGCTGCTCTCGGTCAGCCTCGGCCTGCTGAACCTTTTCCCCATCCCGATGCTGGATGGCGGCCACCTGGCCTTCTACGCGGCGGAGGCGATCCGCGGCCGGCCGCTGCCGCCGAAAGCCCAGGAATATGGCTTCCGGGCTGGGTTTGCGCTGATCGTCACGCTGTTCCTGTTCGCGTCGTGGAACGACATTGTGCACGGCGCCATCGGCAAATGGGTGGCCGCCCTGGTCGGCTGAGTCCGCCCCTCCGCGCCGGGGGCCGCGCCGCGCCAGGGCTTCGCCGCATGGCGCGGTCTGGCGGCCCCCCTGGGGTTGCGGCTATTGTCCGGCCCGCCCGCGAACCCGAGAAGGCCACGGCACACCTTGTCTCCGATCCACCGCCTCCTGCCGCTTGCCGTCGCCACCCTGGCGTCGGGCCTCCTGCTTCCGGTCGTGGCCGAGGCCCAGCCGCGCCCGCGCACCCCACCGAGGGCCGCCCCGGGGGCAGCCCCAGGGGCAGCCCAGCTGCCGCCCGGCCCGGGCGGCCAGGTCCGCGCCATCGAGGTGCGCGGCAACCAGCGGATCGAGGCCGACACGGTCCGCTCCTACATGGTGCTGCAGCCGGGCGACGCCTTCGACGCGGACCGGCTGGACCGCAGCCTGAAGGCGCTGTTCGCCACCGGCCTGTTCCGCGACGTGCAGATGCGGCGGGAAGGCAACGACATCCTGGTGGAGGTCGCGGAGAACCCGATCGTCAACCGCGTCGCCTTCGAGGGCAACCGCAAGATCTCCGACGACGTGCTGCGCAACGAGGTGCAGATGCGCAGCCGCGCCGTCTTCACCCCGCAGGCGGTGCAGTCCGACCGGCAGCGGATCCAGGAGCTCTATGCCCGCCGCGGCCGCTTCGCCGCGACCATCGAGCCGAAGATCATCGAGCTCGACCAGAACCGCGTGGACGTGGTCTACGAGATCCAGGAGGGCGATGCGGCGCTCGTCGCCCGCATCAATTTCGTCGGCAACCGCGCCTATAGCGACAGCCGGCTGAAGGAAGTGGTCTCCACCAAGGAACAGGCCTGGTACCGCTTCCTCTCCACCTCCGACCAATTCGACCCGGAACGGCTGGCCTTCGACCGCGAGCTGCTGCGCCGCTACTACCTGCGCAACGGCTATGCCGATGTGCAGGTCACCAACGCCACGGCGGAGCTGGCGCCGGACCGCAGCGGCTTCTTCCTCACCTACAGCATCGACGAAGGGGTGCGCTACCGCATCGGTTCGGTCGAGGTCGTCTCCAACATCCGCAACCTGGATGCCGCGGCGCTGCGCGGCCTGGCGGAGGTGGAGGCGGGGGACTGGTACGATGGCGACCTGGTGGAGCGCGCCGCCCAGACGCTGCAGGACGCCGCCAATCTGCGCGGCTTCCCCTTCGTCGATGTGCAGCCGCGCATCCAGCGCGATGCGGAAACCCGCAGCGTGCAGCTCACCTTCGAGGTGAACGAGGCGCCGCGGGTCTATGTCGAGCGCATCGACATCAACGGCAATACCCGCACCCAGGACCGCGTGCTGCGCCGCGAATTCCGCCTGGCGGAAGGCGATGCCTTCAACGCCGCGCAGATCCGCCGCAGCCGGCAGCGGCTGCGCGACCTGGGCTATTTCCAGGACGTGCAGATCACCTCCCAGCCCGGCTCGGCGCCGGACCGGGCGATCCTCAACACCCAGGTGCAGGAGAGGGCGACCGGCGAGGTCTCGCTCGGCGGCGGCTACTCCACCGATGCCGGCCTGCTGGCGGATGTAGGCCTGCGCGAACGCAACCTGCTCGGCACCGGCATCGATGCCCGCATCAACGGCACGCTGGCGCAGCGCCGCAGCCAGATCGACCTCTCGGTCACCGATCCCTATTTCCTCGACCGCAACCTGGCGGCGGGCGTCGATCTCTTCTACCTGCAGCGCAACCTGATCAGCATCGCCAGCTACCGCGAACGCCGCGCCGGCTTCGCGCTGCGCGCCGGCTACGCCTTCAACGAAAGGCTGCGCCAGTCCTGGACCTATACGCTGACCCAGCGTTCCATCTACGATATCTCCGACACCGCCTCCCGCTACGTGCTGGAGCAGCGCGGCACCACGCTGCTGTCGCAGATCGGCCAGACCCTGACCTATGATTTCCGCGATTCGGTCATCGATCCGCGGCGCGGCGGCGTGCTCCGCCTCGGCACCGATTTCGCCGGCCTCGGCGGCGATGTCGCCTATCTGCGCACCAGGCTGGACGGGAATTACTTCATCCCCTTCGAGCAGATGCTGGGCGACCCGGACTACGTGCTCTCGCTCTCGGCCAGTGTCGGCTACCTCGCCACGATGTTCGGCAAGAAGGACCGGATCATCGACCGCTTCTTCCTCGGCGGCGAGAATCTCCGCGGCTTCCGCATCGCCGGCGCCGGGCCGCGCGACGTCACCACGAGCGACAGCCTGGGCGGCCGCTTCCTCTGGACCCAGAGCACGGAAATGCGCTTTCCCCTGCCGCTGCCGTCGGAACTCGGCCTCATCGGGCGCGCCTTCGTCGATGTGGGTGCGCTCAGCCAGTCGACCAGCGGCCCCGAGGTGCGGGACGACAGCTCGCCCCGCGTCGGCGCCGGCGTCGGCATTTCCTGGCGCAGCCCCTTCGGCCTGATCAACATCGACCTTGCCCAGGCGGTGGTGAAGAAGTCCTACGACGAGACGCAGGTCTTCCGCTTCGGCTTCGGCACCCGCTTCTGATGAGCTTCGGGATTCCCTTGCATATGCCAGTCCACCGCATCGCCGCCCGCCTTCTTCTTGCCGCCGGCCTCGCCGCCGCCGCGGCGCTGCCGGCCGCGGCGCAACAGGGCCAGAATCCGGAATGGTTCGTGCCGGGCCAGGGGGGCGGCCAAGGGGGCCAGGGGGGCGGGGCGCAGCGCCCGGCCCAGACCCAGCAGCGCCCGGCCCAGCGCCCGCCCCAGGCCCAGGCGAACCGCCCGCCCGCCGCCCTGCCGCCCGGCCAGCAGCCGCCGGCCGCCGTCATCGGCATCGTCGATGTGCCGGAGATCCAGCGCGTCTCCACCGCCTTCAACCAGGTGCGGGAGGAGATCGAGAAGCGGCGGGAGAAGCTGAACGGCGATCTGCAGCGGGAACAGGCGCGCTGGCGGGACGAGCAGACGGCGCTGGCCAACCAGCGCGCCAGCCTGCCGCCCGACCAGCTTCGCCAGCGGGAGCGCGACCTGCAGGACCGCATCACCGACAGCCAGCGCGTCTTCCGCGAGCGCAGCCGCGCCATCGAGCAGGTGGCGCAGCAGGCGCTGGTGGAAATCGAGCAGGGCCTCGGCCAGGTGATCCGCCAGGTGGCGGCCAGCCGCCATGTGAACCTGGTGCTGCCGCGGCCGCTGGTGATCTTCAACGACCCTGCCTTCGACCTGACGGAAGAGGTGGCGACGAGGTTCAACCAGGCGCTGCGCAGCGTGAACCTGCCCCCTGAGGGCAGCGAGGCGCCCGCCCAGGCAGCCGCGCCGGCGCCTGCCCCGGCGCGCCCCGCCGCGCCGGCGCCGGCCGCGCCGCGGCGCTGACCAGGGGGGCCGCATGGCCGCCGATCCGCGCTTCTTCGCCTCCGCCGGGCCGCAGAGCCTGGCGGCGGTCGCTGCTGCCGCGGGTGGCCGGTTCGCAGGCGACGGCACGCGGATGTTCACCGGCGTCGGCCCGCTGCAGGCAGCGGGGCCGGCAGAGGTCAGCTTCCTCGACAATCGCCGCTACCTGGCCGAGCTGCGGCAGACCAGGGCGGGGGCGGTGGTGCTCGCCGAGGCGATGGCGGACCAGGTGCCGGAAGGCACGGTCGCGATCATCGTCCCAGCCCCCTATCTGGGCTTCGCCCGGGTCGCCGCGCTGTTCTACCCGGCCCCGGCGGCCGTGCCGGGGGTGCATCCGACGGCGGTGATCGACCCGGGCGCCGCCGTCTCGCCCGAGGCGGAGATCGGCACCTATGCGGTGATCGGCCCCGGGGCTGAGATCGGCCCGGGCTGCATCATCGGCCCGCAGGTGACGATCGGCGCCGGCTGCGTGCTGGGCCCGCGCTGCCGCATCCATGCCCATGCCAGCATCAGCCACGCCATCCTCGGGGAAGGGGTGGTGCTGCATCCCGGCGCCCGGGTGGGGCAGGAAGGGTTCGGCTTCGCGCCCACGCCGGAGGGCCGGTTCGAGACCATGCCGCAGCTCGGCCGGGTGATCCTGGGCGATTACGTCGAGATCGGCGCCAATGCCTGCGTCGATCGCGGCAGCCAGGGGGATACGGTGCTCGGCCCCGGCACGCGCCTCGACAACCTGGTGCAGATCGGGCACAACGTGCGCACCGGACGGGGATGCATCATCGTCGGGCAGGCGGGGATTTCCGGCTCGACGGTGCTTGGCGACTACGTTCAGGTCGCAGCGCAGGCGGGGCTGGCCGGGCATCTGACGGTCGGGTCGGGCGCCCGCATCGGGGGCCAGGCCGGGGTGATGAACGATGTCGCTGCGAAAGCCGATGTCATCGGCAGCCCGGCCATGCCGGCGCGCGAATTCTGGCGCATGACGGTGCACACCAGGCGCCTCGGCGAGAAGCAGGGAAAGACCGAGTAAGATGGACGCAGAGACGGCGGCGGGGGCCGCCACCTCCGAGGCGGTGGAGGCCTTCGACATCGCGCAGATCATGCGCGCCATCCCCCACCGCTACCCCATGCTGATGGTGGACCGCGTGGTGGAGGTGGTGAAGAACGTCTCCGCCGTGGGCATCAAGAACGTCACCATCAACGAGAATTACTTCCAGGGCCATTTCCCGGAACATCCGGTCATGCCGGGCGTCCTGATCATCGAGAGCATGGCACAGACCGCGGCGGTGCTGGTGGTGGAGACGCTGGGGCCGGAGGCGCGCGGCAAGCTGGTCTATTTCATGACCGTGGAGAACGCGAAATTCCGCAAGCCCGTGGTGCCGGGCGACCAGATGCGCGTCCACGTGGTCAAGGAGCGCCAGCGCGGCAATATCTGGAAATTCCAGGCCGAGGCGAAGGTGGACGGCAAGGTGGTGGCGGAAGCGAATTACGCCGCGATGATCCTGGATCGCTGACCGCGTGACCACCATCCATCCGAGCGCCGTCGTCGCTCCCGGCGCGACCATCGGCGCCGATGTCGCCATCGGCCCCTTCTGTACCATCGGCCCGGAGGCGGTGCTGGAGGATGGGGTCGAACTCGTCTCCCATGTCGTCGTCGAGGGGGCGACGCGGATCGGCGCCGGGACCAGGGCGCTGCCCTTCGCCTCCCTCGGCACGCCGCCGCAGGATCTGAAGTACAAGGGGGAGAAGACCCGCTGCGAGATCGGGCCGAAATGCCTGATCCGGGAGGGGGTGACGGTCCACCGCGCCTCGGTCGGCGGCGGCGGCGTGACGCGCGTCGGCGGCGGCTGCATGCTGATGGCGCAGGCGCATGTGGCGCATGATTGCCTGCTGGGGGATGGGGTCATCCTCGCCAACAACGTCATGCTGGGCGGGCATGTGCAGGTGGGGGACGGCGCCTTCATCGGCGGTGGCGCGGCAGTGCACCAGACGGTGCGGATCGGCCGGCTGGCCATGGTCTCCGGCCTTGCTGGCGTGACCAACGACATTCCGCCCTTCGGCTATGTCTTCGGCCTGCCGGCGCGGCTGGTGGGATTCAACAAGGTGGGGCTGCTGCGGCGCGGCGCCTCGCGCGAGCAGCTCCGCACGCTGCGGCTGGCGAACAACCTGCTGTTCAAGGATCCGGGGGAGTTCGCCGCCAGGCTGCAGCAGGCGGCGGAACGCTGGCCCGACGAGGCGCTGGTGCAGGAGATCATCGCCTTCGTCCGTGACCCGACGCGGCGGCGGCAGCTCGTGCGGCCCGGCCGCATGGCGGCGCCGGAGCTGGGCGGGGTGGATGAGGAGAATGGCGAGGGACAGTGAGGGGGGGCGAGAGGGGCTTTGCCCCTCTCGAGCTCTCCCCACCAAAGGCCGAAGGGCCTTTGGAAGCCATGAGTTTGGCGTCTCGACCGTCGCGCCCGGACTCAAGGGTTCCAAGGGCCCTTCGGCCCTTTGCGGGGTTGGACGCACTGCGTCCAACGTTGAGGAAGGGCAGAGCCCTTCCTCAACACTGCGATGACGCCTCTCGGCATCGTCGCCGGCAGCGGCGAGGTTCCGCTGCGCGTGGCCCGCGCCGCCCAGGCCGCCGGCCGCCCGGTTTTCGCGGCGCTGCTGGACGGCTTCGCCGACCCCGCTGCCTGGGCCGACATTCCCCATACCCGCGAGCGTCTCGGCGCCGCCGGCGCCATCCTTGCCGCCTTCCGCGCCCGCGGCATCCGCCAGCTCGTGCTGAGTGGCGGCCTTCAGCGCCCCTCTTTGCTGTCGCTGCGCCCGGATGCCGCCGGCGCCCGGCTGCTGGCCCGCATCGGCCGCGCCTACTTCCAGGGGGATGACGGGTTGCTCCGCGCCGTCGCTCGCGCGCTGGAGGCCGAGGGCTTCGAGGTCGTGCCCGCCCATGCGGTGATGGCCGACCTCATCCCCGCCGCCGGCCAGCTCGGCGCCCTGGCGCCGGACGCCCAGGCCCGCGCCGACATCGCCCGCGGCATCGCCGTGGTCCGCGCCCTCGGCGCCGTGGATGTCGGCCAGGGCGCCGTGGTGCAGCAGGGCCTGGTCCTCGGCGTCGAGGCCATCGAGGGCACCGACGCCCTTCTCGCCCGCTGCGCCGGGCTCCGCCGGGAGGGCCCCGGCGGCGTGCTGGTCAAGCTGCTCAAGCCCGGGCAGGATCGCCGCCTGGACCTGCCCACCATCGGGCCGTCCACCATTGCGGGGGCGCAGGCGGCGGGGCTGGCCGGCATCGCCATCGAGGCCGGCGGCAGCATCCTGGTCGACCGCGCCGCCACCCTGGCGGCGGCGGATGCGGCCGGGCTCTTCCTGCTGGCCATCGACCCCGACGCGTTCAAGGAGACGACGCCATGAGCAAATTCCTGCACACCATGATCCGGGTCGGCAACCTGGACCGCAGCGTGAAATTCTACACCGAGCTGCTGGGGATGAAGGAGCTGCGCCGGCGCGACGTGCCGGACGGCAAGTACACCCTGGCCTTCCTCGGCTACGGCACGGGCAATGAGGAAGGCCAGGGCGAGATCGAGCTGACCTACAATTACGGGGTGGAGAAATACGAGCAGGGCAATGCCTTCGGGCATCTCGCGGTCGGCGTGCCGGATGTGGCGGCGGCTTGCGAGGCGGTGCGCAAGGGCGGCGGGAAGGTGACGCGGGAGGCCGGGCCGGTGAAATTCGGCACGACCATCATCGCCTTCGTCGAGGACCCGGACGGGTACAAGATCGAGCTGATCCAGCGCTGAGGATGGGGGCTTCGCCCCCGGGCCCCGACCAGGGGCTCCGCCCCTGGACCCCGCCGGGGCCAGGACCTGGCCCCGGACCCCGGTCTGAGTCTTGGACCCGACGGTCGAACCTGCAGACTCACACCGGGGTCCGGGGAGGTGGCTGCCGGCAGTGCCGGCAGCCCCTGGCGGGGATCGAACGCATGCGTTCGATGGGCGAGCGCCGCCAAATTCACCCCGATGCTGCCTGACCCCTTCGACCTGATCCGCAACGCCGCCGACAGCGCCGAGCGCCTCGGCCGCCGCGTCCTCGGCCAGCCGCGCCTCCGCCTGGCGGTCACCGGGCTGACGCGGGCGGGGAAGACCGTTTTCCTCACCGCGCTGCTGGCGAATTTGCTCGCCGCCGGGCGCGGGCGGCGCACCCTGCCGGCGCTGGACCAGGCCGCCGGCGGCAGGCTGCGCGCGGTGCGGCCGGAACCGGCCGGCATCGAGGGCCTGCCGCGCTTCGACCTCGATGCCCACCTCGCGGCCCTGGCCGCTGACCCGCCCGCCTGGCCAGCCCGCACCGGCGACCTCTCCACCCTTGCCATCACCCTGGAGCTGGAGCGGGAAGGGCTCTTCGCCGGGCTGCTCGGCTCGCGCAGCCTGACGCTGGAATTGCTCGACTACCCCGGCGAGTGGCTGCTGGACCTGCCGATGCTGGAGCAGGACTACGCCCCCTGGTCCGCCGCCGCCCTGGCCCGCCTCCGCCGCGGCAGCCCCGAACCCGCCGTGGCCGAATTCCTGGCTTTTCTCGAAAGCCTGCCGCCTCAGGCGCCGGAGGAGGAGGGGCTGGTCCGCCGCGGCCATGCCCTCTACCGCGCCGCGCTGCTGGCCTGCCGGGACCGCCTCGGCTTCCGCTTCCTGCAGCCGGGCCGGGTGCTCAACCCGGGGCCGCGCGGGGAGGCGCCGCTGCTCTGGTTCTTCCCCCTGCCGCCCGGCATCGGCGGCGCCCTGCCGGCGCTGCTCGCCCGCCGCCATGCCGCCTACCGCGCGGCCCAGCGGGACGAATTCTTCACCCCCTTCTTCCGCCGCTTCGACCGCCAGGCGGTGCTGGTGGACGTGCTCGGGGCCCTGCATGCCGGCCCCGCCGCCTTCGCCGACATCGCCGAGGCGATCGCCGCCATCGCCGCCGCGCTGCGCCAAGGTGGGGGCTGGCTGGAAAGGCTGCTGGGCGGCGGCCCCGGCCGCGTCGCCTTCGTCGCCACCAAGGCGGACCACGTCCCCGCCCGCCAGCGGGACGCGCTGGCCGCGCTGCTCGGCCATCTGGTGGCGGGGCCGGAGGCGCGGGCCGGGGCGGTCGGCCTTGCCACCAGCATCCACACCCTGGCCAGCATCCGCTGCACGGAGGATGCGGTGACGACGCTGGAAGGCCGCCCCGTCGCGGCGGTGCGCGGCGTGCTGCCCGGCGGCAAGCGTGCCCTGGTCTATCCCGGCGAGATCCCGCTGCGCCCGCCCGAGCCGGAATTCTGGGCCCACGGCTTCTTCCAGATGCCGGAATTCCAGCCGCCGCGGCTGGACCCGCGGGGCGCCGCCGGCATCCCGCATCTCGGGCTGGACACGCTGCTGGCCGCCCTGATCGGAGACCTGCTGTGAGGCAACCGCCTGCCGGCAGGCGGCTTCCATCCCGGAAGGTGCCCCAATGAGCGATGCCGAGCCCCCGCGCGGCCCCCGCATCATCCTGGAGGAGGATGCGCCCGGCCCCGCGCCGCGCCTCGATTTCGGCTGGGAACAGGCGGTGGTGCCGGTCGCCGCCCCGCCGCCCGCGCGGCTCTCCGGCCCGGCCCGGGCGGTGGCGGGGCTGGGGCTGCTCGGCCTCGGCCTCGGCGCGCTGGAGGCGGCGAATTACGTGGTGGACCAATTCGCCCGGGGCCCGGTGCAGGGCTGGGCGACGCTGGCCGTGGCGGTGGGCGGCTTCGGCCTGCTGCTCTCCGGCCTCGGGGCGGAGCTGCGGGGGCTGGCCGCCATCCGCGCCGTGGACCGTGCCCGCGCCGCCTTCGCCCGCGGCGACCTGCCGACCGCCCGGGCCGAGGCGCTGCGCTGGGCCGGCAGCGTGGCGGAGGCGGCGCCGCTGCAGCCCGCCCTGCGCCAGGCCGGCTCCGTCGCGGAGCTGCGCGCCCTGCTGGAGGCCGGGCCGCTGCCGGTGCTGGAATCCCGCGCCGCCGCGCTCGGCCGGGCGGCGGCGGTGCAGGGCTTTGCGGTGACGGCGATCAGCCCCTCGCCGGGGCTGGATGCGCTGGTCTTCGCCTGGCGCGGGGTGCGGCTGGTGCGGCAGGTGGCGGCGCTGCACGGGTTGCGCCCCGGCCTCGCCGGCACGCTGGCCCTGCTGCGGCGGGTGCTGGCGGATGCCGCGACGGTCGCCGCCACGGATATCGCGGTGGATGCCGCCGCCCGCGCCCTGCTCTCCAACCGCCTGCTGGAGCAATTCGCCGGCGAGGCGGCGGCCGGGGCGGTGGCGGCGCGGCGCATGCTGCGCCTGGCGCGGGTGGCGGCGGAGGCCTGCCGGATCCTGCCGCCGCGATAGGCGCGGTCATGGTGCCGGGTTGCGCCGGCATGCCGCGCCCAGGCCGGTTAGGCCCCCCGGGCAGCGCCGATGACGTCGCCTTCGGCAGCCGGGACGGGCACGATCCGCCCGGCCTGCCAGAACTTGCCGCCCTTGCCCTGCCCGGCCTCTCCGTCCCCGGCCCTGGCGTGGTGCGAGGGTTGGCCGCCCGGCGGTCCGCGGCGCCGGGTCCGGCATGCCGCGCCGCCCTTTCGGGCGCCGGGCATGAAGGAAGCTTCATATCGCGGGTCTGCGGCCTGGGGTGGGCTGGACACCCGCCACGCAACGGACATCATGGCGGCATCCCCCAAGCCAGGGGGCGGAGGAAGCGCCATGAAGATCGGCTATATCGGCCTTGGGAACATGGGCGGCCCGATGTGCCGCAACCTGATCAAGGGCGTGAACCACCAGGTGGTGGTGCACGATTTGAACCCCGAGGCCGTCGCCGCCTGCGTCGCCGTGGGCGGCACCAAGGCCGAGAGCCTGGCGCAGCTCGCCGCCGAATGCGACGTGATCTTCACCTCCCTGCCGATGCCGAAGCATGTCGAGGCGGTGGTGCTGGGGGAGGGCGGCATCGCCCAGCATGCCCGGCCCGGCACCACCTATATCGACCTCAGCACCAACTCCCCGGCCGTGGTGAAGCGGCTGTCGGCGGAGCTGGCGAAGAAGGGCATCGCCATGCTGGACAGCCCGGTGACCGGCGGCGTGCCGCGCGCCACCGCCGGCACCATCGTGGTCATGGCCGGCGGCGAGGAGAGCGTCTTCGAGGCCAATCGCGGCCTGCTCGCGGCCTTCTCCAGCGTCGTGGTGCATGTCGGGCCGATCGGCACCGCCTCGGTCGCCAAGCTGCTCAACAACATGCTGGCCTTCTGCAACGCCGCGGCGGCGATGGAGGCCATGACGATGGGCGCCATGGCCGGGATCGACCTGCGCAAGCTGTTCGAGATCATCACCAACGGCTCGGGCGACAGCGCGGCGATCCGTGGGCTGGAGCACCGCGCCCTGGCGGGGAAATTCGAGGCGAGCTTCCACCTCGACCTCGCCTACAAGGACCTGTCCCTGGCGGTGGAGCTGGCGACCGAGCATGGCGTGCCGGGAATGATCGCGCCCCAGGTGCTGAACCTGATGCGCATGGCGCGCGGCCTGGGCTTGGGCGGCGAGGACAGCTCGACGAGCCTGAAGGTCTATGAGCGTGTCATGGGCCGCGAGGTCCGCCTGCCGAAGTAGGCCGGCAGGCTGAACCCGCAGACCCGGACCGGGGTCCGGGGCCAGGTCCTGGCCCCGGCGGGGTGCAGGGGCAGAGCCCCTGCTCGCGGGGGGGGGCGGCGCTGCCGTCAAGGGACGAAGCCCCCAACCCCGCCCGCGGATGACTGCATTCTTCGCAATATGCTTCCCCCGCACGCAAAAGGGCGGGACACTCGGCCTCCGCAGCCATGGAAGGGACCCTCATGGATCTCCCTGCCTCGCCTGATCCGCTCGCCGCCGCCCGGGCCCTCGGCCCGGCGGTCGATGCCGCGGCCGATGCCATCGAGGCCAGCCGCAGCATCCCGCCCGACCTGGCCGCCGCCCTGCACGCCGCCCGGCTCTCCCGCATGCTCCTGCCCCGCTCCGTGGGCGGCGATGAGGTGCATCCCGCCGCCTACCTCCTCGCCATCCAGGAGCTGGCCCGGCATGACGCCTCCCTCGGCTGGTGCACCTTCGTCGCCAACAGCGCGGCGCTGATCGCCGCGCATCTCGGCCCGGCGGAGGCCGCCGCCATTTTCGGCCCGCCGGACAGCCTGGTGGCCTGGGGCCCGCCCAATGGCACGGTGGCGGAGGCGGTGCCGGGCGGCTACCGCGTCTCCGGCCAATTCGCCTTCGCCAGCGGCAGCCGGCTGGCCACCTGGATGGGCGTGCACTGCCCGGTGCGGGAGGCGGATGGCAGCCTCCGCCGCAACCAGCACGGCAGGCCTGCCATCCGCACCTTGCTCTTCCCCGCCGCCAGGGCGGAGCTGCTCGGCGACTGGGACGCCATCGGGCTGCGCGGCACCGCCTCGGAGGGCTACCGGGTCGAGGCGCTCTTCGTGCCGGAGGCCTTCAGCGCGACGCGGGAGATGCCGGAGGCGCGGCGGGAGAAGGGCCCGCTCTACGCCTTCACCCAGCAGGGGCTCTACGGCGTCGGCGCGGCGGGCGTCGCGCTCGGCATCGCCCGCGCCATGCTGGACGGCTTCGCCGCCCTGGCCCGGGGCAAGACGCCGCGCGGCCAGGCGCTGATGGCGACCGACCCGCTGGTGCAGGACGGGTTCGGCCGGGCCGAGGCGGGGCTTTCCGCTGCCCGCGCCTGGCTGCTGGAGATATTGCGGGAGATGGTGGCGGCGGCGCCGGCCGAGGGCGCCTTCGGCATCCCGGACCGCGCCCGGCTCCGCCTCGGCTGCATCCAGGCGATGCAGGCGGCGGTCGCGGCGGCGGATTGGGCGCACCATGCCGCCGGGGTGGACGCCATCCGCCCGGGCAGCCCGCTGGAGCGGCGCTTCCGGGACATGCACACCGTCTCCCAGCAGATCCAGGCGCGGCGGGCGCATTTCGCCGCTGCCGCGCGGATCCTGCTGGGCGAGGCCACCCAGGATTTCCTGTGACCCGGGCAACCGACTTGGTAGGCCAGACATTTATGCGTAGAATGCCAATCGTGAACGCTGGCCGGGGTCTGCCATGCAGCGGTCTGCCGTGCGGCAACCTGTACGGTCACAACCATAACCGGGTCCGCACCCATGCCGAAGGAGGAACATCCAACGCTGGAGGAGACCCCGCCGCTGCTCGAACCGGAACACGCCGTGCGCAGCATCCCCTATGACGTCGCCGATGACGTGCCTGCCCTGATCTGGGTGACGGATGAGCTCGGCCGGCTGGTCTATGTGAATCGCCGCTTCGAGGATGCCTTCGGCCCGATCGCCGAGGTGCTGCGGGCCGGCGGCTGGCCGCATGTGCTCTCGCCCGAGGATCTGCCGCGCTTCGAGGCCGGCTTCGCCGAGGCCAGGGCCCGCCGCGGCGGCTTCCGCGCCGAGGTGCGGGTGCAGGGCCCGGCGGGGCTGCGGCGCTGGCATCGCTGCGAGGCGGCGGCGCAGATCGGCGCGGACGGGGCGCTGCTGGGCTATGTCGGCTGCAGCGTGGACGTCACCGAGGCGAAGGAGGCCGAGGCGGCGCTGCGCGACCTGACCGAGACGCTGGAACGCCGCATCGCCGACCGCACCGCCCAGCTCGCCGCCGAGGCCGCGGCCCGCGCCGCGGCGCAGGACCGGCTGCGCCACACCCAGAAGCTGGAAGCCCTCGGCCAGCTCGCCGGCGGCGTGGCGCATGATTTCAACAACGCCTCCGCCGCCGTGCTCGCCGGGCTTTCCCTGCTGGAAAAGCGCCATGGCGCCGCCCTCGTCACCTTCGATGGCGAGCCCCGCCGGTTGCTGGCGAGCGTCAGGGAGGCGGCGGAGCGCGGCACCGCCATCTCCCGCCGCCTGCTCGCCTTTGCGCGGCGGGAGGAGATGCATGCCGGCGACCTCGACCCGGCCGGGCTGCTGCTCAATCTCCGCGCCGTGCTGGCCAATGCGCTCGGCCCCGGCATCCGCGTGCTGGTGGATGTGCCGCCCAACCTGCCGCCGCTGCGCACCGACCAGGCGCAGCTCGAGACCACGCTCATCAACCTTGCAGTGAATGCGCGGGACGCCATGCCGGATGGCGGCAGCGTCACCCTGGGCGCGGCGGAGGAGCCGCCGGGGGAAGCGCCGCCCGGCACTGATTTGCCGCAAGGCGACTATGTCCGGCTCTGGGTCGCCGATACCGGCATCGGCATGGACGAGCCGACCCTGGCCCGCGCCATCGAGCCCTTCTTCACCACCAAGCCGCGGGAGAAGGGGACCGGCCTCGGCCTCTCCATGGCGGATGGCTTCATCGCCCAGGCCGGCGGCGCCATGCGGCTGGACAGCGCGCCCGGCCTCGGCACCACCGTCACCCTCTGGCTGCCGCGCGCCAATGCGCTGGAGGAGCCGGCGCCGCCGCCGATCCGCGGCCATGCGCTGATCGTCGAGGACGAGCCGCTGATGCGCCGCTACCTGGCGGAATGCCTGCGGCATGAGGGCTATGAGGTGCGCCTTGCCGAGGATGCCGGCCAGGCCCTGGCGGCCCTCGAGGCAGGGGAGCGCTGCGACGTGCTGGTGACCGACCTGGTCATGCCGGGCATGGACGGCATCGCGCTGATCGAGGCGACGCGGGTGCTGCGCCCCGGCCTCGGCGCCGTGCTGCTGACCGGCACCGGCAAGGTGGCGGAGATCGCCCCCCAGGCCACGCGCGGCGGCTTCGCCCTGCTGCGCAAGCCGGTCTCCCCGGCCGAATTGGCGGATTGCCTGGTGCGCCTGGTCGCGCCGCCGCCGGCCGAGGCAGCAGAGGGGGCGGCATGATCGGCGTGGGCTATGCGAAGCATTCGGACCCCGCCACCGCTGTGAAGCGCTGCGTCGCCGCGCTGGGGCCGGCGCCGGCGCGGCTGCTGCTCGCCTTCGTCGGCGGCAAGCTGGACCCGCATGCGGTGCTGGCGGCGCTGCGCCGGGAATGCGGCGAGGTGCCGATCTATGGCGGCTCCGCCGCCGGCGCCATCGCCCGGCAGGGCTTCGGCTATAGCGGCTTCGAACTCGGCCTCATCGCCTTCCGCGACGAGGCGGTGACGCCGCGGGCGCTGATCACCCGCCTGCTGCTGCCGGATGAGCGCGTGGCGGGCGCCGCGCTGGGCGACGAGGTGCGCAGCCAGGTCAGCCGCGACGCGGTGGTGCTGCTGCTGTTCGACAGCGTGGCGAGCAGCACGCCGCTCCGCCTGCACCATGCGAGCTCCATCGTGGACGGCTTCCATGCCGGCTTCGGCGACGCGCCGCTGCACCTGCTGGGCGGCGGGCTGCTGACCGACATGAACCTCACCGGCGGCTGGGTCTATGACGGGGCGGAGGTGGTGAAGCACGCCGCCGTCGCCCTGGTCTTCCCGCCCGGCATCGCGGCGGAGACCGTCATCATGCATGGCTGCCGCCCGGTCTCCACCTTCATGGAGATCACCCGGATCGAGGGCGCCGATGTCTATGAGCTGGACGGCAAGCCGGCCCTCGCCGTCATCGAGCGCATGCTGGGCCTGCCGCTCGGCGGCGCGAAAGGCCATGAATTATCGCTGATGGCGACGCTCGGCCAGAAGCAGGGCGACCCCTTCGCGCCCTATGACGAGAATGCCTATGTCAACCGGCTGATCCTGCGCGCTGCCCCGGAAACCGGCGCCGTGACGCTGTTCGAGCCGGATTTCGCGCTCGGCACTCAGGTGCAGATCATGAGTCGCGATAATTCGCTCATGCTGGAATCCGTGCGGCGGGGTGTCGCGGCGATCAATTCTACCGTAGCTGGTAGCGCCAATCTCCTTGGCCTTTATATCGACTGTGCCGGGCGCGGCAGCGCGCGCAGCGGGGCACCGGTGGAGGAGGCTGAGCTGGTGGCGCGAGGTCTGGATGCGGGAACCCCCTTCCTCGGCTTCTATTCCGGGGTCGAGGTGGCGCCTTTTGCCGGCGGCCCTTCCAAGCCGCTCGACTGGACCGGGGTGCTCACCGTGCTGCGGCCCGCCGCGGCATGAGCGCAGCCTTGTCGCAAAGCACGCCCGGGGTGTTGGAGCGCGAACTCGCCTATTACCGGCGGGAATGCAACGATCTTGGCGCCCGCCTGCTGCGGCTGCAGGAGGAGCAGAGCCAGGCCTTCCGCGAGGCGCGGCGCAGCCGCACCGTGGCGCGGCTGATCCGCGAGGCCTACCGCCTGGCGGATGGCGACCTGGCGCCGGAGGAGATCGGCGCGCCGATCCTCGAGATGATCGTGGAGAACGTGCTCTGCGACGGCGCCGCGCTGCTCGCCTCCGACCCCGCCGCGGGGGACGGGACGTTCCGGGTGACGCATGCCATCGGCCCGCACCTGACCGATGCGCTGCCGCGGCTGGTCCTGCCCGCGCCGCCGTCCTTCTTCTTCACCACCTCCCGCACCCCGATCGAGCCGCCGGCCTATGAGCTGACGGCGATCCTCCGCCTGCCCTATGTCCTCTGGGCCTATGACCGGCCGACCGGCCATGCCCTCATCATCGGCAACCAGTCGGAGAGCAATGTCAGCCGGCCCTTCGAGGCGGGCGACCAGGAGCTGATCGAGGGTGCGCTCTCCGTCTATATCGACGTGCTGCTGCGCAAGCGCGCGGAGGTGGAGCTGCGCGCGGCGAAGACCGCGGCGGAGCGCGCCAGCCAGGCCCGCGCCCGCTTCCTCGCCACGCTGACGCATGAGCTGCGCACGCCGCTCAACGCCATCATCGGCTATTCGGAAATGCTGGCGCCGCGCTCCCCCTACCAGCTCACCGAGGCGAGCCGCGACGATTACGCGCAGCAGATCCTCGGCGCCGGGAAGCAGCTCCTCGGGCTGATCGACGGCATCCTGGATTATTCGAGCATCGAGAATGCGGTGCCGGCGCTGGCCGCCGAATGGCTGCCGGCGGAGCGGCTGCTGGCCGAGGCCGTGCACATGGTCGCCGGCGCGGCGCAGCGGCGCGACGTGGCCATCGAGATCGGCACCGCCGTGCCAGGGCTGGAATTCCTGGTGGACCCGCTGCGCTTCTGCCAGGTGGTGCAGAACCTGCTGGGCAATGCGGTGAAATTCTCCCGCACCCATGGCCGGGTGACGATCGGCGCGACCCTGGCCGGGGAGGGCGCCCTGCTCTCGGTGCGCGACCGCGGCATCGGCATGCGGCCGGAGGACATCCCCCGCGCGCTGGAACCCTTCCAGCAGATCGAGGGACATCATGCGCGGAGCTTCGGCGGCGCCGGGCTCGGCCTGCCCATCGCCAAGGCGCTGACCGAGGCGCATGGCGGGACGCTCTGCATCGAAAGCGTGCCCGAGGAGGGCACCACGGTCGGCATCCGCCTGCCGGCCGAGCGGGTGCGGCTGACGATCGGCTGAGGCGCGGCCGCTTGCGGCGGCATCGGCCGACGGCGTGCAGCGCCCGACCGGGCGATGGCTTGGCGCGCGCTGCGGGAGCGGCGGCGACGGCATCATGCCAGGGCGCGGGCCGGCCCCCCGCCCCCGAAGCCGGGACGAAGCCGGGGATCGTCCGGCGCCTCCGGATCCGGCGGCCGGGCCGCCACGGCGCCGGGCCGCGATCGCGGGCCTTCCCGGCCTTCGCGTCGATCGCCGCCCCGCGCGGGAATGGGGCGGCCCCGCCACCGCCCCGGCCTGGTCATCGCCCGATGCTTTCCGGCGCCGTCGCCGCCAGCGTCCCGAGATTCTGGTCGATGGCGCGGAACAGCCCCCAGCTCTCGAAATAGCCGAGCGGGAAGCCCGGCGAGCCGGCCTCCAGATCCGCCTGGCGGGCATGGATGTAATCCGCCCATTTCCGCGTCGCCGGCTTGCGGTGGTGGAAATCATGGCAGGGCGCATCGCCCACCAGGACGAAGAGGCGGACGAAGAGCTGCACCGTCAGCATATCCGCCCACCACGCCGTCCAGGCCAGCAGCCCGGCCGGCGTATTGGCCGCCACCGCCGGCGGGGCGCTGCCGGGGAAGACGCCGACCGTCGAGTGGCAGACGAAGGTGCGGTCGCGCACCGCCATCACCTCCGCCTCCGGGAAGCGATGCTCGCAGAGGATGCGGCCGACGGTCGCGATCTGCAGCAGCACGGTGACCGGCAGCACCCAGGCGATGACGAATTCCGCCAGCGTGCCGGTGGCCGCGGCGGCGGCGATGGCAGCCCCCCAGGCCAGCCGGCCGGTCCAGTCATGCGCCCGGTCGCCGGTCAGCAGGCTGGCCTTCACCCGCCGCCGCGCGAATTGCCAGTGGAAGACCGGGGAGGCGCAATTGGTCAGCACCCGGCGCCACAATTCGCGCTTCGGCAGGTTGGGCTCCAGGCCGCACATGCCGAGGACGAAATCGGCGAACTCATCCTCCTCGGTCAGCAGCTTGCGCGGGCTGTGATGCATCATGTGCTCGCGCTGGTAGTCCTCGAAGCGCTTGAACAGCAGCAGGGCGGAAATCAGCCGGCCGACCCGCCGGTTCGTCTCCCGCGTCCGGAACACCGTGCCATGCGAGCAGTGGTGGAACACCACCACCTGGAACAGGCCGAGGCCGCAGCTCGTCGCCAGCAGCCCGAACGGCACCAGCAGCCAGAGCCAGGCCGAGCCGCCGAGCAGCGCGGCATAGGAAAGGGCCGTGCCGCCCAGCACCCAGAGCAGGGCGCGGGCGACGAAGCCCGTGGCGGAGCGTGATGGCGCCACCTCGCCCGGGGCGGGCTTGGCGGTCAGCCAGGTGAGGAAGGGCTGTATCCAGCGCGGCAGCGTGGCCGCCATACGGGATCTCGGGTCATCGGGCAGGCGCAGCGAGGCCAGCGGCATCGAGCTCAGCGAAATGTCGCTCAGCAGGGTCATACATCTTCTCCTTGCTCCCCGGCCGGCGGGGTATGGCCGGCGGTAGGCAAGGAGTAGCAACGAAACCGCCTCGCGTGTGCGTCAGTGGCTCATCCGCTTGGCGGCTCTCTCAAGACGTTTCACTTTCCCAGTAACGATTGTCCTTGCGAATCGGGCATAACTGGGGATCTTGGCTAGAAGCGACGGATTCATCCCAGGAATTGCACGCCATCCCGCCGGCAAGGGAATGGCAATAGTACCTCAGGGTGATTCACTTGATCGAAATTCAACCATTGCTTGTGTATCCCCCGGCGATCTCGCCCTCGGTGCAATTTCCGCCGGCGCGGAGCGAACTGCTCAGGATTTGACGTCCCGGCTGCGTGAGTGCGCGCCCGGCCCGATTCCGCCCCTGGGATGCCGCGCGCCCGCCCGCGCGGCAGACCCGGACCAGGCGCCGTCCCGGAGCCGGCTTGCCGGGGGGGCGGCCCCCGCTTTCCGGCGACCGCCCGCCGGGCGGTCACGCCTATCCCCTATGGCCAGCGCGGGGGGTGGCTGCCGAGCGGGGCGGGTGGCAGGGCCCAGAAGGGCGGCGTCGCGGCCAGCCTGCCGCTGTGGCGCAGCGCCTCCACCCGGCCGAACCCGCCCTCGCTGGCTTCGAGGAAGGGGGCCAGCTCCGCCATCTCCGGCGCTTTCACGGCGAAGCCGTCCGGCAGCCTTCCCAGCCGGCGCAGCCACATGCCGGTGCCGACCAGGGAAACCCGGACCAGCCAGCTCCCGCCCTCCTCAGCCCGGCGCAGCAGCGCCGCCAGCGTGCCGAAGGCCAGCAGATAGCCGGAGGCATGGTCCAGCGCCTGGCAGGGCAGGGGTTGCGGCGCGGCATCCGCGGGATCCGCGCCGGCCGCCACCGCTTCCGCATGGTTGAAGCCGGTCGCCGTCTGCACCAGGGAATCGAAGCCGCGTCGCCCACCCCAGGGGCCGACCTCGCCATAGGCGGAGAGGGAGGTGCAGACGATGCCGGGATTCAGCGCCGCCAGCGCCTCGGGGCCGAAGCCATGGCCGGCGATGGCGCCGGGCCGGTAGCCCTGCAGGAAGACATCGGCCTGGCGGGCGAGGCCGCGCAGCGTCTCCTGCCCCGCCGGCTCGCGCAGGTCGATGGAGGCGGTGCGCTTGCCGCGGCCGGTATCCAGCACCAGCTCGTCGAAGCTCGGCAGATGGGCGGCGCTGATATGCAGCACGTCGGCGCCATGCGCCGCGAGCGTCCGGCCGCAGACCGGGCCGGCGATGACGCGGGTGAGGTCCAGCACCCGCAGCCCGGCCAAGGGCCGCTCCGCCAGGGGCGGCAGCGGGCGCGGCGGGGCGTCGCCGATCCTCTCGATGCGCAGCGGCGGCAGGGTGGCGACCGCCTGGCCCTGGGGGTGGGCGTCCCATTCCGCGAAGCTGCGCATGGCGGTGACGCAGAGCCCGGCATCCGCCGCCGCCTGCTCGAAATCATAGGCCTGCCAGCCTTGCAGGGCGGCGGTCACCGCCTCCTTGGTCGCGGCGCCGTCCAGCAGCTTCACGACGCCGGCGCGGTGATGCGGGAAGTTCGTATGCAGGCGCACGAAACGCCCGTCGCCGCAGCGGTAGGTGCCGGCGATGGAGTCCCAGCCCGCCCCGGCCGGGGCGCCATTGTGGCGCATATAGCGCTCGCTGAGGAATTCCAGCGCTGCCTCCCGCATCTCCACCCGGGCAGCCTGGGGGGCGCCGCCGCGCGCCCCGTGCAGCGAGGCCACGGCGGCGGTGACGGCGCCGATGCTGGCCTGGGCCGCGGCGCCGACGCGGAAGGAGGAGGGGAGGGCGGGCTCCTTGCCCGGCAGATCCAGCGGGCCGAGGCGGTCGGGCGGCAGCCCGGCCAATTCCCAGAGCGCGGCGAGGATGGCGTGCGGGGTGGGGTCGGGCATGGCTGGTCCCTCCGGAACACGCAGCCTGCCGGCGACGGTGCGGCTTGCCTAGTGTCCTGCCCGCTGAAACAAAAGCCGGTGGCCCGAGAACGAAGTCCCATTGGCGCAGCGCCGCGCAGCAGGGGGCGCTGCCCCCTGCACCCCCGCCGGGGGGTGGACCACCCCCCGGACCCCGGTGTGAGTCGGCAGGTTCAATCGTCGGGTCTGAAATTCAGACCGGGGTCCGGGGCCAGGTCCTGGCCCCGGCGGGGTGCAGGGGCAGAGCCCCTGCTGTGGGGTTTGGGTGAACTGCCGCCAACGGGCGAGCCCCCAGCCTCACTCCGCCGCCGCCCGCCTCGGCTGGAATTCCGGCGCCACCCGCGTCATGAACAGGCGGATCGACTCCCGCGCCACCGCATCCGGCATCGGCCCCAGCCGGAAGGCGCAGATCACGCCGCCGACGCCGGTGCGGTCGATCTCCGCCATCCGCGCCGCGACGGTGGCCGGGGAGCCGTAGATCAGCGCGTGCTCCACCTGCACCCGCGCCGGCGGCACCACCTCCTGCACCATGCGGATGCCCTGCTCGGCATAGACCTTCTCGCGCATTACGCGGCGATGCGCCTGCATGGCCTCGAAGGCCGGGATGGCGACGCGCTCCGCCTCGGCATCCGTCTCCGCCACCACCACGTTCCGCCACACCCAGCTTTCCGCCATGCAGCGCGCGATCACCGCCTCGTCATGGCCGGAGGCGGCGAGTTCCTCGCGGTAGCGGGCGAGGCGCGTGCGGGTCGCTTCCAGCGACTGCACGTTCATCATGAAGGGCAGGCCGCGCCGCGCCAAGTGCAGCGCGCCCTCCTCGGAGGAGGAGGCGCGCAGCACCGCCGGATGCGGCTTGCTGTAGCAGAGCGGCCGCAGCCGCGGCATGTGCAGATCCCAGAACTTGCCCTTGTGGGTCAGGCCGGTTTCGCTGGTCCAGGCGCGGAGCATGATCTCCTCCGCCTCCTCGTAGCGCGCCTGGGCGTCCTGCCAGTCGATGCCGAAGCCCTGGTATTCGTACACATTGTAGGCCGTGCCGCGCCCCAGCCCGACGATCAGCCGGCCTTTGCCGAGATTGTCCAGCAGCGCCATCTGCTCGGCGAGCCGCACCGGGTGGTGCAGCGAGACCTGCGCCACGGCGAAACCCAGCTTGATGCGCCTGGTCGCGGCCAGCACCGCGGCGGCGAAGGTGGTGGGGTCCACATAGGCGCAATTGCCGTCGAAATGGTGCTCAGCCAGCCACAGCACCTCCACCCCCAGCTCGTCGCAGAGCTTCGCCTCCTCCAGGCTTTCGGCGATGATCCGGGCATCGTCCTCGGGCGTCGTCGCCTCGGGGAAGAGGAAATTGCTGAACCGCAGCATCGCGCATCTCCGCAGGGGCGTGGCGCGGAGGGTAATGGCTTGGCGCGGTGCGGCAAGCGGTTAGGGTAGGGTTTATGCGCCCGGCAGGGGTTGCCGGCGCGGAGAAATCCCACCAAAGGTAACGGGCCTGTTGCCAAGCTGGCGCCGCCGCCCTGCCCACGCCATACCTTGGCGCATGAAGATCAACATCGAGATCGACTGCTCGCCGGAGGAAGCCCGCACCTTCCTCGGCCTGCCGGATCTGCGGCCGATGCAGGAGGCAGTGATGGCGAAGCTGCAGGCGCAGATGCTGGATGCCGTCTCGGCGGCGGCGCCGGAGGCGTTGCTGCGCGCCTGGATGCCGCTGGTGCCGCAGACGCCGGAGCAGATGCGCGACGCCATGGCGGGGATGTTCCGCTTCTTCGGCGGCGCTGGCCCCGGCCCCAAGCCTGGCGCGCCGCGCGACGAGCCGGGCTGACCGGGCGGCGTGGCGGAGAAGCGGGCGGAGCGACGCGAGCGGGCGCCGGAGCGCCCGCTGACGGGGTCCCCGGCCGGGGCGCCGCCGGAGGGTTGGCGCCTGGGCGGCGTGCGCCGGGATGCGCCAGGGGTGCAAGGAATGGTTCCGGAGGCTGCGCAGCCCGGTGCGGCGCCGCCGGACCCGGCCCCGCTGGACGGGCAGGGACCGGAAGGCGTGCGGCTGGGCGGGATGCGCCAGGATGCGCCGGGGCCGGGTGGAGCGACGCCGGATGGTGTGCAGCCCGGCGGGTCGCGTCCGGACGCGACCGGCCTGGCCGGGCCAGGCGGAAAAGGCGCGCGGCGGGGCGGGGCGCGCCGGGACCCGCCGCCGCTGGGCGGGGCTGCGGCGGGCGCGCCGCCCGCTGGGGTGCCCCCGGTCCCGGCCCCGCTGGAGGGGCCGAACCCGGAAAGCACCTACCGCGCCGGCGCGCCCCTCGACGCACCAGGGCGGACTGAGGCGAAGCAGGAAAGCCCGCAGTCGAACCCGGTACGCCCAGCCGGCCCGCGCCTGGGCGGCGGGGCCCCCTTCGGCCGGCCACCCTCCGGCGGGCGGCGGGACCGGCGGCGGGCGGCGCGGCGGCTGCGCTGGGCGCTGCTGGCCTCGGCGCTGCTGCATCTGGGGCTGGCCCTGCTGGCGGTGATCGCCCCCTGGTGGAAGGAGAAGCCGCCGGAGCCGCTGCCACCCCCGGCCTATGCCATGTATTTCGAATCCGGCGAGCAGGGCCGGCCGGCCGAGCCGGAAGGGGGCGAGGCGCCCTCCGCCCCGCCGCCCCCGCCCAGCGTGACCGCGCCCGAGACCCCGCCCGAGCCGGAGCTGGCGCCGCCGCCGCCCCCGCTGCCGCCGGCGCCGCCCCGGCGGGCGGAGGCGCCGCCCGCCCCGCCCCCGCCCCTGCCGCCCCCACCCGAGCCGCCCCCGCCGGAAACCCGGCCGGAGCCGCCGCCGCAACTGGCCGCCCCGCCACCGCCGCCGGCCCCGCCGCAGGAGGATGCGGTGGCCGCCCTGCCGCCGCCGCCTCCGCCGCCCCCCGCGCCGTCGCCGCAAAGGCCGGCCGCGCCGCCGCAGCCGGCGCCCCAGGCCACGCCGCAGCAGCGCCTGCCGCCACTGCGCTACATGCCGGAAGCCCTGGCCCTGCTGCGGCCGCCGCGCCCGGCGCCGCAGACCCAGCCGCAAAGCCGCCGGCGGCTGGACCTGGATCTGGGCAGCCTGCCCTCCCAGGGGCGCTTCTCCCTCTCGCCGGAGACGGAGGTGCGCGGCGCCCAGGTGGGGCCGGATTGGCGCAACGCCTTCCGCCGCTGGCTGGACCAGAATCTGCGCTACCCGGAAAGCGCCGCGGTGGTGGGGCAGCAGGGGGTGAACCGGGTGGAGTTGAAGGTGGCGCCGGATGGCCGGGTGCTGGGGGCAACGCTGGTCCGCCCCTCCGGCTCGGTCTGGCTGGATGCCGGGACGCTGGGCACCTTCCGCGGGGCCAGGCTGCCGGCCTTCCCGCCCGGGGCCGGGGCGGACCCCAACGGCGTCACGGTGAACCTGACGGTGCGATACATCCTGACGGATTGAGGGGTGCGGAGCGTTGCCCGTTGGCGGCGGTGCCGCCAGCCCCGGCAGGGGCTCCGTCTCCAGGCGCGCAGGAGACAAGGAGAAGATTGGGGGCTATGCCTCCGACCCCGGCGGGAGTTTATGCTTCGCAGGTTGAAACTGCCGACTTACGGCGGGGTCCGGGGGGAAGCGTTGCCGGCAGTGCCGGCAACCCCAGCCGGCGGGGTCCGGGGGGCAGCGCCCCTGGCGGGGGCTCTGGGGGCGGAGCCCGCCTTCATTCCCCCTCAGTATTCCAGCTCATAGGTCAGCCCCACCCGGTCTCCCGCCGGTCCCGTGGCGGTCTGGCCCTCCAGCTTCAGCCGCGGCGTGATCTCCACCTGTACCCCGACGCCGGTCTGCCCGCCCTGCGTCCCCTGCCGCACCCCGAGGAACACCCCCGGCGCCACATAGCGCCCGGCCTCCACCTGCGGCGCCGTGCCGCCCTCGCCGCCGGAGACGCCCAGCCGGTCCAGCCCCAGCGCCCCCCGCACCTTGTCCAGCGGGCTCGTGCCGCCCCCAACGCCGGTGAGCTGCGCCACCGCCTGGGCGATCTGAGCCAGCTCGAAGGGCGAGAGGTTGCTGGTCGGCCGGTCGAACAGCAGCCGCGCCAGCGCCTCATCCCGCGGCAGCTCCGGGGAGGAGGTGAAGTCGATCTCCGGCGCCGCCGGCGTGCCCTTCACCGTGACGGTGATGGTGGTGTCGCGCGCCTGCGCCTCCGCCGCCAGATCGAGCTGCGGATTGAGGTTGCCCGAGGCGAAGGCGATGTTCCCCCGCTTGAAGGTCATCTGCCGGGCGAGGATGTCCAGCGTGCCGCGGCGGAGGTTGAGCCCGCCGGAGGGCACCGGCGCCGCCACCGTGCCGCCCACCTTCACCTCGCCCCCCAGCTCCACATCGATGCCGCGGCCGCGGACGAAGATGCCCTGCGGCGCCTTCACCGTGACATCCAGCGCCAAGGGCGGCGCAGGCGGCGCCGGCGGCGCGGCGGGCGGGGCCGCGGCGGCTCTGGCCGGGGGGCGCGGCGGCTGCGGCACGCCGGGCGGGGTGCGGCCCACCTGGCGGACATTGTCCAGCACCGGCAGGCTGGCGGGCAGGCTGGTCGGCACGCGCAATTCCGCCCCCCGCACCCGCACCTCGCCCTGCACCCGGCCGCCGCCCAGCACCGGGCCCAGCACCTTGAGATCGGCATCAAAGCTGCCGGTGCCGAGGTCGGAGGTGACCGGCTGCGCGTCCCGCGCGGTGATGGTGAGATCGGTCGGGAAGCCCTCGGCGCCGACATCGACATTGCCCGCCAGGGTGATCCGCCCCTGGCCGGCGGTGCGGGCGGTGAGGTTCTCCACCACCAGCCGCGTGCCCTCCCCGGTGATGGTCCCGGCGATGTCGCGCAGCCGCACCCCGGTCACGGGGTTGCGGTAATCCCCGCCGGAGAGGGTGGCGCGGCCGCCGAGGCGGGGGGTGCCGAGGCTGCCCTCTGCCCGCAGCGCCAGATCCAGCCTGCCACTCACCCTGTCCGCCCCGGCGGCGAGGAAGGGCTGGGCGAGGGGGGCCAGGTCCAGTCGCCCGTTCAGCGCCGCCTCGAGCGGCGAGGCGGGGGCGAAGCCGCGCGGCAGCCTGGCGGTCGCGGTCAGGCTGCCGGCCCGGCCGGCGGCAAGCTCCGCCCGGCCCTCCGCCGCCTCGCCCTTCAGCGTGCCCTCCACCCGCAGCTCCGCGGTGGGCAGGCCGCGGGCCCAGGCAGCGCCGGCGCCGAGGCCGGTGCCGGTGAGGGTCACCCGGGCCTCCGGCGCCGCCACCGGGCCGGTGACGCGGAGGTCGCCGGAGATGGTGCCGCGCGGCTCCACCCCCGGCGCATAGGGCGCGGCGAGGCTGAGGGGCAGGCCGGCGAGGTTGGCGGTGATATCCGCCCGCTCCGGCCCCCAGCGCCCCTCGGCGCGCAGCCTTCCGCCGCTGCCCAGCATCAGGGCGAGGGGGGAGATGGCGGCGCTGCCATCCGCGCCCAGCCGGACCTGGCTGGGGGCGGCGAGGCGCAGCGTCTCGCCCGGGCCGCGCGCCTCCAGCGCGGCGAGGTCGAGGCGCCAGCCGCCATTCTCCTGCGCGAGGCCGCCCTTGCCATTCAGCCCCAGCCCCGGCCCGTTGCCGTCGATGCTCCACTGCATGGCGGCGGGGGTGCCGGCCAGGGTGGCGCGCAGCACGCCGGCATTCTCGCCCCAGGCGAGGCGGGGGGCGTCCAGCCTTGCGTCGAAGCCCTGCTGGCCGTCGCGCGGGGCGAGCCTGGTCTCCAGCGTCAGGCGGCCGCCCAGGGCGGGCTGGCCGGCGAGGCGGCCGAGCGGGGCGAGGTCGGCGGCGTCCAGCTTCGCCTCGCCGGTGAAGAGGGGGCCGGCGGGGTCCAGAACGCCCTGCGCCGCCAGGGTGGCGGGGCCGAGCCGGGCACTGGCCTGCTCCACCCGCACCAGTGTGCCGTCCGGCTGGCCGCGGAAGGTCACCGCCAGGGGCAGCCCGTCCAGCCTGCCGTTGAGGTCGGCGGTGCCTTGCGGGGCGGAGGCGGGGGTGGCGATGCGGGCGGCCAGCTCCAGCGCCTCCAGCACATGGCCGGCCATGGCGATGCGGCCGGATTGCGCAGAAACCACCAGATCCGGATCGGCCAGCTTGCCGCTGGCCTCCACCCGCGCCGTCAGCGCGCCCTCGGAGCCGGCGCCGAGCACGGCGAGGCGGGGCAGCTCGGCGGTCGCCGTCAGGGCGATGGGCTCGGCCAGGCTGCCATTGGCGGCGAGGCGGCCCTCGGCGCCTTCCACGGCGAGGTCGAGGCGCGGCCCCGGCATGCTGGCCTTCAGGGTGAGGCGGGGGGTGGGGCCCAGCACCGCATCCGCCGGCGCCTGGCCGGTGGCGAGGCCGGACGGCGTCGCGGTGAGGTCGAGGCTGGGGGCGCCGATGGTGCCGGCGATGGCGGCCTCCGCCCGCAGCCCCTGCCAGGCGGGGCCGGGCGGCAGCAGGCCAGCGAAGCGCTGCGATTCGGCGACATCGAGGGTGGCGCGCAAATCCAGCGCCTCATTCGCCAGGTTGGCGGTGCCGGTCAGGCTGAGCTGGCCGGCGGGGGCGCGCAATTCCAGGGCGCGCAGCGCCAGGCGCTGATCGGCGGCGAGGTCGGCATCCAGGCGGAAGGCGAGGGGGGTGGCGAGCGGCGCCGCCTCGGGCGGCAGCATGGCGGGGGCGCTGGCTTCGCCGGAAAGGGTGGCGCCCAGGGCGCCGTCCGGGGCGGCGCGGACCATGCCCTCGGCGGCCAGGGTCAGGCCCTCGCCCATATTACCGTCCAGCCGCAGCGCCGCGCCGGAGGCCGGGCCTTCCAGCGTCAGGTCAACGGAGAGCGGCCGGTCGCCGAGGCCGGCCAGGGTGGCGACCAGACCGCCCGGCGCCTCCCTCGCGGTGATCCTGGCGTTCAGCCGGTCCTCCGCCGGGGTCAGGCCAAGGGCGACGGCCACGCCGCCCTCCCGGTCCAGCCGGCGGAGATCGAGCCGGGCGCGGAGATCGCCGGCGGCGAGGCCCGCCTCGCCTTCCAGCGCGAAGCTGGCGGCCTGGCCCAGCACCGGCTGGCCCAGCTCCAGCACGTCGATCGCCAGCCGGTCCAGCGCCACATCCACGGGCAGGCTGGGGAGTTGCGGCAGCACGGTCTCGCCGGGCGGGGTGGGCTCCGGCGCCGGGCCGGGCGCGGCAGGCGGCAGGCGGTGCAGGGCGATGCGCTGGGCGGCGATGGTGCGGATGCGGAAGGTCCGCTGCAGCAGGGCGCCGAGGTCGAGGTCGATCCGCGCCTCTTCCAGCTCCAGCCATGGGCCCTGGTCGTCCGACATGGTCAGCCGCGCGACGGCGGGGTGGCCGGGCAGCGGCCCGCGCAGCCCCTCGATCCGCAGCCCCGGCACCTGGTCCTGGGCGAGCCGCGCCAGGGTGTTCCGCCCCGGCTCGGTATTCGCCCAGACCAGCGCCCCGACCACCGCCACCACCGGCAGCGCCACCAGCAGCACCAGCCCGAAGAGCAGCCAGCGCACGACCCGCATCCTGTTCCCTTCGCCTCATCGGGGGCGCATGGCAGCCCCTCAAAACGCCCGCGGCTTACGCCAGGACGGTCGCGCACCGCCAGCCCGCGCCGCCCGCTGTCCTGCTGCGGCTTTGCCGCGGCAGGCTGTGCCAAGCCCCCGGCCGCCGATGCGGCACGGGGTGCCCGTGACGCTGCCTCGCCACGTCACGGCGCCATCAGACTACCTGCGGCTCGTGTCAAGACGGTGGCGCATTGCCCAGCCCGCGCCGCCTGTTGTCCTGCCGCGGCTTCGCCGCGGCAGGCTGTGCCGAAGCCCCGGCCGTCGATGCGACCCGGGGCGCCGTTGACGTTGCCTCGCCACGTGACGGCGGCCGTCAGACTAGCTGCGGCTCATGTCGAGACAGTGGCGCACTGCCCAGCCCGCGCTGCCTGTTGTCCTGCCGCGGCTTCGCCGCGGCAGGCTGTGCCGAAGCCCCAGCCGTCACAGCGACTCCATGGGCCCCCCGAAGCCGCGCAGCGGCTTCGTCGGGGCGAAACCCGGGGCCGCCATGAAGCTGCGCAGCAGCTTCATGGGGATCATCAAAACGCCTGCCCGATGCCGACATAGATGCCATAGCCCGAAGAGCCCGGCTGCCGGATGACCGGCAGCGCGAAATCCGCCCGGATCGGCCCGATGGGCGTGTAGTACCGCAGGCCCAGCCCCGCGCCGACGCGCAACGAGGAAAAGTCCGGCGCGGAGGTGTCGCCCACCGTGCCGGCATCCACGAAGGCAACGCCGCCGATATCGCCCCAGATCCGCTGCCGCAGCTCGATGCTCGCCTCCAGCAGGGAGCCGCCGCCGGAAGGCTTGTCCCGCTCGTCGCGCGGGCCGATCGACTGGTAGTCGAAGCCGCGCACCGAGCCGCCGCCGCCGGCATAGTAGCGCTGGTGCCGTGGCACCTCGCCCTGCCGCGCCCCCATCAGGGAGCCGATGGCGCCGCGCAGCGCGATGATGGAGCGCTTGTCCCCCGACACGTCCAGATAGGTGCTCGCCACCACCTTCAGCGGTGCGAAGGCGGCGGAATCGCGGAAGCTCCAGGACGGCGTCAGGGTGCCGTTCACCCGCCAGCCGCGGGACGGATCCAGCAGGTTGTCGGTGCCGTCATAGCGGGCGCCGAATTGGATGCCGGCGATCTGGTAGGGCGTCAGCTCGCCATCCGGCGGGCCGATGCTGCCGAAATCCAGCACGGGGCCGAAATTGGCGCTGAGCCTTTCGCTGATCTTCTTCTCCGCCAGCACCGAGGCGGTGATGGCGTCCCGGTCATAGGCCTCCAGCCTTTCCCGCAGCATGGCGGCATTGCCGAGCAGGCTCCAATCCGGGCCGAGCCAGGCGCTGAGCATGGCCGGGTCGCGATAGGCGGCGCTGATCCGGTAGGTGGAGCGGTCCAGCCCGCCCTCCTGCCCCAGCCGTGCCACCTCGGCCTCCAGCCGCAGCCGCTCGGCGCCGCCGAAGAGGTTGCGGTGCTCCCAATAGACCCGGGCGGTGGGGCCGTAATTGGTCTCATAGGCGGCGCCGAAGCCGATGGCGTGGCGGGCCCTTTCGGTGACGGCGAAGGTGATGGGCAGGGTGCCGTCCGGGGCCAGGGCCTCGCCCGGCTCCGCCCGCACGGCGGAGAAGACGCCGAGGCCCATCAGGTCCCGCCGCGCCGTCTCCATCCGCGCCGGGCTGTAGCGCTGGCCGGTCAGGGTCGCGACGCGGCGGTCGAGGAAGGCGGGGTCCATCGTCTCCGCCCCGGTCACCTGCGGCACGCCGAAGGTGGCGGCCGGGCCGGGGGTGAAGCGGAGCGTCAGATCCATCCCCTGGCGGTCATGGTCCACCAGCGCCTCCCGCGGGGCGAGGCTGGCCAGCGGGTGGCCGGAATCGCGCAGCCGGCCCAGCAGGGTGGATTCGGCATCGAGGATGGGGGCGGCCCGGGCCGGGTCGCCCACCGCCAGGCCGAAGGGGGTGGCGGCGGCGGCGGCCACCGCCTCGGCCCCGGCCGGGTCGCTGGACTGGACCGTGAGATGGGCGAGGCGGTAGCGGTCCCGCGGCGTCGCGGTGATGCGCACCGGCACCTCCGGCAGGGCTTCCAGCCTTTCCAGCAGGCCGGGGGCGCCGAGCGGCTCGCCGGCCAGGGTGATCTCCACCGCCCCGCCCCAGAAGCCTTCCGATTGCAGGGCGCGGCGCAGCCGGTCCAGGTCGCCCTCCGCCCGGCCGATCAGCCCGCCGGGAGTGGTCGGCGCCGTCTCCCGCAGCCGGGCGAGGTCCGAGGCGGTGCCGAGGGCGGCATCCAGCCCGGCATCGCCGGTCGGCACGATCTCCACCGTATAGGGGCGGTTTTCCGGGTCCGGCGGCGTTTCCTGCGCCAGGGCGAGCAGGGGGAGGAGCGGCAGGAGCGCGGCCAGCAGGCGAAGGAGGCGGGTCACCGCTGCGGGGACGCCGAACGGCGCTCCCGCTTCCGGGGGTGGTAGCTGGTACGCCCTGGCATCGGCCTTGCTAGTCCAGGCATCAGCCTTCCTCTATGATGTTCGCAATGCACACTGCCCTTGCCGAGACCCTCACCGCCTGGCGTCGCCACCTGCACGCCCATCCCGGACTGACCCTGCAGGAGGGCCCGACCGCCGCCTTCGTGGCGGCCCGGCTGCGGGAGATGGGGGTGGAGGTGGCGGAGGGAATCGGCGGGCATGGCCTCGTTGGTACCATCCGGCGGGGGGGTAACCGGAGTGTCGGTTTGCGGGCAGATATGGATGCGCTGCCGATCCAGGAGCTGAACCCGCTGCTGCCGCACCGTTCCACGGTGCCGGGGGTGATGCATGCCTGCGGGCATGACGGGCATACCACGGCGCTGCTCGGCGCCGCCTCACTCCTGGTCCAGGACCCCGATTGGTCCGGCACGGTGCAGCTTGTCTTCCAGCCGGCGGAGGAGGGCGGCGGCGGGGCGAAGGCGATGATCGCCGACGGGCTGTTCGAGCGATTCCCGATGGAGCGGATCTTCGGCTGGCATAATTGGCCGGGGCTCGAGGCCGGAACCATCGCGGTGCATGACAGTGCCGTGATGGCGGCCGGCGCCCGCTTCGAGATCGCCTTCGAGGGCCATGCCGGCCACGCCGCCCTGCCGCATCTGACGCGCGACCCGATGCTGGGCGTCGGGCATTGCATCGTGGCGCTGCAATCCATCGTGGCGCGGAACCTGGACCCGCTGCAGGCCGGCGTCGTCAGCGTGACCATGGCGGAGGCCGGGGAGGCGCAGAACCAGGTGGCCCACCGGGCGGAGCTGCGCGGCACGGCGCGCTGGCTGAGCGAGCCGAACGGCGCGGCGATCGAGGCCGGGATGCGGCGGATCGCCGGCGGCATCGCCGCGGCCTTCGGGCTGGAGGCGAATGTGAGCTTCCGGGTCGGCGTGCCGGTGACGGCGAACCACCAGGCGGAGCGGGAGCTGGCGGCGCAGGCGGCGGGGGCGGTGACCACGCTGCGGCGGGATTTGCCGCCCGCCATGACAGGGGAGGATTTCTCCTGGTTCCTCAAGGAGGTGCCGGGGGCCTTCGTCTGGATCGGCAACGGCCCGGGCGAGGGCGGGCGGGAGCTGCACAACCCGAATTACGATTTCAACGATGCGGTGCTGCCGGTGGCCAGCGGCTACCTGGCGGAGGTGGCGAAACGGGCGCTGGCCGGGGGCTGAGACCGGCAGGCCAATTCGTTGACCGGCATGAATCCATGCTGGCAGCATCGGAGGGCGCCTTGCAGGGCTCGGCCATCAGCGCCGTCGGTACGAGAACGCCGGCGCGGTCAGCGGCCGAATTTCTCCCGCCAGCCGGGGCGGTCGCCGAGGCTTTCCGCCGCATGGACGCCGCGTGCCACCGCCCGGGCCAGGGTATCCGCCGCCAGATGGCCGAGGCGGGCGAGCATGGCGGGGCCGGTGAGCGGCACTTTCCCCGTTGCCAGGACGAAGACGCTGTCGCCGTCGAAGGGGGTGTGGATGGGGCGGATGGCCCGCGCCAGCCCGTCCTGCGCCATGATCGCCAGGCGCTGCGCCGCCGCCTTGTCCAGCGCCGCATCCACCGCCACCGCGGCCAGGGTGGTGTTGGCCATGGGGTTCAGGGCGGCGCCGGGCGGCAGGGGCATTTCCGCCTCGCTTTGCCAGCCGGGGGGCGGGGGGCCGAGGCCGCCGAATTCCGCGCCCATCTCCAGCGGCCAGGCCCAGAACCGGTCCGTGCCGGGCATCACCACACTCCCAAAACTGTTGACGGCGACCAGGGCGCCGATGGTCAGCCCATCCGCCGTCACGCAGCTCGCGCTGCCGAGGCCGCCCTTCAGCGCCCCGGCCCGGGCGCCGAGGCCGGCGCCGGCATTGCCCAGGGCGAAATCCTCCCCCACCGCTGCCAGGGCGGCGCGGCCGAGCGCGGCATAGGGCGGGGTCTCGCCCCAGGATTTGTCGCCGCCATTGGCGAGGTCGAAGAGGATCGCCCCCGGCACCACCGGCACCACGGCGCCGCCGAACTGAATGCCCCGGCCGCTTGCGCCCAGCGCGGCGACCACCGCCCCGGCCGCGTCATGCCCGTACATGGAGCCGCCGGAGAGGACGACGGCATCCACCTCATTGCTGAGGCTGGTGGGGTCCAGGGTGTGGATGTTCAGCGTGCCGGGGGCGCCGCCGCGGATATCGGCAGCGGCGGCGCAGCGCGCCACCGGGTAGATGACGGTGGTGCCGGTGCGGGCGCGGGGATCCTCGGCATTGCCGACCAGGATGCCGGCGACGTCGGTGATGCGGTTGCGGGGGCCGGGGCGGAGGGACATGGCGGGGAGGGTCGCATGGCCGGGCGTCGGGCGCTATCCGGGCGCGGCGCCGGAACAGGCGGGCATGGCCGCCGGGCCGGGCAGGACACGCCGTTCGGGGTGGATGGCATGGGAGGCGTGCATGGTCGGTCGGGCGCGGGGGTGGCTTCCAGGGCCGGGGTGCCATCGGGATCGATGGTATGCGACGCGCGTATGGTCGGTCGGGCGCGGCGGTGGCTTCCAGGGCTGGGGTGCCATCAGGATCGATGGCATGCGACGCGTGTATGGTCGGTCGGGCGCGGCGGTGGCTTCCAGGGCTGGGGTGCCATCAGGATCGATGGCATGCGACGCGTGTATGGTCGGTCGGGTGCGGCGGTGGCTTCCAGGGCCGGGTAGGGGGCGCCGGAGGCGGAGGGCGCGGGAATGGTATGGCCGGCGGTGGCGCGGCGACCGCCTTAGCGGGCCAGGCGCCGCGCTGTTCGGGGCGGATGCCTGGGACGAGTCCGGCCAGGATATGGCAGCAGGGAGGATGGAATGGCGCTGAGCTGGCGGCCGATGCGGGAAGCGGATCTGCCGGCGGTCTGCGCCCTGGCCGAGGCGCTGCACCCCGAGCATCCGGAACCGCCCGACATCTTCGCCGAACGCCTGGCCCTGGCCCCCGGCGGCTGTCTGGTGCTGGCGGGGGAGGGGGGGCTGCTCGGCTATGCCATCGGCCATGGCTGGAGCGGCTTGGCGCCGCCGGCGCTGGGGGTGCGGCTCGGCACCCTGCCGGAGCGGCCGGGGGCCTTCCATGTCCATGACGTGGCGCTGCTGCCGGCGGCGCGCGGCGCCGGCCATGCCGCGGCGGCGCTGGCGGCGCTGGCGGCCGGCCGGCCGCTGGTGACGCTGGTCGCGGTGGCGGAGGCGGTGCCCTATTGGCAGCGCCAGGGCTTCCACGACCATCCCTGCGCCGATCCCGCCGCCCTGGCCAGCTATGGCGCCGGCGCCCGCTTCATGGCGCGCTGAGCGGAAGGCGTCCTCGCCGCGCCGTGCTGTCGGGCGATCACGCTCCAGGCGGATGCAGGCGCGGGTCCAGGGCGAAATGGGTCTGTGCCACCTCCCCGTAAAGCCCGGCCGCCCGGGCCGGGTCGAAGACCAGGTTCCAACTCGCGGCGGAGACGGTGCTGAGTACCAGCAGGAAGGGGTGCTCGCGCAGCAGCGCGTCGCCGAAGCGCTGCTGCCCGGCCCCGACCGCGCCGGGATGCAGCCAATGCGGGTTCGGCACCTCCTCCGGCCACAGCACCCGCACCTTGTCGGGCGCCAGGATGCGCGCCCGGGTCAGCATGTGCGGCACCAGGTCCAGCGCGGGGAAGCCCTTATGGACCGCGACTTCCAGGATGGCCGTCGCCGGGTCCAGCGCGGCATAGACGGCGCGCAGGCCGCGGGAATTCCAGCGGCCGCCGACCCGGTAGCTGCCCTCGCCGCTGTCCCAGGCCGGGGCGAAGCCCGCCTGATCCAGCCGCCAGAACACCAGCGCGCCATCGCCGAGCGGCGGCGGCAGCGGGGTCATGCCGGCGGGGTCATGCCGGCGGGGTCATGCCGGCGCGGTCATCCATGCGGCGTCACGTATAGACGCCGAATTCCAGCCGGGTGAGGTGTTCCGCCAGCGCCTCCACCCCCGCCGGGGTGGAAAGCAGGTCGAGCGGCCGGCGCCCCTCCAGGGCCAAAGCGGGGGTCAGGAACCAGGCCTCCGCCGCCTGCTGGCTGCCGAGCAGGGTGGTGGCGCGGGCCAGCAGCTCGGCGAAGGTCCAGATGCGGCCGCTCTGCTCCGGGCTCAGCCGGCGCGCCGGCTCCTCCCGCCGCCGCTGATAGGTGCGCAGGCTGATGCCGAGCGCCGCTTCCAGCCCCTCCCCCGCCAGCAGCGCGACATGGCTGACGAGGTGTTCCAGCGCATGGCCCGGCAGCCCGTCCCGCAGCAGATCATGCGCGGCGAGGCGACTGTCCAGCTCCCGCCGCAGCGCCCGGCGGCCGCCGAGCAGCGCCGCGGCCTGGCTCAGGGCGGGCGTATCGGCAAGGGCGGCGGACATGGCGAGAGCTCCGACAGGTGACGCTGGATAGATGACACTTGTCGCGGGCGGGTTCAAGCCTCAGGCGAATCGCGCCTGCAGCCAGGCCGCGGCCTTCGCCACCGCCGCATCCGCCTTCGGCACATGCCCGACGGCGCGGAGGAAGCCGTGCAGCGTGCCGGGGAAGAGCTCGCTCTCCACCTCGATTCCGGCCTCGCGCAGCTTCGCCGCCATGGCGAAATTCTCGCTCGCCAGCACGTCCAGCTCCGCGATGTGCAGCAGGCAGGGCGGCAGGCCGCGCAGATCGGCGCGCAGCGGCGCGGTGAAGGGGGAGAGGCGGTCCACCGGGCGCGGCGCATAGACGCTCCAGTAGAAGCGCATCCGCTCTTCGGAGAGGCCGTAGCCGGTGGCGAATTCGCGGTAGCTCGGCGTGTCGAAGCGGCTGTCGAAGACGCCGTAATTCAGCAGCAGGCCGCGCAGCGGGATCGTCTCCCCGGCCTCCCGCAGATAGAGGGCGAGGCCGGCGGCGAGGTTGGCGCCGGCGCTGTCGCCGCCCAGCACGATGCGCGCCGGGTCGAGGCCCCAGCTCGGCCCCTCCTCGGCGACGAAGCGCAGCACGGCGGCGCATTCCTCGAGGGCGGTGGGGAAGCTGGCCTCGGGGCTCAGCGCGTAATCCGGCCCGACCACGGCGCAATGGGCGGCGGCGGCGTATTCCCGCATCAGCCGGTCATGGGTGTCGATGCTGCCCCAGACCCAGCCGCCGCCATGCAGATAGACCAGCACCGGGTGCGGCCCGGGGCCGTGGGGCAGGTGCACGCGGTACTGGATGCGCCGGCCGCGGCGCAGCAGCCAGCGATCCTCGCTGAGGGCGAGGTCCGGCCCGCCCTCGGCGAGGCCGAGGTTCAGGGCATCGTTCAGGGCGCGCGGGATGTCGAAGGGGCCCTGATCCGGGCGGATGAGCCGGATCGGCGGCTGGGCCGCCGCGCGTGCATCCATCATCGCGGTGAAGCGCGCCATGTCCGGATCGAGGCGTGGATCGGCCATCTCTCAACCTCCCTGAAACCCGCCGCGAGTGGAGACGCCATTGCCCGGCCCCGCAAGGGGGCTCCGCCTCCATGCCCTGGCCAGGGCTCCGCTTCCTGCGCGCGAACTCAGAAGCAAGGCCACAGGGCCAATTTGCTCGGAACGGGGGCTTCGCCCCCAAGCCCTGGGCAGAGCACCCCGCCGGGGGGGAAGGCGTCCCCCGGACCTCGCCCTGAGTCGGCTGGCTCAACCGTCGGGTCCAAAATTCAGACCGGGGTCCGGGGCCAGGTCCTGGCCCCGGCGGGGGTGCAGGGGGCAGAGCCCCCTGCCATGGGTGGCGGCACTGCCGCCAACGCTCCCATGCGCACCCCGAGGTTGCGACTGTCACACCACTTGGCCATGGTGCGCCGCGCCATGATGGCCAAGCAGCCCATTCGCGGCACCGCCGCCTGGCGGGCCGCCGCGCTGTACCGCCCCCGCAGCCTGGTGCTGTGGGCGGCCCCTGGCGTGCCCGAGGCGCCGGTGCTGGCGGCCAACCTCGCTGGCGGCGGCTTCAAGGGCCAGCTTCACGCCATCGGCATTGCCCAGCCGGGCCTGGCGCCGGCCGAGTCCCTCGCTGCCCTGCCTGCCGCTCCGGACCTCGCCGTGCTCTGCCTGCCCCCGGCCGAGATCGAGCCCGCGATGCGCGCTCTGGCCGGGTGCGGCTGCTTCGCCGCCATCATCCCCGGCGCCGTGCCCGGCCTCGGCGCCATCTCCGCCCGCACCGGGGTGCGGGCCCTGGGGCAGGGCAGTTTCGGCCTGGCGGTGCCGGCCATCGGGCTGAACGCCACACTGTCCCACCTGCCGCCCTTGCCGGGGAAGCTGGCGCTGGTCACCCAATCCGCCGCCCTGGCCCGGGCGGTGCTGGACTGGGCGGCGGCGGAGGGCCTCGGCTTCAGCCATGTCATCGGCATCGGTGGCAATGCCACGCTGGGCTTCGCCGCGGCGCTGGACTGGCTGGCACGGGACCCGGGGACCGGCGCCGTGCTGCTCGACCTCCGCCGCATCCGCAACCGCCGCGCCTTCATCTCCGCCGCCCGCGCCACCACCCGCACCCGCCCCGTCGTCGCCATCCGCGCCGGCGGCCGCGCCGCGGACCGGGAGGGGGTGGGGGACCAGGTGATGGCCGCCGCGCTGCGCCGCGCCGGCGTGCTGCGGGTGGAGGGGCTGGAGGATCTGCTCGCCGCCACCGAGACCCTGGCGCGCCTCCGCCCCCGGCCCGGCGCAGTGCGCGGGGACCGGGTGGCGATCGTCAGCAATGGCCGCGGCATCGGCCAATTGGCGGCGGATGCGCTGATCGCGGGCGGTGGCCGGCTGGCCGAATTCTCCCCTGCCGCCCGGGCGGCCCTGGCGGCGCTGCTGCCGGGCGGGGCGGAGCCGGACAACCCGCTGGTGCTGGGCCCCGCCGCCGGGCCGCACCTCGCCGAGGCCAGCGCCATGCTCGCCGCCCTGCCGGAGGTGGATGCGGTGGTGGCGCTGCACGCCCCCGGCCCCGGGCCCGGGGAGGTGGCGGCGGAGGCACTGGCCGCGGCGGCCAAGGCCGGGGGCGGAAGGGCGGCGCCGCTGCTGCTTGGCTGGCTGGGGCAGGCGACGGCCGGGCCGCAGCGCCAGGCCCTGACCGCCGCCGGGCTGGCGGTCTTCACCTCGCCGGAAGCCGCGGTGCGCGGTGCCCTGCACCTGGCGGAGGACCACCGCAACCGTGCCGCCGCGGCGGAGCTGCCGCCCCGCGCCGTGCTGGAATTGGCACCGGACCAGGCGGCGGTGCGCCGCCTCTTCGCCGCGGTGCGCGCCGCGGGTCGGCTGGCGCTGACCGAGGAGGAATCGCTCGGCGTGCTGGCCGCCTACGGGCTGCCCACCATTCCGGGCCGCCGCGCCGCCGGGCCGAAGGAAGCGGCGGATGCCGCTGCCCTGCTCGGCTTCCCCGCCGTGCTGAAGCTGCTGAGCGCCGATCTGCCGCATAAGAGCGAGGTGGGCGGGGTGCGGCTCGGCCTGACCTCGGCGGCGGCGGTGCGGCAGGCGGCGGAGGCCATGCTGAAGCGGGTGGCGGAGCGGCGGCCGGAGGCACACATCGCCGGCTTCCTCGTGCAGCGCCAGGCCGGGCGGGCGCTGGAGCTGCGGCTGCGGCTGGGCGAGGACAAGATGTTCGGCCCCTGGATCGGCTTCGGCCAGGGCGGTACCACCGCCGACCTGCTGGGCGACGAGGCCTTCGACCTGCCGCCGCTGAACCTGGCGCTCGCAAGGCAGCTCATCAGCCGGTCCCGCGCGGCGCAGCTTCTGGCCGGGTTCCGGGACTGGCCGCCGGCCAATCCGGAGGCGGTGGCGGAGGCGCTGGTGCGCCTCTCCCAGCTCGCGGTGGATTTCCCCGAGATCGCGACCCTCTCGGTCAACCCGCTCTTCGCCGATGCGGAGGGGGTACTGGCGGCCGATGCCTATCTGGTGCTGCGCCCGGCGGGGGAGCGGGGGGAGCTGGCCATCGCCCCCTACCCGGCGGAGCTGGCCGGGCGGTTCCGCGCCAGGGGCGGGGCGGAGCTGCTGGTGCGGCCGATCCGGCCGGAGGATGCGGCGGCGCATGGCGAGGCCTTCCGCCGCCTCTCGGCCGAGGATGTGCGCTGGCGGTTCTTCTCGCCGCTGAAGGAGATGTCGCCGGCGCTGGCGGCGCGGCTGACGCAGATCGACTACGACCGGGAGATGGCCTTCGTCGCCATCCGCCGCCCGCCGGAGGCGCCGGAGGAGATCCTCGGCGTCGCCCGGCTGATCCGGGAGCCGAATTCGCCGACGGCGGAATTCGCCGTGGTGGTGCTGCCGGAGATGAAGAGTCAGGGGCTGGGCCGGCACCTGATGCAGCGGATCATCGACTGGGGCCGCGCCGCGGGGGTGGGGCGGGTGCTCGGCCATGTGCTGGCGGACAATGCGCCGATGCTGGCCTTCATGCGCAGCCTGGGCTTCACCCTGCGGCGCTCGCCCGAGGAGGAGGAGGTGTACGAGGCGGTACTGGAATTGCCGGAAGCGAGGTGATGGGGGCTTCGCCCCCATGCCCCGCGCTCCCACCGGGGGGAAGCTTCCCCCGAAGCCGGCCCGTGAGTCGGCAGGCTCAAATGTCGGGTCCAAAACTCACACCGGGGTCCGGGGAGGGGTCCCCTCCCCGGCGGGAGTGCAGAGGGCAGAGCCCTCTGCCGGGGTCCGGGGCAGCGCCCCGGCTACTCCGCCGTCGGCGCCGTCCTGACCAAGTCCCGCACCCGCGCCGCCGCCGCGGCGCCCTTCAGCGCGTCGCGCCAAGCGGCTTCCGCCACCCGCTGGTGCACCGCGATCGCCTCATCCGCCGCGGTGATCATGGCGACGCCGAGGCCGGTGCCCGGGGCGGTATCCGGGGCGAAGGGGCTGCCCACCACATGCGCCCTTTCCCGCCCGCGCATCACGGCGAAGCCCGCTGCCAGGTCGGGCCCGGTGGACAGGCCGAGCTGGACGCCGATCGGCACCGATTCCATCAGGTTGGCGATGCTTTCCGCCTCGGCGATCGCCGCGGCGCGGCAGCGGGCGCGGGTGCGTGGCGGCAGGTTGAGGCCGGGGGCGATGCCGTCCTGCAGCATGCGGGCCATCGCGGCCTCGGAGAGGATGCCGATGATGGTCGGCCGGCGCTGCTGGTGCTGCTTGCGCCGCGCCGCCAGCAGGCCGAGCGCCTGCTCGGTCAGGGCGCGCGCCTGGGCCCGGTCGGTGGCGGCATCGGCGGCTTCGGTCCAGGCCTCGGTCACCGCGCCGTCGAAGGCATCGGTCGCGGTCTGGTAGCAGAGGGCGCCGCCGACGAAGAGGATCTGGTCGGCCTGCTCCTCGACCTGACGGACCCGTTCCAGGAAGGCGACCGGGCGGGAGAAATATTCGACGCCGATGCCGAGCAGCGACAGGGGCGAGATCTTCAGCAGCTCGGCCAGGCGCCGGATCGTGTCCAGCTTGATGACCTCGCCCTTTTCGTAGCGGTAGAGGGCGGCGCGGGAGACGCCGAGGCGGGCGGCGATTTCCTCGGCCCGCAGGCCGGATTCCAGCCGGTAGGCGCGAAGCTGTTGCCCGATATCGACGAACCGCATGATCCCCTCCGGCCAACCCCGACGCGGCGCCCCGTTTTTGAGATGGAATCTCACGCTCGGTACGCGGTTCCTATGTGCCGCCTGTAGCCCCCGATAGCAAGCGCAACCGGAGATATTCCCTATCCCAACGTAAAAAAAAGACAAACGAGTGCAGAAGGGCCGGAATGTTTCGCAAACTTTGCCGCCCAATGGGCCTGCTCCGCCTATGGGCAGCGCCGCCGGCCATGGCGGCGCCTGCGCCGGGGCGGCGGTCGCGCTCTTCCGCCGCCCGTCCCCGGCCAGCGGCAGGCGGCCGCGCATGTCGGGGGGACAGGGCGGGAGGTTGGCGCCCCCCGCCCGGCCGGGCCGCGCCGGCGGCTCAGCCCTCCGCCACCGGATGGGCGGCGAGGATCTCCAGCGCCTTCACCAGGCCGGAATGGTCCAGCCCGCCATTGCCCTGGGCGATGGAGGCGGAGAAGAGCTGCTGGGTGGAGGCGGTGTTGGGCAGCGCCACCCCCAGCTCCTTCGCCGATTGCAGGGCCAGGTTGAGGTCCTTCTGGTGCAGCACGATGCGGAAGCCGGGGTTGAAGGTGCGCTTGATCATCCGCTCGCCATGCAGCTCCAGGATGCGGGAGGTGGCGAGGCCGCCCATCAGCGCCTGGCGCACCTTGGCCGGGTCGGCACCGGCCTTGGCGGCGAAGACCAGCGCCTCGCCCACCGCCTCGATGGTGAGCGCCACGATGATCTGGTTGGCC
Source organism: Siccirubricoccus phaeus (assembly GCF_008360935.1). GTDB lineage: Bacteria > Pseudomonadota > Alphaproteobacteria > Acetobacterales > Acetobacteraceae > Siccirubricoccus > Siccirubricoccus phaeus. The sequence goes on from NZ_SRXO01000007.1 coordinate 155,612, forward strand.
ACCTTGCAGGTCTGGCCGGCGCCATTGGCGGTGCCGACCAGGGTGATGTTCTTGCCCATCTTCTCGAAGAGCGGCTTCGCCCGCTCGAAGGCGGCCTCCGGGCCGCCGACCATGATGGTCAGGCTGGCCTGCTTGGCGCCGACCTCGCCGCCGGAGACGGGGGCATCGAGGTAGTCGCAGCCCCGGGCGTTGATCTTCTCGGCGAAGCTCTTGGTCGCGGTCGGGCTGATCGAGGACATGTCGATGACGAGCTTGCCCTTGGCGAGCCCTTCCGCCACGCCGGCCGGGCCGAACAGCACGGCTTCCACATCCGGGGTGTCGGGGACCATCAGGATGATCACCTCGGCGGCGGCGGCGACCGATTTCGCATCTGGCACCACCTGGTAGGCGGCGCGGGAGTCGGCATCCAGGCTCTTCCGCTCCGGCACGATGATGTCGTGCCCGGCGGCCTTCAGATGGCCCGCCATCGGCTTGCCCATGATGCCGAGGCCGATGAATCCGATCTTCATGGGGATGTCCTTCCAGTGGCTCAGTGGAGTGCGGCCCGTCCGATGGCCGGAGCGCCGCATGGCGCGGAGGGCTGAATCGGCCGGGCGCGCCGCAGGCGCATCATGCTACCCGTCCGATGGCCGGAGCGCCGCACGGCGCGGAGGGCTGAATCGGCCGGGCGCGCCGCAGGCGCATCATGCTACCCATCCGATGGCCGGAGCGCCGTATGGCGCGGAGGGCTGAATCGGCCGGGCGCGCCGCAGGCGCCTCATTTGTATTGCTGGAACCAGCCGAGCCCGGCCTCGGTCTCCGCCGCCGGGCGGTATTCGCAGCCGATCCAGCCGCGGAAGCCGAGCTCGTCGATCTTCCGGAAGACGAAAGGCCAATTCACCTCGCCGGTGCCGGGCTCGTTCCGCCCGGGATTGTCCGCCACCTGCATATGGGCGATGAGCGGCAGGTGCTTCTCCACCCGCTTCACGATGTCGCCTTCGGTGATCTGGCAGTGGTAGAGGTCGAATTGCAGCCCGATCCGCTCCGGCCCGATGGCCTCGATGATCGCCGCGCCCTCGTCGGTCGTGTTCAGGAAGAAGCCGGGGATGTCGCGGTGGTTGATCGGCTCGATCACCGGCTTCACGCCGGCCTTGCCGCATTCCTCCGCCGCCCAGGCGAGGTTCGCCGCATAGGTCGCCAGCAGCGTGTCGCGCGGCACGCCGGCGGGGGCGAGGCCGGCCATGACATGCAGCCGAGGGCAGGAGAGGGCGGCGGCGTAGTCCAGCGCCCGCTTCACCTCCTCGCGGAACTCCGCGTGGCGGCCGGGCAGGGCGGCCTGGCCGCGCTCCCCCGCCGCCCAATCGCCCGGGGGCGCGTTGAACAACACCTGGGCCAGGCCGTTATCCTGCAGCCGCGCGGCGATCTCGGCGGCGGGGAATTCATAGGGAAAGAGGAATTCCACCGCCTGGAAGCCGGCCTTGGCGGCGCGGGCGAAGCGATCCAGGAAGGGAACCTCGGTGAACATCATGGACAGGTTGGCGGCGAAGCGCGGCATGATGCGGTGACCTCCCTGGAGTCGGCGCCGGGACGCTACAAGCCGGCCGCGCCGCTGGCTACTGCCGCGCCGCACCCCCCCTTGCCCCCGCAGCCCCGGAACGGAAAGCCCCCCGATGCCGTCAGACAGCCTGAACCCGGCCCGCATCCTGGGGCTGATCGCCCTGCTGGCGCTGGCCATCGCCTGCCTGATGGTGCTGCGGCCCTTCCTCTCCTCCCTGCTCTGGGCGGCGATCCTGGTCTTCTCCACCTGGCCCGCCTTCCGCTTCCTGCGGGAGCGGTTCCGGCTTTCCGCCAGCGCCGCAGCGGCGGCGATGGTGACGGCGGAATTCCTCCTCATTGGCCTGCCGCTGGTCTTCGCCACCCCGACGAAGCGGGAGGATATCGAGGGGCTGCGCGGAGCGGTGGAGCAATTCCTCACCCAGGGCATGCCGGATTTCGGCGCGTGGCTGGGCCGGCTGCCGGTGGTCGGGCCCTATGTGGCGGAATATGTGGGCCGCATCGATTTCGGCTTCTCGGCCCTGACCGAACTGCTCTCCCCCTATGCCGGCACGCTGGCGCAGACGCTGCTCTCCGTGCTGCTCGCCGTGCTTTCCGGCCTCGCCGAGGTGCTGGTGGCGATCTTCCTCGCCTTCTTCCTCTACCGCGACGGGCCGGCCATCGCCCGGCGCAGCGAGGCGGCGTTGCACCGCCTGGCGGGCGACCGCACCCGGCGGCTGATGGTGCTGACCGGCGATGTGACGCGCGGCGTGGTGTACGGCCTGCTCGGCACCGCGCTGGTGCAGGGGCTGATGACCACCTTCGGCTTGTGGATTTCCGGCGTGCCGCGGCCGGTGCTGCTGGGCGTCATCGCCGGGGTGGTGTCCATCCTGCCGGTCGGCGCGCCGCTGGTCTGGGTGCCGGCGACGCTCTGGCTGTTCAGCCAGGGAAACACCGCCTGGGCGATCTTCCTCGGCCTCTACGGCGCCTTCGGCATCAGCAGCGCGGACAATGTCATCCGGCCATGGCTGATCTCCCGCGGCGCAGACCTGCCGCTGCTGCTGACTCTGCTGGGGGCGCTGGGCGGGGTGCTGGCCTTCGGCTTCCTCGGCCTGTTTCTTGGGCCGGTCCTGCTCGCGGTGGGGTATAGCCTGCTGAAAGATTGGGCAGATGACGGGGAAGCCACGTCGGACAGGCCTTCCGCCCCGCCGGGGGGCGCCGTATAGCCTTGGCCCTTGAGGCTGCACCGGAACACCGGGCGCCGGGGGACGAGGAAGATGCTGCGATGGATGCGGGCGACCGCCGGGCTGGCGGCCGTGGTGGCAGCGGAGCCGCGCGCGATCGGCAGGGCGGCGGGCGGCGAGGCCGGTTGCCGCCGGGCGAGGCGCCGGTGATGCGGATGGCTCCGGCCCGCCCCCGCCCTTCCACGCCGCCGCGCGGCGCGGCCCTCTCCCTCGGCCGCCTGCGGGCAAGGGTCGGGATGGGGGGCGCCCCTGCGCGCGGGGTTGGCGGGGCGACGATGCGCCAGGGGCCGAATTAAGTGTTCGCCTTCATCCTCTCCCGCATCCTGCAGGCCATTCCGGTGATGCTGGTGGTGGCCTTCATCAGCTTCGCCATGTTCGCCTATGTCGGCGACCCGGTCTCCATCATGCTCGGCCAGGACTTTACCGAGGCGCAGCGCCAGGCGCTGATCGCCGGCCTGGGGCTGGACCAGCCCTTCTTCGTGCAATTCGCGAAGTTCATCGGCAATGCCGTGCAGGGCGAATTCGGCCTCTCCTACCGCCTCTCCCGCCCGGTTGCGGAGCTGATCGGCGAGCGTGCGCCGGCGACGCTGGAGCTGGCCTTCTGCGCCGCCGGCATCGCGCTGGTGGTGGGCGTGGCGATGGGCGTCTATACCGGGCTGTACCGCAATTCCTGGCTCAGCCGGGCGCTGCTGACCTTCAGCCTGGTGGGCGTCTCCCTGCCGCCCTTCCTCATCGGCATCCTGCTGATCCTGGTGTTTTCCGTCTGGCTCGGCTGGCTGCCCTCCTTCGGGCGCGGCGATGTCGTGCAGCTCGGCTGGTGGTCCACCGGCTTCCTTACCTGGTCGGGGCTGAAGGCGCTGGTGCTGCCTTCCATCACCCTCGGCCTGTTCCAGTTGACGCTGATCATGCGGCTGGTGCGGGCGGAGATGCTCGAGGTGCTGCGCACGGACTATATCAAATTCGCCCGCGCCCGGGGGCTTTCGAACCGCGCGGTGAATTTCGGCCATGCGCTGAAGAACACGCTGGTGCCGGTCATCACCATCGCCGGGCTGCAGCTCGGCGGCATCATCGCCTTCGCCATCGTGACGGAGACGGTGTTCCAATGGCCGGGGATGGGGCTGCTCTTCATCCAGAGCGTCAGCGCCGCCGACATCCCGGTAATGGCGGCCTATCTGATGCTCATCGCCCTGGTCTTCGTCACCATCAACCTGGCTGTCGACCTGCTCTACTACGCGGTGGATCCGCGGTTGCGCATCGGCCGCGGGCAGGGGCACTGAGCATGGCGGCGCTCATCGCCCCCTTGGCCAGGCTGCTGGACAGCGACCTGTTCTACTCCTTCCGCCGCTCCCCGGTGACGGTGCTCTCCGCCCTGGTGGGGCTGGTCTGCCTGGTGGGGGCGGGGCTGGCGCCCTGGCTGGCGCCGCACGACCCCTTCGACCTCGCCAGCCTGAACCTGATCGACGCCTTCAAGCCGCCCGCCTGGATGGCGGAGGGCGACGGCACCTACCCGCTCGGCACGGATGATCAGGGGCGGGACGTGCTCTCCGCCATCATGTATGGCGCGCGCATTTCGCTGCTGGTCGGCATCTGCTCGGTGATCTTCTCCACCCTGCTGGGTGTCGGCCTGGGGCTGGTGGCCGGCTATCTCGGCGGCACGGTGGATGGGCTGCTGATGCGCATCGCCGATATCCAGCTCACCTTCCCCTCCATCCTCATCGCCCTGCTGGTGGATGGCGTGGTGCGCGCCGTGCTGCCGCGGGAGGTGCATGACCAGATCGCCCTCTTCGTCGTCATCTTCGCCATCGGCATCAGCGCCTGGCCGCAATTCGCCCGCACCGTCCGCTCCTCCACCCTGGTGGAGCGGAACAAGGAATATGTCCTGGCGGCGCGGGTCATCGGGCTTTCCCGGCTGCACATCATGCTCACCCATGTGCTGCCCAACGTGCTGGGGCCGGTGCTGGTGATCGCCACGCTGAATCTCGGCAACGCCATCATCTCCGAGGCGACGCTGAGCTTCCTTGGCGTTGGCGTGCCGCCGACCGAGCCTTCCCTCGGCACCCTCATCCGCATCGGCAATGATTTCCTGTTCAGCGGCGAGTGGTGGATCACGATCTTCCCCGGTGTGGCGCTGATCGCGATGGTACTGTCCGTCAACCTGCTGGGCGACTGGTTGCGCGATGCCCTGAACCCGAAGCTCCGCTGATGCAGCCGATCCTCCCTTCCCCATCGCGCGAGCGCGACGGGGCCCCCATCCTCGAAGTCCGCGATCTGCGGGTGGAGTTCCCCACGCGCCGCGGCACCTTGCGGGCGCTGGACGGCGTTTCCTTCAGCATCATGCCGGGGGAGGTGCTGGGCGTGGTGGGCGAGAGCGGCGCCGGCAAATCCATGACCGGCGCCGCGATCATCGGGCTGCTGGAGCCGCCCGGGCGCATCGCCGGCGGGCAGATCCTGCTGCACGGGCGGCGCATCGACAATCTCCGCTATGAGGCGATGCGGAAGATCCGCGGCAAGGAGATCGGCGCGATCTTCCAGGACCCGCTGACCACGCTGAACCCGCTCTACACCGTCGGCGACCAGCTCGTGGAGACGATGCTGACGCACCTGCCGATCGGCGCCGCCGAGGCCCGGAAGCGCGCCATCGGCTGGCTGGAGATGGTGGGCATTCCGGCCGCCGCGCAGCGGGTGGACAGCTACCCGCATGAGTTCAGCGGCGGCATGCGCCAGCGCGTCGTCATCGCCCTGGCCCTCTGCGCCGAGCCGCGCATGGTGGTGGCGGATGAGCCGACCACGGCGCTCGACGTCTCCATCCAGGCCCAGATCATCGCCCTGCTGAAGACCCTGGCGCGGGAGAAGGGGATGGCGATGATGCTCGTCACCCACGATATGGGCGTGATCGCCGAGACGGCGGACAGGGTGGCGGTGATGTATGCCGGGCGCATCGCGGAAATCGGCCCGGTGCGGAGCGTGGTAAAGGCACCGCGCCACCCCTATTCCGAGGGGCTGATGGCCTCCATCCCGCCGCTCGACCGCAAGGTGGACCATCTGGCGCAGATCGAGGGGGCGATGCCGCGGCTCTCCGCCATCCCGCCGGGCTGCGCCTTCAACCCGCGCTGCCCGCATGTGTTCGACCGCTGCCGGGTGGAGCGGCCGGAGCTGCTGGAGACCACGGCGACGCGTGCCGCCTGCTGGCTCTACGACCCGGCCTCCGCCAAGCAGGCGCCGGAGGCGCTGCGCCATGGCTGAGGAGCCGATGCCTCGTGCCCCCGGCACGGCCCTGCCACATGCCCCCGGCGCGACCGCCATGCTGGTGGCCGATGAGCTGGCCCGCCATTTCGACGTCTCCCGCCCCCTGCTGCAGCGGCTACTGGCCGGGGAGGGCAAGCGCATCCTGCGCGCCGTGGATGGCGTCTCCTTCGAGATCCCGAAGGGCACCACCCTGTCGCTCGTGGGTGAAAGCGGCTGCGGCAAATCCACCGTGGCGCGGCTGGTCGTCGGCCTCTACCCGCCGACCCGCGGGCGCGTGCTGTTCGACGGCCAGGATTTGCACCAGGCCCGCGCCGCCGCGGCGCAGCGCCGGCGCATGCAGATGATCTTCCAGGACCCCTACGCCTCGCTGAACCCGCGCTGGCGGGTGCGGGACATCGTAGCGGAGCCGATCCGCGCCTTCGGCCTGATCCCCGATCAGGCGGCGCAGCGCGCCAGGGTGGCGGAGCTGCTGACCCAGGTAGGGCTCTCGCCGCTGGATGGCGAGAAATACCCGCATGAGTTCAGCGGCGGCCAGCGGCAGCGCATCTCCATCGCCCGGGCGCTGTCCTCCAACCCGGAATTCCTGGTCTGCGACGAGCCGACCTCGGCGCTCGACGTCTCCGTGCAGGCGCAGATCCTGAACCTGATGAAGGACCTCCAGGCGCGGCTCGGCCTCACCTATCTCTTCATCAGCCACAACCTCGCCGTGGTGCGGCAGGTCAGCGACCGCATCGGGGTGATGTATCTCGGAAGGCTGGTGGAGCTGGCGGAGGCGGAGACGCTCTTCACCGCGCCGCGCCACCCCTATACGCGGGCGCTGATGGAGGCGATCCCGGACCTCGAGATGACCGGGCGGCAGCGCATCCCGGTGGGCGGCGAGGTGCCGAGCCCGATCAGCCCGCCCTCCGGCTGCCCCTTCCATCCGCGCTGCCCGCTGGCGGATGCGCGCTGCAAGGCGGAGATGCCGAAGCTGCTGCCGCTGAAGGGCCAGGCCGGCACCATCGCCGCCTGCCATGCGGTGGAGGAGGGGCGGGACCCGCCGCCCACGCCGGCCGGCACGGCTCAGCGGATCGGCACCACCGAGACGGCGTTGTAGGGCGAGCCATCCACCAGCTTGGTGGACCAGGCCATGTAGATGATCACGTTGCGCTCCTCGTCGAGGAAGCGATGGACGCGGGTTTCCTTGAAGAAGAGGCTGGTGTCGCTTTCATAGACCCGCTCGCCGCGTTCGCCGCGCCGGGCGCCCTCCGTCACCCGCACCGGGCCGGTGGCGGTGCAGGAGAGGGAGAAGCGGGCCGGGTCCTCGGCGATGCCGACCATGCCGGAGAGGCCGCCGGTGCGCGCCTGGGAAATGTAGCAGGAGACGCCCTGCACCTCCGGGTCGTCGAAGCGCTCGATCACCACGCGGTGGCTGCGGGTCAGGCCGAGATTGGTGAGCGCGGTGTTCACATGGCCGATTTCCTTCGTCTCCTGCGCCGCGGCGGGGAGGGCAAGGAGGAGCAGGGTGGCAAGGGGCAGCAGGCGCATTGGCGGGCCTCCGGGATGGTGGGGGCATCACGCGGCCAGGCGGTGCGGGTTGCAAGGGGGGCCGAGAGGGGCGCCGCCCCTCCCGGGCATCGCCAAAGGCCGAAGGGCCTTCGGAAACCATCAGTTCGAGCCTTGCGGGTTCAACTCGCAGCCTCGAAGGGCCTCGGCGCTTGGCGGGGTTGGACGCACTGCGTCCAAGGTGAGAGGAAGGGTCGCGCCGCAAGACGCGCCTAGAGCAGATCGCCGGAGGGCGGCATCGCCCGGAGGCGTGAATCTGCTCTACAATCCATAAGCTAGAGCGGCTTCGCGCTGCACAGTCAGCGTGAAACCGCTCTAGCGGCGCGACGCCCTGCTTCAATCCCCCAGCGCGACGCCCTCGCGCCGCGGATCGGCCCCACCCTGCAGCCTGACGCCCTCGGCCCCGCGCAGGATGCGGATGACATGCAGCCCGGAGGTCATGGTCCGCAGCTCAACCGGAAAGCCCCGCGCCTCCAGCCCCGGCGCCAGCGCCGCCGCGCCAGTCCCGGCCTCCAGCTCCAGCCCCGCATTCAGCGCCCCGATCCGCGGCAGCGAGACCGCCGCCTGCGGCTCCAGCCCCCAATCCAGCAGCGCCACCAGCGTCTGCGCCACATGGCCGATGATGCGCGAGCCGCCGGCCGAGCCGAGCAGCAGCATCGGCAGCCCATCCGCGCCGAAGACGATGGTGGGGGACATGGAGGAGCGCGGCCGCTTGCCCGGGCCCACCCTGTTCGCCACCGGCCGCCCCTCGATCTCCGGCAGGAAGGAGAAATCGGTCAGCTCATTGTTGAGGAAGAAGCCGCGCACCATCAGCCGGGCGCCGAAGAGGTCCTCGATGGTGCTGGTCATCGCCAGCGCATTGCCCTCGGCATCGACGATGGAGACATGGCTGGTGCCGCCCTCCGGCTGCGGCGGCTGGCTGGCCAAAGCGGCGCCGTCCTGCCAGGGCGGGTTGCCGGCCCGCGGCGCCGCCAGGGCGTGGTCGCGGTCCAGCAGCTGGGCGCGGAGCAGCAGGTAGGTGGGGTCCAGCAGCCCGCGCAGCGGCACCGGCACCTGGTCCGCATCCGCCAGATAGCGGTTGCGGTCGGCGAAGGCGATGCGCCCCGCCTCGCCCAGCAGATGCGCCGCGTCCAGCCCGCGCGGATCCAGCCCCGCCAGGCTCTGATGCGCCAGGATGCCGAGGATCTGCAGCACCGTGGCGCCGCCGGAGGAAGGCGGCGGGAAGCCGCAGACCGTCACGCCGCGATAGGGGCCGCACAGCGCCTCCCGCTGCTTCGGCGCATAGCCGGCCAGGTCGTCCGTCGTCATCAGCCCGGGATTGGCATGGGCGCGGATGGCGGCGGCGATCTCGGCGGCGATCGGGCCGCGATGCAGCGCCTCCGCCCCCTGCTCGGCGATGGCGCGCAGCGTCGCGGCATAGGCCGGGTTGCGCAGCGTGGCGCCGGCGGGCAGCGGCTTGCCATCGGGCAGGAACAGGGCACGCGCCTCGCGGTCCTGCGCCAGATGCGCGGCGTCCTGGGCGATCAGCGCGGCGAGGCGCGGGGTGACGGGGACGCCGTTCTCCGCCGCCGCGATGGCGGGGGCGAAGAGCGCCGCCCAGGGCAGCCTGCCCTGCGCCTTGTGCAGCGCCTCCAGCATGCGCATGGCGCCCGGCACGCCGACGGCGCGGCCGCCGATGGCCGCGGCGAGGAAGGCCATGGGCTGGCCATCCTTCAGGAAGAGCGTGGGCGGCGCGGCGGCGGGCGCCACCTCCCGCCCGTCCCAGGCGCTCAGATGCCGCGTGGCGGCATCCCAGTACAGCGCCAGGGCGCCGCCGCCGAGGCCGGAGGATTGCGGCTCCACCAGGCCGAGCATGACCTGGGTGGCGATGGCGGCGTCGATCGCGGTGCCGCCGGCGCGCAGCATCGCCATGCCGGCTTCCGCCGCCAGCGGATGCGCGGCCGCGACCATCTGCCGCTGCGCCCGTGCCGTGGCGGGGATGAGCAGCAGGAGGAGAAGCAGCAGCAGCGCCGCGGCCGCGCGGCGGCACGGCGTATCGAAACCCCCGCTGCGGGATATTTGCGCGGCCTGCCCCGCGGCGTGACCAGCCGATGGGCAAGCCATGTCCCGCGGCGCCAGGAAATGCGCCGCCGTTGCAGTTTCGGGGCTGGTCAGGCGCTGCCTCGGGACGCTCAATCCCGCCGCCGGATGCGGCGCCGGGAGGGCCCGGCGGCAGGGCAGCCTCCGGCGAGGCGGGGAGCGGTAGGACATGGAGCTTGGCCTCGGCGGACGGGTCGTCGCGGTCACCGGCGCGGGCAGCGGCATCGGCCGCGCCATTGCGGAGCTGATGGTGGCGCAGGGCGCCGTGGTGCATGCCGCGGACCGCGCGGCGGCGGGTCTTGCCGACCTCGCCGCCGCCTGCCCGGGCCTCCGCGCGAGCGTGGTGGAGCTGACCGACCGCGCCGCTGCTGCCGGCTGGATTGCGGCGGTGGAGGCGGCCTCAGGCGGCGCCATCGCGGTCCTCGTCAACAATGCCGGCGGCTCGCTCGGCCAGGTGCCGAAGGACATCGCGGAGGTCTCCGACGCCGAATGGGATGCGGTGCGCGAGATCAACCTGGATACCGTCTTCGTGCTGTGCCGCGCCGTGGTGCCGGGCATGCGGCGCGCCGGCGGCGGGCGGATCGTCAATATCGGCTCGCGCGCCGGCTCGCACGCCTCGCTGAACGGGGTGCAGGCCTATACCGCGGCGAAGCACGGGCTGGCCGGGCTGACGCGGCAATTGGCCGCCGATCTCGGCCCTTCCGGCATCACGGTGAATTACGTCGCCCCCGGGCTGGTGCTGACCAACCCGGCGCGCGAGGCGCAATGGGCGCGCTACGGCGAGGCCGGGCAGCAGGCGATGCTCGGCCGGGTCGGGCTGCGCCGCCTCGGCACGCCGCGGGACATCGCCCATGCCGTCGCCTTCCTCGCCTCCGACCTTGCCGCCTTCGTCAGCGGCGCCGTGCTGCCGGTCGATGGCGGCATGGCCTGAAGCCGCACTGCGCAGGAGTACCCCCATGCCGAGACCCATCCTCACCCGCCGCGCCCTCCTCGCCGCCGGCGCCACCATGGCAGCGCCGGCGCTGCATGCCCAGCCGCGGCGGCCGATCCGGCTGATCATCCCCTTCTCCGCCGGCGGCAATACGGATGTGCTGGCCCGGCTGCTGGCGCCGCGCGCCGCGGAACTGCTCGGCGTGCCGGTGGCGGTGGAGAACCGGCCGAGCGCCAGCGCCATCGTCGGCGTGGAGGCCGTGGCGCGGGCGCAGCCGGACGGCACCACGCTGCTCTGCTGCGACACCACCCTGCCGGTGCTGCCGGCGCTGCATCAGCAGCTCCCCTTCGACATCTTCCGCGACCTGGTGCCGCTGGCCTCCGTCGCCTCGGCGCCGACCACGCTGGTGGTGCGGGCCTCCCTGCCGGCGAAGACGCTGCCGGAATTCATCGCCCTGGCGAAGGCGGAACCCGGGCGCATCACCTACGCGACAGGCAGCATCGGCGGCACGGCGCATCTGGCGGCGCTGCTGCTGCAGGAACAGGCGGGCATCCGCATGAATTTCGTGCCCTATTCCGGGGCGGGGCAGGCGGCGAACGATCTGGTCGCCGGGCATCTCGACGTGAATTTCTCCGCGCTGAACGCCATCCTCGGGTTGATGCAGGCGGGCACCATCCGGGCGCTGGCGACCAGCGGGGCGGAACGCCAGGCTCTGGCGCCGGAACTGCCCACCTTCCGGGAATCCGGCCTGCCGAATGTGGTGGTGGCGGCGCATTGGGGCTTCTACGCGCCGGCAGGGCTGGCGCCGGAGCAGGTGGAGAAGATCGGCGGCGCCTTCCTGCAGGCCGCGCGCGAGGAACCGCTGAAGGCGGAGCTGACGCGGCGTGGCTACGCCCAGGTGCAGGCGGATGCGCCGGCGCATGCCCGCATCCTGCGCGAGGAATACGAGAAATGGGGCGGGGTGATGCGCCGGGCCGGCAGCGTGGGTTGAGGAGGGCGCGCGCTGCCCTCCGCCTTGGGCGCAGCGCGGCGCCCAGCCCCAGCCGCCAAGGACCGAAAGGCGCCTGAAATCCCCGGCTTCGTCAGCCCGCCAGCGGATGGGACCCGGCGCCTGATGCTCGCCCGCCGGCCGGCCATTGTACACATTTTGTTCTTTACCGGGTCGCGCGGCGGCGGCAGGCTCGGCCTGGGCGAAATGGAGTTCAGAGATGTCCGACGAGTCTGTCCTGCGCGACCTGTTCGACCGGTGGGAGCGGGTCTGGCATGAGGGCCAATACGATCTGGTCCCCGATTGCGTTGCGCCGACCTATATCCGGCACGATGAAGCCGGAGACCGGACCGTCACGCGCGAAGCCTACGCCGCTGAACTCGCCAGGCTCAGGCAGGACCGGCCGGATGTGCGCATCGTGGTCTACGATCACGCCTTGCACGGAAGCCGTGCCTGGTACCGCTTCACGATGACATGGACCGACCAGAGCACTGGCGAGGCCCGCAGCCGCGCAGGCCTGCAGGCCTACCGCATCGAGGATGGCAGGCTTGCGGAGACCTGGGTGATCCTTCAGCCGCTGGGCTCGGCATGGAGCGACCCCGTGGCGCAGGAGCGCTGGACCAGCCCTCCGCCGGCGAGGTGAGGCAGCACGGTTCCGCACCTCCTCGCCGGTTCACGCCGGCGATGGTTCGGCAGGTGCCCGGCGTCAGGCCTTATCCAGCAGCGCCACCCGCGCCAGGCCGCGGTTGCGGAAGGCCAGCGCCTCCGCGACATGCGCGCGCTGCACCGTCTCGTTCGCCGCCAGGTCGGCGATGGTACGGGCCACGCGCAGGGTGCGGGTGATGCCGCGGGCGGAGAGGCGCAATTTCTCCGCCGCCTGCTCCGCCAGGGCGCGGGCGGCGCCATCCACCGCCAGCGCCTGCTCCAGCGCGGCATCCGGCGCGGCGGCGTTGCAGCGCGGGCCGTCCTCGCCGTAGCGGGCGCGCTGCCGCGCCCGGGCGGCCTCGATCCGCGCGGCGACCGTGGCGCTGGTCTCGCCGGCGGGAGCGTGGAAGAGCTCGGCGGGCGGCACCGGTCGCACTTCCACCGTCAGATCCATGCGGTCCAGCAGCGGGCCGCTGAGGCGGTTCTGATACTCCTCCCCGCAGCGCGGCGCCTTGCCGCATTCCCGCCTGGCCTCGCCCAGATAACCGCAGCGGCAGGGATTCATCGCCGCGATGCACTGGAATCGCGCCGGATAGGTGATGTGGGCATTGGCGCGGCTGATGCTGGCGCGCCCCGTCTCCATGGGCTGGCGCAGCGCCTCCAGCGCCGGACGGGGGAATTCCGGCCATTCGTCCAGGAACAGCACGCCGAGATGGGCGAGGCTGATCTCCCCCGGCTTCGCCCGGTTGCCGCCGCCGATCAGCGCCGGCTGGCTGGCCGAATGATGCGGCTCCCGGAAGGGCGGGCGCACCACCAGGCGGCCGTCGCGCAGCAGCCCGGCGACGGAATGCACCATGCTGACCTCCAGCGCCTCCGCCGCGGAGAGGTCCGGCAGCAGCCCGGGCAGCCGCGCTGCCAGCATGGATTTGCCGGCGCCTGGCGGGCCGATCATCAACAGGTTGTGGCCGCCGGCAGCGGCGATCTCGAGGGCACGCTTGGCGGTTTCCTGCCCCTTCACCTCGGAAAGGCAGGGGCCGCGGGGCGCGACGGCATCGGGCGGCGGCGGCTCGGGCGGGCTCAGCACCTGCAAGCCGCGGAAATGGTTCAGCAGGGCGGGCAGGTCGGGCGCCGCCAGCACCTCGATCCGCCCGGCCCAGGCCGCCTCGCCGCCCTGCGCCGCCGGGCAGATCAGGCCAAGATCACGCGCCGAGGCGCCGAGCGCCGCAGGCAGCACGCCGGCGACGGGCTGGATGCTGCCATCCAGCGAGAGTTCGCCGAGCGCGGCATAGCCGGCCATCTCCTCGCGCGGCAGCACCGCCATCGCCGCCAGCACGGCGAGCGCGATGGGCAGGTCGAAATGCGAGCCTTCCTTCGGGATATCGGCCGGCGCCAGATTCACCAGCACGCGCTGCGGCGGCAGGGAAAGCCCCATGCCGGCCATGGCCGCCCGCACCCTTTCCCGAGACTCCGCCACCGCCTTGTCCGGCAGCCCGACGATGGTGAAGGCGGGCAGGCCGGAGGCGATCTGCACCTGCACCTCCACCGGCATGGCCTCGATACCGGAGAAGGCGAAGGTGGCGATGCGGGCGATGAGCATATGGCGGAAGCTAGCCGCTACGCTCGCGCAACTGAAGCCTCATTCCTCCGGGCCGTGGCGGCGCTGCGCCGGCTTACCGCCCGAAGGGTGGCGGCTGGTGGCCGGGTGGCAGCCCCGGATACCAGGCGCGGGCTTCGCCCGGCGGCGGCAAATGGCCGGGCGGGATCGGCGGCGCGGCGTGCCAGGGCTGGGCAGGCGCCCGCTCGCTCCGATGGCCGTCGCCGCGCTCGCGCCAGGCCTCGCGCCACTGCCGGTCATGGCGGTCGTGGTCCCGCCCGCTTCCGGCGGGTGCGCCGCGGCCATGCCCGCTCTCATCCTGCCACGGATCGGCCAGCGCGACCCCCGGGGCGAGCAGCGACAGGCCAAGGCAGGCGGCGAGCAACGGCAGGCGCGGCATGGCTGGGAGTCCTTCTCTGCTGCTGCCTTGACTACCGGGCAAGGCCGGCGATGCCATGGCGGCGGCAAGGCAAGGCGTTGGCAGCCCGCCCGGGGCGATGCCGCTGAAGCCAGGCCGCCCGGGGTCGGGTGCGAGCCGGCATGGGGCGGCAGGCCGCCTGCCCACGCCGCGCTTGAATCCCGGCCGGTATCCGTTCCAGCCTGACCGCCTGCGCTTTCCGCGGCCGATCCTGGCCCGTGCGGGAGTGGCGGGGACTGCGAGCAAAAGCCGGCGGGCCGCAGCGGACCGCCAGGCCGGCCCCGAAGGGCCGAACCAGGAAGGGAGGCAAACGCATGGTCTTTTCCCGGCGGGGCGCGCTCGCGCTCGGCGCCATGGCCGCCATCGGCGCGCGGCAGGCCGGGGCGCAGGCGCCCGTCATCCGCATCGGCGTGCTGACGGACATGTCCGGCCCCTATCGCGACATCAGCGGCCCGGGCTGCGTCGTCGCCGCCCGCCAGGCGGTGCAGGATTTCGGCGCCGCCGGCGGCTTGCGGGTGGAGATCCTGCAGGCCGACCACCAGAACAAGGCCGATATCGGTCTCAACATCGTCCGCCAGTGGTTCGACCGCGAGGCGGTGGACGCGGTGGCGGATGTGAACAACAGCGCCATCGCCCTGGCGCTGAACGGCCTGGCGCGGGAGAAGAACAAGGTCCAGCTCAACAGCGGCGGCGCCTCGGTGGACATCACCGGCCCGCAATGCGGCCCGAACACCGTGCACTGGACCACCGATAGCTGGGCCAATGCCCGCTCCACCGGCGGGGCGCTGGCCAAGGCGGGGGCGAAGCGCTGGTACTGCATCACCGCCGACTACGCCTTCGGCCATTCGGTGCAGCGGGAGGTGACGCGGGTGGTGCGGGATTTCGGCGGCGAGGTGGTCGGCGCCTCGGTCTATCCCTTTCCGGCGACCACGGATTTCTCCTCCTTCCTGGTCTCCGCCGCGGCGACGCGGCCGGATGTCATCGCGCTGTGCAATGCCGGGACGGACATGATCAATTGCGTGAAGCAGGGGCAGGAATTCGGCCTGGCCGGGCGCAACATCCGGGTCGCCGCCATGATCGGCTTCATCGTGGACGTGCACACGCTGGGCCTGCATTCGGCCCAGGGGCTGACGCTGACGGAGAGCAGCTACTGGGACCTCAACGACCGGACGCGGGCGCTGACGCGCCGGCTGCAGCCCGGGTTGCCGAATCGCCACTGGCCGAACAGCGTGCAATTCCAGTGCTACTCCGCCGTGCTGCACTACCTGAAGGCGGTGGCCGCCATCGGCGCGGCGCGGGCGAAGGCCTCCGGGCTGGAGGCGGTGCAGGCGATGCAGGCGATGCCGACCGACGACGACGCCTTCGGCCCCGGACGGGTGCGGGAGGATGGGCGCAAGCTGCACCCGACCTATCTGTTCCAGGCCAAGGCGCCGGGGGAGAGCCGCGGCGGCTGGGACTATATGAAGCTGATCGCCACCACCCCGGCGGAGGAGGCGTTCCGGCCCGTGGCGGAAGGGGGCTGCCCCTATGCGAGGACCTAGAGCGGGATCGGTTGGGCTGCGCTCACCCGCCCCGCTCTAGCTCATGGATTGTAGAGCAGATTCACGCCTCCGGGCGATGCCGCCCTCCGGCGATCTGCTCTAGCTCATTGTTCGGTCGCGTGACTCACGGTTTCGGTCGATTCGACCTCAACCGATCACGCTCCAGGCGCAGGTTAGGGGGCGGCGCGGGCGGGCTGCGCCGGCCTGAACCGCGCCGGCCCGGCGTCGCCGCTCCGCCCGGACATGCCTAGCCCGCGGCGAGCGCCTGCGCCCGCCGCCAGAGGCGCAGGAAATTGCCGGACCACAGCAGGCCCAACTCGCGCTCGCCATAGCCGCGCGCCCGCAGCGCCGCCGTCAGCCCCGGCGTCTCCGCGGCATCCGGCCAGCCGATGACGCCGCCGCCGCCGTCGAAATCGGAGCTGACGCCGACATGCTCGATGCCGATGCGGCGCACCGCATGGTCCACATGGTCGGCCATGTCCTCGACGCTGGCGGGGTTCTTCTGCCCATCCGGCACGCGGCGCAGGAAGGCGCCGACGGCGGTGATCTGGGCCAGCCCGCCCACTGCCTTCAGCGCGTCCAATTGCTCGTCATCGACGCCGCGCGGATGGTCGCAGAGGGCCCGGCAGGCGGTATGCGTCGCGACGATGGGCGAGCGGGAGAGCGCCGCCGCCTGCAGCATGCCGCGCTTCGAGACATGCGACACATCCACCAGCATCCCCGCCGCGTTCAGCGCCGCGACCGCCTGGCGCCCGAAGGCAGAAAGGCCGCCATGCTCCTCCGGCCCGTCGCCCAGCGCCGGCCTCGGCCTGGCGCTGTCGGCGAGCTCGTTATGCCCGTCATGCGTCAGCGTCAGGTAGCAGGCGCCGAGCGCCCGCCAGCGCGTCGGCGCGCCGAGGTCGCGGCCCATGGCGTAGCCATTCTCTACCGCCGAGAGCACGCCGAGCGCGCCGGCCGCATGGCAGGCTTCCAGCTCCCCGGGCGTGGCGCAGAAGCGGAAGGCGCGGCCATCGGCGCGCTCCCGGATATGGTGCAGCATCGCCTCCGCCCGCGCCGCGGCGGCTTCGTGGCCGGCCGCGTCGCGCCGGCCCTGCGGCACATAGGCGATGAAGACCACGGCGCGCATCCCGCCCCGCGCCATCTTCGGGAAATCCACCTGCTGCTTCGTCTCGGTGCGGGGATCGGGCGGGTTCGGCCAGCCTATGTCGACATGGGTGTCGAGGGTGAGGAGGGTCACGCCGCCTCTCCCCAGCCGGTGAGGAAGCGTTCCAGCAGCCGTCCCAGCCACTCCACGCAATAGCCGCCTTCCTGGATGATGGCGCTGGGCAGCTTCATGCCGCCGAGCAGGGCGCCGGCGCGGGCGAAGCCATCCGCGGTGACGGCGAGGGCGTTCAGCGGCTCATGCTCGCTGGCATCGAAGCCGAGGGAGACCACCAGCGCCTCGGCGCCGAAGCGCTCCGCCGCCGCGATGCCGCTGCGGATGGCCTTCAGCCACCCGTCATCGCCGGTGCCGAAGGGCAGGGGGGCGTTGAGGTTCAGCCCCTCGCCGGGGCCGGCGCCGCGCTCCTCGGCATGGCCGGTGAAGAAGGGGTAGTAGCGGTTCGGGTCGCCATGGGTGGAGAAGGTGAAGACCCCGCCATCCTCCCAGAAGATCCCCTGGGTGCCGTTGCCATGGTGGCTGTCGATGTCGAGTGTTGCGACCCGCTTCGCCCCGGCGCGCCGCAGCGCCTGCACCGCCAGGGCGGCGTTGTTGAGGTAGCAATGGCCGCCGGCGCGCGCCCGATAGGCGTGGTGGCCGGGCGGGCGGCAGAGGGCGTAGGCGGTGCGGCCGGCGGCGGCTTCTGCCGCCGCGGCGAGCGCCACGCCGGCGGCGGCGAGGCTCGCCTCCCAGGTGCCGGGGCCGATCGGGCAGGCATTGTCGGCGCTGTACCAGGCGGCCTGGCCGACGATGCTCTCCGGCCGGCGCGCGCCATTGGCCAGGGCGTCGGCAGTCGCGTGCATATTGGGCACCACCTCCGGCCCGGCATCGGGCAGCGCCGCCCAGGCCGCCGCCGCGCCAGCCAGGTAGTCGAGGTAGTCCGGGGCGTGCACGCTCTCGAGCATCGCCCGCGCCGGCAGGGCGGCATTCTCCGGCGCCAGGCGCAGCGCGGAAAGGCCTTCCAACAGCGCCTCGGCCCGCGCCGGGATCTCGAAATTCGGCCGGATCTGGCCGCGAATGAGGAAGAAGCGCGGCGTGTGGCGCCGCTGGTCCGGATGGAAGAAGGCCCGCATCGGCCGAAGCTAGCCCGCGCGGCGCGCCACGGGAACACCCCGGCACGAGATTCGCATGGGCGTGGCGGGACCGGGCGACAGCCGGCCGCACCTGCCTTGTCCGGGGGGCGGTTGTTCGCCTCGGCGGAATCATCTGGGGACCAAGCATGAACATCACGCGACGAGGCCTGATGGCCGCCGCTTCGACCGCGCCCCTGCTGATGCGGGCCAGCGATGCGCTCGCCCAGGGCATCACGCCCCGCCGCGGCGGCATCCTGACCACGGTGCTGAACCCCGAACCGCCCGTGCTGCAGATGGGCGTGAACAACCAGGGCCCGACGCTGGTCGCCGCCAGCAAGATCTTCGAGAGCCTGCTGACTTATTCGCCCACGCTGGAACCGATCCCGATGCTGGCGAAGAGCTGGACGATTAGCGAGGACGGCCGCGAATACGTCTTCAAGCTGCAGGAGAACGTCAAATTCCACGACGGCCAGCCGATGACGGCCGATGACGTGGTCTTCTCCATCATGAAATTCCACATGGAGCTGGCGCCGCGCGCCCGCACCGTGTTCCAGAACATCGATGTCTGCGAGGCGGCGGACCCGCACACCCTCCGCATCACGCTGAAGAAGCCGTTCCAGCCCTTCCTGCTGATGTTCGACGCGACGGCCTGCTGCATCGTGCCGAAGCATATCTTCGACGGCACGGATTTCCGCACCAACCCGGTGAATGCCAGGCCGATCGGCACCGGGCCGTTCAAATTCACCGAATGGCAGCGCGGCAATTTCATCCGACTGGACCGCTTCGACGGCTACTGGAAGCCGAACCGCCCCTATCTGGACGCCATCATCTACCGCATCGTGCCGGACAGCCAGAGCCGCCGCCTGGCGCTGGAAACCGGCCAGGTGCTGCTGACCCAGGCCAACGACATCGAGCCCTTCGACGTGCCGCAGCTCCGCGCCCGGCCGAATCTCACGGTCGAGACGAAGGGGTGGGAGTACATGTCCCCGCTCTCTTGGATGGAGATCAATCACCGGGTCGGGCCGCTGGGGGACCCGCGGGTGCGGAAGGCGATGTCCATGGCGATCGACCGCAATTTCATCGTCAACCGGCTGTGGTTCGGCGTGGGCAAGGCGGCGACAGGGCCCATCTCCTCGACCACGCGATTCTACGACCCGAATGTGAAGCTCGCGCCCTTCGATGTGCGGGCGGCGAACCAGCTTCTGGACGCCGCCGGGCTGAAGCCCAACGCACAGGGCGTGCGCGCCACGCTGAAGCACCTGATGCTGCCCTATGGCGAGATCTGGACGCGGCTGTCCGAATATCTGCGCCAATCCATGCGGCAGATCGGCATCCAGCTTGAGATGGAGAGCACCGATGCCGGCGGCTGGTCGCGCCGCATCGGCGCCTGGGAATACGAGACCTCGATCAACTTCCTCTACCAGCTTGGCGACCCGACCCTCGGCGTCGAGCGCAGCTATGTCTCCAACAACATCCAGAAGGTCACCTTCACCAACACGGGTGGCTACGCCAACCCGAAGGTGGATGAGCTGTTCTTCGCCGCCCGCGACGCCGCCGACGCGCCGACCCGGCAGCGCCACTTCACCGAGGTGACGAAGATCCTGGTGGAGGAAGTGCCGCAGATCTGGCTGATGGAGCTCACCTTCCCGACGATCTACGACAAGAAGCTGCACAACGTCATCACCACCGGCACCGGGGTGCATACCGGCTTCGACGACATGTTCCTCGCCTCCTGATGGAGGCGTCGAAGCTGCCGGGCTTCCTGGCCCGGCGCGCGGTGAAGGCGGTGCTGGTGGTCTTCGCCATCATCGTGTGCAATTTCCTGCTGGTGCATGCGGCCCCCGGCGACCCGGCGAGCGTCATCGCCGGGCAGTCCGGCGTGGCGGATGCCGCCTTCATGGAGCAGCTCCGGAAGCAGTTCGGCCTGGACCAGCCGCTGCACACCCAGCTCTGGATCTATCTGAAGAGCGTGGCGCAGCTCGATCTCGGCTTCTCTCACCGGCAGCAGCAGCCAGTGGCGAAGCTGGTGCTGGAACGCCTGCCGGCGACGCTGCTGCTGACCGGCGCGGCCTTCGCCTTCGCCATCGCCGGCGGCGTCACGCTGGGGGCGCTGGCGGCGCGGCGCGTCGGCACCTGGGCGGACAGCCTCATCACCGTGCTGGCGCTGACCTTCTACGCGACGCCGCTGTTCTGGGTAGGGCTGATGCTGGTGCTGGTCTTCTCCGTCTGGCTGGAATGGCTGCCGAGCTTCGGCATGGGCACCGTCGGCGTGGAGCTGCACGGCTTCGCCTTCGCCCTCGACCTGGCGAAGCATCTGCTGCTGCCGGCGCTGACCCTGGGGCTGTTCTACCTCGCGGTCTATTGCCGGCTGACGCGGGCAACGATGCTGGAGGTGGCGGACCAGGATTTCGTCAAGACGGCGCGGGCCAAGGGCGTGCCGGAGGGCCGTATCTTGCGTGCCCATGTGCTGCGCAACGCGCTGCTGCCGGTCATCACCTTCGCCGGCATCCAGGCCGGGCAGCTCGTCGGCGGCGCCATCCTGGTGGAGACGGTCTTCGCCTGGCCCGGCATCGGCCGCCTGGCCTTCGAGGCGCTGCTGGCGCGCGACTACCCCGTGCTGCTGGGCGTCTTCTTCTGCACCGGCGTGATGGTGGTGCTGTTCAACCTGGTGACGGATCTGCTCTACGCGGTGATCGACCCGCGAGTGGAGGTGGCGGGGTGACCGCCCCCGATCGTGGAGCGTCGCGCCTGCGGCGCGCCGGAATGCCGCAGCGCCGCAGGCGCGAGAAGCGGAACGTCAATCGGGGGCGCAAAGACGGGGTTCGATCGCATGCGTGACTTCTGGCGGCGCTTCCGCCGCAACAAGGGGGCGGTGGTCGGGCTGCTCATCCTGGTCCTCGTCATCCTGCTGGCGGCGACGGCGCCCTGGCTCTTCCCTGGCAGCCCCTGGGACATGGCGGCGGCGCCCTTCATGCCGCCGGGCGAGATGGACATGCTGCTGGGGAGCGACAGTTTGGGGCGCGACGTGGCCGCCGGCATCGCCCATGGCGCGCGCATCTCGCTGCTGGTCGGCGCCGTCTCCACCGTGGCGGCGCTCTGCATCGGCGTGTCGCTGGGCGCCATTGCCGGCTATCTCGGCGGCGTCGCGGATGATGCGGTGATGCGCTTCACCGAATTCTTCCAGACCATTCCGAGCTTCGTCCTGGCGATCCTGCTGGTGGCGATCTTCACCCCCTCCATCATCTCCGTGGTGTTTGCCATCGCCATCGTCTCCTGGCCGCCGGTCGCACGGGTGGTGCGGGCGGAGTTCCTGTCGCTGCGGTCGCGGGAATTCGTCCAGGCGGCGGAGGTGCTGGGGAAGACGCGGCTCGCCATCGTATTGGGGGACATCCTGCCCAATGCGCTTTCACCCATCATCGTGCTGTCCTCGCTGATGGTGGCCAGCGCCATCCTGCTGGAGAGCGCGCTCTCCTTCCTCGGCCTGGGCGACCCGAACCTGATGACCTGGGGATTCCTGATCGGCGCCGGCCGCTCCGTCATCCGCTTGGCGTGGTGGATGAGCGTGTTTCCCGGGCTCGCCATCTTCCTGACGGTGCTGGCGCTGAACCTGGTGGGGGAGGGGCTGTCGGACGCGCTGAATCCACGCCTTGCGCGGCAGCGGGGAGGCGCGGCATGAGGATGGATGCGACTCCCTCCCCCGCGCTGCGGGGGAGGGGACGATGACTCTTCTCACCGTCGAGAACCTCACCGTCGCCCTGCCGCAAGGCGGCGACCGGCCGCATGCGGTGGAGGGCATCTCCCTGTCCATCTCCGCCGGCGAGATCCTCTGCGTCGTCGGCGAAAGCGGCTCCGGCAAGTCGATCACCGCCAATGCGGTGATGGGGCTGCTGCCGCGCGGCCTGCCGGTGACCTCCGGCGCCATCGGCTTCGAGGGAAAGGACGTGCTGGCCCTCTCGCCCGAGGCCATGCGCCGCCTGCGCGGCAGCCGCATGGCGATGATCTTCCAGGAGCCGATGACCGCACTGAACCCGCTGATGCGCGTCGGCGACCAGATTGCCGAGGCGTTGCGCGTGCACGGCGCCGGCGCGGATGCGGCGAAGCGGGTGCCGGAGCTGCTGGCGGCGGTGAACCTGCCGGACCCGAAGGCGATCGCCCGCAGCCACCCCTTCCGGCTTTCCGGCGGCCAGCGCCAGCGGGTGATGATCGCCATGGCGCTGGCGCTGGAACCGACGCTGCTGATCGCCGACGAGCCGACCACGGCGCTGGACGTCACCACCCAGATGCAGATCCTGCGGCTGATCCGCGAGATCCAGTCGCGCCGCGGCACGGGGGTGATGTTCATCACCCATGATTTCGGCGTGGTAGCGGAGATCGCCGACCGCGTCGCCGTGATGCAGCGCGGCCGCATCGTGGAGCAGGGGCCGGCGGCCGAGGTGCTGAACCACCCGCAGCACCCCTACACCAGGGCGCTGATCGCCGCTGTGCCGCATGGTGCGCCAGACTCCCGGCCGCAGGTCACCACTGCACCAGTTCTGGACGTGAAGGGGGTGGAGAAGACTTATCGCCGCGGCGGCATGTTCGGCGCCCGCGCCGTGGTGCGCGCCGTGCACGACGCGGATTTCATCCTGCGGCGCGGCGAGACGCTGGGGCTGGTCGGCGAAAGCGGCAGCGGCAAATCCACCCTGGCGCGTTGCGTGGTGAAGCTGGTGGAGCCGGAGACCGGCACCATCGCCTATCACGGCACGGATCTCCGCCCGCTGTCGCGCAATGCCTGGAAGCCCTTCCGCCAGCGCATCCAGATGATCTTCCAGGACCCCTATGCCTCGCTGAACCCGCGGCGGAAGGTAGGAGAGGCGATCGCCGAGGGCCCCATCACCCACGGCGTCGCGCGCGGCAAGGCGCTGGCCAAGGCGCGGGAGCTGCTGGCGCTGGTCCAGCTCGACCCCGGCGCCATGGAACGCTACCCACATGAATTCAGCGGCGGCCAGCGCCAGCGCATCGGCATCGCCCGCGCGCTGGCGATGGAGCCGGAGCTGCTGATCGCCGACGAGCCGGTCTCGGCGCTGGATGTCTCCGTCCAGGCGCAGGTGCTGGCGCTGCTCGCGGATATCCGGGAACGCCTGGGCCTCACCATGCTCTTCATCACCCATGATCTGCGCGTGGCGGCGCAGGTCTGCGACCGGGTGGCGGTGATGCAGCGCGGTGCGATCGTGGAGCAGGGGCCCACGGCCGAGGTGTTCTCCGCGCCGCAGCACCCCTATACCCGGCAATTGCTGGACAGCATCCCGGGAAGGGGCTGGACTCCGCCGGCGGTTTGACGAGGGACGGAAATGCTGGACCAAGGGGCGCGCCGGGCGATCCTGGAGGCGGTCGATTCGCTGCGGGAGTGGGAGGTGGAAACGCTCTCCCGCCTGGTGCGCTGCCCCTCGACGCTGGGCAATGAGGCCGCCGCGCTGAACGAGATGGCGCGGATCTATGAAGCGCTGGGCCTCTCGCCGCAGCGCGTGCCGGTGGAGCCGGACAGGCTGCGTGACCACCCCGGCTTCTCGCCGCCACTCATCCCCTATGCGGGGCGGGACAATGTGGTGGCCATCCACCGGCCGCGGGCGGTGGCGGGGCGCAGCCTCGCCTTGCAAGGGCATGTGGATGTGGTGCCGGAAGGCGCGGCCGATATGTGGGAGACGCCGCCCTATGAGCCGGCGATCCGCAACGGTCGCATCTATGGCCGTGGCGCCGGCGACATGAAGGCGGGCATCGTCAGCTATTGCGCCGCCTTCGAGGCCTTCCGCCTGGCCGGGCTGCAACCCGCCGCCGAGGTGCAGTTGCAGGCGGTGATCGAGGAGGAATGCAGCGGCAATGGCGCGCTGGCCACCATGCTGGCCCTGCCGAAGCCGGAGGCCGTCATCATCCCGGAGCCGGGGCCTGGTGTGGAGGCGCTCTACACCGCCGAAGTCGGCGTGGTCTGGGCCTGGGTCACGGTCAGCGGCAGGCCGGCGCATGTGCGGGACATGCAGGCTGGGCTGAACGCCATCGAGGCCGCGAGCATCATCGCCGCCGCCTTCAAGGCGTACGAGGCGGAGATGAACCGGGCGGAGCGCATCCACCCGGCCTTCCACGGCAACAACCATCCGGTGAACGTCAACCTCGGCACCATCGAGGGCGGGGAGTGGAATTCCTCCGTCGCCACGCGCTGCCGCATCGGGCTGCGCGTCGGCGTGATGCTGGGGTACACCGCGGCCGAGACGAAGCGCGACGTCGAACGCATCGTCGAGCAGGCGAAGCAGCATGAAAGGCTGCGCGGCGCACTCGTAAAACTGGAATTCAAGGGCTTCATGGCCGACCCGTGCCTGTTCGACACCGAAGCCGAAATCGTGCAACTGGCACGGCGCAGCCACGCCGAGGCGACGGGCGGCACGCTGCGCGACTACCCGGCGACGGGGCTGACCGATGGCCGCTTCTTCCAGCTCTACCAGGGGACGCCGGTCGCCTGTTTCGGGCCGGATGCGGTCGACATCCACGGCATTGACGAGAATGTCAGGCTGGACAGCATGCATAACATCACCCGGACCATCGCACTGGCGATGGCGGCGTGGTGCGGGGTGGAGAAGAGATGAGCACGAATCTGCCGCTCTCCGGGGCGCGGCTCTGGGACAGTTTGATGGAGATGGCGAAGATCGGCGGCACGCCGAAGGGCGGCAGCAACCGCCAGACCCTGACGGATGTGGATGCCGAGGGGCGCGCCCTCTTCCAGCGTTGGGGCGAGGCCTGCGGGCTGACGCTGAGTGTGGATCGCCTGGGCAACATGGTGTTCCGGCGGGAGGGGCGCGACCCGTCCCGCGCCCCCATCGCCATCGGCAGCCATCTGGACACCCAGCCGACGGGCGGGAAATTCGACGGCGTGCTCGGCGTGCTGGCGGGGCTGGAGGTGATGCGCGCCCTGCATGAGGCGGGCGCCGAGACCGAGGCGCCGCTGCTGCTGATCAACTGGACCAACGAGGAAGGCGCCCGCTTCGCACCCCCCATGATGGGCAGCGGCGCCGCCATGGGCATCTTCACCGAGGCGGAGGTGCTGGCGAAGCGCGACGCCGCCGGCGCGGTGTTCGGCGAGGAGCTGAAGCGCATCGGCTGGCAGGGGACGGCCGACCCGGCCGAATTGCAGAAGGTGGGGGCGTATCTCGAACTGCATATCGAGCAGGGAAAACTGCTGGAGGATGCCGGGCTCGATGTCGGCATCGTCACCCATGCCCTGGCGCAGAGCTGGTTCGAGGTGGTGGTGGAAGGCGAGGAGGCGCATGGCGGCTCCCCCATGGCCGGGCGGCGGGATGCGATGATGGCGGCGGCGCCTTTGATCTCGGCGGTGGAGGAGATCGCGCTGACGACGCTGGCACCGAACGGCGAGAAGGGCCGCGGCACGGTGGGCGTGGTGGAGGTCTATCCCGCCTCTCGCAACGTCGCGCCCAGCCGGGTCTTCTTCAGCGTCGATTTCCGCCATAGCGATCCGGAGGCGCTGGCGCGGATGGGCGAGGCGTTGACGGCGCGTGCCGCTGACATCAGCGCGGCGCGCAAGGTGAAGGCGACGGTCTCGCCCTTCTGGCATTCGCCGCTGACGCCCTTCGATGCTGGTCTCGTCGCGCATGCCCGCGACGCCGCCATCGCCCGTGGCCTGAAATATCAGGAGATGCCGACCGCCATCGGCCATGACGCGGTCTATATGGCGCGCAAGGTGCCGACGGTGATGATCTTCACCCCCTGCCATGGCGGCCTCTCGCACAACGAGGCGGAAAGCATCACGCCGGAATGGGCGACGGCCGGGATGCAGGTGCTGGCGGATGCGGCGCTGGCGGCGGCGGGGTTGGTGAAGCCGTGAGCGCCTCCGACCGTCCGGGCGGCAGCGAGGGCGGTTCGACGCATGCGTCGAACCGGTCGCGCCCGATCAACCTGCCTTTGTCCGTGGACAGGCTGTGGGACAGCCTGATGGAGATGGCGCGCATCGGCGCCACGCCAGAGGGTGGCAATAACCGCCCAGCCCTCTCCGCGCTGGATGGCGAGGCGCGGGCGCTGCTGGCGCGCTGGGGGCAGGAGATCGGGCTGACGCTCAGCGTCGATCGCCTCGGCAACATGGCGCTGCGGCGGGAGGGCAGGGACTCGGCGCGCAAGCCGGTGCTGGTCGGCAGCCATCTGGACACGCAGCCGACGGGCGGCAAATTCGACGGGCCCTATGGCGTGCTGGCGGGGCTGGAAATCCTGCGCGCCCTGCACGAAAGCGGCACGGTGACGGAAGCGCCCATCGTCCTCGTGAACTGGACCAGCGAGGAAGGCTGCCGCTTCTCCCCCAGCATGATCGGCGCCGCCGGCGCCATGGGCGTGCTGAGCGAGGCCGAGGTGCTGGGCCGCCGCGCCATCGACGATGGCGAGCGCTATGGCGATGCGCTGGCCCGCACTGGCTGGGCCGGCACCGCCGACCCCGCCGCGCTGCGCGACGCCGCCGCCTATTTCGAGGCACATATCGAGCAGGGCCCGACGCTGGAGGCGGAGGGCTATGACCTTGGCATCGTCACCGGCGGCTTCGCCACGGAGCGCGCCATGGTGAGCGTGCACGGCAAGGACAGCCATGCCGGCACCACGCCGATGGAGATGCGCCAGGATGCGCTGCTGGCCGCAGCCGAGATGATGGTCGCCGCCGAGCGCATCCTGCTCACCCGCGCGCCGGAGGGCCGCTGCACCGTCAACCGCGTCATCGTGGAACCGGGTGCGGATGGCGTGGTGCCGGGCGGTGCCCGCTTCGCCATGGATTACCGCCACCCCTCGACCGAGACGCTGCACGCGCTATGGGCGGCGGCGGAGGAGGAGTGGAGCGCCATCGCCGCGCGCCGCCGCGTCGCCGTCTCGCGCGAGACCTACTGGGCCTTCCCCCGCGTGGAATTCGACGCGTCGCTGGCCGCCAGGCTGCGCGCGGCCGCCACGCGGCACGGCGCGAAGCAGCGCGACATGCTCTCCGGCGCCGGGCATGATGCCTATCATGCGGCATCGCGCATGCCGGCCGTCATGCTCTTCATCCCGTGCCATGGCGGCATCAGCCACCACCCGACGGAGTCGATCTCCCGCGAATGGGCAGAGATCGGCCTGCGCGTGCTGGCGGAGGCCGTGATCGAAACCGCGAACAGCAAGCGGCCGACCGCGTAGCGGCGCCGCCGCGTGAACCGGCCCTGCCAACCAAAGGCTCCTGACCCATGCGCATCGCCATCGCCGGCTTCCAGCATGAAAGCCATTCCTTCGCCCCGGTGCCGACCGGCTGGCGGGAATTCCTCAAGCCCGGCGGCTTCCCCGGGCTGCAACGCGCCGCCACGCTGGTGGAGACGGTGCGGCCGACCAGCGTGCCGACCGCCGGCGCCATCGAGGTGCTGGAAGCCGCCGGCGCCGAGCTGGTGCCGCTGACCTGGTGCTTCGCCAACCCCGCCGGCCCCGTCACCGCCGAGGCCTTCGAGCGCATCGCTGCGCTGCTGGTCGCCGCGCTCTCCGACGCGCTGGAGCAGGCGCCGCTGGACGGCATCTATCTGGAATTGCACGGCGCCATGGTGGCGGTGGGGCATGACGATGCGGAGGGCGAGCTGCTGCGCCGCGTGCGTGCCGTGGTGGGGCCGGAGCTGCCGATCACCGTCAGCCTCGACCCGCATGCCAACATGACCCGGCAGATGGTGGATCTGGCGGATGCGCTGGTGCCCTACCGGACCTACCCGCATGTGGACATGAAGCCGGCCGGCGCCCAGGCGGCGCGGCTGCTGCTGGAGCGCATAAAGCGAGGTGCACCCTGGGCGCGGGCCTTCGCGGAGATCGACTTCCTCATCCCGCTCACCATGCAGTGCACGCTGGTCTCGCCCATGGCGGATGTGCTGGCGGAGCGGGCGCGGCTGGAAACGCTGCATGGCTGCGCCGAGCTGGCCTTCTGCTTCGGCTTTCCCTATGCGGATTTCCCCGGCTGCGGCGTTGCCATCGCCGCCTATGCGCCGACGCCGGAAGCGGCGCAATTGGCCGTCGCCGGGCTGAAGGCCTGGATGGATGCGCATGAGCCGGATTTCGCCGGCGGCGTCGCCAGCGCGGAGGAGGGGGTGGCGGAGGCCATCGCGGCGGCGCGGGGCGCGAGCCGGCCGGTGGTGATGGCCGATACCCAGGACAATCCCGGCGGTGGCGGCCATGGCGACACCACCGGGCTGCTGGCGGAGCTGATCCGGCAGGATGCGCAAGGCGCGGTGCTCGGCCTGATCAATGATGCGGAGAGTGCCGCCGCCTGCCATGCGGCGGGGGTCGGGGCGACGCTCAGCCTTTCCTTGGGCGGCAAGAGCGATGGCGCGCCGCTGGCGGTGACGGCGGTGGTGGAGGCACTAACGGATGGCCGCTTCACCGGCACCGGCCCGATGTCCAAGGGCAACCCGGCCGATCTGGGACCGACGGCGCTGATCCGGATTTCGTCCGGCGTCCGCGTGATCGTGGTGACGCGGAAGATGCAGGCGCTGGATCAGGCGTTGTTCACCCATATCGGCGTGGAGCCCAGTGAGCAGAAGATTCTGGCACTGAAGAGCAGCGTGCATTTCCGCGCGCATTTCCAGCCGATTGCGGAGAGGGTGATCGTGGTGGCGGCGCCGGGGCCTGTGGTGGCCGACCCGGCCGTGCTGCCCTTCACCAATCTCCGCCCCGGCCTGCGCCTGCGCCCCGGCGCCAACCGGTAGGCGGTTCGAATCGGCAGACTCAAAGTTTCCAAAGGCCCTTCGGCCTTTGGTGGGGGGAGTTTGAGGGGGGCAAAGCCCCTCTCAACTACTCCGGCGGCGCCAGGCGCTCCGCCTCCGCTGCCAGCGCCTCGCCTTCCGGCCCTGTCAGCATCGCCTGCAGCCGGGTGATCTCGGCCTCCCGCGCGCTGCACCAGGTGCCGCGGTCGCCGCCGCGCTGGCGGGGGTCGAAGCTCGGCGGCGCCATGCTGCGCAGGAAGGCGTCGCGGCCTTCCGTGCCGGCCTCCTGTTGCCGCAGGGTCAGGGCGGCGGTTTCCAGCCGCGCCGCACGGTCCTGGGCGGAGACGGGCAGGGGCCGGCCGCAGAGCGGCGCCGCCCGCACCAGCGTGCCGATATCGGCGGCGCGGCCCAACACGCGCTGCCGCACCCCTGGGTGCGCCGCATCCGGCGGCGGGGCCTCGGCGCAGGCGGCCGGCAGCAGGAGGAGCGCGAGGAGGCAGCGGCGCATGCACCCCTCCCTAGACGGTTTGCCCGGCGCGGCGGATTAAATCAGTGATAATGCCCCGCCGGGCGGGCAAGAAAAACCCCGCCGCGGCCAGGCCGGGCGGGGCCTTCCCCGGCAGGCGGCGGCCCTTCGGCCACCGCCCGGGCCTGGCCTCAGGCCATCGCCTTCTTCAGGTTCTCATCCAGCTTCGCCAAGAAGGCCTGGGTGTTCAGCCAGGGCTGGTCCTTGCTGATGAGGAGGGCGAGGTCCTTGGTCATGGACCCGCTCTCCACCGTGCTGACGCAGACCTTCTCCAGCGTCTCGGCGAAGGCGGTCACGTCCGGCGTGTTGTCGAACCTGCCGCGATAGGCGAGGCCGCGGGTCCAGGCGAAGATCGAGGCGATCGGGTTGGTGCTGGTCTCGCGGCCCTTCTGGTGCTCGCGGTAGTGGCGGGTGACGGTGCCGTGGGCGGCTTCCGATTCCACCGTCTGCCCATCCGGGGAGAGCAGCACGGAGGTCATCAGCCCGAGCGAGCCGAAGCCCTGCGCCACGATGTCCGACTGCACGTCGCCATCGTAGTTCTTGCAGGCCCAGATATAGCCGCCTTCCCACTTCAGTGCGGTGGCGACCATGTCGTCGATCAGCCGGTCCTCATAGGTCAGGCCGCGCTTCTCGAACTCCGCCTTGAACTCCTCGTCGTAGATCTTGCGGAAGATGTCCTTGAAGTTGCCGTCATAGGCCTTGAGGATGGTGTTCTTGTGGCTGAAATAGACCGAGTAGTTGCGCTGCAGCCCGTAATTGAAGGAGGCGCGGGCGAAGCCCTCGATCGACTTGTTCAAATTGTGGATCATCATCGCCACGCCGCCGGTGGCGGGCATGGCGAATTCGCCGATCTCCTGCGGCTGGCCGCCTTCCGGGGTGAAGGTCATCTTCACCGTGCCGGCGCCCGGCACCTTCATCTCCACCGAGCGGTAGATGTCGCCATAGGCGTGGCGGCCGACGACGATCGGCTTCGACCAGTGCGGCACCAGGCGGGGCACGTTCTGGCAGATGATGGGCTCGCGGAAGATGGTGCCGTCCAGGATGTTGCGGATGGTCCCGTTCGGGGATTTCCACATCTTCTTCAGGCCGAATTCCGCGACGCGCGCCTCGTCCGGGGTGATGGTCGCGCACTTGACGCCGACGCCGTACTGCTTGGTGGCGTTGGCGGCGTCGACGGTGATCTGGTCGTCCGTCTCGTCGCGCTTCTGGATGCCGAGGTCGTAATACTTCAGATCGATATCAAGGTAGGGCAGGATCAGCTTGTCCTTGATGAACCCCCAGATGATGCGGGTCATCTCATCCCCGTCCATTTCGACGACGGGGGTCTTTACCTTGATCTTCGCGGCCATGGCTGTCCTCGGCGATGCCCGGGCGTCCGCGGCCCGGGGGTGGGAAATGGGTGACTCCAGGGACCGGACCATCGCATCGGGGCGGATGGGCGGCAAGCCCGGGGCGGAACGGCGTAAGCCGCCCCGGCGGCACGGCTTACGCCGCCTTCGGCTTCCGTAGCAGCCCCTGCTCCACCAGCGCCTCGGCGATCTGCACCGCGTTCAGCGCCGCGCCCTTGCGGAGATTGTCGGAGACGCACCAGAAGGCCAGGCCATGCGGCACGGTGGGGTCGCGCCGCAGCCGGCTGACGAAGACCGCATCCTCGCCGGCGGCGTCGAGCTGGGTGACGTAGCCGCCATCCTCCCGCTTATCCACCACCTGCACGCCGGGCGCCTCGCGCAGCGTGTCCCAGGCCTGCTCCACGGTGATCTCGCTCTCGAACTCCACATGCACCGCTTCGGAATGGCCGATGAAGACCGGCACGCGGACGCAGCTCGCCACCACCTGGATGTCGGGGTCGAGGATCTTCCGGGTCTCGACGGCCATCTTCCATTCTTCCTTGGTGAAGCCGTCATCCATGAACTTGTCGATATGCGGGATGCAGTTGAAGGCGATGGGCTTGGTGAATTGCTCCGGCACCGTCGGGTCGTTCACATAGACCGCGCGGGTCTGGTTGAAGAGCTCGTCCATCGCCTCCTTCCCCGCGCCGGAGACCGACTGGTAGGTGGCGACGACGACGCGCTTGATGCGGGCGATCTGGTGCAGCGGCTTCAGCGCCACGACCATCTGGATGGTGCTGCAATTCGGGTTGGCGATGATGTTGCGCTTGCTGAATTGCTTCAGGTGGTGCGGGTTCACCTCCGGCACCACCAGCGGGATGTCGGGCTCCATGCGGAACTGGCTGGTGTTGTCGATGACGACGCAGCCAGCGGCGGCGGCCCGCGGCGCATGCAGAGCGGAGACCGAGGCGCCCGGGGAGAACAGGCCGATATCGACGCCCTTGAAGTCGAAGGTCTCGAGGTTCCTGACCTTGAGCACGGATTTCTCGCCGAAGGAGACCTCCAGCCCCGCCGAACGGCCCGAGGCGAGGGCGATGACCTCGCTCACCGGGAAGTCGCGCTCGGCGAGGGTCTTCAGCATCTCGCGCCCCACCGCCCCGGTGGCGCCGACGACCGCGACCCTGTAGCCCATGACCCGCTCCTCAAAGACCAAGGCCGCCCTGCGGCGGCCGGAACCGGGTCTCTAGGCGCTGGGTCCGGGCCATTCAAGCCGTCCGGCCGGTTTGGCGCGGGCCTGGCGGCGAAACGGGGGGGCGGGGAGGGGAGGCCGCACCATTTCCTCGGGCTCCCGGTTCCTCGCCAGCGCCGAGCCGCCGAGCCGTTGCCCGGCCGGCATCATCGGCCGGCCGGGCTGCCGCGGGGTCTGGCATCGTCGGCCCGGCCGGCCACCCCTGCCGGCCTGCCTGGCCTTGAAAGCGATGCCGATTGCCATCCTTGCAGCCTCTTCACCCCGGGGCTGCGCCG
The DNA here is from genome assembly GCF_008360935.1 of Siccirubricoccus phaeus. Taxonomy (GTDB): domain Bacteria; phylum Pseudomonadota; class Alphaproteobacteria; order Acetobacterales; family Acetobacteraceae; genus Siccirubricoccus; species Siccirubricoccus phaeus. Next base: position 187,725 of record NZ_SRXO01000007.1, read on the forward strand.
CGCCGCTTGATCCCTGCTCCCGCCATCGCCAGACTGCGGTGGCCAGAGACAAAGCCGGAGGACGCCATGGCCTGGAAGACCCCGCGCGTGACCGAGATCTCGCTCGCCCTGGAAATCAACGCCTACGCCTGCGCCGAGCTGGGCTGAACCGGCCCGGCCGTCGGGCCGGTTCGCGGCAGGGGGCAAGGTGCGCGCCATCATCCTGGGGGCGGCCGCCGGGGGTGGGTTTCCGCAATGGAATTCCGCCGGGCCCGGCTGCCGGCGTGCGCGCTCCGGCGACCGGGCGGCGCCGGCGCGGACGCAATGCTCGGTGGCCGTGTCCGCCGATGGGCGGCGCTGGGTGCTGCTGAACGCCTCGCCCGATCTGCGGGCGCAGATCGAGGCGACGCCCGCCTTGCATCCCGACCCGCCGCCCGGGGCGCTGCGGCATTCGCCCATCGCCGCCGTGGTGCTGACAGGGGCCGAGATCGACACCATCGCCGGGCTGCTCACGCTGCGCGAGCGCCAGGGCTTCGGCCTCTACGGCGCCGCGCCGGCGCTGGCGGTGCTGGCGGCGAATCCCGTCTTCAACGCGCTGGATCCGGCGCTCGTGCCGCGGCGCGCGCTGCCGCTCGGCCGGGCGGAGGCGCTGTGCGATGGCGAGGGGGCGCCGCTCGGGCTGCGGGTCGAGGCCTTCGCCGTGCCAGGCAAGGTGCCGCTCTTCCAGGAACGCGATGGCGAGGATCCCGGCCGGGCGGAGGTTGGCGAGACGATCGGCCTGGCGCTGTCCGCCGGCGGCGCGACGCTGTTCTTCATCCCCGGCTGCGCCGCGCTGACGCCGGCGCTGGCCGCCCGGCTGGAAGGCGCCGCCTGCGTGCTCTTCGACGGCACGCTGTGGCGGGATGACGAGATGATCCGCGCCGGCGTGGGCAGCAAGACCGGCCAGCGCATGGGGCATATGAGCATCGACGGGCCGGAGGGCGTGCTGGCCGGCTTCGCCCGCCTCGGCGTGCGCCGCCGCATCCTGATCCACCTCAACAACACCAACCCGGCCCTGCTGGCGGACAGCCCGGAGCGCGCCGTGGCGGAAGCGGCTGGCTGGGAAGTGGCCGAGGACGGGATGGAGATCGCGCTGTGAGCGAGGCCGGGCTGCTTTCCCCTGACGCGCTGGAAGCACGGCTGCGCGCCATCGGCGCCGAGCGCTACCACATCCACCACCCCTTCCATCACGCGCTGCATGGCGGGCGGCTGAGCAAGGGGCAGGTGCAGGCCTGGGCGCTGAACCGCTACTACTACCAGGCCAGCATCCCGGCGAAGGATGCCGCCCTGCTGGCGCGGCTGCCGACGCCGGCGCTGCGCCGCGAATGGCGCCGCCGCCTGCTGGACCATGATGGCGACGGCGTGCAGCCGGGCGGCGTGGAACGCTGGCTGAAGCTGACCGACGGCCTCGGCCTGGACCGCGACTATGTGGTCTCCCTGCAAGGCCTGCTGCCGGCGACGCGCTTCGCGGTGGACGCCTATGTGCATTTCGTGCGCGAGCGCAGCCTGCTGGAAGCCGTGGCGTCGTCACTCACAGAGATGTTCTCGCCGGGCATCATCTCGGAACGCGTCTCCGGCATGTTGCGGAACTACGATTTCGTCACGGCCGAGACGCTCGCGTATTTCACCCCGCGGCTGAGCCAGGCGCCGCAGGACGTCGCCTTCGCGCTGGACTATGTGAAGCGGGAGGCGCGGACGCGCGCGGAGCAGGAGCAGGTGCTGGCGGCGCTGCGCTTCAAATGCGACCTGCTCTGGGCGCAGCTCGACGCGCTGCATTTCGCCTATGTCGCGCCGGGCCTGCCGCCGCCGGGCGCCTTCCGGCCGGGGGACGCGGCGTGACGCCGGACACCGCCCCCCGCTTCGCCCCGGGCATGAAGCTGCGGGAAGACAAGGCGCGCGGCCAATGGGTGGTGATGGGGCCGGAGCGGATGTTCGTGCCGGATGAGACGGCGCTGGAGATCCTCCGCCTGGTGGATGGCGCGCGCAGCATCGCCGCCATCGTGGATGATCTGCTCACCCGCTACGACGCGCCGCGGGCGCTGGTGGAGGGCGATGTGCTGGCGCTGTTCGCCGATCTGCGCGACCGGGGCGTGGTGACGGGCGGATGATCGCCGCGCCGCTCGCCCTGCTGGCCGAGCTGACGCATCGCTGCCCCTTGCGCTGCCCTTATTGTTCCAACCCCGTGACGCTGGCCGGGCCGGGGGCGGAGCTGGACACCGAAACCTGGGCGCGGGTGTTCCGCGAGGCGGCGGCGCTGGGCTGCCTGCAGGTGCATCTCTCGGGCGGGGAGCCGATGGCGCGGCGCGACATCACGGCGCTGGTGGCGGCGGCGAGCGGGGCGGGGCTCTACACCAACCTCATCACCGCCGGCGTGCTGCTGGATGAGGCGAGGCTGGCGGCGCTGGCCGCGGCGGGGCTCGACCATGTGCAACTCTCGGTGCAGGATTCGGAGGCGGCGAGCGCCGACCGCATCGGCGGCCTCGCCGGCGGGCATGCGCGGAAGCTGGCGGCGGCGCGGCTGGTGCGCGCGGCCGGGCTGCCGCTGACGCTGAACGCCGTGGTGCACCGGCAGAACCTGGACCGGCTTCCCGGGCTGATCGAACTGGCGCTGGCGCTTGGGGCGCAGCGGCTGGAAGTGGCGCATGTGCAGTATTACGGCTGGGCGCTGGCCAACCGCGCGGCGTTGCTGCCCTCCCGCGCCCAGCTCGAAGCGGCGACGGCGGCCGTCGAGGCGGCGCGGGCGGCGCTGAAGGGGCGGCTGGTCATCGACTACGTGGTGCCGGACTACCATGCGCAGCGGCCGAAGCCTTGCATGGGCGGCTGGGGGCGGCGCTTCCTGGCGGTCTCGCCTGTCGGCCGCGTGCTGCCCTGCCATGCGGCGGAAAGCCTGCCGGGATTCGACTTCCCCGATGTGCGCCTTGTTTCGCTGCGGGCGGCCTGGGAGGAGTCGGAGGCCTTCAACCGCTTCCGCGGCACGGGCTGGATGCGGGCGCCCTGCCAGGGCTGCGCCCGGGCGGAGGTAGATTGGGGCGGCTGCCGCTGCCAGGCCTTCGCCCTGGCGGGCGATGCCGCCGCTGCCGATCCGGCCTGCGCCCTTTCGCCACATCATGCGTTGCTGGCCCAGGCGGTGGCGGAGGCCGCCAGCGCCGGCGGGGGCTTCACCTATCGCGAGCCGAAGCGGGCGCCCTTGCCCCCGGCGCCGGGCGCGCCATTCTTCGCAGCCCAGATGGAAGGATGACAATGATGTTGCTGCCGCGTTGCAACCCGCTGGCCATGGCCGGCGGCCTGGCCGTGATTACGGCGGTGGGGCCGTTCCTGGCTGGCGTCGGCGTGGGTGTCGGAATTGTCGGCGGCGCCTGCCTGGCGCGCCGGGCCTGGAAGAAGCGCAGCGAGTGGCGGGACCAGCCGAAGGACGATCTGCCGGCGGCGGAGGCGATGCCGGATGAAGGGGTGGCGATGTAGGGTGTCGAGAGGGGGCGCTGCCCCCTCTCGAGCTCTCCCCTGCCAAAGGCCGAAGGGCCTTTGGAAACCTTGAGTTTGGCGCCTCGACCGACGGGTCCAGGACGCAAGGGTTCCAAGGGCCCTTCGGCCCTTGGCGAGATGGAGTTCGAGGAAGGGTCGCGCCGTAAGGCGCGCCTTATGGCGCGACGTCCTTCCTCAACGCCGGCGCTGGGCAAACGCCCCCAGCATCCTTTTCGGCTCCTCGCTCTCCCACGCGCTGGCGAAGCTGTCGATCCCGGCCGCGATCGCCTGGGCCATCGGCAGCTCCTCCCAGCGCCGGATCAGCGCCTTCTGCAGCCGCAGCGCCCGCGGCCCGGCCTCGCCCAGCAGCCCCAGCCACTCCTCCACCGCCGCGTCCAGCGCCGCCGCCGGCACCACCTTCTCCACCAGCCCCCATTCTGCCGCCTCGGCGGCGCCGATGGTCTCGCCCAGCAGCAGCAGGCGCCGCGTGCGGCCCCAGCCGATCAGCCCCGGCAGCAGCGCCGCCTCCACCACCGAAGGGATGCCGACCCGCACCTCCGGCATGCCGAACCGGGCGGTGTCGGCGGCTAGCCGCAGGTCGCAGGCGGCGGCCAATTCCAGCCCTGCCCCCAGCGTCCAGCCCTGGATGCGGGCGATCACCGGCACCGGGCAGTCCCGCACCGCCTGGCAGCACCCATGCACCAGCGTGATGAATTCCCGCGCCGCCCCGCCATCCGCCAGCCCGGCCATGACGTTGATGTCGGCGCCGCCGATGAAGGCCTTCGGCCCCGCCCCGGTCAGCACCGCGGCCGTCAGCCCTTCCTCCGCGGCAAGCCCGGCCATGGCGGCGATGAATTCCCGCATCAGCGCCGGGTTCAGCGTGTTCAGCTTCGCCGCGTGGTCGAGGGTGACGAACGCCACCCCGCCCCGCCGCTCCACCCGGACCTCGCCTGCCATCTCAGCCCTCGGCGGGCATGAAGCGGAAGCCGTCGCCCCAGCGGGTGAAATGCCCGGTGGAGGGGGAGGCGAAATGCCCGGTGCACATCAGCCGCCCGGAATCGCAATGGCATTCCAGGAATTTCCGCCGGGTCACCGCGCCCTGCGCGGAATCCACATCGGCCCGCATGCCGAGCTCCGGATAGCGCGCCTGGATCGGCGAGTGGATCAGGTCGCCGGTCAGCACGCCCAGGGTATCGCCCTTGCCCAGCTCCACCGCATAGTGGTCCGGCGTGTGGCCCGGCGTCGGGATCAGGCGGATATGGTCGTTCATCGCATGGTCCGTCGCCACCAGCTCCGCCTGGCCGGCCTCGACGATGGGCAGCACGCTGTCGGCGATGACCGGGTTCGGCGTCCTCTTATGCTCGGCCTCCCAATAGGCGTATTCCTTCGCGCCGAAGATGTAGCGCGCCTTGGGGAAGGTCGGCACCCAGCGACCATCCTTGAGCTGGGTGTTCCAGCCGACATGATCGACATGCAGATGGGTGCACATCACATAGTCGATATCCTCCGGCCGGAAGCCCGCCCCGGCCAGGTTGCGCTGCCAGGTCTCGTCGGTCTTCTGGTGCCAGAAGGGCCGGGTCGGCCGGTCCTTGTGGTTGCCGACGCAGGTATCCACCAGGATCTTATGGTGCGGCGTCTCCACGATGTAGCTCTGGATGCAGAGGATGAGCTTGCCGGTGGCAGGGTCGATGCTGGTCGGCTCCAGCCAGCTCCGGTTCTCCTCCAGCACCTCCTTCGTCAGGGTCGGGAAGAATTCCAGCGGATCGAAGAGCGGCCGCTCCTCCTCGATGATGCGGTGGATGGTGAGGTCGCCGAGCCGGAAGCTGGTGCCCATTATGATCGTCTCCTCCTGGACCGCCGGCATGGTAGCGGAGTGGCGCGGCACTGTCCTGCCCCTGAGGTTTGCGGGCAAGGCCCGGGAACGCAAGGGCGGCGCCGGGCCGCCGGCGCCGGAGGCTGACGCGCCCGGCCGCCGCCTGTAGGAGCGGCTAATGGACCATGCACCTTCCATGCTGGCCACCCTGGTCATGGCGCTGGCACTGGCGCTGGCCTTCGGGGTGGCGGCGCGCGCGCTGCGGCTGCCGCCGCTCTTCGGCTACCTCGTCGCCGGGGTGATGGTCGGCCCCTATACGCCGGGCTTCGTCGCGGATGCGGCGCTGACCGAGATGCTGGCCGAGGTCGGCGTCGGATTGCTGCTCTTCGGCGTCGGGCTGCATTTCCGGCTGCAGGATCTGCTGGCGGTGTGGCGCGTCGCGGTGCCGGGGGCGCTGGCGCAGGTCGCGCTGGGCACGGCGATCGGGCTTGGCGTCGGCATGCTGGGCTTCGGCCTCGCACCCGAGGCGGGGCTGGTGTTCGGGCTGATGCTCGCCATCGCCTCCACCGCGGTCGCCACCCGCAGCCTGGAACGCAGCGGCAACCTGACCTCGGAGGCCGGGCGCATCGCGCTGGGCTGGCTGGTGATGCAGGACCTGGTGGCGGTGCTGGCGCTGGTGCTGGTGCCGGCCATGGCCGGCGCCGGCCTCGCCGAGCTGCCGCAGGTGCTGGGGCGCAGCCTGCTGGAATTGCTCGCCTTCGGTGCCTCGGTCCTGCTGCTGGGCCGGCGCGGCCTGCCCTGGGCCCTGGCGCATCTGGCACGCAGCGGCTCGCGGGAGCTGTTCACTCTCGGCGTCATCGTCGCCGCGCTCGGCGTTTCCTTCGGCGCGGCGGCCATCTTCCACGTCTCCTTCGCCCTCGGCGCCTTCTTCGCCGGCATGCTGCTGGGGGAGAGCGACCTCGGCCATGAGGCGACGGCGGAGGTGATGCCGCTGCAGCGCGTCTTCGCCGCCCTCTTCTTCGTCTCGGTCGGCATGCTGCTGGACCCGCGCGGCCTGCTGCAGGCGCCCATCGTCTCGGTGGCGGCGCTGCTCGCCGTGCTGCTCGGCACCGGTGCCGCCACCTTCGGCGTCCTGCTGCTGCTGCGGGTGGAGGCGGCGACGGCGGCGATCGTCGCCGGCGCCATGGCGCAGATCGGCGAATTCTCCTTCCTGCTCGGCAAGCTGGCGGTGGTGGAGAAAGTGCTGCCGGCGAGCGCCAATGCTCCGGTGATTGCCGCCGCCTTCGGCGCCATCCTGCTGACGCCGCTGAGCCAGCACGGGCTGCTGCGGGTGGCGGGGTGGCTGGGGCAGCGGCCGCGCTGGCGGTCCTGGCAGGCAGCCGGGCAGGGGCCGGCCATCCGCCCGCCGGAAGGGGCAGTGCCGCCGGGCCACGCCATCCTGGTGGGCTATGGCCGGGTGGGGCGGGTGGTGGCCGCGGCGCTGCGCCGGCACGGCCTGCCCGTGCTGGTGGTGGAGGCGGACCGGCGCGTCGCCGAGGCGGCGATGGCCGCCGGGCTGCCCGTGCTGTGGGGCGATGCGGCACGGCCGGAGGTGATGCAAGCCGCCCGCCCGGCCGAGGCCCGGCTGCTGGTGCTGGCCCTGCCGGATGCGGTGGCGGCGCAGCGCATGCTGCAGCTCGCCCGGCACGGCAACCCCGGCATCCTGGCCGCCGCCCGGGCGCATGACGACGTGGCCATGGCGGCGCTGGCGGAGGACGGGAATATCGGCCTGGTGGTGATGGGGGAGCGGGAAATCGCCCTCGGCATCGCGGATTTCGCGCTGGTGCGGCTGGGGATCGAGGCGGGGGAGGCACAGCGGACCATCGAGGCGTTGCGGATGGGGGAGGGGTGATCGGGGGCTCCGCCCCCAGGCCCCCGCCAGGGGCGCTGCCCCTGGACCCCGCCGGGGGGTGGACCACCCCCCGGACCCCGGTGGGAGTTTCAGACCCGAGGGTTGAGCCTGCCGGCGCCACGGGGCGCTTCCCCGCGGGCGAATCGGTGGCACCATGCGCGCTCGCATCGCGGAGGCTGCCATGTACGAGACCAAGGAACGGCCGGCCGACGGCTACCGCTTCATCCCCGCCGTCTTCCAGTATTCCGCCGGCGTCGCCGCGCTGCCCGGCTTCCGGATCGAGCGGGTGCGCTTCGCCGATCCGGTGCCGCTGGCTGCCGGCTTCGCCCGCATCGCCGCCTATCTCCAGGCGCTGGGGCGGCCGCTGACCGCCTTCTGCGCCTGCGAGCTGCGCTCCCCGGGCCAGTTCACCGAGGCCGGCTTCCGCCAGTTCAACCTCGGCTACGCCAAGGTGCTGGGCGAATGGGGCATCATGGAAGGCAGCGTGAACCCCGTCGCCCGCAGCAATGTCTGCCCGGAGCTGGCGCCGCCCGCCGAGCCGGGCTTCCACGCCTTCAGCTACACCGTGCCGGAAGCCGGCGCGGGCCCGAGCTTCGTCAATGCCGGCAGCGGCGAGAGCACCGAAGGCAAGGGCAGCTATTCGGAGCAGACCATCGCCCTCGGCGACCTTTCCCCGGCCGGTATGCTGCGCAAGGCGCAATTCGTGCTGGGCGAGATGGAGCGGCGCATGGCGGCGCTGGGCGGCGGCTGGGCCAGCGCCACCGGCGTGCAGATCTACACGGTGCACGACATCCACCCCTTCCTGGGCGAGGAACTGGTGCGCCGCGGCGCCGCCCGGCATGGCGTGACCTGGCATTACTGCCGCCCGCCGGTGATCAGCCTGGAATACGAGATGGACGTGCGCGGTGTGGCGGTGGAACGGGTGATCCCGGCTTGAGCCCCGTCGCCGAGCTGCCGACGCGGCGGCTGGCGCTCCGCCCGCCGCGCCTGGCCGAGGCGCCGGCACTCTTCGCCTTCCTTGGCGATGCGGCGGCGATGCGGCACACCCATGCCGATGCCTCGCTGCGCGAGTGCCGCCGCCGGATCGCGGCGCATGAGCGGCGGCGGCGCCTGGACGGGGTGGCGCCCTGGACCATCCGGTTGCGGGAGGAGGGGCGGATCATCGGCTGGGGCGGGCTCTACCAGGACCCGTTCGAGCCGGGCTGGGGCATCGAGCTGGGCTATTTCTTCGCGCCGGCGGCCTGGGGCCAGGGCTATGCCAGCGAGCTGGCCCTGGCCTGCACCCATCTGGCCGACACGGCGCTGGGCCTGCCGCTGCTGACCGCCTTCGCCCATCCGGAGAATGCCGGTTCCCGCCGCGTGCTGGAGAAGGCGGGCTTCGTGGCCGAGCGCTTCCTGCCGGAGATGCAGCGCATTCTGTACCGGCGTCCGCGGCCCGGGTGATCGAGCGGCCGCCGGGGAAGGGCTTCCCCCGCCCGAGTTTGCGATTGAAGCATCGGGTCCAAACCCGCACCGGGGTCCGGGGACCGGTCCAGTCCCCGGCGGGGGGTGGCGGCATTGCCGCCAACGGGCGGGGCCCCCATTCTTACCTTCGGCTCCTGCGCTTCAGGCCGGCACCGGCATCCGCGCCAGCAGCGCGGCGATTTCCGGCTTGCAGGAGCCGCAGCCAGTGCCGGCCCCGGTCGCCGCCCCCACCGCCGCCACATCCCCTCCGCCGCAGCCGAGGATCGAAGCGGCGCTGACTCCATGGCAGACGCAGATGGTGGGGGAGGGGGGCGGGCCATCCGCCGGCACCCCGGCCAGCAGGGAGCGCCTTGCTTCCAGCCCGATCGCCGTCTGGCCGAACAGCCCCGGCAGCCAGTCGCGCGGCGGCAGCTCGGGCTCCCGGCCCAGGAACAGGGCCGCCAGCAGCCTGCCCTCCCGCAGCAGCGCGGCGCGGTGCAGGCCGATGGCCGCATCCTCCAGCACCACCCAGGCGGCGCCGGGTTCGGCCACCAGGGATCGCAGCCGGGCGAAGGCTTCGGCCGGGCGGTCCGTGCCGGCCAGCTCGTGCCGCCAGATGCCGCCTTCGGCCGGCAGCAGCGCCGCCCAATCGGCGATCTCCGGTGCCAGGCGCCGGCGGGCCAGGAGAAAGCCGTGCCAGGCCATGGGCGCCGGCACGACCCGCACGGGGGTGTGCTTCAGTTCCGGCTGGCCGCTGACCGGGTCCACCGCCGGGTTCACCGCGGCGTTCACCCGGGCGGCGGGGGCGAAGCGGTCGGTCCAGTGCATGGGGATGAAGAGGCTGCCGCGGGCCTGGCCTGCCTCCAGCTTCAGCCGCAGCACGGCGCTGCCCCAGCGGCTTTCCACCCGGACCAGGCCGCCCGGTTGCAGCCCTGCCGCGTCTTCGGGGTGCAGGGAGGCGGTCGGCTCCGGGTGGTGCGCCATCAGCCGGGGGACCAGGCCGGTGCGGGTCATGCTGTGCCACTGGTCGCGCAGGCGGCCGGTGTTCAGGCGCAGCGGGAAGGCGGCATCGGTGGCATGGGCGGGGGGGCGGAAGGGGGTGGGGACGAAGCGTGCCGCGGGCGCCAGCCGGCCGCCGGCCTCGCCCTGGCGCGGCACGGGCCAGCGGATGGGCGCCATGCCGGCGTAGGCGGCGTCGTCCAGCCCGGCGAGGCCGGAGAGGTCGAAGGCGCGCGGCGCCGGGCGGGCCAGCGCCGTCACCGCAGCGTGCTCGCGGAAGATGGCGGCCGGGCCGTCCCAGGCGAAGGCCTCGGCCCAGCCCAGCCGGGCCGCCACCTGCGCCACGATCCACCAATCCGGCCGCGCCTCGCCCGGCCAGCGGCGGAAGGGGCGCTGGCGGCTGATGACGCGTTCGGAATTGGTGACGGTGCCGTCCTTCTCGCCCCAGCCCAGGGCCGGCAGGCGGATGCGGGCCAGCGCCACGGTGTCCGAGTCGCGGGTGCAGTCGGAGGCGACGAGGCAGGGCACGCGCGCCATCGCCGCCCGCACGGCTTCGCTGTCCGGCAGGGAGACGGCCGGGTTGGTCGCCATCACCCAGAGCGCGCCGATGCGGCCCTCGCCGGCGGCGCGGAACAGCTCCACCGCCGTCGGCCCGGGGCCGGTGGCAAGGCTGGGGGCACGCCAGAATGCGCGCAGCGCCGTGACCTCCGCCGGGCGGTCCCAGTCCAGGTGGCCGGCGAGCATGTTGGCCAGCGCGCCCACTTCCCGCCCGCCCATGGCGTTGGGCTGGCCGGTGACGCTGAAGGGGCCGGCGCCGGGCCGGCCGATGCGGCCGCTCAGCAGGTGGCAATTGATGATGGCGTTCGCCTTGTCCGCGCCGGCCGAGGATTGGTTGGTGCCTTGGCTGAACAGGGTGACGGTGCGCGGCGTCTGCGCGAACCAGTCGAGGAAGGTGGCGAGCAGGGCTGGGTCGAGTCCCGTCTCGCCCGCCGCGGCGGTGAGCGCCGCGTCCAGCCCCGGCGCCGTGCTGCGGAAGCCCCGCGCATGCAGGTGGCGCAGCAGGGTGTTGAACAGCGCGACATCGGCGCCCGGGGCGATGGGCAGATGCAGATCGGCGCCCTCGCAGGTGGCGGTGCGGCGGGGGTCGATGACGACGAGGCGCATCCCCGGCCGCGACGCCTTCGCCGCCTGCAGCCGCTGGAACAGCACCGGATGGCACCAGGCGAGGTTGGAGCCGACCAGCACCACCAGATCGGCGAGTTCGAGATCCTCATACACGCCCGGGACCAGATCCTCGCCGAAGGCCCGGCGATGGCCGGCGACGGCGGAGGCCATGCAGAGGCGGGAATTGCTGTCGATGTTCCCGGTGCCGAGGAAGCCTTTCGCAAGCTTGTTCGCGGCGTAATAGTCCTCGGTCAGCAACTGGCCGCTGACATAGAGGGCAACGCCTTGCGGCCCGTGCTGCGCCAGGGCGCGCCGAAACCCCTCCGCCACCGCATCCAGCGCGGCATCCCAGGAGGCACGCTGGCCAGCCACCTCCGGATGCAGCAGGCGGCCGGGCTGGTCCAGCGTCTCGCCGAGGGCGGTGCCCTTGCTGCACAGCCGGCCGCGATTGGCCGGGTGCTCCGGGTCGCCGCGCAGCGTGCCGTCCGGCGCCGCCAGCACGCCGCAGCCGACGCCGCAATAGGGGCAGGTGGTGCGGACGGGGCGCGGCTCGGAGCTGCAGGTCTCGGTCATGCTGACGCGCCCATCTCAAGCGGATCTGTCGTAACGCTGCCGCGGCTTTGCCGCGACAGGACGTACCGAAGCGTCCGGCATCCGGCGCTCATCGGCCCCCCCGCGGCATCGCGCAGCGACGTCGTGGGGATTGCCATCGGGGCCCTCATGGCGGCACGCAGCGACGTCATGGGGATCAGACGTCGCGGGGTCCTAATAGACATCGCGCTGGTAGCGGTGCTGGCGGGCCAGGGCGACGATCCAGTCGCGCGCCTGGTCGGCGCTCATCCCGCCCTGGTCCATGGCGATCTGCCGCAGTGCGGCATCCACATCCTTCGCCATGCGGCTGGCATCGCCGCAGATGTAGAAATGGGCGCCATCCTGCAGCCAGCGCCAGAGATCTCCGGCATCCTCCCGCATCCGGTCCTGCACATACACTTTCCGCGCGCCGTCGCGGGACCAGGCGAGGGAGAGGCGGGTCAGCACGCCCTCCCGCTGCCAGGCCGTGATCTCGGCGGCGAAGAGGAAATCCGTGGCGCTCCGCTGGTCGCCGAAGAACAGCCAATTGCGGCCGCGCGCGCCGGTGGCGGCGCGGTGCTGCAGGAAGGCGCGGAAGGGCGCGATGCCGGTGCCGGGGCCGACCATGATGACCGGCGTGTCCGGCTTCTCCGGCAGGCGGAAATGGCTGGCCTGGACATAGGCGCGCAGCGGCGCCTCCGGCGCGGCGCGGAAGGCGAGGTGGCAGGAGGCGACGCCATCCCTGACGCGCCCGCGCCGCTCCGCCCGCACCACGCCGACGCAAAGCTCCACCTTCCCCGGCGCCGCCAGAGGCGAGGAGGCGATGGAATAGAGCCGCGGCTTCAGCGCGGGCAGGGAGGCGATGAGGTCGGCGACCGGCGGCCGCGCCGAAGGGAAAGCCTGCAGCAGGTCGAGCAGGTCGGCCTCCCGCGGCTCGGCATCGTCATCGCCGTCCGAGAGCTTGCGCAGCATCGCCGCCTCGCGCGGGTCCTTCGCCGCGCCGGCCAGCAGGTCGGTGGTGCGGTCCAGCGGGCGGGCGATGTCCTTCTCCCGCGCCAGCACCGGGCGCAGTGACTCCTCGGCGCCCAGCGCCGCCATCACCGCCGCCACCAGCGCCGGATCATTCTCCACCACCACGCCGAGGGAATCGCCCGGCTGATAGGCGAGGCCGCTGGCGGAAAGGTCCAGCACCACATGCCGCACATCCTTGGCGGAGCCCTCGCCGGTCAGCCGCGCGGCGCTGAGGAAGCCGACCGGCTCCCCCACCGGCCCCTGCGGCTTCGGCGTCGCAGCGGGCGCGGGGGCGGCCAGCGCCTCGGCCTCCGCCAGCAGCGCCTTCAGCGCCTTGGCCGTGGGCTTGCCGCCGGGAACGCAGAGGCTGGCGCTGGTCTCGGCGCCGCTCGCCAGGGCCTCGGCATAGCTCTGGCAGACATAGCCGCATTGCCCGCAATCGAGCTGCGCCATGGCCGCCATCAGCCGGCGCGCGCGGGGCCTGCCTTCGGCGAGGGCCAGCCGCTCCGCCAGCTCCAGCGCGGGGTCGTGCCAGGGGAAATCCTCTTCCGCCGGCACCGCCGGGGCGGGGGCCGCACCGGCTTCGGCGCTGCCATAGAGCCCGGCGAGAAAGCCGTTCAGCCAGGCGCGCTGGGCCGCGCTGAAGGGGGCGCTTTCCGGGATCACGGGCACCGGGGCGGGGCCGGGGAAAGCGCCGGTGAAGGGCGAGATCGCGTTCATGCGTCCTCCAGCGCCCGTGCCTCGGCCAGGGCCGCATCGGGCTGGCGGGCGCACCATTGGTGGAAGCTTTCGCCGGGCGCGGCGCGGCCCTGCTGCCAGGCCCGCAGCAGGGCGAGCACGGCCTCGCCCAGCTCCTCCGCCGCCACGCGGCGGATCAGGCGGCCGATCTTCTGCTCCGGCCCGGCGCCGCCGCCGACATGGAGATCGTAGCCCTCCACCATCTCCTCGCCGCGCTCGATCTTCGCGCCGAGCAGGCCGATATCGGCGATGTAGTGCTGCGCACAGGAATGGTGGCAGCCGGTGAGATGGATGTTCAGCGGGGCATCCAGGGCGATGCGGCGTTCCAGGAATGCCGCCAGCTCCGCCGCGTGGCGCTTGGTGTCGGCGGCGGCGAATTTGCAGCCGGCATTGCCGGTACAGGCGACCAGGCCGCCGCGGATCGCGCTCGCTGCCCAGCCCAGGCCGAGCTCGGCGACGGCCGCCTTGGCCTCCGCGATGCGGGATTCGGGGATGTCGGAGATGAGCAGGTTCTGCCAGACCGTCAGCCGCAGCGTCGCGCTGCCGCAGCGCTCGGCGATATCGGCGAGGCCGCGCAGATGCTCCACGCTCAGCCGGCCGACCGGGGTGGTGATGCCGAGATAGCAGAGCCCCGCCTGCTTCTGCGCATGCACCCCGATATGCCCGTGCTTCGCCGGCACCGGTGGCGGCGAAATCGCGGCGGCGCGGGGCAGGGGGCGGCCGAGGCGCTGCTCCACCGCGGCGAGGAAGCCCTCCACCCCCATGCGGTCCAGCACGTATTTCAGCCGGGCCTTGGCGCGGTCGGTGCGGCAGCCCTCGGCGATGAAGACGCGCAGGATGGCGTCGCAGACCGCCACCATTTCCGCCGGCGCCACCGCCACGCCGGTCTCCCGCGCGAAGTCGCGATGGCCGGTGATGCCGCCGAGGGTCAGGCGGAAGCGCACCCCCTCGGCCGTCTCCACCGCCGTCAGCGCGATATCGTTGGTCTCCTGCAATACCTCCACCACGCCGCCGCCGCTGACGGCGATGTTGAATTTGCGCGGCAGGGCGAAGAGGTCGCGGGTGTTGAGGATGTGGTGGTGCAGCGCGCGGACCAGCGGCCGCGTGTCGATCAGCTCCGCCGCATCGATGCCGGCGGTGGGCGAGGCGGTGATGTTGCGGATATTATCCGCCCCCGTGCCGCGCGGCAGCAGGCCGAGATCGCCGAGACGCATCACCACCTCCGGCCCCTTCGCCGCCGGGATTTCCCGCAATTGGAGGTTGGCGCGGGTGGTGATGTCGGCATAGCCGCCGGCGCACTCCTCGGCGATCTCGGCAATGCCGCGAAGCTGCCAGGCGGAGAGGATGCCGCCCGGGATGCGCAGGCGGCACATGAAGGCCTCCTGCGCCGGGCCGACATAGAACAGCCCGTGATAGCGGCCGATGAAATCGTCGATCGGCCTGGGGAAGCGCCCCTCGGCAGCGCGGGCGGTGAGTTCCTCCCAACGGTCCAGCGGGTGCTTCTCCCGCTTCGCCTGTTCCTGCGGCACCAGCTTGCCGCCCGCGGCCAGCACCTTGTCCTGCGCCGCGCGCAGCGCATCGGGCGGCGCACCCTCGGCGGCGGCGGGGCGCAGCGCGCCGCGGCGCGCCTCGACGCCGGCCATGAAGCCCTTCAGGTATTCCTGCTGTTCCAGGCTGAATCCGTCCTGCGGCATCACGCAGCCTCCCGCCAATGCGCCGGGCCGAAGGCGAGGAGCTGGCGCCGGCCGCCCAGGGCTCGCCCGGAGGCGATCAGGTCCAGGTAGAAGCCGGCATCCGCCGTGTCGCCATAGAGCACGGCGCCGATCAGCCGGTCATCCCGCAGCAGCAGGCGGCGATAGCTCTCCGCTGCCTCGTCGCGCAGCACGATGCTCTCCGCATTCGCCGCGGCGATGTCGCCCGCCGACCAGACCGCGGTGCCGGAGACCTTCAGCGCCGCGGCATCGGCGCGGGGCGCCCAGGCTACCGCCTCCCCGGCGATGGCGCGGGCGGCGATCTCGGCCTGCTCCAGCGCCGGCGCGACAAGGCCGATGCAGCGGCCGCGATGCTCCGCGCACTCGCCGATGGCGGTGATGGCAGGGTCGCTGGTCCGCATGGCGTCATCCACCTGGATGCCGCGGCCGATGGCGAGCCCCGCCGCCTCCGCCAGCGTCACCTGCGGCCGAATGCCGACCGCCATGACGACGAGCGAAGCCGGGACCAGGCTGCCATCCGAGAGCCGCACGCCGGTGGCGCGGGTGGCGCCCTCGATCGCCACCGTGCTCGCCGGCATGGCGAAGGCGATGCCGCGCAGGCCGAGCCGGCGGGTCAGCAACTCCCCGGCCGTGGCGTCGAGCTGGCGCTCCATGGGCCAGCCCACGGCATGCACCACCGTCACCTTCATGCCGCGCGCGGCGAGGCCCACCGCCGCCTCCAGCCCCAGCAGCCCGCCGCCGATCACCACGGCGCGCGCGCCTTGGATTGCGGCTCGGCGGATGGCCTGCACATCCTCCAGCGTGCGGTAGGCCACCACCCCCGGCAGCGCCGCGCCCGGCAGGTTGAGCCGGATGGCGGCGGAGCCGGTGGCCAGCACCAGCCGGTCATAGCGCAGCGCCTCGCCGCGCGCCGTCACCGCGGCCCCGGCTGCGCGGTCGATGGCGGCGATCGGCGTCGCCGGGCGGTAGGCGATGCCGGCCCCACGCAGCGCGGCGAGCGGATGGGTGATGAGGCCCGCCACCTCCGCCTCGCCGGTCAGCAGCTTCGACAGCGCCACCCGGTCATAGGGCAGCGCCGCCTCCGCGCCGGCCAGCGTCACGCGGGCGGCGGGCAGGGATTCGGCCAGACGAAGGGCGCAGCGCGTGCCGGCCGGCCCCGCTCCCACGACCAGGATGCGCATGGGATGGGCGCTCAGGCCGCGGCCAGCGCCGGGTTGGCGTGACGCGCATGGAGGAATTCCAGCACCGCGCTGCGCGCCGCGACGAAACGCGGATCGGCCGCCAGCGCCAGCCGGTCGCGTGGCCGCGGCAGCTCCACCTCCAGCACCTCGCCGATCCTGGCGTTCGGCCCGTTGGTCAGCATGACGATGCGGTCGGCGAGCAGCACCGCCTCGTCCACGTCGTGGGTGATCATCACCACTGTGGTGCCGCGTTGCGCGTGGATCTCCATCACCTGGTCCTGCAGATGCGCCCGGGTCAGCGCGTCCAGCGCGCCGAAGGGCTCGTCCAGCAGCAGCACCTTCGGCCGCATGGCCAGGGCGCGTGCGATGCCGATGCGCTGCTTCATGCCGCCGGAGATCTCGTTCGGCCGCTTGTCCTTCGCATGCGTCATGCGGACCAAGGCGAGGTTCTCCAGCACCCAGTCATGCCGCGCGGCGCGCGACATGGTCCTCGACAGCGTCTGGTCCACCGCGAGCTTGACGTTCTGGTAGCAGGTGAGCCAGGGCAGCAGGGAATGGTTCTGGAAGACCACGGCGCGGTCCGGGCCGGGGCCCTCCACCTCGCGTCCCTCCAGCACCACGCCGCCCGCCGTCGCCGGCAGCAGGCCGGCGATGACGTTCAGCAGGGTGGACTTGCCGCAGCCGCTATGACCGATGACGGCAACGTATTCGCCGCGGCGGATCGTCAGGTCGATCTCCCGCAGCACCGGCACTGGCGCGCGGGGGAAGGCAACGGAGAGCTGCGAGATGTCGAGGAAGCGGTCCATGAGAATCTCTCCTCAGCTCGCGGCCGTGCCATGGGTGACGAGGCGCCCGGCCAGCGCCACCAGCCGGTCCAGCGCGAAGCCCACCAGCCCGACATAGATCAGCGCCACGATGATGTCCGAGAGGTTGGAGCTGTTCCACGCATCCCAGATGAAGAAGCCGATGCCGACGCCGCCGATCAGCATCTCCGCTGCGATGATCGCCAGCCAGGACAGGCCGATGCCGATCTTGAGGCCGGTGAAGATGTAGGGCGCCGCGGCGGGCAGCAGGATCTTCCAGAAATAGGCCGGGCCGCGCAGGCGGATGACGGCGGCGACGTTGCGGTAATCCTGCGGCACGTTGCGCACGCCGACTGCGGTGTTGATGATGATCGGCCAGATCGAGGTGATGAAGATCACGAAGATCGCGCTGGGCTGCGCCTCCCGGAACGCCGCGAGGGAGAGCGGCAGCCAGGCCAGCGGCGGCACGGTGCGCAGCACCTGGAAGAGCGGATCCAGCCCCCGCATGGCGAAATCCGAGGTGCCGATCAGCAGGCCGAGGGCGACGCCGGCCACGGTTGCCAGCGCGAAGCCGAGCGCGACGCGCTGCAGGCTGGCGAGCAAGTGCCAGAACAGCCCCTTGTCCAGCCCGCCGCGGTCGAAGAACGGGTCGACGATCAGGTCCCGCGCATCCTCCCACACCTTGCTCGGCGGTGGCAGCGTCGCGCCAGGGCCGCTGGCGGCGAATTCCCACAACCCGACCAGCGCCGCCAGCACCAGCAGCGGCGGCAGCACCTGCAGCAGCACGGGCTTCAGCCGCGCGGCCCGCGGCAGCGCCGCCGGCAGGGGCCGGGACAGCGCGGCCGTGGCCGCGGCCGGTTTCGGGGCGAGCATGTTCATCGCGTCAGGCTCCGGCCAGCTTCTTGATGGAGAGGGAGGCGAGATAGGCGTCGGGGTTGTCGGGGTCGAAGACCTTGCCGTCGAAGAAGGTCTCGCGGCCGCGGCTGGGGCCGCTCGGCAGCTCCCCCGTCGGCACCCCGGCGCGCTCGGCCGCCTGGCGCCAGATCGCCTCGCGGTTTACCTGGGCGATCAGCGTCCTGGTGTCCGTCCCCTCCGGCAGCACGCCCCAGCGGATATCCTCGGTCAGGAACCAGAGATCGTGGCTGGGGAAGGGGTAGCTGGCATGGTCGCGCCAGAATTTCATCAGCAGCGGGCTGCTCTCCACCTTGCGGCCATCGCCGTAGTCGATGTTGCCGCGGCTGCGGTTGAGGATGTCCGCGACGGGCACGTTGAACCAGGCGCGGCGGCCGATGATGCTGCACATCTCCGGCTTGTTCGCATCCTGGTCGCACCAGCGCTGCGCCTCGATGACCGCTGCCGTCAGCGCCACCGCGGCGTTCGGGTGCTTCTCCACCCAATCGGCGCGCAGCCCGAGCGACTTCTCCGGATGGTCGCGCCACAGCTCGCCGGTGACGGCAGCGGAGAAGCCGATCTTCTGGTTAACGAGCTGGTCGTTCCAGGGCTCGCCGACGCAGAAGGCGTCCATGGTGCCGACCTTCATGTTCGCCACCATCTGCGGCGGCGGCACGACGATGGTCTGCACGTCCCTGTCCGGGTCGATGCCGGCGGCGGCCAGCCAATAGCGGATCCAGAGATCATGGGTGCCGCCGCGGAAGGTCATCGCAACCTTGCTCTCGGTGGTCAGCGCCCGCTTCAGCGTGCCGGCGTCGATGGTCGGCTTCAGGGCCCTGTGCTTCTCAGCGACCGAGAGCGCCTGGCCGTTGGTGTTCAGCCGGGCCAGGATCACCATGGGCACCGGCTGGTTGTTCTGGGTGACGCGGCCGGTGGTCAGCAGATAGGGCATCGGCGTCAGGATATGCGCGCCGTCGATGCCGCCGCGCTCGCCGCCGAGGACGAGATTGTCGCGCGTCGCGCCCCAGCTCGCCTGCTTGTTCACCTCCACATCCGGCAGGCCGTGCCTGGCGAAGAAGCCCTTCTCCTTGGCGATGATGAGCGGCGCGGCATCGGTCAGCGCGATGTAGCCGAGGATCGCCTTCTTCACCTCCGGCGTCGTCGGTGCTTGTGCGAAGGCGCCGCGCGGCGTGGCGGCGCGGGCGGCAGCGAGCAGGGACGCGGTGGCGGCGATCGCGTGGCGGCGGGTGAGGCGCATGGTCAGGCGGTCTCCGGCAGGTCGGCAGGCGGTTGCGAGGCGATGGGGGGCTCCGGCTCCCGCAGGCGGGCGGCGGCGGCGCGCCAGATATCCTGGCGCCAGGGGGCGAGGGCGGCGCTGTCCGAAAGCCCGGCGGGCACATGGCCCCAGCGGCGCATCTGCCGTAGGAACCAGGCGGCCTGCTCGCGTCGCGGCAGGGTGGCGGTGCGGAAGCGCAGCGGGGCGGCCTGGGGCAGGCCCTGGGCCATGCCGTCGAAGGCGGCGGCGATGGTCGGCGCGGCGAGGCCGGGGAAGGCGCGGCGCTGCAGGATGCGCACCGCCTCCGCCTGGTTCGCCGGCTCCTCCAGCCAGCGCGTCGCGGCGATCAGCGCCGCGGTGCAGGCGATGGCGCTTTCCGGGTCCTGCGCCGCATAGGCGGCGTCGAAGGCCAGCACCTTTTCCGGATGGTTCGGCCAGATATCGCCGGAGGAGAGGGCGATGGTGCCGACGCCCAGCGCCGCGGCCTGGCTGCCCCAGGGCTCGCCGGCGCAGAAGCCGTCGATCAGCCCGTCCTGCAGCCGCTGCGCCACCATGGGCGGCGGCACGGTGACGAGGCGGAGGTCGCGGTCCGGATCCAGCCCGCCCGAGGCGAGCCAGTAGCGCAGCAGGTAATTGTGCGAGGAATAAGGGAAGACGACGGCCAGGGTGAGCGGCCTTTCCCCCGCGCCGTCGCGCCTGCGGACCAGCGCGGCGAAGGCGCTGGCGGCGAGCGGCGGGGTGAAGCGGCCCAGCGCCTCGGCGAGCGGGCGGGAGAGGGTGATGGTGTTGCCATTGGCGCCGATGCCGGCGGCGACCGTCAGCTTCGCCTTCACCCCGTCCAGCCCCGCCGCCAGCGCCAGGGGCAGCGGGCCGAGCAGATGCGCCGCATCCAGCGCACCGAAGGCGAGCTTGTCGCGGATGGCCGCCCAGGAGGCTTCGAGCGAGAGCGCAACCCGGAGCCCGACGGAATCGAACAGCCCGAGCTCCTCGGCCACCAGCAGCGGGGCGGCATCCGTCAGCGGCACGCAGCCGATGCGCAGCGTGCGCAGCACGGGGCGCTTCAGGGCCGGGCGAACGGGGGAATCGCTGTCCAACGGCATCTGGGCGGACCTCCGGCCGGAAAGCCAGATGCGGGCCGCCATTGGACCGCGGGATCAGGGAAGCGGGGACCGGGTGGGGCGCCGCGTTGCGCCTCACCACGTGGCGCACGCCGTTGCGCGCCGCCGCCTGGGGATTTTCTACGGGCGCCTTGGGCGGCGGGTCAAGAAAAATGCGTATCCCGTAGGCACATGGCCGACGTGGCGTACGTTTAGACTATATTTCGATCAATCTGCCCCGTTTTCCTGCAGAAGACTGGCGGCTATCGCCGCCAGGCGCTTGCCCCGGTCCATCGCCATGCGCCGCAGCCGCCGATAGGCTTCCGGCTCGCTCAGCCGGTCCCGCCGCATCAGCAGCGCCTTGGCGCGGTCCACCAGCTTCCGCTCCTCCAGGTCGCTGCGCGCCGCCGCCAGCTCCTGCTGCAATTTTTGATGCGCGCGGAAGCGGCGGATCGCCACCTCCATCACCGGCCGGACGCGCGCCGGCGCCATGCCCTCCACCACATAGGCCGCGACGCCCGCTTCCAGCGCCGCCTCGATCTGCTCCGGCTCGGCCTTCTCGGCGAACAGCACCACCGGCCGCGGCTCGTCCCGGTGCAGCGCGCGCATGCCTTCCAGCTCGTCGCGGGAGGGGTCGTCGAGGCCGCAGACGATCACCTCGGCGCCGGTGTCCCGGACCCGCTGCACCAGATCGTCGATGCCGGCGGCGACCGCGACCACGGTGCAGCCGGCCGTGACCAGGCCCTGCTCCACGGCGGCCGCCCGCTCCCGGTCGCTGTCCACAAGCAGAACGCGCAGCGTGGTGGCCCTTCGATCCACACTCAACACGTCGTTGCTCAAGCATGGATCGTGCCGCGGCACGGATTGCCTCGGGGCGGCAGCTCGGGCAGGCTTCCCGCAAGACGCGAAACAGGAAACGCCATGCGGAACGGCATCCCGCGCCGCCTGCTGCCCGGCCTTGCGGCGGTCGGCCTGGCCTTCCCGGGCCTGGCTGCGCCCGGCCTGGTGTCCCGGGGCCGGGCCCAGGCGCCGGCCTGGCCCGGCCGGCCGGTGCGGATCATCATCCCCTTCACTCCGGGCGGCAGCAATGACGTCATCGCCCGGCCGCTGGCGGAGCGGCTGCACGCGAAGCTCGGCCAGCCCTTCGTGCTGGAGAACCGGCCGGGCGCCGGCAGCGCGGTGGGGGTGACGCTGACGGCCCAGGCGGCGCCGGATGGCTACACGCTGCTGGTCACCACCTCCTCCGTCACCGCCATCGGGCCGGTGCAGGGCACGGGGTTCGATCCGGCGGCGGAACTCGAAGCGGTGGCGCTGCTCGCCCGGTCGCCGCTGGTGGTGCTGGTGCCCGCTTCGTCACCCTTGCAGGACATGGCGGCGCTGGTGGCGGCGGAGAAGGCGCGGCCCGGCAGCCTGCACTTCGCCAGCTCCGGCCCCGGCAGCACCACGCATATCGTGGCGGAGCTGTTCAACCTGCGTGCCGGCACGAAGCTGCAGCACGTGCCTTATCGCGGCACCGCCCCGGCGCTGACCGATCTGGTCGCCGGCCGGGTGGATGTGATGTTCACCACCCTCGCCGCCGCGTCCGGGCAGGTCCGCGCCGGGTTGCTGCGCATCCTCGCCTATACCGGGGATGACCGGCCGGGCGACGCGCCGCCCGCGCCCTCGGTGAAGGCATCCGGCATCGAGTATGAGGCGGCGATCTGGTGGGGGTTGTTCGCGCCGCGCGGCCTGCCGCCCGGGCTGCTGGCCCGGCTGAACGCGGTGGTGAACGAAGTGGTGGCGGAGCCGGCCTATGCCCGCCACCTGGCCGCCGAGGGCGCCCTGCCGGCGCCGATGGCCCCGCCGGATTTCGCCGGCTTCCTGCGGCGGGAGGTGGCGGAGATGCGGGAGGTGGTGGCGGCGGCCCGCATCCGGCCCGATTGACCCATGGCCCCGCCGGGTCACTATGCCTGCCCGGCGGCTTCCCCTCGCTGATATGATGTCTCGGGAGGCAAGGATGGCCATCGCTGGCGGCGGCCAGCACCTTGCCGGCCATGATCCGGAACCCTGAAGGCACGGGCCTGAGCATGACGCAGAACACCGAGGAAATCTGGCGCCTGATCGACGCCAAGGTGCCGGAATTCACGGCGCTCTCCGACCGCATCTGGCACATGCCGGAGCTGGCCTATACCGAAACCCGTTCCTGCGCCGAGCACACCGCCATGCTGCGGGAGCAGGGCTTCCGGGTGACGGAGCAGGTGGCGGGCATCCCCACCGCCGTCATGGGCGAGGCGGGGGAGGGCGGGCCGGTCATCGCCATCCTCGGCGAGTATGACGCGCTGCCGGGGCTTTCCCAGGAAGCCGGGGTGGCGGAGCAGCGGCCGCTGCCCGGCCCGGGATTCGGCCATGGCTGCGGGCATAATCTGCTCGGCGCCGCCTCCCTGCTGGCGGCGACGGCGGTGAAGGATTTCCTGGCGGCGAACAACCTGCCCGGCCGCGTCCGCTACTATGGCTGCCCGGCCGAGGAAGGCGGCGCCGCCAAGGGCTTCATCGTGCGGGACGGCGCCTTCGCCGATGTCGATATCGCCATCTCCTGGCATCCGGCGGCCTTCGCGGCGGTGCAGGAAGCGGTGTCGCTGGCCAATACCCGCATCGATTTCAGCTTCCAGGGCCGCGCCTCCCACGCCGCGGCGGCGCCGCATCTCGGCCGCTCGGCGCTGGATGCGGTGGAGCTGATGAATGTCGGCGTGAACTACATGCGGGAACACATGCCGAGCGACGCCCGCATCCACTACGCCTATCTGGATGCCGGCGGGGTCGCGCCCAACGTCGTACAGCCCACCGCCAAGGTCCGCTACCTGATCCGGGCGCGGGATTTGGTGGAGCTGCGCGCCCTGATCGCGCGCGTGCGCAAGATCGCCGAGGGCGCGGCACTGATGACCGAGACGAAGATGGCGGCGAAGGTGGTCTCCGGCGTCTCCAACCTGCTCGGCAACACGCCGCTGGAACGCGCCATGCAGGCCAATCTGGAGCGGCTCGGCCCGCCGCCCTTCGACGAGGCGGATCACGCCAAGGCCGCCGAATTCCAGGCGACGCTGAGCGAGGAGGACATCGCCTCGGCCTGGCGGCGCATCGGGCTGCCGATGCGGAAAGGCGTCTCGCTCTGCGACGTGGTGCCGGGCCTTGAGGTGAAGGGCGCGCCGATGATGGGCTCCACCGATGTCGGCGATGTCTCCTGGGTGGTGCCGACGGTGCAGGCACGCGGTGCCACCTACGCCATCGGCACGCCAGGCCATTCCTGGCAGCTCACGGCGCAGGGGATGCTGCCGGCGGCGCATAAGGGCATGGTGCATGTGGCGAAGGTGATGGCCGGCACGGCGGTGGACGCCATCCGCGACCCGGCGCTGGTGGCGGCGGCCAAGGCCGACCTCGCCGCCCGCACCGCCGGCCACCCCTATGAGCCGGTGCTCTCGCCCGAGGTGCAGCCGCCGCTGACCATGTCCCTTGGCGACACGTCGAGGAGCGCCGCCTGATGTTGCTGGATGAGAGCGCGCGCGGCGTCTTCGTCATCACGCCGACGCCCTTCACCGAGGCGAGGGCGCTCGACCTCGCCAGCACCGACCGGATGATCGAGGGCTTCCTCGCCGCCGGCGCCGCGGGCTTCACCATCCTCGGCATCATGGGCGAGGCGCCGAAGCTGGAAGCGGCGGAGGCGCTGGAATTCGCCCGGCGCGTGCTGCGGCGCGTCGATGGCCGGGTGCCGGTGATCGTCGGCGTCTCCGCCCCGGGCTTCGCCAGCATGCGGGCGCTGGCGCGCGGCGCCATGGAGGCCGGCGCGGCCGGCGTGATGATCGCCCCTCCCGGCGGGCAGCGCGGCGACGACGCCGTGATCGCCTACATGGCCCAGGCCTCCGAGGCGGTGGCGCCGGCGCCCTATGTGCTGCAGGACTATCCGCAGGCGACCGGCACCTTCATCTCGCGGTCGGGATGATCCGGCGCATGGCGGAGGATCCGCGCCTCGTCATGCTGAAGGCGGAGGATTGGCCGGGGCTCGACAAGCTGACGGCGCTGCGGCGGCTTTCGGCCGAGGGGAAGCTGCGGCGCCTCGCCATCCTCGGCGGCAATGGCGGGCAATTCCTGCCGGAGGAGCTGGCGCGCGGCGCCGATGGGGTGATGACGGGCTATGCCTTCCCGGAGATGCTGGTGGCGGTCTGCCGGCTGATGGCGGCGGGCGAGCGCGTGGCGGCGCAGGACGTGTTCGACCGGCACCTGCCGCTGATCCGCACGGAATTGCAGCCGGGGCTGGGGCTGGCGGTGCGGAAATACGTGTTGCAGAAGCGCGGCCTCATCGCCAGCGCGGCACTGCGGGCACCGGGGCCGAAGCTCTCGGCGGAGACGATGGCGGAGGTGGATTTCCTGCTGGGACGGCTGGGGTAGGGGCGGGGAAGCGCCCCCAACCCTCTCCCGCCTTGCGGAGGTAGCACCGCCGCCAATGGGACCCGCGCCGCGGGGCGGCGCGGGGTGGTCAGCCCCGCCGCTCGAAATCCACCGCCTCATCCACCGGCAGCCCCTGCAGCCAGCGGCGCAGCACGTCCAGCCCCATCTCCGCCGCGCCCAGCCGCACCCGCTCCCGGTCGCCGACCAGCAGCGCTTCCCGCACTACCTCGCCGCCGCCATCCACCAGGCCGATGGCGATGCGGCCGCCGCCCTTGTCCACCGCCGCCAGCACCGCCAGCGCATGGCTGGCGCCGCTTTCCGCCCGCAGCCTGGCCGCCTGGGCCAGCGCCGTGGCGCCATCCGCCGCCATGGGCGGCAGCACCAGGCCCTGGCGGAAGCGCGTCTCCGCCCCCGGCACCTGCACCAGCCGCGCGGCGATGCCGCCGCCGGTCAGCGTCTCCGTCACCGCCAGCGTGCCGACATCCAGCGCGGCGATCACCGCGCCTTCCAGACTCTGCTCATCCTCGGCGATGATGAAATTGCCGAGGCGCTGCCGCACCTCCGCCTCCAGCGGCGCCAGGATCGCCTCCAGCGCCGCCGCATCCGCCGCGCGCGCCGCCAGCTTGGTCTCGAGCTGCGGGTAGTGCGCCTGGAAGCCGAGCTTCACCGCGCCCTCCGGCGCCATCGCTTCGAGGCCCGAAAGCATCTGGTCGGCGCGGCTTTCGCCGATGCCGAAGGAGTGGAAGCGCTTCAGCCGTGTCACGCCGGCGCGGCCCTCCATCGCCAGCAGGCGGGGGATGATCTGCTCATCCAGCATGCGATGCATTTCCCGCGGCACGCCGGGGGTGAAGTAGAAGCGGGCGCCACCGATCGTCACCGCGAAGCCGCAGGCGGTGCCGATCGGGTTGTCGATGAACTCCGCCCCCTGCGGCAGCATGGCCTGCTTGCGGTTGTTGGGCGGCATGGGGCGGTTGCGGCTGGCGTAGAAGGCTTCCATCCGGGCCAACCAGGGCGCGTGCAGCACCAGGGGCACGCCGGCGGCCTCGGCGGCCATTTCCTGGGAGAGATCGTCCACGGTGGGGCCGAGCCCGCCATTGACGATGACGACATCGGCGCGGGCGGCGGCCTCGCGGAAGGCGGCGCGCAGCGCGTCGCGGTCGTCGCCCACCACGGTGCCCCAGGTGACGCCGAGATCGACCTCGACCAGCCTTCGGGCGATATGGCTGTAATTGGTGTTGATGGTCTTGCCGGTGAGGATCTCGTCGCCGGTGCAGAGGATTTCGATGCGCATGGGTTTCCTTCCCCCTGGCGACAAGATAGCGCAGGTGCGGCGACGATGAAGACGCTGCTGGTGGTGTACCATTCCAGCACGGGCGGCACCCGGCAAATGGCGGAGGCGGCGGCGCGCGGCGCGGCGGCGGAGGGGCGGGTGGTGCTGCGCCGTGCCGCGGCGGCGGGGCCGGCGGATGTGCTGGCGGCGGATGGCTATCTTTTCGCCTCGCCGGAGACGCTGGCGGCGATCGCCGGGCCGATGAAGGATTTCTTCGACCGCTGCTATTACCCGGTGCTCGGGCGGATCGAGGGGCGGCCGCATGCGCTGCTGGTCTGCGCCGGCAGCGACGGGCAGAACGCCATTCGTCAGATGCGGCGCATCGCCACGGGCTGGCGGCTGCGGGAGATCGCCGAGCCGGTGCTGGTCTGCACGCGGGCGCAGACGCCGGAGGCGATCCTGGCGCCGAAGACCATCCCCGCCGAGGCGCTGGCGCGCTGCGAGGAGCTGGGCACGGCCTTCGCCGCCGGGCTGGCGATGGGGATCTACTGAGCGTCGAGAGCGACCCCTTCGACCCCGTCGAGCGCAGGCGAGAGCGTGCCTCGACCGGATTGCTGCGTGGCGGGAGTGGCTACGCCGCCGGCTTCAGGCAGGCCGCGACATAGGGCAGGAAATGCCGCACCGGCGGCGTCTCCAGCCCCTTCACCTTCGCCGCCTCGTCGAAGCGGCGGAGCCGGACCGCCGCCTCGGCCTCCGGCAGGGCGGCGAAGGCAGCAGCCTCCGCGGCCGACATCGGCCCGCCCTGCAGCGCGAGGCTGAGCACCGAATCCTTCGACAGCTTGCCGAAGTAATCCGGCTCTACGGCGCAGAGATAGCGCTTGGCGGCGACATGCAGCCGCACCGGCTCCGTCACCTCCGGCCCGAACCAGGCGGTGAGAAAGGCATGGCCCAGCTCCTCATGCCTGTCGTCCACGCCCTGCTCGGCCGGGTTCTCGCCGAGGTCATGCACCAGATGCCCGACGTCATGCAGCAGGGAGGCGGTGATGAGCGCGGCGTCGCCGCCCTCCTGCTCCGCCGCCCAGGCGGATTGCAGGGCGTGCTGGCGCTGGGTGACGTCGTGCAGCCCGTACTGGCCATCGGCCTTCAGGGTCAGCAGCTCCTCGATGCGGGCAAGGCGGGGGTCGGGCATGGCGATGGCTCCCGGGCGGCGACTGGCCGGACCCTAAACTTGGCCAGACATCCGGACAAGTTTCTACCGACGGATTTCACACCCCTGCAACACTCCATGGGGGCCTCCCCTCCGGGCCCTGGCCTGAGCCTGCCGGTTCAACCGTCGGGTCCAGAACTCAGACCGGGGTCCGGGGCCAGGTCCTGGCCCCGGCGGGAGTGCAGAGGGCAGCGCCCTCTGCTAGCAGCGCCGCCGCCGCCAACGGGCGAAGCCCCCGATCTGCCTTCTCGTTTCTCCCGGCATGGGCCGGAGCCCCCGCCTCACCCCCGCCGCAGATTCCAGAACAGCGAGAACCCGCCCAGCATCCCGGCCAGCTCCGCCTTGTGCGCCGTCCGCGCCATGATCTGTCCGAGCGGCAAATAGGGGATGTCGACGAAAAGCTGCGCCTGGATCTCCCGCGCCAGGCGCAGCCGGTCCCCCTCGGTCGTGGCCGCCAGCCATTCGTCGCGCAGTGCTTCCAGCCGGGGGCTGGTCGGCCAGCCATTGCTCGCCGCCGTGCCGGTGCCGCGCAGATACTGGTGCACCGCGGGGTCGAGCTGATCGAGCCCCGACCAATAGGTGTGGAAGACGTTCCAGCCGCCCTGCTCCGGCCCCTCCCGCCGCCCCAGACGCTGGCGCATCGTCGCCCAATCGGTCGCCTGGTAATCCACGTTCAGCCCGAGTTGCTTCAGCAGGTCGGCGCCGACATCCGCCAGCGCCTTCAGCGTCGGGAAGTCGGAGGGCGAGAGGACCACCACCTTCTCGCCCTTGTACCCCGCCGCCTGCACCGCGCGCCTGGCCGCCGCGACGTCGCGCGGGTTGGTCAGGGCGGCCAGGCCGGCATCATTGGCCAGCGGCGTGCCGGGCGGGAAGGCGCCGATGCCCTCTCGCCAGCCATCCGCCACATCGCCCACCACCGCGGCCATGAAATCCGCCTGGTTCAGCGCCGGCAGCAAGGCGCGGCGCAGCGCCGCATTGTCGAAGGGCGGGACGAGCTGGTTGAAGCGCATCACCGCGATGTAGCCCAGCGGATCCGGCGTCCAGACCTTGATCCGGCGGTCGCGCAGCAAGGGCGGCAGCAGGTCGAAGGTCGGCGCCTCCCACCAATCCACCTCGCCGGTACGCAGCGCCGCAGCGGCGGTGGAGGGGTCGGGGATCACCTGCCACTCCACCCGGTCGAAATGCACCACCTTCGGCCCGGCGGTGAAGCTCGGCGTGCCCTCGGCGCGCGGCACATAGGCGGGGTTGCGCTCATAGACCACGCGGGCGCCGGAGACCTGCTCCGAGGCGACGAAGCGGAAGGGGCCGCTGCCGATGATCTCGGTGATCTGGCGGAAGGGGTCGGTGGCCGCGATCCGCTCCGGCATGATGGCGCAGACCGGCGAGCCGGCCTTGCCCAGCGCATAGGTCAGCAGGTCGAAGCGGCGCTTCAGCCGGAAGCGGATGGTGCGGTCGTCGGGCGCGTCCAGCGCCTCCGTCGCCGCCAGCAGGGAGCCGCCGATGCTGTCCCGCCTTGCCCAGCGGCGGATGCTGGCCACCGCGTCGCGCGCCAGCACCTGCTCGCCATCATGCCAGCGCAGCCCCTCGCGCAGGCGGATCTCCCATTGCAGCCCTTCGGCGGAGGTGGTGTGGCCCGCCGCCATCTGCGGCTGGATGCGGAGCTGGTCATCCATGCCATAGAGCGTGTCGAACACCATCAGCGCGTGGTTGCGCGTGACATAGGCGGCGGTGAAGACCGGATCGGCGATGCCGAGATCGGCCTGGGGGACGAATTTCAGCACGCGCGGCGCCTGGGCGGCGCCAAGGCGCGGTGCGGCCAAGGGACCGAGGAGCGTGGCGCCGGCAGCGAGCAGGGGGCGGCGGCCGATCACGCGCGGCGCCTGCGCTGGGTGAAGGGGGGCGGGCGGTGCATGCTATTCTCCTGGCGTATGTCGTGCAACATGCCCGTGCCGCCGCCTATTGTCACCTCCCACAGCGTGGATGCAGGCACGGCCGGGCGCCATCGCCGCCTCCGGCGGGCGGCACGCTCACTCGACGGAGGCCCCCGACGCCTTCACCACCTCCGCCATGCGCGCGATCTCGGCGAGCTGGAAGCTGGCGAAATCCTCCGCCGTGCTGCCCACCGGCCGGTAGCCGAGCTGCTGCAGCCGCTCCCCCACCGCCGGCTGCCGCACTGCCTTGGCCGTCTCCTCCGAAAGCCGCGCCACCACCGGCGCCGGCGTGCCGGCCGGGGCGAAGAGGCCGAGCCAGCTCCGAAAGCTGTAGCCCGACACCGCCTCCGCCACCGCCGGCACCTCCGGCAGCTCCTCCGCCCGCTTCGGCCAGGTGATGCCGAGCGCCCGCACCTGCCCGGTGCGGTATTGCGTGATGCTCTCCACCACCGGGGAGAAGATCAGGTCGATCCGGCCGGAAACGAGATCCGCCATGGCCGGCGCCCCGCCGCGGTAATGGATGGGGTTCATGCGCACCCCCGCCTGCTGCTCGAACAGCACGGCAGCGATGTGCTGGGAGGTGCCGCCGCCCCCCGTGCCGTAATTCAGCCCGCCGGGCCGCGCCTTGGCCAGGGCGATCAGCTCGGCCGTGCTGCCGGCCTGGACGGAGGGATGCACCACCAGCAGGCAGGCGCTCTCCACCACCAGGGAGATGGCGGAGAAATCCTTCGCCACATGGAAGGGCAGGTTGGGGAAGAGCGACTGGTTCACCGCATGGGTGCCCATGGAGGCCATGACCATGGTGTACCCATCGGGCGCGCTGCGGGCGCAGGCCTCGGAGGCGACATTGCCGCCGGCGCCGGTGCGGTTCTCCACCACCACCTGCTGGCCGAGCGCGGTGCCGAGGGCCTGGGCGACGATCCGGGCGGTGGTGTCCGTACTGCCGCCGGCGGCGAAGCCGACCAGGATGCGGAGGGGGCGGTCCGGGGTCCACAGGGGCTGGGCCCGCGCTGCCAGGGGCAGGGCGGCCAGCACCGGCAGCAGGCTGCGGCGCTGCATCATTCTCGTTGTCCTCCCTGCGGGTCTTTGCCCGCCACGGAAAGGCTAGCGATTCACCCCGGCCATCTCCACAGGAACCGCATGCGCCGGCGATGCGGCGAACACAAGCCGGTGTCCTCCGCCGCGCCGCCGGTCCGATGCGCATCGGCAACCTGTGCGGGGAAGGCTAGACTGGCCGGAAACCAGGGGAGCGCCGCATGACCGGTGGCCAGATCGTTCTCATCGTCCTCCTGCTGCTCGCGGTCTTCACCGCGGCGCGCGGCATCCGCACCGTGCCGCAGGGGGAGGTCTGGACGGTGCAGCGCTTCGGCGCCTTCACCCGGCTGCTGCAGCCGGGGCTGAATTTCATCATCCCCTATGTGGACGCCATCGGCCGCCGGATGAATGTGCAGGAGGTGGTGCTGGACATCCCGGAGCAATCCGTCATCACCAAGGACAACGCCTCGGTGGCGGTGGACGGCATCGTCTATTACCGGGTGATGGACCCGGCCAAGGCGGCCTATGCGGTGCAGAACCTGGAACAGGCGCTGACGGCGCTGACCATGACCAATATCCGCAGCGTGATCGGCGAGATGGACCTCGACGCGACGCTCTCGGGGCGGGAACGGATCAACTCCTCCCTGCTCACCATCCTGGACGGCGCGACCGATCCCTGGGGCGTGAAGGTCAGCCGGGTGGAGCTGCGCAAGGTGGAGCCGCCGGAGAATCTGGTGCGCGCCATGAACCTGCAGATGACGGCAGAGCGCGAGCGCCGCGCCACGCTGCTGAAGGCGGAGGGCGAGAAGGCGGCGCTGATCCTGGCAGCCGAGGGCCGAAGGGAGAGTGCGATGCGGGATGCCGAGGCGCGGGAGCGCCTGGCCCAGGCCGAGGCAACGGCGACCCGCGCCGTGGCGGAGGCCGCCGCCGGCGCCGGCGAAAGCGCGCTGCGCTACTTCATCGCCGACCGCTATGTGAAGGCCTTCGAGGCGATGGGCACCAACCCCGCCCACAAGCTGGTGGTGGTGCCGATGGAAGCGGCGGGGCTGGCGGGCGGCATCGCCCAGGCGCTGGAGCTGCTGCGCGGGCCGGGCGGGACGCCCCCCGCGCCGCCGGCCGGGGAGAGGCCATGGAGCCGGGGCTGATCTGGATCCTCGCCGGGCTGTTGCTGCTGGTCGCGGAGCTGATCCTGCCGGGCATCTTCCTGCTCTGGGTCGGGCTGGCGGCGATCGGCACCGGGCTGGTGCAGATGGTGACCGTCACCACCTTCGCCATGGATGCGACCAGCTTCCTGGTGCTGCTGGGGGCCGGCATCTGGCTTTCCCTGACGTTGCGGCAGAGCCGGCCGCCGCGCGGGGCCCGGGTGAATGCGCCCGGCGCCGGGCTTATCGGCCGCAGCGGCATGCTGCTGCCGGTGGAACGGCACGGGCTGCGGGTGCGGATCGGCGACAGCGACTGGCCGGCCCGCCTGCCACGGGACATGCGGGTGCCGGAAGGGCCGGTGCAGGTGCGGGTGGAAGGGGTGGACGGCACCACGCTGATCGTGAAGCCGGAATAGTATCCGGCCGCCGAAGGGGTGGGGTGGGCTTGAACCGGGGCCGGGGACGGGCAACATCCCCGGCATGGACAATTTCCGGCAGCCCGGGCCGCACAGCCGGGATCACCATCCCCCGGTGCTCGACATGACGCCGGAAGGCGAGTTCCGCGACAGCCAGCCGCCGGCCGGTGCGGGCGGGTGGCTGGACCGCGCCCTGGCTCGGCTGGGCGGGGCAGCGCTGCTGGTCTCGCTGGTGACGGGCGGGCTGGTGCTGGCGGCGCTGGCCGTGCTGTTCGTCGGGCTGCTGCTGCCGGTCGCGATCATCGGCGGGCTGGTGGCTTTCGGCTCTCTCTGGTGGCGCATGCGACGTGGCGGGGGAAGGCCGGTCCGTTTCGTGGTGATGCGCCGCTGAGCGGCGAGCCTCCATTTCAAATCGATCCGCGGCGGCTCTACGAGGTCGGCACCGACGGCGTGCCGCGCACCGACCATGCTTCGCCGCCGCAATGGCTGGATGCGCGGCACCGGGCGCTGCTGGGCTGGGCGGCGCTCGGGGCCGTGGCGACAGGCGGGCTGGCGGGGTTGAGCGTCGCCTGCTTGGCGCTGGGGGCCCAGCGATGGGCAGCGGGCTTCGCCCTGGCGATGCTGGCAGCGGCGCCGCTGCTGGGCGTGGGGCCGGTGCTGGATTGGTGGCGGCATCGGCGGCCCTACCGGCAGCGCCACCGGCAGAGGCCGGGGGATTTCGGTGGGGCGTAGGGGCTATGGCAGTGCCGCCGCCCCTTCCCGGCGGAGGGCTCCGCCCTCTGCCATCAGCCCCCCGGACCCCTGACCCGAGTCGGCAGGTTGAACCGCAGACTCACACCGGGGTCCGGGGAGGGGTCCCCTCCCCGGCGGGGTCCAGGGGCGGCGCCCCTGGCGGGGGCTTGGGGGCAGAGCCCCCTGGCGGGGGCATGAGGTCGGAGCCCCCATCCATCCCGAACACCTCCGCCAGCAGCCGGTAGCTGCGCTGCCGCGCCGCCGGATCGTGGCAGGGGCTCAGCACCGCGATTTCCGCCGCGCCATGGGCGGCCGCCATGGCGTCCAGCTTCGCCTTCACCTGTTCCGGCGCGCCGACCACCGCCTTCGCCCGCAGCCGCTCCAGGTATTCCCGCTCATGCGGCCGGAAGGGGTAGGCCTCGGCCTCCTCCACGCTCGGCAGCGGCGGGAAGCGTCCCGTGTCGCGGAACAGCCGCCACAGCTCGCGGGATTTGTACAGCCGCCAGGCCGCTTCCTCCGTATCCGCGGTCAGGGCGAAGACGCCCAGCGCGGCATGCGGCGCCGCCAGCCTTCCGGGCTTGCCGGGATGCGGCTGGAAATGCTCGCGGTAGAGCTGCATCACCTGCTCGCTGCCCTGGTCCGAAATGAAATGCGCAAAGCAGTAGGGCAGGCCGAAATAGGCGGCGAGCTGGGCCCCGTAATCCGAGGAGCCGAGGATCCAGACCTCCGGCCGGGTCGGAATCTGCGGGTTGGCGGCGACCTGGCGGAAGGGGTGGCCCTCCGGCAGCCCGTCGCCCAGCCAGCCGAGCAGGTCCATGACCTGGTTGGGGAAGGCCTCGGCGGCCTCATTGGCCCTGGGATTCAGGGCGAAGGCGGTGCGGCCGTCGCTGCCCGGGGCGCGGCCGAGGCCGAGATCGATCCGCCCGGGGGCGATCGCCTCCGCCAGCCTGAACTGCTCCGCGACCTTCAGCGCCGAGTAATGCGGCAGCATCACCCCCGCAGTGCCCACCCTGATGCGCTGCGTGGTGGCGGCGATGGCCGCGACCAGCATCTCCGGCGCGCTGCCGGCATGGGAGTGGCTGTTGTGGTGCTCCGCCAGCCAGTAGCGGGCATAGCCCCATTGGTCGGCCAGCTTCGCCAGGGCCAGGGTCTCGCGGATCGCCTCGTCGGCGCCGCGGCCAGAGGCGATGGTCGATTGGTCCAGGATGGCGAGGCAGAGGCTCATGGGGAAAGTCTGGCCCCGGGCGCCAGGCTAGGGAAGAGGATGCAGCGCCAGGCCGAGCGGCCCGGCCATGCGGGCGAAATCCCGGTCCTGCTGCAGCAGCGGCACGGCATGGGCGATGCACCAGCCGGCGATGATGAGATCCGGCGTGTTGCGCGGGGTGATGCCGAGGCCGCGCAGCCGCCGGTACAGCGACGCGGCCCGCACCGCCTGGGCTTCGCCCAGCATCGGCGCCAGGGCGAAGCTGCGCAGCCAGGCCTCGACGGTCTGTGCTTTGGCCTCGGAGGAGGCGCCCCGCAGCACCTCGAGCAGGACGATGTCGCCGATGACCAGCGGCTCGGTGCCGGCCAGGCGGCGGAAAGCGGCAGTGGCGGGGGTTTCCTCCCGCTTCAGCACGCCGATCAGGACGGAGCTGTCGACGGCGATCAGCGGAGCGGCGCCTGGTCCTCATGGAGCCCGGCGGCGGGGCGGGGCTCCAGGCCCCAGGCCGGGTCGGCGCCCCACAAGGCCTCCGCCGCTTCCCGCTGCCGGGCCAGGCGGACCAGCAGGCGCAAGCCTTCCTCCACCGCGGCCTTCTTGGTGGAATGGCCGCCGCGGCGCATGGCCTCGGCGATCAGGCCGTCATCGATTTCGATGTTGGTGCGCATGGGCGAATGTGTACAGCTTGCGAGTGGAATACACAAGAAGAATCTGCGGTGCCGGAACGACCTCCCTCAGAACGCCACCCGGCCGAACACCGCCTGCAGCAGCGCATAGAGCGCGCCGCCCACAAGGAACCCCACCAGCGTCCCGTTCATCCGCACATATTGCAGGTCGCGCCCGACCCGCAGCTCGATCTTCTCCGTCACCTGCGCCGTGTCCCAGCCCGCCACCACCTGGGCGATGAAGCCGGCAAGCTGCGCCCTTGCTGCCGGCAGCAGCCGCGCCACCACGCTCTCCGCCGCCCGGTTCAGCCGGGCGCGCGCGGCCGCGTCCTCCGCCAGCAGCGTACCGGCATTGGCGAAGGCGCCTTCCAGCAGCGCCACCACCCGGCCATCCGGCCGGGCCGCATCGGCCTCCAGCGCCGCGCGCAGCCGGGCCCAGACATCGCCCAGCCAGGCCGCGACGCTCGGATGCGCCACCGCCTGGCGCATCGCCTTGCCGACCGCCGCCATCCGCTCCGGGTCGCTCTCCAGCTTCTCGATCTCGGCGGTCAGCCAGGCCTCGAAGGCCAGGCGGAGGTCGCTGTCCGCCGCCTCCATCCGCGTCAGCTCGGCGGTGACGGCGGCGAGCGCCCGGCGCGCCACCGTGGCGCCCAGCGCCCAGCCGACCAGGCGGCCGCCTTCCTCCCGCACCTTGGTCTCGATGGCGGTGCGAAGCTGGTCCTCCTTCTCCACCAGCAGAAGGCGGAGTTGGCCGATGGCGAGGTCGAACACCTCCTGGTGCCGCCCGCCGGCGAGCAGGGCGCGCAGGGCCCCGGCAAGCACCCGGGCGCCGCCGGCACCCCCCGCCAGCCGCGGCAGCAGCCGGCCGAGCAGCCGCCGGGCGCGGCCATCCTCCAGACTGGCCAGCAGGCGGGGCAGGGTGGCGGCCATGGCCTCGGCGGCGGGGCGGGCGGCGGCGGGGTCGGCCATGAAGCTGCGCAATATGCCGGCCAGGTCCAGCCTGCCGATCACCCTCGCCACCTCCGCCTCGGTGAAGACGTGGTTGGCGACGAAGCGGCCGAGACCCTGGCCCAGCCTCTCCTTCTGCCGCGGGATGATGGCGGTGTGCGGGATGGGCAGGCCGAGCGGCCGGCGGAACAGTGCCGTGACGGCGAACCAGTCGGCAAGGCCGCCCACCAGCCCGGCCTTGGCCGCGGCCTGCAGCAATTCGGTGGCATAGCCGGGGGGCAGGGCATAGCCGGCCAGCAAGAGGGCGGCCATCAGCGCCAGCAGCGAACTGGCGATGGCGCGGTGGCGGGCAAGGGCCACGCGCAGCGCGGCATCGGGGTCGGCGGCAGGCATCGGCCCCATAGCTAGGCGAGCCGGCGGCGGCTGGGGAGGGGCGGCGGGCTTGCGCCAGGTAAAGATCGGCGGGGCGCTGCCCGCTGGACGCCCGGCATCCGCCCGCCGCCGGAGGATGGATCCGGCGCCGCGGACCCTGGTCTGAGAGCCTGTCTCAAAAGGGTCTGCGGCGTGTCTCGGGCGGTCTTTCCGCCCCTCGGGTCATGCGCCGGCGCGCTGTTCGCATGACCTCCCCGGCCTCGCCGATGCCACCGGCATCGGCTGGCGCCGCCGCGGCAGCGCCGCGCCGCTCGCCGATCCGCCGCCGGGACCCTTTCGAGGCAGGCTCCGAGTCTGCGGCCCGGGATTCAACCAGCGAATTCATGGCAGGAATCCGGGGGGAAGCCTTCCCCAGGCGGGGGCGCCGCCCCCCGTCCCCCCTCACGCCGCCGCGCTGGCCCGCGCGATCGCCTCGACGATCAGCTTGCGCGCCTCCGCCGCATCGCCCCAGCCGAGCAACTTCACCCATTTGCCGGGCTCGAGATCCTTGTAGTGCTCGAAGAAATGCTGGATCTGGTCGAGGGTGATCTGCGGCAGGTCGCTGTAGTTGTGAACCTTCTCGTAGCGCTTCGTCAGCTTCGGCGTCGGCACGGCAATGATCTTCTCATCCCCGCCGCCATCATCCTCCATCCGCAGCACGCCGATCGGACGGACATTGATGACCGCACCGGGCACGATCGGCCGGGTATTCGCCACCAGCACGTCGATCGGGTCGCCGTCATCGCTCAGCGTATGCGGAACGAAGCCGTAATTCCCCGGGTAGCGCATCGGCGTGTAGAGGAAGCGGTCCACGAAGAGCGTGCCCGCCGCCTTGTCCATTTCGTATTTGATGGGCTCGCCGCCGATCGCGACCTCGATGACGACGTTGACGTCCTCGGGGGGGTTCTTGCCGATCGGAATCGCGTCGATGCGCATGCGGCTCGTGCTCCATGGGGTATTGTGCGGCGCAGCATGTGCCGCAGCGCCGGCGCCAAGGCAATGGGGCCTCCACCCGGCCCTCTCGCCATGCTGCTCAGTCGCGCAGGGCGCGCCGGGCGGAATTCCGGATCGGGGCCCAGAGATAGGAAAGCGGGGTGCGCCGCTCGCCCAGGATATAGACCTCGGTCGGCATGCCGGCATTGACCCGCAGGTCGGGGAAGTGGTCGAGCATCGCCTGGTCCAGCTCGGCCCGCACGCTGAAGAAGCTGGTGCCCTGCGGATTCTGCTGCGCATCCGCCCCCACGGTGATCACCTGGCCGGGAATCACCGGCAATTCGCGCATGCGGTAGGAGGTGAGGCGGACATTCACCCGCTGGCCGACCGCCACCTGCTCGATATCCGTCGGCGCCACCTGGGCTTCCACGATGAAACGGTCGCGCACCGGGACCAGGTCGAGGATGGGCTGCCCGGCGGCGATGCTGGCGCCCGGGGTGAAGGCCTGGATATTCGTGACCTTGCCGGCTTCCGGGGAGAGCACCTCGCGCCGGTTCAGCACGTCCTGCGCCGCGCGTAGCTGGGCGAGGGCGGTGGCGGTGCTGGCCTCCGTCGTCTGCAGATCCGTCGCGATGTCGGATAGCCGGGTAAGGTGCAGGGTCGCGAGCTGGCGCTCGGCCTGCGCCACCTGCTCGCGGAGCTGGCCCTCCTGCGCCAGGGCGGTCTGGATGGCGGAGGCGAAGGTCGCCTCGGTGCGCTGCAGTTCCAGCACGGTGAAGCGGGAGGCGAAGCCCTGCTGCAGCAGGCGGGAGAGGCCGGCGATCTGCTCCCGGGTCGAGCGCACCTGCAGCTCCGCCGCCTCGCGCTGGCCGCGCACGCCGGCGATCTGCTCCCGCACCTGGCTGATGGCGCGTTCCTGCACCGAGGCCTGGCCGTCATAGGTGTTCCAGCGAGCGGCGAAGAGCGCCTTCTCCGCCTCCAGCAGGGTG
Source organism: Siccirubricoccus phaeus (assembly GCF_008360935.1). Lineage (GTDB taxonomy): Bacteria > Pseudomonadota > Alphaproteobacteria > Acetobacterales > Acetobacteraceae > Siccirubricoccus > Siccirubricoccus phaeus. Next base: position 225,090 of record NZ_SRXO01000007.1, read on the forward strand.
AGCACGGCGGGGAAGTCCACCGCGGCGCGCTGGACGTCGGGCGGGAAGGTGAAGCTGCGCTCCTCCGCCTGTTCCGCCCGCAGCCGGGCGATGCGGGCGCGGCCGCCCCAGTACTGGCTGCGCGCCTGGTCGGCCGTCGACTCGGCCTGGGTGACGTCGAGCTGCAGCAGCGGCTGGCCTTCCTCCACCACCGAGCCTTCCTGGACCAGCATGGTCCGCAGGATGCCGGGCTCCAGCAGGTTCACCGTCTTCCGCCTTCCCTCGGGGATGAGCTGGCCGGTGGCGATGACCGATTTCTCCATCCGCGTCATGGTCGCCCAGCCGAAGAAGGGCACCAGGGTCAGGCCGAGGGTCAGCAGCGCCATGCGGGCCACGCGCCCGACCGGCGGCGACTGCACCCGCGCCTCCAGCAGCTTTTCCACCGGGATAGGGGGAGGCAGGGCGGTGGGGCCGTTGCTTTCCGTCGCCGGGATCAGGGCGCGGCTCTGCTCCAGCCGCTGGTCAATCAACTCGCGCAAGGCTGGCCCCCATGATGTCGGCATCCTGCTCCGCAGGGCGTAGCTGCCATTCGCCGTTCTTCGCCAGCAGCAGGCGGAGATCGGTCAGGTCGTTCCAGGTGCGCGGCTCATGCGTCACCAGCAGCACCACGGCGCCGCGGGCTTTGGCCTCCTCCACCGCGCGCCGCATCAGGCCGCGGGTCTGGCCATCCATGCCCACCTCCGGCTCGTCCAGCACCAGCAGCCGGGGCTGGCGGTAGAGGGCGCGGGCCAGGCCGATCAGCCGGCGCTGGCCGGCGGAAAGCCCCGATGTGGCGCCGGACGGCGTCTGGTAGCCGAGCGGCAGCCGGCCGATCATCTCATGCGCCCCGGCGGCGCGGGCGGCGGCCACCACATCGGCCGCCACCGCCTCCGGTCCACGGCCGATATTGCGGAAGATATCGCCTTCCAGGAGCTGCACATCCTGCGGCAGATAGCCGATCCGGGGGCCGAAGGCGGCACGGTCGCAATGCCAGGTGTCCTGCCCGTCCAGCAGCACCCGGCCGGAGGTGGGCGGCATCAGCCCGAGCACCAGGCGGAGCAGGGTGGATTTGCCGACGCCGTTCGGCCCCTGCACCGTCATCATCGTGCCCGGCGCGACGCGCAGCCCGATGCCCTGCAGGATCGGCCGCTTGCGGCCTTCCGGCCAGAAGCCGAGCTCCTCGATAAGCAGGCCGGTCGCCGCCTCGGGCTCCGGCGGGCGTACCGGCGGCTCGCCGTCCCGCCGCATGGTCCGGCGCAGCCGCTGCCAGGCCTGCATGGCATGGCCCCAGCTCGACCAATTCTGGAACAGGGTGGAGAAGGGATGGGTGGCGGCGCCCATGGTGAAGGTGATGGCCAGCAGGAGCCCGGCCGTCGCGCCATTCTCGATGACCTGCCAGATGCCGTAGAGGAAGGCGGTCATCAGCACGAGCTGCGAGATGAAATGGTCCAGCTCATGCATGGTGTCGGAGCGGTGCTGGCTGGCATCCTCGGCATCCAGCGCAGCGGTGTATTTCGCCTGCCAGCGGAGCAGCGTGGCCGGCAGCAGCCCGAGGCCGCGCACGGTGTCCGGATGCAGGAACTGGCTGCCCAGCTCCGCCTGGGCGGCATCCAGCCGGTCGCGGCTGCGCCGCATCAGCCGGCGCGTGGTCAGCACCAACAGGGCGCCCATCGAGGCCGAGAGCGCGATGCCGACAAGCCCGATCACCCCCAGCCAGAAATCCAGGTAGAACATCAGCGCGACGGCGCCGACCGCACCGGTCAGGTCGAGCAGCGCGGCCGGGGTGCGGCCGGAGAAGAAGCGCTGCACCGTCGAGATGTCGCGCAGGATGGGCAGGGCGGAGCCGGCATCGGTGCGGACCGCGTTGCGCACCGCCGCCTGCATCGCCTCGAGCTTGAGGCGGAGGCCGAAGCGTTCGGCCGCGGCGGTCAGCATGATGGTGCGGAAATGGCCGGCCACGCTGCTGATCACGACCATCCCGACGAAGATCAGGCTGAGCGCGGCCAGTGTGTCCATGTTCCGGCTCTCGATCACCCCATCCATCATGTGCTTCATGTAGAGGATGCCGGCGATGAAGCCGAGTTGCTGCGCCAGGGTGAGGAGCAGCAGCACGAAAAGGGTGAAGGCCGTGACGCCAAACTGGCTGGGCCGGAGCGGCGCGGTGCGGTCGGGGCCGATGGCCGGCGCCCTGGCGGGCAGGGTGGTTACGCTCATGCCGCTTCCTCCCGCGCCGGCCTGGCGCGGCGCCGTGCCTCGGGCCGGCCGCGGCCGGGCAGCCGCGCCTGGTCCTCGCCGGCCGGCACCAGCGTGCCGTTGCGCAGCGTCAGCACCCGGTCGGCGACGGCGAGCAGGCTCGGCCGGTGGGTGGTGAAGATGACGGAGGTCCGCTCCTCCCGCAGCGCCTGCAGCAGGGTGGCGACGCTCGCCTCGCCCTCGGCGTCCAGCGACCCGGCGAGCTCGTCGAGGATCAGCAGCTTCGGCCGGCCGTAGAGGGCGCGGGCGAGGGCGATGCGCTGGCGCTGGCCCATGGAAAGCTGGTGGCTCTGCAGCAGCGGGGTGGCGTAGCCATTGGGCAGGGCGATGATCGCCTCATGCGCCTGGGCCCGCTTGGCGGCGTCCAGCACCAGCCCGGGCTGCGGCGTTTCCAGCCGGGCGATCACCTCCTCCACCGTGCCGCGGGAGAGCAGGCTGTCCTGCGGCAGGTAGCCGACATGCCGGGCGAGGTCGCGGCGGTCCCATTGGTGGGTCGCATGGCCGTCCAGATAGACGCCGCCGATGCTCGGCCGCATCACCCCCATCAGCAGCCGCAGCAGGGTGGATTTGCCGCTGCCCGAGGTGCCGACGATGGCGACGATCTCGCCAGGCTCCACCACCAGGTCGATATTGCGCAGGATGGGCGGGTTGGGGCCGCGGAAGGCGAAGGACATGTGCTCCACCACCAGCCTGCCCTCCGGGCAGGGATAGGCGAGCCCCTCCGCCGGCGCCCCGCTTTCGTCCACCAGCTTGCGCAGGCGGCGCCAGGCTGCTTCGGCCTCGGCGATGGTCCTGGCATGGGCACCGATGCCGACATAGGGGGAGACCACCATCGCGACCAGCAGGATGCTGCCGGCGATCACGGAATGGATGTTGATGCCAGCGATGCTGAAGAAGGCGAACATGCCGATGCTGGCGCCGCGGAAGGTGCCCATCAGGATCTCGAGCGCGGTACGCAGCCTTTCCGCCCGGCGTTCCGCCAGCCAGGCCTCGCCGCCGCCGGCGGTGCTGAGCGTCACCCATTCCCGGGCGAGGCCAGGCAGCATGCCCATGGCGAGCACCGCCTCGCCGCTGCGCATCGCATCCGCGGCATGGCCATAGGCCCGGGCATTGGCCTGGCCGGAGAGCATGGCGGCCCGCTCATTCGCCCGGGCCAGCAGCAGGCTGAGGATGGTGGCGAGGAGGCAGTAGAGCAGGGCCATGATGCCCAGGGCGATATGGATATAGGCGGCCAGCACGAGCAGGACGGGGCTGATGAGGAAGTTCAGCGCCGAGCTGGTCGCCGAGCCGGCCAAGGCGCCACGGAGCTGCTCGATATCGTTGAGCACCTCGGCGGAGAGGGTTTCCGGCCGCCCGGCGCGCTGGGCGGCCGCCAGCGCCGCCGGCACCGCCAGACGCTCCGCCGCGTAGCGCGCCATGCTGCCGATGGAATAATGCTTCAGCGCCTTCACCGCCGCCAGCGTCGCCAGCCCCAGCAGCCAGAAGATGGTGGCGGACACCACCGTCTCGACGCTCAGGGTCCGCGGGATCTCGCCAATCAGCCGCATCTTGTTCATGAGCAGGGCGTAGCCCAGCAGCAATGCCAGCAGACTCAGGATGATGACCAGGATCATCCAGCCGCTGGCAGCCCGCAGCACTTGCTCGATCGCCTGCCGCAGCAGGGCTTCCGGGGCTTGCGCTCGATTACTGCCGGACATCGGCCTCAGCTCCAGTAGCCGGCGGCAGCCGCGGCCAGGCCGGCGCTGACGGCGCTGGCCAGCAGGGCGATCAGCACCGCCTGCCAGGGGTCGAGATGCCCGCCCTCCGCCGCCTTCGCCGGGGCGGCATGGTCGGCCAGCCGCATATCCAGCCGGGCGAGCCACATTTCCAGCTCGTCCAGCCGCTTGTGCAGGCTGGCATTGTCGCGCGCGATGGCGGCTACCGCCTCGGCCTCCGGCAGGGTCTCCGCCCGGGCGCGCAGCGCGGCATGCTCCGCCCGGATCTGCTTCTGCTCCGCCGTCATGGCCTCGACGGCGCGCTGGAGCTGGGTGGCGACCTGGGCATCGTCCGGCCGGCGCAGCCGGATCATCACCGGGTAGGATTTGCCGTCAGCGCCGAGCCCGGTGAGGCTGAGCTCCCCGCGGCGGTCGAACCATTCCCCGGTCAGGGCGAATTCGAAGGCGTGGCAGCCATCGCCGATGCCGTTGGCGGCGAGGTCCGGGCGGGCGAAATCGGCGACGGCGGTCGCCACCACCTCCCCGGCCAGGCGCAGCTCGACCGGCACGCGGTAGCCGGGATAGGCGGCGTCCCAGGCCCAGCCATAGAGCCGGTCGGGGGTGGCGTTGTCCACCATGCCACGCACATCCGACGCGACCTGGGCAGCCTGTCCCGCCGCGCTCCCTTCCGGCATCTGGCTGACCTCCCGCCTCGCATTACGCGCATTCACCATGGCCATCAGAAAGTCCCTCGAAACCGGGCATGAAAAGTGAACGGACCGGCTTGCCGCATTCGTCCTCGCCTCGACTGTCTTCGGACACAGGGCCTTTTGCTCAACAGGGCCTTTTGCTCAGCGGTGACCTGGCCGCGGTGCAACCTCCGCGGCGCTTCTGCGCGGCCTGGCCGGGTTCGGCCGCCCGCCGCGGGGGCATACTAAGCCGGGACGGCCTCCAACACAGATTGATAGAGGGAAAGGTGCCGCTTCGCCACTTCAGCGATGGTCGGTGGCGGTTCGATACGAGCCACCAGCCTTTCCCACAATCCATCCGTTTCGACGGCATATTTCAGGATGCGGGCGAGGCCCGCGGCGTCGTTCACCGGCGCATGCAGCCCGTCCACGCCATCCCGCACCATCTCCGCCATGCCGCCGATCTCGCCGCAGATCACCGGCCGGCGATGCAGGAAGGCTTCCTGGATGACCAGGGGCGCGTTCTCCCACCAGATGGAGGGTACCACCACCCAATCGACCTGCGCCATCAGCCCAGGCAATTGCCCGGCCTGGTAGGGCCCGCCCCATTGGGCGGCAGGGGTGGCGGCGAGGTCGGCCTTCAGCGTCTCCATGAAGGATTCGGATTGGTAGGCGGCGCCGCCATGCAGGGTGAGGCGGTGCGCCACCCCCGCCGCCTGCAGCAGGCGGGAGGCGCCGAGCAGGACCAGCCCACCCTTGAAGCGGTTGAGATGGCCGAAGAAGCCGATGCGGTCGCGCCTGCCATCCGGCGCCGGGCGGTGCGGGGCGGGAGGCGCCGGCAGCAGCCCGTTCGGGATGACCTCGATCTGCCCCGCCGGCCAGCCGGCGGCGACATAGCGTTCCCGCGCGAAGGCGGAGGGGGTCAGGATGCGGTCGAAGTCGCGGAAGACGTCGCGCATCTGCAGCCCGCGCATGACGAAATCCGCCCCGGCCCGGCCGGGGAAGCAGGTCTGGCAGGCATCCAGCGAGGGGCCGTTGCACAGCCTTCCATCGGTGGTGAGGAGCTGGCCTTCCTGCGGGCAGATGGGGAAAAAGTCATGCGCGGTGAAGATCATCCGCGCCTGCGGCGCGGCCCGGCGCAGCAAATCTATGCCTTCCACCCCCCAAAGCAGCGGGTGGTGCAGATGGATCACGTCCGGCGCCAGCTCGGCGACCAGCGGCAGCAGGCTGGCCAGGCCGTAGGTATCCGGCTGGGCCAGGAAGAAGCGGTCGAAATGGCCGAGCCAGACCAGCATCTCATCCGCCGCCTCGCCGATGCCCTGCAGCATGGTGCCGGGCCGGCGCTCCCGGTGGCTGCCGGTGACGGCGGCGAGGAAGGCGCCCTCCACGCCGTGCCGGTCGCGCAGCTCGCGGAACAGGTTACGCGCCAGCACCTCGGTGCCGCCGGGCTGCAGGCCGGGATGGTTGTGGCAGAGGACCAGCAGCTTCATCGCTCAGCCCATCCCGAAGGCCGAGGCCGGGCGCGGCATGCGCGCCATCAGCGCCGCGATCGCCGAATCCCAGCGGCCGTGATGCAGCAGGCGGTTGTAATTGCCGGCCAGGGTCCGGGCATAGCCGACATGCTCGCGAATCGACTGCCGCTCGAAGTGGTAGAGCTCGCTCCCCGGCACATAGGCAATGCGCCAGCCCGCCTGGCGCAGCTTCAGGCAGAGGTCGCTATCCTCGTAATCCCCGATCACGTAGTCGAGCGTCAGCCCGCCGACGGCGCGGTAGGCCTCCGCCCGGGCGCAGAAGGCGGCGCCGGTGACGCCCGGCACTTCCCGCGATAGTTGCGCGGCCGGCCAGTATCGCGGATAGCCCTTGAAGTAGTGGTTGTTGAACCACTCGCCGCGCGGCCCGCGCTCGAAGAACAGCCCGGCATGCTGCAGCGAGCCGTCCTCGAAGAGCAGCTTCGGCCCGACCGCGCCGAGCCCCGGATCGGCCTCGAGCGCCGCCAGCAGCGGGCCGAGCCAGCCGCGGTCGGCCGGCACGACATCCGAATTGAACAGCAGCAGCACCGGCGCCCGGGCCACCTCCGCCCCGGCATTGCAGGCGGCGGCATAGCCGTAATTGACCGGCTGGATCAGCAGGGTGAGGGCACGGCCGTAAAGCCCGTGCAGGCCGCGCAGCAGGTGCTCCACCTCGTCCCGCTGCTCCGGCGAATCCAGCACATAGATCAGCTCCACCTCGGCCAGGGCAGGGTCGCGGGCGAAGGCGCCGTACTGGTGCCGGAGGAAGCGGAGATTGCGGTAGAGCGGGATGACGAAGGAGGCGGGCGGCCGGGCGGGCGCGGTGCCGATGGCGACCGAATCCGGCTGGCCGCGCCCCGCCATGATCTCGGCATGCAGCCGCGCGACGGGCGGGGCGATGCATTGCGTCAGGATCTCCGGTGTCACATGCGCCGGGGCGATGGCGCCCAGCACCTTCTCCCGCGCCGCCTGGGGGTGGAGCAGGCCCGGCGGGGCGGTGAGCTGCACGGAATCGCCGGTGGTCAGCTCCAGCCGCAGCGACCATTGCGCCACGGGGCGGCGGGCGGCGGCCGGCAGATAGGCGACGAAGCCGGGCTTGCCCTGCGCCCCGCCATGCGGCGACTCGGCATAGGTCTTCAGCAGATCCGGCCGCGGGAAGCGCTGCGCGGCGCGCAGGTCGAGGGGCTGCTCCTGATCCCCCACCAGGGTCAGGCCGGCGACCAGGCCGAGCGGGTCGCGCAGCCAGCCCCGGAGGAAAAGCCCGCCCGCCGGGTCCGGCACCGCCATGTCCAGCGAGCCGCCGAAGGGCTGGTCCGGCTCCGCGACCTGGCGGAAGGGCAGGGCGGGGGCGAGCAGCGCCTGGTCGCGCAGCATCTGCCGGAAATACGGCTCGGCGGGGGCGCGGCGGCGGATCTCCGCCTGGGCGGCACGGTGGAGGTTGCGCGATTCGGCATCGCCGCGGCGGCCGAGCTCGGCCAGCCGGGGCAGGGGGCCGCCGGCGGGGGCCAGGTGGATCGGGCCCGGCGCGTGCGGCGGCAGCAGGAAGCCATCGGCCAGATGGCGGTCCGGCAGGATGAAGCGGTCCGTGGCCAGGGCCAGGCGGCGAATCCGCTGGCGGCCGATGACGTAGTGCACGGCGGCCTCGGCGGCGGTGCCGGGCGGGGCGGCCCAGAGGATGGCATCATGGCCGCAGCGGGCCAGCGGCAGGGCCACCCGGTCCGGCGCCAGGGTCAGCTCGGCGAAGCCGTGGCAGGCGGCGGCGAAGCGTGCATCCTCGGCGGCCCGCAGCACGCCGAGCCCCTTGGCCGCGAGGAAGCGGAGGATGGCAAGGGCGAGGGCAGGGGGCGGCGCGCCGCCCAGCAACTCGCCGAGATCCTGCAGGCCGCGCAGATGCAGGATGGCGCTGCCATTCCGGGCCCGCAGACCGAGCAGCCCGCCCGGTTCGAGCCCCTTCTGGCTGCGCAGCAGCAGCAGCCGCAGCACCCCCTCCGGCGCCATGTCGAATTGATGCCAGGAGACGCTGCTTTGCAGCGGGTTGCCGTCCAGCTCGAAGCTGGGCCCCCGCAGGTCCAGCCCAGCCTCCGGCGTCGCCGCGCCGGTCCGGAAGCCGACCGCGGCAATCCCCGGCGAGAGCGGAATCAGCCCTGCAGAAACATGGACGGCGGCACCCTCGGATGCCGCCGTGTCCCTTTCGATCGCGCTCAGGGCAACCCCCGCCGTCACCAGGCTTTGGTACCAGGCATCGGTTGCCAGGGGCTTACCATTACAGATCCTGGACCTTCACCCAAGCGCTCAGATTGTTCACCAGGTCGTCGGTGCTGACGCCCGCGACGTTGACGGTGATGGTCGCGCCGGCGCCGAGGTCGATCTTCACCTGGGAGCCATCCGCCGTTACCTTGCCAGCCAGGTCGTCCAGGCTGTTGATGCCGTTCACGCCCGGCACGATGTGGACCACATCGCCGACCTGGAAGCCGGAGATGGTGTCGTCGCCGAAGCCGCTGACATCGAAGACGAAGATGTCGTTGCCGCTCTGGCCCATCATCAGATCGTCGCCGAGGCCGCCGATCAGCACGTCGTCGCCGGCGCCGGCCGCGATGGTGTCGTCGCCGTCGCCACCCATCAGGTAGTCAGCGCCGTCACCGCCGCTGATCTTGTCATCGTCGGCGCCGCCGTCGAGCGTGTCGTCGCCGCCATTGCCCTCGACGACGTCGTCGCCGGCACCACCTTCGGCGGAATCACCGCCTTCGCCGCCCTTGAAGCTGTCGTCCCCGGCGCCGCCGAGCACGATGTCATTCGCCGAGCCGCCCTGGACATAGGTGTCGCCGGCGCCCGTGGCGTCCACCGCCACGACACCGTCGGTGCCGCCGCGGTTCAGAATAACGTCCGACGACTCAATGTGATAGTAGGCGTCCTGGCCTGAGCCGATACCGCCCAGGGTCGTTTCGCTACCGTCGCCGCCAATGATCGAAGCATAATCGCCCATTGCCCGCACCCCAGCGTGAAAATGACGCGCAATGGCGCCGTAAGACCTGCCTTTTCTTTAACCAGGGGTTGCGACAGGGTCAACGCATAAGCGGATGCCTTGACAACTCATTACACCGTCCGTTGCGGCGTCAAGCCGTCCTGCCTGCAGTGAAGGCACATCCTGGCGGTGGCGAGGACTACGCTGCATCGCGACACCGTGAGAAGTGGCGCCGGAAGCGATTCAGCCGCTGGCTGATGGAGCTTGGGTGCGGTACTCGCAATACGTGTCCCTAAGCCGGCTTTAACCAGTGCAACAAAATGAGACGGGGTGTCTTCTTCACCGGCGAATATGAAGACCGTATAAACCAATTCAACCACTCTAAGGCCAGGGCAGACTTCGCCCCGGGCCCGAGTTCGTGATTCGGAGGCCGGGAAGATGCCCTTCGTAAATGGCACCAGTGCCAGCGAGACCCTGGTTGGCACGCCGGGCGACGATACCTTCCAAGGCTTCGCCGGCGACGACACGCTGGTGGCCGGCAGCGGCGGAGTTGATCTCCTGCTGGGCGGCGGCCTTGGTGGCGATGATGGTATCGACACCGTGGATTACTCAGCACTCGGCGCGGGGGTCAGCGCCGACCTCGGTGCCGGCCTCGACAGCCTGGGCAACACGCTCAGCGGCATCGAGAACGTGGTCGGCACCGACTTCGGCGACGACCTGACGGGCGATGACGTCGCCAACCTGCTGGATGGCGGGGCGGGCGACGATGTCCTCACCGGCGCCGATGGCGACGACACGCTGGTGGGCGGCACGGGCAGCAACGTGCTGGACGGCGGCGCGGATGTCGACACGGCGGATTACAGCGATCTGGCCGGGCCGATCGCCTATGACGCGGTGGCGGAGACGGTCGAGCATGGCAGCGACCTCGACGCGCTGACCGACATCGAGCGCGTGGTGGCGACCGCCGCCGCGACCGACAGCGTCAGCTATGAGGGCGCCACGGCCGGCGTCAGCGTCGATCTCAGCACGGGTCTCGACAGCCTGGGCAATGCGCTGGCCGCTTTCGAGAACGTCACCGGCTCCGATTTCGGCGACGACCTGACGGGCGACGACGTCGCCAACCTGCTGGATGGCGGGGCGGGCGACGACGTCCTCACCGGTGCCGGCGGCAATGACACGCTGGTGGGCGGCACCGGCAGCAACATCCTCGATGGCGGCGCCGGCGGCGACACCGCGGATTACGGCGGCCTGGCCGGGCCGATCGCCTATGACGCGGTGCTGGGCACGGTCGTGCACGGCAGCGACCTCGACACGCTGATCGATATCGAAGGCGTGGTAGCGACCACCGCCGCGACCGACAGCGTCAGCTACGAGAACGCCACGGCGGGCGTCAGCCTCGATCTCAGCACGGGTCTCGACAGCCTGGGCAATGCGCTGGCCGCTTTCGAGAACGTCACCGGCTCCGATTTCGGCGACGACCTGACGGGCGACGACGTCGCCAACCTGCTGGATGGCGGGGCGGGCGACGACGTCCTCACCGGTGCCGGCGGCAATGACACGCTGGTGGGCGGCACCGGCAGCAACATCCTCGATGGCGGCGCCGGCGGCGACACCGCGGATTACAGCGGCCTCACCGGGCCGGTGGTTGCCGGCCTCGATCTCGGCTTCGGCCTGCATGACGGCGATGTCGACACGCTGATCGACGTCGAGAACCTGATCGGCACCGGCGCTGACGACTATCTCGGCGGCGATGCCGGCGCCAACCTGCTGGATGGCGGCGCGGGCAATGACACGCTGGCCTCCGGCAGTGGCGGCCCGGATACGCTGATCGGCGGCGATGGCTACGACATCGCCGATTTCTCCGCCCGCAGCACTGGCCTCTCGGTGGATCTCGATGCCGGCCTTGTCAGTGATGGCGGCACCCTCTCCGGGATCGAGGGCGCGATCGGTGGCAGCGGCGGCGACAACCTCACCGCTCAGGCCACGGTCGGTGCCTGGCTGGATGGCCGGGGCGGCGACGACGTCCTGCAGGGCGGCGATGGCGATGACACGCTGATCGGCGGCGCCGGCGACGATGTCCTCGATGGCGGCCCGGGCGGCACGGACCAGGCGAATTACGCGGGCGCGGCCGGCCCCATCGATCTCGACCTCGAAGCGGGCATCGCCACCGGCGACGGCACCGACGTGCTGTCCAACATTGACCAGGTGATCGCCACCGCCTTCGACGACACGCTGCATGGCGATAGCGGCGCCAACTACCTCTACGGCGCGGCGGGCGACGATCTGCTGCTCGGCGACCTCAGCGGCGACACGCTGGAGGGCGGCACGGGGGATGATACCGTCTCCTACGCCGCGGCCGGGACGGGCGTGCTCATCAACCTCACCGTGGGGGCGGGCAGCGCCCTCGCCGGGGGCGGCGAGGACACGCTGGCCGGGATCGAGAACGCGACCGGGTCCGATTTCGACGACTACATCGTCGGCACCGCCGGCAGCAATGTGCTGGAAGGCGGCGCCGGCAGCGACTCGCTGATCGACTTCGGCGGCCAGGACACGCTGGATGGCGGCGATGGCTATGATATCGCCGATTTCCGCAGCGCCGCCACCGGCGTCACCGTCAGCCTCGATATCGGCGACGGGACCGGCAGCGAGGGCATCAGCGGCAGCACGCTGATCGATATCGAGGGCGTGGTCGGCACCGCCTTCGGCGATGCGCTGACCGGCGATGATGGCGACAACTACCTGGTCGGCCTCGCCGGCGATGACGACCTCTCCGGTGGCGCCGGTGCCGATACGCTGATGGGCGGCGAAGGCGACGACCTGATGGATGGCGGCGACGGGATCGACCTGGTCGATTACCGCGACGCCGCCGGTCCGGTGTCCATCGACCTCAGCACCGGCCTCGCGGTGGGCGAAGGCGTCGACACCCTCAGGAATATCGAGAATGTCGTTGCCACCGCCTTCGCCGATACGGTGATCGGCGACGATGCCGCCAACTACATCTACGGCAATGGCGGCGACGATCTGCTGGCCGGCGGCCTGGGCGACGATACGCTGATCGGCGCCGAGGGCATCGACACCGTCACCTACGCGCAGGCGGCCAGTGCGGTGATCGTCAACCTGCAGGCGGGCATCGCCGAGGGCGAGGGCACCGACGCGCTCGCCAGCATCGAGAACGTCATCGGCAGCGACTTCAACGACTTCATCGCAGGCGATGCCGGCGCCAACAGCCTGGAAGGCGGGCTCGGCGACGACACGTTGGTCTCGGGTGGCGGCGCCGACACGCTCGTGGGCGGCGATGGCTACGACGTGGTGAGCTTCGCCGGCCTCGGCACCGGCGTCGATGCCTCGCTGGAGCTCGGCACGGAGACGGTGACCGGCACCGGCTTCTCCGGCTTCGAGGGGCTGTTCGGCACGAACTACGCCGACATCCTCGGCGGCGACGCGCATGACAACTACATCGACGGCGGCGCCGGGAATGACGACATCCACGGCCTCGACGGCAATGACACGCTGCTGGGCGGCGCCGGCTCCGACACGCTGGATGGCGGCGACGGCATCGACCTGGCCGATTTCCGCGACCTCTCGGAAGGCATCGGCAGCACGCTGGATGATGACGGCACCGGCATCGCCGTCTCTGACAGCGCTGTGGACCAGCTGATCTCCATCGAGAACCTGGTCGGCACGCAGTTCGACGACGAGCTGACCGGCAACGTTCTCGACAACTTCTTCTACGGCTTCGGCGGGAATGACCGCCTCTCCGGCGGCGGTGGCAATGACACCCTGGCGGGCGGCGATGGCGACGATACGCTGATCGGCGGCACCGGCGACGACGTGCTGACCGGCGGGGCGGGGGCCGACCACTTCTTCTTCCATAACGGCTCCGGTACCGACTACGTCACCGACTTCGAGACCGGCATCGACAAGATCGAGCTGAACGAGAACAGCTATGAGGGCGGCCCGGATCCGATCATCTCGACCTCCGGCAGCGACCTCATCATCACCATCGGCAACGACGTGATCGTGCTGCAGAACGTCTCCAGCATCGACCCGAACGACATCGTGCTGGTCTGAGGGGTTCGGCCGGTCCCGGGCGACCCGGGGCCGGCCGCTGCCAGAATGGCGAAAAGCCGCGCCGGGCTGCCCGGCGCGGCTTTTCGCGTTCCGGGCCGGGCGGTCCCATGGGGTTGCGGGCCGGGCGCGGCTTGGCGAAGATGGGGCATGCCCCTCCGGGCCAACAGGAAATCAGGACATGTCCGAGCCCCTCGCCAGCCCTCCCAGCTTCGACGCCATCATCATCGGTGCCGGCATCGCCGGCATGTACCAGCTCTACCGGCTGCGGGAGCTGGGGCTTTCGGTGCAGGTGCTGGAGGCCGGCAGCGGCGTCGGCGGCACCTGGTACTGGAACCGCTACCCCGGCGCGCGCTTCGATTCGGAAAGCTACACCTACGGCTATTCCTTCTCCGAGGAGCTGCTGCAGGAGTGGAATTGGTCGGAGCATTTCGCGGCGCAGCCGGAGACGCTGCGCTACCTGAACCATGTGGCGGACCGCTTCGAACTGCGCCCGCATATCCGCTTCAACAGCCGCGTCACCGCCGCGCGCTATGACGAGGCGAGCCGGCGCTGGGAGGTGACGCTGCAGACGGGCGAGCGCTTCCTGGCGCGTTTCCTCATCACCGCCATCGGCCCGCTTTCCGCCGATACGCTGCCCCGCGTTCCTGGCATCCAGGATTTCCGCGGCGAGTCCTTCCACACCTCCCGCTGGCCGCGCGAGCCGGTCGACTTTGCCGGCAAGCGCGTCGCCGTCATCGGCACCGGCGCCACCGGGGTGCAGGTGATCCAGACCATCGCGCCGCTGGTCGGCCAGCTCACCGTCTTCCAGCGCACGCCGAATTGGTGCACGCCGCTGCACAACCGGAAGATCACCGAGGAGGAGCAGGCGCGCATCAAGGCCAATTACCCGGCGATGTTCGAGCTGCTGCGGCGAACGCCCGGCTGCTACATCCACGACACCGATCCGCGCAGCACCTTCGACGTGACGCCGGAGGAGCGCGAGGCCTTCTGGGAGAAGCTCTACAGCGAGCCCGGCTTCGGCATCTGGATGGCGAATTTCCGCGACGTGCTGACCGATCCCAAGGCCAATGCGCTGTTCAGCGATTTCGTCGCCCGCAAGATCCGCCAGCGGGTGAAGGACCCCGCCACGGCGGAGAAGTTGATCCCGAAGAATCACGGCTTCGGCACCCGCCGCGTGCCGCAGGAGACCTTCTATTACGAGGCCTACAATTTGCCGCATGTCCGGCTGGTGGATCTGCAGGAGGAGCCGATCGAGCGCGTCACCGAGACCGGTATCCGCACCAGCGCGGCGGAATACGAATTCGACATGATCATCTACGCCACCGGTTTCGACGCCATCACCGGCAGCTTCGACCGGATCGACATCCGCGGCGTCGGCGGCCTGCCCCTGAAGGAGAAATGGGCGGAGGGGCCGAAGACCTATCTCGGCCTGATGTCGGCGGGCTTCCCCAACATGCTGACCATCGTCGGGCCGCACAACGCCTCCACCCGCTGCAACATCCCGCGCTGCATCGAGCAGAATGTGGAGTGGATCACGGCGCTGCTGCGCAATGCGCGGGACCGCGGCATCACCCGCTTCGAGGCCACGCCGGAGGCCGAGGCCGAATGGTCCCGGCACATCGAGGAGCTGGCCGCCGGCATGCTCTACACCCAGGTGGATTCCTGGGCGACGGGCGTGAACCGCAACGTGGAGGGCAAGGATGTACGCCGCATCCTGCAATACCAGGGCGGCGCGCCGCAGTACCGTGCGAAATGCGCGGAAGTGGCCGAATCGGGCTATGCCGGCATGGTGCTGGCTTGAACCAGCGCCGCGTCGATGCCGAAGCGGCGCGCGCGGCCTTTGAGCGGGCGGTGGCCGGGGAGCAGGAGGCATTCGGGGATTTCTTCCTCGCCCGGCTGATGGGGCTGGAGATCACCTATCCGGGTGAGGCCTGCGAAGTGGCCTTCGAGGCACAGGATTTCATGTTCAACCCGCAGGGCACGCTGCATGGCGGGATGCTGGCGACGGCGCTGGACATCGCCATGGGGCATCTGCTGAACCGCCATGCCGGCGGGCCGGGCACGACGCTGGAGATGAAGATCCAGTATCTGGCGCCGCTGCGCGCGGGGCGCGTGGTGTGCCGGGGCGAGGCCATGCGGCGCGGCGGCACCTGGTTCCTGCGCGCGGAAGCGCGCGGAGCGGATGGGGGGCTGGCGGCGTTCGCCACATCCACCTGGAAGCTGCTGAAGCCGCCGAGCTGAGAGAGGCCCCTCCCGCGTTCAGCCCCGACGGCCCAACCGCAAAACTCAAGGGTTCCAAGGGCCTTTCGGCCCTTGGCGGGATGGAGTTTGAGGAAGGGCAGCGCCCTTCCTCAACCCCCGGTCGGACGCCGCCATGCTGCCCGCCCCTCCAGCCCCGGCGGCGGTGAGCGCATGAACCCGGGCGGCCTCAGCGCCGAGGCGGCAGGTCCGGGGCCGGCACCGGCGTGCCGGGCGGGGCCAATTGGCGGGAAAGGGCGTTCAGCTCCTCCAGCTCCCGCCGCTCCCGGTCACCGGGCACGGCCACGCCGGCGGCGCGCTGGCGCTCCTCCACCTCGTTGCGCGGGGCGGGGACCCGTCGCCCGCCCTGGATGGGGCCGCGCGGCGCCGTCGCTTCCGGCGCACCGCCCGGAGTCGGGGTCTGGGCCAGGCCGGGCGCCACCCAGCCGGCCGCCAGAAGCACGCATGCCCACATAGCCCGCATAACACCCTCCCAGGGCCTTTGCCCTGCCAGGAACGCGCCGCCAGGCGTCGGGATCAGCCGTCAAACCCGCCCATGGCAGTGCTTGAACTTCTTCCCGCTGCCGCAGGGGCAGGGGGCGTTGCGCGGCGTGCGGCCCCAGGCGGCGGCCTCCGCCTCACTCATCGCCGGCGGCAGCGGCAGCGCGGCGGGACGCGGCGCCTCCGCCATGGCCAGGCCCTCGCCCGCCAGGGCCGGCTCCGGCCGACGCAGATCCATCACCGTCACCGGCTCGGGCATCGGCGGCGGGGCTTCCGGCCGCAGCTCGATCCGCATCAGCACGCCGGTCACCCGCTCCCGCAGCTCGCCCAGCATGGCGTTGAACAGGTTGAAGGCTTCCTGCTTGTACTCGTTCAGCGGGTCGCGCTGGCCATAGGCGCGCAGGCCGATGCCCTGGCGCAGATGGTCGAGGCTCAGCAGGTGTTCCTTCCAGCATTGGTCGAAGACCTGCAGCAGCAGGGATTTCTCCACCATGCGCATCAGTTCCGGGCCGAGATTGGCGGATTTCGCGGCATAGTGCCGCTCCGCCTCGGCCTCGATGCGCTCGCGCACCTGGGTTTCGTCGATGCCCTCTTCCTTCGCCCAGGCGGCGACCGGCAGGTCGAGGCCGAGCACGTCCCGCACCTTGGCCTCCAGCCCGGTGAGGTCCCATTGCTCCGGATAGGCATTCTCCGGAATGGCGGCATCGACCATGGACGCGATGCATTCATGCCGCATCTCGGCGATGGTCTCCGCCACCTCCGGCGCCTGCATGAAGGCGCGGCGCTGGGCATAGACCTCGCGCCGCTGGTCGTTCATCACGTCGTCGTATTTCAGCAGGTTCTTGCGGGTGTCGAAGTTGCGCGCCTCGACCTTCTTCTGCGCTTTCTCCAGGGCCTTGTTGATCCAGGGGTGGATGATCGCCTCCCCCTCCTTCAGGCCGAGCTTCTGCAGCATACCGCCCATGCGGTCGCTGCCGAAGATGCGCATGAGGTCGTCTTCCAGCGAGAGGAAGAAATGGCTGGCGCCCGGGTCGCCCTGGCGGCCGGAGCGGCCGCGGAGCTGGTTGTCGATCCGCCGGCTCTCATGCCGCTCCGTGCCGATGACGAAGAGGCCGCCGGCGGATTTGGCACGTGCCTTGCCCTCCTCCACCTCGGCCTTGTGGCGGGCCAGGGCCGCCTCGTAGTCCGGCCCCTCGCTCGCCCCGGCTTCCTCCCGCGCCAGCATCTCCACATTGCCGCCGAGCTGGATGTCCGTGCCGCGGCCGGCCATGTTGGTGGCGATGGTGACGGCGCCGGGGCGGCCGGCCTGGGCGATGATGCCCGCCTCCTGCTCATGGTAGCGGGCGTTCAGCACGTTGTGCGGGATCTTCCGCTGCTTCAGCAGCCCGGCGATCAGCTCCGACTTCTCGATGCTGGTGGTGCCGACCAGCACGGGCTGGCCGCGGGTGCGCGCCTCGTCGATCAGCCTGATCACCGCCTCGTATTTCTCGCGCGCGGTGCGGTAGACCTCGTCGTCCATGTCCTTGCGGGCGACCGGGACGTTGGTCGGGATCTCGACGACCTCGAGCTTGTAGATCTCGGCGAATTCGTCGGCCTCGGTGGCGGCGGTGCCGGTCATGCCGGCCAGCTTCGGGTAGAGCCGGAAATAGTTCTGGAAGGTGATGGAGGCGAGGGTCTGGTTCTCCGGCTGGACCGTGACGTGTTCCTTGGCTTCCAGCGCCTGGTGCAGCCCGTCCGAATAGCGCCGGCCTTCCATCATGCGGCCGGTGAACTCGTCGATGATGACGACCTTGTCGTCCCGGACGATGTAGTCGACATCCTTCGAGAACAGCACATGCGCCCGCAGCGACTGGTTCACGTGATGCACCAGCGTCACGTTGTGGAAGTCGTAGAGGTTGCCCTCCTCCAGCAGCCCCGCCTCGCGCAGCGCTTCCTCCACCCGCTCGGAGCCGGCTTCGGTGAGGTTCGCGGTGCGCTGCTTCTCGTCCTTGTCGTAGGTCGCCTTATCGGTGACGAGCGCCTTCACCACCTCATCCACCCGGCGGTAGAGGTCGGAGCTGTCCTCCGAGGGGCCGGAGATGATCAGCGGGGTCCGCGCCTCGTCGATCAGGATGCTGTCCACCTCGTCCACGATGGCGAAATTGAAGTCGCGCTGGACCATCTCGTCCAGCCGGTACTTCATGTTGTCGCGCAGGTAGTCGAAGCCGAATTCGTTGTTGGTGCCGTAGGTGACGTCGGCGGCATAGGCCTCCCGCCGCTGCTCATCGGTCAGCCCATGCACGATGACGCCGGTGGTGAGGCCGAGGAAGCGGTAGATGCGGCCCATCCACTCCGCATCGCGCTTCGCCAGGTAGTCATTCACCGTGACGACATGCACGCCCTTGCCGGTCAGGGCGTTGAGATAGACCGGCAGGGTCGCCACCAGGGTCTTGCCCTCGCCGGTCTTCATCTCGGCGATCTTGCCCTCGTGCAGGACCATGCCGCCGATCATCTGCACGTCGAAATGCCGCAGGCCGAGGACGCGCCTGGCCGCTTCCCGCACCGTGGCGAAGGCTTCGGGCAGGATGTCGTCCAGGCTGGCGCCATTGGCCAGGCGCTGGCGGAATTCGGCGGTGCGGGCCTGCAGCGCCGCGTCGCTGAGCGCCGCGGTGGCGGGCTCCAGCGCGTTGATCTCGGGCACCCGGCCCTGCAGGCTTTTCAGCGCACGGTCGTTGCTGGTGCCGAACAGGGCGCGGGCGAGGCGAGCGAACATGCGGGTCTTCGGACTCCGGGGGCGGGCCGTGGCGGCGCCGCTGGCAGCCGGGCAGGAGAGCGCCCTCTCCGGTCGGGCGGACATGGCGCGGGCCCCGGCGCGGGGCGAGAGATAGGCACCGGCCGCGCCCAGGTCAACGTTGCCCGGCTTGACCGGATGTTCCGGGGATGTGGAAGGTCCCGGGACAGGAGGGACCCCGATGCTGACGATCTATGGCTGCTACCGCTCGCGCGCCTCGCGCAACCTCTGGCTGGCGGGGGAGATCGGGCTGGAATTCCGGCATGTGCCGGTCATCCAGGGCTACCGCCTGCCGGACCCGCTGGCGGTCGGGGCGCCGCTGAACACTCGTTCGCCGGAATTCCTGGCGATCAACCCCAATGGCCGGATTCCGGCGATGGTGGATGGCGGGCTGGTGCTGTTCGAGTCGCTGGCGATCAACCTCCACCTCGCCCGGTCATATGGCGGGGAGCTGGGCCCGCGCGACCCGGCGGAGGAGGCGCTGATGACCCAATGGGCGATCTGGGCCGTCACCGAGGCGGAGCCATACGCCCTCGAGGTGCTCTACCATCTGGCGGCGAAGCCGGTGGCGGAGCGGGAGCCGGCCAGGGCGGCGGCGGCAGTGGCGGCGCTGGCGGCGCCCTTTGCGGTGCTGGACCGGGCGCTGGCGGCGACGGGCCATCTGGTGGGCGGCCGCTTCACCGTGGCCGATCTGAACCTGGCGGAGGTGCTGCGCTATGCCCAGCCGGCGCCGGCGCTGTTCCAGGCGGCGCCGCGCGTCGCGGCCTGGCTGGCCGCCTGCCAGGCCCGGCCGGCCTTCCGCGCCATGATGGCGGCACGGGACGCCGAACCGGCCTGACCGGCTGCCTCGCCCGTCCTGCGGGGAAGAGCGGGGTGGACACCCCGGACGTGGCGGCGGCCACCTTCGACCCCTCCTTCCCGGGGCGGGCGATCGGCGCGGCCTGGGTGGACGCCCGCGCCCCGGCGCAGCAGGGGAGGGCCCTTCGCAGGGCGGGACCGGCGTGGCGTGGGTGACGCCCGCGCCCCTGCGTAGTGGTGGAGGGACCCTTCGCAGGGCGGGACCGGCATGGCGTGGGCGACGCCCGCCCCAGCGCAGCGGGGGAGGGCCCTTCGCAGGGGCAGGATCGACGCGGCCTGGGCAGGCCCCCATAGTTTCGCGTAGCGGAACGGCCCGGCCCCCTCGCAGGGCAGCGGATGCGGCGAGAGGGGCACGCCGGCCTCCTCGCGCGGCAGGCGGCGCCCCTCACGGGCACTCCTTCGCAGGGCGGGGGGGGTGGACGCAGCGGGGCTGGGCGCCCAGATCCTGCCGTGGCGGAGCGGCACTCCCACGCGCTGGACACGGCGTCCAGCCCCCGCGGGGGGCGGGAAGGGCCCGGGGGCGGCCTGACAGCCCGCATCCTTGCTCCGCCTGGCCCCATCCGCCATTGTCCCGCGCCTCCCGGAGCCTGCCCTGCATGTCCTCCCGCCTCACCCTGCTCGCCGCCTGCCTGGCCGTGCCGCTCGTCGCCTATGCCCAGGCGCCGGAGGAGGACCCGGTCCTCGCCCGGGTGAATGGCGAGCCGATCCGGCAATCGGACATGCTCGCCACCGCGTCCGAAGTGCTGCCGCAGGACATGCGCAGCCTGCCGCCGGCGATGCTGGCGCAGGTGCTGCCGCCGGAGATCCGCCGCCAGCTCCTCGACCGCACCATCACCGAACGCGCGCTGGTCATCGCCGCCCGCGCTGCCGGGCTGGACCAGGATGAGGAGGTGCGCCGCCGTATCCGCCGGGCGGAGGAGCAGGAGCTGCAGCAGGCCATCCTCAGCCGGGAAGTGGCCTCCACCGTGACGGAGGAGGCGGTCCGTGCCCGCTATGACCGGGATGCCGCCACCCGCCAGGGGGAGGAGGAGGTGCATGCGCGGCACATCCTGCTGACCTCGGAAGCCGATGCCCGCACCGCCCTGGCCGAGGTGAATCGCCCCGGCGCCGATTTCGCCGAGGTGGCGCGGCGCCGCTCGCGCGACCCGGGGGCGCGGGATGGCGGCGATCTCGGCTTCTTCAAGAAATCCGACATGGTGCCGGAATTCGCCGAGGCAGCCTTCGCCCTGCAGCCGGGGCAGGTTACCCCGGCGCCGGTGCGCAGCCCCTTCGGCTGGCACATCATCAAGGTGGAGGCGCGGCGCCGGGCCGCGGCGCCGAGCTTCGAGGAGAGCCGCGCGGAGCTGCGGCAGACGATGATGCAGGAACAGGTGCAGGCGGTGGTGGCGCGGCTGCGGGGGGCGGTGCAGGTCGAAAGGGTGGAGCCGGCGGCGCCGGCGCCCTCGCTGCTGGATGGGGCGGCGCCGCCCCCGGCTAGGCGTTGAGAGGGGCTCTGCCCCTCTCAAACTCTCCCCGCCAAGGGCCGAAGGGCCCTTGGAACCCTTGAGTTTGGCGCTTCGACCCACGGGTCCAAGACTCATGGTTTCCAAAGGCCCTTCGGCCCTTGGCGGGGTCGAGAGGGGGCAGCGCCCCCTCTCGACCCCGCGTGCCTGCCTTGCTCAGATGCCTCCTCCACGGAGGAAACGACAATGCGGAACGCCCTA
The DNA here is from genome assembly GCF_008360935.1 of Siccirubricoccus phaeus. GTDB lineage: Bacteria > Pseudomonadota > Alphaproteobacteria > Acetobacterales > Acetobacteraceae > Siccirubricoccus > Siccirubricoccus phaeus. The sequence goes on from NZ_SRXO01000007.1 coordinate 246,355, forward strand.
TGGGCCGCCGTCCTGGCGCTGCTGGCCCTGCCTGCCGCGGCGCAGAATTGGCCCAGCTATCCGATCCAGCTCATCAACCCCTATCCCGCCGGCAGCACCACGGATCTGCTGGCGCGCGCCCTGGCCCCCGGCCTCTCCGCCCGCCTCGGCCAGCCCGTGGTGGTGGTGAATCGGGACGGCGCCGCGGGCAGCGTCGGCGTCGCCGCCGTCGCCAGGGCGGCGCCGGATGGCTACACCCTCACCTTCACCGCCACCACGCCCCTCATCGTCAACCCCATGCTCCGGGGCGATCTCGGCTACACCCGTGAGTCGCTGGACGGGATCTGCCAGACCTACGACCACGCCTTCGCTCTGATCGTCCGCCCGGACTCCCCGCTGCGCGACCTCTCCGGCCTGCTGGCGGCGGCCAGGGAAAAGGGCAGCCTGCAATTCGGCCATCTCGGCATCGGCTCCATCCAGCACCTGGCGGGCGTTTCCCTGGCCCAGGCGGCGGGGGTGGAGCTGGAGCCCATCACCTATCGCGGCGACGGCGCCGTGGTGGTGGATGTGCAGGCCGGGCGGGTGGATTTCGGCATCACCGTCGCCGCCTTCGCGGTCAGCCAGCCGGTGCGCACCATCGCCCTCTTCGCCGCTGAGCGCTCCCCCGCCTTCCCCGGCGTGCCGACGGTGAAGGAGCTGGGCTATGAGGTCTCCGCCGCCAGCTATGGCGGCGTGCTGGCCCCCGCCGGCCTGCCGGCGCCGATCAAGGCCCGGCTGGAGGAAGCCTGCGCCGGCGCGGTGACGGATGAAGCTTATGTGGCGATGGCCCGCCGCACCCTGCAGCCCAGCCGGCCCTATCTGGACAGCGCCGCCTTCGCGGCGCGCATGCGCGAGGATGCCGCCGGCAAGGCGGTGCTGCTGCGCCGGATCGGGCTTTTGCAGTAGCGGCAGCGGCGGCATAAGGGCGTCCTGCATCACTGCGGGGGCCGTCTCTCCCCGCGCGCCTGAAGGGGGAATGCCACATGGCGGGTAAGGATCTGCCGGTATCGCCGCTCGCGGTACCGATGCCCGAGATGCCGGCTGTCGCCGGCGTCAGCCTGGGGATCATCGAGGCGGGCATCCGCTACAAGGGCCGCGCCGACCTGACGATGCTGGTCTTCGCCCCCGGCACCACCGTCGCCGGTGTCTTCACCAAAAGCCAATGCCCCGGCGCGCCGGTGGATTGGTGCCGCGCCGCGCTGAAGGGTGGCCGCGCGCGCGCCTTGGTGGTGAATGCCGGCAACGCCAATGTCTTCACCGGCAAGGCGGGGCGGGAGGCGGTGAATGCCACGGCCGAGGCCGCCGCCCAGCTCGTCGGCTGCAAGCCGCGCGAGGTCTTCCTCGCCTCCACCGGCGTCATCGGCGAGACCCTGCCGCATGAGAAGCTGACCGCCGCCCTGCCGGCCCTGCACGCCGCGCTCTCGCCGGAGCGCTGGCCGGAGGCCGCCCGCGGCATCATGACCACCGACACCTTCCCGAAGGCCGCGGTGCGCACTGCGGAGATCGCCGGCACCACGGTGACTATCGCCGGCATCGCCAAGGGCAGCGGCATGATCGCGCCGGACATGGCGACCATGCTGAGCTTCGTCGCGACCGATGCGAAGATCCCAGCCGCCGCCCTGCAGGCGCTGCTGAACAAGGGCGTGGCGAGGAGCTTCAACTGCATCACGGTGGACAGCGACACCTCCACCAGCGACACGCTGCTGCTCTTCGCCACGGGCGAGGCGAAGCACAAGCGCGTGCCGGCCGAAGGCGGTGCCATCCTGCGCGACTTCGCCAGGGCGCTGGACGATCTGCTGCTCGACCTCGCCCTGCAGGTGGCGAAGGACGGGGAGGGGGCGCAGAAGCTCATCGAGATCAACGTGACCGGCGCGAAGACCGCCCGCTCGGCGCACAGGGTCGCCATGGCGGTGGCGAATTCGCCGCTGGTGAAGACCGCCATCGCCGGCGAGGACGCCAATTGGGGGCGCATCGTCATGGCGGTGGGCAAGGCGGGGGAGCCGGCGGATCGCGACCTGATCTCGGTGGCGGTCGGCGGCACCTGGATGGCCAGGGAAGGCGGCGTGGTGCCGGGCTATGACGAGACGCCCGTGGTCGCGCATATGAAGGGGCGGCAGGTGGAGATCACCATCGATCTCGGCCTGGGCAAGGGCAAGGCCCGGGTTTGGACCTGCGACCTCACCCATGGCTATATCGACATCAACGGGTCCTACCGGTCCTGACCGCCGGACCGCCCGCCTCGCCGGCACAGCGGCAGGCCGCGCGTCGCCTGGCCCGCAACGGGCGCCGCCCGGGCATCGGCGCAACGGGCCGGCCCGGGCGCCCGGCCGCACCCTTCCCCGTCAGCGCCCTGGCGCCGGCCGGTTGAGCGGCGGGGTCGGCTGCGGCGCCGGGGCGGGCGCGCCGGGCGCGCCCTCCAGAACCGCGCCGCCGCCCCGATGCGCCTGGTTCGCCTCCGGCGTCCGCGGCCCCAGGTCGATCGGCGCGCTGGGCGAGGCATCCGAGCCCGAGCGGTCGCCGCTGCGTGGCGGCGGCGCGGGTGGCGACGGGAGGGGCCGCGCGGTCCCGGCGCCGGGCGAGCCGGTGGTGGTCTGGGCCTGCGGCAGGGCCGGGACAGCCAGCAAGCCGGCGCAGAGGGCGAATGGCAGCAGCAGAATCCGCATGGGTCGGGTCCATCGGAAGGTTCGCCCCCCCAACGTGATCCCGGGGGCCCGGTTTCGCCGCTGGCCGCCCGCCGCCCGCGGCCATGGGCGCCCTCCCGCTGGCCGAGGCGCGCCGCGACTCGGGACGGGCGCCGGGCCTTGGCGAGCCCGTGGCAGGGCGGGGGGCGTGACGGAGGCGCCGGCCGCCTTCCATCCGGATCCTGGTTTGCTCTCGTAAAGTATAAAGTCTACAACATTTTACCGACCTGGCCGGAAGGCGGGCCGTTCCTGCCGCGGCCGCTCCGGGCAGCGAGCCGGCGCGCCATGCCGTCCGGCTCAGCGCCAGGGGGCGGAAATTGAGTTAGATTGGACGGAATGTTCGAAGCTGTTCTGCCCGCGCTGCTGCCGGCGCTGCTCTTCGCCGGCCATGCCCTGTGGCGCTGGCGGCGGCTGCGCCTGCCGGCGGTGAAGGCGGAGGGGCGGGTGACCCTGATCCTGCCCATCACCGGGCCGCAGCCCGGGCTGGAGGCGCTGCTGGATTGCCTGGCGGCGCAGAGCCTGCAGCCCCGGCGCCTGGTGGTGGCGGTGGAATCCAGGCTGGACCCGGCCCATGCCCGCATCACCGCCCTGGCGCATCGCTGCCCCTTCCCGGTGCAGGTGGTGCTGGCCGGCCACGTCCCCTGGCGGGGGCAGAAGAACACCAACATCATCAAGGGCATCAGCCTGGTGGATGAGGAGGATGACGCGGCGGTGCTGCTGGATGCCGATATCCGCCCGCAGCCCTGGTGGCTTTCCGCCGCCGCCTCCCCGGCCATCCTCGGCACGCATGACATCGTCACCGGCTTCCGCTGGCAGTCGCTGGAGGGTCGGGGCCTCATCGGCCATCTGGTGGCCTGGATCGACCGGATGGGGGCGGTGCTGATCCTGCCGCCGCGCTTCGGCCTGGTCTGGGGCGGTACGGTCGGCCTCTCCCGCCGCGCCCTGGCGGTGCTGGACCTGCCGCGGCTGCTGGACCGGGCGCTGGTGGACGACCTCACCATCGGCCAGGCGGCGCGGCGGCGCGGGCTGCGCGTGCTGCCGCGCGGCGCCATCACCGTGCCGACGCCGAAGGATGGCGACACAATGGACCAGCTCCGCTTCATGCGGCGGCAGCTTCAGGTGGTGCGGATCTGCCAGCCCGGCTTCTGGACGCTGCTGATGGGCGTGTCCCATCTCTCCGTCCTCGGCTGGCTCTATGCGCTGAGCCAGGCGCCGGCGCCCTGGGCGCTGCTGCTGCTCGGCATGTTCGCCGCCAGCGGCGTCACCAGGGCTGTCGCCCATGCCGGGATCGGCGCACGGATCGGGGCGCGGGACAGCCGCCCTGCCCTGGCGGTGCAGATGCTGGCGGGTGCGCTGCCGCCGCTGGCGGATGGGCTGGTCGCCCTGCTGGGCTGGAGCATGCTGCGCACGCGGCTGGTGCGCTGGCGGCATGTGGAATACCGGGTGGAGGGGCCGGAGGCGGTGCGGGTGGTCGCCCGGTTCCCCCCGCTTGGCTGAGCCGCCGCCGCCGCCCTGCCCCATCACCGGCGAACCGGCGGCGGAGCTGCTGCAATCCATCCCGGCCAAGCTGCTTTACGACCTCTGGCGCCGGGGGGCGCGGGTGGAGCCGGCGCCCTTGCGGCGGGACCAGGGGCGGGTCAATCTCTGGCGTTCCCCCTGTGGCCTGGCCTTCTTCGACCCCGCCCTGCCGGGCAGCCCGGGCTTCTACGCCGCGCTCTACGGCCGCGTGCGGGCGCATGAGACCATGGCCGGGGAGGCGGCGACGCGGGGGGATTTCCGCGCCGGCGCCGCCCTGGCGCGGCCGGGGGACGCGGTGCTGGATGTCGGCTGCGGCCATGGCGCCTTTGCCGGGCTGCTGCCGGCGGGCATCCGCTACCAGGGGCTGGAGCCGCATGGCGCGCCGCCCCCCGGCAGCCCGCCCATCAGCGCCGAGACGGTCGCGGCGCATGCGGCGCGCTGCCCCGGCGCCTATGACCTGGCCTGCGCCTTCCAGGTGCTGGAGCATGTGGCGGACCCGCTGGGCATGGCGGCGGCCATGGCACGCTGCCTGAAGCCGGGCGGGCGGCTGGTGCTGGCCATGCCCATCTGGCCCTCGCCGCACACCGACTTCCCCAACAACCTGGTCAACCTGCCGCCGCATCATCTGAGCTGGTGGGACGCGGGCGCCTGCCGCGCCCTGGCGGCGGCGCTGGGGCTGGAGGTGGAGCAGGTGGGGCCGCTGGCCACCTACCCCTCCCAGGCCTCGCTGCACTGGGCGCTGCGGCTGACGCCCTTCCGGACTGCGCCAGGGGCCTGGGTGAAGCCCTATTGGCGCTGGCACCTGGCCGGGGCGGCGGCGCTGTGGCTGGGGACCAAGGCAGCGCGCTGGTTCGGCCTGCCACGAGGGGCACGGCCGCTGGATATCCTGCTGGTTGCGCGGAAGCCGCCGCCATCCGTGCCGGCGGCGTGAGCCCCGGGGCACGGCCGAGGGTCGCGGCAGCGGGGGCCCCCGGGGGAGGCGGCAACCGGCCGGCGAGGCGCCGCAGCGGAGGCGTGCCGCTGGCGCCCGGCCCGGAGGCGGATCGCTGCCCCCGACCGCCACCTCCGGTTGGGGCTCCGATCCCGCTTCGGTCGTCCCCCCGTGATCGCCGCCCGGCCACCCCGCGGATCGGCCGCGCAAGAAGCCGCCGGACCGGTATGGGCCGGGCCGGGTCCGGGCTATACCGGGGCAGCTCCCGAGGACTCCGTGCCGCCCGATTTCACCCCCCTCCACACCGCGCGGCTGACGCTGCGCCCGCTCTCGCCCGAGGACGCCGCCCCGCTCCACCGCCTGGTGAATGACTGGGAGGTGGCGAAGACCCTGGCGCGCGTGCCCTTCCCCTATCCCCGCGAATTGGCCGATGAATGGATCGCCGCCACCTGGGCGCAGATGGCGGCCGGCGAGGCCTGGCACCTGGCGATCGAGCAGGCCGGCGCGCTGGTCGGCTGCATCGGCCTGACCCTGGACCGCGACCGCCCGCGGGAAGAGCGTGGCGAGAAGCGCCGGGCGGAGCTAGGCTACTGGATCGGCCGCCGCGCCTGGGGCCAGGGGCTGGCGCCGGAGGCGGCCGGCGCCCTCTGCGCCTGGGCCTTCGAGTCGCTGGGCCTCGCCGAGATCCACGCCAGCGCGCTGCGCGACAACCTGCGGTCCCAGGCGGTGCTGCAGCGCCTCGGGCTGCGACCGGCGGGGGAGGGGGTGCAGCCCTTCCTCTCCCGTGGCGGCAAGATGCCGGTGCTGCTGTTCCGCGGCGACCGCGCGGCGCTGGCGGCGGCCAGGCCGGCGCCGCCGCCGAAGCCCATCGTGCTGGTCGCCGCCGTGGCGCTGGTGGACAGCGATGGCCGCGTGCTGCTGGCGCAGCGGCCGGAGGGGAAGAGCATGGCCGGCCTCTGGGAATTCCCCGGCGGCAAGGTGGATGTGGGGGAGACGCCGGAGCGCGCCCTGATCCGCGAGCTGAAGGAGGAGCTGGATATCGACGTGACGGAGGCCTGCCTCGGCCCCTTCACCTTCGCCTCCCATACCTATGAGAAATTCCACCTGCTGATGCCGCTGTATCTGTGCCGGCGCTGGGGCGGCACGGTGCGCGGGGCGGAAGGGCAGAAGCTGGCCTGGGTGCGGCCGCAGAAGCTGGGCGACTACCCCATGCCGCCGGCGGATGTGCCGCTGGTGGCGATGCTGCGGGATTTCCTGTAGGGGGCTCGCCCGTTGGGGGCTTTGCCCCCAAGCCCCCAGCAGAGGGCGCCGCCCTCTGCACTCCCGCCGGGGCCAGGACCTGGCCCCGGACCCCGGTCGGAGTCGGCAGGTTCGACCGCAAACGCACATTGGGGGCCGGGGGAGGTGGCGGCGCTGCCGCCAACGGGGGAGGCCCCCTATGCGCCCGCTTCTGCGTCGATCGGGAAAACCGGCCGCGGCAGCCGCTTCCAGGGGAAGTTCTGCAGCACCGGGCTGGTCAGCCCGGGCGCGTCCACTTCCAGGATGCGCGCGTCGGGGAAGAACTCGTCGAAGCCGGCGCGGAAATGCCCGCGGCTCTTCACCACCACGCAGTGCGCCGCGCCGATGTCGATGCCGTGCATCTCCAGCATCGCCGGCTCATGCAACTGACGGCGCAGGGAGCCGACCACAACGCGCAGCCCGCTGCCTGCCAGCTCCAGCAGCGCCGAGGGGCCGAGCTCGAAGCGCCGGCCGGCCATGGTGCCGCGCCGGCCGATGCCGCGCCCGTCGCGCAGCGCCAGCACCTTCGCCGGCGCGGCGAAGCGCTTGGAGAATTCGCTTTCCACCGCATTGAACACCGCCTCGATCGCGGCGCCTTCTCCGGCTGCATGCGCCGCCGCGGCCAGGGCCGGATCGACGAAGACGCCGAGCACCACGCCCCGCGCCCCCGCCGCATGCAGCGCCTGCAGCAGCCAGGCGGTGTTGCCGCGGCCGCCGCCGCCGGGGTTGTCGGCGACATCGGCGAGCAGCACCGGCGGCGCCTCGCCGCGCCCCGCCGCCACGGCCTCGGCCACCGCCGTCTCCAGCGGCGTCAGCCGCGCCGTGAAGCGCGGCGTCGCGGCCCGAAGGCGTTGCGCCAGCCGCTCCGCCACCGCTTCCGCGGTCCTGGCATCCACGGCCGTGACCGTCACCGTCATCCCGCATTTCGGCAGATCGCTGAAGACGAAGCCGCCGGCGACGGAGGCGTTCAGCACCGCGGGGTCGGCCGCCATCTCCGCCTCGGCGGCCTGGATCGCCTCGGCATAGGGGCCGGCGGCGGTCAGCAGGGTGACGCTGGGCGGGGTGATGGGCAGGCGCCGGAAGGCCCGCACCGGGCGCAGCCCGGCCAGCATCCGCCGCAGCAGATCGGCGGATTCGGCGGCGCGGGCGGCCATGTCCACATGCGGGTTGGTCCGGTACACCACCAGCGCATCCACCGCCGCGACCAGCGCCTCGCTGACGTTGCAGTGAAGATCGTGGCCGGCGACGATCGGCACCGCCGGCCCGACCACCCGCCGCACCATGGCGGCGATGGTGCCGTCGCTGTCCTCGTCGGCCGTGGCGCTGCTGGCGCCATGGCTGGCGATATAGACGCCGTCCAGCTTCAGGGCGGCGGCCAGGCCGCGCTGCATCGCATCGAGGAAATCGAGGAACACCGATTGCTCGATCGGCCCGCCGGGCGGCGCGGCGGCGATCAGCAGCGGCACGGGCTGCCAGGGGCCGGTGGCATCCATGCGGGCGTAGAAACCGGGGATCTCGCCCGGCAGATGGCTGGGGCCGCCGCGCGCCAGGGCGGTGATCGCCTCGCCCTGTTCCAGGCATTGCCGGGCGAAATCCTCCCGCAGCGTGGGCGGGGCGAAGGCATTGGCTTCCAGGTGCAGGCCGAGGATGGCGATGCGGGGCGGGCGGGGGCTGGGCGGCACGGCGATGGCTCTCAGCGGTGGTGGGGCCCGAGCATAGGGGCTTCCCGGGAAAGCGGCAGAGACGACAACCCAAGCGCCATGTTGGCAATTCGTTCTTGAATTTCGACGGCAATTGATATAGGATTAAATTCTCTTTCTGATGAGGTGCCCCAATGGCCGCTCTGTCTCCTGCACTTCGCCCCGGCTTCGCCGATGCTCCCTTCGCCGGTGCGCCGCCGGCCGGCGGATCGGGTGGGGACTGCGTGGTGGCAGTCCGCGGTTACACCCGCATCCGGAATGGCAGGCCGGAGGAGGTGAGCGGCTATCAGCGCAGCAACCCCGACTGCGGGAATGAAGCGGAAAGCGAGGTCGTCCTGACCCGGGGACGGGCCAGGACAGGTGCCGACCAAACGCCGGCCAGGGATGCAGCGCGGCAAGCCCCGCCTGCCCCTGCACGCGCCTGGGAGGGGCAACCGAATCAGCAATGGCGGGAGCAGATCGCGGCGGAAGAGACGCAGCGAACCGATGGGGATTTCGGCTATGGGGCCCGCAATCCATCGGGTGCGCTCGGCCGATATCAACTCCAACCAAACCCGCTTTGGGATGCAAGATGGCGCGACGAACATGGCAATTGGACCGTTCGTGCGCGTGCCGCGGGTGTCAGCAGCGAGGCGGAGTTTCTGGCGAACCCCGCAGCACAGGAGGCTGCGCTTACGGACGTCATGGGCCGCAACGAGGATCAACTGAGAGCACGGGGGGCCTATCGCTTTGTCGGGCAGGATCTGCCGGGCCTCCGCGGCGGTCCTGTTCCGGTGACTGAATCAGGCCTGGCAGCCGCAGCGCATCGCGAGGGCGCCCGCACCGTCAGCCGATACCTCGAACACCGCGCAGCAGGACAACCCATACCGGCACCCGTTCGGGGGCGCGGCGATCTCTCAAGGTTCAACGAGGTGGAGCGCCGCCTGCGCGCGTTCGCTGTCACCCCATACGAGAGAGTCCATCAATGAGGCACGGCTTCGCGGTGCTTTTGATGCTTGTGCTCCTGTCCCAGGCCGCTTTCGCGACCGCGAAGCATCGGCCCTGGGATCGCTTCGATCCGACTGTCGCGGCCGCCCTGCACGCCTTCCGCCAGACGGACCATTGGATTGCCGAGGAAATGGCGATCAACCTGGATGGCAATCGCCTGGGGCGTGACAACGAGTCCGGCTCCGCCTTCAACTTCGACCCTTCGATCCATCTCCGCCATGTCGTAACCGACCTCAATGGTGATGGCAGGCTGGAGGTCTTCCTGCTGTTCGCTTGGCCCGGCATTGTCGGCAACCAGCAGATCCCCGGCGTGGTCATGGTGCGTGACGGCCCGACGGAGTGGCGCATCGCTTGCGACATCGACGATTGGGACATCATCGGCCCGCGCGGCGGCATCCGCCTGCTCGCCCGGCGGGACCATGGCTGGCGCCGCTTCCGCACCAGCGACGGGCTCTATGCCTGGCGCCGCCATCCGGACGGCAGGATGGAATGCGAGCCGCGCGGGCCACGACCCCGCTAACGCCCACCCCCCCCGATTGCCGCCCAGCGCACCCTGTATAGACTGTGCCCGGGAGACTTGGGATGGCGAAGGACGACGGGATGCTCGCCGAGGCGCTCGGGATGCTCGAGAGCCTGGTGGCGTTCGACACGACGAGCCGCAACAGCAACCTGCCCCTGCTCGACATGGTGCAGGGCTGGCTGGAGTCGCGCGGCATCCCCTGCCGCCTCCTGCCCACGGCCGAGGCGGGCAAGGCCAATCTCTACGCCATGGTCGGACCGGCCATCCCCGGCGGCACGGCGCTTTCCGCCCATGTGGACTGCGTGCCGGTGGAGGGCCAGGCTTGGCTGGCCGACCCCTTCGCCCTGCGCCGGCAGGACGGGAAGCTGATCGGCCGCGGCACCTCGGACATGAAGGGCTTCGCCGCCTGCGCCATCACGATGATGCCGCGCTACGCCGCCCTGGACCTCGCCCGGCCGGTCCATCTGCTGCTGACCCATGACGAGGAGACCACCGCCAACGGCGCCCGCACCCTGGCGCCGATGCTGGCGGAGCTCGGCCCACTGCCCGCCGCCTGCATCGTCGGCGAGCCGACCGGCATGGTGCCGGTCATCGCCCATAAGGGCTATGCGAGCTGGGACGTGACGATCACCGGCCTCTCCGGCCATTCCTCCCGCGCCGGGGAGACGGCGAATGCGCTGCACGCCGCGGCGGAGGGCGTCGCCTGGCTGGCCCGGGAAGGCCGCCGCTTCGCCCGCGAGGGCCGCCGGGCGGAGGGCTTCGACCCGCCCTTCACCACCGTGCATGCCGGGACGCTGAATGCCGGCACCATCCTGAACATCGTCCCCGACCGCGCCGATTTCACCTTCGAGGTGCGCAGCGTGCCGGGCGACGACTACCGCACCGTGCTGGCCGGCTTCGAGCGCCATATGGAGGCGGTGGCCCTGGCCCCGCTGCTGCCCGGCGGGCCGCGCTGCGCCATGCGCATCTCCCCGCGTTCCGTCCTGCCCGCCTGCAACCTGCCGGAGGATGCGCCCCTGACCCTGCTGGTGCAGCGCCTGACCGGCCGCAACAGCGCCGGCCGTGTCAGCTACGGCACGGAAGCCGGGCTGTATGAGGGCGCCGGCGTGCCCAGCATCGTCTGTGGCCCGGGCCACATCGCCCAGGCACATCAGCCGGAGGAATGGATCGCGGAGAGCGAGATCCTGGCCTGCCTCGACCTGCTGGACCGGCTGGGTGGGGCGCTTTGCGCCTGACCATGCTGTCGGAGCTCTCCCCCGCCCTTGCTGCCATTGCCGCCGGCCAGAATCCCGGCGAGGCGGCGCGGCTGGCCGTGCGCATCGCCGCGCCGGATATCCGCCCGCATCTCGGCGGCAACGTGCTGCCGGGGGTGTGGAGCTTCGCCGCCTCGGCGCCCGGGCCGCATCTGGTGGTGGTGGCGGTGCTGCACGGCAATGAGATCGGCGGGGCGGTGGTGCTGGACCGCTGGCTGCGGGCCGGGCTGCGGCCCTCGCGCGGGCGGCTGACCCTGGTCTTCGGCAATCTGGACGCCTATGCGCGCTTCGACCCCAGCGACCCCACCGCTAGCCGCTTCGTGGACGAGGACCTGAACCGGGTCTGGGATCTGGAGACGCTGGAGGGCGGGCGCCGCTCCTCCGAGCTGCGGCGGGCCAGGCTGCTGCGGCCGGTTTTCGAATCGGCGGATGTGCTGCTGGATCTGCACTCCATGCTCTGGCCCTCCGATCCGCTGATCCTGGCCGGGCGGTCGCCGCGGGCGGCGGCGCTGGGGCTGACGCTGGGCGAGCCGGCGCTGGTGGTGGCGGATGACGGGCATCTCGGCGGCCGCAGGCTGATCGACTTCGCCGCCTTCACGGCGCCGGCGGCGCAGCGCACCGCCATCCTGCTGGAGGCCGGCGCGCATTGGGAGGCGGCGACGGTCGCCACCATGGAAAGCACGGCGGCGCGGCTGCTGCGGCACTACGCCACGGTTGGGCTGGGGGATACGGTGCTGGTGCCGGCGGGGCCGAAGCCGGGGCCGGCCAGGCTGGTGGAGGTGACACGGACGGTGACGGCGCGGACCGCCGGCTTCGCCTTCATCCGTCCCTTTCGCGGCGGCTATGTGGTGCCGGAGCGGAACACGCTGTTGGCGCTGGACGGCGAGGAGGAGGTGCGCACGCCGCATGACGACTGCGTGCTGGTGATGCCGAGCCTCAGGACCAGCCCGGGGCATACGGCGGTGCGGTTGGCGCGGTTCGTGGAAAGGTAGTGTCGAGGGAGGGCTCTGCCCTCCCTCGAGCTCCCACCCGCCAAAGGCCGAAGGGCCTTTGGAAACCTTGAGTTTGGCGCCTCGACCGATGGGTCCAGACTCAAAGGTTCAAAGGGCCCTTCGGCCCTTTGCGGGTGGGGTTGGACGCACTGCGTCCAACGAGGAGGGCAGCGCCCTCCCTCATTCCGGCGCCGGTTCGCCCTCGCGCGCCTCGCCGAACCGCGCCAGCAGCGCGAACATCGCCTGCGCCGCCGCCGCCACCTCGCCGGGCTCCGTCCCCTTCGCCACCAGCGCCACGCCGCCACCCATGCCGCCATCCGGCCGCCGCCGGTAATAGGGGTAGCTGCCGAGATCGAGCGCCGGGAATTCCGCCTGGATGGCGCTCAGCCCCTCGGCGATCTGCCCCTCATAGACGAAATCCGCATGTACGCTGCGCGAGGTGATGGGCTGCCCGCCCTGCAGCGTCGGCGCCAGCGCCTCGAACATGCTCCGCATGATGCGCGGCACGCCGGCCATCACATGCACATTCTCCATGGAGAAGCCGGGCGCCGTCGTCTCCGTGCAGCGGATCGGCACCGCGCCGCGCGGCAGCGTCGCCATGCGCAGGCGGGCGGCGTTGAACTCCACCGGCGGGTCGCGACGGGCATAGTCCGCCGCCATGATGGCGCGGGTTTCCGCATGCACTTCCCAGGGCACGCCGAAGGCGCGGGCAACGCATTCGCTGGTGATGTCGTCATGCGTCGGCCCGATGCCGCCGGTGGTGAAGACATGGGTGAACTTCGCCCGGCATTCGTTCACCGTGTCGATGATCGTCTCCGGCACGTCGGGGATCACCCGCGCCTCGCGCAGCGGGATGCCGATCTCGCCGAGCCGCGTCGCCAGGTATTGCAGATTGGCGTCGCGGGTGCGGCCGGAAAGGACCTCATTGCCGATGATGAGCAGGCAGGCGGTGGGGTTCGCGGTCATGGCGCCTCGGGGGGAGCAGCTTGGGTGGCCAGGCTGCCTGCCGGGATGGCAGGGCGCTGGCCGAAGCGAGCGGGCGGGGCGTTCCCCGTGCCGACAAGGATGCTAGAGCACGTTCCCGCCGGCTGGAAACAGCCGGCATGGCCGCGCGGCGGAAGCACAATGTCCAGAACGGCTTACCCCTTCAGGCCGGGCGGGGACCCTTCCGGCCGGCAGGGGAGGGCCGCGACTCCGGCCCGGACGCACACCCGCAGGCGGCCGCCTCAGCCGCGCGCGACCCTTGCCTCCTGCCGCGCGCTTTCGGCGAAGGCCTTCAGCCCCTTCTCCACCGTCGCCCGGTCGAGGTCGCGCAGGATGAAGACCAGGCGTGATTTGCGGTCATCCCCTTCCGGCCAGGCGGCGAGCTTCACCGGCGGATGGAACAGGTGCTGCACGCCATGGATGGCGATGGGGCTCTCCTGCCCTTCCAGGTTCAGGATGCCCTTGATGCGCAGCACATTCTCGCCGCGCGTCATGGTCAGCACCTCCAGCCAGGTGGCGAGGCCGTCCCAGGGCAGGGGCTCGTCGAAGGTCAGGCAGAAGCTGTGGATGCGTGCATCGTGCCGGCTGGGGTCATGCGCGTGCTGCTGGGCGTGGCCATGATGGTGATGGTGATGGTGATGCCCATGATGGTGGTCATGGTCGTGCCCATGCGCATGGTCGTGTTCCTGCGCCGCGAAGGCCTCCGCATCGAGCCAGCGCTTCACATCCGGATGCTTGCGGGCGGCGTCGTAGAGGCCGCAATCCAGCAGCTCCGCCGGCGCGATCTCGCCATGCGCCGCCGCCAGCAGCGGCGCGCCGGGGTTCAGCGCCCGCAGCCTCTCGCGCAGCGCCGCCAGCTTCTCCGGCGTCGCCAGATCGGTCTTGGTCAGCACCAGCCGGTCGGCGACGGCGGCCTGCTTCACCGCCTCCATCTGCGCGTCCAGCGTCGCCATGCCGGTGACGGCATCCACCAGCGTCACCACCCCGTCCAGCCGGTAGCGGAAGAGCACCAGCGGGTCGCTCATCAGCGTCTGCAATATGGGCGCCGGATCCGCCAGCCCGGTGGTCTCCACCACCACCCGGCGGATCGCATGCCCCTGTTCGATCCGCTGCGCCAGGTCCCGCAGCGCCCGCACCAGGTCGCCGCGCACCGTGCAGCAGAGGCAGCCGGCATTCAGCAGCACCGTATCGCCATCCAGCCGTTCCACCAGCAGGTGGTCCAGCCCGATCTCGCCGAATTCGTTGATCAGCACGGCCGTCTCGGCCAGCGCCGGATGGCGCAGCAGCTTGTTCAGCAGCGTGGTCTTGCCGGCGCCAAGGAAGCCGGTCAGCACCGTGACCGGAACGGGAGGGGGCGGGCTCATGCGCCGTACAACTCCTCCGGTTCCACCTCAGGCCGGGTGAGCTTCACCACGCGGCCATCGCGCAGGGCGAAGAAGAAGCAATTCCGCCGCCCGGTATGGCAGGCGACCCCCGTCTGGTCCACCAGCGCCAGCAGCGCGTCGCCGTCGCAATCCAGCCGCAGATCCACCAGCGCCTGCACCTGGCCGGAGGTCTCGCCCTTCCGCCACAGCTCCTTGCGGGAGCGGGAGTAATAGACCATCCGTCCGCTCTTCAGCGTTTCCTCGATGGACTCCCGGTTCATCCAGGCCAGCATCAGCACTTCCCCGGTATCGTGCTGCTGGGCGATGCAGGGCACCAGGCCGCGCAAATTGAAGCGGATCATGTCCAGCAGCCGGGCCCGCGCCTGCGGGTTGGCGACAATCTGGGCCGGTGGGGCCTGAATCGTGGGATCGGCGGTCATGCGACTATATATGGCACCGGCGATGGTTCAGGAGGAGTCGATGGACGCAGGGGCGACGGAAGCCAGCCTCGACCGGGCGGAAGCGCTCTGCGCCCGCCGCGGCGCCCAGCTTACCGAGCTGCGGCGGCAGGTGCTGCGGCTGGTGATCTCCGCGCCGCAGCCGGTGGGCGCCTATGCGCTGCTGGACCAGTTGAAGCAGAGCCGGGCCGGGGCGGCGCCGCCCACCGTGTACCGGGCGCTGGACTTCCTGGTGGAGCAGGGGCTGATCCACAAGGTGGAACGGCTGAACGCCTTCATCGGCTGCATCGACGCGCTGGACCACCCGGAGGATTGCGATTGCGGAGAGGCGCATGACCATCCGCACCAATTCCTGATCTGCCGGCGCTGCGGGCGTACCGCGGAAATCAGCGATCCGGGGGTGACCCTGGCACTGAACCGGGCCGCCCGGGCGGTGGGCTTCACCCCGGGGAAGGCGACGGTGGAGCTGGAAGGGGTCTGCGCTGCCTGCGCGGCTGCGGGCTGATCAGGGGCTTCGCCTCCGAACCCCGGGCAGGGGCAGAGCCTCCTGCTGGGGGCATGGCGGCGAAGCCCCCATTCACGCCACCGCCGGCCTTCCTACCCCCGGCCGCCCCGGCAAGGCCGCCAGAAGCTGTACCGTCCCCGCCACCAGCCCCATGCCGACGCCGAGCTTCCAGGCCAGGTCGTAGGAGCCCAGCGCGTCGAACAGCAGCCCGCCGCCATAGGCGCCGAGGAAGCTGCCGATCTGGTGGCTGGTGAAGGCGATGCCGCTCAGCATGGGCTGCCAGCGCAGGCCGAACAGGCCGACCACGATGCCGGCCGTCAGCGGCGCGACGCCGAGCCAGAGGAAGCCCATCACCGCGGCGAAGACCAGCGTGCCGAAGGGCGTCGGCGGCATGACGAAATAGAGGCCGAGCGCCACCGAGCGGCAGAGATAGATGCCCCCCAGCAGCGCCGGCTTGGACCAGCGCCCGCCGGCCCAGCCGAAGAACAGGCTGCCCAGCACGTTGAAGCCGCCGATCACCGCCAGCGCCTGGGCCGAGAGCATCGGGTCCATGCCGCAGATGGCGAGGTAGGAGGGCAGGTGCGTCGTCAGGAAGACGAGCTGCAGCCCGCAGATGAAGAAGGCGCCCGCCATCACCAGATAGGCGGGGCTGCGCATGGCGAGGCGCAGCGCGTCGCCGGCGGAGCCGGCCTCGCCGCGCGTTGCCGGCATCGGCACCCGGTCCACCCGCCCCGCGACCAGCGCCGCCGGGATCATCGCCAGCGCCACCAGGACGAAGCCCAGCACCCCCGCCCGCCAGCCCCAGCCGGCGGTCAGCGCCTGGCCGAGCGGCGCCGAGAACAGCGCGCCCAGCGATCCCGCCGCCGAGACCAGCCCCATGATGGAGCTGCGCAGCGCCGCCGGCACCGGCCGCGCCGCGACGCCCATGGCGATGGAGGAGGTGGTGCAGGCCAGCGCCAGCCCGATCAGCACGCCCGCCCCCAGCCAGATGCCGTATTTGCTGCTGGCCGTCGCCATCACCACCAGCCCCAGCACATAGGCGAGCGTGCCGCCCAGCATGACCGGCCGGTAGCCGAAACGGGCGACCAGCGCGCCCGACCAGGGCTGCAGCAGCCCCCAGGCCAGGTTTTGCACCGCGATCGCCAGGGTGTAGTCGGCGACGGCCATGCCGAGATCGGCCACCGCCGGCGCCATGAACAGGCCGAAGCTCTGCCGCAGCCCCATGGCGAGGCTGAGCATGAGGGAAGCGCCGATGAGGATGGGCAGGGCCGGGGTTCCGCGCAGGTCGCGCAATGACGGCATGGCGGAGTCCTCCCGAAGCTATCGGGCGGAGCCTAGCGGGGAAAGCCGGGGGCGGCACCCACCCGAGCCGCGGAACCGTCCTGCATCCAGGGCATGGGTCGGAGCGGAGCCCGGTCTACCCCTCCAGCTTCGTCAGCCCCTGTTCCAGGTCGGCGATCAGATCCGCCGGCTCCTCCAGCCCCACATGGATGCGCGCCATCGGCCCGCCGAACCCGGCGCCGCCGGCGGTGCGCGTCACATGGCCGCTGGTGAGGATCGCCAGGCTCTCGAACCCGCCCCAGCTCGCGCCGATGCCGAAGAGCTGCAGCGCATCGATAAAGCGGCTGACGCCCTCCACCGTGTAGCGCGGCTGGAACACCACGCCGAAGAGCGAGCAGGCGCCGGTGAAGTCGCGCCGCCACAGCGCATGCTGCGGATGGCTCGGCAAAGCGGGGTGCAGCACCTGCTGCACCTCCGGCCGCGCCTCCAGCCAGCGCGCCACTTCCAGCCCGCTCGCCTGCTGCCGCTGCAGCCGTACCGCCATGGTCCGCACGCCGCGCAGCGCCAGCCAGACATCGTCCGGCGAGGCATATTGCCCGAGCAGCGAGGCGGTGCCGCGCACCGTCCGCCACTCCGCCTCGCTGTTCACCGTGACGCTGCCGAGCAGCACATCCGAATGCCCGCCGACATATTTGGTCAGGGCCTGGATGGAGACGTCCACGCCCTTGGCGAAGGGCTTGAAATGGTGGATCCCCCAGGTGTTGTCCATCAGCACGCGGGCGCCCTTGGCGTGCGCCACCTCGGCCAAAGCGGGCACGTCCTGCACCTCGAAGGTGTGGCTGCCGGGGCTTTCGGTGTACAGCACCTTGGTGTTCGGCCGGAACAGCGCGGCGAGGCCGGCGGCGTCGATCACCGGGTCGTAATAGGTCGTCTCGATGCCCCAGCCCTGCAGCAGCCCGTCGCAGAGGTTGCGCGCCGGTCCGTAGCAGCTATCGGGCATCAGGCAATGGTCGCCGGCCTTCAGATAGGCCAGCAGCGGCACCGCGACGGCAGCGAGGCCGGTGCCGACGATCAGCGCGCGGCTGCCGCCCTCGATCTCGGCGATCACGTCTTCCAGCGCGTAATGGGTAGGGCCGCCCTGGGTCCCGTAGGTCATGTACTGGTCGAAGCGGTGCTTCGCGCCCTCCCGCCGCGCCGCGACATTGGGGAAGAGCACGGTGGAGCCGCGATGCACCGGCGGATTCACGAAGCCATGCACATGCGTGCCGGCGCGCCCGGCATGGGAAAGGCGGGTGGCGAAGCCGTGCTTCTTCGGGTCTTCGGTCATCAGGCGATCGCTTTCGGGGTTTCGGGCCGGCCGGCCCATTCGGTCCAGGAGCCGTCATAGACGGCGGCCTCAGGGAAGCCGGCGCGCAGCAGGCCGAGCGCCAGGATGCAGGCGGTGACGCCGGTGCCGCAGGAGGTGACGACCGGCCGCTCCGCCGTGACCCCCGCCGCCTCGAAGCGCGCCTTCAGCGCCTCCGGGTCCTTGAAGGTCTGGTCGGCGTTCAGCAGCTCATTGTAAGGCACGCTGGCGGCGCCGGGCATGTGGCCGGAGGGCAGGCCGGGCCGCGGCTCCGGCGCCGTGCCGTCGAAGCGGCCCTTGCTGCGGGCATCGAGGATCAGCGCCCCGCCGCCGCCCTGGCGAATGATGCGCTTCACATCGCCGATGCCCTTCACCAGCTCCGCCTGGAAATCAGCGGTGAAATGCGTGGGGGCCGGGGCAAGGGGCTCGCCGGCCTCGGTGGGCCGGCCCTCCTTCAGCCATTTCGGCAATCCGCCGTCCAGCACCGCGGCGGCGTGGTGGCCGAACAGCCGCATCAGCCACCAGCCGCGGGCGGCGGAGGCAAGGCCCTTCTGGTCATAGAACACCACCCGGCTGGCAGTGGAAACGCCGAGCGCGCCGAGCAGCTTCTCGAACCGTGCCGCGGTCGGGATCATGTGCGGCAGGTCGGAGTCCGGGTCCGCCACCACGTCGATGTCGAAGAAGCGGGCGCCGGGGATATGCGCCTCCAGGTATTTCGCTTTCCCGTCGAAGGGTTCGTTCGGCAGGTATTTCGTGGTGTCGAAGACGATCAGGTCCGGCTTGCCCAGCTCGGCGGCCAGCCATTCGGTCGAGACCAGCATCTCCATCGCGCTCACTCCCCTGCCGGCAGCGCCTCACCCGCCCTCGGCGAGGACGAGATAGACCCGCCGGTTCTGCTTGCCCTTGTTCTCGAGCTTCGTCACTTCGACGCGGCCGATCTCCGCCGTGCCGCGCACATGGGTGCCGCCGCAGGGCTGCAGATCCACCGGCGCGGCCTCGGCGCCGATGCGCACCAGGCGGATGCGCCCGGCGCCGCGCGGCGGCTGGACGGAAAGGGTGCGCACCAGGCTGGGATTGGCATCCAGCTCCGCCTCGCTGATCCAGCTCTCGCCCACCTGGTGGTCGGCGGCGATCAGGGCGTTCAGCGCCTCGGTCAGCGTCTCCTTCGCCGGCGGCGCGGCGAGGTCGAAATCGAGGCGCGAGCGCTCCGCGCCGATCTGGCCGCCGGTGACCCCGGCGCCCTGGATCAGGCTGCACAGCAGATGCAGGGCGGTGTGCATGCGCATATGGCGGTGGCGGAGCGGCCAGTCGATGGCGGCGGTCACCTCGGCGCCCACCGGGGGCAGGGGGGCGCCCTCGGCGGGCAGGTGCAGCACCGTATCCTCCGGGCCCTTCACCGCCTTCAGGATCGGCGCCTCGCCCTGTGCCCAGCGCAATAGCCCGGCATCGCCCGGCTGGCCGCCGGCCTGGGCGTAGAAGGGGGTGCGGTCCAGCAGAATCCCCTCCGGCCCGGCGGCCAGGACGGTGGCCTTCGCCTCCTGCAGATAGGCGTCATCGCGGTAGAGCAGATCGGTCGGCATGGGACTTCATGCCCCCGGCTTGGGCCGGGTGGCAAGCCCGGGCGGACCCAGCGCCAGGCTGGCGGCGGCGGCGCCAACCTGGCCCGGTCTGCGTCGACAGGGTGAACCGGCGACCCGGACCGGGGTCCGGGGAGGAGGGGTTGGCGGCACCCACCGTCGGGTTCAGGGGCAGAGCCCTCTGCCGGGGTATGGGGGCAAAGCCCCCATTCACCTCCACCCCCCCTGCAGCCTCTCCCGGTGATGCCGCAGCCACCACAGGCACACCGCGGCGGAAACATTCTCGATGCGGTTGGCGTCCAGCAGCGCGAAGGCCTCCGCCGCGGGCAGGATGCGCAGCCGGATATCCTCCCCCTCCTGCACCAGGCCGTGGGTCGTGCCGCCCGCCTCCGGCAGCGTCACCTGGGCGGCGAAGAAATGCATCGTCTCGTCGCAGCCGCCCTGCATCAGCATGTACCGGCCGATGCTCTCGAAGCGCTGGCCGACCAGCCCGGTCTCCTCCTCCAGTTCCCGCCGCCCCGCGAGTTCCGGGTCCTCCCCCGCTTCCAGCAGCCCGGCCGGGCATTCCGTCATCACGGCATTCAGCCCGGCGGCCAGGGCCGGCAGGCGGAATTGCTCGATCAGCACCACGGCATCGGCGACGGGGTCATAGGGCAGGATCGCCACCCCCCGGCCGCGCCGCCACAGCTCCCACAGCAGCTCGGCGGAGCGGCTGCCGTCGAAGCGGCGATAGGTGAAGCGGACGAGCTGCAAGGCGAAGCGGCCGCTCCAGGCGATCTCGTCCGCCGTGACCTCGAGGCCGGGATGCGGCGGGATGGGCGGGGCCTTGGGCGGTCTGGCGGTCATGCGGCGAGGGTCTCCGGGGGCGATGGGACGGGCGGGATCCGCCGGTGCCGGCGGCCCTGGAGCATGATCCGTTCGCCGGCGCTCGCGGCTCATGCTCCAGGTCGTTGCTGGTCACGCGATCCATGCCTTCGGTCGTTCCACCGAGGGCGATCGCGCTCCAGCCCCAGGATGGGTAATTTGCGGCGCCTGGCTATCACGGCCGCATGTCACGCCGAGGCGATTCCGCGTCGGAAAAGGCGAAGGCCGGCGGCGGCGTCCTTCGCCCTGGGCCGGCGCGCTCGTTCCCGTCAGGGGCGGCCGCTCCAGAGCGGTTCCACCTCGCCTGCGCTCGGCGAACCCGCTCTCGTGTCCCGATTCCGCAGTCCTGCGGACTTCGTTCTCGGGCCACTGGCCTGCGTCTTCAGTAGCCTGCTTGTCCGCCGCGTTGGCTGGAAATCCAGCGAACTTCGCGGGCAGGACACTGGCCCTTTGCCTGGTCGCATTTTTCCGAGTCGTCCGGCGATTCCGCCGGACTTGAAAATGCTCTAGGCTGCGCACCCAACGCCCCCTACGGACCCCCGCCATTTCCGCCGCCGAGACCCTGACCGCCCAGGCAGAGCCGAGCGCCGCGAGCAGCGCCGCGCGCCGCCGCGCCATCCTCTTCATCCTGGCCGCGGCCGCGCTGTTCTCCCTGGCCGGGGCGCAGGTGAAGGCGCTGCAGGGCGAGATCCCGCTGGTGCAGGTGATGCTCTGCCGCAACCTCTTCGCCATTCCGGCGCTGCTGCCGCTGCTCTGGGCGGCGGGCGGGCTGAAGGCGCTCAGGGCGCAGCGGCCCTGGCTGCATGCGGTGCGGGTCACCTCCGGCCTCATCGGCATGGCCGGGCCGTTCTACGGCTATGTGGTGCTGCCCTTCGCTCTGGTCTCGGCGCTGGGCTTCACCATGCCGCTCTTCCTCACGCTGCTCTCCGTGCCGCTGCTGGGCGAGAAGGTGGGGCCGCGACGCGGCCTGGCGGTGCTGGCCGGCTTCGGCGGGGTGCTGCTGGTGGCCATGCCGGGGAGCGGCGGCGGCGTGGAGCTGCTGGGCATCGCCGCGGTGCTGGTGGGGGCGGTGGCCTGGGCGGTTTCCATGATCTCCATCCGCCGCATGGGCGAGGCGGGAGAGGCGAACGCCACCATCGTGCTGTGGTTCGCGCTCGGCTCCGCCTTGGTTTGCGGCGTGCTGAGCATCCCGGTCTGGGTGACGCCGCGATGGGACCAGTGGGTGCTGCTGGCCGGCACCGGGCTGGTCTCGGCGCTGGCGCAGGTGATCATGACGGAGGCCTACCGGCGCGGCGAGGCGACCTTGCTGGCGCCCTTCGAATATTCCGCCATTGTCTGGACCACGCTGATGGGGGTGCTGGTCTGGGGGGAATTCCCGGATGGCTGGGATGTCGCCGGCATCGCGGTGCTGGTGGCGAGTGGGCTCTACATCTGGCACCGGGAAGTGACGCTGGGGCTGAAGCGCTGAGCTTGCCCGGCTGTCGCCGGCCCTTCGCCCGAACCCCTGCCGTGGCTCGCCGCGCGCGCCACGGCTCCGCCACCCGTTGCCCCGCCGCGGCAGGCCGTGCGGTGCCCTGGGCGTCTGGCGCGGGCATCTGGCGACGCCGGGCCTCCGGGGGAGCCGCGCAGCGGCTTCACGGGGATACCAGCACGATCTTCCCGAAATGCGCATTGGCCTGCATATGCGCCAGCGCCTCCGGCGCCTCGTCCAGCGGGAACACCCGGTCGATCGGCAGGCCCAGCCTCCCCGCCTCCACCGCGTCCCACAGATCCGCGCGCATGCGGCGGTTGATCTCCCGCACCTCCTCCAGGCTGCGGGTGCGGAAGGTGACGCCGATATAGCGGATGCGCCGCAGCGCATGCAGGTCGAAGTCGAATTCCGCGCGGGCGCCGCCCAGCCGCCCGACATTCACGATGCGGCCGAGGATGGCGCAGGCCCGCAGATTGCCGTTGGCCAGCTTCCCCGAGACCTGGTCGACGATCACCTCCACCCCGCGGCCATCGGTGGCGGCCAGCACCTGCTCCGGCCAATCCGCCGCATTGGTGTCGATCGCCAGGTCGCAGCCGAATTCGGCCAGCCGCGCCCGGCGCTCCGGATTGGTGGAGCTGCCGAGCACCTTCGCGGCCCCCATCAGCTTCGCGATCTGCATCCCCATCAGCCCGACGCCGGAGCTGGCGCCCTGGATCAGGATGGAATCGCCCTGCTGCAGCCCGCCATTCGTCACCACCGCGTCATGCATGGTCTGCAGCGCGACGGGCAGCGTCGCCGCCTGTTCCCAGGACATGTTGGCCTGGGGCAGGGGCGAGACCCGGCCCCAATCGGCCACCGCATATTCGGCGTAGCCGCCGGCGCCGCTGCACATCACCCGCTGGCCGAGGGCGAGGCCGGGCGGCACCTCGGCGCCGAGCGCGACGATTTCCCCGGCGAATTCCAGCCCGGGGATGGTGCCCGGCCCGCCGATGCGGCCATGCGCCTGGCCGGCGGCGACGCCGAGATCGGCGCGGTTCAGCCCCGCGGCGCGGACGCGGACCAGCACCTCATGCGGCTTCGGCGCCGGCTCCGGCGCCTCCTGCACCTTCAGCCCCTCGGCGGTGACGACAGCGGCCTTCATGGACAGCTCTCCTGATTTCGCCGCGAGGCTAGAGCAGATCGCCGGAGGGCGGAATCGCCCGGAGGCGTGAATCTGCTCTACCATCAATAAGATAGAGCGTCTTCACGCTGCGCAGTCAGCGTGAAGACGCTCTAGTGTCCCGATTCCGCAATCCTGCGGACTTCGTTCTCGGGCCACCAGCTTTTGTTTTCAGTGGCCTGCTTGTCCGCTGCGTTCGCTGGAAATCCAGCGAACTTCGCGGGCAGGACACTAGAGCGGTTTCACGCTGACTGTGCAGCGCGAAACCGCTCTAGCTTATGGATCGTAGAGCAGATTCACGCCTCCGGGCGATGCCGCCCTCCGGCGATCTGCTCTAGGGCAATGCCCGGCCCGGGCAACTCCCTCCCGCCTCACGCGGAGAGGTCGAGCAGGGCGCCGGGTTGGCGCTCGCGGGAGGCGAGGACCTGGTCGCGCACCCGCTGGGCGATCTCCGCATTGATGGCGGCGCGCTTCTCCGGCGGCATATTTTTCAGCTCCTCCTCCGTCAGCCCCATTTCCGCGAGCATGGCGGCGCGCATGCGCTCTGCCGGCGTCATGCGGGCGAATTCGAGGAATTCCTCCTGCGGCGACCGCCGCACGGCGCTGCCCGCCGCGCTGGGCAGGCCGGTCGGGGTGGATGGCGCGCCGACGCCGGACAGGGACATGCTGCCTCCGCCTGGATGCGCCGGGCCGGTTGCAGCCGCCATGCCAGAAGGCGGCGGCCGGATCGCCGCGCCCGGCCGCCGCCGGAAGGGCGATCCCGGCCCTTTCCCGGCAGGATGTGCCGGCAGGCTTTGCCGCCCGGCCGGGGGAGCCGGGCGCCTTGCCGCCACGCCTCTCCGCCGGCGATGCAGGTGCCGCCCCGCGCTAGAGCGGTTTCACGCTGACTGTGCAGCGCGAAACCGCTCTAGCTTATGGATTGTAGAGCAGATTCACGCCTCCGGGCGATGCCGCCCTCCGGCGATCACGCTCTAGAGCATGCTGTGTTTAGGCGGAAGCATATCCTGAGTTGGCGAGATAGTTGGCGCATTCGGTTGGGCTGACGAGGTCGAGGATGGCGCCGACCTTGCGCCAGGTGGTGCCGATAGTTCGCT
>NZ_SRXO01000008.1 GCF_008360935.1 Siccirubricoccus phaeus
AGATCCTCGGAGTATGGCCGCATCCTGGCTGGCCTCCATCGCCCAGCCCAGAGCTTGAATCAGATCTCAGCCCGTTTCGGAACCCCCGATTCAGAGCAAACACAGCATGCTCTAGCGGCGGCCCGACCCCGGCAGGAAGTGCGGCCGGCGACGGCCGGCCGCGGCAGGCGCGCGACCCCCGAAGCCTGGGTCCCGCCAGCCGCTGCCCCACCCCCGTGGCGTCAGGGCACCGGCGTCAGGGCACCGCTCCCATCGCCTGGTTGAGCCGCGACCGCGCCCGCCCCGCCGCCACTACCGCCCGGGCATCGGCCGCCTGCGCCTCGATCTGCAATTGCCGCACGCGGAACAGGTCGAAGGCGCCGATCTCGCCGGCGCGGAAGGCGCTGAGCGAAGCGGCGAGCTGCCGGTCCGCCACCGACTTCCGCTGCGCCGCCAGGCGCCGCTCCGCCTCCGCCGCGTTCAGCGCCACGCGGGCCAGGGCGATCTCGCCCTGCACCGCGCGCCGCGCCTGGGCCAGGTCGGCGCTCGCCCTGGTCCGCTCCGCCTCCGCGTCCGCCCGGCGGGGGGCGTTGCGCGCCTCGGTCGGCAGCGGCACGCGCAGGCGGATGCCGAAGGAATAGCCGTCCTCCGTCAGGTTCCCGCCCTGGCGGCGGGTGAAGAGGCCGACCTCGGGATTGTCGATCGGCGTCGCCGCCACCAGCCTGGCCCGCGCCTCGGCGGCGGACAGCGCCGCCTCCGCCGCGACCAGGGCCGGGTGGCCCTCGGCGCTGGCCGGGGCTTCCGGGCGGATGCCGGAAAGCGCCGCCGTGCTGCCGCCGGTCAGCGTCGCATAGGCGTTGCGCGCGCTTTCCTGCGCCGCCTCCGCCCGGGCCAGCTCCAGCTCGGCCGAGAGCACCTCATTGCGGCCGAGCAGGGCATCGGTCGCGGAGATGTCGCCGAGCGCGGCGCGGCGCTCGAAATCCCGGGCCACGTCGCGGGCGGTGGCCAGCCGGTCCCGCGCCACGGCAAGATCCGCCTCCGCCAGCCCCACCGCCCAATAGGCGTCGCGCAGCAGCGCCGCCACTTCCAGCCGGCGCAGCGCCAGGCGCTGGGCCTGCTCGGCCACGCCGGTCTCCACCGTGCCGGCGAGGGCGCTGCGCTGGCCGGGCAGCCAGAGCGGGGCGCCGAGTTCCACATCCCATTCCCGCGCCCGCTCCGTACCGCGGGTATCGGCGCGGAAGCTGCCGCCGATGGCCGGGCTGCCGGCGATGGGGGACCGCACCTGGGCGTCCCGCGCCCGCACCGCATCCCGCCGGGCGGCGAGGCCGCGGGCCACGGCATCGATCTCGAGCGCCGCCTCCAGGTCCCGCGCCAGGCCGGTGGCGACGGGGGCGGGCACGGCGCGCACCGCCGGCGCCGGCGCCGGGTGCGCCGGCCCGGCGACCGGCGGCGGGTTGACCGAAGGCGGCACGCCGAGCGGCCGCGGCGAGAGCGGCGTCTGCTGGGCGAGCGCCGCGGGCGCGGCGGTGGCCAGCAGCAGGGGCAGCAGCCTCCATCGCATGCCGCTCACTCCGCCACCGCCGGCTGGGTGGCCGGCATCGGCTGCGCCCGGGCCGCGCGCGGCAGGGCGAAGCGGTCATAGAGGATGGGCAGCAGCACCAGAGTCAGGGTGGTCGCCGTGACCAGCCCGCCGATGACGACGACGGCGAGCGGCCGCTGGATCTCCGCCCCCGGCCCCTCGGCGAAGAGGAAGGGCACCAGGCCGAAGGCGGCGATGGTCGCGGTCAGGATCACCGGCGTCATCCGCCGCCTGGCGCCTTCCAGCACTGCCTGGCGCAGGGCGAGCCCTTCCTCCGCGATCAGCCGGTTGATGGTGGAGACCAGCACCACGCCGTTCAGCACGGCAATGCCGATCAGCGCAATGAAGCCGACGGAGGCGGGCACCGAGAGGAACTCCCCGGACAGGTAGAGGGCGATGACGCCGCCGATGGCGGCGAAGGGCACGTTGCAGAAGACCAGCGCCGCCTGCCGTGCGGAGTTGAAGGTGAAGTAGAGCAGCAGGAAGATCAGCGCCAGGGCGATCGGCACCACCACGGCCAGCCGGGCGGAGGCGCGCTGCTGGTTCTCGAATTGCCCGCCCCATTCCAGCCGGTAGCCATCCGGCAGCCGCACCCGCTGGGCGACGGCCGCCTGCGCCTCCGCGACGAAGCCCACCAGGTCGCGGCCGCGAACGTTGGCGAGCACCGTGGCATAGCGCTGGGTGCCCTCGCGGATCACCTGGATCGGCCCCTCCTCCTCCGAGATGTGTGCGACCTGGGAAAGCGCGACGGTGCGGCCGCCCGGCAAGGGGAGGATGACGCGGGCCAGGTCGGCGGCGGAGCGGCGCAGGCTGCCCTCGCCGCGCAGCATCAGCGGAATGCGGCGTTCCTGTTCCAGCACGATGCCCATTTCCCGGCCATCCACCCAGACGCGCAGCGCCTGCTGCACGTCCCGCACATTCAGCCCGAGGCGGCCGGCGGCGAAGCGGTCGATCTCCACCTTCAGGTACTTCATGCCTTCGTTGCGCAGGGCGAAGACGTCGGCGCTGCCGCGGATGCCGCGGATCGCCGCCTCCACCTCCCGCGCGATGCGGTTCAGCTCCGGGATGGCGAAGCCGAACACCTTCACCACCACGTCGCCGCGGGCGCCGATGATCATCTCCTGCACCCGCATGTCGATCGGCTGGTTGATGGCGTAGGAGACGCCGGGGATGCGGTCCAGCACCTTGCGGATCTCGTCCACCACGTAGTCGGGGTCCTTCGGGTCGCGCCAGTCGGCGCGCGGGGCGATGGTGAGGAAGAGGTCGGTGTCGTTCAGCCCGACCGGATCGATGCCGAGCTCATCGGCGCCAGCGCGGCCCATCACCCCGCGCACCTCCGGGATCTCCGCCAGAAGCTGCTGCTGGATCAGCAGGTCGGTGGAGGCCGCGGCTTCCACGCTGACGGTCGGGTGCTTGCGGAGGGTGATGACCGGCGTCCCTTCATCCATCACCGGCATGAAGGTGGAGCCGATGCGGGTGAAGAGCATGCCGGCGACGACGAGCCCGATGGCGGCGATGCCCGCCACCTTCAGCGGGTTGCGCATCGCCCAGCCGAGGAAGGGGTCGTAGACCCGGTGCATCGCCCGCACCAGCCAGGGGTCCCGCGCATGGCCGCCGGCCTTCAGCATGGTGGCCGCCAGTGCCGGCACGATCGTCAGGGAGAGCAGCAGCGCGGCGCAGAGGGCGAAGGCGATGGTCAGCGCCACCGGGGCGAAGAGCCGCCCTTCCAGCCCCTGCAGGGAAAGCAGCGGCAGGAAGACGGTGATGATGATGACGACGCCGGAGACCAGCGGCACCGCCACTTCCCGCACCGCCTGGCCGGTCACGCGCATCCGCGCCCGGTAGTCGTGCCGCCCCTCCATCTCGGCGAGGCGGTGCGCCGTGTTCTCCACCACCACCACGGCGCAGTCCACCAGCAGGCCGATGGCGATGGCGAGGCCGCCGAGCGACATGATGTTGGCCGAGATGCCGGTGGCCCGCATGACGCCGAAGGTGGTGAGCACGGCGAGCGGCAGGACGAGCGCCACCACCACCGCGGCGCGGATATTGCCGAGGAAGAGGATGAGCAGGATGGCGACCAGGCCGATGGCTTCCAGCAGCACGCGCTGCACCGTCCAGACCGCGGCCTCGATCAGCTCGTTCCGATCGTAGAAGATCTCGATCGAGACGCCTTCCGGCAGGGTCTGCTGGATCTCCGCCAGCTTGGCCTTGGCGCCGCTGACTACGGTCTTCGCATTGGCGCCGCGCAGGCCGAGCACGATGCCCCAGACCGCCTCGCCCTCGCCGTTCCGCGTCACCACGCCGTTGCGCGCCAGGGCGCCGATCCGCACATCGGCCACGTCGGAGACGCGGACGATGCCGGTGGGGTGGGCGGCGACGACGATGCTGCGGATATCGTCGATGCCGCGGATGCGGCCCTCGGCGCGCACCAGCAGCGCCTCCTCCCCGTCCCGCACCCGGCCGGCGCCGTCATTGCGGTTGTTCTCGCCGAGCGCCCCAGCGAGCATGTCCGTGGTGATGCCGCGCGCCGCCATGGCCGCCGGGTCCGGCGCCACCTCATAGGTGCGGACGAAGCCGCCGAGGGTGTTCACATCGGCGATGCCGGGCAGGCCGCGGAGCTGCGGCCGGATCACCCAGTCGAGGATGGTGCGGCGCTGCATGGGCGAGATCGCGCCGCCCTCGATGGTGAACATCAGCATTTCGCCGAGCGGGGTGACGACCGGGGCGAGGCCGCCCGAGACGCCGTCCGGGAATTGCTCCTCCAGATCGTCCAGCCTTTGGTCCACCTGGGTGCGCGCCCAGTAGATATCCGTCCCCGGGGCGAATTCGAAGGTCATCAGCGCCACGGCGTAGCGGGTGATGGAGCGGATGTTGACGAGGTTGGGGATGCCCTTCATCGCCAGCTCGACCGGGTTGGTCACCTGCGCCTCCAGCTCCTCCGGCGGCAGGCCGGGCGCCTGCATGGCGACCAGCACCTGGGTCGGCGAGACATCCGGGAAGGCATCGATCGGCAGCTTGCGATAGGCGTCGACGCCCCAGGCGATGAGGCCGAGGGTCGCGAGCACGGCCAGCAGGCGCTGCCGCAGCGCCAGGTCGACAATCCGTCCGAGCATGCGGGTTCAGCCCCCGTAGATGTTGCTGAGTTCGGCCAGGAGGGCGAGGATGCCGCGCGACGCCACCAGATCCTCCGGCGCCAGATGGGCGCGGATGGAAACGGCATTGCCGCTTTCCGCCACCACCGTCACCGGCTTGGCACGGAACCCTTCCGGGCTGCGGACGAAGACCCAGGAGCGGCCGCCATGCCGCACCACGGAGCCGGCGGGCAGGCGCCATTGCGGCGTGCCGTTCGGCCGCAGCGCGACAGTCGCCGTCACCACCTGGCCGGGGCGCAGCGCCTCGGCGCCGTCCTCCACCTCCACCACCGCGGCGATGCTCTGCGTCACCGCATCCACGCTGCGGCCGAGCCGGATCACCTCCCCCTGCGCCTCGGTGCCGGGCACGCCGACGCGGGTGCCGGTTTCCACCGCCACGGCCTGGGAGAGCGGCACCTGCAGCGTGACCCAGAGCGGCTTGAGCTGGGCGATGCTGAAGAGCGGCGTCGCCGGCGCCACCCGCTCCCCGGCCGAGACGCTGGTCTCCAGCACCACGCCCTCGACCGGGGCGGTGATGGTGAGCGCGGGGACCATGCGGCGCTGCGCCTTCAGCTCCGCGATCGCCGCCTCCGACATGCCGACCAGGACGAGGAATTGCTCGCGCTCCTGCAGGGTGGTGCGGGCGAATTCGTGGTCGGCGCGCGTCGTGATCAGCCGGCGCTCGGCGATGATGCGCTCGCGGAAGAGCTGCTCGTCCCGCCGCAGCCGCTCGGCGGCGAGCTGCTCGGCCGAGAGCGCCTGGAGGTAGAGGCGCTGCGCCTCCAGCAGCTCCGTGCTGCGCAGCCGGGCGATGGCCTGGCCTTCCTGCACCGGCTCGTTCGGCGCCACCAGCACGGCTTCCAGCAGCCCGGCCGCCGGGGCGGCAACGACGCGAAGCTGGCGCGGCGGCACGCTGACCGTGCCTGGCAGGCTGGTCTGGGTGGTGCCGGCCTCCGCCTGGGCGCGCACCACATCGATGCCGGCGGCGCGCTGCTGCCGTTCATCGAGGCGGATGACGATCTCTGCCTGTGCCGGTTCGCCCCGGGCCGGCAGGGCCGTCGCGGCAAGGAATGCCAGGAGGCAGATGAGGGCGCGCGCGGGATGCTGCGCGCCGTTCAGGCTGGGCAAGGTGAGGGCCTCCTCGGCTCCGTTGGAGGCGCATGGCTCAGCGCCCGGCAATTGGCTTCAGGATGGCCCCGGGGCATCGTCCTGCCCGGGCATCGTCCTGAAGGGGTGGCTCAACAGGTTCCGCGTGCGAAGGAACGCGCCCCTTCGCGGGGTCTGCAGCGCCGGCCAGCGCTCAAGATGGACGTTTCGTAAGGTATTTCAACCCCCCCGAGTTTGCCTTAGGGGATCGGCGGGAAGCGATGGAGTGTCGCGCATGATCGTCCTCGTCACCGGGGCCGGTGCCGGAGTCGGGCACAGCATCGCCCGCCGCTTCGCGGCGGACGGGGCCAGGGCCATCGCCGCCGGCATGCGGCGGGGGCGGCGGTGGCGGCACCCGTCGCGGAATGCGAATGGGCAGCAGGTAATGCCGGTGGCGCGGAGCGACGGCCCGCACCGCGTGCATCATGGCTGAAAGGGCCGGGACAGGCGAGGTCGCCGCCACATCCTTCCCCCGCTCCACAGGGGAGGGGGGGCCCTTCACCCCGCCCTTCCCGGACCGGCCCACCGCCCGCCTGCCCCTGCCGGCGCTGCTGCGGCGGCTGCGGCGGAACATGCTGGAAGTGTGGCATGAGCGGCAATTCGCCGAGCCCCTCATCGCCACCGCCCTGCTCGGCCGCCGCATCCTGATCTGCAACAGCCCGGAGACGGTGCAGGACGCCTTCATCCGCCAGGCCGAGGCCTTCGAGCGCAAATCCCCGCAGCAGCGCCACGCGCTGGAGCCGCTGGTGGGCGACGGGCTCATCATCTCGGACGGGCTGGTCTGGAAGGATCGCCGCCGTGTCGTCGCGCCGGTGACCCATGCCTCCCGCATTGCCGACCTCGCCCCGGTGATGACGGAGGCGGTGGCGGAACGCGCCGGCGCCTGGGGCGCGCGGGACCCGGCCCGGCCGATCGACATGCTGGCGGAGATGGGCGCGCTCGCCGCCGAGGTGATCTGCCGCAGCGTCTTCGGCCGGGCGCTGGGGGAGGCGGCGGCAGGCCAGGTGGTCGCCGCCTTCGCCGCCTATCAGCGCAAGGTCAGCGCCGGCGGGCTGCTGGAGCTGGTGGGGGCGCCGCCCTGGCTGCGCCGGGTGCGGGGCTGGCGGCTGCGGCCGGAGGTCTCGCGCATCCATGCTGTGCTGGACGGCATGATCGAGGCGGCGCTCTCCGCCCCCGCGGGCGAGCCGAGCCTGATCCGCGCCATGGCCGAAGCGACCCTGGCGGGCAGCGGCCTTCCCATGTCCCGCACCGCCTTCCGCAACGAGGCGGCGACGCTGTTCCTGGCCGGGCACGAGACCACCGCCTCCACCATGGCCTGGTGCTGGTACCTGCTGAGCCAGGACCGGCGCAGCGCCGCCCGCCTGCGGGAGGAGGCCCGCGCTGCGCTGGGCGGCCGCCCCGCCGGCTTCGCCGACCTGCCGAAGCTGCCCTTCGCCCGGGCGGTGGTGGAGGAGACGCTGCGCCTCTACCCGCCCATCCCCGTCCTGGCGCGGGAGGCGCAGCGGGAGGTGAGGGTGGCCGGCGAGACGCTGCCCAAGGGCGGGCTGGCGATGGTGGTGCCCTGGCTGCTGCACCGGCACCGGGCCTATTGGGACCGGCCGGATGCCTTCCTGCCCGAGCGCTTCCTGCCCGGCGCCCCGCCGCGGCCGCGGCACGCCTATGTGCCCTTCAGCCTCGGCCCCCGGGTCTGCACCGGGGCGCATTTCGCCCTGGCCGAGGCGGCGATCGTGCTGGCGACGCTGGGCCAGCGCTTTGCCCCGCGCCTGGCGCCGGGGGCGAAGGTGTTCCCCGTGGCGCGGCTCACCCTGCGGCCGGGCGAGACCCTGCCGATGCTGCTGGACCGCGCCGGATGAGGGCGCTGCTCGCCGCCGGGCTGGAGCGGATGCTGTACCACCCGCTGAAATTGCTGCCGAGCCCGGTGGTGACGCGGATCGGCGCCGGGCTGGCGCGGGGGGTGGTGCCGCGCCTCTACCCGCATCTGCAGGAAAGGGCCGTCGCCACCTTCCGCGCCCTGCGCCCGGATCTGGACCCCGAGGCGGCGGCGGCCGAGAGCTGGGGCAACATCGCCGCCAGCTTCGCCGAGATGTCCCGCATCCTCCGCTTCTGGGAGGAAGGGCGGGTGGAGGTGGCGGGGGAGGCGCATCTGCGCGCGGCGCGCGCCGCCGGGCCGCTGCTGCTGGCCGGGCTGCATCTCGGCAATCCGGAGGTGCTGGGGCTGACGCTGGCGAAGCTCGGCCTGCGGCCGGTGGGGGTGGCCACCCGCCAGCCCAGCGACTTCCGCGAGCGCGTCATCACCGATATCCGCCTGCGCGGCGGCGGGCGGATGATCCGCGCCGATCGTGGCGCCGGGCGGCCGGCGATCCGGGTGCTGGAGGCGCGGGAGGAGACGCTGCTCTTCTGGATGGACGACTACATCCGCGGTGTGGTGCGCGGCCCCTCCCTGGGCCGCGGCCCGCGCACCGAGGGCAATATTCCCTATGCCGTGCGGCTGGCGAGGCTGACCGGCTGCGCCATCGTGCCGGGCTTCGTGGAACGCCTGCCGGGCACGCGCTTCCGCACCCATTTCCTGCCGCCCGTCGCCCTGCCGCCGGGCGGGGACCTGGCCGCCGGCTCGGCGGCGCTGGACGCGGTGGTGGACCAGGTGGTGCGGGCACGGCTGACGCAATGGTTTTTCACCATTTCCTGGCGGCCGGCCTAGAGCATTTTCAAGTCCGGCAGAATCGCCGGACGACTCGGAAAATGCGACCGAACAGGGGGCTAGAGCGGGTTCGCCGAGCGCAGGCGAGGTGAAATCGCTCTAGTGTTCTGCCCGCGAAACTCGCGGGATTTTCAGCGAACGCAGCGGACCAGCAGGCCACTGAAAACAAAAGCTGGTGTTCCGACCGAAGTCCGCAGGACTTCGGTCGGAACACCAGGAAAGGGCCGTTGGCAGCCACCAGGCCCCGGCTGGAGTATCACAAGGGTTGAACCGGCCGACCCGGGAGCCTGTCGCGCAAGGGTCCCGGCAGGGGACCGGCGAGGGATTTTGCGGGCCAGGAGCGTGGCGCTGCCGCGACGGCGCCAGCCGATGCCGGTGGTATCGGGAACTCCGGCAACTTCGCGGAATTCATGCGAACAGCATGCTGGCGCATGACGCCCAGGGTGGAAAACTCCCGCCGCGACGCGCGCAGACCCTTTTGCGGCAGGCTTTCAGGGTGGGGGCCGGGGGAAGCCGTTCCGCCGACGGGGCGCAGGGGCAGCGCCCCGCTTTTTCTTCCTAGCGATCAGCGGCAATCGCGCACGGCGTAATCCGCCGTGCGGTTGGCGCGGCCGGCGTCGAGGCTGGAGCCGGTCGTCGCGGCGCGCGCCGCGGCATCCTGCGCTTCCGCCACCGCCTCGGCGCAATAGCTGCCCGGCGCCGGGGCGATGGCCTGCGCCGGCGGCGCCGCGTAGGAGGAGGCGGCATAGGGCGCGGCGCCATAGGGTGCTGGGCTGGAATAGGCCAGGGGCTGCGGCGCCGGCCGCTCCACATAGGCGCAGGCCGGCAGCAGCAGGGCGAGGGGGGCAAGGTGGCGCATCGCGGATCTCCTTGCCGCGCCAAGCGCCGCCCGCCCCGTAAGGTTCCCGCCCTGGCCCGACACGCGGCGGCGACCGGGGCCTGCGCAACGAGGTCGTGTCACGCCCAGCCGCGGCGGCTCTCACTCCGCCCGCGCGCCGCCGCTTGCGCGCCGCCGCCCGCGCCGCTGCGGCTCTGCCCTGCCCGCATGGTCTGCAGCGCGGCGTCGCTGGCCACGGCGCTCATCGCCGCCAGTCAGAGGCCGGGCAGCGGAGGCGCCGCGCTCATGTCGGCGCGCCCCAATTGGCGCCCCAAGTCGCACCCCATTGGGCGGCCAGCGTCGCGGGCTCCGCCGCCGGGGCGGCGGCGGGGGCGGGCAGGGCGCGGTCCAGGATGCGGGCGATGGCGGCGATATCCTCCGCCGCGCGGCAGCCGGGGGCGTAATCCGCCAGCAGGGTCTGGCAGGCCAGCGCCTCCGCCACCGCATGGTCGCGGGCGACGGCGCCGATCAGCCGCTGGCCGAGGCTTTCCGCCATGGCCCGCGCCACTTCGCCGGCGAGGCGCGAACTGGCCTCCACCTCATTCACCACCACGCGCAGGCGGGCGGCGAAGAGGCCGCCGAGGGTGCCATTGCCGAGGAAGCGGCCGCTCTGCAATTCGGGAAGCTGCGCGACGCTGGCGCCATCCGCCAGCAGCGCCACCAGCACCAGCGTCGCCTGCGGCACCAGCGCGGCGAGCGCGCGGGAGGGGCCGGGCGGCGTGTCGGCGATGACCAGCAGCCCGGGCTCCGCCAGGATGGAGGCGAGCGGCGTGGCGAGCAGCGCCGGCTCGCGTTCCAGCGCCTCCTCCAGCGCCAGGGCGTCGTGCAGATCCACCCTGCCATGCGGCAGCAGGCGCAGCCCGGGGGCGAGGTGGCGCGCCAGGGCCCGCCAATCCGGCCGCTTCGGCAATTCGGCGAGGAAGCCGGCGCCATCCTCCAGCGGGATGCCGAAATGCAGGCGCAGGGCGTTCTGCGGGTCGAAATCCATTGCCAGCACCTGGCGGCCGGTGCAGGCCAGGACGTGAGCGAGGTTGGCGGCGATGGTGGTCTTGCCGACGCCGCCCTTGGGCGAAGCAATGCAGATGAGCGGCATCAGAACCCCGCCAATTCAGCGGCGCGGGCCTCGGCCAACAGGGTGAAGGGGCGGGGCGGGGCGGGCGCGGGGCTGGGCGGTGCCTCCATCAGGTGGTGCAGCAGGCGGAAGCCCGGCCGGGCTGACGGGGGCGGGGCCGCGAAGGCCTCGGCCGGGACGGGTGGCGCGGCGGCGGGCGACAGCGCGCCATGGGCCAGGACGGGCGCGCCGTAGGCGGGCGAGGCCTGGGCGGGGCCGGGCCGGACGGGTGCACCACGGAAGGGCGGGGCCTGGGCGGGGCCGGCCAGGACGGGCGCGTCGTGGAAGGGCGAGGCCTGGGCGGGGCCGGGCTGGACAGGCGCGCCGTGGAAGGGCGAGGCCGGGTTGGGGCCGGGCTGGACGGGCGCGCCGTCGAAGGGCGAGGCCGGGTTGGGGCCGGCTTGGGCAAGCGATCCTTGGAAGGGCGCGGCGCCGGCCGTCATGGTCTGGGATGCGCCGTAAGCGGGCGCGGCCGGGCCGGATGCGGCCTGGGCGGGCACTGCCTGGGGAGGCATGGCCTGCGCTGGCACGAAGGCGGCGGGCAGGGAGGGCGGCGCCGCGGCATGGGCGACCACGGCATAGGCCGGCGGCCCGTAAGCGGGTGGCGGCGCCATGGCGAAAGGCGGCGCGTAGCCATAGGCGGCAGCGGGCAGCGCATAGGGCGGCGGCATCAGGCCATAGGCAGGGGACGCCATGGCATAGGCCAGCATCGTATGGCCTGGCATCGTATGGCCCGGCATGGCGTAGCCCGGCATCGCATGGCCCGGACCGCCGTAGGCAGGCATGGCATAGGCAGGTGCGGCCAGGGCGGGAGTGGCCTGGGAGGGCGCGGCGTAAGCCGGCTGGTAAGGCGCGGCATGGGCCGGCACGGCCTGCAGGGGCGCGGCCGGCGCCGACACGGCATGGCCCGGCGCCGCCATGGGCCCGAAACCCGCCATGGCCGGCGGTGCGGCCATCGGCGGTGCGCCCAGCTCCGGCCGGGGCAGGCCCGGCAGCGGCACCGGGCCGGCAGGCTCCGCGACGGCGCCCTGGGCGGCCGGTGCCGCCGCCATCGCTTGCGGCGCCACCATCATGTCGGCCGCCGCCGCATCCGCTGCCGCCGGGCGCGTCGGCCGATTGCCGAAGCCGTGGTAGCGGAACCCCCGCATCCCGAAGGACCGCACCAACCGCGCGACATCCGCGTCGCCATCGGCCTTCTGCATGTGGATTTTCCCTGCACGCGCCAGACACCCGGCCATGGCTACAGGGGGAACCGCTAGGGAATGGTGAATCGGCCCGGGCTAATCCGCGCGTTGCAGGCGTCGGCAGGCGGAGGTCGGCCGCCGCCAGCGCCACCAGCAGCCCCAGCGAGGCGGCATAGTAATCCGCCGCCCCGCGCACCGAGGGCAGCGGCACCGGCCGGCCTCGCCCACCAGCGCGGCAATGGCCCGCATGCCGGGAGAGGCGGGGTAGGGCGCCTCCGCGCCGCTGCGCAGATCCACCCAGGCGGCCGGGCGGGCAGCCCAGAAGGCGCGCGCAGCCTGCGCCGCAGGGGCGTCGGGCTGCCCCGCCCAGGCCAGCAGCAGCGGCACCCGCACCGCGTCGAAGGAAAAGCGTGGCGGAAAGCGCCGGGCCGGGGCCAGGGGGCCGCCATTGCCGCTATCCAGCACCCTGCCTTCCGGCGCCAGGAAGCGCTGGCGGAACAGGCGCCATTCCGGATCGCCTGGCTGCGCCGCCGCCGGGCGGGCCAGCAGAAGGGGCAGCATGGCCAGGGCGCGGCGAGGCAGCGACATGGCGGTAGCCAACCCCCCTTGATCGCGGATGAACCCCGCACGGCATAGTCGATTGACCGCAACCGGTCACCCCGCGCATCGTACCGCGAAGCGCCGCCCAAACGGAGGCCGGCGCAAGGGGAGCGAACGGCATGCAGGACCTCGACCCGCAGGGCTTGCTGAAGGACGTCCTGGCGCAGATGGCGCATACGCCGGATCCGCGGCTGCGCCAGGTGACCGAAGCCGCCATCCGCCACCTGCACGGCTTCGCGCAGGAGGTGCGGCTGACGCCCGATGAATGGCTTGCCGGCATTGCCTTCCTCACCGCCGTGGGCCAGGCCTGCACGCCCTACCGGCAGGAATTCATCCTGCTCTCCGACGTGCTCGGCCTCTCCCGCCTGGTGAACCTGATGCATGACGCGGAGGGGCGCGAGGCGGCGGGGACGGAGACCAGCCTGCTCGGCCCCTTCTTCCGGGAGAAGGCGCCCGCCTTCCCGCTCGGCGGCAGCATCGCGGTGCACAAGACCGGGGGCGAGGAGATCTGCCTGTTCGGCCAGGTCACCGACGCTGCCGGAAGGCCGGTGCCGCATGCCTGGATCGATATCTGGCAGACCGATGCCGAGGGGCTCTACGACCTCCAGGCCAATGATGCCTCGGTGATGGATATGCGCGGCCGTTTCCAGGCGGATGCGGAGGGCCGCTACCACCTGCGGACGGTGAAGCCCATCGGCTACTCCATCCCGATGGACGGGCCGGTGGGCGCCTTCGTCCACCGCCAGAACCGCCACGGCAAGCGCCCGGCGCATATCCATGTGCTGGTCGCCGCCGAGGAGCATCGGGAGCTGGTGACGGCGCTCTACTTCGCCGACGACCCGAATATCGACAGCGACACCGTATTCGGCGTCAGCGCCTCCCTGGTGGTGGAGGCGGCGATGGGGGTGCCCGGGACGCCGCGGCCGGATCTGCCGAGCCTGCGCTACGATTTCCGCCTTTCCCGCCGGGCGGCGGGGGAGACGGGCGGGCGGGTCGGCGCCGATCCCTCGCAGATTTTGCCCGCCGCCGAATGAGCGTGATCGCCTGAGGTGGGCTCACCGAAAGGCGCGAATCACGCGAGCAAGCAAAAGGCCGGAGCGGGATGGGTGAGCGGCGCTCGACCCATCCCGCTCCAGCGGGGGATTCCGGCGGGAGAGGCGGCGCGACAGACGCCGCCCTCCCGGTCCAAGGCCGGAGGAGAAGAACGAAGGGGAGGAGACAGGCATGGATCCATTCACGCGGCGGCAATTCGGCCGCCTTTCGCTCGCCGCCGCGATTGCCGGGGCGGGACAGGTGGCAGGGGTATTTCCCGCCTTGGCGCAAGGTGCGAACCCCATCCGCATCGGCTTCGCCATGGCGCTGTCCGGCGGCCTCGCCGGCAATGGCCGCGCCACGCTGCTGGCCTACCAGATCTGGGCGCAGGAGGTGAA
The DNA here is from genome assembly GCF_008360935.1 of Siccirubricoccus phaeus. Taxonomy (GTDB): domain Bacteria; phylum Pseudomonadota; class Alphaproteobacteria; order Acetobacterales; family Acetobacteraceae; genus Siccirubricoccus; species Siccirubricoccus phaeus. The sequence continues at coordinate 13,736 of NZ_SRXO01000008.1, forward strand.
TGCGAAGGGCGGCATCCTCGGCCGGCCGGTGCAGCTTGTGTTCTATGACGACCAGACTCAGCCCGGCCTGGTGCCCGGCATCTACACCAAGCTGCTGGATGTGGACCGGGTGGACATCGTCACCTCCCCCTACGCGACGGCGATGATCGCCCCCGCCATGCCGGTGGTGATGCAGCGCAACGTGACCTTCCTGACGATCTTCGGCGCGGGCGTGAACGAGGCATTTAAATACGATCGCCATTTCAACATGAACGTCGTCGGCGACGACATGAAGGAGACCTACGCCGCCGGCTATTTCGAGGTGGCCGCCATGCTGCCGACGCCGCCGCGCAGCATCGCGATCGCCGCCGCCGACAATGAATTCGCCCAGAAGGCCGGCGAGAGCGCGCGCTACCATGCGCGGAAGCGCGGCATCCGCGTGGTCTATGACCGTTCCTACCCGCCGAGCACGGTGGACTTCACCCCCATCATCCGCGCCATGCAGTCGGCGCGGCCGGACCTGGTCTTCATCGCCTCCTACCCGCCGGATTCCGCCGGCATGGTGCGGGCGGCGAATGAGCTGCGCTTCACGCCCGCGATCTTCGGCGGCGGCATGGTCGGCACCCAGCTCGCCAGCTTCCAGAGCCAATTCGGCCCGCTGCTGAACAACCTCGTCACCTGGGACGTCTATTCGCCCGAGCCGACGATGAACTTCCCCGGCGTCGCCGCCTTCCAGGCGAAGTACCGGGAGCTGGCGCCGCGCGAGCAGACCGACCTGCTGGGCAATTACATCCCGCCCTACGCCTATGGCCAGATGCAGGCGCTGGAGCAGACGCTGACGCGGGTGGGCAAGATCGACCAGGCAGCGATGGCCGCCGACATGCACGCCCAGGAATTCGACACCATCGTCGGCAAATTCCGCTTCAGCGCGCTGGGCGAATGGGCGGAGGCACGCAACCTCTACGTCCAGTTCCAGGGCATCACCGACAACGACCTAGAGCGCTACAAGCGTCCCGGCGCCAAGGTGATCCTGGCGCCCTCTGCCTACAAATCCGGCGCCCTCCGCACGCCCTACGGCGCTGCGGGCTGAGGTGGCGGGATGGACCCCGACCTGATCCTGCTGCTGAACGGCATCGTCAGCGGCCTGCTGCTCGGCGGCCTCTACGCCGCCGCGGCCACCGGCCTCGCCGTCTCCTTCGGCATGCTGGACATCGTCAACATCGCACATCCGGCGCTGATGGTGATGGGCGCCTTCACCGTGGTGCTGATCGGCACCGCGCTCGGCCTGGACCCGCTGCTGGTCGCGGTGCTGCAGGCGCCGCTCTTCTACCTGCTCGGCGTACTGATCTACGGGGTCTATCACCATTTCTTCGAGAAGCGGGGCGAAGAGGCGCTGCAGGGCCTCGCCTTCTTCTTCGGCGTCATGTTCATCATCGAGGTGGGGCTGGTGATGGCCTTCGGGCCGGAGCAGCGCTTCCTCGACCCGCCCTATGCCTTCATCACCTGGCGCCTCGGCGAGATCGACCTGCCGCTGCGCATGCTGGCGCCGGCGCTGCTGGCGCTGGCGGCGCTGGGGGCGCTGCATCTCTACCTGAAGCGCAGCTTCACCGGCTTGGCGGTGGCGGCGGTAGCGCAGGATGCGGAGGCGCTGCGGCTGATGGCGGTGAACCCGGTGCGCATCAAGCGGCTGGCCTTCGGGCTTTCGGTCGCGCTCGCCTCCATCGCCGGCGGGGCGCTGGTGGTGGTGCAACCGGTGGATCCCTCCTCCGGCCAGATCTTCATCGGCCGGGTCTTCGCCATCTGCATCATGGGCGGCATGGCCAGCCTGCCGGGCTGCCTGACCGCCGCGCTGCTGTTCGGCGTGGTGGAGAATGTGACGGCGACCTTCTACGGCCCCTCCTGGTCGCCCGCCGTCGCCTTCGGCTGGCTGCTGCTGGTGCTGGCCTTCCGGCCGCAGGGCCTGTTCGGGAGGATGGCATGAGCGCCGCCGGGGAGCGCAGCGTCGAGGCCGTGGGCCTGGACGCGCCGCGTGCGGCGGTGCCGAAGCTGCTGGCGCCCTCGCCGCACCACGCGCTGTTCTGGCTTTGCGCGGTGCTGCTCGGCGCGGCGCTGGTGGTGGGGCTGCGGCTGATCGGCAATGAATACGGCTACTTCGCCGGCTACTTCATCCTGCAATACATCGTGCTCTCCAGCGCCTGGAACATCCTCGGCGGCTATGCCGGCTACGTGAATTTCGGTGCCGCCGGCTTCATGGCGGCCGGCGCCTACACGGCCATCGCGCTGCGCAAGGCCTTCGGGCTGGATTTGTTGCCGGGCATCGTCGCGGCGGGCTTCGTGGCGGGGCTGCTCGGCCTCGGCACCGGCTATCTCACCTTGCGGCTGCGGGGGGTGTTCTTCTCCATCGCCACGCTCTGCCTGGCCGTGGTGTTGCAGACGCTGATCGTGAACTGGGATTATGTCGGCGGCTCGCGCGGCGCCTATATCGTCCGGCCGCGGGAAGTGCCGCCCTTCGTCAGCTATGGCGAGTACATGTTCGTCGTCATGCTGGTGCTCGCCATTCTCGCCGTCGGCATCAGCCGGACGGTGGAGCTCTCGCGGCTCGGCCGCGGCTTGCAGGCGATCCGCGACAATGAGCGGGCGGCGGAGGCGGTGGGCGTACCGACGCTGCGGCTGAAGCTGATCGCGACCACGCTCTGCGGCGCCTTGATGGGCGTGGCCGGCGCGCCGCTGCCCTATTACAGCGGCTACCTGAATCCGGAAGCGGCCTTCAGCCTGGCCTATGCGGTGAACGCCATCGCCATGCCGCTGATCGGCGGGGCGGGAAGCTGGCTGGGGCCGGTGATCGGTGCTGTGCTGCTGGGCGGGCTGCAGCAGGCGGCGACGGTGACCATTTCCTCCGCGCTCAACCTCTGGATCGTCGGCTGGATGCTGGTGATCTTCGTCGCGCTCTTCCCGCGCGGCATCATCGGCTGGTTCCGGAGGCGGGCATGAGCGCGGCGTTGCAGGACCCGGCGCCCGCCCCGCTGCTGCGCGCGGAGAAGGTGGGCAAGCGCTTCGGCGGCTTCGTCGCCCTGGCGGAGGTGGATCTGGTGCTGCGGCCGGGCGAAAGGCTGGGGCTGATCGGGCCCAACGGCTCCGGCAAATCCACCTTCGTCAACTGCATCAGCGGCGATTTCGCCCAGCATGATGGCAGCGTGACCCTGGCCGGGGCGAAGCTGGATGGGCTGAAGCCGCATGCCCGCGCCCGGCGCGGCCTGGCCCGCACCTTCCAGCTCCCCCAGCCCTTCCGCAGCCTGACGGTACTGGAAAACGTGCGCGTGCCGCTGCTGTTCGGCGGCCACGCTGCGGACGCCACCGAACGCGCCATGGCCTGTCTGGAGCAGGTGGAGCTGGCGGCAAAGGCGGCAAGGCTGCCGCGCGAGCTGACCCAGGTGGAGCAGCGTCGCCTGGAGCTGGCCCGCGCCATCGCGCTGGACCCGCAATTGCTGATTGCCGACGAGGCGATGGCCGGGCTTTCGCATGCCGAGGTGGACCAGATCATCGCCCTGCTGCTGCGGCTGAACGCGGCGGGCACGGCGGTGATCATGATCGAGCACATCATGCGCGCGGTGACCGAATTCTCCGAACGCCTCATCGTCTTCGTCGCCGGCCGCAAGATCGCCGATGGTGCGCCGCGGGAGGTGCTGGCGATGCCGGAAGTGGAGGGCGCCTATCTTGGCAAGCAATAGCCTGGAGATTTCCGGCATCGATGCCGGCTACGGCGCCGTGCGGGTGCTGCAGGATGTCTCGCTGAGCGTGCCGGCGGGGGAGACGGTGGTGCTGCTGGGCACCAACGGCAATGGCAAGACGACGTTGATGCGCAGCATCATGGGCCAGGTGCGCCCGACGCGCGGCAGCATCCGCGCAACCTTGGACGGCGTGACGCACGAGCTGATCGGCCTCTCGCCCGAGGCGATCGTGGAGCTGGGCATCGCCCTGGTGCCCGAAGGGCGACGACTGTTTCCGCGGCTGACGGTGGAGCAGAACCTTCAGCTCGGCGCCTATCGCCAGGCGGCACGCGCTGCGCTGGGGCGGAATCTCGAGCTCTGCTACGAGATGTTCCCGCGCCTCGCCGAACGCCGCGCCCAGCTCGTCGGCAGCATGAGCGGCGGGGAGCAGCAGATGGTGGCGCTGGGCCGCGCGCTGATGACCGCACCGCAGATCCTGCTGGTGGATGAGCCTTCGGTCGGGCTCGCCCCCATCCTCGTCTCCCGCACCATGGAGATGATCGCGGAGATGAAGGCGCGGCTCGGCCTGACCGTGCTGATGGCGGAGCAGAATTTCCACCAGGCGGTGCGCATCGCCGACCGCGGCTATGTCATCGTCCACGGCCATCTGGCCTTCCAGGGCGAGTCAGCCGCGGCGCTGCAGGACAATGAATTGGTGCGGAAGGTGTATCTAGGCCTCTGAGGCGCGGAAGCATTCGGCGCTGTGGTCGTCCACCACGCCGACTGCTTGCAGATAGGCGTAGATGATGGTGCTGCCGACGAAGCGAAAGCCGCGCTTCGTCAGCGCCTTGCTGATGCGGTCGGAAAGCTCCGTGCGGGCCGGGATGCGCTCGCCGGCTTCGCGCCGCGTCACCACCGGCTTGCCATCGACGAAGGCCCACAGCCAGGCATCGAAGCTGCCGAATTCCCGCTGCACCTCCAGGAAGGCGCGGGCGTTGCCGATGGTGCTCTCGATCTTGCCGCGATGCCTGACGATGCGCGCATCCTGCACCAGCTCTTCCACCTTGGCCGCATCGAAGCCAGCGACCACCGCCGGATCGAAGCCCGCGAAGCACTCCCGGTAGCCGGCGCGCTTGCCGAGGATGGTGCGCCAGGAAAGGCCCGCCTGCGCGCCTTCCAAGGTCAGCATCTCGAACAGCATGCGGTCGTCATGCTGCGGCACGCCCCATTCCTCGTCGTGATAGGCGTGGTGGAAGGGGTCGCGCGCCCAGTGGCATCGCGGGCGGTCGCTCATCCGAGGATCTCGTAATGCGCCTCGGTTGGCTTACCCGCGCGACCATTGATCGGCAGGATGTCCTGCGGGCAGCAGGACATCGCCACGATGCAGTCCAGCTCCGCCCGCAAGGTCACGTAGTCGCCGGGCTTCGTCGTCGGCGGGTCGAAGGAAAGGCCGCCGCTCGGCGTCCACGGGATGTTCATGAAGAGGTTCAGCGGCGCCGGACATTCCGGCGGCACCAGCCCCAGCGCCTGCATGCCGGCGAAGAGGTTGTCGGTACAATTGTCGTGGTATTCCTTCACGCCGAGCAGCGCGTAGCGCTCGCTGTCGCAGGCGGCCATCAGCGTGTCGTGGTCGCCCTTGGTCGTGTCCTCCGTCATCGTCAGGATCTTGCGACGCCGGTTGGTGAAAAGGCCATCGCCCTTCTGCGGCCGCAGCTTCACCAGCGTGGCGCGGGTGTGCTCCATGGACATGAATTCGGTCAGCATGCCGGCAGTGAAGGCCCAGGTATCCACCACCTGCTCGCCATGGGTGTTGACGATGCGGATGGACTGGCCCTGCCTTACGAAGGCGGCCTTGCCGCGGCGGGCGGGGATGGTCTCCATGGCGTTCAATCCTCGATCTGCACGCGGATGGGCGTCGGGTTGTAGTCGTTGCAGGGGTTGTTGATCTGCGGGCAGTTGGAGATCACCGCCAGCGCATCCATCTCCGCCCGCAGCGCCACCTGGCAGCCGGGGGGCGAGACGCCGAGCGCGATGGCCGAGCCGCCATCGCGCTCCACCGGCACCCGCATGAAGAAGTTGACGTTGGGCACGATGTCGCGCCGGCCGAGGCCGTGGCAGGCGAGCGCCGCCAGGAAATTTTCCCGGCAGCCCGGGCAATTCTCCACGCCATAGAGCATGCGGTTGGAGGGGGCGGAGCAGCAGCCGCCGATCGTGTCATGCCCGCCGAACTGATCCTCGATGATGGTGAAGATCGGCTGGGCGAGGTCGGAATAAAGCACGTGCCCTGTGGTCAGGAAGATGCTGCCCGCCGCCTTCATGGTGTTTGGCGCGTGGTAGCGCTCCAACGGGTCCTCCGCATTGTAGCAGAGGAAATCCACCGCCTGCCTGCCATGCAGGTCAGTGATGCGCAGCACCTGGCCGCGCTTCACGATGCCGGACCAGGGTGCGCCGGCTGGGATGGTCTCGTCCAGCATTCAGGCGGGATCCAGCACGCAGTCCAGCACCCAATTGTCGATGGCGTGCACCAGCGGCTCCCGGTAGCTGAAGCGGCCGGGCAGGCAGTAGGGCGAGGTCACTCCCCTCTGCTGCCGGTCGGAGGCGATGATGTCCTCCTCGAGCGTGATGTCCCAGCGCTTGTAGTAGTTCGCCGCGATCTCCTCGAAATCCGGCCGCGTCGTGCGGCTGCGCGGGAACAGCGCGCCATGCACCAGCCGCGTGCGGTCGGGCCCCAGCGGGTGCAGTTCCAGATACCAGGCGCAATCGATGGTGCAGGCCAGGTAGGTGCTGGGGTAGAGCAGCGGCGCATAGGTCCCGCCCGCCTCCCGCCGCCCTGCGAGGCTTTCGATCGGCGGGAAGCCGGCATCGCCCTTCAGCAGCGCCATGCTGTTCTCATGCTGGGCGAAGGTGATGACGTATTCGCCCGTCGCCTCCTCCACCCAATAGCCGGCGCTGCGGGCGCTGGCGTATTTGTTGATGGTCGCGCGGTGCACCGTGCCGATGTGGTAGGATTCCTTCGCGTTCTCCACGAAGATCTTCCAGTTGCACGCCATGTTGAAGGTTTTGCGGCGCGTCAGCACCATGTCGTCGAGGTTGTAGCATTCCAGCTTGTCCGGCAGGCCGCCGAGCCACTGCGCCAGGGGCGGCGCCGCGTTATCGAAGCAGACGAAGAGGAAGCCGCCCCAGCTTTCGCAGCGCAGCGGCACCAGGCCGTTCTGTGCCGGGTCGAAGCCCTCGGTCTTGTGCATCTCGGGCGCGCCGTACAGCGTGCCGTCCAGCGCGTAGCTCCAGGAGTGGTAGGGGCAGACGACGAGGCCACAATTGCCATGGCCGTGATCCAGCAGCGTGGAGCCGCGATGCCGACAGGCATTGGCGAAAGCGCGCAGCACGTTGTCCTTGCCGCGGATGATGAAGAGCGGAACGCCGGCGAATTCCATCGCCAGATAGTCGCCCGGATTCGCCACCTGAGTCACATGGCCGAGGAAATTCCATGCCTTGCGCCAGATGCGCTCCACCTCTCGCTGGTAGAAGGCGTCGGAGGTGTAGCACCAGGTCGGCAGCGTCTCCGCCTGCAACAGGGGCTTCCGCACCGCCTCGTAGTGGCGCGGGTGGAAGAGGTCGGCCGGGACGTCCATGCTGCGTCTCCCTGTGCTCAGTAGCCGGTCGTGGGATCGACCGCGTTCTTCAGCGTCTTGCCTGCCCGGAACCGCGCCAGATTGGCCATCACCAGATCCAGGGTCAGCGGCATATAAGCGTCCAGATCATCCGAGGAGCAATGCGGCGTGATGATCAGGTTCGGCACCTGCCAGAGCGGATCGCTGCTCGGCAGCGGCTCCGGATCGAACACGTCCAGCATCGCGCCCGAGACCTTGCCGTTGCGCAGCGCCTCGCTCAGCGCCGCGTAGTCCACCACGCCGGCGCGGCCGACATTGACCAGCCCGGCGCCGGGCTTCATGGCGGCGATCGCCTCGGCGTCGATCAGGTAGCGCGTCTCCGGTGTCAGCGGCGTCGCCACCAGCACGATATCGGCCTCGGCCAGCCCCTTCTTCAGCGATTTCAGCGGCAGCATGGCGTCGGCGTAGCGATGCGGCTTCGGGTTGCGGCGCATGCCCAGCACCTTCATGCCCAGCTTCTTCCCGGCTTTCGCCGCGGCGCCGCCCATATCCCCCAACCCCACCACCAGCAGCGTCTTGCCGGCGATGCTGGGCGTGAAGATCTGCCCCCAGCGCGCCTCCCGCTGCTGCGTCATCAGCGCAGGCAGGCGGAAGGTCAGCGCCAGCAGCGCCATGGTGGCGAATTCGCCGGTCTTCTGCACATGCACGCCGCTGTTGTTGGTCAGCACCACACCCGACGGCAGCCAGTCCAGCGGCAGCAGTGGCTCGATCCCCGCGCCGGTGATGTGAATCCAGCGCAGCTTCGGCGCCGCCTCGGCCAGCATCGCCTTGGGGAAGGCTGGATCGGTGATGATGTCGTTGCCGCAGACCAGCCCCTCCGCGGTCTTCAGCCAGGACAGCTCGGACAGATCCTCGCCCACCGTCCAGCGCAGCCCACGCCCGGCCTTGGCGCGCCGCGCCGCCGCCTGCACCAGCGCCGGCGTGATCTGGAAGCAGGCGGGCTTGTTGGCACGGCTTTCGAAATGCAGATGCGTCATCGTTGCTCCGTAGGGCCGGCCTCGCCGACCTTGGGCTGGGTCAGGATGTGGCCCAGCGTCGCGTAATGCGGCCCGCCGAGGCGCGCGACGGGGAGGAAGCGATCCACGGCGATGCGCCGCCCCTGCTCCAGCAGCGCCTCCTCCACCTGGAATTCCAGCACCTCGCCGATCAGCAGCCCGCTCTTCTGCTCGCCGAGCTCCAGCATGCGTTCCAGCCGGCATTCCATGGCGATGGGCGAGCAGGCGAGGCGCGGCGGCGCGACGCGCGCGCTCGGCAGCACCTCCAGCCCCAGCGCCGCCACCTCGCTGACGCCGGGCGGATAGGCGGCGGAGCTGGCATGCATCGGCGTCAGCGCGGCCTCGGTGACGACATTCACCACGAACTCGCCGCTGCTTTCGATATTCGCCGCGGTGTCCTTCAGCGCCCCGTCGCGCCTTCCGATATTCACCGCCAGCATCGGCGGCCGGTTGCAGACGAAGGTGTAGCAGGAGAAGGGCGCGGCGTTCACCGCGCCCGCCGCATCCATCGTGGTGATCCAGGCGATCGGCCGCGGCACCACGATGCCGACCAGCAGCGCATAGGCCTCGGCGGCGGAGAGGGTTTCGGCGGTGAAGCGGCGCATCATGCGCGGCAGTGAAGCGCAGCGTTGCGGCCGACACAATCGGGTTTGGATACGCAAGCACCCAATGTCTGCGCAGCGTGCAGCCTGCACGCGTGCCCTGCCGATTCCCCCGGCATTCCAGGCTGCAAGCCGCGCTTTTTCGCGGCACGCGGCTTGCTGCAAAATCGGCAGGCTCGTTTCTTATCCCGGCCGGAGGTCATCCCCATGCTCGACGCCATGCTGCCGCTCGACGACGCCGCGCTCTTCCGCCCGGAGACCTATGCGGGCGTGCGCAAGCCGCTGCTCGAAGCCTCCACCCTGCCGCCCGCCTGCTACACCTCGGAGGCGTTCTACAAGCGGGAGGTCCAGACGATCTTCCTGAAGGTCTGGAATTTCGTCGGCCGCGACGACCGCATCCCGCATGGCGGCGACTACTTCACCATCGAATTCGCCGGCATCCCCGTCATCATCGTCCGCGGCAAGGATGGCGAGGTGCGGGCCTTCGCCAATACCTGCCGCCACCGCGGCGCGCTGCTGGTGGAGGGCGAAGGCAATTGCCGCGCCTTCCGCTGCCCCTACCATTCCTGGGCCTTCGATACGGAAGGCAACCTCATCGTCGCGCCGGAGATGGAGCAGACGAAGGATTTCCGGCTGGAGGATTGGTCCCTCACGCCGGTCCGGCTGGAACGCTGGGCCGGCTTCATGTTCATCAATTTCGACAGCGAGGCCGCGCCGCTCACCGCCCATCTCGGCGACCTGCCGGAGAAGCTCGCCTCCTACCGCTTCCAGGACATGGCCTGCGTGCGGCGCAAGGAATACGACCTCGCCTGCAATTGGAAGATCTATGTCGAGAACGCGATGGAGGCGTACCACATCGCCACCGTCCATCGCAGCACGCTGTCCCGCCAGAAAGGCAAGCCCTCCCTGCCGCAGCCGGCGGCGGGCGAGTACTGTGCCCTCTACAAGGAACACAAGGGCAGCCGCGCGCTGCTCTCCGGCGATACCGGCTTTCCGGAGATGGACCATCTGGAAGGCCAGGCCGCGGCGGGAAGCTGGTATCCGCTGATCTATCCCAGCACCATGTTCGGCTGTACCTATGACTGCATGTGGTGGCTGGAACTGCATCCGATGGGCCCGGCACGCACCAAGCTCATCGTCGGCTCCGCCTTCCCGCGCAGCAGCGTGGAACGCCCGGATTTCGAGGAGGTGGTGCAGCGCTACTACAAGCGCTGGGACATCTCCATCCCCGAGGACAACGAAATCTCCGAGCTGCAGCAGCGCGGCCTCGCCTCGCCCTTCGCCAAGCCCGGCCGGCTCGCGCACATGGAGCCGCTGGTGCACACCTTCAACAATTGGGTGCTGGACCGCGTGCTGGGCGTCGCCGCCTGATGGGCTATGTCTGGCAATGGCAGATGATCTGGGACTACCGCCAGGTCTTCTACCGGGGCGTCGAGGTGACGGCGATCCTGACCTTCTGGGCGCTGCTGATCGGCATGGCGCTCGGGCTGGTGCTGGGCCTCATGCGCTCCTCCCGCGCGGCGTGGCTGCGGGTGCCGGCGGCGGTCTATATCGACGTGTTCCGCGCCACGCCCATCCTGGTGCAGCTCGTCTGGATCTACTACGCGCTGCCCATCCTGACCGGCGTGCAGATGGGCAACATCGCCTCCGCCAGCGTCGGCATCGGGCTGCACGCGGCGGCCTATATCGCGGAAATCTTCCGCGCCGGCATCGCCAGCATCGACCGCGGCCAGTCGGATGCGGCGAAATCGCTCGGCATGTCCTACGGCCAGGCGATGCGCCGCATCATCCTGCCCCAGGCGGTGCGCCGCATGGTGCCGCCCTTCATCAATGAATTCGCCACGCTGATGAAGCTGACGACGCTCGGTTCCGTGCTGGCGGTGAATGAGCTGCTGCATGAGGCGGAGAACCTCATCAACAACACCTACCGGCCGCTCGAGACCTATACCGTGGTTGCGATCGTCTTCGGCCTGCTGATCTACCCCTTCATCTGGCTGTCGCAGCGGCTGGAGCAGCACTGGAAGACCCGCGGATGATCGAGAAGCCCATCATCCGCGTCGAAGGGCTGCGCAAGAACTTCGGCAAGCTGGAAGTGCTGCGCGGCCTTGGCTTCGAGGTGAAGCGCGGCGAGGTGCTGGCCATCATCGGCCCCAGCGGCTCCGGCAAATCTACCTTGCTTCGCTGCCTGAACTTCCTGGAAGACTACCAGGCGGGCGAGATCCATTTCGAGGAGCAGCTCGTCGGCTATCGCCGCGATGCCAAGGGCCGACTGAAGCCGGACACTGAGAGCAGTATCCGCCGCATCCGCGCCCGCATGGGCATGGTGTTCCAGAGCTTCAACCTCTTCCCGCACAAGACGGTGCTGGAGAACGTCATCGAGGGCCCGGTCATCGTGCGCGGCGAAAGCCGCGGCGCGGCAGAGGCGCGGGCGCGCGCGCTGCTGGAACGGGTGGGCCTGGCGGACAAGGTCGCGACCTACCCCACGAAACTCTCCGGCGGCCAGCAGCAGCGCGCCGCCATCGCCCGGGCGCTGGCCATGCAGCCGGCGGCGATGCTGTTCGACGAGCCGACCAGCGCCCTCGACCCCGAACTGGTGGGGGAGGTGCTGGAGGTCATGCAATCGCTGGCCGCCGAGGGGATGACCATGGTGGTGGTGACGCATGAGATGGGCTTCGCCCGCCAGGTCGCCGATCGGGTGATGATGATGGACCGGGGCGAGATCGTGGAGCTCGGCCCCCCCAGCCAGATCTTCGGCGCGCCGGAATCGCCGCGAACCGCGGAATTCCTGCGGCGCGTGCTGCACTGAACAACCGGGGAGAGCAGAGCATGACCGATTTCGCGATGGGCCGCCGCGCCGGGCTGGCCGGGCTTGGTATGGCGGGGGCGCTGGTCGGCAGCGCCGCGGCGCAGACCGCCGCCGGTGGGGTGATGGAAAAGATCATCCGGGAGAAGCAGTTCAAGATCGGCTTCATTCCCTCCCCGCCCTCGGTGGTGAAGGATCCGGCGAGCGGCCAGCTCAAGGGCTTCGTCATTGACGGGGTGAAGTTCATCTGCCAGGCCATCAATGTGGAGCCGGTCTTCGTCGAGACGACCTGGGCGAATTTCACCTCCGGCCTCAATTCCGGCCAGTTCGATCTCTCCGTCGCCGGCACCTTCGCCACCATCCTGCGCGCCAGCGCGGTGCAATTCACCCGGCCGATCTGGTATCTGGGCTACAGCGCCGTGGCGAAGCGCGGCGACACGCGCTTCAGCAAGCCCGCGGACCTGAACCGCGAGGGGATCAGGATCGCCCTCGTCCAGGGCGGCGCCAGCGTGGAATACGCCAAGGAGAATTGGCCGAAGGCGCAGCACATCCTGTTGGCCACCGGCAACCTCACCGCGCCCTTCGTGGAAGTGGCCGCCGGCCGCGCCGATGTCGGCGTGGAGGATGCCTGGCAGGCGCGGCGCTTCGCCGCGGCGCAGCCCGCGGTGGTCGATCTCTTCGGCAGCGCGCCCTACAACGTCTTGCCGATCAACTGGGCCATCAAGCGCGGCAACCAGGATCTGGTGGAGTTCATGAACATCGCCATCGATTTCCTGCTGACCACGGGGCGGTGGGAGAAGATGGCGGAACCCTATGGCGCCACCGGCCGGTTCTGGGCGAAGCCGGCGCTGGTGCCCTTCGGTCCGGAGGCCTGACGGGCGGCACGAGCCGGGGTGATCGCCCGGCGCGCATGCGCTGAAGCGCAGGTAACGCGAGGGGCAGGAGGGTGAGGTGCGGGCCAGGGCACCGCGCCCTGGGGTGCGGCCATAGGCGGGTGAAACGCCAGCCATGCGTCGCGGCAATAATGCCGGCAGACCGGTTCGCTGACCGGGCCGAGGAAAGGCGCTAGAGCGGGATCGGTTGAGCTGCGCTCACCCGCCCCGCTCTAGCTCATTGTTCGGTCGCGTGATTCACGGTTCCGGTCGATTCGACCTCAACCGATCCCGCTCTAGAACGGGTCGCCGATCGGGGCCGCTGGCATAAGCCCGCGCTTCTGTCTGGCGGGCCGGGGTCCAGGGCGGTTTCACCGCGCCTGCGCTCGGCGAACCCGCTCCAGCCCTTTGTCTGGTCGCATTTTCCGAGGCGTCCGGCGAGTCCGCCGGACTTGAGAATGCTCAAGTGTCCCGATTCCGCAGCCCTGCGGACTTCGTTCTCGGGCTACTGGCTTTTGTTTTCAGTGGCCTGCTTGTCCGCTGCGTCCGCTGGAAATCCAGCGAACTTCGCGGGCAGGACGACACTAGCCGTGACGCGGCGTGGCTCCTATGACCCTGGCTCCGGCCGCGCCCGTGGCGACCGTCTTCGGTCGTCCGGCCTCGCAGCCCGGCCGAGGGTCCGATGGGTCACGACATCCTGGCGCTGGAGCGCTTCTGCCTCACCGCCCTGCCGGCGCCGCGCCAGGCATTCATCGGTCCCTTCGTGGTGAAAGGGTTTTTGGGCGGCACCGGGCGGGGCAATGCCGCCAGCTCGCTGGACCCGGCGCCGTTGGCCGATCTGCCGGGGGTGGTGGCGCGGGTGGAAGCCTGCTTCGCGGGCATGGGGCTGCGGCCGCGCTTCCGCTCGACGCCGCTGGACCCGGTGGGGCTGGGCCCGTTCCTGCAGGCGCGTGGCTATGCGGAGCAGGATGAGAGCCTGGTGATGGTCGGCCCTCTGACGCCGGTCGCGGCGCCGGATGCGGCGGTGCGCGACGAGGGCGGGCCGAGCGCGGCCTGGATGGCGCTGGTGGCGACGGCCGAATACCAGGTGCCGGCCCGACAGGCGGAGAAGCTGCGCAATCCGGAGCTGTTGGCCACCCCCGGCGCCTGGCTGGTGTTGCGGGAGCAGGGCGTGGATGCCGCCTGTCTCTTTGCCGTGGCGGAAGGCCCGTTCTGCGGCTTCTTCGATCTGGCGACCCGGCCGGAATTCCGTCGCCGCGGCCTGGCAGCAAGGCTGATCCGTGCCGCTGCGCATTGGGCCGGGGCGCGCGGCGCATCGGTGCTGACGGCCCAGGTGGCGGCGACGAATGCGCCCTCGATCGCGCTGCAGGAAAGCTTGGGCCTGCGCGAAGCCTATTGCTACCGTTATTGGCTGGCGCCGGCCTGACTCAGGGCCGGGTCCGGGGGGAAGCTCTTCCCCCCCCCGGTGGGGGTGCAGGAGGCAGCGCCCCCTGCCATGGACGCTACCGCGCCCGCAGCCTGGGATCCTCCGCCGCCTTCTTCACCAGCACGTCCAGCACCGCTCTCACCCGTCGCGGCATGGCCCGCGTCGAGGGCCACGCCACATGCACGTCATGCGGCTCGCTCCGCCAGCCCGGCAGCACCGGCACGATCGCGCCCGCTTCCACATGCGGCGTGGCGGACCAGGGCGTGAGCAGGGAGATGCCGAAGCCGTCCCGCGTCGCCCTGATCAGGCTGACGAGGTTGTCCGCCCGGAAGCGGCTCGGCGTGTTCACCATCGCCGCTTCCCCGCTCGGCCCTTCAAGTTGGACCTCCTCCCACGGCCTGCCGCCGACCAGCAGGGAGCAGAAGCTGTGCCCCGCCAGCGCCTCCGGCGTTTCCGGCCTGCCTGCCCGGGCGAGGTACTCCGGCGCGGCGTAGAAGGCGAAGTCCAGCCGCCCGATCTTCCGGGCGATCAGCGTCTGGTGCTTCAGCTCGCCGAAGCGGATGGCGAGGTCGATGCCCTGCTCCACCAGGTCGATGATGTTGGGGCTGAGATGCGCTTCCAGCACCAGGTTGGGATTGGCCAGCAGGAAGTCGCTCAGCCAGGGCATCACCACCGCGTCGAAGAAGGCGCCGATGCAGGTGAGGCGGACGGTGCCGCTGAGGCCGGATTGCGCGCCGCGGACGCTGGCCTCCGCCTCGTCCAGCGCATCGATGATGCGCACCGCCTCGGCATGGAAGGCGGCGCCGGCATCGGTGACGGCGAGGCCGCGGGGAGAGCGGAGCAGCAGCGGCACGCCGAGGCGCTGCTCCAGCTCGGCGACCAGGCGGGAGACGGAGGGCTGGGAGAGATTCAGGTCGCGGGCGGCCCGGGTGATGTTCCCGGTTTCCACCACGCGGCGGAAGACCATGAGCTGCTGCAGCCTGTCCATCAGCCGGAAATTTTCCGGCAGGAACGGTTCATGGTCCCGGCGGCCATCGTCGTCGGAATTACGGCATCAGCACCGTGCTGCCGGTGGTCTTCCGGCCTTCCAGGGCGATATGCGCCTGGGCGGCATCCTTCAGTGACACCTGTTGGTTCACCGCGATCTTCACCGCGCCGGACTTCACCGCGGCGAAGAGATCGGCGGCGGTGGCCACCAGATCCTCCCGCTTCGCGGTGTAGGTGTTGAGCGTCGGGCGGGTGACGTAAAGCGAGCCCTTGGCCGCCAGCACGCCGAGATCGGTGGTGACGGGGCCGGAGGCATTGCCGTAGCTGATCATCAGCCCGAAGGGGCGCAGGCAGTCGAGCGAGGTGAGGAAGGTGTCGCGGCCGACGCTGTCATAGACCACGGGCAGCATGGCGCCGCTGGTGATCTCCTTCACCCGGGCCGGGATGTTCTCGCTGGTCAGCAGGGCGTGGTCGGCGCCGAGCGACCTGACGAGCGCCGCCTTCTCCGGCGTCGAGACCACGCCGATGACGGTGGCGCCGAGATGCTTCGCCCATTGCACCAGGATGGAGCCGACGCCGCCGGCCGCGGCATGCACCAGGATGGCGTCGCCCTTTTTCACCGGGTAGGTGCGCTTCACCAGGAACTGCGCGGTCATGCCCTGCAGCATCATGGCAGCGGCCTGGGTGAAGTCGATGCCCTCCGGCACCTTCACCACCTTGTCGGCGGGCAGCGCGCGCGCCTCGGCATAGGCGCCGAGCGCGCCGGCATAGGCGACGCGGTCGCCCACCTTCAGCTCCGTCACGCCGTCGCCCACGGCCTCCACCGTGCCGGCCCCCTCCATGCCGATCGTCACCGGCATGGAGGGCGCCTTGTAGAGGCCGGTGCGGAAATAGACGTCGATGTAATTCAGCCCGACCGCGCCGTGGCGCACCAGTACCTCGCCGGGCTTGGGGTGGGGCAGCGGCACCTCCTCCCACACCAGCTTGTCGGGACCGCCGTGCTCATGGACGCGGATGGCGTGGTTCATCGGGGGGTTCCTTCAATGGCCCTCGGCCGCTGGCGTGGGGCTGCGGCCGAACAGGGGCAATGGGTCGGCGTTGTGTTGCGAAACGGCCCGGGCTTCAAGGGCCAGCAGGAAGCGCTTGGTGGACAGCCCCTCGCCGCCGGAATAGCCGCCGATGGTGCCGTCATTGGCGATGACGCGATGGCAGGGGATGAGGATGGGGATGGGATTCGCGCCATTGGCCTGGCCGATGGCGCGGGGCGCGCGGCAGCCCACTTCCCGCGCGATGTCGAGATAGGAACGGGTCTGCCCGGCCGGGATGCGCGTCAGCGCCGCCCAGACCTTGCGGCGAAACTCGGTGCCCTCCGGCGCCAGCTTCAGGTCGAAGCCGGTGCGGAGGCCGTCGAAATAGTCCTGGAGCTGGTCGGCAGCCCGCTGCAGCAGCGGCGTGACCTCGCCTTTCGGGGCCCGCCCCCAATCGAGCGCGACGATGCTGCCTTCCGCCTCGAAGACGGTAAGTTCGCCGAGCGGGGTATGGAGCGAGATATGCGGCATCCGGCGGTCGATGCCACACCGCCCTGGGGCGGGCGTCAAGCGCCGGGTTCCGGCCCTGGCCGGGGCGGGGGGGCGAAGCTACATCTCCGGCAGCAGGCCGGATGCCGGCCGAGGGGAGAGACAGATGCCCGACGCCGCCCGCCCTGGCGACCCGCCGCCGTATTTCCGCGCCCATGTCTTCGTCTGCTGCAACCGGCGGCAGGAGGGGCATCCGCGCGGCTCCTGCGCCGCCCGCGGCAGCGAGAAGCTGAAGGACTACATGAAGGCCAGGGCGAAAGAGCTTGGGCTGAAGGATGTGCGGGTGAACCAGGCGGGGTGCCTCGATCGCTGCGAATTCGGTCCGACCCTGGTGATCTACCCCGAGGGCATCTGGTACCGGCCGCAGACTCCGGCGGATATCGACGAAATTCTGACGGCGCATCTGATGGAAGGCGGGCGGGTGCCGCGGCTGATGCTGACCGAAAAGGACGTGCCGCCGCCGAAGCAGAAGTGATCCAGCATCCGCCCATTTTCGCCCTGGCCTCCGGCGCCGGGCGGGCGGCGGTGGCGGTGCTGCGGCTGTCCGGTGCCGGCAGCGACGAGATTGCAGCGGCGTTGGCGGGGCGGCTGCCGGTGCCGCGGCGGGCCAGCTTGCGGAAGCTGCGCCACCCGGGGACGGGCGAATTGCTCGACGAGGCGCTGCTGCTCTGGTTCCCCGGCCCCGCCAGCTATACCGGCGAGGACAGCGCGGAGCTGCATCTGCATGGCGGCCCGGCGGTGGTGGCGGGCGTCGCCGACGCGCTGGTCGCCGCCGGCGCCCGGCCGGCCGAACCGGGGGAGTTCACCCGCCGCGCCTTCCTGAACGGCCGGTTGGATCTGACGGCGGCGGAGGGCATCGCCGACCTCATCGCCGCCGAGACGGCGGCCCAGCGGCGCCAGGCGCTGCGCCAGGCGGGGGGCGCGCTGGCGGCGCTCTATGGCGGCTGGGCGCGAAGGCTGACCGCGCTGCTGGCGCGGCAGGAGGCCTTCATCGAATTCGAGGATGAGGACCTGCCCGCCGAGCTGGACGACGAAGTGGCGCGGGATGCGGCGACGCTGCGGGCGGAGATGGCGGCGCATCTGGCCGATGGCGGGCGGGGGGAGAGGCTGCGGGAGGGGCTGGTGGTCGCCATCCTCGGCGCGCCGAATGCCGGGAAATCCTCGCTGCTGAACGCGCTGGCGGGGCGGGAGGCGGCGATCGTCTCCGCCCGCGCCGGCACGACGCGGGATGTGGTGGAGGTGCGGCTGGACCTGGGCGGGGTGCCGGTGACGCTGGCCGATACCGCCGGGCTGCGCGAGGCGGCGGACGAGATCGAGGCCGAGGGGGTGCGGCGGGCGCGGCGGCGGGCGGAGGAGGCCGATCTGGTGCTGGCCGTCTTCGCCGTGGACCGGGCGCCGGATGCCGAGACGCTGGGCTGGGTGCGCCCCGGCACGCTGGTGCTGGCGAACAAGCTGGATTTGGCGCCGGCCCCGGCGGAGATTGGCGGGGTAGCGCCGCTGGCGGTTTCCGCCCGGACCGGGGCGGGGCTGGCGGCGCTGCGGGAAAGGCTGGAAGCGGCGGCGGCCGAACTGGCCGGCACCGGCGACTCGGCATTGCTGACCCGCCCGCGGCACCGGGCGGCGCTGGAGGAGGCGGCCGGATGGCTGGCGGAACTGGCCTCGGCGCCGCTGCCGGAGCTGCGGGCGGAGGCGCTGCGGGCGGCGCTCAGGGCGCTGGGCCGCATCACCGGCCAGGTGGGGGTGGAGGCGGTGCTGGACGCCGTCTTCGGCGAATTCTGCATCGGGAAATGACGCCATGGCGATGAGCGCCGAGGAGATCCGCGAAACCTATGCGCGCTGCGCCGCCGCCCGGCAGCGGCTGCAGGAGCTGGCGGTGCGCGCCACGCCGCGGGAGAAGATCCGGGAACAGATCCAGCGCCTGGGGCTGAGCCTGGACGAGGAGATGGGCCAGAATTCCGCGGAGGAGCTGGCCTATGCCTTCGACCTGGCGATCTACACCGCGCCACCCGGGCGAAGCCGGGCCATCGACCGGGTGGCGAGGCAGCATGCGCGGCTGCCGGGCGAGGCGGCGCTGGTGCTGAACGCGCTGACCCGGTCCTGGCTCTCCATCTTCCGCGTGCTGGACCGGCACCCGGAAGAAGGGCTGGTGCTGGAGGATGCGCTGCTGGGCGGGGAAATCTGGTTGGTGGACCAGAATCTGGCGGAGACGGCGCCGCCCGGCACGGTGCTGGCCAGCCGGGTGGGGCGGGTGCTGGGCTTCGCCATCACCACCGGGGTGGTGGCGCTGCTGGATGAGGGCATGCTGGCCGCCATGCTGGGCACGCTGCGCCAAGGCGGGGTGGAGGGCGCGGCCTTGGCGGAGGATCCGCGCTTTGCCCGGGCGATGTGGCAGCGGGCGCTGGGGTTCCATGTGGATCAGGGGTGGTGATGATGGGGGCTCCGCCCCCATGTCCCCGCCAGGGGCTCTGCCCCTGGACCCCGCCGGGGCCAGGACCTGGCCGCGGACCCCGGTCTGAGTTTCAGACCCGACGGTTCAACCCGCCGACTCCCCACCGGGGTCCGGGGAGGGGATTCCGGCAATCCCCGGCGGGGGTGCAGGGGCAGCGCCCCCCGCCGGGGGGGCCAGGGGGCGCTGCCCCCATTCACCCCGGAATCTCCGCCGCCAGCA
Source organism: Siccirubricoccus phaeus (assembly GCF_008360935.1). Lineage (GTDB taxonomy): Bacteria > Pseudomonadota > Alphaproteobacteria > Acetobacterales > Acetobacteraceae > Siccirubricoccus > Siccirubricoccus phaeus. The sequence continues at coordinate 33,023 of NZ_SRXO01000008.1, forward strand.
CCGTCCCCGACTGGCTCTCGGTAATCAGCAGCGTCCGGCCATCCGGCGCGAAGCAGCAATTGGTCGGCGCCCGGCCGAAGGCGGTGCAGTCCAGCCGGAACAGCGCCACGCCATGCGGGTCCACCCCCCAGACCTGGCCATGGCCGGGATTGGCGACGAACAGCCGGTCCGCCGCATCCACCGCCATGCCGTCCGGGCCGCTGGTGCCGGCGGGCACGCGGAAGAAGCAATTCGCCTTGCCCACCACCGCATCCGGCCGCAGGGCGAAGCGCCAGACCTCACAGCTTCGCGTCATCGCCACATAGCAATGCGTGCCGGCGGCGTTCAGGGCGACGCCGTTGGGGCTCGGCCCGTTCGCGAGCAGCCGGTCGATCCGGCCACCGACGCCCAGCCGGTACACCCGGCCGGAAGGGTCCTGCAGCCCGGTCTGGCCCTGGTCGGTGAAGAGGATGTTCCCCGCCGCGTCCAGCACCAGGTCGTTCAGCCCGCGGAAGCCCTCGGAGAGCAGATTCTCCAGCAGCGGGGCGATGGCGCCGGTGGCGGGGTCCAGACTCAGCAGCCCGTGGCGGTAATCGGTGATCAGCAGCTCGCCCTCGCGGGCGGCGAGGCCGTTCGGCCAGCCATCATATTCCGCGACCTTCTCCCAGGCCTCGCCCGCGACGCGGAACACCCGGCCATTCGGGATGTCGCTGACGAAGAAATTGCCGGCGGCGTCGAAGCAGGGGCCTTCCAGGAAGCTGTCGATCGGCGCGCCGGCGCGGTTGGCATCCGACCACGGGGTCCGGCGCGGCTGGCGCAGGCCAGCGGGCAGGGCGGAGAAGCGGCGAACCGGCAGTTCGCGGGGCGGGGGCGGCCACATGCGCCACAGCCTGCTCCCGTCGGCGCCTGGCGGGAAGGGGCCATGCGCGCCGCGCCCCTGGCCATCCCCTTCCGCGCATCGCGGCCTCCACAAGCTGCGCCACTCCCCCTTATGCTGCGATGCAGCAGGAGTGAAACATGCCCGCCCCGAAAACGCTCGCCGAGCTGGAACAGGATGTCCGCCGCGACCTGGCGCTGACCGCCCACCCCAGCGCGCCCTGGCTGGTGCCGAAGACCAGCGGCGGCAAGCCCGTGCTGGACTGCCTCGTCATCGGTGCCGGGCAGTGCGGTCTGGCCGTCGCGCATGCGCTGCAGCGGGACCGGGTGGACAATCTCCTGGTGGTGGACCGCGCCCCCTACGGCAAGGAAGGGCCCTGGGTCACCTATGCGCGGATGCGCACCCTGCGCTCCTGGAAGACGCAGATCGGGCCAGACCTCAAGCTGCCCTCCCTCTGCTACCAGGCCTGGCACGAGGCGCAGTTCGGCGCCGACCACTTCGACCGCATGACCTGGATTCCGAAGGAATTGTGGCAGGACTACCTGCTGTGGTTCCGCCGCATTACCGGGGTGAAGGTGCGGAACGGCGTGGCGGCGGGCGCCATCACCCCTTCGCGGACGGATGACGGGCTGCCCTGCCTCCGCGTCGAGACCTCCGACGGCCCCATGCTGGCGCGCAAGGTGGTGCTGGCGACGGGGCAGGAGGGCGTCGGCTTCTGGTGGATGCCGGAGTTCGTCGCCGCCCTGCCGCGCCACCTGCGGGCGCATGCGGCGGAGGAGATCGACTTCGCCGCGCTGCGGGGCAAGCGCGTGGCGGTGCTCGGCGCCGGCGCCTCGGCCTTCGACAATGCGGCGATGGCGCTGGAGGCCGGCGCCGCCGATGTCCAGCTTTTCTGCCGCCGGGCGGAGCCGATGGTGATCCAGCCCTATCGCTGGCTGACCTTCGCCGGCTTCCTGAAGCACATGCACCAGATGCCGGATGCATGGCGCTGGCGCTTCATGGCGAAGGTGCTGGGGCTGCGGGAGGGCTTTCCGCAGGACACCTACAGCCGCGTCACCCGCTTCCCGAATTTCCTGATGCGCATCGGCCAGCCCTGGACCGCCGCCCGGGCGGAGGGCGCGGAGGCGGTGGTGACAACGCCGAAGGGCGAGCATCGCGCCGATTTCCTCATCTGCGGCACCGGCGTGCGCATGGACCCGAGCGCGGTGCCGGAGCTGGCCGCCTGCGCCGGCAACATTGCGCAGTGGCACGACCGCTACACCCCGCCGGCGGCGGAGGCGGATGAGCGTCTGGGCTGCTTCCCCTACCTCGCCGCCGATAGCAGTTTCGAGGAGAAGCGGCCCGGCGAGACACCCTGGATCCGCGACATCCATCTCTTCGGCATCGGCACCTCCATGAGTTTCGGCCCGGCCGGCAGTTCGATCAACGCGCTCAGCATTGCCGCGCCGCGGGTGGCGGCCGGGGTGACGCGCGGGTTGTTCGAGGCCGATCTGCCCCGCTTGTGGGACAGCCTGCTGGCCTATGACGTGAAGCAGGTGGAGCTCGACCCCGCCCGGCTCGCGGCGGAGTAGCCGGGACAGCCGGGTTTCGACTCGGACCGGGGTCCGGGGGGTGGTCCACCCCCCGGCGGAGGTGCAGGAGGCAGCGCCTCCTGCCGGGCCCGGGGCGGCGTCCCGCCTACCCACTTGCCCCCAAGGTTTCGCCCGCCATTATGCCCCCCATGCCCCATTTTTCGACCGGCCGGTGAACGGCCGGCTTGCCGGCGTGGCGCTGATCGTGGCGGCGCTCGCGACCTTCACCTGCATGGACACGCTCATCAAGCTGCTCACGGCCCGCTTTGCCGTGCCGCAGCTCATGTGGGCGCGCTTCCTGTTCAGCCTGCTTTCGGTTGCCGTGATGTTCCAGGTCACCATGGGGCGCCTGCCCTGGCGCAGCCGCGCGCCGCTGCTGCAGGGCACGCGCAGCCTGTTGCTGGCCGGCGCCAATTGGCTGTTCTCCAGCGCCCTCGCCCATATCCCGCTGGCCGATGCCACCGCCATCGGCTTCGCCTCCCCCTTGCTCACCGTGGCGCTGGCGGCGGTCTGGCTGCGGGAGAGGGTCTCGCCCCGCCGCTGGTGCGGCGTGCTGATCGGCTTGCTCGGGGTGATGGTGGCGCTGCGGCCGCCCTTCCTCACCGGCGGGGCATCGATGCATTGGGCGGTGCTCCTGCCGCTCGGCACCGCCGCGCTTTCCGCGGTGTACCAGATCCTCACCCGCAAGCTGGTGACGGTGGACGACCCGCGCACCACCATCCTCTACACCGGCTTCGCCGCCACCATCGCCACCAGCCTGGTGCAGCCTCTGGTCTGGACCTGGCCGGGCGCCTGGGACTGGCCGCTGCTGGTGGCGCTCGGCCTGCTGGGGGCCCTGGGGCATGGGCTGCTGGTGCTGGCCTATGCCCGGGCGCCCGTCAGCCTGCTCGCCCCGCTCTCCTATACCCAGCTCATCTGGGCAACCCTGGCCAGCATTGCGGTGTTTGCCGATTGGCCGGATATCTGGACCCTGGTCGGTGCGCTGGTCATCGCCGGGGGCGGGGTGCTGGTGGCGTTGCCGGATCGCCGTCCGGCCACGAACTGAAACCCCGCTTGCGTCAGAGTCCCGCTTGGTCTAGCGAAGCTTTCAAGAATTCCGGGGAGAGGGGTCATTTCCCACGCAAGGCTCCAGGTGGCTGAGCGCAAGCTGATCGCGCATGCCGGCCACCCTCGCGCAGCGCTCGATACCGAGGCGGTGCGCGAGGCCTATCGCCGTTGGGCCGGCGTTTATGACAGCGTCTTCGGTGGGGTTTCCGGCGCTGGCCGCCGCCGGGCCGTCGCCGCGGTGAACCGGCTGCCCGGCCGTCGCGTGCTGGAGGTGGGCGTCGGCACCGGCCTCGCCCTGCCGCTTTACGACCCGCGCAAGCGCGTGGTCGGCATCGATCTCTCCCGCGACATGCTGGCCAAGGCCCGCGACCGGGTGCAGCAGGAGAAGCTGCGCAACGTCGAGGGGCTGGTGGAGATGGATGCCGAAGCCATGGCCTTCGCCGATGGCAGCTTCGACATCGCCGTGGCCATGTTCACCGCGACGGTGGTGCCGGATGCCCGCCGCCTGTTCCGCGAGATGCGCCGGGTGGTGCGGCCGGGGGGCGAGCTGCTCTTCGTGAACCATTTCGCCGCCGAGGGCGGGCTGCGCTGGTGGGCGGAACGGACCCTGGCGCCGCTCTCCCGCGTGCTGGGCTGGCACCCGGATTTCGCCCTGGGCGACCTGCTGGACGACCCCCGCCAGGCGGCGGAGATCGAGCCCTGCCAGCCCTTCGGCCTGTTCACCCTGGTGCGCGTGCCGAATCTGGCCTTCGCCTGACCTCGCAGGCCAAATGGGGGCGCGGCGCCCCGCGGCGGAAGACCAGCACCGGCTGCCGCCCGGCGGCGCAAAGGCCCCGGGCGGCGCGCAGCGGCACGCTGCCCCCCTGGCCCCAGGCCGCCGCCAGCCGCGCCATCGCCACCCGGCTCTGATAGGCGGCGCCGCGGGCGTCCTCGGACGAATGGTACTGGGCGATGGCGCTGCCCCAATTGCCGGTGCGGGCGTAGAGCTCCTTCAGGAAGCGAATCGCATAGGCGACGTTCCGCGCGGGGTCGAAGCCGTCCTCCGGGCGGGGGAAGGCGTCGGGGTGGTGCAGCAGATTGACCTGCATGCAGCCGACATCGACGGAGCGACGGCCGGCTTCCAATAGGGCGCGGAGCTCGGCCTCGGCGGCGGCGCGGCTGGGGGCGAAGCCAGGCTCGCCGCCGGCATTCCAGGACCAGGGCCAGGGGGCGATGCGGCCGGTGGCGGGGTCGTGGCGGCCGGTCTCGACCATGGCGATCGCCAGCAACAGGCCACGGGGGAGGCCGGAAGCCGGCTCGGCCGCCGCGATGGCCTGGCGGCACAGGCCCCAATCCTGGGCCACGGCAGGGGAAAACCATAGGAGAAACAAAAGAAAGACGGGGGCTCTGCCGCCAAGCCCCCGCCGGGGATTGCCGGCATCGCCGGCAATCCCCTCCCCGGACCCCGGTCCGAATCTGCCAATTCCGACAGCCCGCAGCAGAAGCCTCAACCGGCTACGGCGTCCCAGAGGAGCTTGGCGTTCATCACCAGAATCACGGCCGTGGCCGCCCAGCCCAGCACCAGCTGCCAGCGCGGGGCGGCCAATTCGCCCAGGCGCCGGCGGTCGCTGGCGAACAGCATCAAAGGCACCACGGCGAAAGGGAGCTGCAAACACAACACCACCTGGGAAAACACCAGCAACTCCGCGGTGCCGGACGGGCCCCAGAAGGCGGTGACGACCACCGCCGGGACGATCGCCACCAGCCGCGTCACCAGCCGCCGCACCACGGGGGGCAAGCGTAACCCCAGGAACCCCTCCATCACCACCTGGCCGGCCATGGTCGCCGTCACCGTCGCATTCACCCCGCAAAGCAGCAGCGCCACGGCGAACAGCGTGGCGGCGGCGGCGGTGCCGACCATGGGGGCCAGCAGCGCATGGGCTTCCTGGATCTCCGCCACCTCCGTCCGCCCGCCGGCATGGAAGACGGCGGCCGAGGTGATGAGAATGGCCGAGTTCACCAGCAGCGCCAGGCACAGCGCCGCCGTGCTGTCGATGCTGGCGAAGCGGATCGCTTCCCGCTTCGCCAGCACCCCGACCCCGACGGCGCGGGACTGCACCACGGCGGTGTGCAGGTAGAGATTATGCGGCATCACCGTGGCACCGAGGATGCCGATGGCGATGTAGAGCTGCTGCTGCTCCGTCAGGATGGAGAGCGACGGCAGATAGCCCCGCAGCACCGCCCCCCATTCCGGCTGCGCCAGCGCGAGCTGCGCCGCGAAGCAGCCGAAGATCAGGAAGATCAGCCCGGCCACCAGTGCTTCCAGCCAGCGCACGCCGCGATGCTGCAGCCAGAGGATCAGCAGCGCATCCAGCGCCGTCAGCACCACGCCGAGCAGCAGCGGAATGCCGAAGAGCAGCTCCAGCGCGATGGCGGTGCCGATCAGCTCCGCCAGGTCCGTGGCGCAGATCGCCACCTCCGCCAGCGCCCACAGCCCGAGATTGACCGGCCGCGGAAAGCGGTCCCGGCAGAGCTGCGCCAGATCCCGCCCCGTGGCGATGCCGATCCGGGCGCAGAGCGCCTGCAGCAGCATGGCCATCAGCGAGGAGGCCAGCGCGACGGTCAGCAGCGTGTAGCCGAAGGCCGAGCCACCGGCGAGGGCGGTCGCCCAATTGCCAGGGTCCATGTAGCCGACGGCCACCAGATAGCCGGGGCCGATGAAGGTCAGCAGCCGGCGCAGCCAGCCGCCGGCATGCGGCACGCCGACGCTGCGATGGATCTCCGGCAGGCTGACGCCGGGCTCCGCCGTCGCGGAATGCGGCCGCGTCAGCATGGCCGGCGCCCCGCGGCGGAACAGGCGATGCGTGAACAGGTCTTCAACTGTTCAGTTGTTCCTGATTTTTCAAGCGGTTAGAGTTGCATCTGCAGGTGCGGCCGCTGGCGTCTTCTGTCAAGACTTCGCCTGCAAGCCTTCGCTTGCCGGCCCTCGCTTGCCCTGGCGCGGCAAGGGCGCGAGTGTAACGGCCGGGTGAAGCGAGGCGATATGCGCGGGCTGGAGCGGATCGGCGACGACCAGGTCGTGGAGCTGGCGGAGATGTTCCGCCTGATGAGCGACCCGACGCGGCTGCGAATCATTCTTGCCTGCCTCGACGCGCCGGCGGCGGTGGGGGAGATGGCGGAGCGGCTCGGCATCTCCGCCTCCCTCGTCTCCCACCATCTGCGGCTGCTGCGCGCGGCGCGGCTGCTGCAGGCGGACCGCCGCGGCCGCCAGGTCTTCTATGCAGTGCAGGACGAGCATATCCGGTCCATGCTGTCGGACATGGTGGACCATGTCGCCGAGGTGGATGCGGAAGCCGAGGGCGGCGGCTGAGCCGCCGCCGCGGCGCATCCGCCGCACGGCCATGTAACCCGGCGCCGGTGCCGCCCAGCCTACCTTGTGAGGCTGCGAAGGCCCGACTATGGTCCGCCTGCATCGCTCCCCCCCTGCGTCGTCAGGGGGCGCGGCGCGCCGTCCGGCCCGCCTCGCGGCAGCCGGCGGCTGTGAAGGCATCAGGGCGGCGCGCGCCGGCGCGTCCGGGCAGGATACGGGATGCAGCTTGTCATCGGGCGTTGGCTCAGCTTGCGTTGGTTCGGCAGGGCGTTGGGGCTGGCGGCCGCCACCCTGATGGGCATCGGTCAGGCGGCGGCCCAGGGGGCAGCGGCGCCGGGAGCAGCAGCTCAGGGGACGACGGAGCAGGCGGTGGGCGCCCCGCACCGCTGGGGCATCAACCTCCAGGAGGCCTTCGGGCCGGTGAAGGAGGCGATCCACGACTTCAACACCCTGGTGCTGTGGATCATCATCCTCATCAGCATCTTCGTCACAGCGCTGCTCGCCTATGCGGTGTGGCGGTTCCGCGAGAGCGCCAACCCCACCCCCTCCCGCACCAGCCATAACACGCTGCTGGAAGTGGCCTGGACGGTGGTGCCGGTGCTGATCCTCATCATCATCGCCATCCCCTCCTTCCGGCTGATCTACTATGAGGACCGGGCGCGCGAGGCGGATCTGACGATCAATGTCCAGGGCCGGCAGTGGTACTGGCACTACGCCTACCCGGACAATGGCGGCCTGGCCTTCGACAGCCGCCCGATCCCGACCGAGGAGCTGCAGCCCGGCCAGCTCCGCAACCTGACGGTGGATGAGCCGCTGGTGATCCCGGTCGGTGCCAATGTGCGGGTGCTGACGACGGGGCAGGACGTGATCCACAGCTTCTTCGTCCCCTCCCTCGGCGTGCAGAAATACACCATCCCCGGCCGGACGCTGGAGACCTGGTTCCGCGCCGACCGCGCCGGCACCTTCTACGGCCAGTGCAACCAGATCTGCGGCACCAACCACTGGTTCATGCCGATCCAGGTCCGCGCCGTCCCCCAGGCCGAATTCCAGGCCTGGCTGGAGGAGGCGAAGAAGAAATACGCGGCAGCCACCCCCGCGGCACCGGATGCGGCGCCGCAACTGGCTGCCCTGGCAACGACCGAGACGAGGCGGGACTGATCCCATGGCAAGCGCGACCGAGCACGAGGCCCATGGCCACGGCGAGCATCACGACCATGCGCCGGGCTTCTTTGTCCGCTGGTTCTTCAGCACGAACCACAAGGATATCGGCACCCTCTACCTGATCTTCTCGGTCTTCGCCGGGCTGGTCGGCTACCTGCTCTCCCTGCTGATGCGCATGGAGCTGCAGAGCCCCGGCCTGCAGATCTTCGCCGATGGCCAGGTGTGGAATGCCGTGGTCAGCGCCCACGGCATCATCATGGTGTTCTTCGTGGTCATGCCGGCGCTGATCGGCGGGTTCGGCAATTGGTTCGTGCCGATCATGATCGGCGCGCCGGACATGGCCTTCCCGCGCATGAACAACATCAGCTTCTGGCTGCTGGTGCCGGCCTTCATGCTGGGCGTCGCCAGCCTCTTCATCGGTGAGGGCGCGGGCGCGGGCTGGACGATCTATACCCCGCTCTCGGACATCGCCTACCACCCCGGCATCTCGATGGACCTGGCGCTGTTCGCGCTGCACCTCGCCGGTGCCTCCTCCATCATGGGCGCGGCCAATTTCATCACCACCATCTTCAACATGCGCGCCCCGGGCATGACGCTGCACAAGATGCCGCTCTTCGTCTGGGCGATGCTGGTGACCGCCTTCCTGCTGCTGCTGGCCGTCCCGGTGCTGGCCGGCGCCATCACCATGCTGATCACCGACCGGAACTTCGGCACCGCCTTCTTCAAGCCGGAGGGCGGCGGCGACCCGGTGCTGTTCCAGCACCTGTTCTGGTTCTTCGGCCATCCCGAAGTCTACATCATGATCCTGCCGGGCTTCGGCATCATCAGCCACATCGTCTCCACCTTCAGCCGCAAGCCGGTCTTCGGCTACCTGGGCATGGCCTACGCCATGGTGGCGATCGGCGTGGTCGGCTTCGTCGTCTGGGCCCACCACATGTTCACCTCGGGCATCGACGTGGACACGCGGGCCTACTTCATGGCCGCGACCATGGTCATCGCGGTGCCGACGGGCATCAAGATCTTCTCCTGGATCGCCACCATGTGGGGCGGCTCCATCCAGCTGAAGGTGCCGATGCTCTGGGCCATCGGCTTCATCTTCCTCTTCACCATCGGCGGCGTCACCGGCGTGAAGCTGGCCAATGCCGGCGTCGATGTGGTGCTGCACAACACCTATTACGTCGTGGCGCACTTCCACTACGTGCTGTCGCTCGGCGCCGTCTTCTCCATCTTCGCCGGCTTCTACTACTGGATCGGGAAGATGAGCGGGAAGCAGTACCCGGAGTTCTGGGGGAAGGTGCATTTCTGGCTGCTGTTCATCGGCGCCAACCTGATCTTCTTCCCGCAGCACTTCCTGGGCGCGCAGGGCATGCCCCGCCGCTACCCGGACTATCCGGACGCCTTCACCCCGTGGAACGCCCTCTCCTCCATCGGGGCCTATCTCGCCGGCCTCTCGCTGCTCGTCTTCTTCTATGTCTGCTGGAGGACCTTCACCTCCAAGGAGCATGTGGCGGACAATTACTGGGGCGAGGGTGCGACGACGCTGGAATGGCAGGTCAGCTCCCCGCCGCCCTTCCACACCTTTGAGGAATTGCCGCGGGTTCGGTGAACCGCCGGGGTTCGGAGCTGCCCCGGGTTGGTTGGGCCCGCTGGGGTTCGGAGCTTTCGCGGGTTGGTTGAATCCGCCGAGGCTCGAAACTGCCGCGGGTCCGCTGGACCCGCCCAGGGGCCGGGGCCGGGGCCGCCGCCGCTTCGCCGGCCTCGTTCGCCCCTTGCCGCCGCGGGGTCGGTGACCTCGGGCGGCACGGATTGCCGCGGACGCGCCGCGCGCCCCGGCTATTGGAACCGCTTCCGGAACGCCGCGCCGCCCGGTGTGGCGTTTCCTGCTGCAAGGCCGTAAACCCCCGCCATGTCAGACGCAGCCGCCGCCACGCCGATCGAGCCCGACCTCTCCGAGGTCTCCGACTGGGTCGCCCTGCTGAAGCCGCGGGTCGTCTCCCTGGTGGTGCTGACCGGCATCTGCGGCCTGCTGCTGGCGCCCGGGCATCTGCCCGTCGCGCTGGCCATCGCCGCCATGCTCTGCATCGGCCTCGGCGCCGGCGCCGCGGGCGCCATCAACATGTGGTACGACCGGGACATCGATGCGGTGATGCGCCGCACCCAGTCCCGGCCCATCCCCGCCGGGCGCATCGCCCCGGGCGGCGCGCTGGCCTTCGGCGTCGGCCTCGCCGCCGCCTCGGTCGGCATCATGGGGCTGGCGACCAATTGGGTGGCGGCCGCCACGCTCGGCACCTCCATCCTCTTCTACGTCTTCATCTACACCATCTGGCTGAAGCGGCGGACGCCGCAGAACATCGTCATCGGCGGCGCCGCCGGCGCCTTCCCGCCGGTGGTTGGCTGGGCGGCGGTGACCGGGGAGGTGAGCCTCTACCCGGTCGTCCTCTTCGCCATCATCTTCTTCTGGACGCCGCCGCATTTCTGGTCGCTCAGCCTCTACGCCCATGCGGATTACGCCCGCGCCGGCGTGCCGATGCTGCCGGTGAGCCGCGGCGCGCGGGAGACGCGGCGGCAGGTGCTGCTCTACACCCTGCTGCTGCTGCCCATCTCCCTGCTGCCGGTCCTGCTCGGCCATGCCGGGCGCTTCTATGCCGGGGCGGCGCTGCTGCTCGGCGGCGGCTTCGTCTACCATGCCGTCCGCGTCTGGCGGGACCGCCAGGATGCCGAGGGCCGCAGCCTGACCGGCGATGCGCCGGCACGGCGGGCCTTCCGCTATTCGCTGGCCTATCTGGCCCTACTCTTCCTTGCCCTTGTCCTCGATGCGCTGGTGCTGCGGTGACGCCGGAGGAAAGGGCCGAATTCTACCGCCGCCGGCGGCAGAAGAATTGGGCGGTGCTCGGCGCCCTGCTGGCCCTGGTCGTGCTGTTCTTCTTCATCAGCGCGGCCCGGGTGCTGCGGGGCTGACGGGGGCCGCCACCAGCCCGGGACGGGCGCCCGTCCGCCCCGGCGCATCGTTCGGTCGCGTGGGTCACGCTTTTCGGTGATCGCATTCCGGCGGTCACGCTCCAGGTGAGGCGCATGATGGATTCCGCCAAGCTCCGCCGCCGCAATCGCCTGATGGGGGTCGGCGTCGCCGGCTTCGTCGCCGGCATGGTCGGCCTCTCCTTCGCATCCGTGCCGCTCTACCGCATCTTCTGCCAGGTCACGGGCTATAACGGCACCGTCCAGGTCGGCGGCCCGGCGGCGCCGGGGGCGGCGGAGCAGGTGGTGACCATCCGCTTCAACGCCAACACCCAGCCCAACCTGCCCTGGCGCTTCGCCCCCATGCAGAACGCCACCTCCCTGCGGGTGGGGGAGGAGGGGGTGGCCTTCTACCAGGCGGCCAACCAGTCCCGGCAGCCGGTGACCGGCGTCGCCACCTACAACGTCACGCCGGAGGTGGTGGGGAAGTATTTCCACAAGACCGCCTGCTTCTGCTTCAACGAGCAGACCCTGGCGCCGGGGCAGGAGGTGGACATGCCCATCTCCTTCTGGGTGGACCCGAAGATGGCCGAGGACCCGAATACGCGGGACATCCGCACCATCACCATCAGCTACACCTTCTTCCGCAGCCTGGACGATGCGGAGCGTAGCGGGGCCCTGGCCAATGCCGGGCCGCATGTCGGGCCGGCGACGCCTTGAGAGGGGCGTCGCGCCGTAAGGCGCGCCTTACGGCGCGACCCCTCTCGCACTCTCCCCGCCAGGGGCCGAAGGGCCCTTGGAACCCTAGAGCGTGATCGGTTGAGGTCGAATCGACCGAAACCGTGAATCACGAGACCGAACAACGAGCTAGAGCGGGGCGGGTGAGCGCAGCTCAACCGATCCCGCTCTAGAGCAGATCGCCGGAGGGCGGCATCGCCCGGAGGCGTGAATCTGCTCTACAATCCATAAGCCAGGGCGGTTTCGCGCTGCACAATCAGCGTGAAACCGCTCTAGAGTTTGGCGTCTTGACCGTCTCGTCCGGATCCACGGTTTCCAAAGCCCCTTCGGCCTTTGGCGGAGCAGAGCCCGAGAGGGGCTGAGCCCCCTCCCGAACACCGGAATTCCCCACCCCCGCCCTTGATCCCTGCCCGGTTTTGGGGATTGATGCGGCACACTGCGCCGGGACACCGGCTCACCCTGTCAGGACGCGCGATGGCCAGCACCACGGATATGGCGACGGCGGAACCCGCCCCGCTGCACAAGCACCCCTATCACCTGGTCGATCCCTCGCCCTGGCCGCTCATCGGCTCCTTCTCCGGCGGCGCGCTGGTCCTCGGCATCATCCTGCTGGCGCATTACGGCATCCATTGGATGCTCTGGCTCGGCATCATCGGCGTCGCCGCCACCATGTTCTTCTGGTGGCGGGACGTGATCCGGGAAGCCCATACCCCCGGCATGCACACGCCGATCGTCCGCATCGGCCTGCGCTACGGCATGACGCTCTTCATCGCCTCCGAGGTGATGTTCTTCGTTGCCTTCTTCTGGGCCTATTTCCATTTCGCCCTCTATCCGGCGCATGTCTCGGGCGCCGAGGTGGCGGTCTGGCCGCCGAAGGGCATCCTCACCTTCGATCCCTTCGGCCTGCCCTTCCTCAACACCATGATCCTCCTGCTCTCCGGCTGCACCGTCACCTGGGCGCATCACGGGCTGTTGCATGGCGACCGGAAGACGCTGATCCAGGGCCTGGCGCTGACCGTGGTGCTCGGCGCCAGCTTCACCTTCTTCCAGGCCGTGGAGTACATGGAGGCGCCGTTCAAGTTCACCGGCGGCGTCTATCCCTCCACCTTCTTCCTCGCCACCGGCTTCCACGGCTTCCATGTGCTGGTCGGCACCACCTTCCTGCTGGTCTGCCTGATCCGCGCCATGAAGGGGCATTTCACGCCGGAGCGGCATTTCGGCTTCGAGGCGGCGGCCTGGTACTGGCATTTCGTGGACGTGGTGTGGCTGTTCCTCTTCGTCTGCATCTACTGGTGGGGCGCCGGCGAGATCGCCGAGCACTGAGATGATGGCGGCTGGGCCGGCACCGCTGGTGCCGGCGGCCCTGCTGGGCCGCTGCCCGCGCTGCGGGCGCGGCCCGCTTTTCATCCGGGTGCTGGAGGTGCGGGAGGAATGCCCGGTCTGCGGCCTGGATCTCCGGGCGCATGATGCGGGGGACGGGCCGGCCGTCGCCGGCATCTTCCTGGTCGGCGCCATTGCGGTGATCGCCGCCCTGATCGTCGATACGAAATTCGGCCCGCCGCTCTGGGTGCATGCCGTACTGTGGCCGGTGGTGGTGCTGCCGCTGACGGTGGGGGTGATGCGGGTGGCGAAGGCGGCGCTGCTGGGGCTGAATTACCGTCACCGGCAGGGGGTGTGAGGCGCGGACCATGGCAGGGCGCGGGCGGGGAGGCGGGCGAGGCTGGCTGCTGCCGCTCTGTGCCCTGCCGGTGCTGGTGGCGCTGCTGGGCCTCGGCACCTGGCAGGTGCAGCGGCTGCACTGGAAGACCGACCTGCTGGCCCGGATCGCCGCCGCCGAGGCCGGCCCGGCCGTACCGCTGACCGGCACGCCGGAGCCCTATGCCAAGGTGGCCGCCACCGGCCGCTTCGACCATGGGCGGGAGGCGCTGCTGGGGGTGGAGCTGCGCGGCAACAGCCTCGGCGCCCATCTGCTGGTGCCGTTGCTGCGGGAAGGGGCGCCGCCCTTGCTGGTGGACCGTGGCTGGGTGCCGCTGGAGCGGGACCGGCCGATCGCCCGGCCGGAGGGCGAGGTGGCGGTCACCGGCTATGTCCGGGAGGCGGATGAGCGCGACTGGAACAGCCCGCGCGACGACCCGGCCGGCCGCCGCTTCTACCTCTTCGACCCGGCGGCGATCGGCCAGGCGCTGGACCTGCCGCCGCCTTCGCCCTTCGGCCTGGTGGCGCTGGCAGCGCCCGGCGCCGACCCCCGGGCGCTGCCGGTGGCGGCCAGCAGGCTGCCGCGGCCGACCAACCCGCATCTGGGCTATGCCGTCACCTGGTATGGGCTGGCGGCGGCGCTGGTGGCGGTGGTGGTGGCGGCGATGCGGCGGCGGCCGGATCCCGTGCCGCCGCCTCCGGATGAGGACGGCGTCTGAAGCGGGCGGGCGTCGTCTCTTCCACGAGGCGGCCCTCTGCGTCGGCATCGCGCGCCGGGCAGCGGGCGGGGACGGCCCGCCGCCATGTGGCCCTGAAGGACCGCGCTTCGCCCTGCGCGGCGGCGCCGCAACCTTGACACGCCGCAGGCCGCATGGCTGTCGCGACGGAAGCGCTCGGTGGCGCCGGGCGCGCGGATTGCACGCCCGGGCCGCAGGCCCTGAAGGAACCAACCCATGAACGCCGCCTATCAGCGCCTCGCCACCCGCTTTGCCCGCATCGCCGCGCTGGGCGAGGCCAGCGCCATGCTGCACTGGGACGCCAGCGCCATGATGCCCCCCGGCGGCGGCGCCGCCCGCGGCGAGCAGCTCGCCACCCTGGCCGGCCTGCAGCATGAATTGCTCACCGCGCCGGAGGTCGCCGAGGACCTCGCCGCCGCCGCGGCCGAGGGCGAATGGCCCGAAGCCAACCTCGCCCTGATGCGGCGCGAGCATCTCCGCGCCACCTGCCTGCCCACGGCGCTGGTGGAGGCCACCACCCGCGCCAACGCCGCCTGCGAGAAGGTGTGGCGGGAGGCCAAGGCCCGCGCCGATTTCGCCCTGGTCCGCCCCCACCTCACCGAGGTCGTCCGGCTGCAGCGGGAGACCGCCGCCGCACTTTCCGCCGCCCTCGGCCTCGCCCCCTATGATGCGCTGATGGATGGCTACCAGCCCGGCATCGCCGCCGCCGATGTGGAGCCGATCTTCGCCGCCTACCAAGCCTTCCTCGCCGAGGCCTTGCCCCAGGCCGAGGCCCGCGAGGCCGCCGCCCCCGCCCCCCTGCCGCTCACCGGCCCCTTCCCGGTGCCGCTGCAGCGGACGCTGTGCCGGGAGATGTCGGAGCGCGTCGGGCTGGACTACGCCCATGCCCGCCTCGACGAAAGCCTGCACCCCTTCTGCGGCGGCACCCCCACCGATGTCCGCATCACCACCTTCTATGCGGAGCAGGAGGTGGGGAAGGCGCTGCTCGGCGTGCTGCACGAGACCGGCCATGCGCTGTACGAGCGCGGCCTGCCGGAAGAATGGGCCCGCCAGCCGGTGGGCCAGGCCGCGGGGATGGCGGCGCATGAATCGCAGTCGCTCATCATCGAGATGCAGGCCTGCCGCTCGGACGCCTTCCTCGGCTTCCTCGGCCGCCGGCTGCAGGCGGTCTTCGGCGGCGACCCGGCGCGCTTCGCCCAGGCCAACCTCGCCCGCCACTGGCGCCGCGTGGCGCGCAGCCTCATCCGCGTCGATGCCGATGAGCTGACCTACCCCGCCCATGTCATCCTGCGCTTCCGGCTGGAACGCGCCATGATCGAGGGGCGGCTGGACGCCGCCGACCTGCCCGCCGCCTGGAACGAGGGGTTCCGCACCCTGCTCGGCATCGCGCCGCCGGATGACGCGCAGGGCTGCCTGCAGGACATCCACTGGCATGACGGCGCCTTCGGCTATTTCCCCAGCTACACCCTGGGCGCCATGGCGGCGGCGCAGTTGATGAAGGCGGCGCGGGCGGCGGTGCCGGGGCTGGAGGCGGCGATCGCCGAGGGCGATCTGCGTCCCCTGACCACCTGGCTGCGCGGGAAGGTGCACAGCCAGGGCTCCCGCCTCGGCTTCCAGGATCTGCTGCGGCATGCCACGGGCAAGCCGCTCGATCCGGAGGATTTCCTGGCGCATCTGCGGGCGCGCTACCTCGGCTGAGGCGGTGGCCGGGCGGCAGCAGCCCCGGCCACTGCTTCCCGCAGCTTCGGCGGTGACGTTCGCGGCGGGCGCGCCCTGCGGTGCCGCGCCCGCTTCAGGCCATGTGGCTGCGGCGGAAGAGGAGGGTCAGGTTGTTCGCCGGCATCTCCTCGATGAGCGGTGGCAGGAATCCCTGGGCGACCGCCTCGGCCGTCACGGCCTCCAGCTCCCTGACCCCCCATGCCGGGTTGCGCCGGCGCAGATCGGCGTCGAATGCCGCGTTGCTCGGCGCGGTATGGGTGCCCCGGCGGAACGGGCCGTAGAGCGCCAGCACCCCGCCCGGGCCCAGGCAGCTCCCCGCGCCCGCCATCAGCGCCGGCGTCGCTGCCCAGGGCGCGATGTGGATCATGTTGGCGCAGAACACCGCCTCGGCCCGGGCGACGGGCCAGGGCGTTTCCCGGACATCCAGCGCCAGGGCCGGGCGGAGATTGGGCAGGCCGGCCCGCCGCGCCCAGGCATCGATGCTGGCCCGGGCGCCGGCCTCCGGGTCACTGGGCTGGAAGACCAGGCCAGGCAGGGCGGCGGCGAAATGCATCGCATGCTCCCCGCTGCCGCTGGCGATCTCCAGCACCAGCCCCGCCTGCGGCAGGTGCCGGCGCAGCACCGCCAGGATGGCGTCTTGGTTGCGCAGCGCGGCGGGGGCGTGGCGGCGGGCATCCTCGGCGGGGGCGGGCATGGGGGTCTCCTCGGTGGGCCGGGGGAAGATTGGCGCCACGGGGCGAAGGGCCAGGGGCCGTCGGCAATTTCCCCGGCAATTCTCCGGCTACCGGCGCCTTTGCCTGGCTGGCCTGGCCGGCGCGCGGGCATCGCGCCGGGTGCGGGCGGCGGCGCGGCTGGGACCGTGCTGCGTGCTGCCGCCCCCGGCTGGCGGCACGGCCCCGGCACCCGTCCCACGCTACCCTGCCGCGCCGAAGCGCAGCCCGTGCCTCGCCGCATAGGCGCGCAGCCGGGCCGGGTCCTGCCCCGCCCAGGCGAGGCCGACATGCCCGTCCGGCCGCAGCAGGTAGGCGGCATCCCGCGCCAGCCCGGCCCGTCCGGCCGCCGCGCTCCAGGGGAAGGCATCGAGCTTCAGGCCGAGCTCCGCCGCCACCGCAACCAAAGGCGGCGCGGCCTCGCCATGGAGCTGCAGCCGCCAGCCCCGCCCATCCAGCGGGGCATGGCTGTCCCCGCCCGGCACCTCGAGGAAGGGCAGCCGCGCCCCGGCCGGCAGCGCCCCGGCCCTGCCCTCGCTGAGGGGGCTGTCCGGATAGGCGATGTGGATCTGCGAGACGGTGCGGAACAGCCGCCGCCGCACCGGCCCGATGCCGAGCAGCGGCGGCGCCAGGCGCGGCAGCAC
This sequence comes from Siccirubricoccus phaeus, assembly GCF_008360935.1. Lineage (GTDB taxonomy): Bacteria > Pseudomonadota > Alphaproteobacteria > Acetobacterales > Acetobacteraceae > Siccirubricoccus > Siccirubricoccus phaeus. The sequence goes on from NZ_SRXO01000008.1 coordinate 50,205, forward strand.
CAGGCTGCGCAGCAGCCGGCTGCCGAGGCCGGTGCCGACCATGGCGGTGAAGGCCCGGTCCGTGGTGGCGACCAGGCTCCGGGCGAAGCCGATCCGCTCCGGCTCGTAGCTGTCCAGCAGGCTTTCCGCCGCGCGGCCCCGCAGCACCTCCGCCAGCTTCCAGCCGAGATTCACCGCGTCGCCGATGCCGGTGTTCATCCCCTGGCCGCCGGCCGGGCTGTGGATATGGCCGGCATCCCCGGCGAGGAAGGCGCGGCCGCGCCGGAAGCCCGCCGCCACGCGGTGGTGCACGTGGTAGGTGGAGAACCAGTTCACCCGCGCCACCGAAATGCCGAGCATCGCCTCGGCCGTCGGGCGGATGGCCTCGAACTCCACCGCCTCCCGGTCGCCCAGCCCGGGCGGCAGGATGCCGATCACCCGCTGCATGCCGGTGCGCCGCACCGGGAAGAGCAGCGCCAGGCCCTGGGCGGCAAGGTTCGCCTCGATATCCGGGCGGGGCGGGCCGTCGATGGCGACATCCGCCACGTAGAAGCGCTGGGCATAGGTGCCGCCGGGAAAGCCGAGGCCGAGCGCCTGCCGCACCCGGCTATGGGCGCCGTCGCAGCCGCAGAGCCAGGCGGCGTCGCAGCTTTCCTCCCCGGCCGGCGTCGCCAGGGTCGCGCGGACCCCGTCCGGCCCCTTCGCCAGCGCCCGCAGCGCCACCCCCCATTCCACCCGGACGCCCAGCGCGACGAGCTGCCGCCCCAGCAGCGCCTCATGCTCGTCCTGCGGCAGGCTGAGGATGAAGGGGTAGCGGCTTTCGCCGGCGCCGAGCGCGCCGAGATCGAGCCGTGCCACCTCCCGCCCCGCCTCGCGCAGGCGCAGCGCCGCCATGGGGATGCCGGCCGCGACCACCCTCTCCGCGAAGCCGAATTGGCGGTAGAATTCCAGGGTGCGCGCATGCACCGCCATGGCGCGGGAGGCCTCGCCGGGCCCGGAGGCGCGGTCGATGATGCGGCAGGCAATGCCCCGCCGGGCGAGCTGGATGGCGAGCACCAGGCCGGTGGGACCGGCACCGACGATCAGGACCTGGGTCTGCGGCATGCGGCGCCTCCGGCGGGAGCTTGCGGGGTCAACCCACGGGTCGGGAACTCGGACTTCGGTCCGGGGGAGGAGTATCCTCCCCGGCGGGCCTCAGGGGCAGAACCCCCTGGCCTTCCCCTCGACGTCCCCGGGCAGGTGCCCGTGCCGCGCAGCATGCCGGCGGAAGGTGAATCCCGCACCTGCCGGCGCTCAGCCCGGCGGCGGCAGGCGCGGGGCATCCGCGGGCGGCGGCTGCCGCTCCAGCGACTCGATCAGGTCCCGCATCTCGCCGATCTCCCGCTGCTGCGCCGCGATGATCCGGTCGGCGAGGTCGCGCACGCGGGGATCATGGATGCGCGCCCGCTCGCTGGTCAGGATCGCGATGGAATGGTGCGGGATCATCGCCTTCATGTAGGCGACGTCATCCACCGTGGCCTGGCTGCGCACCAGGAAGAGCGCACCGGTAAAGGCCAGGGCGGCGCCGAGCAGGATGGCGAGGTTGGCCCGCCGGTTCCGGTACATCCCCCACATGAAGAGCAGCATGATGGCGGCCATGGCGGCGCCCATCACCACCGCCATCCAGCTTCGCGTCTGGCTGAAGAAGAGATGCGCGGCCGAATAGGCGTTCAGGTACATCAGGCCGAACATGACGAGGGTCGAGGTCGCGATCATCGTGCCGAAGCGGGCATAGCTCATCGGCCGGGCCTCCTGCGGGGGATGGGCGGGGAACGCCGCGCAACCCGGGAGGATGCCGGCGGGGAGCCTGGGGGAAGCGGCAGCGGCGGCATGGCAGCCCCCCCCGCCGCGGGATGGACGCCCCCGCCGCTGCGGTGCACAAAAGCGGGAATGTCCGCCCCGCACCTTCCGAACCCGAACCGGCTGATCCTGCTGCTCGGCATCACGGCCTTCGCCGGGGCGCTCAGCGTGCGGGTCACCGATCCCTTCGTCGCCATCATCGCCGAGGAATTCGCCGCACCGCCGGACCGGGTGGCGCTGCTCGCCTCCGCCTTCGCGGTGCCCTTTGCGCTGATCCAGCCGATCCTCGGGCCGATCGGCGATGCGCTGGGCAAAAGGCGGGTGATCCGGGTCTCGCTCCTCCTGCTCTCCGTGATGGCGCTGATCGCGCCCTTCTCCCCCGGCCTCGGCACGCTGATGCTGCTGCGGGCGCTGACCGGCATGGCGGCGGGCGGCATCATGCCGCTGACCCTCGCCACCATCGGCGATGCGGTGCCGCTGAAGGACCGGCAGGTGGCGCTCAGCCGGGTGCTGGTCTTCGCCATCGCCGGGCAGATCGGCGGCGGGGTGCTGGCCGGGATGCTGGCGCCGGTGCTCGGCTGGCGCGGCGTGCTGGGCCTGTGCGGCGGGGTCGCGGTGCTGGCCTCCGCGCTGCTGGCGATGATCCCCTTCGGCGGCCCGCCGGAGCCGCGCCTGCCCTTCGAGCCGGTCAGGGCCTTCGGCCGCTACCGCGCCCTGCTCGGCATGCCGGCGGCGCGGCTGCTGTTCGGCGCGGTGCTGGTGGAGGGGATCCTGATCTTCGGCACCTTCCCCTACCTGACCCTGCTGCTGGGACAGCACGGGCTGGCGGAGGCGGCGGGCGCCAGCTTCGAGGCGGGGCTGACGGTGGCCGCCTTCGGCTGCGGCGGCTTCGCCTATGCGGCGCTGGTGAAGAGCGCGCTCGGCCGGCTGGGCCAGGCGCGGATGGTGGTGCTGGGCGGGGCGATGTCGGGGGTGGCGCTGCTCGGCTTCGGCCTGGCGCCGACGGCCTGGCTCTTCGTCTCGGCCGGGCTGCTGCTCGGGGTCGGGTTCTACATGATGCATAACAGCATCCAGACCCGGGTGACGGAGGTGGCGCCGGAGGCCCGCGGCTCCGCGGTGGCGATGCACGCCTTCCACTTCTTCATCGGCCAGTCGCTGGGGCCGGTGGTGATCGGGGCGATGATCGGCGGCTTCGGCGCGCCGGTCGCGCTGGCGCTGGCCGGGGCGGGGATCGTGGCGCTGGCGTTGAAGCTGGGGCGGCGGTAGGCGGCCATCGGGCCGATGGACCGGCCTTGGCCCGGCGGCCCGGATCCTTGCCCTAGAGCGGGATCGGTTGAGCTGCGCTCACCCGCCCCCGCTCTAGCTCATTGTTCGGTCGCGTGATTCACGGTTTCGGTCGATTCGACCTCAACCGATCACGCTCTAGGCGGCCGCGGCCCCCGCTGCGAGGCAGCAGGTTCACCCGTCGGGTCGCGAACTCGAACCGGGGTCCGGAGGCCAGGTCCTGGCCCCTGGCCCCTGGCGGGGGTGCAGAGGGCAGCACCCCTGCCGGCGGGCGGGGGGCGAAACCCCCAGGGCCTCTATGCCGATTTCAAATGCGCCAGCAGCTTTTCCGTCGCCTGCGCCTTGTCGGTGCGGTCGATGGCGGCGAGCTCGGCGGCCAGGCGGTCCATCGCCTGCTCGTAGATCTGCCGCTCGGAGAAGGACTGGTCCGGCTGGCCGGCATTGCGGTGCAGGTCGCGCACCACCTCGGCGATCGCGACCGGATCGCCGGAGTTGATCTTCGCCTCATATTCCTGGGCACGGCGGGACCACATGGTGCGCTTGATGCGCGCCTTGCCCTTCAGCGTGTCCAGCGCCTCCTTGATCGCATCGGGGGCGGTGAGCTTGCGCAGGCCGGAGGACGCAGCCTTGTTGACCGGGACGCGGAGCGTCATCCGGTTCTCTTCGAAGGTGACGACGATGACCTGCAGGGAATGCCCTGCGGCGGACATGGTCTCGATTCCCTGAACGGTGCCGACCCCATGGGTCGGGTAGACGACGTGGTCGCCGGTTTTGAATTCCACGGGCTTGGCAGGCTGTCTCTGAGGAGGGAGGGGAGGCCCCTCGCGCCGGGCCGAGGCGACGGCGGCGGGGGCGGCGGAACGGCCGGCTTCGGCTGCCGCGTGTGGCAGCTTTGGCGGCGGCAGGGGGGCGGCGGCCTGCGCCTCGGCGAAGCCGGAGGGGCGGGGCGATGTGGCGGGCCTGGGCGGCTCGGCCGGCCGGGCGGCGGCAGGGGCCGGGGCAGCCGGCTTCGCGGCCGCCGGGGCTGGGGCTGCTGGGGCGGCGGCCGGCCTGGCGGCGGCGGCAGGCTTCGCCGGGGCGGCCTTGGCGGCCGATGGCGGTTCCGCCCCCGGCGCGGGGGCGGGCTTGGCTGCCGGCCTGGTGGCCGGGCCGGGCTTCGCGGCCGGCTTGGCCGCGGGTGATTTGGCAGAGGCAGAGGTCAAGACGGGAGTCTTCGGAGCAGGGGGCTTCACAGGGGCAGGCTTGGCAAGGGCGGAGGCGGTGGTGGCGGGCTTGGCGGCGAGGGCCTTCGGGGCTGCTGGCGGCACCGTGACAGGCTTCGCCTGGCCGGGCCGGGCGGCGGGCTTCGCCGCGGCGGCAGCCGGTTTGGCGCTGGCCGGCTTCGCGTTGGCCGGTTTCGCCGGCGCCGGCCTGGGGGCGGCCGGCTTCGCGGCCTGGGCCTTTGCGCCGGCCGGCTTCGGCGATGCCGGCTTGCCGGTAGCGGATTTCGGCGCCGCGGGTTTCGCGGCGGCGGCGCGGGGGACGGCAGGTTTCGCGGCAGGGCTGCGGGGCTTGGTCGGGCTGGCGCTGCGCCGGGGGGTCACCACCTGCTTGGCCTTGGCGACGGGCGGCTTGGCCTTGGTGGCGGTGCCGGAGGGGGTGCGCTTCCGCTTCCGGGTAGGGGTCTTGGCGCGGGCGGGTGCCTTCATGCCGGACAACTCTCCTGCGGCGCTGCCCGGACGCGTGGCCGACCGCGCTTCCTGCGCGCCCACCCGCTTCGGCCAGACCATGTCAGCGGCCAGAGATCCGTCCGGTGCAGGCCCGGGCCGCGCAGCGCCCCCGCCGCGCGCCCCGATTCGGGGAAAAAGCTTCGCGGCAGTGTCACAGAACGCGACGGGCCGCCGGCTCACGCCGACCTCCGCCATCAAGTTGAAAGCATAGCATTAATTTTGGGCTGAGTCACCCTCACCCCGGCAAGGCCCGCGTCACGCCCGCGCTGGGGCGGGCCCGGCCTCAGGGCTTGCCGGGGTCCGGGCTGAACAATTCCTTCTTGCCAGGCTTGCCTTTCCATTCCTCGGCATCGGCCGGCGGCTCCCCCTTGCGGGTGATGTTCGGCCATTGCGCGGCATAGGTCCGGTTCAGCTCCGCCCATTCGGTCGCGCGGTCGTCGCTGTCCGGCGCGATGGCCTCGGCGGGGCATTCCGGCTCGCACACCCCGCAATCGATGCACTCATCCGGGTGGATCACCAGCATGTTCTCGCCGACGTAGAAACAATCCACCGGACAGACCTCGACGCAGTCCATGTACTTGCACTTGATGCAATTCTCGAGAACGACATAGGTCACGGCGGCCAGGTCCTTCAGGCCCCCGCATCGGCGGCGCGGGGCGTTGTGCGACGCGACACATGGCGCGACGGCGCGCCGCTGGCAAGCCGCAAGGCGGGAAAAGCGCCCGGGGACAGGCGCTTGGCGGCGGCGTGTGGGGCGCCGGCCATGTGCTTTGCCGCTCCCTGTCCCGGGTCGTCCCCGGGGTCGTCCCCGGGGTGTCCAGCTCCGCCGGAACTGCTCCGGGCCATGGCCGGCAGGGCTGCCACGCGCCTGCCGGCGGTGCCGCCCCGGGGCGATCTGCTCTAGGCTGCCGGCCCATCCCGCGCGGGCGGGGCGCCCTTCGCCGCGGGGGGGCGTCATCGCCGCGCCAGCCCAGGGGCCGCCCATGCGCCGCTTCGCCTTCCTCACCTTGGACGTCTTCACCGACCGCCGTTTCGGCGGCAACCAGCTCGCGGTCTTCCCGGATGCGCGCGGGCTGGGCGATGCCGAGATGCAGGCCCTGGCGAATGAGTTCAACCTCAGCGAGACGACCTTCGTCCTGCCGCCGGACAACCCCGCCAACACTGCCCGGGTGCGGATCTTCAACCGCACGGCGGAGATGGATTTCGCCGGCCACCCCAATGTCGGCACCGGCTATGCGCTGGCGGAGCGGGCGGTGGGGGGCGTGCTGCGCTTCGAGGAACGCGCCGGGCTGGTGGAGGTGCGGGTGGAGCGGGATGCGGCGGGGCGGCTGCTCGGCGCCACCATCGATGCGCCGCAGAAGCTGAAGATCGGGACGGAGGTGCCGGTGGCGCTGGCCGCCGCCTGCGCCGGCATTCCGCCGGAAGGGGTGGTGACCGCCCGCCACCTGCCGGTGACGGCGAGCGATGGCGGCAACCCGAGGCTGCTGCTGGAGGTGACGGAGGCGGCGATGGCCGCGGCGGTGCCGGACCTGGCCGCTTTCCACCGCGCCGTCGCCGAGGTGCCGGCGCTGGGCGGGTGGCTTTCGCTGTACCTGTACCGCCGGGCCGGGCCGGGGCTCCGGGCGCGGATGTTCTCGCCGCTCTCCGGCACCTGGGAGGATGCGGCGACCGGCAGCGCGGCGACGCCTTTGGCCGGCTTCCTGCTGCATCTCGGCGGTGGCGAGAGCGGGGCCTGGGAGATCGCCCAGGGCGTGGAGATGGGAAGGCCCAGCCTGCTGCGTGCCAGCGCGCGGCGGAATGCGGCGGGCGAGATCTTCGCCAGCGTCGGCGGCGGCTGCGTGCCCGTGCTGCGGGGCGAGGTGGAGCTGTAGCCCGACGAACCCGAGGTCCGACTCGGGCCGGGGTCCGGGGCCGGTCCGGTCCCCCGGCGGAGGTGCGGGGTCGCGGGCACCGCCCACGACGCCCTCCTGCCGGGGTGCCAGGGGCAGCGCCCCTGGCACCCAAGGTGCTAGAGCGGCTTCACGCTGATTGTGCAGCGCGAAACCGCTCTAGCTCATGGATTGTAGAGCAGATTCACGCCCCTGGGCGATGCCGCCCTCCGGCGATCTGCTCTAAGGGATACCGAAGAACGGAGGCAACGCATGACCGCTGCACCCACCCAGGCGGAGGATCTGGTCTTCGGCCTCACCCGCCTGATTGATTTGCCCGGCCTCACCGGCGGCGCCCTGGCGGCGGAGGACATCGCCGCCATCATCGGCGAGGCGGAGCGCTTCGCCACCGGCATCCTCTGGCCCGCCTCGCAGGAGGCGGACCGCCATGGCGCCCGCTACGAGAACGGCGTGGTCCGCACCCCGCCTTCCTATAAGGCGGCCTACCAGGCCTGGGTGGAGGGCGGCTGGCAGGGCCTCGCCGCCCCGGCGGAGCTGAACGGCGTGGAGCTGGGCGGGCAGGAACTGCCGCAGGCCCTGTGGATGGCGGTTTCGGAACTAGTCACCACCGGCGACATGGCCTTCAGCCTCTGCCCCTTGCTGACCGCCGGCGCCATCGAGGCGATTGCCCGCTTCGCCTCCCCGGCCCAGCAGGCCGCCTGGCTGCCGCCTTTGGTGCGCGGCGAATGGACCGGCACCATGTGCCTCACCGAGCCCCAGGCCGGTTCCGACCTCTCCCTGGTCCGCACCAGGGCGGAGCCGGACGGCGCCGGCGGCTACCGGCTGCACGGCCAGAAGATCTTCATCACCTGGGGCGAGCACGACCTGACCGAGGATACGCTGCACTTGGTGCTGGCCCGGCTGCCGGATGCGCCGCCCGGCACCCGCGGCATCAGCCTGTTCGCCGCGCCGAAGCGGCTGCCCGATGGCCGCCGCAACGCGTTGCGCTGCGGCGGCATCGAGAAGAAGCTCGGCATCCACGCCTCCCCCACCTGCGTGATGCTGTTCGAGGGGGCGGAGGCGGAGCTGGTGGGCGCGCCGCATCGCGGCCTGCACGCCATGTTCGCGATGATGAACGCCGCCCGGCTCGGCGTCGGCGTGGAGGGCGTGGCGCAGGGCGCCCGCGCCTTGGCCCTGGCGGAGACCTATGCGGCGCAGCGCATCCAGGGTGGCAAGCCCATCGACCGCCACCCGGATGTGGCGCGCATGCTGGCGGAGATCCGCGCCATCACCCTCGCCGGGCGGCTGCTGGCGCTGGAGGCGGGGGCGGCGCTGGACCGCGCCCGGCGGCTGGGCGAGAGCGAGGCGCGGGTGGCGCTGCTGACGCCGATCGTGAAGGGCTGGTGCACGGACCGCGGCGTGGAATGCGCCTCGCTCGGCATCCAGGTGCATGGCGGGATGGGCTTCGTCGAGGAGACCGGCGCCGCCCAGGTGCTGCGGGATGCGCGGATCGCCCCGATCTATGAGGGGACCAACGGCATCCAGGCGCTGGATCTGGTGGGGCGGAAGGTGCAGCGCGATGGCGGGGCGGAGATGCGCGCCCTGCTGGCCGAAGTGAAGGCGGCCGATCCGCGCCTGGCCGAGTCGGTGGCGGGGCTGGAGCGCGCCACCGCCTGGCTGCTGGAGCGCGGGGTGCGGGAGCCGGCGGCGGCGGAGGCGGCGGCGACCGCCTATCTGGAGGCCTGCGGCTGGACCCTGGGCGGCTGGATGCTGGCCCGGGCTGCGGCGGCGGAGCCGCGCTACGCCCCCATCGCCGGCTTCTACCTGGCCCGGCTGTTGCCGCGGGCGGCGGCGCGGGTGGCGGAGATCGAGGCGGCGGACGCGCTGCTGGCGCTGCTGCCCACGGGCTGAGTTTCCACAGCACAGGGACCTGTTCCCGCCTCGCTCCGTCCTGGCCGGCGCGAGGCTCGGCTCGGCCCCGGGGCAGGCGCACCAGCGCGCGTGCCCATGACATGCGACTTGCCGCAAGACGTGCGACGAGACGCCTGGCCGGGCATTTGCACGCAATCCCTAAGGCAGATATTCCTCTTTCGGTTGCAATCTGCATTCCGCGACGTGCTGGCTGCGACGGAGATGACGGAAAGAGCGGCCCGAAAGGGCTGGACAGGAAGTTGTGGCGATTGCGAATCGGTCGCAGTTTCCCCCATGGCAGGCCCGGTGATCTCTGATATCAACTGTTCGCGATACGACTTCGGAGGTCCTCGGTGGCGTCATCGAGTGCGGAAGACGAGGGCGGGATCCGGTCCTGGGCGGTTCGGCGTTCCGGCAACCGCCTGCTGGACCGCCTGCCCCTGGCGGACCTGGAATTGCTGCAGACGCAATTCGTGCCGGTCATCCTCACCATGGGCAGCCAGCTCGAATTCGGCGACCGCGCCACCTCCTTCGCGGTGTTTCCCTGCGATTCCACCGTGCTGTCGCTGCAGATCGCCACGGAGGACGGGCGCGCGGTGGAAGCGCTGATGGTCGGCGCCGAAGGGGTGGTGGGACAGCCGAGCGACCTGACCGGCTTGCGCGGACTGCGCTGCCAAGTGCTGGCCGGCGGGCCGGGGCTGAAGGTGGAGGCCTCCCGCCTCGCCGCCGCGGCGGCCGCGGCGCCCAGCCTGCAGGCGCTACTGGACGGCTATCGCACCGCGCTGCTGGGCCAGGCGATGCAGGCGGCGGCCTGCGCCGCGCTGCATCAGGTGGAGGAGCGGACCTGCCGCCGGCTGCTGGAACTGCACGACCGCATCGGCCGCGCGGAATTGCCGATGACCCAGGAAGCGCTCGCCGATGCGCTGGGCGTGCGGCGCACCACCATCACCCGCATCATCGCCGGGCTGGAAGAGCGCGGGCTGGTGCAGCATCGGCGCAGCCGCGTGCTGGTGCTGGACCGGAAGGGGCTGGAAGCGGCGAGCTGTGAATGCCATGGCGCCGTGGCGGCCATGTTCGCGCGGCTGGTGCCAGGGCTTTATCCGAGCGCGGGAGGGTGAAGGACGGGGGGCTCCGCCCCCGTGCCCGGCAGGAGCGCTGCAAGGCCGACCCGCTCCTCGGGCCGATCCGACGATCCGTCTCGAGCGCATGATTCGGGACTTCGCGTCGGCAGGGCAGGCCGATATGTTTGACCGGAACTCATTTCAATTCCGCGAATTTGCCGCGCATCCGGCGACCGCGCATGGCTGAGGGCGGCTGATCGACACCGGGCTCGCGGCCTGTGGCTGGCACGCGGCGATCCCCGGGCGCGGACGAAGCTCGCCCAGGGGCGAGCCGATGGGCGCGGCCGTCGTGCGGAAGCCGCTCTGTGGCCGCTGCCACGGCGGGCCGAACGCTGGAAGGAAGGGCATGCATCCCCCGGAGTGTTCCAGTGCCGCACAGGACAGCGCCCGGCGCCCGGATGCTCAGGCGCGTTCGGATAGCCTGCGCGCCTACCTGCTGCTGGGCCTTGTGTGCCTCGCGATCTTTGCCGTGGAGGGCTGGCATGAGTGGACGCGCCGGGAGAGCCAGCTCCAGGAAGTCCAGACGGCCTCGGCGAATCTGGCCCATTCCATTCTCCAGGAGGCGGAAGGCGCCATCGCCGCGGCGGATGCGGCGCTGGTGGGAATTGTCGACCGCCTGGAAGCGGATGGTACGGGCCCGGAGGCGATGGCACGTCTCGGCGGCCTGATGGCCGCCGCTTCCGCCAACCAGCCGCAGCTACGCGGCTTCTCTGTCGATGACCGCGACGGGAAACGCCTGCTCAGCTCGGTGCCGAACCAGACGCTGAGCGTCAGCAACGCCGACCGCCCCTACTTCCAGCATCATCGCGCGGATCCCGGTCGCGGTCCGTTCCTCGGTCCGCCGGTCCGCAGCCGGCGGAACGGCGACTGGCTCCTGACGATCTCCCGGCGCGTCGAGGATCGCCAGGGGCAGTTCGCCGGCGTCGCGCTCACCTCGATCGCCTCGGCCAGCGTGGCGCAGATCTACTCCACCTTCGATGTCGGCCGGGAGGGCTCGATCACCCTGGTGCACACGAACGGCATGATCATGTCGCGCCATCCCTTCGACGATTCCGTCATCGGCCGGATCCTGCCGATGGTGCCCTCTCTGGCGGAGCGCGGGCCCGCGGGTCAATTCCGTGTCGTGTCCGCCATCGATGGCGTGTCGCGGCTGGTTGCCTACCGCCGGAGCGAGCGCTTCCCAATTCTCGTGACGGTCTCCGCCGGAACCGATGAGGCCCTGGCCGCCTGGCTCCGCGGCGCCCGGTTCCGGATGGTATCGGTCCTCGCCGTGACGGGCGTCATTCTGGTTCTCGGGCTGCGCCTGATCGCGCAATTGCGGCGGCGCCGGCAGGCGGAGCGGGTCCTGGCGCAGAGCGAGGCCCAATTCCGCATGCTGGCGGAGCATGCGAGCGACATGGTGTCGCGCGTGGGCGCAGACGGTCTGCGGCGCTATGCCTCGCCGGCCGCGAAGCGCCTGCTGGGGATGGATGCCGAGAAGCTCGTCGGGCGGCGCCCCGAGGAGAACATCCATCCGCAGGATCGGCCGGAATTCGAGGCCGCCGTCGCCTCCCTGGGCGAGGGCCAGGAGCAGGCCGGCCTGACCTACCGCGCACGGCGCGGCGACGGCGCGGAGATCTGGATCGAGTCGACCCTCCGGCTGGTGCGCGACCCGCGGACCGGCGCGCCGGATGGCTATGTCGGCATCTCGCGCGACGTGACCGTCAGCCGGGCGATGGAAGCGAAGCTGGCGGAGCTCGCCGCGACGGACGGGCTGACCGGCATCGCCAATCGCCGGCATTTCGACGATGAGCTGGTCATGGAGTGGCGCCGCGCCGCGCGGAGCAGCAAGCCGCTGGCGGTGATGCTGCTCGACGTCGATCACTTCAAGCGGTTCAACGACCTTTACGGGCATCCGGCGGGCGATGACTGCCTGCGGAGCGTGGCCTCGGCCATCGCCGCGACGATCCGCCGGCCCGGGGATCGCGCCGCCCGCTATGGCGGGGAGGAATTCGCGGCCATCCTGCCCTCGACGGACCTCGCCGGCGCCAGGGACGTCGCCGAGCGCGTCCGTGCGGCCATCCAGGCCCTGGCCATCCGCCACGAGGGAAGCGAGGCCGGTGTCGTCACGGGCAGCATCGGCGTGGCCGCGGTGGTGCCCGGAGCAAAGGCCGCGCCCGAGATTTCCGCCCTCCTCGGCACGGCCGACGCGGCGCTGTACGAGGCGAAGCGGGAGGGGCGCAACCGTGTGGCGTGCATGCCGGTGCCGGATGCGTCCGAGGCAGGCCTGGACTCCCACCCTGCATCGCCGCGCGTCCCTCCCGACAGCAAGGCCCTGTAGAACACCCGGACTTGCCGCAGGGGCCGGGGCGGCCTGCCTTCGCTGCAGGCCGGGGAAGGAGGCCGGCGTGGCCGCGCCGCCAGCCCCTGGCCCCTGCAGCACGGCCGGTTCGACGCGCTGGAACGAAGCCTGAATCGCCGCCCCCAGGCCGCCAACAGATTCTGATCGGAATCAACCGCCTGGCCCGAGTCGCACGAACGAATCGCCACCCCGCGACTCGGGAGACCGCCAACCCCCTGACCCACAAGGGTTTGTGGCTGAAGGCAGCGCGGCCTACCAGGCCGTTCCCGCTCCGATCCCGCATCCCGCCCGAGTCGCAATCGCGCCCGGCGCGTGCGTCGCTGGGTCAGAAATCCGAGACCCGGCCCTTGCGTTCCCAGTCGCCGTAGCGGGTCGGCTCCGGCCCGGTAGGGCCGCCGATTTCCTTCGCCCGCATTTCCTTCACCCGCACCGGCGGATCGCTCGGCGGGTCCCCGGCCGGTGGCAGCCTGGGGTCGCCGGGCAGCGGCACGTCCTGCCCGGGCGGGTCGTCGATCGGCGGCTCCGGCAGATCCGGCCCAGGTGGGGGCGGCGGCACCGGCGGCACCGGCGGCGGCGGCCCGGCGGGGGGCAGCGGATCGGACAGTCGGGCGGGGTGCGGCACGGCACCCCCTTGTCGAGTCTCGGTCATGCTTCTCATCTGGGGCATCGGGGCCGGCTTGGCCACCAGGCTTCAGGTTCAAGGGCTGCGCCACCCGCCCGGCCAGGGCGGGGGTGGAACAGCCACAACGCGGCTTCCGGGGGTCGGGATCATGGGCGGCTATCTGCGGACGGCGATTCTCCTGGCGGGGCTCACCGCCCTCTTTCTTGCCATCGGCTATGCGATGGGCGGGCGGCAGGGGATGGTCATCGCCTTCCTCCTCGCCTGCGGCACCAATCTCTGGGCCTGGTGGAACAGCGACCGCGTCGTGCTCTCCATGCACAATGCGGAGCCGCTGGCGCCGGAGAGCGCCCCGCGCCTCTACCGCCTGGTGCAGGGGCTGGTGCAGCGCGCCGGCCTGCCCATGCCGGCGCTCTACGTAATCCATGAGGACCAGCCCAACGCCTTCGCCACCGGCCGCAACCCGGAGAATGCCGCGGTCGCCGTCAATACCGGCCTGCTGAACCTGATGAGCGAGGAGGAGGTGGCCGGCGTGGTGGCGCATGAGCTGGCGCATATCAGGCATCGCGACACGCTGCTGATGACCATCACCGCGACGCTCGCCGGCGCCATCGGCATGCTGGCGCAATTCGGCTTCCTGTTCGGCGGCCGGCGGGAGGATGGCGGGCGCAACCCCTTCGGCCCGATCGGCGCGATCCTGCTGATGATCGTCGGGCCCATCGCCGCCATGCTGGTGCAGATGGCGATCAGCCGCGCCCGGGAATATGAGGCGGACCGGCTGGGCGCCGAGATCTGCGGCGACCCGCGCTGGCTGGCGAGCGCGCTGCAGAAGCTGGAGCGCTACAAGCAGGGCATCGTGAACCCAACGGCGGAGGCGCATCCGGCGAGCGCGCATCTGTTCATCATCAACCCGTTGTCCGGCATCCGGCTGGACAGCCTGTTCACCACCCACCCGCCGACCGAGGAGCGGGTGGCGCGGCTGCTGGCCATGGCGGCGCCGCAGGGCGGCGGTGGCCGGGGCGGTGGCGGCTGGGGTGCCGCCCCGGCGGCGCCTGTCCGCCAGCCAGGACCGTGGAGCGGCGGAGCGCGGCGCAACCCCTGGGGGTGAGGCCGGTCCCGAAGACTCCGCGGGGGGGCGCCCTGCGCGGCTTCCATTGGCCGTCCCAGGCCCCGCCCCCTGGCCCGGCTCTTTGGCCCCGCTCCTGGCCCTGGCCGTGCCGCGCGGCCCTGGCCTGGGGCGAAATCCCGTGCCGGCCCGCGGCCGGGACCCTTGCTGGGCAGGCGTCGCGGCAGCCTTGACGCAGTGCAGCATGGCGCGCATCTCCGGCGCATCGCAGCGGGAGACACCAGCCGCATGATCCGTGTCGCCAGCCTTGCCCTTGCCGTCGCCATGCTGGGCGGTTCCGCCCTGCCCGCCGCGGCGCAGGATGCCGCTGCCGGGCAGCGCGTCTTCAACCAGTGCCGTGCCTGCCACACCGTCGATGCCGGCGGGCGCAACGGCGTCGGGCCCAACCTGCACGGCATCATCGGCCGCAAGGCGGCGAGCATCGAGGGCTTCCGCTATTCCGCCGCCATGCGCGCCAAGGCCGAAGGCGGGCTGGAATGGGATGAGGAGACGCTGCGCGCCTATGTCACCAACCCGAGGGCGGTGGTGCCGGCCGGCTCCATGTCCTATCCCGGGCTGCGCAATGAGCAGCAATTGAACGACCTGCTCGCCTATCTGAAGGCGAACAGCTAGTGTCTTGTCCGCTGCGTTCGCTGATTTCCAGCGAACGCAGCGGACAAGCAGGCCACTGAGAACAAAAGCCAGTGGCCCGAGAACGAAGTCCGCGGGACTGCGGAATCGGGACGCTAGAGCGGTTTCACCTCGCCTGCGCTCGGCGAACCCGCTCTAGCCCCTTGTTCGGTCGCATTTTCCGAGTCGTCCGGCGATTCCGCCGGACTTGAAAATGCTCTAGAGCGGTTTCACCTCGTCTGCGCTCGGCCCCGCGGCGCGGCGCGCCAGCGCGTGCCGGTCGCCGCTGCCCCTGGCGACCAGCCGCCCTCAGATATTGATGCCGATGATGTTCTCCGGCCGCGCCGGCACCTCGCCCAGCTCCACCCGCTTCACGATCTCCGTCAGCGCGGCATTGGCCGGGGCGGGGAGACCAGCCTTCTTCCCCTCCGCTGCGATGAAGCCGTTGATGAAGTCGATTTCCGTCTTGCGGCCCTTCGCCATGTCCTGGGCCATGGAAGGCCGCTGCAGATCGCTGCGCTGCGCCTTGCGGCCATTCTCCACCAGCGTCGCCTCGGCGGTTTCCAGCGCCGTCAGGTCACCCTCGCCGGCGGCCGCCAGCAGCGCGGGATCCATGGCCTGGATCTTCTCCAGGCTGTAGCCCAGCGCCTGGCCGATGCGCACTGCCTCCGCCCCGATGCGCAGCGCGAAGCGGCGGATCTGCGGGTGCTGGTCGCATTGATTGCCGGAAAGCCCGGTGGCGGCGCTGGTCGGGTTGCGCATGGCGTTGACGCAAAGCTTCGACCAGCGCTCGCCCCAGAGATTGGTCGTCGCCTTCACGCTGTCGATGCCGGCGATCATGTCGCGCAGCGCCTCCAGCCGCGGGGTGATGCGGCCATGCACCTCCCCCACCGCGAAGACGATGCGCCCGCTGCCGCCGCGGCCGACGGTGCGGCGGATCTTCCCCGCCTCGTACAGATCGACCGAGATGGTCGCCGCGATCATGCTTAGCGTGCGGCCCCAGCCGACGGCGCTCGCGATCCGTTCCTCGTTGATGCAATTCTGCAGCGAGACGACGAAGCCGCCCTCCGCCAGATAGGGCGCGACGAGATGCGCGGCCCAGACCGTGTCGTAGGACTTCACGCTGACGAAGGCGATGTCGATCGGGCGGTGGCGGAAGGCGGATTGCACTTCCGTCAGATGCAGGGCCGGGACCTGTACCGTCACATTCTCCTCCGGCTCCAGCCCGGAGAGGGCGAGGCCATGGGCGCGGATCGCCTCCACATGCTCCGGCCAGGGGTCGATGAGGGTGACATCCTGGCCCAGCCGGGCGAGGTGGCCGCCGACATAGCCGCCCACCGCGCCGGCGCCGATGAAGGCAATTCTTGGCCGCATGGTCCCGTTCCTCCGCAAGAGGGGGAAGCCTAGCGCGGCCGGGCTCAGTCGAGGAAGGCGGGGCGCGGCGCCGGATCGAAGGCGAGGCCCGCTTCGCGCAGGGAGGCTTCCAGCGCCGCCCGCGGCATGCGGGCATGGCGGACCAGCAGATGCAGGTAAAGGCCGAGGAAGAGCGGCCCATGCCCGTCGCTGGCGCCCTCCACCGTGCTGCTCATGGCATGCGCCAATTCGTGCAGCAGGATCCAGGTGGGGAGTTCGGGCGGCGCCTCGATGGCGGTGCGGCTGGCGCGTGCCACGGTGCTGCGCGCCTGGCGCGGGAGGGGCCGCACCCGTGGTGGGAAGCGCAGCCCTTCGGCGGTCCAGACGTGATCGACCAGCGCCTGCAATTGCCCGAAGGGCACGCGGGAGACGTCGCGCGGCGCCACCTCCGCATCCTCCCAGGCGTAGAGCCGCCGCGCCGCCACGTCGCCGCGGCTCATCGCGCCCTGCCTCGCCGGCACATGGAACTGCCTGCGACGGTGACTGGGGCTCCGCGAAGCTTGCCTCGCAGGGTGAGGGCGAGGGCAACCATCGCCCCGGGCCATGGAGCTGGAAGGCTGGCAAGGGTTTCGCCGCGCGTCGTGCAGACGGCGCGCCGCCAGCGTGAGGTGCGGACAGCAGGCCCCCGGCGCGCCGTGCGGACAGCACACCGCCAGCGCAACCTGCGGGCAGCCCGTCCCCGGCATGATGTGCGAGCCGCGCGCCGCTGGCGTGGCGCGCGGCGCGGCTTCGCCGCCGCCTCGGTGCTCTTCAGCCCCATGGCGTTGGCTCCGGGTGCGTTCGACGGTGTCGAACGCATCATGGGGCGCGTCGGCGTGAGGTAGGGAGGGGCGTCACTTCCGCGGCAGGCTCCTGGTCCCGGCGCCCGCGCCCACCGGCCGCCCCAGCCCGACGCGCCCGCCCGCCGCCGCGCCCTTGCCATAGGCGCCGCGATCCCGAACCGTCGCCGTGCTGTACACGGTGCGCAGCCGCACGCCGAGGCCACGGAACCCCTCCTCCACCTTCTTCTCCTTGGCCAGCACCAGCGCGGTCGAAGCACTCGCCGCCGCCGGCCCCGCCGCGTCGCGCCGTGCCTCGGCCGCTGCCTCCCGCTCCGCCACCATCGCTTCCAGCCGCTTCGCGATCCGGTCGGCGAAGCCGTAGCGGAAGCTGCGCAGCCGGGTCTGCGGCGTGGCGCGGCTGCGGGCGTAATCGGCGCTGGCGCGGAACTGCCCTTCCTCCCAGGCCAGCGCGCCGCCGATGACGCGCAGCAGGTACTCCGCCATCTGCACATCCGGCTCCAGACCGAACAGCACGAAATCTGCCCGCCCATCGGTCCAGCCGCGGCATTCGCAGAAGCGCAGCAGCGCCGGATACAGCCAGCGCAGCGCCAGGCGTTGCGGCCCGGCGAAATCCAGCCGGCGCTGCACGCATTCCTCCGCGCGCAGCTCCACCTCGCTCATCGAAAGCCCATAGACCTCCAGCAGCTCCCCCACCTTGGCGGCGGCAGCCAGGGCCTCGGCCTCGGAACAGCCGCGCTCCACGGTCTTCGCGGCCAGGGCCCGGATGCGGGCTTTCACCTTGGCGAGTTCGCTCTGCTGATCCATGGGCGCTAGGTGCCGGCGGCGCCCGCCCGGGGTCAAGCCCGCCGGATGGCGGGCGCGGCGCGGCCCCGGGCCGCAGGCCGTTCAGTCCAGCGTCACCCCGGCCGCCTGCACCACCGGGCGCCACAGGGCGAATTCCGCATCCCAGAATTGCGCCAGCCCCTCCGGGTCGCTGCCCACGGCGTCGATGCCGTTCTCTGCCAGGCGCTGCGCGACCGCGGGCGAGCGCACCGCCGCCCGCAACCCCTCCGCCAGCCGCGCCACCGCCGGCGCCGGCGTGGCGGCGGGGGCGAAACAGCCGAACCAATTGAGGATGCGGTAGCCCGGCAGCCCCGCCTCCTCCGCCGTCTGCACCGCCGGCAGCGAGGGATGCCGCGCCGCGCCCGTCACCGCCAGGCCACGCAGCGCCCCGCTCGCCACATGCGGGTGCAGGGAGGCGAAGCCCTCGATGAGGACGTCCACCGTGCCGGCGATGAGGTCCGGAATCACCAGCCCCGCCCCGCGATAGGGCACATGCTCCGCCCGCCCGCCGGCGCGCATCGCCAGCAGATGCGCCGAGAGATGGTTGATGGAACCCGGCCCGGCCGAGCCATAGGTCAGCGGCCGCGGGCTTTCGCGCAGCAGCGTCAGCAGGTCCCCAAGGGTGTGCGCCGGCACATGCGGCCCCGCCACGACCAGCATGGGCATGGTGCCGATGAGGGAGACGGGCGCCAGGGCCCGCCGCGTCTCGAAGCGCAGCCCCGGCCGCAGCAGCGCATTCAGCACGGCGGAGCTGACGGTGAAGAAGCCCAACGTGTTGCCGTCCGGCGCCGCATTCACCGTGGCTTCCGTGCCGATGACCGTGCCGCCGCCGCCGCGATTCTCGATGACCACCGGCCGCCCGAGCGCTTCCCCGAGGCTCGGCGCGATCAGCCGCGCCGCGACATCCGTGGCGCCGCCC
This sequence comes from Siccirubricoccus phaeus, assembly GCF_008360935.1. Classification (GTDB taxonomy): domain Bacteria; phylum Pseudomonadota; class Alphaproteobacteria; order Acetobacterales; family Acetobacteraceae; genus Siccirubricoccus; species Siccirubricoccus phaeus. Next base: position 68,547 of record NZ_SRXO01000008.1, read on the forward strand.
GGGGCAAAGGGCACGATGACCCGCAACGGGACAGGCTGGGCCCGCGCCGCCGGCGCGGCGAGCAGCCCGGCCAGCGTCGCGCGGCGGCTGACATGCGGCATGACGTTTCCCCGGAAACCCTGCCGCCACTCTCCCGCCCGAGCCCTGCCCCTGTCCAGCCGCCCCGCCCCGTCCTAGTCTCCTGGGTCCGAAGTCCTGCGGGCTTCGGACCCAGGACGCCAGCTCTTGTTTTCAGTGGCCTGCTTGTCCGCGCCGTTCGCTGGAAATCCGGCGCGCTTCGCGGGCAGGACACCAGGCTGCGCCCGGAGCAAAGCCAGGAGGAAACGAGCCATGCCCAAGATCCGCTTCGACCACATCCATCTGCGCAGCCCGAACCCGGAAGCGACCGCCGCCTGGTTCGCCGACACCCTGGGCGCGGAAATCCTCCGCTCCGCCCCCGGCGGCAAGCCGCGCATCGACCTGAAGCTGGGCGGCCAGGACATCTTCATCGCCGAGGCCGATGCGGCGGTGGCGGCGGCGCCCTCCTCGCCCTATCAGGGCCTCGACCATATCGGCTTGTTCGTCGAAGGGCTGGACGAGGCGGCGGCGGAGCTGAAGGCGAAGGGCGTGACCTTCACCATGGAGCCGAAGCAGGCCCGCCCCGGCGTCCGCATCTGCTTCATCCGCGGGCCGGAGAACATCTCCATCGAGCTGCTGGAGCGGACGCCGGCCTGAGCAGGGGCTTTGCCCGTTGGCGGCAGTCCCGCCAACCCCCCACCAGGGGCGCTGCCCCTGGACCCCGCCGGAGGTGGACCACCCTCCGACCTCGATGGGAGTTCTGCGGTTCAGCCTGCCGAGGCAGACCGGGGTCCGGGGCCAGGTCCTGGCCCCGGCGGGAGCGCGGAGGGCAAAGCCCTCTGCCGGGGGGGGCGGGAACAGCGCCCTCGATCGGCGCTACGCCTCGTTCCGCCGGCTCGCCACCAGCTCCGTGCCGGACCAGCCCTCGGTGATCTTCGCCAGCTCCGAGATGTCGCCCTTGGCGAGGCCGCCGGACATGGCGAGGCCATAGAGCATCTGCGCCGCCCGGCTGGTCGGCATCACCAGCCCCAGCGCCTCCGCCTCCTGCAAGGCCAGGCGCATGTCCTTCGCCATCAGCTCCATACGGAAGCCGAAATCGAAGCGGCGGGACAGCACCGGCCCCTCGGCAAAGCGCTCCGTGGCGAAGCTGCGGCCGGAGCTCTTGTTGATGACGCCGACCATCAGCTCCGGGTCCAGCCCGGCCTTGGCGCCCATGGCGAAGGCCTCGCAGGCCGCGGCCCAGGTGGCGGCGGCCAGCAGGTTGTTCACCAGCTTCAGCGTCTGGCCCAGCCCGACCTGCGGCCCGACGAAGACGGTGTTGCTGCCGATCGCCTCCAGCACCGGCCGCACCGCATCGAAGGCCGCCCGGTCGCCGGCCGCCATGACGGAGAGCGTGCCTGCCTCCGCCCCCGCCACGCCGCCCGAGACCGGCGCGTCCAGCGCCGTCACCCCGCGCGGCGCCAGGCCCTCAGCGACCGCCACAGCCACCTGTGCCCCGGTGGTGGAGAGATCGACATAGGTGCGCAGCGCCGCGCCCTCCGCCAGCCCGCCCGGGGCCAGCGCCACCTTCTGCACCACATCCGGCGTCGGCAGGCTGACCAGCACGGTCGCCGCCTCCGCCGCGACGGCGGCGGGGGAGGGGCGGGCGCTGGCGCCGGCGGACACCGCGGCGGCCACCGCCACCGGATTCACGTCATGCACCAGCACCTGATGCCCGGCGCCGAGCAGCCGGCGGACCATCGGCGCCCCCATGGCGCCGAGGCCAATGAAGCCGAGGGGGGCAGTCATCGGCGCGCTCATGGCCGCACCAGCGGGCAGCCGCCCTCGTTCAGCGGGCGGAAGGCCTGCTCGCCCGGGATGGTGGCCAGGATGCGGTAGAGATCCCAGGGGCTGGAGGAGTCCGCCGGCTTCTTCACCTCCATCAGATGCACGTCATGCACGTGCCGGCCATCCGCGCGCACCCGGCCGCCATGGGCGAAGACGTCGTCCACCGGCAGTTCCCGCATCTTCGCCGCGACCGCCATCGCCTCATCCGTGCCGGCGGCCTCGATGGCTTTCAGCCAGTGGCGCACGCCGGAATAGACGCCAGCCTGGTACTGCGTCGGCATCCGGCCCTGGTGGCGTTCGGCGAAGCGGCGGGCGAAGGCGCGGGTCTCCTCGTTCTGGTCCCAGTACCAGCCATCCACCAGGACGACGCCCTGCGCCGTCTGCAGGCCCAGCGCCTTCACATCGGTGATGTTGACGAAGAAGCCGACGAGGCGCTGGCCCTGCCGGGTGAGCCCGAACTCACCCGCCTGCTTGATCGCGTTCACGGTATCCGCGCCGCCATTGGCGAGGGCGACGACCTGCGCGCGAGAGGCTTGCGCCTGCAGCAGGAAGGAGGAGAAGTCCGGCGTGTTCAGCGGGTGGCGCGCCCGGCCGAGCACCCGGCCGCCCTCCGCGGTCACCACCGCCTCGGAGCCGCGCTCATTGGCGTAGCCGCCCTCGTAATCGACGGTCAGGTAGTACCAGCTCCGGCCGCCTTGCTGCATGACGGCGCGGGTGATGCCGGAGGACAGGGCATAGCTGTCCAGCACCCAGTGGAAGCCGACCGGCGAGCATTGCCGGCCGGTGAGTTCGGTGGTGACGGCGGAGGTGTTGATGATGATGCGGTTGCGTTCCCGCCCCACCTGCTGCACGGCCAGCGCGACGGCACTGTTCGGCATGTCGATGACCATGTCCACGCGGTCCGTGTCCACCCAGCGGCGGGCCAGGGCGGCGCCGACATCCGGCTTGTTCTGGTGGTCGCCGCCCACCACCTCGATCGGCTTGCCGAGGGCGCGGCCGCCATTGTGGTCCTCCGCCGCCATGCGCGCCGCGATGACGGAGCCGGGGCCGGCGAAATCCGCATAGGGGCCGGAGATGTCGGTGAGCACGCCGACGCGCACCACGTCATCCGAAACCTGGGCGCCGGCAACCTGGACACCGGCGGCAAGGGGCGCAAGGCACAGGGCAAGCGCGCAGGCCGCGCCGCGAAGCAGGGACATCCATTTCCTCCGTCGGTTGCGCCTTCCGGCGCTTGGCGGAAGATGCTACACCATCGCGCCCCGGATGCCAGCCCGGCCCCGCTTCGCCGGTCCGGCGCTGCCTGTTCTGGTTCCTTGCCCGGCGCTGCGTCGCCGGCCCGGCCCGGCCTGCCCTGCCTCAGCCTTCCGGCCCGCTCCGCGTTTCCTCACGCGGCCCGGCGTCAGGAAATCTGCAGCTCCTGCAGTACCGCCTCCAGCTCCTGGAAGCTCGGCATGGCATGGGTGGGCACGGTCTTGCGCCCGGCCTCCACCGCCACCTGCGGCGCATTGCCATGCAGGTGGGAGACGATGACGGCGCGGATCACCTCGTAATACAGGGCCTCCTCCTCCACCACGCCCTTCAGCCGCGCGGCCATCGGCCCCATCATGCCATAGGCGAGGAGGATGCCGAGGAAGGTGCCGACCAGCGCGCCGCCGATCATCCCGCCGAGCACCACGGGCGGCTGGTCGATGGAGGCCATGGTCTTGATGACGCCGAGCACCGCCGCGACGATGCCGAGCGCCGGCAGCGCATCCGCGATGGCCTGCATGGCATGGGAGGCGTGCAGCTCCTCATTCGTCCGCTTCTTCAGCTCCCGCGCCATGATGTCCTCGATCTGGTGCGGGTCGTCGGCATTCATGCCGACCATGCGGAGATAGTCGCAGATCATCGCGCAGGCGGTCTTGTCCGCGGCGATGCCCGGGAATTTCTGGAAGGCGGCGCTTTCCTCCGGCTTCTCGATATGCGGCTCCAGCGCCATGGCGCCCTTGGACTGCGCCAGGCGGACGAACCAGTAGAGCAGGGCGAGCAGGTCCGTGTATTCGTGCTTGTGGAATTTGCAGCCCTTCACGATCTTTCCGAAGCCGCCCAGCACATGCTTGATGTCGTGCGGGCTGTTGGACATGACGAAGGCGCCGATCGCCGCCCCGCCGATGGTGATCATCTCATGCGGCAGGGAGTGCAGGATGACGTCGAATTTGCCGCCGGCGATGACATAGCCGCCGAAGACGCAGGCGAGCAGGAAGACGAGGCCGCCGATCGTGGTCATGGGGTTCCCGGAGCCGCGGCGGAAGGTGGAGCAAGGGGCGGCGCGGCGCGCAGCAGGGTGATGGCCACGCGGCGATTGGCCGCGGCATTGGGCTGGTCGGGCAGCAGCGGGTCGCGGTCGGCATTGCCGGTGACGCTGCGCAGCCGCGCTTCGCCGATGCCGCTTTCCACCAGGATGCGGCGCACCGCATTGGCGCGCTCGGCGGAGAGTTCCCAATTGCTGCGTTCGCCGCCGCGGAAGGGGGTGGAATCGGTGTGGCCGGCAATGGCCAGGGCATTGGGCAGCCGGGCGGCGATCTGCGCCACGCGCTGGATCAGCGCCCGCGCCCGGTCGTTCGGCGTGGCGCCGCCCACCGGGAACATCGGCTGGCGGTCGGCATCGAGGAGCTGGATGCGCAGCCCCTCCGGCACCTGGTCGATGCGGAGCTGGCGGGCGAGCTCGGCCAAAGCGGGGTCGTCGCGGACGGCGGCGCGCAGCTCCTCGGCGGCCTGCTCGAAGGCGGCGGCCTCGCGCCGCGCGGCCTCGGCGCGGAATTCGGCATCGGTGATGCCGTCCGGCCGGCTGCCGCCGAGATTGCCATCCGTGGTGCCGGGGGTCTGGAGAGCGCCCTGCAGGGCGCCTTGCGGCGTGCCCATCGGCGGCGCGGCGCCGGGCGGCGCGGTGCTGGCCTGGTTGGGGCCGAGGCCGGCCTCGCCGGGGATGGGGTGGTCGGTCGGGGCGCCGGGGCCGGATTGCGGCGCCTGCTCCGCCTCCTCCTCCTCATCCAGGTCGACGCGGGCGGGGGAGGGGCCGCGCTCCACCCGCAGCAGGGTGGTGCTGCTGGACATCTCCCCGGGCGCGTTCGGCGTGGCGCCGCCGAAGGGGGCGCCGGAGCCGGTGGCGTTGCGGCCAAGGACGTTGGTGGGGGAGAAATAGTCGGCGAGGCCGCGGCGCTGCTCCTCCGAGGTGGCGTTGAGCAGCCACATCAGCAGGAAGAAGGCCATCATGGCGGTGACGAAATCGGCATAGGCCACCTTCCACGCGCCGCCATGATGCGCGTGGCCGCCTTCCTCATATTTCCGGACCACGATGGTGGCGCCGTCCCGCTTGCCTCTGCCCGCCATGTCCCGGCCATGCTCCTGCGCGGGCATCTTGCCGGGCGGGGCTTAAGAGACCGTTTGAGGCCGGCGGCGGGCCGGCGCGCCACCGGCCCACCGCCCCCGGCGCCCGGCGATGCCCGCCCCGGGGCATGCGGGCCGCTGCCGGCATGGGCAGGCTGCCCTTGGAATGGGCAGGGCGGCGGCGGGGCAGGGCCCAATCCCCCCCGGAGGGCCCCGCCAGGGGGTGGCACGACCCTTGCGAAACCCCTGGCGGGTCCGCCGGGAGGCGTGGGCCTTCGTCATCACACGGCACAAGCCAGGTCTCCGGGAGACGCCTTGCCATGACCCTCAGGCGTGCAATCTTTGCTGCCTGCATCGCCAGCCTGCCCCTGCTCGCCGCCGGCCCCGCCGCGGCGCAGGGCACCATCCGCATCGGCATGACCGCGGCGGACATCCCGCTGACCCATGGCCAGCCCGATCAGGGTTTCGAGGGCAACCGCTTCACCGGCATCCCGCTTTACGACGCGCTGACGCATTGGGATCTGTCCGCGGCCGACAAGCCTTCCACCGTCATCCCCGGCCTTGCCACGGAGTGGGCGGTGGATGAGGCGGACAAGACGCGCTGGGTGTTCAGGCTACGCCCCGGCGTCACCTTCCATGACGGCTCGCCCTTCAACGCCGATGCGGTGGTGTGGAATGTCCGGAAGGTGCTGGACCGCGAGGCGCCGCACTACGATCCGCGCCAGGTGGGGCTGACGGCCACGCGCATGCCGGCGCTGCGCCGGGCGGAGAAGGTCGACGAGCTCACCGTCGCGCTTTTTACGAGCGAGCCGGACAGCCTGCTGCCGATCAACCTGACCAACCTCTTCATGGCTTCCCCCACGCAATGGGAGAAGCTGCGCGCCGCGGCGCCGAACGCCGAGGCCGCCTGGAACGCCTTCGCCGCCAACCCCGCCGGCACCGGGCCCTTCCGCCTGGTGCGCTTCGTCCCGCGGGAGCGGGTGGAGATGGTGCGGAACGAGAATTACTGGGGCGAGAAGGCCAAGGCCGAGCGCATCGTCCTGCTGCCGATCCCGGAGGCGAATGCGCGCACCGCCGCGCTGCTCTCCGGCCAGGTGGACTGGATCGAGGCGCCGGCGCCGGATGCCGTGCCGCAGCTCCGCGCGCGCAACATGGTGATCACCCAGAATTTGCAGCCGCATGTCTGGCCCTGGCAGCCCTGCTTCGTCCAGGGCAGCCCGCTGGCCGATGTGCGGGTGCGACGGGCGCTGAACCTGGCGATCGACCGGGAGGGGCTGAAGCAGCTCCTCGGCGGCTTCATGGTGGCCCCGGTGGGCACCGTGGCGCCGGGCCATCCCTGGTGGGGCAACCCCGGCTTCCAGATCCGCACGGACAAGGCGGAGGCGCGGCGGCTGCTGGCCGAGGCCGGCTACGGCCCGAACCGGCGGCTGGCGCTGAAGGTGCAGATCAGCGCCAGCGGCTCCGGCCAGATGCAGCCGCTGCCGATGAACGAATTCCTGCAGCAGGATTTGAAGGAGGTCGGCATCGACGTCGAATTCGACGTGGTGGACTGGAACACCCTCTTCACCAATTGGCGCCAGGGCTGCACTGCGCCTTCGGCCCGGGGCGCGCACGCCACCAACGTCTCCTTCGCCGCCATGGACCCCTTCTTCGCCATGGTGCGGTTCTGGGACAGCCGGATGGCGCCGCCGACGAGCAATAATTGGGGCTTCTTCGACGACCCGAAATTCGACGCCATGATCCGCGAGGCGCGCAACACCTTCGACCCGGCGGCACGCGACGCGGCGCTGGCCCGGCTGCATGCCGCAGGGGTGGATGAGGCGCTGTTCATCTGGATCGCCCATGACGTGGCGCCGCGTGCCATGGCGCCGCGCATCCGCGGCTTCGTCCAGCCGCAGAGCTGGTTCGTCGATCTTCGCCTGCCCTATGTGCAGTAACGCCTGCGGGGCGGGCCGGCGGCCCGCCCCATTCGAGGAATGACCGCATGATTCTCTACCTGCTCCGCCGCGTGCTCTACGCCATCCCGATCGCCCTCGCGGTCGGGTTCGTCTGCTTCATGCTGGTGCAGATCGCGCCGGGCGACCCGATCAACGCCATCGTCCCGCCGGATGCGCCGGCGGATGTGGTGGAGCAGGTGAAGAAGGATTACGGCCTGGACAAGCCGCTGCCGGCGCAATTCGGGCTGTGGCTGTACAAGGTGGTGCAGGGCGATCTCGGCCGGTCGCTGGCCACCGGAAGGCCGGTCTGGTCGGATCTTTCGACCGCCATCGGCAATACGCTGATGCTGGCCTTCTGCGCCTCGACGCTCGGCTTCCTGCTGGGCTGCATCCTGGGGGGGCTGGCGGGAACCTTCCGCGGCTCGGTGCTCGATCGCGGCGCGGTGGGGCTGGCCGTCGCCGGCGTGTCCGTGCCGCATTACTGGCTGGGCATGGTGATGGTCGTCATCTTCTCCGTGCAGCTCAATTGGCTGCCGGCGATGGGGGCGGGGCCCGGCGGTTCCTCCGACTGGGCCTGGGACTGGGACCATGTGAAGCACCTGGTGCTGCCGATGGTCACGCTTTCCGTCATCCCCATGGGCATCGTGACGCGCACGGTGCGCGGCCTGGTCGCCGAGATCATGAACCAGGAATTCATCACCGCGCTGCGCGGCAAGGGCATGACCCGCGGTGCCATCTTCCTGCATGTGGTGAAGAATGCCGCGCCGAACGCGCTGGCTGTGATGGGGCTGCAGCTCGGCTACCTGATGGGCGGCTCCATCCTGGTGGAGACGGTGTTCTCCTGGCCCGGCACCGGGCTGCTGCTGAACAGCGCCATCTTCCAGCGGGACCTGCCGGTGCTGCAGGGGACCATCCTGGTGCTGGCCATGTTCTTCGTGGCGCTGAACCTGATAGTCGACCTGATGCAGACGGCGCTCGATCCGCGGATCAAGCGGGCATGATCCGCGGAACCATCTGCGCATGTTGCCGCGCTCTTCCGTCCGTGCGCAGCGCTGCGTGGCTACCATCCGCGCGCATTGCCGCGCGGCTTCCACCCGCGCGCGTTGCCGCGTGGCTACCATCCGCGCGCGTTGCCGCGTGGCTACCATCCGCGCGCGTTGCCGCGCGACGTCTCAAGCGGGCCTGAGGAGGGAATACCCATGAGCACCGCCACCACCCCCTCCGCCGCCGAGGCCGAGCTCGCCGTCCAGGCACGCCAGGCCCAGGCGAAATCCGACGGCTACTGGGCCGGCGTGTGGAAGCGCGTGCGACGGGACCCGGTGACGATCCTCTGCGCCAGCATCCTGCTGCTGATGCTGTTGGCCATCGTCTTCGCCCCGCTGCTGGCGCCGCACGACCCCTACCAGGGCAGCATGATCCGAAGGCTGCGCGCCATCGGCACGCCGAACTACCCGCTGGGTACGGACGAGCTGGGGCGCGATATCCTGACGCGCCTGCTCTATGGCGGGCGGCTCTCCTGGTTCATGGGCATCACGCCGGTGGTCTTCGCCTTCATCATCGGCACCACCCTGGGCGTCACCGCCGGCTATGTGGGCGGCAAGGTGAACATGGCCATCATGCGCGTCACCGACGTGTTCTACGCCTTCCCCTCCGTGCTGCTGGCCGTCGCCATTTCCGGCGCGCTCGGCGCCGGCATCTTCAACGCCATCCTGGCGCTGACCCTGGTCTTCATCCCGCAGATCATCCGGGTGGCGGAGAGCGTGACCCAGGGCGTGCGCAGCCTGGATTTCGTGGATGCCGCGCGGGCCTCCGGCGCCTCCGGCTTCACCATCGTCCGCGTGCATGTGCTGGGGAATGTGCTGGGGCCGATCTTCGTCTATGCCACCTCGCTGATCTCGGTCTGCATGATCATCGCCTCCGGCCTCAGCTTCCTCGGCCTCGGTACCAAGCCGCCGGAGCCGGAATGGGGGCTGATGCTGAACACGCTGCGCACCGCGATCTATGTGCAGCCCTGGGTGGCGGTGCTGCCGGGCGCCTGCATCTTCGTCACCTCCATCTGCTTCAACCTGCTGGCCGATGGGTTGCGCCAGGCGATGGACGTGAAGGGGTGATGCGGCCGGCCCCACGGGTCTGAAAGGTGTCGAGGGGTCCGGGGAGGCTTTCGCCTCCCCGGTGGAGGTTCGGGGGCAAAGCCCCCGATCTTCCTTCGTCAGTTCCTCGCCGGTTCCGCCCCCTCGCCCTCCGCCCGCTCCCGCGCCGGCCGGCGGGCCAGGGCGAAGGCCAGGCCGACCAGACCGAGATGCGAGAAGGCCTGGGGGAAATTCCCCACCTGCCGCTCGGCCCGCGCGTCGTATTCCTCCGCCAGCAGCCCGACATCATTGGCCAGGCCCACCAGCCGGTCCAGCACCGCATGCGCTTCCGTCCATCGGCCCTGCAGCGCGTAGACCTCGCCCAGCCAGGCGGTGCAGGCCAGGAAGGTGCCCTCCCGCTGCGGCGGCAGGCCTTCCACCCGCGGGTCCGGGCGGTAGCGCAGCACCAGCCCGTCCTCCAGCAACTCCTCCTCGATGGCGCGGACGGTGCCCTGGATGCGCGGGTCGTCGGCCGGCAGGAAGCCGACCAGGGGCATGCGCAGCAGCGCGGCATCCAGGGCAGGGCTGCCATAGCTCTGGATGAAGCTGCCGCGCTTCGCGTCGAAGCCCTGGGCGCAGACCTCCGCATGCACCTCCTCCCGCAGCGCGCGCCAGGCGGCGATCGGCCCTTCCAGCCCGTATTCCTCGGCCGCCCGCACCGCGCGGTCGAAGGCGACCCAGACCATGACCTTGGAGTGGACGAAGTGCCGGCGCGGGCCGCGCACCTCCCAGATGCCCTCATCCGGCTCCCGCCAGATCTGCGCCAGGTGGTCCAGCATCGCCCGGGTCATCGCCCAGGTCTGGCCATTGCCCTGCAGCCCGACATGGCGGGCAGCGTAGAAGGCATCCACCACCTCGCCATAGACGTCGAGCTGGAGCTGGTTGCTGGCGGCATTGCCGATGCGCACCGGGGCGGCGCCCTCATAGCCCGGCAGCCAGGGCAGGATCATCTCCGGCGTCCGCCGCTGGCCGTCCAGGCCGTAGAGCGGGCGGACCTGCTCCGCCGTGCCGGCGACGGCGCGCAGCAGCCAGCGGCGCCAGGCCTCCGCCTCCCCCAGATGCCCGGCGCGGACCAAAGCGTGCAGGGTCAGCGCCGCGTCGCGCAGCCAGCACAGGCGGTAATCCCAGTTCCGCTCGCCGCCCAGCGTCTCGGGCAGGGAGGTGGTGGGGGCGGCGACGATGCCGCCGGTCGGCGCATAGGTCAGCGCCTTCAGGGTGAGGAGGGAGCGGCGCAGCATCTCCGGATGCGGGCTTTCCTCTGCGATCCGGCAGCCGGCCAGCCAGTCCCGCCAATGGTGCTCGGTGGCGGAAAGGGCGGCGGCGGCCTCCACCGGCGGGCCGGGCGGCTTGTGGGATTCGGTCCAGACCAGGTGGAAGGGCACCGCCTCCCCCGCCGTGACGGTGAATTCGGCATAGGTCCGGCAATTCTCGCCGCGCAGCGGGACGGGGGTGCGCAGCGCCACCTGGTCCGGGCCGCAGACGGCCAGCAGCGTGCCATCCGCCGCGCGATGCACCCAGGGGATGAGGGAGCCGTAATCGAAGCGCAGCACCAGCTCCATCGCCATGGCGACGCGGCCGCGGCGGCCTTCCACCAGCCGTACCAGGTCGGCGGCGCCGTTCCGCACCGGCATGCCGTCGATGAGGGCCACGCAGCCCTCCGCGGTCTCGAATTCCGTCTCCAGCACCAGGGTGCCGGGGCGGTAGCGGCGGCGTGTGGCGAGGATCTCGTCCTGCGGGGCGATGCGCCATCGGCCGTGCTCCGGCCCGCCGAGCAGGGCGGCGAAACAGGCGGCGCTGTCGAAACGGGGCAGGCAGAGCCAGTCGATGGAGCCGTCCTTGCCGATGAGCGCGGCAGTGTGGCCATCGGCGATCAGGGCGTAGTCCTCGATGGGCAGGGGCATGCGGGCCTCGTGCGGTGTCGGGTGCCTGGACTCGTTGGAGGCGCTTCGGTTCCGTTGAGAGGGGCTGCCCCTCTCGAACTCTCCCCGCCAAAGGCCGAAGGGCCTTTGGAAACCATGACTCTAGGCGCGACGGCCGAGACGCAAAACTCAAGGGTTCCAAGGGCCCTTCGGCCCTTGGCGGGCGGGGGTTCGGGGGAGAGGCGCGCCTTGCGGCGCGACGCCTTCCCTCGCCACCTCGAATCTCCAGGGAGCTGCGCTGGTCACCAGCGGGTCCAGCGCCAGCCGGTGTTCCAGCGGCGGAAAGGCCCGGCTGCGGCACTCCGCCCGGTCGCAGAGCCGGCAGGACAGCCCGATGCCGACCGTCGCCCCCGCCAGGTCCAGCCCCTCCGCATAGACCAGCTCCGCGGCGCGGGAGAGGTCGCAGCCGATCGCCACCACATGCACCGCCGGCGGCTCCCCCCAGCGCGAAGCCGGCGCCTGCACGCTGCGCGCCAGGCAGAGGAAGCCGGCGCCGTCCGGCAGCTGTGCCACCTGCACCCGCAGCGTGCCGGGCGTGGCGAAGGCGTGATGCACGATCCATTTCGGGCAGGAGCCGCCGAAGCGGGCGAAGGGGAAGCCGGCGGCGGAGAAGCGCTTGTCCACATTCCCCGCCGGATCGACGCGCAGGAAGAAGAAGGGGATGCCTCGGGCCCCCTCGCGCTGCAGCGTCGTCAGCCGATGGCATGCCTGCTCGAAGGAAACCCCGAAGCGTGCCGCCAGCGCTTCCAGATCATGCCGCAATTCCTGCGCCGCGGCCAGGAAGGGGGCGTAGGGCATCAGCAGCGCGCCGGCGGCGTAATTCAGCAGCCCGATGCGGATGAGCTGCGCCGCTTCGGGGCTGCTCGGCTCGAACCCCGCCATGGCCGCCTGCACCGCTTCCCCCGCCTCCAGCAGCAGCAACTGGAAGGCGAGCTGGAAGCCGCGGCTTTCCCGCGGCAGCGCCTCGGAAAGCTCCAGGCGCCGCCCCGCCGGGTCGTAGCGCCGCAGCGTGCCGCCGAGCGGGCCGACCGTCACCACCAGCCCGTGCCGTTCGCGCAGCCGCTGCGCCACGGCGTGGTTCATCTCGGCCGGCGCGGTGACGCCCATCGCCGTCGCCAGCGCCTCCGCCGCCGCTTCCAGCCCGGGGAAATGGTTGGCGTGGTCGTGGAAGAAGTCGCGGGCCTCCTCATTGGGCAGCAGCAGGCGGCGGCCGGTGGGCAGGGCGATCCCGCCACTGTCCTCCCGCGCCACGCGCCAGGCGCGATACAAGGCGAGCATGGCACGCGCCGCCTGGGGCGCGCCGCCGGCGAGCGTCGCCAGCTCCGCCTCCGGCACCTCCTCGAGGCCGAGCAGCGGGTCGGTCAGCACCTCCCGCAGCCCGGTTTCCAGCGCCTTCTCCTGCCTGCCGGAGAGGGTGGCGAGATCGACCTGCAGCGCCTCGGTCAGCTTGATGAGCAGGCTGGCGGTGACGGCGCGCTGGTCGTGCTCGATCAGGTTGAGATAGCTGGCGGAGATGCCGAGGCGGCTCGCCAGGGCCTGCTGCGTCTGCCCCCGTTCCTGCCGCAGCCGGCGCAGGGTGCGGCCGATCAGCGCCCGGGCCATTCTTTACATCCTTTACAAGTTTGCTGTGGCGCTGGTGAAAAGCGCCACTGGTTTGCCGTGGCTTCTCGGCATGCCATGCTGAACTTCGGCAGTGCAATGTGAATTATTCACTCGACCGGCGGCGATCGCCGGATCGTTTGGAGGATCCGCATGCACCCCACCCCAACCCCCGTCCTGGCCCCGGATGGCAGCCATGGCGGCAAGCGGCCGGAGCCCGGCCGCTTCGACGGCATCCGCCGCGACTACACCCCGGCCGATGTCGCCCGCCTCTCCGGCAGCTTCCGCATCCAGCACACCCTGGCCGATATGGGCGCGCGCCGGCTGTGGCAGCTCCTGCACAGCGAGCCCTATGTGAACACGCTGGGCGCGCTGACCGGCATGCAGGCGCTGCAGCAGGTGAAGGCGGGGCTCAAGGCCATCTACCTCTCCGGCTGGCAGGTGGCGGCCGATGCCAACAGCGCCGCCGCCATGTACCCGGACCAGTCGCTCTACCCGGTCGATTCCGTCCCCACCGTGGTCCGGCGCATCAACAACGCGCTGCGCCGCGCCGACCAGATCGCGGTGCAGGAGGGCCCAAATGGGAAGAATGGGGGGGACCAGACCCACTACATGGCGCCGATCATCGCCGATGCCGAGGCCGGCTTCGGCGGCGCGCTGAATGCCTATGAGCTGATGCGGGCGATGATCGAGGCCGGCGCCGCCGGCGTGCATTTCGAGGACCAGCTCGCCTCGGAGAAGAAATGCGGCCATCTCGGCGGCAAGGTGCTGGTGCCGATCAGCCAGCATATCCGCACCCTGAACGCCGCCCGCCTGGCGGCCGATGTGGAGGGCGTGCCGACCGTGCTGCTCTGCCGCACCGATGCCGAGAGCGCCCAGCTCCTGACGAGCGATGTGGATGAGCGCGACCGGCCCTTCATCACCGGCGAGCGGACGCCGGAGGGCTTCTTCCGGATCAAGCCGGGGGTGGGCAAGCAATACGCCATCGCCCGCGGCCTCGCCTATGCGCCCTATGCCGATCTGCTGTGGTGGGAGACGAGCGAGCCGGACCTGCAGGATGCCCGCGACTTCGCCGAGGCCATCCACCGCGAATTCCCCGGCAAGCTGCTGGCCTATAATTGCTCGCCCAGCTTCAATTGGCAGCGGAAGATGGGCGTGGAGGCGGCCTCCCGCTTCCAGCGCGAGCTGGGCGCCATGGGGTACAAATTCCAGTTCGTGACCCTGGCCGGCTTCCACAGCCTGAACCTCTCCATGTTCAGGCTGGCGCGCGGCTACGCCGAGCGCGGCATGGGCGCCTATTCGGAGCTGCAGCAGGCGGAATTCGCGGCGGAGGCCGAGGGCTTCACCGCGGTGCGGCACCAGCGGGAGGTGGGCGTCGGCTATTTCGACGCGGTGGCGACGGCGGCCGGCGGCGGCCACTCCTCCACCACCGCCCTGGCCTCCAGCACCGAGGCCGCGCAGTTCCACGACCATGCGCCGGCAGAATGAGGAGGAAAATCCCCATGTCGCACGAGCAGTATGATGACGGGCTGGTGCATCCCCATCGCTGGGCGCGTGAGCCGATGCCCAAGCGGCCCGGCCCGGTGACGCGCCAGGCGGAACTCGCCGAGGCCATGGACCAGCACCCGGAGGAGGCGGAAGGCTTCGACGAGGGGCTGGTGCACGGCCATGACTGGGCCTCCGCCGAACGGAGCCGGATGGCGGGGTGACGGGGGCTTTCGCCCCCAAGAACCCCAGCAGGGCGATGCTCCCGTTGGCGGCAGTGCCGCCAACCCCCGCCGGGGCCAGGACCTGGCCCCGGTCCGAGTTTCAGACCCGAGGGTTCAGCCGAACAGCCCTGCCGCCAGGTTTATCGCCGTCGCCAGGATGACCATGTTGAACAGGAAGGATACCAGCGCATGCGCCAGGGCAAGCTGGCGCATGAGCTGGCTGCAGATCTGCACGTCGGAGGTCTGGAAGGTCATCCCGATGGTGAAGGCGAAATAGAGGAAATCGGAGAAGCTCGGCGCCTCGCCGCCGGGGAATTCCAGCCCGCCGCTCACCTGCCAGTACTCATGCGCGTAGCGCACGGTGAAGACCAGGTGCACGAAGACCCAGGACAGGCCGATGACGAAGAGGCCGGTCGCGACATCCCGGGACGAGGCCGCGTCGCTGCCGGCCGCCAGATGCCAGGCGACGGCGACCAGCGAGGCCAGGGCGGCGGCGAGGCTGGCCGCCAGCACCATGCCCTCGCCCTCATCCAGCTCCTCCGCCCGGCGGCGCAGCATCTCGGGCGTCGAGTGCCGCATGAGCTGCACGGTGGCGAGGATCCAGACCGCGACGCCAAGGCACCAGCCGGCCAGCATCGCCTCCGGCACCGGCAGCAGGGCGGCAGCCCAGAGCACGAGGCCGCACAGCGCCGCGAGCCCGGCGCAGGAGACCAGCACCTTGCGGTGATGCAGCAGGCCGAGGCGCATCAGCCCGCCGCCGCCGGGCTGCTGGTAGGCCGGAGGATGCCCCGGCAGGCCAAGCTTTCCATCCGTTCATCTCCCGGCCGGCGGTACGCTTCGTCACGCGGCAACCCGTTGTCATATCGGGGGTCGACCCCTTAGGGTGGCATCATGGCCGGGACAGGCCAATGCAAACAGGCGGCGGGAAGGCCCGCCGTACAAGGGAGACGAGGAATGTCTGAGAAGGGAAACGCCCCAGGTGCGCCCACCCGGCGGCAAACGCTGCGGGCGGGGGCCGGGGTGCTGGCCGGGGGCGTGCTGGCCGCCCCCATGGTGCATGCGCAGGGCACCGGCGGCACGCTGCGCTGCGCCTTCTGGGACCACTGGGTGCCCGGCGGCAATGAGGCGCTGAAGCAGCTCTGCGGCCAGTGGGGCGAGCGCAACCGGGTGAGCGTCCATCTGGACTTCATCAACACCACCGGCAACCAGCTCCAGCTCACCGCCGCCGCCCAGGCGCAGTCCCGCAACGGGCATGACGTCATCTCCCTCAGCCCATGGGATGTCGGCGCCTATGCCGACCAGTTGGAGCCGGTGGACGACGTGATCCAGCGGCTGATCGGCAAATACGGCCCGATCAACCCGGTGGCCGAATTCCTCGCCAAGCATGGCGGCAAGTGGCGCGGCGTCCCCGCCACCTCCGGCACCCAGAACAAGCCCGCCTGCGTGCGCTACGACCTGATGGAGCAGCATGCCGGCATCGATGTCCGCGCCATGTGGCCGGCCGAGCCGAAGAAGGGCCCGACCGCCGATAATTGGACCTGGGACACCTTCCTGACCGCCGCCGAGAAATGCCACGCCGCCGGCGTGCCCTTCGGCCTGCCCATGGGCCAGTTCACCGATGCGGTGGACTGGGTCGGCGCCCTCTACCTTTCCTACGGCGCGGCGGTGACGGATGCGGACGGCAAGCCGACGGTGCGCGGCAATGCGAAGCTGAAGACCGTCATCGAATATGCGGTTCGGCTATCCAAATTCCTGCCCAACGATGTCTGGGCCTGGGATGACGCCTCGAACAACCGGGCGCTGATCTCCGGCCGCTCCGCCCTGGTGTTCAACCCGCCCTCCGCCTGGGCGGTGGCGAAGCGGGACGCGCCTGCGGTCGCGGAGAAATGCTGGACCATCCCGATGCCGCGCGGGCCGGAGGGGCGGTTCCTCGCCTATCTCCCCTGGACCTCCGGCATCTGGAGCTTCGGCCGCAACAAGGCGGCGGCGAAGGCGATGCTGGAATTCCTCACCGAGCGGGACAGCGCCGAGCTGACCACCAACACCAGCGGCGGCTACGACATCCCGCCCTTCGCCAGCATGAGCGACTTCAAGGTGTGGGCGACGGAAGGCCCGCCGGTCGGCACCAATTTCAACTACCCGCTGAAGCCGCACCATGAGGCGAAGGCGAGCATCGCCTTCAGCCCGGCGCCGGCGGAGCTGGCCAGCCAGATGTACATCCAGGCGCTGAACACCAAGGTCATCGCCCGGGTCGCCCAGGGCGGGGAGACGGTGGACCAGGCCATGGGCTGGCTGGAGCGCGAGATCAACAACATGCGCCGCGGCTAGAGCAGATCGCCGGAGGGCGGCATCGCCCGGAGGCGTGAATCTGCTCTACAATCCATGGGCTAGAGCGGTTTCGCGCTGCACAGTCAGCGTGAAACCGCTCTAGAGCGTCGGTCTGGGCCGGGCGTCGGGCGTGCCTCACGCCGCCTTTTCTTGTCTGCCCGCGGGGTTTCGCGCTTTCGGTGGCGGGACCGCGGCGATGGCCGTCCGGGAAGGGGCCGGGGCTGCGCCGCCCCGGCCGCCGGAACGGCCGGAATAACAGGGGCCGCCCGCCGCGAGGCGGAAAGGACCCAGCAGGGAGTATTGCGTCTATGGCCTCTGACGCGTCCGCTGTTCTTGGCCCTGCCCGCGCTTCGGCGCCGGCGGGGTCGGGCTCTTCGCTACGTCGCTTCGCCCGAAGGCGCTCGACCGTCGCCTTCCTGATGACCCTGCCATTGATTGCGGTGATCGCCGGGCTGGTCGCCTGGCCGGCCAGCTACGCCATCTACCTGGCGACGCTGAACCGGCGCATGACCGCCTTCATCGGCCTCGACAACTTCGACATCCTGCTCGACAACGAGACCTTCCGGATGGTGATCTGGCAAAGCTGCTTCTTTGCCGTCACCGCGGTGCTGCTGAAGGCGCTGATCGGCTTCTGGCTGGCGCATATGCTGCACCACATCCCCACCAAGGGGCAGCGCAAATGGCGCGGCATGCTGCTGGTGCCCTGGGTGATCCCGCCGGCGCTCTCGACCCTCGGCTGGTGGTGGATGTTCGAGCCTTCCTACTCCTCCATCAACTGGCTGCTGAACGCCGTCGGCGGCCCCTCCATCCCCTGGCTGGGCGAGCCCTGGTGGGCGCGGATTTCCGTCGTCATCGTCAATGTCTGGTATGGCGCGCCCTTCTTCATGATCATGTATCTGGCGGCGCTGAAATCCGTGCCCGACCAGCTTTACGAGGCGGCGGCGATCGACGGCGCCACCGGCTGGCAGGGGCTGATCCATGTGACGCTGCCGATGATGCGGAACATCATCAGCATCACCGTGCTGTTCAGCCTGATCGTCACCTTCGCCAATTACGACATCGTCCGGGTGCTGACCAATGGCGGGCCGCGCGACCTGACGCATGTGTTCGCCAGCTACGCCTTCCAGGTGGGCGTGCTGTCCGGGAACATCCCGCGCGGCGCCGCCGTCAGCCTGTTCATGTTCCCGCTGCTGGCCGTGGTCGCCTTCTTCGTCCTGCGCGGGGTCAATCGCCGGCAGAGGGAGATGGCGTGATGTCGGCCACCGCGGCACGTCCTTCCGCTGCCCTGCCCGGCCTCGGCCGGAAGATCGGCAGCCTGCGGCGGGAGCGGCGCTGGGCGCTGGTCACCGCCTACATCTCCCTCGTCATCGCGGCGATCTTCATGCTGGGGCCGCCGCTCTACATGCTGCTCACCAGCCTGAAGACCAGCGCGGAGATCGCCGACCTCAGCCGCAGCCCCTGGTCGATCTCCACCGTCACCCTCTCGAATTACGCCGCCATCCTCGGCGACCCGATGTTCCGCGGCTTCTTCTACAACTCCATCATCGTCACCGTGCTGGTGGTGGCGATCACCATGGTGATTTCCGTGCTGGCGGCCTTCGCGCTCGCGCGGATGCGCTTCTTCGGCAGCCAGGTGCTGGCGACCGGCGTGTTCCTGACCTACCTGGTGCCGGACACGCTGCTGTTCATCCCGCTCTACCAGATCGTCGGCGGGCTCGGGCTGCTGAACTCCATTTGGGGGCTGGTGCTGGTCTACCCGACCCTGACCGTGCCCTTCTGCACCTGGATCATGATCGGCTACTTCGCCTCCATCCCGAAGGAGCTGGACGAGGCGGCGCTGATCGACGGCGCGGGCTGGATGCAGATGCTGACGAAGATCTTCATCCCCGTGGCGCTGCCCGGCATCATCGCGGCGACGATCTTCGCCTTCACCGTCTCCTGGGCGGCCTTCGTCTATCCCACCGCCTTCATCACCCAGCCGGATTCCATGCCGCTGACCATCGGCGTGGTGAGCCAGCTCATCCGCGGCGACACCTTCGCCTGGGGGCAGTTGATGGCCGGCGCGCTGCTGGCGGCGCTGCCGCCGGTGATCGTCTATGCCTTCCTCATGGACTACTACATCGCCGGCCTGACCGCCGGCGCCACCAAGGGATAACGGGTCCGGCCGGACGCCGCCGTGCCGCGAGGCGTGGCGGTTCGCCGGACCGGGGGGCTTCCATCACGGGGGTACGTCTATGGCTCAGGTCACCCTACGCAGGATCATCAAGGAATATGAAGGCGGCGTGCAGGCGGTGAAGGGGATCGACCTCGACATCGCCGACCATGAATTCGTCGTCCTCGTCGGGCCGTCCGGCTGCGGCAAATCCACCACGCTGCGCATGATCGCGGGGCTGGAGGAGATCTCCGCCGGCGACATCGCCATCGGCGGCGCCCTGGTCAACGACATCCCGCCGCGCGACCGGGACATCGCCATGGTGTTCCAGAACTACGCGCTCTATCCGCACATGACGGTGTACGACAACATGGCCTTCGGGCTGATGCTGCGGAAATTCCCGAAGGCGGAGATCGACCGGCGGGTAAAGGAGGCGGCGCGCATCCTCGATATCGGCATGCTGCTGGACCGCAAGCCGAAGGCGCTCTCTGGCGGGCAGCGGCAGCGCGTGGCGATGGGCCGCGCCATCGTGCGCGACCCCAAGGTGTTCCTGTTCGACGAACCGCTCTCGAACCTTGATGCCAAGCTCCGGGTGCAGATGCGCACCGAGATCAAGAAGGTGCACCAGACGGTGAAGACCACCACCATCTACGTGACGCACGACCAGGTGGAGGCGATGACCCTGGCGGACCGCGTGGTGGTGATGAATCACGGCGTCATCGAGCAGGTCGGCCCGCCGCAGGAGCTGTACCACAACCCCGCCACCCGCTTCGTCGCCGGCTTCATCGGCAGCCCGGCGATGAATTTCATCCCCTGCCGGCTGGAACAGGGCGGCGCCGGGCTGCAGGTGGAACTGCCGGGCGGCGTCGCCCTGCCGGTGCCGGCGGAGCGCAAGGCGCGCTACACCGCGCATCAGGGGCGGGAGCTGCTCTTCGGCATCCGCCCGGAACACCTGACCGAGGTGCGACCGAACGACCACCGCGACAACATGGCGGTGTTCGAGGCGGTGCCCGAGGTGGTGGAGCCGATGGGCATGGAGACGCTGGCGCATTTCCGCGTGGACGGCGCCGAGATCTGCGCCCGGCTGGATCCCGCGACGCCGGCGGCGCCGGGGCGGAAGCTGCCTTTGGCGGCGGACATGGCGAAGATGCACCTGATCGATCCGAAATCCGACAAGGTGCTGTAGCCGCCTGGCTTGGCCGCGCCGGGGGGCCGTGGCGGGCGCCCCGGCAAACGCGGGTTGACCGCGCCCGGCCGTTTCGATATCGGCGCATGCGAGGAGGCCCGCATGCTGCAAGTGACCCCCCGCTGGCGGCGGGGCCGATTCCATGGCCTCAAGGCAAGGCTGGCCTACCCGCTCTTCCTGCTGCTCAACCGCCCGCGCTTCGCCGGGTTCGGCCGCCTCGCCTATGATTTCGCGCTGCGCTGCAACGGCCTCGCCATCAACTTCCCCGGCCCGGGCGGGCTCTCGCGGGCGGAGGATGCCTTTCTCCGCCGCCTCGCGCCGCAGCTCCGCGATGGCGTCATCTTCGATGTCGGCGCCAATGAGGGCGCCTATGCGCGCCGCCTGGCCGCGCTGCTGCCGCAGGCAAGGATCCTGGCCTTCGAGCCGCATCCGCGCACCGCGGCAAGGCTGCGCGGCCGCGTGCCGGCGAATGTCGAGGTGGTGGAGCAGGCGGTGGGTGCTGCCGCCGGCTCCGTCGTGCTGCATGATTTCGCCGGGGAGGATGGCTCGACCCAGGCGAGCCTCGATCCCGGTGCCATCCGCCTCTATGGCGGCGAGCCGACGCGCTTCGAGGTGGCCTGCACGACGATCGACGACATCCTCGCGGCGCGCGGAATCGAACGGGTGGCCTTCCTCAAGGTGGATACCGAGGGCTACGACCTGGCCGTGCTGAAGGGGGCGGCGCGGGCGCTGGCGGAGCGGAGGATCGGCGTGATCCAGTTCGAATTCATCGGCGCCAATATCGTCACCGGCGCAACGATGCGGCAATTCTTCGAGGTGCTGGAAGGCTACGACATCGGCCGCCTCTGCCTGAACGGGGAGGTGCTGCCGCTGCCGGCCTACAGCGTGCGGCGCTGCGAGATTTTCGTCTCCCAGAACCTTGTCGCCCGGGCCCGGCCGCGGTAGCGGGAAGCAACAGCCCGCGGAGTCCTGCCTTGCCCGCCGAAGCCCCGGTCGTCATTGCGGCCGACACGCTCGAAGCCCTCGTCGCTTCCATCTTCCGCGCCAATGGCTGCGAAGCGGCGGAGGCGGGGCGCATCGCCCATCATCTGCTGGGTGCCAATCTGGCGGGGCATGACAGCCATGGCGTGGTCCGCGTGCCCCGCTATGTCGAATGGCAGCAGGCCGGTTATGTGGTGGCGGGCCAGCAGGCCGAGATCGTCATGGATGGCGGCGCCTTCGCCCTGCTGGACGCGCATTACGGCTTCGGCCAGACCGTCGCGCCCCAGGCCACGGCGCTGGGTATCGAGCGCGCGCAACAGCACGGCACGGCGGTGATCGCGCTGCGCAATGCCGGCCATGTCGGGCGCATCGGCGCTTACTCCGAGCAGGCCCTGGCGGCCGGCCTCATCTCCATCCATTTCGTCAATGTCGCCGGCAGCGTGCTGGTGGCGCCCTTCGGCGGTACCGAACGGCGCTTCTCCACCGCGCCCTTCTCCATCGGCATCCCGACCGACCCGCCGGTGGTGCTGGATTTCGCCACCTCCCTGGTCGCCGAGGGCAAGGTGCTGGTCGCCTCCAATGGCGGCAAACCACTGCCTGAGGGATCCTTGATCGAGCCGGATGGCCGCCTTTCCAGCGATCCGCACACCCTCTACGGCGAATACGAGCAGGTGGGGCCGCGCAGCCCGGCGAATGGCCTCGGCGCCATCCGCGCCTTCGGCGAGCACAAGGGCAGCGGCCTCGCTTTGATGTGCGAGCTGCTGGCGGGCGCCTTCACCGGCGGCGGCTGCTCCGGGCCCATCGCGGCGCGCGGGCGCATCGCCAATGGCATGCTTTCCATCTACATCTCGCCGCAGCATTTCGGCACGGAGGCGGCGTTCAGGCAGGCGGCGCAAGATTACGTCGCCTGGGTGAAATCCTGCCGCCCCGCCACGCCGGGCGAGGAGGTGCTGGCCCCCGGGGAGAAGGAGGCGAAGCTGCGCGCCGAGCGCCTGGCGAACGGCGTGCCGCTGCAGCCGGATACCTGGGAGAGCATCGTCCGCTGCGCCCGCAGCCTGGGCGTGACGGTGCCGAATTAGCGTGGGCGAGGAGCCGGCTTCGGCGCGCTACCTCCGCTACCGGGGCTTGCGCGGGCAGATCCTCAGCGCCGCGGCGAAGCGGGTGCCGCTGGCCAGCATCGCGCAGCAGGCCCGGGCGCTGTCGCTGTGGGACGGCAAGGCGGTGGCGCCGGGGGAGGAGGCGCAGCTTGCCGCCGCCTTCGATCTCGGCGTGCTGGACCCGCTGGGCGGGCATGGGCGGGGGATCGACCGCGAGGCCAAGGCGGCGCCCCCGGCCGAGGGCAGCGACGCGGCCCGTATGCTGGCGGCGCTGCAGGACGCGCGCTTCGGCATCTTCCGCCTGATCGGGCCAGAGGCGGCCGGCGGCGCGGCGGTGGAAAGCCTGCCGGATGGCGCGCGCCTGACCATCTGGGACAGCTATCTGGCAGAGCGCACGCCGCCTGGCCGCGTCTTCGGCGCGCGCCTCGCCTGGCCGGACCCGGACCTCGCCATGACCTGCGGCGTGCTGGCGCCGCTGGATGGCTGGGCGCTGCGCCAGCTCCTGGCCGGGGCGGTGCCGGAACGCGGCCCGGTGCAGCCGCGGCAGATCCGCGTCGAGGACCTGGCCGAGATCGACACCATCCTGGCCGAGCCCCAGGCGCGGGAGGTGCTGGCTGCGCTGCTGGGGAAGCCCGGCTTCGCGGCGCGGCTGTATCGCGCGGCCATCGACCGCGGGCTCATGGGGCCGGTGCCGGGGCGGATGCCACGGGTGCTGCACTGAGGGCCTGCCTCGAAAGGGTCGGTGGAGCGTCCCGGCGGGTCTTTGCCGCCCTGGTGACGTCCATGTCCTGGCCAGGACGAAAAATCCTCGCCGGTCCACCGCCGGGACCCGGTTGAGGCAGGCTCCGAAGACGCGGAGCATGCCGGGGCGGGGCTCACCGGCCGGCGAGGCGCCCGTCGCAGGCGCCCCCGCGACGGGGGCCTGAGGGAAGCGGGCTGGCACCCCGGATCAGCCCGCTCGCCTTTGCCCGGGCCGGCCATTCCCTAAGGCTGGTCGACTGACCTAAGCTTCTCCGCAACGGCGCCGCAACGCGCCCGCGACGGGGAGACGTCCATGCAACGCAGGCTCATCCTGGCCACGGCCGGGCTGCTCGCCACGCCCGGCCTGCTGCGCGCCCAGGCCGGGTATCCGCTGGCCAGGCCGGTGCGGATCATCATGCCTTCCACCCCCGGCACGCCGCAGGATTTCTACGCCCGCTCGCTTGGCGAGCACTGGTCCCGGGCGCTCGGCGGCACCTTCGTGGTGGAGAACCGGCCCGGCGCCTCCGGCACCATCGGCCTGGCGCATGTCGCGGCCTCGGCGCCGGATGGCTACACCCTGACCTTCAATTCCAATACCGCCCAGACCATCGCGCCGCAGGTGATGCGCGACCCGGGCTTCGAGGCGCTGAAGAGCTTCGCGCCCATCATGCTGGCCTACAAATACGGCATGTTCCTGCTGATCACGCCGAGCATCCCGGCGCGCAGCACGCAGGAATTCCTCGCCTGGGCGCGGGCCAGGCGCACCGGGGTGAACATGGCGAGCGTCGGCCTCGGCAGCGGCGGGCAGTTGATGGGCGAGCGCATCAAGCTGCGCGGGGGCTTCCCGGCGGAGCCCATCCATTATCGCGGCAGCCCGCCGGCGCTGCTGGCGGTGGCGCAGGGCGAGTGCGACTACATCATGGACAATGTCGGCGCCTCCGCCCCGCTCCGGCGGGAGGGGCGGCTGCGCGGCCTGGCACTGACCGGGCGCAACCGGGCGCCGGACAGCCCGGAGATTCCCCTGTTGTCGGAGGAAGGGCTGCCGGGCTTCGACGAGGAGATCTGGTTCGGCGTCTCCGCCCCCGCGGGCACGCCGCCGCGCATCGTGGCGATGCTGAATGCGGAGGCCAATCGCTGGCTGGCCTCGGAGGAGATCCAGCGGCGGATGGCAGGGTTCTCGCATCAGCCGATGGGGGGCAGCCCGGAGGATTTCGCCACCTTCGCGGCGCGGGACATGGAGGTTTGGGCCTCGGTGGTGAAGGAGACGGGGGTGAG
This sequence comes from Siccirubricoccus phaeus, assembly GCF_008360935.1. Lineage (GTDB taxonomy): Bacteria > Pseudomonadota > Alphaproteobacteria > Acetobacterales > Acetobacteraceae > Siccirubricoccus > Siccirubricoccus phaeus. Next base: position 92,850 of record NZ_SRXO01000008.1, read on the forward strand.
GGCCGAGTAGCGCAGCCGGTCCGCCAAAGGCCGAAGGGCCTTTGGAAACCATGAGTTTTGGGCCTCGACCGTCGGGTCCGAGCTCAAGGGTTCCAAGGGCCTTTCGGCCCTTGGTGGGTGGGAGTTTGGGGGAGGGCAAAGCCCTCCCTCAACCTATTCGGGCTTGATCCCCGCCTCCCTGATCACCTGCCCCCACCGCTCCTTCTCCCGCTGCACCAGATCGGCCAGCGCCTCCGGCCCGCCCCCCAGCACCCGCGCCCCCAGCCCGGCCAGCTTCTGCCCCGCCGCCGGCGTTTCCAGCCAGGCATTCACCGCCCGGTTCAGCGGCAGCACCTGCTCCGCCGGCAGCCGCGCCGGCCCCAGCAGCCCGAACCACCCCTCGATCTCCGCGCCCGCAAAGCCCAGCTCCTGCAGCGTCGGCAGTTCCGGCGCCAGGGCGGAGCGCGCGGCGCTGGTCACCGCCAGCCCCCGCACCTCTCCCCGCTGCACCATGCCCAAGGTCAGCGCCAGATTCTCGAACATCAGGTTGATGCGCCCGGCCAGCAGATCCGCCCGCACCGCGCCGCTGCCGCGGTAGGAGACATGCAGCAGGTCGATCCCCGCCAGCCGCTTCAGCAGCTCCCCCGCCAGATGCTGGCCGGTACCCATGCCGGTGGAGGCGAAGTTCAACTGCCCCGGCTGCGCCTTGGCCAGCGCCACCAGCTCCGCCACGCTGTGCACGGGCAGGGAGGGATGCACCACCAGCATGTAGGGCGTCGCCGCCACCGCCGCGATGGCGGCGAAATCCGTCACCGGATCCCAGGAGAGATTCGGGTAGAGCGAGGGCAGCACCGCATGCGCGCTGGAACAGAGCAGCAGCGTGTTGCCGTCCGGTGCCGCCCGCGCCACCGCCTCGGTCCCCACCATGCCGCTGGCGCCGCCGCGATTCTCCACGATGACGTTGCGCGGCAGCCGTTCCGCCAGCGCCTCCGCCACCATGCGGCCGACGATGTCCGTGGTGCCGCCGGCGACATAGGGCACCACCACGCGCATCGTCTGCCCTTGCGCCCGGGCGATGGCGGGCGCCGCGGCCAGCGCCGCCAGCACTCCGCGTCGCGTGGCGCGCATCAGGAGAGGGCCGCGACGGCCTGGATCATCTGCTCCTTGGTCGCGGCCGGGCCGGCTTCCGCCAGCCGTCCTTCCGCCTCGCCCTCCAGCGAGCAGCGCAGCATCAGCCGCGGCTGGGTCTGGTCGAAATCCGGCAGGGCGACATGGCAGGTGCAGCGATTATCCCACAGCACGATGTCGCCCACCTGCCAGCGATGCCGGTAGACGAATTCCGGCGAGGTGGCGTGGGCGTTCAGCAGGTTCAGCAGCGCCGTGCTTTCATCCTCCGTCAGGCCGAGAATGTGCGACACCCGCTCCCCCGCCAGCAGCGATTTCCTGCCGGTATCCGGATGCACGCGGACCATCGGGTGCACCACCGGCGGGTTGCGCGACGTCAGACCCTGGATGATGGCGGGATCGCGCGCCCCGATGCCCTTCACCAGGGAAACGTCGTGCACCGCTTCCAGCCCTTCCAGGAAGCGCTGCATGGTGGGGCTCAACGTCTCATAGGCCATGGTGAGGTTGGCCCACATGGTGTCGCCGCCCACCGCCGGCTTCTCCTTGCACAGCAGCAGCGCGCCCTTGGCCGGCCGCAGCGAGTAGGAGAGGTCGGTATGCCAGTTCCGCCCGGTATTGCGGGTGCCGGAGGGCTTGCCGAGCCGCTTCTTGTTGGTGACGACCAGGATTTCCGGATGGCCTTCCAGCAGCGTCTCCGGCGCCTGGCTGGCATGCTGGTCCAGCTTGCCGAAATTGGCGGAGAAGGCGATGTGCTGCTCCGGCGCCAGGTTCTGGTTCGGGAAGACCAGCACCACATGCTTCAGCCAGGCGTCGTAGAGCCGGCGGCGCGTCAGATCGTCCAGCGGCCGGGTCAGGTCGAGGCCGGTGACTTCCGCGCCCATGGCATAGCCGAGCGGGGTGATGGCGAGGTCGGCCATTGGTTTCCTCCGGGGATTTTCCCGAAGGCTAGCCCCCCGCCGGCACCGCCGGCAAGTCGATCGACCAGAGCGGCTTCACGCTGGCCATGCCGGCACGAAGCCGCTCCAGCTTCTTGTTTTGCTGCCTTTCCCGGGTCGCCAGACGAGTCCGCCTGGCCTGAAATGCCGCGGGCCTCAGGCCCCCGCCAGCACCCAGTCGCGGAACAGCGCCAGGTCGATATTCCCGCCGGAGAGCACCAGGCCGATGCGCTTCCCCGCCATCCGCCCCTTCTCCCGCAGCAGCGCGGCCAGCGGGGCGGCGCCGGCGCCCTCGGCCAGATTGTGCGTATCCTGCCAATAGGCGCGGATGGCGGCGGCGATCTCGTCCTCGGTCACGCTCACCACCCGGGCGGCGCCGCGGCTGATGATCTCCAGCGCCGCCGCATCCGGCTCCCGCGTCGCGATGCCGTCCGCCTGCGTCGCCGCGCTGTTCAGCGTGACGCGCCGCCCGGCGGCGAGCGACTTGCCGTAACTGCCCGCCTCGGTGCTTTCCACGCCGATGATCTCGGTGGTGAGGCCCAGCAGGTCCCGCGCCAGGATGCAGCCGCAAATGCCGCTGCCGAGGCCGATCGGGACGTAGAGCGCATCGAGCCCTGGCGCGCCGCGGAATAATTCCAGGGCATAGGTGGCGACGCCCAGCACCAGCTCCGGCGCGAAGCTGGGGGCGAAGACCAGGCCTTCCGCCCCTGCCAGCCGCGCCGCCTCTTGCCGCGCCTCGTCGAAATCCGCGCCGTATTCCAGCAGCCGGGCACCCAGCGCCCGCATGGCGGCATTTTTCTCCACACTGTTGCCGTGCGGCACCAGGATGGTGACGGGGATGCCCAGCCGGGCGCCAGCGAAGGCCAGGCTCTGGCCGTGATTGCCCCGTGTGGCGCTGATGACGCCCGGCAGCCCCGGCCGTGCCCGCTGCAGCGTTTCCAGCAGCACCAGCCCGCCCCGCACCTTGAAGGCGCCGGTGGGGGTATGATTCTCGTGCTTCACCCATACCTCGGCGCCGCAACGGGCGGCCAGCAGGGGCCAGGCGAACTGCGGCGTCGGCGGCATGATCCGGTACAGGCGGCTGGCGGCCGCCTCCAGCGCCAGCAGGTCGAACATCGGGGCGGTTCCTCCGGCAAGATCGGGCGGCAAGATCGGGCGGAAACATCGGGCGGGCCGCGGCGTTGGCCCCGTTCCAGGATAACGGAGCAACCGGGAATGGCCATCGAGGTCAACAGCGCCGGCTGGACCGGCGAGGCCGGGGGGACCACCCCCACCCTTCAGGTCTGTGGCGAATTCCACGACCCGAAACAGCTCGACGCCGCCCTCTCCCGGCTGGAGGGCAGCGCCTTCCAGCGGGCCGATCTTTCCGTCCGCGTGCCGGGTCGGGAGGACAGGCGGGCGGAGTCCGAACGGGAGACGCCGGTGCGGGAGGATGACGCCCGCAACCTGCGCACCCTGGGCAATGGCATCGCCGCGGCGGCGGTGGGCATGGCGGCGGCCGGGCTGGTGGTGGGCACGGGCGGCGCCGCGCTGCCGGCGGTGGCGGCTGCGGCGGCGGCGGGCGGCGCTACCCTGGCTGCCGGGGAAATGGCCGGCCAGGGCGCCGCCCCGGGCGGCCATGTGCCGCAGCATGAGGCCGCGGAGCACCAGGGCAGCGTCCTGATGGTGCATGCCGCTTCGCCGGAGAAGGCCGAGAAGGCGGAGGCGCTGCTGCAGAGCTGCGGCGCCGTCCGAATCTGGCGGGAAGGCGGTGCGTGACGTCGCTTCCGGTTGTCCCGAAAAGGGTTTCTTAAGCTTCCGGTACAGCGCACATTACGCCATGTTTCTGTTCGGCGCATCTCGCAGGGGTGGTCCGCACGGCATGCAGTCCTCTCCTGCTGATTTCGCTTCCGATGAACGGGCTGCCTGCACTAGAAGTGCGCCCCTGGCGCGTCACGGCGCAGCACGGGGGTGTATGCGCCCCGGCGGCACCCTAAATGTGGGTGGCGCCGCGGCGCACCCCCCTTCCCCCTGGACCCGATCGGCTAACGGGCCCGCTTTCGTGGGTGCGTAGACGTGTCTCCGCCGCGCGGCGCTGGCGAAGCGCCCGAACAAGGATGGAAGGTGTGGCCCCCCGGCGCCGGCCAGGGCCGCCGAGGAGTGTGGAATGATGGACGGGTTTGTCACGGATACCATGCTGGACGAGGCCGAGCCCGAGCTGCGCAGCTCGCGCCCGTTGGGCGCGCCGAGCCTCGAGGCGCTGGTGGCTGACGTCCCGGCCGAGGAAATGGCGCCCTGGACCGAGGCTGATATCCTCGACGAACCGCCGCCGGAGACCGAGGGCGAGGAGTCCGAGGACACCGAGAAGGTGGCGGAGGAGGCCGAGGATACGGTCGCGCCTGCCGCGTCCGCCGGCAATGTGAACGAAGCGACGCTGGGCCGCACCGACGACCCGGTGCGCATGTTCCTGCGCGAAATGTCCCGTACCGAGCTGCTGACGCGCGAGGAGGAAGTCGCCCTCGCCCAGCGGATCGAGGCCGGGCGGGAAGCCATGCTGAACGCGCTGGGCGAGAGCCCGACGACGATCGCCGCGCTCGCCGATTGGCGCGAGGGCATCGCCGAGGCGCGGCTGCCGCTGCGCGAGGTGGTGGAGCTGGAAGCTCTCGCCGCCGCCGCCGAGGCGCCGGAGCATGGCGAGGAGGAGAGCGGCGACCAGACCCAGGAGCAGCGGCTGCGGCCGGAAATGCTGGCGGCCTTCGATGCCGTGCTGGCGGCGGGCGCCGTGCCGGGCTCCGCCAACCTGCTGGGCGCGCTGCGCCTGCGGGCCGACCGGATCGAGGACCTGATCGGCCGCATCCGCGACGCCAACCGCCGGCTGACGGCGCTGGATGGCCGCGCGCTGCGCGCCGCCCAGGGGGCGAAGCTGGACCGCGAGGGCTTCCTGAAGCTGTGGGATGGCAGCGAGGCCGGCGCCGAGAAGGTGGCTGGCAAGCTGAAGGCCGCGGCAGCGGCGGAGGTGCGGGCGGTGCGCGCCGATATCGCCGCGCTGGAAGCGCAGGTGGGGCTGGCGGCGCCGGTGCTGCGCCGGGTGAACCAGGAGATGGCGCGCGGCGAGCGCGACATGCGCCGGGCGAAGGAGGAGCTGACGCGAGCCAATCTGCGGCTGGTGGTGCACATCGCCCGCAAGTACCGCAACCGTGGCCTGCTCTTTGGCGACCTGATCCAGGAGGGGAATATCGGCCTGATGCGGGCGGTCGAGAAATTCGACTGGCGCAAGGGGTTCAAATTCTCCACCTACGCCACCTGGTGGGTGCGGCAGTCCGTGACGCGCGCCATCGCCGATCAGGCGCGGACCATCCGCGTGCCGGTGCATATGGCGGAGACGGCGTCCAAGGTCGCGCGCATCGGCCGCAGCCTGGCGCAGCGGATCGGCCGCGAGCCGACGCCGGAGGAGCTGGCGCAGCGCCTCGGCATGCCGCTGGAGAAGGTGAAGTCCGTGCAGGCTATCGCGCGCGAGCCGGTGAGCCTGGATACGCCGATCGGCGAGGATGAGGATGGCCGCCTCGGCGACCTCATCGAGGATCGCGCGGCGGTGCTGCCCTTCGACGCGGTGGCGCGGTCCGGCCTGCGGGCGGCGGCGGCCAAGGTGTTGTCCGGGCTGACGCCGCGCGAGGAGCGTATCCTGCGCATGCGCTTCGGCATCGGCATGGAGCGCGACCACACGCTGGAGGAGGTCGGCAAGACCTTCAACGTGACGCGGGAGCGCATCCGGCAGATCGAGGCCAAGGCGCTGCGCAAGCTGCAGCAGGGCTCGGGCGGCCGGGCGCTGCGCACCTTCCTCGAAGGCGACCAGGGCTGATATTCCCCATGACGTTGCTGGCGCAACGTCATGGAGGCGCCGGGGTCCCTGTTCTCATGGCACCTTGCACAGCCTGGCGCGGCGAAGCCGCGCCAGGGCAACAGGCGGCGCTTGTTTCGGCGGGGCGCTGGACGGCCTGAATTCTTGGCGTTCCTTCTTCGGCTTCGGCATGCTGGCGGGGGAGCCGGCGGGACAGCCGGCCATCGAAGGAGGATCGCCCATGCCGAATGCCGGATTGCGGCGGCGTGCCCTGTTGCTGGCGCCCGCTGTCTCGCTCGCCATCCCCGCTTTGGCGCAGCCGCGTTATCCGGACCGGCCGATCCGCGTCTATGTCCCCTGGACGCCGGGCGGCGCCACCGACATCCAGATGCGCTCCGTCTGCGAGATCGCGCAGCGCCATCTCGGCCAGCCGGTGGTCGTGGAGAACAAGCCGGGCGCCAGCGGCACGCTCGGCGCCGTGGCGCTGAAGGATGCGAAGCCGGACGGCTACACCCTCTCGCAAATGCCCATCGGCGTCTTCCGCATGCCGGCGATGCAGGCGAAGCCGCAATGGGATCCGGTGGCGGATTTCACCTGGATCGTGCGGCTGGTGGGCTATATGGGCGGCGTGGTGGTGCGGCCCGACGCACCCTGGCAGACCCTGCCGGAGCTGATCGAATATGCCCGCGCCAACCCCGGCCGGGTGAATTACGGCACGCCCGGCGCCAACACCACGGAAGTGCAGATGCAGAGCCTGGCGAAGCTGGCGCGCATCGAATGGGTGCCGGTGGCCTTCCGCGGCGCGGCGCCGAACCTGCAGGCGCTGCTGGCGGGCGACATCCACTTCTCCGCCGAGACCTCCGCCTGGGCAGATATGGCGCTGGAGGGAAGGCTGCGCCCGCTGGCGGTGTGGATGAGCGAGCGGGCGAAGCGCTTCCCGGAGGTGCCGACCTTCCGCGATTGCGGCTATGACGTGCTGGGCGAAAGTACCTATGGCATCGCCGGCCCGCGCGGCATGGCGCCGGAGGTGGTGCGCATCATCCACGACGCGTTCCGCCTGGCGGTGCATGACCCGCAGCATGCGGCGGTGCTGGCGCGCTTCGACATGCCGGTGCGCTATCTGGGCAGCGAGGCCTTCGCCGACGAGGCCGTGGTGCTGAAGGAGGAGGCGCGGCGGATCGTGCAGGAGCTGGGCCTGCGCATCGGCTGAGCCTGCCCCGGAAACGCAGCAGGCCGGCCAGCTTGCGCTGACCGGCCTGACGGCGTGCGGCATGGTCGCCGAGGATTCAGCCCCGCGGCGCGATGCCCTCCGCCACCATCGGCGCCGGCGCGGCGGGCTCGCCATACACCACCACCGCATTCTCGCCGCCGCCCTGCAGCAGCGCGTTGCGGCCCGGCGCGGTGACGGTGGCGCTGGCGCTGTACTGCGCATCCGCGCCGCCGCCGGTCATCTGCGCGACGGCGCCGCCGGCGCGGTTCGCCGGCGTGGCGTCATAGACCAGCACGGCATCCTCGCCGCCGCCGATGAGGCGCGGGCCGGGCTGCGCCTGCGCGGCACCGAGGGTGCCGAGGGCGATGAGGGAAGCGATCAGGACCTTGTGGAACATGGTTATCTCCTTTGTGTCGAGTGCCGTGTGAAGGCGGGCGCTGAATGCGCCGGAAGCGCGACGGAGTATGTGAGCGGCGTCACGCGGCGCTCAGCCGCGCCGCCTGGCTGCCGGCACTGCGGCATCGCGCACCAGCGCCGCATCCTCGCCGCCGCCGAGCAGCATGGCCGGGGCGTTGCGCTGCGTGCGGGCTGCGGCGGCGTGGCCATAGGCGAGGTCCTCGCCGCCGCCCGTCACCTGCGCGACGCCGCCGCCGGCGATGTTGGCGGAAGGCACGTCATAGACGAGCTGCGCGTTGTCGCCACCGCCGATGAGCAGCGGGCCGGCCGCCTGGGCCGCGCCGAAGGAAGTGGCGAGGAGGGCGGAAGCGAGGATCAGGCTGCGGATCATGGTGGGATCTCCTGGCGAGGTCGGCCGGGCCATTCGCCCCTGCCGTCGCCCGGAGAATGGGTGGCCGCGCGCGTGCTGCCCAATATTGGCTTCGGATGATCCCCATTCGGCGTGCGTATCGCCGCAACCGCCGGATGGCCGCGTGCCGGCGGTCTTCGTCATGCTGCCGCCGGAGAGCGAGGAGTTCGGGCATGGCGGGTTTTCGGTGCATCGCAATTCCCGGCGCGACGGCGGCGCGGTGGCGGGCCACGGGGCGGGATGATCGTTGCCTGGCGCTGCATCGGCGCGTGGTGGACGGGCCGGGCTTTCCCTGCCGGCATTGTCTGCGCCTGGGCGAAGCGGGGGAGGAGATGCTGCTGGGCAGCTATGCGCTGCCGCATCCGCTGGGCGTGTACTGGACGCCGAGTCCGATCTTCCTGCATGCGCGGGAATGCGAGCGCTTCGCGGCCGAGGAGGTGGTCGCGCCCATCGTGCTGGCCAATCCGCTGGTGTCCGTCCGCAGCTATGACGAGGCGGAGCTGTGCCTGTATGATCTGGGTGCCGTCGCGCCAGGTGCCGAGGTGGCGCCGCTGCTGGAACGCGCCCTGGCCGACCCGCGCACGCGCTGGGTGAACATCCACACCGCCCGCCCCGGCTGCCTGCTGACCGCCGTGGAGAAGCTGTGACGGGCGTTTCCGCGGGCGGAGCCCAGACTCAAGGGTTCCAAGGGCCTTTCGGCCCTTTGCGGGTGGGGGTTTGGGGAGGGCAGAGCCCTCCCTCAAGCTACCTCGAGCTTCTCCTGCAGCTCTAGCCACTCGTCCTCCAGCGGCGAGAGCAGCTTCGTGATTTCCGCCCGTCTTTGCGTCGCCCGCGCGACCAGGTCCGTCTTGTTGTTCGCATAGAGCCGCGGGTCGGCCAGCGCCGCGTCGATGGTCGCCGCTTCCTGCTGCAGCTTCGCCATCTCTGCCTCGATCCGCTTCGCCTTTTCGCGCAGCGGTGCCAGCGCGGCGCGGTTTTCCGCGCGTTCCCGCCGCTCGCTCGGCTTCGGCGTTGCGGCTTCGCCGCGCGTCGGGCGGCGGCCGGAGAGCAGCGCGCGGTAGTCTTCCAGATCGCCGTCATAGGGCGTCACGCGCCCGTCGCCGACCAGCCAGAGCCGCTCCGCCACCAGCTCCACCAGATGCGGGTCGTGGCTGATCAGCACCACCGCGCCCTTGTACTCCGCCAGCGCCTTCACCAGCGCGTCGCGGGCGTCGATGTCCAGATGGTTGGTCGGCTCGTCGAGGATGAGGAGCTGCGGCGCTTCCCGCGTGCAGAGCGCCAGCAGCAGCCGCGCCTTTTCCCCGCCGGAGCAGGCGCTGATCTGCGTCTCCGCCCTGTCCGCATCCAGGCCGAAGCGCGCCAATTGCGCGCGGCATTGCGCCACGGTGGCGCGCGGCAGCGCCGCCTGCATATGGGTCAGCGGCGTGCCGTTCAGGTCCAGCTCCTCCGCCTGATGCTGGGCGAAATAGCCGATCTTCAGCTTGGGCGCGCGGTGTTCCTTGCCGGCCATCAGCTTCAGCCGCCCGGCGAACAGCTTTGCGAGCGTGGACTTGCCGTTGCCATTGGCGCCCAGCAGCGCGATCCGGTCGTCCTGGTCCAGCCGCAGCTCCAGCCCGCGCAGCACCGGGCGGCCGTCATAGCCCACCACGCCGTCGGAGACGGAGAGCACGGGCGGCGGCAGCTCGGCGGGTTCCGGGAAGGCGAAGCGCGTCGCCGCATCCTCCACCACTGCCTCGATCACCGGCATGCGCTCCAGCGCCTTGATGCGGGATTGCGCCTGGCGGGCCTTGCTGGCCTTGGCGCGGAAGCGGTCGATGAAGCTCTGGATATGCGCCCGTTCCGCCGCCTGGCGCTCCGCCGCCGCGGCCAATTGCGCCTGGCGCTCCGTCCGCACCCGGACGAAATTGGCGAAGCCGCCCGGGTAGAGCGTCAGCTTCGCCCGGTCCAGATGCGCGATGGCGTCCACGCAGCGGTCCAGCAGGCCGCGGTCATGGCTCACCACGATGGCGGCGCCGGCGAAGCGCTGCAGCCAGCCTTCCAACCAGATGGTGGCCTCGAGGTCGAGATGGTTGGTCGGCTCGTCCAGCAGCAGCACATCCGGTTCCAGGAACAGCACCCGGGCCAGCGCCACGCGCATGCGCCAGCCGCCGGAGAATTCCCGGCTCGGCCGCGCCTGCGCCGCCGCGTCGAAGCCGAGGCCGGCCAGGATGGTGGCGGCGCGCGCCGGGGCGCTGTCGGCATGGATGGCGATCAGCCGCTCATGGATTTCGGCCAGGCGGTGTCCCTCGGGCTCGGCGGCGGCCTCCGCCAGCAGGGCGGCGCGTTCGGTATCGGCGGCCAGCACCGTCTCCAGCAGGCTGTCCTCGCCGCCCGGGGCTTCCTGCGCCACATGGCCCAGGCGGGCGCGCTGGGCCAGGCGGATCTCCCCGCCATCGGGGCTCAGCTCGCCGGTGATGGCCTTCAGCAGGGTGGATTTGCCGGCGCCGTTGCGGCCGACCAGCCCCACCTTCCGGCCCGGCTCCACGGTCAGGGCGGCGGCGTCCAGCAGGGTGCGGCCGGCGATGCGCAGCGTCAGGTCGCGGATGACGAGGGCGGTCATGTGCGGTGTTCTAGCGAGCCAGGCCGCCCCGACGAAAGGGCTGGCGGAAAATTGCGGGCAGGGAACAGAATCGCCGCATGCGGCCCAAGGCTCTCGGCACCGAAGCGGCCTGGCACGCACTGTTGCCCGCTCCGCGACGGTTCCGTCCGGCGGCCCGGCGCGGTCGGCATCCTCTTCGCCCCGCGCTGGTGGCCCCCCTGCGGCTTGTCTTCCGGGCCGGATCGGCCAGGCTGCTCCCCCGCCCGGCGGCCAGCTCTCCCGGCCGGGCGGGTGAGGGCCGCGCCGCGGCGCGAATGATCCGGCCGGCGGCCGTCACGGGGCTTGCCTCCCCCGCCGCACTCACCTATCCGGCGCCCACCAGCCGATTCTGCAAAGGACCGCCGCCATGGCCGTGGAACGCACTCTCTCCATCCTGAAGCCGGATGCCACCCGCCGGAACCTGACCGGCAGGATCAACGCGAAATTCGAGGAAGCCGGGCTGCGGATCATCGCCCAGAAGCGGCTCCAGCTCTCCGAGGCGCAAGCGGGGGCCTTCTATGCCGTGCACAAGGAACGGCCCTTCTACAAGGATCTGGTGGCCTTCATGACCTCCGGCCCGGTGGTGGTGCAGGTGCTGGAGGGCGATGACGCGGTGGCGAAGAACCGCGAAATCATGGGCGCCACCAACCCGGCCAATGCGGCGCCGGGGACGATCCGCAAGGAATTCGCCGAAAGCATCGAGGCGAACAGCGTCCATGGCAGCGACAGCGCGGAGAATGCGGCAACGGAGATCGCGTTCTTCTTCGCCGGGACCGAGATCGTCGGCTGAGGCTCGCGGGGGGCGTCGCGGCAGTCCCGTGGCCCCTCCCCAAACGCCCGTCGCAAGGGGCCGGAAGGCCCTTTGGACCCGAAGCTTATGCCGGCAACACCTCGCCCAGAACCCGGGCGTAATTGCCGCCCAGGACGCCGGCGGCTTCCTCCGCGCTGAAGCCCACTTCCAGCAGCGCGGCGGCCAGGGTAGGGGTCTCGCGGTAATCGCCGAAACAGGGCGGGGAGAGCAGCCCCAGCATGTCGGTGCCGATGCCGACATGCGCCGCCCCTACCACATCGGCTGTCCGGGCCATTCCTTCCGCATAGGCGCGCAGCGTCGGGAAAATCGGGCTGGGCGGCCAGATGCCGATGACGCCACCCGTGCCCGAGACCAGCCGCGCATGGTCCCGGGTGATCTGGCGGGAGCGGGGGCCGGGCCGGCTGGTCAGCGAGGTGTGGGACAGCACCACCGGCCTCGCCGCCACCTCCACCGCCCGCTTGGCGGCCAGGAAACTGGCATGCGCCACATCCACCACCACCCCCAGCCGGTTGCATTCCCGCACCACGGCAGCGCCGAATTCCGTCAGCCCGTCATGCTCCGGCGGCTCGGTCTGGATGTCGCCCAGCTCGTTCACCCGGTAGTGCAGCAATTGCAGGTGGCGCAGCCCATGGGTGGCGAAGGCGCGCTCCAGCCCCGCCAGCCGCCCTTCCAGGAAGTCGGCGCCCTCGGCCGCTACCACCACGGCCGGACCGGCACCGGGGGAAAGGGCGGCGGCAAGGCCCGGCCGGTCCTTCACCACGGCCAGCCCCTGTGCCGCCACCAGCCCGTGGAGCCGGGCGAAGGCCGCCTCGGCATGCGCCGCCAGCTCACCCGGCGCCGGCGGGCGGAAGGCGGCGATGCGGTTGTCCGGCGTCAAGCGCGTCACCGGCGTATCCGCCACCATGGCCAGCGCCACCAGGCGCATCCGGCCTTCCCGCATCGGCGCCGCCAGTGGCTCCACCGGCTGCGGGCGGGCGCGGCCGAGGATCACCCGCCCGGCATGGCTGTGGAGATCCGCCGGGGCGGCGCGGGCCAGCAGCGCCTCCACCGCCGGGCCGGGCGGCGCGGCGGCGGGGGCGGCGCAGCCGGGCAGGGCGGCCACGCAGGCCAGCGGCAGCGCGGCGCCGAGCAGGGAGCGCCGGCGCAGCCAGGGCCCCGGCGCTTCCGCCAGCCCCAGCAATTCCGCCTGCGCCAGCAGGCCCCGCCAGGGCGCAGCTGCGCGCCACAGCCCGCGGAACCGCAGCCGACCGACGGGCGGGGCCAGCGGCGTGGTGCATTCCACCAGCACCGTGCGCGCCGGGTCCGGCCGGCAGCAGGCGCAGCAGGCGGCATCTTCCGTCAGCAGCAGCCGATGCGTATCGAGGGGCACCGCCCAGCCGGTGGCGTCCTGGACCTTCTCCATGCTGCATCCTCCGCCCGGCGGAGGGAGCCTGCAGCGCCCTGGCGGGAAGCGCAATGATCCGGGCCGGCGGTCTTGCGCGCGGCTTGGCCCGCATGGTGGGGGCGGCGCCCCTGGGCGCCGCCATCGCCCTGCATCACGGGCGCCGGGGCCCGAAGGTCTCCCGCATGCTGCGCCGGTACTCCTCCTCCGAGGTGCTCCAGCGCAGCCTGGCGAGAAGCTTCGTATCCGCGCCGGCCGGAAAGCGGAGGCGGAGGCCTTCCTCCGTGGCGGCCGCATGCACCGCCTCGGCCACTTCCGCCTCCGTGCAGAACGCCGTCGGGTAATCGGCGAAGCGGGCGAAGCAGGCCTGCGCGAAAGCCCCGTACTCAGCGGGGATCAGCCCCTGCATCCGGACGCTGCCATTGGCGCCGAAATTGGTGCTGGGCGCATAGCCGGGCTCGACGAGGCGCGCCTTGATGTTGAACCCCTCCAGCTCGTAGGCGAGCGATTCCGTGAAGCCCTCCACGGCGCATTTGCTGGCGGCGTAGATGGCGACGAGCGGCATCACCCCCAACGTGACGCTGGAGGTGACGTTCACGATGACGCCGTGGCCCTGCCGGCGCATCCGGGGGATGATGGCGCGGCAGGCGGCGATGACGCCGAAAGTATTGGTCTCGAAGATCTCGCGCACCGTGCTGTCCGGCGTGGCCTCGACGATGGAGCCGAGGCCGATCCCGGCATTGTTCACCCACACATCGATGCCGCCGAAGGCCGCCACGGCAGCCTTGATCGCCGCGGCGATGCTCTGTCCGTCGGTGACGTCGAGCGGCAGCACAAGGAGGCGCTCCGGCGCCTCGCCGAACAGCGACGGGTCCGGCCGCCGCATGGTGGCGACGACGTTCCAGCCACGCTCGAGAAAAAGCGCCGCGGTCGCCTTGCCGTAGCCCGAGGAGGTGCCGGTGATGAGGATCGTCCTTGGCATGCGGGTCTCCATCCTTGCGAATGGGCCGACCCTAGCCGCCCTGGGCAGGATGCTACATAATCATTACCCCTTATTGAGTTATGGATCGTCCAGGATGGATCCGCTCAGCGACGTCATCGCCCTGCTCCGCCCCAGCACGGCGGTCGCCAAGCCCATCACCGGCCGCGGCCGATGGGGGGTCCGCTACGCCGCTCATGCGGCGCCGGGCTTCACGATCATCCTGCGGGGCGCGTGCTGGATCGCTTTCGAGGGCGAGGCGCCGCGGCAATTCCAGAAGGGGGATTTCCTGCTTCTGCCCACGACGCCGGCCTTCTCGCTCGCCAGCCATCCGGGGGTCGCGTGCGAGCCGCGGGCGCCGGTGAACGCGCCGGTGCGCCATGGCGAGCAGGAAGGGGAGCCGGATTTCATCTCCCTGGGCGGGAGCTTCCAGCTGGAGCCGGCGAACGCGCCGCTGCTGCGCGCTTTGCTGCCGGGCTGCATCCATATCCCCGCCGCCGAGGGGCGGGCGGGACGGCTGGGCCGCCTCATCGGGCTGCTGATGGAGGAATGCGCCTCCGAGGCGCCGGGCAAGGACATGATCCTGCAGCGCCTGCTCGAAATCCTGCTGGTGGAGGCGCTGCGATGGCGGGGGCCCGATCCGGGCGCCGTTGCGGCCGGCCTGCTCGACGGCATGCGCGACCCGGCCCTGGCGCGGGCGCTGCGGGCGATGCATGCCGATGTCCGGGCGGGCTGGACGGTCGCGGCGCTGGCCAGGGTGGCGGGCATGTCCCGGTCGGCCTTCGCGGCGCGCTTCGGCGAGGCGCTCGGCTGCGGGCCGATCGAGTACCTGGGGCGCTGGCGCATGGCGCTGGCGAAGGATGCGCTCATCCGGGGGGAGAAGACGCTGGAGCGGATCGCAGCGGAGATCGGGTATGAATCCGCGAGCGCCTTCAGCACGGCATTCCGCAAGCGCCTGGGCTGCCCGCCTGGGCAGTTTGCACGCGCCGGCCGCGCCGCAGCTTCTCCCTAGAGCGTGATCGGTTGAGGTCGAATCGACCGAAACGGTGGATCACGCGACCGAACAAAGAGCTAGAGCGGGGCGGGTGAGCGCAGCTCAACCGATCCCGCTCTAGTGTCCTGCCTGCGAAGTTCGCTGGATTTCAGCGGACTACGTCGACAAGCAGGTCATTGGAGCGCGCTCGGTTGAGGTTGAAGCAACCGAAACCGCGACTCACGCGACCGGACAGGGGGCTGGAGCGAGGCGCGTGAGCAAAGGCGAGGGCATCACGCTCCAGCGCCCAGGGCCAGAGTTGGAGGGCGGAGATTGGCCTGGTTGCGTGGAACCGCACTGGCGCGCTGGGTCGGCCGGCGGCGTCGCGCACAGGCCGATGGTGCGATAGGGCGAAGCGAAACCGCACCCGCCTGCCGCCTCGGCAGATGGCGGCACGCCGGATGAAATGGTGCGGTTGAGCAGAGCGAAATCGCACCGGCGCGATGGGTTGGTGGGCGGCATCGCGCAAAAGAAAATGGTGCGGTTGAGCGGAGCGAAATTGCGCCAGCGCGATGGGTTGGCGGGCGGCATCGTGCCAAATGGAGTGGTGCGGGTGGTCGGACTCGAACCGACACTCTGTCGCCAGAAACGGATTTTGAGTCCGTCGCGTCTACCATTCCGCCACACCCGCGCACCCCCCAGCTAGCACGGCAAAGGCGGGATGCGAAGCGCCGGGGCCGCTACCAGCGCGGGTCGATCGGCGGCCGTGGCCCGTCCCCGCTTTCGATTACCTCGCCGGCGGCGAGGATCAGATCCTCCCGGAACCTGGCCCCCATCACCTGCACGCCGAGCGGCAACCCGTTCGCTTCCCCCACCGGCACCGCCAGCACCGGCAGGCCGAGCACCGGCAGCCCCACCTGGGTATGCGCTGCCGCCAGCACCCGCCGCATCCCCTCCACCCCCTGCATGTCGAGATCGACCGGCAGCGCCTGCTCCCCGCCGCCGGGCAGGACGACGATGGGGTAATCCTGCAGGAACATGGTCCAGCGGCTCAGCATGGCGTCGCGCTCGGCGATGGCGGCGCGGTACTCGTCGTAGCCCGCCATCGGGTGCAGCTTCACCCAGCTCTCCACCGAGACGCGGATGCCGGCATCGCCCTTCTCGGCAATGGCCTCCGCCAGCCCGCCGAACACGTCCCGCACGCCGATGGCATGCCAGAGCCGGGTCAGCGCCGCGAAGCCCGGATGCTGCGGTTCCTCCACCGCATAGCCGGCTTCTTCCAGCAGCTTCCCGGCGCGGCGCACCGCGTCCTGCAGCGCGGGCTCGGTCGGCGCGCCATCCGGGGCGGGGACCAGGGCGACCTTGATCGGCCGCGGCGGCGGCGGGCCTTCCAGCGGCGCCGGGACATAGCGGTTGTCCCGGTAATCCGGCGCCGAAAGCGGTGCGAGGGCGAGGCGTGCATCCCGCACGCTGCGGGTCAGCGGGCCGTTCATCGCCATCATCTGCGCCGAGAAGCTGCGGCCAAGCGGCGCCGAGGGATTCATCGCCGGCACCCGGCCGAGGCTCGGCCGCAGCCCGACCACGCCGTTGCAGAAGGCCGGCCAGCGGATGGAGCCGGCGATGTCATTGCCCATCGCGATGGCGCCGAGGCCCGCCGCCGCCGCCGCGCCGGCGCCGCCCGAGGAGCCGCCCGGCGTCCGCCCCTTATCCCAGGGGTTGTAGGTGGGGCCGTGCAGGTCATTCGCGGTGAAGAGCCGCATGGAGAAGGCCGGCGTGTTGGTCCGGCCGATGATGATGGCGCCGGCCTTGCGGAGGTTGGCGACGACCGGCCCGTCCTCCTGGGCGATCGCGTCCTTCAGGGCGACGACGCCATTGGTGGTCGGTAGGCCCTTCTGGTCCACATTCACCTTGGTGGTCACCGGCACGCCATGCAGCGGGCCAAGCGCCTCGCCCCGCGCGCGCGCCGCATCCGCCGCCGCGGCGGCGGCCAGCGCTTCCTCGCCCAGCACCTGCACCACCGCGTTCAGCTTCGGGTTCACCGCCGCCAGCCGGGCGAGGGCGGATTGCACCGCCTCCTTCGCCGAGAGCTGGCCGATCCGGATCAGGCGGGCGGTCTCGGTGGCGTCCAGGGTCCAGGCTTCGGGCATGCGGCGGGTCTTTCGGTAGGAAAGGCGCAGAATGCGGCCAAGGCGGAGCCCCGGCAACCGGCACCGGGCCCGGCCACGCCCCGTCCGGCGATGGCTTGAACCCCGGCGCGGCGGGGACATCTTTGCCCAAAGCGGAGAATTCCCCGATGGCAAAGCGGCAATTGCGGCTGGGGGCCTTCATGCGCCCGGTCTCCATCCATACCGGTGCCTGGCGCTACCCCGGCGCCTGGCGGGACACCAATTTCAACTTCCCCCGGCTGCGCTACCTGGCCCAGGCGCTGGAGCGCGGGAAGTTCGACGCCTTCTTCATGGCCGACCACCTGGCCGTGCTGAACATGCCGGTGGAAGCGCTGAAGCGCAGCCACACGGTGACGAGCTTCGAGCCCTTCACCCTGCTCTCGGCACTGGCGGTCAGCACGGAAAGGCTGGGGCTGATCGCCACGGCTTCCACCACCTTCGACGCGCCCTACCACATCGCGCGCCGCTTCGCCTCGCTGGACCATCTCAGCGGCGGGCGGGCGGGGTGGAACATCGTCACCACCTCCAACCCCGATTCGGCGCTGAATTTCGGGTTGGAGGAGCATATGGAGCATGGCGAGCGCTACCGCCGCGCCCGCGAATTCTACGATGTGGTGACCGGACTCTGGGACAGCTTCGCGGAAGATGCCTTCATCCGCGACGCCGAGAGCGGCATCTTCTTCGACCCCGAACGGATGCATGTGCTGGACCACCGCGGCGACTACCTTTCGGTGCGCGGGCCGCTGAACATCGCGCGGCCGGTGCAGGGCTGGCCGGTGATCGTGCAGGCCGGTGCCTCGGATGCCGGGCGGCAGCTCGCGGCGGAAACCGCCGAGGTGATCTTCGGCGCCCATGGCACGCTGGCCAGCGCGCAGGAATTCTACGCCGATGTGAAGGGCCGCATGCAGAAGCTCGGCCGCGATCCGGAGCATCTGAAGATCCTGCCCGGCTGCTTCGTCGTGGTGGGCGACACGCTGGAGGAGGCGAAGCGCACGCGCGCCACGCTGGACAGCCTGGTGCATTACGAAAGCGCCATCGCCTCCCTCTCCATCGCCCTTGGCACGGATGCGTCGCGCTTCGACCCCGAGGGGCCGCTGCCGGAGATCCCCGAGACCAATGCCAGCAAGAGCGGGCGGGAGCGGGTGATCGCCCTGGCGCAGCGGGAGGGGCTGAATGTGCGGCAGCTCGCCCAGCGGCTGGGCGGCTATGGCGGGCTCGCCATGGTCGGCACGCCGGCGATGATCGCGGACGAGATGCAGACCTGGCTGGAGGAGCGGGGCTCGGACGGCTTCAACGTCATGTTCCCCTACCTGCCGGGCGGGCTGGAGGATTTCGTCGAGAAGGTGGTGCCGGAGCTGCAGCGGCGCGGCATCTTCCGCCGCGAATATGAGGGGCGGACGCTCAGGGAGAATCTCGGCCTGCCGCGGCCGGAGAACCGCTTCTTCGAGCAGGGAGCGGGGTGAGGAGGCTCCGCCCTCCTCACCTTTCAACCGCGAGGGGACGCGGCCAGCGGTGGAGGCGGCCGCCGGACCCGTATCGGCCTGACCGTGCCTGGCCGGTTGCAGGCCGGCTGCCGGGGCAGGGCATCAGCGCCACCCCAGTGCCGGCGCGACGTGCTTCAGGATGCTCTCGATGACATGCGCGCAGTACGCCACGCCGAGCTGGTTCGGGATGGTCAGCAGCAGCGTGTCCGCTGCGGCGATCGCCTCGTCGGCGCGGAGCTGCTCGACCAGCGCCTCCGGCTCGGCGGCATAGCTGCGGCCGAAGATGGCGCGGGTCTTCTCGTCGAGGAAGCCGACCTGGTCCTGCTCCTTGCCGCCCCGGCCGAACCAGGCGCGGTCGCGGTCGTCCAGCAGCGGGAAGATGCTGCGGCTGACTGAGACCCGGGGCGTCCGCGCATGGCCGGCCTCCTGCCACGCCGCATGATAGGCGCGGATCTGCTTCGCCTGCTGGATGTGGAAGGGCTCGCCGGTCTCGTCATCCTTCAGGGTGGAGCTTTGCAGGTTCATGCCCTGCTGCGCCACCCAGACCGCGGTGGCGTTGGAGCCGGAGCCCCACCAGATGCGCTCCCGCAGCCCCTCTGCATGCGGCTCCAGCCGCAGCAGGCCCGGCGGGTTGGGGAACATCGGCCGTGGATTGGGCTGGGCGAAGCCCTCGCCGCGCAGCAGATCCAGGAACACCTGGGCGTGGCGGCGGCCCATATCGGCATCGGTCTCGCTCTCGGCCGGGACGTAGCCGAAATGCCGCCAGCCATCGATCACCTGCTCCGGCGAGCCGCGGCTGAGGCCGAGCTGGAGCCGGCCGCCGCTGATGAGGTCGGCGGCGCCGGCATCCTCGGCCATGTAGAACGGGTTCTCGTAGCGCATGTCGATGACGGCGGTGCCGAGTTCGATGCGGCTGGTCTTCGCGCCCATGGCGGCCAGCAGCGGGAAGGGGGAGGCGAGCTGGCGGGCGAAATGGTGGACGCGGACATAGGCGCCGTCCGCGCCCAGCTCCTCCGCTGCGACGGCGAGGTCGATGGATTGCTGCAGCGCCTCGGCGGCGGAGCGGGTGCCGGAACCGGGCGAGGGCGTCCAGTGGCCAAAGGAAAGGAAGCCGATCTTTTTCATGATGGGCATGGTCCAGAGGGGCGGGTGCGCGCCGCCGAGAAGGTTGGGGCGGCCTCGAGATGCTCGATGCGGCCTGCGTTGCGCGAGAATATGGGGTTTGCCCCGCATCACCTCCATCAGCGAGGTCAATGATGGTCATGCACGGGCCCTATTCGACCACGGCGCGGCGGATCGCGTTGGGGGTCGCGGCCAGGGCCCGCGACGCGATGTTCGCCTTCAGGGAGCGAACCACATGCGCGGTCTGGCCAGGATAGGCGTAGCTGCCGATCTCGGCATTCGGCAGGCGATGTCCGCTTGAACGCCCGGAGCATTTTCAAGTCCGGCGGAATCGCCGGACGACCCGGAAAATGCGACCAGACAAAGGGCTGGAGCGGGTTCGCCGAGCGCAGGCGAGGCGAAACCGCTCCAGCCGCTCGAGCGGCGGCAGGCGCGCGGGGGCTGCGCTCGGGTCGAAGGCAGCGAAACGGGTGGATGCCCAGCTCCGTGCAGGCCGTCATGCTGACGGTCAGGCCTCCGTCATGGCCCGATATGCTCGTGCCCGCGCGGCAGGAGAGGTCGCTCCAGCACCTCGATGACCAATATGCGCAATTCCTCGTTCATCAGCGCGATGCTCGCTTCCAGCAGGTCCAGCATCGCGTCGCGCATTTCCAGCTCCTCGGTCGTGTAGATGCCGCCCGGGCCGAACAGCAGCGCGATTCGCTCCTGCTCCAGTTGCGAGCCGGATGGCCCCAGCCGCTCCCCCGCCCGCCATTCCTCGGCGACCGCCTCGGCCGGCGTGCGGCCTGCCGCGTCACCGGCTGGTCGACGGGTCAGGTATCTCCAGACCGTGCGTGGAAAGAGGTCGGAGCGGGGTGGACGCTCCCAGATTTCGCGCAGAAGGTTGCGCTCGGTCCGTAACCTGCCGGACGCCTTTCCGAACAGCAGGGTGGTCGCGACCGAAGCTTCGGCGCTGCCGCCAACGATGCCGGCGATGTCACCGCCGGCCGACGCACCGCCCAGCGAGAGCCCGCCCGACAGAGCCGCCGTTGCCGCGCCGACCAGGATGCTGGCCAGACCAAGCCGCCTGGACCGTCGGTCCTCCGCTGCCTGCAGTCGCACACGCAGCGCATCCCCCCGTTCGCCTTCGCAATCGATCACGGCGAGCGTGCTGGAGACATCGACCATGGCCAGGATGATGCGGTCCATGATCGCCTGCCGCAGGCGAAGCGTCTGCATCTCCGCCGCCAGGCCGCGGGCGCGTTCCGTCTCGACCAGCCGTTCCAGCAGGGGCACTGCGCCGAGGACATCGGCCATCTCGATGGCGCCCCGCGAAAAGCCATGAGCCGTTAATCGCCCGACGGCCAACTGAGGTGATGCGGGTGGCGGCGGTGAGGGCTCTGCGTCAAGGGAGTGCCGCATCCGGCTGACCGGAGCGCAGACACGGTCGAAGCCACTCCGCTGCGGCTCTTCCAGCTCCTGGCCTGACAGCGATGTGCAGCCAGCCAGGAGCGTAAATGCGAGCGTCACCTGCCGGAACCGGGCGGCCGCCCTGTGTCCGACAGCGTTTGATTGGGGAGCGACCTCTGCGACGGCGATGACGTGGATGTACGCGTTCCTTCCCGAGAGCGCCATCTTGGCCCAGGCGCATGGAGGCGGCTACGCCGCCGGAGCCGCGCCTCGAGCAACCTATGGGTTGGCAGGCGCGGCCGGGCGGGGCTCAGGGCATGGGCTGGACGGTAGCCAATGGCAGGACCGGTGCGCCGATCAAGGTCCGGAGGGAGTGGTCGGACACAGCAGGGGCAGCACTGGCGCGGCGCAGGTTACGCAAGCCGTTAGAGCGTGATCGGTTGAGGTCGAATCGATCGAAGCCGTGAATCACGCGACCAGACAATAAGCCAGATGGGTGAGCGAAGCTCGGCCGTCCCGCTCTGGGGTCGGGACCAGGCGCGGCCGTCGGGCCGAGGCCGGGGGCCTCCGGTGATGGACGAGAAGCTGCATGGTGGTCGGCCGCCGATGCTTTGCAGGAAGCGGTCTGCGGGCCAGGTGATCATGCGGTATCGCAGGAGAGCGGGCGTGGCGATCCGTGCACGAAGCGCGAGAGGACGCGTGTCGGGGGAAGTGGCCGGCGACGCGACGCCTCGGCGAAACCAGGGCAGGCGAACGAGCCAAGAACCGGAAGGCAGGAGGTGGCGGCAGAGAGGGGCCTCTCCGAGCCAACGGGGCCGATACGCCCGAGCGGGCGTTATCCGTAGCGCCCTGGAGAATGTAAGCCCTTGAAAAGATGGTGCTGCCAGAGAGGATTGAACTCTCGACCTCTCCCTTACCAAGGTGCTTATTACTCGGTTTGTACTTAAAGCGATGTGACCTACTACATGTAGGCCGGCTGGCTATTTTTTCGCGCTATTTATTGTTTATTTTTAGCGGTCCAAGTATAGGAAAGGCCACACGATGCAAAATCGTGTGGCCTACCGAGATTGATAGTAGCGTTATTTCAATAGGTTGATGGTGTTTTGGGGGCTGATCACGAGCCTCAGCCAGGGAAGTATTAGATCATCTCAGCGGCTAAGCACCCAAACGAAAAGACCCTACCGGGGTCGAGTCCGGTAGGGTCTCGGGTCGGTCGGGGATTAGGTGTCCTGACGCGGCTTAGGGGGCCTTCCCTACGGCCTCGGAATACTGCTCCCTTATAGAAGAGCCAGGAAGCCCATCGAAGGCGCCAGCGGGCTTCCTGGCGGGCTTTCTGGCGGCCCTCCTGGCGGCTTTCGCCTCTCGTGCCTTCGCTGCCGCCTCATCAGCCAGAACGAATGCTATGGCGGCTAGGATGACGCCGAGAGCGGCGATCTGGTCCTGGGCAAGCGCCAGGTCGATCTGAGCCTGCTCCATGCTGTCAGCGTTCACCAGCGCACCTCCCCCAGGTGCCGGGGCGGTCGCTTCGGGAGCTTATACCTCGCCCACCCTGGCAGCTCTGCTTCTGGTTCTGGCGGCGGCGCGGGCTCGGGCGCGCTGGCGACGATTGGAGCGGGGGACGAGGGGGTTTCCTCCTCGACCTTCTTGCGACGACGCTTCGGTGGCCTGTCGTCGCCAGGAAGGGTGAACCAATCACTTGCCATTGCTGTCGTTCTCGGCCTCAAATTCAGGCTCCGCAGGGGATGGAAGCGGGGCCAAGGGGCCGAATGGAGCGGAGACCCCTCCGCGTAGGACGCCCTGGAGGACGCTCCGGCAGGACGGTGCAGGCCCCTCATCATTCAGCATCGGCCGGTACCTTCTGCTGGGCATCGTGGGCCGGCGCAGGCGGAGCCACGGGACGGATGATGGCCTCACGCATGACCGACCCGTCCGGCATGGCGTGCTCGATGACGCCGAATTCCAGCTCGGTATCGTCTCCGCCCACCCATCCGCGCATCGTACGGCCGTTGGGCATGACTTCGAGGTACTCACGCATTGCCGGTAGCCCGGAGAATCTGATGGGTGCTGCTGGCGACCGCCTTAGAGACATGGGCCGGTGGGTCCTGCTCCAGGCCGTTAGCTGCGGCTCGAAGATGGCTCGCCATGGAGTTGAGAGCCGTCAGGATGAGCGGCCCACCGCTGGCTTCGCTGAAGATCTCGCGTGTCCGAAGCCGAATGGCGAGTTCACGGGTGCGGATCTCCATGGCTTTGGCGATTGCCGCTGCGAAGGTGCGGTCGATCTCGGCGGCAATCTCCGCCAGGTCGACCAGTTCGGCGTCGATCTCGACGCGGGCTACCGCCTGCAGCTCCGCCTTTTCGGCGGCTTCGGCCTCGGCGATCTGGCGCTTCGCCTGTTCGACCGTCTCGACGGTTCGAGCATGCGTGGAGCGTGCAGCGATGAGGATGGATTCAGTCCGCGCAGGACCATCGAGGTCGCCAGACAGGACGGCGTCTTTGATGGCGGCGTCGTGGCGGGCTTGCGCTTCGAGGACGACGGCGGCGGCGCGATCAGCGGCGCCTTCAAGTTCGCGCAGACGAGTGCGCAGGGATTCTGAAGTAAAAGTGGACAAGTCTAAATCATTCATTGCCAAGGGATGCAAGAACCCCTATAATAATGGAGTTCTACGTGAGAAAGCACACTGCCGAAAGGCAGAAGCATAGGCCATACTGAGGGGGAGATCGAGAAATCGATCTCCCCTTCTTTTTTGGCTTAAGGAACCCTGAGACCAGGGTGGTTGTCGAGATCGGACACTGCGACATAGCGGCGTCCGCGCAGACGGAAAGTCGGGATCTCCTCGCGGATGAGGCGTCGGCGCAAGGTCCAGTATCCGACATCGATTCGGGCGGAGGCTGCTTTAATGCATACCATCTCGCCAGCGGCGATAGCCGAGTTGAGTTCAGTAGTGGTCATGGACAATAGTATACAACAACCTGCACATTGAAACAAGTACTAGCATATCGCACACACGTACTGTAAAATAGTGTCATGTTTTGCGGCTGCTTGCAGACAAGAGATTTTTTTGTCTCGTGGTATTTCATTGCCCATTCGCCAGCCGTATAATCATGTCGTTACTTGCACTCGTGTGCAGTGACACCTCTGTGCCGATCGACTGTGTTGGCACCTTTCTCCGGCAGCCGGTCTTTGCTGCCGCTTCTCACTAGAACATAAAGCTATGTCTGATATTACCAATACGATGCCCGGTGTTGCGGGCAGCAAGAAGGATTACCACCTCTTCCAACTGGAAGACTTCGCCAACCACGTCGGAAAGCCGGTCGATACCATCATCGAAGACACTGCCATGCAGTTCTTCTACGATGACGACTACTTCGAGAACCGGGCGAAGCGGAGGGAAAAGGCTCGGGAGCTGATCGAGCACTACCTCCTTCCCCTGAACCGCCAGCACGCCCTTATCAACGTCAGTGGGACCTTCGGCGTAGCGGACTTCCGCAGCCTGACGACGCCGACCTCATACAACCCGAAGATCGAGCGTGCGTGGATTCCACGGTCCATGCCCGAGATGAGTAGCCTCACCGATTTCGCAGTGAAGTACGAGAACCAGAGCTGCACGGTCATGGTCAAGGACAAGGACAAGTCCAAGTACGTGCAGCGGAAGGTCACTGACGTCTGGCGGAAGTGGTCTTACCGCCGTGAGTACATGCGGGGTTTCCTCCTGGCTCCGGACATCGATCAGAAGGATCTTCCCGAGAGCTACAACACCTGGCGTGGCTGGGGCCTGGACGTGGACCCTCAGGAGCCACCGCATCCGGTGGCCTGGGAGACCCTGCGGAAGCATTTCGAGGAAGCTTACTTCCAGGGCAGGAAGCGCGAACTCGAATGGTTCTATTCGTGGCTCGCGGACCTGTTCCAGAACCCCATGTCGAAGCCCGGCTCGTCTATCATCCTGCGCGGGAAGAAGGGCACCGGCAAGACGCTGCTGGCTGACATCATGAAGAAGCTGATCGGGGCTCAGTACTTCGCCCGCCTCGATAAACCGTCTCAGCTCACTGGACAGTTCAACGGGCACCTTTTGTCGACTCTCTTGGTGGATGTTGAGGAGGCATTCTTCAGCGGGGACAAGGCTGCGGAAGGTACGATCAAGTCGTGGATCACGTCTGAGGACGTCCAGATCCGCCTTATGCGGACTGACGGATTCATGGCCAAGAACTTCTCGCGGTTCATGTTCACGAGCAATGAAAAATGGGTTGTGCCCGTGTCAGACGACGAGCGGCGCTTCTTTGTGATCGACGTATCAGACAGGTTCCTCGGAAATGACAAACACTTCGAGCTTCTTTGGACTGAGCTGGAGCATGCTGGCGGATTCAGGGAATTCTTCAAATTCCTGCTGACTTGGAAGAAGCCTGACTGGGTCAAGCTGAACCAACCGCCGAAGACTGAGGCGCTGGCCCGCCAGTTTGAGGAGAGCCTTACCATTCCCGAGCGCTTCTTCTGGAACGCGGTCAAGATGGGCGAAGACTATCCGCTCCCTGAAGGCGGCGAAATCTATCGCAGCCAGATCAAGCAGCAGTACGCGGAGTGGATGCAGAAGTTCGGGACGAACTGGCAGGCAACCAACGACAAGCTGTTCACCGACCTGTGCGAGAAGTTCTGGGAAGCTGAAGCTGTAGGCCGGAAGAAGATTGCACGCACCGACAATAAGGGGACGGTCTACCTGCTCCCATCGCTCAACGATCTACGGGCGATCCTCACGGACAAGTTCAGCCTCCATGACGACGCCTTCGACTGCGACGACGAGGGCGAGGAGGACTGACGAGCTGGAGGACAGCTCCGCAATGACGAAGGGGGAGGGCACATGCTCTCCCCCTTTTCGTTTGGACACCCTGCGAGGGTTTGGACACCCACGGGACAGGCTGTCCGGGGGAGGGTGTCCACGCGAAACCCAGGAAAACCCTGGCTTTGGACAGCATGGACACCATAGACACCCTTTTTGGGGGTCACATCCTCCGTAGATTTTTTCCGCCCATTCCGGCGTGAGAGGAGGTGCCTGCGGCTTCTCTGTCCTTCCTGAATTCATTTTCTCTGAACTAGCTAAAAAGGGTGTCTATGGTGTCCATGCTGTCCAAAGCCAGGAAAAACCTGGGTTTCGCGTGGACACCCTCCCTCCCACAGGGTGTCCAAACACGGCGGAGGGTGTCCACACCTCACGCCCAGCTCCCCACGCCGGCAGTACGCCACATCAGGCGCAGCACCTGTCCCCTTCGCCGCTGCTTGGGTACCCCCCGCTTTGGGTCCCATTGCGCTTTCTCAACGCTCCGCCGCCGCCAGCATTGCCGATTGCTTTAGGACGCCGGCCTGGTCACTGCGAAACCGTTGGCGCCACTAACGCCGAAGCGCTGGCAAGCGGGCTTTGTGGCCCGATTCCTCCCGCTTCAACGCTCTGGCCCACTTTAATTCGCTGTACCGCCTTTCTCACTGGACCTTGGTCGTGTGAGACTTCTCAGCGCGCCTCCAGAACGTCTCACACAAATAGGCCCTGGATTTTTTGGACGGCTCCGCTACAACGTCTTAGACTTCAGTGAGAATAACGGAGCGCGCAGCATGCTGGTGGGGTACGGACGAACCTCGACTTCCGAGCAACAGGCCGGGCTGGAGGCGCAGGAACGCGATCTCCGAGCCGCCGGAGTCGAGAAGCTCTTCACCGAGCAAGTTTCCAGCGTGGCGAAGCGGGCGCAGCTTGAAGTGACACTGGACTTCGTCCGCGCTGGCGACGTGCTGGTGGTGACGAAGCCCGACCGCCTGGCGCGCTCCACGGTTGACCTGCTGGCCATTGTGGCGCGTCTGGAGGCCAAGGGCGTGGCTCTACGCATCCTGTCCATGGGCGGCGCCTCGCTTGATACCAACACCCCCACGGGCCGGCTCATGCTGACGATGCTCGCTGGTATCGCCGAGTTCGAACGCGGCCTCATGCTGGAGCGTCAGCGGGAGGGCATCGCCACGGCAAAGGCGAAGGGGAAGTACCGAGGCCGGGCGCCCACGGCGCAGCGACAGGCCGACAAGGTGCGAAGGCTCAAGGCCGAGGATGTGAAGCCGATGGAGATTGCCAAGCGGCTCGGTATCAGCCGCGCCAGCGTGTACCGCATCCTCGAAGCATAAGATCTGCTCCGGAAGCATGCTTAGACGTCGGCCTATGCGTAAAGTACATATCTCGCGACGTTACTTCGTCGTTGTGGGATCGGGCGCAGCTCAGGTTACCCTCGCTTGAATGTTACAGACCTGTGGGGTCTTCGTTCTGGGAGTTTCGCCGGGGCGTCGCCCCCCCGACTTCCACAAACGGAGTTTCCCGAACTATCTCGATCCACAAGTCAGGCTGGGCGGACGAGGCTTTGTCCAACCCATCGGCAACGCTGGGGCGTTCATCTGAAGAATTTATCTGCATTGCCGCCCTTAATCTAATTACACGGCGACAAATTATTTAGCCAATAGCGTACAACAGGAGTCAATGTCCGGTCCGTATTATGGGAAAATGTTCCCTATGCTTCTCCGATTCTATCTCGTTTGTAGAATGGCCCTGCTAAGGTACTTTTACCTTTCTCATTCGGCAGTGCGGTCTTTGACGCTCAAAGTGGCTTCGCGGTGCGCCCTGCACGGGGCGCGCCATGCTCTGCCCTGTATCGAGACCAGGAGCCTGAGCCGACGCAACCTGAGTTGGTGCTCCCGGCGCACATTGATGGGCTCCAGCAGCGCGAGGCCCCTTCGACGAAAAAGCTGGAAGGCCGAGCCGCATTTCGGGCATACTTCAGCCAATCGAAATTCAGGTACTTTTTAAAAACGAGTATGGTATCGTAAGTTCGATGGCGCCGTACCAGCTATACGCAACAGCAAGGCTATGAAGGGTGCCGGGAAGATGATTCCCGTCGAGCGACAATGCTGCATCCGTGAGGTCGGCCTGGCCCGAAACGGGCAACCGCGCTGGTGGTGCAACGCCCATGGCGGCAATGCCAGTGGTCGTGGTGGCGCTAGGTTGGACGTGTGTCAGCCCGCTGGTACGGACGAGGATCTAGTAGGATGTCTCGACCTTGACCCAGCCGAATACCCTGGCGGAATTGGAATCTGGGCCGCTCTTGAGCCTGTTCTGAACACCACAGGCCGGTCGGCCCAATCCGGCATCCATGTACATGCCCGTAAGAGCGCAACGGCAAAGAAGGAAATTGACGGTACGTTTCCAGCGGTGCGCGTGCGCTGTAGCCCCGACCTTTTTGGGCCTAGGAATGTCTTGATTCGCCGCGCTGCCGCCCTCGGCTACTATTTTGGCCGGCTTCTCGGTCACCGGCTGAAATACCTCACGTGCCCACGTTGCGGCGAGGGCCATCTGGACTCCGATGAGTTTGCTCTCCGACCGCACCGTCGGCATCTATGCCATGCTTGCGGTCGCCATTTTCATGACTCAGAAGATGCAATTTCTAATCCGATTGTCCTCGCCCGCAAACAACTGGAGGGCATCGACGCAAACGGTTCGCCGGAAATGGCTACCGAAACGCTAGATGTGCGGCTTTCGGACTATCCTGGCGGAGTTCAGATCTGGGCCTCGAACCCTGCCATTCTTTGGACTGGACGGCGGTCGGAGCAGGAGGGCATTCACGTACATTTATTCCCGGGGAAGCGAGGCGGCCCCGAGCCTGATGAGACCTTTTCCTTGGTGCGTCTCGATGGTGTTTCTATAGATATCGAAATGGTGAGATATTTGATGGCGCAGCAGGCGCTTCCCCACCTCGTCGGCAAGATCGATGCCTTGGTCTGCTCTAAATGTGGACAGCCGCACCTAGACCGCCACACCAAAGCTCTAATGCCGCATAGCGAGCACGAGTGCGAGCATTGCGGCGCGACTTTCAGACCGCCAGGCCGCCGTCGCCTTTCCGTAAGCAACCCGTTAATCTCGGCGTTCGGGCGACTCCTGGGACCCCAGTCGCCCGCGCCTGACCAGAGGAAGCCATGAAGGGATACGTCTACATAACGGGTACCGGTGCTGACCCCGCGCTACGCGGCAACCTTAACGACCCTCTGTTCACGACAA
This sequence comes from Siccirubricoccus phaeus, assembly GCF_008360935.1. Taxonomy (GTDB): domain Bacteria; phylum Pseudomonadota; class Alphaproteobacteria; order Acetobacterales; family Acetobacteraceae; genus Siccirubricoccus; species Siccirubricoccus phaeus. The sequence continues at coordinate 121,711 of NZ_SRXO01000008.1, forward strand.
TCCCCACGCTTGGCGCATGCATGCCGAACGTCCGGCGTTTCGTCTCAAAGGGCGACTGGATTTTCGTGGTAAGCGGTAAGGTTCCCGGCGTTCAGCAATATGTCGTCGGCGGCTTACAGGTTGCAGAGAAGATCAACACGCTGGCCGCTTATGAGCGTTTCCCCGAAAATCGGCTTGCGCGCGACGCGGGCGGCAAGGTGGTGGGCAACATCATTGTGCACGCAGATGGAACACAGCACCCTCTGGACCATCACCCTCTGGACACCTTCGAGAGCCGAATTGAGAACTTCATCGTAGGCGGCAATGCTGTCGCGCTAGACACGCCGAATCAGGTCGAAATCGGTCGTGCACAGACGCTTGGCAAGTTGTCGGAGATTTTGGTTCGGCCGAGAGCGAATCGGGTTATCGATGTTATAGGCCGGTGGTCGAAGCTCGACGAAGTGCAGATTGGTAAGATGCTGGACTGGCTGTCCGGTATTAAGGGAGCGACCTAGCTGGCATGGATGGGGTGGCGCGCCTACTTCAGTCGCTTGAACTGTCCGCCGAGAATATTGCCGCGGCAACTCGGCTGTCGGTGGAGCGCGTGCAGGCAATCATAGAGGGGGCACCCGCCGATCTGTCGGAGCTGCGCGCATTGTCGCAAGGCCTGCGCCTTCCCATGCGGGCCTTTGCCTTGGGCCGCCGGACGGCTGACGGAGAAGGTGAGCTTAGCGTCCTTTTTCGTAGCGCTGCTCAGCGCGGCCCGCGACAGCAGCAGTCGACGGTGGATTTCGTAGCAGGCTTCGTCGAGGCCGCGATCCGAATCTTGCCGAACCGCGCCCGTCCGCCGGAGTGGCTCGGAGAGATGAGGCCGGTAGAGCAGACCTCCCTGGAGGCTCACCGGCTGGCGGACCGCTTTCGGGACGTTTTCCTGCCGACGCAACTTGATGCCCCCCTTACGGATCTGCCAGCTCTGCTTAACGACAAGGCCGAGATCATTGTTGGCGGTCTGAGGCTGTCACGCTACGAAGGTGCTTCTGTTGTCGTTGGTGGCTACGGGTTTGCCTTTGTGTCGCCCCGATTCCCAGGGCGAATGCTCTTTACTTTGGCGCACGAGTTGGGGCACATTATCGCCCATCATCGCCAAGGCGAGCCCGCGATCTTTGATAGCTCCACACAGATCGCTGCTTGGAAGCAGCGTTCTATTAATGAGCGATTTGTGGATACCTTTGCATCAGCGCTTTTACTCCCAACACGCGGTGTGGCGCGGGCGCTGAAGGCCATTCGGACCGCTCTGAACGCCACTTCCGATAGCGTCGGAGACATCGAGCTTCTCTACCTCGCGCGCTTCTTCGGCGTCAGTTTCGAGGTTGCTGCCAGACGTTGCGAGCAGCTCAAGCTGCTGCCGCAAGGCGGCGCTACGGCTCTTGCCGAAGCTTTGAAGAAAGAATTTGGTAGTCCCGAGAAGCGAGCAGATGTGCTCGGCTTGCCACCTCGCCCGGAGATCAGAATTCCCAAGGTTTCAGACAGGCTGCTTTTATACGTGGTGGATCGTATTGAAGCAGGGCGGGTGTCAGCCGGATGGGCTGCCGAACGCTTCGGCCTGACGATTGGGGATCTGTTTGACGCGCATGGCAGAATAGCTCGTGAACGTCGTCGTTGACGCCTGCTCCCTCATCAATCTCTCAAACGCGAGCGCACTTGGATTGGTGTGCCAACTGCAGCGCTGTCGCTTCTGGATCGCCGCCGGAGCAGCCGGCGAATGTGAGGGAGATTGCGCACGCCAGTTGCTGTCGCTTGTGGCCACAGGCACCCTGCACCGTGTTGACGACACTACAATAAGCGCGGCCCGCGTTCTTGAGCTGTTGGCAAGGTATGGCCTTGGGCAGGGAGAAACAGAATCCATAGCCGCGTGCGAGGAGCATGGCTTCGTATTTTGCTCAGACGACAAGTTGGCTCGGGGCTTGGGAACATCTTTGCTGGGAACGAAGCGCGTCATTGGATGCCTTAGGCTCCTTCGTTGGTGTGTGGAGGAGCGCATTATCGAGTGCATGGCTGCAATCGATCTGCAGGGCGTGATGCGTGACCGCGGCGGTTTCTTACCAAAAATGGAGCAAAAGTTCTTTTGTACCGGGATTGCAGGTTGTTAGATAGACGGCCGGGCTCAGGCAGGTGGGTGACGGGCGATCTCGGTCTATCTGAAGTCCCGCGTCTTCTGACTGATCCTAGGCCTACGTGAACCAGGATCAGGGCGCCGTACCTCATCCGCCCGCCCAAGCGCGCGGTCCAGTCCCGACGACGCGCCGTCGATCTCGCCAAGCCGGTCCAACAGGTCCGATCTGTCCACCAAGCGCTCGGCAATGACGTGGATGATTGGCACCTCGGTCGCCTCTTCCGTGCGCTCCACCCTCCCCTGCACCAGCAGTAGCCTGCCGCCGATCAGCGCGACTCGGTCACGCTCAGCGATCCGGGCATAGACCACCAGGTTCGCGGTGCCGTGCTCGTCCTCCGTGGTGATGAAGACGATGTTCCCCTCACCCGGCCTTTGTCTCGTGATGACCATGCCGACGTGTTTCACACGTTGGCCTTGCCGCAGGGCGCCAAGGGCGCGCGTATCGACGCAGCCCATGCCCCCCAGAATGGGCCGCAGCAGCGCAAGGGGATGACGCCCAAGCGTCAGGCCCGACGAGACGTAGTCGCTGACGATGGCCTCGCCTTCGCGCTCGTGCGGTAGAGTGGCGGAGGGCTCCACCAGCATCGGGACATCGTCTGCCACTTCGAACAATGCCAACTGCTGTCCTTCGACGCCAGTCGCATCCCAAATCGCTTTCCGCCTGCCTTGCGGGAGGCTCCTGAAGGCATCGGCAGCAGCAAGCGCTTCGATTGCGCGCCGCCCGACACCGGAGCGCATCACCACTTCAGCAATCGACGTGTAGGGGACTCCGTTGCCGGCCCGCGGTGCCTCTTCGATGGCCCGCCCGTCCACTTCAGCAAGGCCAGCGACGATGCGCATACCGAGGCGAAGCGCTAGCCGATCTTTGCTGCCTTCGTCCAGCTCCAGCGAGTGATCCCACCCGCTAGCGTTCACATCGATGGGGCGGACATCAACCCCGTGGCGGCGCGCGTCATCGACGATTTGCGCTGGCGCGTAGAAGCCCATCGGCTGCGAATTCAGCAGCGCGCAGGCGAAGATTCCGGGGTGGTGACATTTGATCCAGCTCGACGCATAGACCAGGTGCGCGAAGCTGGCGGCGTGACTCTCCGGAAAGCCATAGGACCCGAAGCCCTCTATCTGGCTGAAGACACGCTCGGCGAAATCCGGATCGTAGCCGCGCTTGACCATGCCCTGGACAAGACGCTCCCGGTAGCTGCTGACGCCGCCGGTGTGCTTAAAAGTCGCCATCGCGCGGCGGAGCTGGTCCGCCTCGTCCGGGGTGAACCGCGCGGCGACGATGGCGACCTTCATCGCCTGCTCTTGGAACAGCGGTACGCCAAGGGTCTTCCCCAACACGCGTTCCAACTCGTCCGGAGGACCATGTTCGGGCGAGGGCGAGGGAAATTCGACCACCTCCTTGCCAGCGCGCCGACGAAGATAGGGATGCACCATATCGCCCTGGATCGGGCCGGGGCGGACAATCGCTACCTGAATCACAAGGTCATAGAATTCCTTGGGGCGTAGCCGAGGCAGCATGTTCATCTGCGCCCGGCTTTCTACCTGAAAGACGCCGAGGCTGTCGCCGCGGCGGAGCATGGCATAGGTGTCCGGGCACTCCGGCGGCATGTCGGCCAGGCCGAGCGATAGTGCCTTATGCTCTCGCAGTAGGTCCAGCCCTCGCCGCAGGCAGGACAGCATGCCAAGGCCGAGGACATCGACCTTCAGCATCCCCAGTGCGTCGATATCGTCCTTGTCCCACTCCAGCGTAGTGCGATCTTCCATCGCCGCGTTGGTGACGACGGCAAGCTCCACCAGCGGCCCGCGCGTGATGACGAAGCCGCCCACATGTGTGGCGATGTGGCGCGGGCTGCCTTGCAGCTCCTCCGCCAGCTCCAGTGCCATGGCGAGGCGAGGGTCTTCCGCCGGCCGGAATCCTTCGGCCTCGGCGACGGTGCCAAGATCGGCGTCGCGATGGCTCCAGCCAAGCTTGGCCAAGCGGCCGGTGATGTCCTCGCTCAGGCCCATGGCTTTGCCGACCTCGCGGATCGCGCTGCGCCCGCGGTAGCGAATGACGGTGCCGCAAATTGCTGCTCGGTCTCTGCCATAGCGGTTGTAGATGTGCTGGATGACCTCCTCGCGTCGCTCGTGCTCGAAATCGATGTCGATATCCGGTGGCTCATTCCTGCTCGCCGACACAAATCGTTCGAACAAAAGATCATGCTTCGCCGGATCAACGGCGGTGACGCCGAGCGCGTAGCAGACGGCAGAATTGGCCGCTGATCCGCGCCCCTGACAGAGGATGCCCTGGCCGCGCGCGAAGCGGACGATCTCGTGTACCGTCAGGAAATAGGGCGCGTAACCCAACTGCGCGATGAGCTTCAGCTCATGGTCAAGCCGGCCCTGGATATCCGCGGTGACGCCATCTGGCCAACGCTCCGCGGCAGCCTCAGCAGTGCGGGCCTCAAGGGTCTCCTGCGGGGTGCGGTCAGGGTCCAGGATTTCGTCGGGATATTCGTAGCGAAGCTGGTCCAGGGAAAAGCCTCGCGCCACGTCCAACACCCGGAGCGTATTCGCCAGCGCCTCGGGATGGCCCTCATAGAGCCGCTGCATCTCTGCCAGCGGCTTCAGGCACCGTTCGCCGTTCCGCTCCGCCTCCCAGCCGAGCTGGTCGATGGTCACCGTGCGGGCGATACAGGCCAGGACATCGGCAAGCCGCCGCCGGTCCGGATGGTGGTAGCGCGGGTCGGTGCTCGCCAGCAGCCCGCCGCCGACCTCTTCCGCCAGCGCCGCCAGCCAGTCCAGGCGCTTCCGGTCGTCGCCCCGGAAGGTCCAGGGCGCCGCAAGGAACAGTGGCAAGGCCAGCTTCCCGCGCAGCACCACCGCCTCATCGGCCATGCGCTGGGCGAAGCTAGCGTCCAGCACCGATGGAGGCATGGCAGCTACCACCCAGCCTTGGGCGGCAGCGATCATGGCCTTGGGTGTTATGGGGCAATCACCCTTCGGCGCCGCCATCCGCGCCTCGGACAGCAGCCGGGTCAGCCGCCCGTAGGAGGCCCGATCCGTAGGCCAGACGAGATACTCACTCCCATCCACCAGCCGCAGGCGAGAGCCGACGACGAAGGGAAGATCGACTTCCTTCGCCGCGACGTGGCCACGCACTACCCCGGCCAGGCTGTTGGTATCGCAGATCGCCAGTCCTGCATGGCCGTACACCTTGGCCGTTGCCACCAATTCCTGTGGCGAAGAGGCCCCGTCCAGCAGGCTGAAATGCGACCGCGCGCCGAGTTCGGCGAAACCGATCATCCCCCCGCCCGGTGCAGCGCGGTCGGTGGCAGCCGGGTGACGACGAAGCGGCTCCGGGCCATATGGTCCGCGATCCATTCGGCCGCCAGCTTTGCCGTCACGTCCTTGGTGCCGGGGGTGGGCTTGCCCCGGGCGTCATGGCGCAGCGCATAGGCGAGGCAGGCAACCACTTCATCCCGGGGAGCCGGGTTCAGATCGATGAACCAAGCGCCACCGGCCTCGGTGTGGGGTGGACGGCTCGCCAGCGCCAGCAGAGCCTCCGTCAGGTGGCTGGCAGGCAGGGCGGGCCAGGTCGCCAAGGCAGCACACCGGGCGGCTTCCAGGCCATCGTCAGGGCTCCCTCCGGCGGCAAGGGCACCGTCGCGCGCGGCGACTAGCAACTGCCAAAGGGCTGGCGCGATCCAGTCTGGGGGAGGGGTCGGCTGGGGGTCTTCGGGCATCACCGGGCGTCCCTAGGTTTAAGCACGATAGGGAACATACACAGAACATCGAGCAGAGGCGAGTCCCCGGAGCCGCCATCCCTTCAGGCATGGTCAGTTTCGATCCTTCCGCGTTACCCTGGCAAAATGTGCAACCTGTACTCGCTGACCAAAGGGCAGGTGGCGATCCGCCAGATTGCGCGCGCCATGGCGGATCGTACGGGAAACCTTCCACCGCTCCCCGGCATCTACCCGAACACCCACGCGCCGATTGTCCGCAACGGGTCCGATGGGCGAGAGCTGGCACTGGCGCGCCGTCGAACCCGGTCCACCTAACGGGTAAGCGAGACCCCGGAGTGACCAACGTTCGGCATTCCAAGGCTGAGCACTGGCTCCGGTGGACGGAGGTCGCGCATCGCTGCGTTGTGTGCCCTTTACCAGCTTCTCAGAATTCAGCGGCGCTCAAGGCGGTGACGTTTGGTTCGCGCTGTCGCCGGAAAGGCCGTTGGCCTTCTTCGCCGGGATCAATGTGCAGGGCTGGCGATCTACCCTGAAGGTGAAGGACGGTGAGACCGTCGATGACCTATTCGCCTTCCTGACCTGCCGGCCCAATGCCGAGGTGAAGGCCGTCCATCCCAAGGCAATGCAGGCTATCCTCACTAGCTGCGAGGAAATCGATGTGTGGATGAATGCGCCCTTGTCGGAGGCGCTGGCCCTGCAAAGGCCCCTCCCGGACGGTGCGCTCCAGATCGTTGGGCGGGGCGGGAAGCAGGACGGCGGGGAGCTAGGCGAGGCGTCAACCGCCGCTGCGCCAGCTCAGTCCCCTGCGCGTCAAGGTAGTCTGTTCTAGACCTGCCAGCGCCTCCCAGCGGGCCATCCTCCTGCGCGATGCATCCGAGCAGCGAATACTGCTCCCTACTAGAGAGCCCCAGATCAGCCGCCTATCAGGCTAGCCCCTAAACGCCTCTACCCGGCGTCCTTGCCGCCTAAAGTCCTTTAGCGCGGAGCGTGCTTCGCGCTCCTCCGGGGTCCTTCTTGCCGTCAGCCTCTCCCTTTGCCCGCCGTTTTTTTGACGCTGGTCGAACGGGCTGGCGCGGGCAGAGAAAACGAAAATGAAATCACTTCAATCGCTTATGGCAGCATCTCTCGATGCCGCCCAAACTCGCGACGCTCGCGAGAACAGTCTAGAGTCCTCCACCATCGCGCAGCATGTGGGGCGGACTGGACATGGCTAGAACGAAGCTGCAGACACCCAACTTCACCTTGTCGAAGCGTGCCGATGGTTACTACGTGATCCGGTACACCGACCCTGCAACTGGCAAGACCCGGGACAAGGCGACTGGGACCAAAGACGCAAAGGAAGCAGAGGAGGAAAGGGCGAGGTTTGCGGCTGACTACAGGAAGCCGAAACTTGCCAAGAATCCCACTGTTGCCGAGCTGTGCGACGCCTACCTTGAGTACCGGAAGCCGCAAGTTAAGAGCGCAGCATCCCTTGAGCACTCATACTCTCCAATTAAGCGGCACATCGGCGCTCTTTACGCGCAGTCCATTACCCAGACCACCATCACCGACTACATCAAGAAGCGGTCAGGCGACGTTTCCGGCGGCGCGAGCGGACGCCTTCGGATCAAACCCGTCAGCGAGGCCACCATCAACAAAGAGCTGCGCCAACTCCGCGCGGCGCTGAACTGGGCAGGATCGGAGGACAAGATCGACCGGGTTCCGACATTCCGGATTGAGCTGTCGGCCGGCGAAGCCCGCGACCGCTGGATCACGAAGGAGGAGGCGAACCGCCTTATGGAGACTTCGTCTCCGCACATCGCCCTGTTCCTTCTCATCGCCCTGTCCACCGCGAAACGGCGCGAAGCAATCCTGACCCTGACGTGGGGCAATGTCGCCCTCCACCCCGCGGGACACGAAACCATCGACTTCGGGGACGACGTGGGGAACAAGCGCCGGGGGAAGACACCCATCGCCGGGAATGTGCGCCTCATCGAAGCCCTGAAGGCTGCGAAGGGGGTGGCCAAGACGCCTTACGTGATCGAATTCCGAGGGAAACAGGTGGCAGATGTGAAGACGGCCCTGCGAGCGTCCTGCCGCCGGGCCGGCGTGGAGGAGATCACCTCACACGTCCTGAAGCACTCCGCCATTACGTGGATGGTGCAGGCCGGCATCCCTTACGAGCAGATCGGGAAGTTCACGAACACGTCCAAGGACATTATCGAAAAAGTCTATGGACATCACTCACCGGCCTTCGTCGCCGAGGCTGTGGGGGCGCTGGCGTTCTAAGCGTGTTCGATACTTGTGCCTGTTAAGTACTCAAATCTCGGGTTTTACACGAGTTTGGGCTTCCAACCCTGCCGGGAAAATCTAAGAAAACCTAAATTTATCAAGGGCTTAGGATGGTGCTGCCAGAGAGGATTGAACTCTCGACCTCTCCCTTACCAAGGGAGTGCTCTACCACTGAGCTACGGCAGCGTACCGTGGAGACGGGCCGGCGGTTCCTAGCTTTCCGGGGCGGGAAGTGCAACCCCGGGGCTGCTGATCAACCGCCCGGCCTGCCGTTTCCCTGCTCCGCCCGCCGGCCGCTATTGCCCGGCCAGCATCACCCCGGCTTCCGCCAGGGCGGCGGCAAGCGTCGCCAGGGCGGTCTGCATGGCCTGCGCCCTGGCATCATCCGCCGGTGCCGCCGCCCAGGCTTCCAACGCCGCCTCCAGCACCCGGGTGCCGGCCAGGATGGCGGCCTGCTCTCCCGGGTCGGTATCCCGCCGCGCCAGATAGGCGGTGGCGGCCGCCTCGGCGAAGGTCGCGGCGGCGCGCATCGCCGCCACCTGGCTGGCATGGTCGGAGTCGGTGGTGGCGCAGCCAGGCAGGGTGCCGCCGGCCAGCAGCAGGGCCAGCAGCGCCGCGGCGCGGGCGCGCCCGGCAGGGGAGAGGGCAGCCGGGCGCGCGCCCGGCGCCACGAAAGCGGTGGGGATCATGGGGGGTCTCCGGGATTTTCGGGGGGCGGCCTGCCTGGCCGCTCGGGCACCGGCGGCACGGCCCCGGGGGAAGGCTGCGCGCCGGAAGCTTGTGCCGGGCGCTGGAGCGTGATGCGCTCGCTTTCGCTCACGCGCCCCGCTCTAGCGTCCCGATTCCGCAGTCCTGCGGACTTCGTTCTCGGGCCACTAGCTTCGGTTTTCAGTGGCCTGCTTGGCCGCGACGTTCACTGGAAATCCAGCGAACTTCGCGGGCAGGACACTAGGTTATTGTTCGATCGCGTGAACGGTCGATTCGCCCCCCACCGATCACGCTCTGGGCCGCCGGCTGGCCGGAAGGGGCCTGGCCCGCTGCCTGGGCCGCCGCCATCGCCGCCGCCATATGCGGGCAGATGCCGGCCCGGCGGCGCTTGCGGCCCTCCGCCGCGTAGCGGCCCTGCTGATGCGCCGGGTCCTGGTTCGGCGCCACGATATCGCGCTGGTAATCCGCCCAATCCGCGGTGCTGAAGCCGCCCAGCGCCGCCACCATCCCGCTGTTGTTCAGCACCGCATCGGCATAGGCCACCTGCGGGATGGGCTGCACCTGCAGCACCGGCTCATGCGCATGGAACAGGATGGGCGTGTCCGTCCGGGTCAGCCGCAGATTGGTGAAGAGCGGCCCGAACCAGCGGTCGCATTCGACGATGCCCTCATAGGGCTCATAGCCCGGGTGGCGCGGCAGGTTGGCCATGGGCCGGACCAGCAGGCTCCAGCCCGGGGCGGTGCGGGCGGCGAGGCCGGTCCACATCTGCACCACGCCCGGCTCCTGTAGCGCGGTCAGGAAGGGGGGCGAATAGCCGCGCACCGCCGCCGGCGCCGCCTGGTCGAAGCGTTCGGCGAAATGCGGGAATTGCGCGGCGCCGAGCGGCGACCAGTCGTCCAGCCCCTCACAATGCCACCAGATCTGGGCGCCGTCCCAGACCAGGCTGAAATCCATCGCCGGATAGACATGCCAGCCGAAGCCCGCGGCTTGGGTCACCGCGTCGCAATAGCGGAAGGCCCGGGTCGGCAGGCTGCCGAGGCCGCTGCGATCCGCCCGTTCCGGCGCGCGGACGCCGTCGATCAGACGGTAGAAGGTGACGATGGCCGGGGAGGCGGGGCTGGTCGCGGCGGGGGTCATTGTGACGATCTTCCTCTGATCCTCGGGGGGAGGACGGGCAGGCGGCGGGGGACGCCGCCTGCCCCGCGCCTCAGCCGCGGCGCATGCCGGCGCCGAGCCGGACCCGGCCGGCATCGGCGATCGCCGGGGCGCCGCGCCGCATGCCGGCGCCGAAGCGCACCTGGCCGGCGGCGACCGGCGGCAGGGCCGGGCAGGCGGAGCGCTGCATGCCAGCGCGGAAGCGGACCAGGCCAGCATCGACGATATGGGCGGGGAGGATGGGGCGCATGGTGTTCTCCGGTCTCGAGCGCTGGGGGTTGTGCTTTGCGGCGTTCGCTCACCCCGCCGCTGAAGGAACAATGTCGGAACATTGCGGCATGCGCAAGAAATTTTTCCTCGTTAGCGGCGCTTTATGGGGGTATCGGGGTAGGGAATAGGAATAAATATGTTATAACAGGTGAAGCCCGGCCGCCATCCGCTTGTTTTAACGTCCCCTCACACCCGCAACGGCGATCTCACGCCGCCTGCGCGGCCAGGCGCGCTATCCCTCCGCCTGGCCTCCGCTCGCCCGAGCGCCCGATATCAGCCGACGACCGGGATCAGGATGGCCATGCCCGACCTGCCGCAAGCGGAGCTGCGCCGCGTCTTCGAGGCAGCCCGCCGCTTTCTCGCCTACCGCGCCCGGGCCACCGCCCTGACCGGCGCGGCCGCCCAGGCCCACCCTCGCTCATGCCATCGAGCGGGATTTCCTCGCCTTCGACATCGCCCGGGCGGAGCGGGAGCTGCGCGAGGCGGTGCTCGCCATCGACCCCGATCTGCCGGCCGGGCCGCCCAACGGGGCCGGCCCGGGCTGAGCGGCCGGCGCCTGCCCCATGGGCTTCCTGCCCACCTGTCGCGAGGCGGTGAATTCGCGGGGTGACGGGAGCGCCACATGGTCTAGATTCCCCGCCATGGGTGTGTCCCTCACCACGACTGCGCGCGCCGATGCTGCACTGTCCCCCGTCCCGCCTGCCATGGACCCTGCCGCACCCGGGCCCTGCCTGCGGCTGGTGCTGATCGGCCGCATGGAAGCCTGGAGTCTCGCCAGCGTGCAGGTGCTGCCGCGCACCCGAAAGGCGCGGGCCCTGCTGGCCGTGCTCGGCCTCGCCCTCGGCACGCCAGTGACTCGGCTCCGCCTCGCCGAGCTGCTCTGGTCCCGTCGCGGCGCGGAGCAGCAGCGCGGCTCCCTGCGCCAGGCGCTGCATGAGTTGCAGGACTCGCTGGCGCCGGTCGGCGTGCCGCTGCTGGCTCCGACGCGGGAGGCGGTGAGTCTGCGCGCCGGCCCGGTCTGGGTGGATGCGCTGGAAGCCGCCCGCACCGGCCTGGCGCGGCCGGAGGCGCTGGACCTGCTGACCGGCGAGCTGCTCGCCGATCTCGATGGGCTGGATCCCGCCTTCGATGCCTGGCTGGCGGAGCAGCGCAGGCGGCTGCGCGATGCCGCGGTGGCGCAGGCGGCGCTGCTGCTGGAACGGGCGGAGGGCCCGGCCGCCGCTGCCAGCGCCGCCCGTCGCCTGCTCGGCTACGACCCGGTGAATGAAGGCGCCTGGCGCGCCCTGATCCGCGCCGAGGGCAGCCGGGGCGATCGCGGCGCGGCGCTCGCCGCCTATGAGAATTGCCGCAGCCTGCTGGCCGAGCGCTTCGGCACCACCCCCTCCGCCGAGACCGAGGCGCTGGCCGTGGCGCTGCGGGCGGAGGGGCCGGCGCCGATCATCGCCGCCGCCCCGGCCCCGCCGCCCGCGCCCCCGGCGCCGCGCGGCACCTTGCGCGGCGCCCGGCTCGGCGTGCCGCCGCTGCGCGTCATCGGGGAGGTGGAGGAGCATCTTTCCGTCGGGCTGGCGGAGGAGATCACCGCCGCCCTTGCCCGCTTCCGCTGGATCTTCCTGGTGGACAGCGCCTCGCTCGCCAGCGCGGCGGAGGAGCGGGGGGAGGAGGCGGCGGCCCGCGCCATGGGGCTGGATTTCCTGCTGGCCGGCACGGTGCAGCGGGCCGGCGACCGCGTCCGCGTCTCCCTCCGCCTGACCGATCTGCGGGAAGCCGCCGGCCTGGTCTGGACCGGCCGCTTCGACCGCGAGGCGCAAGACATCCTGGCCCTGCAGGATGAGGTGGCGGCGGAGGTGGTGGCGCGGATCGACCCCGAGATCCTGCTCATCGAGGCGAATCGGGCGAGCGCCCGCGGCAGCGTCAACGCCTCTGCCTACGACCTGCTGCTGCGGGCCATCCCGGCGATCCACCGGCTGGACCGGGACGGTTTCCTGGCCGCGGCGGAATGGCTGCGCCGGGCGGAGGCGCTGGAGCCGGACTACGCCCCGGCGCATGCCTGGCATGCCTATTGGCATCTCTTCCTGGTCGGCCAGGGCTGGGCGCCGGACGAGGCTGACTCCATGGCGGAGGCGGAGCGGCTGGCGCAGCGTGCCATCGCGCTGGACCCGCTGGATGCCCAGGCGCTGACCATCTCCGGCCATGTCCGCGCCTTCCTGCTCCACAGGCTGGAGGAAGGCGCGGCGCTGCATGAGCGGGCCCTGGCGCTGAACCCCAACCTCGCCATGACCTGGGTATTCTCCGGCATGGCGCTCGCCTATCTCGGCCAGCATGAGGCGGCGCTGACGCGGCTCGACCGCTATGCCCGGCTCGCCCCCTGCCACCCGCATGCCTTCTTCTTCGACGCGGCGCGGGGGATTCCGGCGCTCTGCCTCGGCCAGCATGAGGCGGCGGTGGAAGTGGGGCGGAAGGCCACCGCGCTGCATGCCGGTCTGAGCTACCCTTACAAGACCTATCTCTCGGCGCTGGGCCATCTGGGGCTGACGGGCGAGGCGGCGGAGGTGAAGGCGCGGCTGCTGGCGATCGAGCCGGATTTCACCCTGGAGAAGGCGCTGCGCCGCACCCCGCTGCGGCGGGCGGAGGATCTGGCGCATTACGAGGCGGGGCTGCGCAAGGCCGGGCTGGAATAACCCGCGCTGGTGGTGTTCGGCGGCCTGCCGGGGGTGGGAGACGACGCTTTCCCGCGCCCTGGCGGCGCGGCACCATGTGGCTGCGGACCGACGCCATCGAGCAGGCGATGCGGCAGCGCGGCGTGCCGACGGCGCAGATCGGCCCCGCCGGCCACACCGTGGCCCAGGCGGTGGCGGCGACGAATCTGGCGCTGGGCCGCGACGTCGTGGCGGATGCGGTGAGCCCGGCGGCGGCGCGCGCCGCTTGGCGCGCCCTGGCGGCGGAGGCCGGCGCAGCGCTGCCGGAGGTGGTGTGCAGCGACCTGGCCGAGCACCGCTGCCAGGTGGAGTCGCGGCAGGCCGATATCCCCGGCCTGGCCCTGCCGGACTGGGCGGGGGTGACGGGCCGGCGCTACGAGCCCTGGACCGCGCCGCACCTCGTGCTCGATAGCGCGCGGCTGGCGGCAGCGCTGGCGTGGCTGGAAGCGGAGATTGCCGGGCGCGGCGCCTGATCCGCCATGCCCGCTTCCCGCTACTTCCCGTGCCGCAGATAGAGCGGCGTCTTGCCCATCTGCCGGAAGGCGTGGTCCGCGGCGAAGAGATCCGCGTAATGCAGCACATGCGCTTCCAGGTTGCGGCCATGGAAGGGCGCGTTGGTCGCATGCGTCGCCACGGTGCTGACGACGGTATGCGGGAAGCCCAGCTCCTTCAGCAGCATGCCGCCGATGACGCCATGCGGCAGCTCGTAGAACAGCGGCGTGTGCACGCCCGTATCGCCCTCCCGCCCATAGATCAGCGGCTTGTCCACATCGTGCAGGATGAGGATGGCGACCAGCACGTCGGGGTCGAATGCCACCTTCCAATCCGCTGCGGCGCGGGCACCGAGATCGATGCCGGCCCGGGTCACGTCATTCACATGGTCCATCAGCCGATAGGGTTGCTCCCCGGGGGAGAAGGGCATGTCCTCCAGCTTCTCATGGCCGGAGGAGGCCCAGGCGCTGACCCAGGCGGTCACCACCTTCTCCCGCACCGGCGGCGAAAGGCGGTCGAGGCCGAAGAGCCATTCCTCAACCGCCTGGCGGCGCCAATTGCTGGTGGTGTCGATATGGTAGGGTTCGGTCATGCGGGGCGCTCCTGACGGCGCGTGTTTCAGGCCAGGCGGAGATGCCTGGCGATGCGGCAAATCAGTAAGCTGCCTGCTCATCTGTTCCACTTATCTCAGATCTGACGGATCACGTCGTGATCCGTCAGATCGGCGGCTGCTCTAGTCGATCCGGATATTGGCCATGCGCACCATATCCGCGAAGAAGGCGATCTGCTGCTCCCGGAAGGCGGCGAATTCCTCCACCGTATTCGGCCGCGTCAGGGCACCGAGGGTCAGCAGCCGCTCGGTCACCGCCGGCTCCCGGATCACCGCATTCAGCGCGGTGTTGAGCAGGCTGATGAGCGCCGGATCGGTGCCGGCGGGGGTGAAGAGGCCGTTCCACTCATAGGTTTCGAAGCCCGGCAGCGTGTCCGCAATCGCCGGCACGCCGGGCAGCACGCTGAGCGGCGAGAGGCCGCAATGCGCCATCACCTGCGCGTCCTTCGCCGCGAAGATCGGGACCGAGCCGGGCACGTTGCTGAATTGCAGCGGCACCCGGCCGGAGATCAGGTCGTTGCGCGCGGCGCCGAATTCCCGGTAGGGCACGTGGTTGATCTGCGTGCCGGCGCGGTGGTTGAACAGCTCCAGCGAGACATGCTGCACCGTGCCGATGCCGGTGGAGCTGCAATCGAGCTGCCCCGGCTTCTCCTTCGCCAGCGCCACCAGCTCCGGCACCGAATGCGCCGGGAACTCCTTGGTGGCATGCAGCGTGTTCGGCGTGACCATGGTGAGGAAGACCGGCATCAGGTCCCGCCGCGTCTCGTAGGGCAGGCGGCTGCCGAAGAGCGACGGGTTCACCGAATGCGCCGTCGCATCGTAGAGCAAGGTGTAGCCATCGGCCGGGGCACGGGCCACGGCCTGGGCGGCGACGGTGCCGGCGGCGCCCGGCCGGTTCTCCACCACGAATTGCTGGCCGAGCCTTGCGGAAAGCCCCGCCAGCACGATGCGGGAGACGACATCCGCCGTGCCGCCCGGGCTGTAGGCATTGACGACGCGGACGCTGCGGGCCGGGTAGCTGCCCTGGGCGCGCGCCAGCCCCGGCGCGGCCAGGCCGGAGGCGGCCAGCAGCGCGCCGAGGGCTGCCCGGCGCGTGGCGGTGACGGTCATGCGGTTCCTCCCCTTCTTCTCGAACGTAGCCGTGCTGTTCTCCGGCATGCCGGCGCGGTGCAGCCGCCCTCGGCGTGGATCGCCTTGCAGGGGGCGGGCGGGCCGGGCTTGCCTCCCCTTCCGGCCACCCGCCAGGCGGAGGGGCGCGGCCTGCGCATGGGCCGCGGCCGCGGCTCAATCCGCGAAGGCGCCGGCCGCCTGGATGACCGGCCGCCACCGATCCACCTCCTCCGCCAGGAAGCGCTTATGGAAGGCGATGGAGGCACGTTCCTCCGTCGCCGGCGCCGTCGCCAGCTCGGCGAAGCGCTGGCGCAGCTTCTCGTCGCGCATGGCGCCGCGCAGCATGGCGGAGAGGGATTGCTGGATCTCCTCCGGCGTCCCAGCCGGCGCATAGACCGCGTGCCAGGTGGACATGGCGATGCTCGGGAAGCCGGCCTCCACCGTGGTCGGCAGTTGCGGCAGCTCCGGCACGCGCTGCGGCGTCGTCACCGCATAGGCCGCCACCCGGCTCTCCTTGATGAAGGGCAGGGTATTGGTCGCCTGGTCGCAGAGCAGGTCGATGCGCCCCGCCATCAGCTCCGCGATCGCCGGCGCGGTGCCGCGGAACACCACCGTCGTCGCCTGGGCGCCGGCCGCCTGCTGCAGCAGCATGCCGCAGAGATGCGCGGCGGAGCCGAGGCCGGCATGGGCGAGGTTCAGCTTCTCCCCCTGCTCCTTCAGCGCGCCGACATAGCCGGCCAGATCCTGCGCCGGGAAGCCGGGCCGGGCGATCAGCGTCATGGCGGAATCGGAGACCAGGCCGAGCGGCGCGAAGCTTTCCAGCACGGAGTAGGGCAGGCGGCGATAGAGCGTGGCGGAGGCGGCGAAGCCGATATTGTTGCACAGCAGGGTATAGCCGTCCGGCCGCGCCTGGGCGCCGCGCAGCGGCCCGACCGTCGCGCCGCCGACGCTTTCCACGACGAAATTATGGCCGCTGCTGCGCGTCAGCGCATCGGCGAGGATGCGGGTGACGGTATCCGTCGGCCCGCCCGCCGCGCCGGCGGCGATGAGGGTGACGGGCCGCACCGGGAAGCCCTGGCCGAGGGCAGGGGCGGCGAGGGTGAGGCCTATCCCGGCAAGGGCGGCACGGCGGGGTATGGGCATGGACGCGTCCCTTTCATGGTGGCGCTTCGCGCCAATTGGCCGCCAGCGCCGCGGCCATCAGGCCGAAGGCGAGAGTGGCGGCAAGGCTCCGCACATGGTTCCAGGCGGTCCATGGCCGGGCGTAGCGCCGCCAGGCCATGGCCGCGGCAGCGGGGTCCGCCGGGGCCTCGCTGGCCGCCAGCATCTCGTTCAGCGGCAGGTTGCAGGCCAGGGTGACGCCGAAGGTCCCGATGCCGTAGGCCAGCGCGCCCGCGAAGCACAGCAGCGCGGGCAGCCTGGCGCCGTCCGCCAGCCCCGCCACCCCCGCCAGCACCGGGAGGGCCAGCGCGCCGAAGAAGCTGAAAGCGAAGAGCGGGGTGCGGATCTCCGCATTGATCGCCTGCATGGCGCGGATCGCCGCGGCCGGATCGGCCGCCGCCAGCCCCGGCATGACGGCGATGGAGAAGGCGTAGAACAGCCCCGCGGCCAGCGCCGTGGCCAGCAGCCCGAGCCCCAGCAGGATCTGGTGCAGCAGGGCCATGGGGCATGCCCTCCCTCAGTTGAGGCGGAGCTCCTTGATGTGCTTCGGGTCGGGCTGCAGCTCGCCGCGCTCCACGCGCTTGACGATATCGGTCAGCGCCGCATTGGCCGGCGTCGCCAGGCCGATGCTCTGCGCCTTGTCGACGATATAGCCGTTGATGAACTCGATCTCCGTGCGGCGGCCCTTCACCATGTCCTGGCCCATGGAAGGGCGGTGGGCGCCGCCGCCGGGCTTCCGCGCCTCGGCCAGCCGGTGCTCGTCATATTCGTGCCGCGCCGCGAGGTCGCCCTCGCCGGCGCGGGCGATCACCTCCGGGTCGATATGGTGGATCTCCTCCAGCGTGTAGCCCAGCGCCTGGCCGACGCGGATCGCCTCCGAGCCCAGCCTCGCGGTGAAGGCGCGCAGCGTGTCGTCCAGCAGGATCTCCTTGCTGACCAGGCCGGTGCAGGCGGAGAGACCATTGGCCATGCCGTTGGTCACGAGCTTCGACCAGCGCTCGCCCCAGAGGTTGGGCGTGGTCAGCGCGCTGTCCGAATAGGCGACGAGGCGGGTGACCTCCTTGGCGCGGTCGGTGATGCGGCCATGCACCTCGCCGACGCGGAACACGGTATGCGCCGCGCCGCCCTTGCCGGAGGCGCGGCGGACATGGCCGGGCTCGCAGAGATCGACGGTGATGGAGGAGGCGATGGCGCCGAGGGTGCGGCCCCAGCCGACGATGCCGGCGACCGTCTCCTCGTTCATGCAATTCTGCAGCGAGACGACGAAGCCGCCGGGCGAGAGGTACTGCTTCACCATCAGCGTGGCCCAGGCGGTGTCGTAGGACTTCACGCAGACGAAGGCGATGTCGAAGGGCTTCTCCTTGCTGACATGCTGCAGCTCCGTCAGGTGGATGGCGCGGACCGGGACGGTGAATTCCGGCACGTCCTTGATGTGGGAAATGCGCAGGCCCTTGCTCCGCATCGCCTCCACGTTCTCCGGCCACATATCGACGAAGGTCACATCCTCGCCCGCCTGCGCCATATGCGCCCCGGCATAGCCGCCGACCGCGCCGGCCCCGATGATGGCGATGCGGTTGCCCATCTGCGTCTCCTCACCCTCGCTTGGCGGGAAGTATGCGCCGGGCGGCCGGCGTGGTCCATCTCCCCCCTGGCCATTCCCCTTGGGGCGCGGATCGTGCCACCATCCGCCGAGGACGGGGAGACGGACCATGAAGATCGGCCTGGCGATGTTCTTCACCGACTATTCCATGCGGCCGGAGGAGCTGGCCGTGGCGGCCGAGGCGCGCGGCTTCGAGAGCCTCTGGGCGCCGGAGCATTCGCACATCCCGCTCAGCCGCAAATCCCCCTGGCCGAGCGGCGGCGAGCTGCCGAAGATGTATTACGACGTGATGGACCCCTTCGTGACGCTGACGGCGGCGGCCATCGCGACCAAGACGCTGAAGCTGGGCACCGGCATCTGCCTGGTGGTGCAGCGGGACCCGATCCAGACGGCGAAGTCGGTGGCCTCGCTGGACCTGCTCTCGAACGGGCGCTTCCTGTTCGGCGTGGGGAATGGCTGGAACCAGGACGAGATCGAGGATCACGGCACGGTCTTCGCCACCCGCCACAAGCTGGCGCGGGAGCGGATCGAGGCGATGCAGGCGATCTGGACGAAGTCGAAGCCGGAGTATCACGGGGAATTCGTGAATTTCGGCCCGATGATGACCTGGCCGAAGCCAGTGCAGAAGCCGCACCCGCCCATCATCGTCGGCGGCGCCTTCCCGCACGGGGCGCGCCGCGCCATCCGCTACGGCAATGGCTGGATGCCGCACCGCACGCGGCAGCATTACGCGGATGTGGCGGCGCTGCTGCCGGAATTCCGCCAGATGGCGGAGGCGGCCGGGCGGGACCTGGCCGGCCTGCCCATCACCATCTGGGGGGCGACGGAGGATTACGACGCGCTCTGCCGCGACCAGGAGCTGGGTATCGCGCGCGTGATCCTGAGCCTGGAAGCGGCGAAGGCGGATGTCATCCTGCCGCAGCTCGACCGCTGGGCGGAGCTGATCCGGAAGCTCGGCTGATGCCGAAGCGCGCCATCGCCTCCGCCAAGGTGTTCAAGGGCAGCCTGCCCTTCGCCCAGGCGACGCTGGCAGGTGGGTTCCTCTTCGTCTGCTGCACCGGGCGGGACCGCGAAGGGCGCTTCGCCCAGGGCGATGTCCGCGCGCAGACGCAGCAGGCGATCGACAACATCCGGGCGCTGGTGGAGGAGGCCGGCGGCACGCTGCGCGACGTGGTGAAATGCACCGTCTATGTGACGGACCGCGCCGACTGGGCGCCGATGAACGAGGTGTATTTCGCCAATTTCGCGACGGACCCGCCGCATCGGGTTTCCTGCATCGTGACAGGGCTCGGCTCGCCGGAGTGCCTGGTGGAGATCGACGCGACGGCTTGGCTGGGGGCCGAGTAGCGGGTCGTAGGCACGGCAGCGCATCCGCCCCCCAGCGTCATGGCCGGGCCTGACCCGTGCCATCCCTTTCGAGGCGGCGGCGGATGCCCGGTCATGCCTGGTGCGACGCTGAGGGGCGGTCCGGCTGCCCTATCCCGGCGCCAGGGCAATCCGCCCCAGCCCCGGCAGCTTCAACGCCGGCCGCCGCACATCCAGCCCCGCCACGGCGCCCAGGATGTTCACCTCCAGCCCCTCCACCAGCCCCAGCGTCAGCCCGGCATAGCCGCCGAGCGTCAGGGTGAAGCCCGTCCGGCTCGGCGTGCGGCGCAGCCAGGCGCCGTCATAGGGGTAGTCCTTGCCGATCGCCGTCGGCGGCAGCGCCACCTGCGCCTCCGGCACCGCATCCAGCACGGCGGCGATGAAGGTGTTGGAATTCGGCCCGGGCCAGGGCCGGTAATCCCCCCGGTTGCGCCAGGCATAGGCGGCGATGGCGGCCTGGATGCGCGGGATCATCGCCGCGGCCACCGCCCCATCGGCGGCGAAGACCTCCACCGGGGCGCGGCCGAACCAGCTTCCATCCGGGGCGAAGCCGTTGACGCGGATGGGCTCGCCCCAGGCGGTGTAGTCGTAGCGGGTATAGGCGGGCGCGCCCTCCGGCTTCACCACCAGCCAGCAATGCACGGCGAAGATGCCGCGCCAGCGCACGGTGGGGGCGGCATAGATGCGCACCACCGCCCCCGGCTGCGCCGCCGCCGGGGGCAGCAGGCCGGCGGAGGAGCGGTCCGCCCCCCACCAATCGGCGATGGCCGCCCTCTGATGGAGCGCGGCGGCGACGCCGAGCGGTAGCAGCCAGAACAGAACGAAAAGGGAAAGCAGGAGCTTCGGCATGGGCGTTGCCAGTCTCCGCCCGGCCGCTGCCGCTGCCAAGCACGCCGCCTGGCCGGGCTTTCCTCCGCGCCGGGCCACCCCACATGCGTCCCATGGTCCCGCTCTCGATCCTCGATCTCTCCCCTGTCCCGGAAGGCAGCGATGTCGGCCAGGCGCTCCGTAATTCCGCCGATCTGGCGCGGCATGCCGAGGGGTTGGGCTTCGGCCGCTACTGGATGGCCGAGCACCACAACATGCCGGGCATCGCCAGCGCCGCCACGGCGGTGGCGCTGGCGCATGTCGGTGCGGCGACGGAGCGCATCCGGATCGGCGCCGGCGGCATCATGCTGCCGAACCACGCGCCGCTGGTGGTGGCGGAGCAATTCGGCACGCTGGCCGCGCTGCACCCCGGGCGGGTGGAGCTGGGCCTGGGCCGGGCGCCGGGGACGGACCAGATCGCGGCGCATGCGCTGCGGCGGAACCTCGCAGCCGATGAGGGCCAATTTCCGCGCGACGTGGTGGAGCTGATGAATTACTTCCGCCCCGCCCAGCCGGGCCAGCGGCTGCGGGCGGTGCCGGGGGAGGGGCAGGAGGTGCCGGTCTGGATCCTCGGCTCCTCCACCTTCGGGGCGCAATTGGCGGCGGCGCTGGGCCTGCCTTTCGCCTTCGCCTCGCATTTCGCGCCGCAGATGATGTTCGAGGCGATGCAGGTGTATCGGGAGGGGTTCCGGCCTTCCGAGCAATTGGCGGCGCCGAAGGTGATGCTGGGACTGAACGTCGTGGTGGCGGAGAGCGATGCGGAGGCGCGCTTCCTCTTCACCTCGCAGCAGCAGAGCGTGCTGAACCTGCGCAGCGGCCGGCCCGGCAAGCTGCCGCCGCCGGTGGAGGATATGGCAAGCCGGCTGGACGCGCGGGGCGAGGCCATCCTGCGGAATGTGCTGGCCTGTGCCGTGGTCGGCGCGAAGGAGACGGTGCGGCAGGGGCTGGAGGCGTTCATCGCCGAGACGGGCGCGGATGAGCTGATGGCGACCGGCATGATCCACGACCACGAGAAGCGGAAGCGGTCCTTCAGCCTGCTGGCCGAGGCGGCGGGGATGGTAGGGTAGAGGCCGTTCCCTCCCCGGCGGTGTCGGGCGTGGCGTGTTGAGGCACACCCCCAACCCGGCCCTCCCCTGCTCCGCGGGGGAGGGAGGCGGCCTCACATCGCCGCGGCTTCCCGCCCCGGCCGCAGCACCAGCCAGGCGAGCAGGATCGCCACCAGCACCGCCCCCGCCAGCGCGGGCGCCCGCCAGTCGCCGCTCAGCACCCGGTTCGCCAGCAACGTGGCGCAGACCAGGGCGCCGAGGGCCGGCACCGCCGCCGGCACCTCGAAGCTGCCGCGCGGCTCCTCCTTCCGCCGCTGCAGCACCAGCAGGGCGATGTTCAGCGCGGTGAAGACCGCCAGCAGCAGCAGCACCGTGGCGGCGGCGAGCTGGCTGATATCCCCCGCCAGCATCAGCACCACCACCACCAGGAACAGCGCCGCCACCGCCAGATGCGGCGTGCGAGTCCCGCCATGCACCCGGCCGAGCGCGGCCGGCAGCAGCCCATGCCGCGCCATGCCGTAAGTGAGGCGGGAGGCGGTGACGTAATTCAGCAGCGCGGTATTCGCCACGGCGAAGACGGTGACGGCCACATAGACCCAGCCCGGCAGCCAGGGCGCGGCACGGGCCATCACCTCGGCCAATGGGCCGGGCGTCGCCGCCAGCTCCCGCCACGGCACCACGGAGACGGCGGTGATCGCGACCGCCATGTAGAGTACCGTCGCCACCAGCATGGCGGAGATGATGCCGAGCGGGATGGTGCGGTGCGGGTCCTTGCATTCCTCGGCGACGTTCAGCGTGTCCTCGAAGCCGATGAAGGCGAAGAAGGTAAGGATGGCACCCTGCAGCAGCAAGGCGGCGGTAATGCCCTCCGGACTCGGCGTCTCCCACAGATCCGCGCTGCCCCAGAAGCGCAGGCCGAGGGCGATGACGAGCAGCAACCCGCCGGCCTCCACCACGGTGCAGAGCATGTTGGCCCACATGCTTTCCCGGATGCCGCGGAAGACCAGCCCGGCGATCAGCAGCAGGAAGAGCAGCGAGATCACGACCGGCGGCAGGAAGGGCAGCTCGACCAGGCGCAGCAGGTTCTCCGCCACCACGCGCGACTGGGTGGCGACGGAGGTGAGGCCGGAGGCGAGCACGGCCAGCCCCACCACCCAGGTCAGCAGCGGCTTCTGCCAGGTGTGCTGCACCACCGTGGCGGCGCCGCCCGCCCGCGGGTAGCGGGCGCCGAGCGAGGCGTAGGAGAGGCCGGTGAGCAGCGCCGCCACCATCGCCACGGCAAAGCCCAGCCAGACCGCGGCGCCCAGCTCCCCGGCCGCGCGGCCGACCAGGCCGTAGATGCCGGCGCCCAGCATGCCGCCCAGGGTGTAGGCGAAGAGCTGCACCGGGCCGATGCTGCGCCTGAGGCCGGGTTCCTCCTCTGCCGTTTCGGCCATGCTGCTCCCCCTCCCTGTTGCCGCTTCCGCAACGGGGCGGCGGCGTGTGGGTTGCGTGGCGAAGGGGGCGAGGCTGGCCAGGGCGGGCCGGCGCTGCTCTACTGCCGCATCGCCACGCCGGATCCGCCGGCGGGCAAAGGGAGGAAGTATCCGATGGATTTCACCGGCAAGGTGGCGGTGGTGACCGGCGGCGCCAATGGCATCGGCCGTGCCGTGGTGCAGGGCTTCGTCCGCGGCGGGGCCAAGGTGGTGATCGTGGACCGTGATGCCGCCGCGGGCGAGGCGCTGGCGGCGGAATGCGGCAAGGCGGCGATCTTCCGCACGGCGGACGTGACCAAGGCAGCCGACGTGCAGGCCTATGTGAAGGCGGCGCTGGAGAATTTCGGCGCCATCGACTGCTTCCACAACAATGCCGGCATCGAAGGCAAGGTGGCGCCGACCGCCGAATATGACGAGGCGATGTTCGATGCGGTGATGGGCGTGAATGTGAAGGGCGTGTTCCTCGGCCTGCGCCATGTGCTGCCGGTGATGCTGAAGCAGGGGCGCGGCGCGGTGGTGAACACGGCTTCCATTGCCGGGCTGGTGGGCACGCCGGGCATGCCGGCCTATGTCGCCTCCAAGCATGCGGTGATGGGGCTGACCAAGGTGGCGGCCGGCGAGGTGGGGCCGGCCGGCGTGCGGGTGAATGCGGTGTGTCCCGGCCCGATCTCCACCCGCATGGTGCAGGAGATTGCCCGCCAGGTTTCCCCCAACAATCCGGAGGGCATCGAGCGCGCCTATTCCGCCGGCATTCCGCTGCGCCGCTACGGCGTGGCGGAGGAGGTGGCGAATGTCGTGCTGTTCCTCTGTTCCGACCTCGCCAGCAACGTCACCGGCGCCCAGTATGTGGTGGATGGCGGCCGCACCGCGACGCCTGCGGGCATCGTGCGGCAGTTAGACTAGGTAAACTCAAGGGTTCCAAGGACCTTTCGGCCCTTGGCGGGTGGAAGTTTGAGGGAGGGTCGCGCCATGAGGCGCGCCTCGCGGCGCGACGCCCTCCCTCAAGCTCTGGCCTCGCGCCGCGCGATCCAGGTGGTGCTGGCGAAGATGATCGCGCCGCCCAGGAAGGTGGCCTGGCTTGGGGTTTCCGCCCAGACCAGGAAGCCGAAGACCGAGGCCCAGACCAGTTCCAGGAAGCGGATGGGCTGCACCACGGACATCTCCGCCAGTGCGAAGGCCCGTGTCAGGCAGATATGCCCGGTGGTCCCCAGCGCCCCCGCCAGCAGGAACAGCGCCCATTGGACGGGCGTGGGCCATTCCCAGTTCCATAGCGCGAAGGGCAAGCTGAACAGCGCCACCATCAGCGACTGCCACACCACGATGACATGCGGCGTGTCCCGCCGCGTCAGCGCCTTGGTGATGAGGAAGGAGGCGGCGAAGAGAGGCGCCGAGGCGAGCATGACGAGGTTGTAGGGCCCGCCCGCGCCGGAGAGCTGCGGCGAGACCACCACCAGCACGCCGCAGAAGCCAATGGCCGCCGCCACCCAGCGCGCCGCCACCGCGCGCTCCCCCAGGAAGACCATGGCGCCGAGCATGATGAAGAGCGGGGTGGTGAAGCTGAGGGCGGTGATCTCCGCCAGCGGCACATGCGGCACCGCCCAGAACCACAGCAGCAGGCCGGAGGTGTGCAGCGCCCCGCGCCAGAATTGCCCGATGACGTTGTGCGGCCGGTAGGCAGCCAGGCCGGCGCGCCAGATGAAGGGGAACATGACGACGACGCCGGCGGAGTAGCGCAGGAAGCCGGTGACGAAGGGGTCCATATGCTGGGCCAGCCAGCGCAGCAGCCCGTTCAGCAGGATGAACAGCACCCCGCTGGCCAGCATCCAGAGCATGGCCTGGAGACGCAGGCTGGTTTTGGCCATGGGACGTCAGGCGGCGAGGAAGTCCAGCGCGGTCAGGGCGTGCACCTGCGCCACCTGGCGCAGCTCCTCCACCAGCACGTATTCATCCGCTCCCCCCATGTTATGCGGGGTGGGACCATAGACGATGGTCGGCAGGCCGGCCATGCGGTGCAGCCGCGCATCGCTGCCGCCGACGCGCATATTCACCGCGCAGGGGGTGCCCAGCACCTCGGCTGCCACCGCGGCGGCGCGGCGGACGATTTCGTGGCTGGGGTCGGTGTGGCTCGGCTCGAAGCGGCGGAGGATGCGGCAGGTGACGCCTTCATGCGGCGCCAGGGCGGCGGTGAGAGCGGCCTCGGCCTCGGCGCAGGTGATGCCGACCGGCAGGCGGATATCGGCGCCGGCGCGGGCGGCGGCGGGGACCAGGTTGGTGGAAGTGCCGCCCTCGATGCGGCCGATATTGACGGTGACGGCGGCGAGCACCTCGGCCTCGCCGGCGCCGGAGAGGGGCTCGCTGATCGGCTGGGCGGCGGCGATGGCGGCGGTGACGGCGGCGGGGGGGCGTGGCTGCAGGGCGCGGAGGCCGCGCACCGCATCCAGCGCAGCGCAGAGGCGGTCCAGCGCGTTGATGCCGAGATGGACATGGGCGCCGTGGCTGGCGCGGCCGGTGGCTTCCAACTCGATCCACAGAAAGCCCTTCTCGCCGAAGCGCAGCACGCGGGGGCTGCCGGCATCGCCGATGATGGTGGCGTCGCCGCGGGCTTCCGGGCTGTTTTCCAGCAGCCACTGGCTGCCGAGGGGGCCCATGGATTCCTCGTCCCCGGCGAGGGTCAGCACCGCCTCGCCGCGCCACAGCTCGCGGTGCTGCGCCAGCAGGGCCATGGCGGCGATGGAGGCGGCGAGGCCGCCCTTCATGTCCGCGGCGCCGCGGCCGTAAAGCCGGCCCTCGCGCAGCAGCCCGCCCAGGGGCGGGACGGTCCAGGGCAGGGCCTCGTTCACCGGGTAGGTGTCGAGATGGCCGTTGAAGACCAGGCGGCGGCCGGGGGCATGGCCACGGAGGATGGCGACGAGGTTGGTGACGCTGTCCGAGGTAGGGTGCAGCGCGATCTCGGCGCCCGGGACGTTGCGGCGGATGAGGGCGGCGGCGGCCTCCGCGACGGCGCGGGTGTCACCGGGCGGGTTGGGGGAGGGGATGGCGACAAGGGCCTGGGTCATGGCCACCACCTGCGCCTCGCAGGCGGCGGCGCGGGCGGCGAAGGCGGCGCGGTCGGTCATGCGCCGCAGCATGGGGCTTTGCCGAGGTTTCGGCGAGGGGGCTGGCGGGCGGCCTTCCCTCCCCCGCTTTGCGGGGGAGGGTCAGAGTGGGGGTGAAGTCCCCTGGGCCGGGGTGGTGGCAAGCACTCCCACCTCGGCCCTCCCCCGCAGGACGGCGGAGGGAGGGCCATTAGAGCAGATCGCCGGAGGGCGGCATCGCCCGGAGGCGTGAATCTGCTCTACAAGCCATAAGCTAGAGCGGTTTCGCGCTGCACAGTCAGCGTGAAACCGCTCTAGCCCAGCGCAGCGCTCACGGCCTCGGCCGCTGCCTCGCCGCTTTCCCAGGCGCCGCCGACGGTGCCGGCATAGCGGGTGTGGCAGGCCTCGCCGGCGAAGCGCAGCTTGCCCTCCATGGGGGCCGCCCGGGCCAGCACCGCCCGCGCCCCGGCGGCGCCGACATGGGCATAGCTGTAGCCGCCACGGAACAACGGATCGGCGGGCCAATGCGCCACCGTGGCGGGCTCCGGGAATACCCGCGCCACTGCCGCGGCGCCGAAATACCGCGCCAGCTCCGCCCGCGCCGCGGCCTCGGCCGAGGCGGCATCGGGCAGGGAGTCCGCCAGCCGGCCGCCGATATAGGCCATCGCCCAGGGCCGGCCGAAGGGCCAGAGCACCCAGGAACAGGGGCGGTCCCCCGGCCCCTCGATCATGCGCCCCAGCCGGGCGAAGGGCGGCAGGCCGAAGCGCTCCTCCCCCGCCGCCCGCAGCGCCACCTTCATCACCGGCGCCAAAGGCAGGCCGGCAATCGCCCGGGTCACCACCTCGGGCAAGGGCGGGTCGAAAACCAGTTCCGGCAGCACGCCGGTGCCGAGGGTGACGATCGCCGCCCGGCCGCGGAACTCACCCGCCCCGGTCTCCGCCACCATCCCGGCGGCGAGCCGCTGC
Source organism: Siccirubricoccus phaeus (assembly GCF_008360935.1). Classification (GTDB taxonomy): domain Bacteria; phylum Pseudomonadota; class Alphaproteobacteria; order Acetobacterales; family Acetobacteraceae; genus Siccirubricoccus; species Siccirubricoccus phaeus. The sequence continues at coordinate 148,454 of NZ_SRXO01000008.1, forward strand.
ACGCGGGCGCCGAGGCGGATCGGCAGCCCCTCGGCCAGCCGCGCCACCAAGGTGCCGATGCCCTCCCGCACCATCAGATTCTGCCCGTCCAGCACCGTCGCCACGTAGTCGATGAGGCTGCTGCGCTCGGATTCCACGCCGTTGATGATGGCGCCGAACCAATGGTTCACCGTCGCGTCCCAGCGGCCGCCGCGCGGTGCCGCCTCGCCCAGGCTGGTGTCCGGGCCGCCCGCCGCGGCGCGCACCGCAACGGCTGCCTCCCAGGCATCGCAGGCGGCCTCATAGGCGGCGCGGTCGGCGGCCGAGGCGGGGCGGCCCGCGGCCAGCAGAATGTCGCGGCGGCGGCGGCCGTCGTCATAAGGGGTGAAGCCCAGCTCGCGGGCCAGGGCGGTCAGCGGGTTCGCCTCCGCCACATGCAGCCAGGAGGCGCCGAGATCGAGCCCCGCCGCATCCGTCCAGGCGCGGCCGCCGACCCGGGTGCCGGCCTCCAGCACCAGGCAGCTCCGCCCCAGCGCGCGCAGCCGCCGCGCCGCGGCAATGCCGGCGGCGCCGGCGCCGAGCACCAGCACGTCAGCGTCCATCGGCGGGGTCATCGCGTGCGGAAGCGCCAGACTTCCCCTTTCTCCACCGCCAGCCGCCCCTGGCGTTCAAGCCGGCGGAGATGCGCCAGGGTCTCGCCCACGGTGAAGCCGATCTGCGTCATCTCCCCGGCGGCGCGGGGGAACAGCACCTGCGCCGCCTCGAAGGCGGTCAGCTTCTCGCGGCAGGCTTCGGCCAGGGTGTCCAGCCGCTCTGCATGGTGGCCCGCCAGCGTGTCCAGCCGGCGGTGCAGGGTGGAGAAGGGCTCGCCATGGGAGGGCAGCACCAGCGTGGCCTCCGGCAGCGGCCGGAAGCGCTCATTGCTGGCGAGGAAATCGCCCAGCGGATCGGCTTCCGGCTCGCCCGGATGCAGGCCGATATAGGGCGAGATGCGCGGCAGGATCTGGTCGGCGGAAATCAGCACGCCGCGTTCCGGCGAATGGAGCGTCGCCATGTCCGGCGCATGGCCGGCGCCGGTCACCACCTGCCATTCGCTGCCGCCGATGGTGATGGCGCGGCCATCCTTCAGCGCGTGGAAGCTGCGCGGCAGCTCTGCCACATTGCGCTGGTAGAGCGGGCCGCGGCCCTCGACGAAGGAAAGGTATTCGGCCGGGCAGCCGGCCCGGGTGTAGTGGGCGATCTGCTGCGCCATCATGTCCGGGCCGCTGTCGTACCAGAGGGCGCGGGCCATCAGCCATTCGATGCGGGTGATGTGCGGGAAGATGCCGAAGCGCTCGCAAAGCCAGCCGGCGAGGCCGATATGGTCTGGGTGGAAATGGGTGATGAGCAGGGCGGTGAGGGGCTTCCCGCCGAGCGCCGGCTGGGCCAGCACCTGGTCCCACAGCTCCCGCGTGGTGCGGCTGGCGATGGCGGTGTCGACCGCCAGCCAGCCGCCATCATGCTCCAGCAGCCAGATATTCACATGGCCGGGCGGGAAGGGCAGCGGCATGCGCAGGCGCAGCAGGCCGGGCTGCACTTCGCGCACCTCGCCCGGCGGCGGGGCTTCGGGCGCGAGGGTCGAAGGAAGGTCGGGCATGGCGGCAGGCTACACCCGAAGGGCACGGGAAGCACCCTCGAGGGGTGGGAAGAATGGGGGCTCCGCCCCCCAACCCCCACCAGGGGCTCTGCCCCTGGACCCCGCCGGGGGGGAAGAGCTTCTCCCCGGACCCCGCCCTGAATCTGCTGTTCAGCCTGCCGACCAACGCCGGAGGGGGGATCGGTCCAGTCCCCGGCAGGCGGGCGTACTGCCTCCAACGGCAAGAGCCCCGGCGCGTCAGGCGACTCCGGCGGATAGCAGGTGATGCAGGTGCAGGACGCCGACGGGGCGCTCTTCCTCCAGCACCACGAGCTGGCTCACCTTCCGCGCATTCATCTCCTTCAGCGCGGCGCTGGCGATGCGGTCCGGCGGCGTGGTCAGGGGGCGGAGCGTCATCACCTCGGTCACCGGGCGCTTCAGGATGCCGTCATGCATGTGGCGGCGCAGATCGCCATCGGTGATGAGCCCGGCCAGCCGGCCATCCGCCGCGGTGACGACGGCGCAGCCCAGGCTGTGGCCCGTCATCGCCAGGATGGCGCGGGACATGTCCGCGTCTTCCTCCACCAGCGGCAGGTTGGGCGCCTTCTGCATCAGCTCGCCCACCGTCATGAGCTGGGCCCCGAGCTTTCCGCCCGGATGGAATTGCGCGAATTCCTGCGGGGTGAAGCCGCGGCGGTCGAGCAGCGCCATGGCCAGCGCATCGCCCAGCGCCATCTGGATGAGGGTGGAGGTGGTGGGCGCCAGGCCGTGTGGGCAGGCTTCCGTGATCGACGGCAGCAGCAACAGGATGTCCGCCGCCTTGGCGAGCGCGCTGTTGGCGCCGCCGGTCAGGGCGATGAGCTGCACCCCGTGCCGGCGGGTGTAGTGGATGATGTCCCGCAGCTCCGCCGTGCCGCCGGACCAGGACAGGGCGAGGACGACATCGGCCGCGGTGAGCATGCCGAGATCGCCATGGCTGGCTTCCGCCGGATGCAGGAAGAAGGCCGGCGTGCCGGTCGAGGCCAGGGTGGCGGCGATCTTGTTGCCGACATGGCCGCTCTTGCCCATGCCGGTCACGACGACGCGGCCGGAGGTGGCGATGATGGTCTCGACGGCGGCGGCGAAGGCATCGCCCAGGCTGCCGTCCAGCGCCTCCGCCAGGGCCTGCATGCCGGCGGTTTCCACCGCCAGGGTCGCCGCCCCGGTCTCGCGGATGCGGGCGGCCTGCTCCGGGCTGGGCTTGCCGGCCTTGGCGCGTTCGATGGTCATTCAGCTCCCCCGCGATGCAAGTATGGTACGAGCGCGTTCCAGATCCTCGGCGGTATCGACGCCGAGCGGCACCACATCCACCTCCATGGCGTCGATCCGCATGCCGGCTTCCAGGGCGCGGAGCTGCTCCAGCTTCTCCCGCTGCTCCAGCACCGAGGGCGGCAGGGCGACGAAGCGGGAAAGGGCGGTGCGGCGCCAGCCATAGAGGCCGATATGGTGCCAGAGCGGCCCCTCGCCCCAGGGCGCCGTCGCCCGGGTGAAGTAGAGCGCCCGGTGCCGCCCGCCGCCGAGCGGGCTGCCGACGAATTTCACCACCTGGGAGGCGGTCCGCTCCTCCTCCCGCGTGATTTCGGCGACGAGGGTGGAGAGCGCCACCTCCGGCGTCTCCAGCGGCGCCAAAGCGACGCGGATGGCGCGCGGGTCGATGCTCGGCAGGTCGCCCTGCACGTTCAGCACCACGTCGTAGCGGCCATCGGGGTCCAGCCTGCCGAGCGCTTCCTGGATGCGGTCGGAGCCGGAGGGGTGGTCGGCGGCGGTCATCACCGCCTGGCCGCCGGCGGCGCGCACCGCCTCGGCAATGGCGGGGGTATCGGTCGCCACGGCGACGGGGCCGCAATCCGCCTCCAGCGCCCGGCGCAGCACATGGACGATCATCGGCGCGCCATGGATGTCCGCCAGCGGCTTGTTGGGCAGGCGGGTGGAGGCGAGGCGTGACGGAATCAGGACGATGGGATTCATGCCCGGGCGCGCGCCTTGGCCAGCCTGTCGAAGGCCATCAGCTCCTCGATCAGCGCCGGGAAGGCCTTCAGCGGCACCATGTTGGGGCCGTCGGACGGGGCGTTGTCAGGGTCCGGATGCGTCTCGATGAAGAGGCCGGCGACGCCGATCGCGACCGCCGCGCGGGCCAGCACCGCGACGAATTCCCGCTGCCCGCCGGAGGAGGTGCCCTGGCCGCCCGGCTGCTGCACGGAATGCGTGGCGTCGAACACCACCGGCGCACCCATCGCCGCCATGATGGGCAGGGAGCGCATGTCCGAGACCAGGGTGTTGTAGCCGAAGGAGACGCCGCGCTCCGTCGCCATGACGCGCGGATTGCCGGCGCCGGTGACCTTGGCGAGGACGTTCTTCATGTCCCAGGGCGCGAGGAACTGACCCTTCTTGACGTTCACCACCCGGCCGGTGGCGGCGGCGGCCAGCAGCAGATCGGTCTGGCGGCAGAGAAAGGCAGGGATCTGCAGCACATCCACCACCTCGGCGACCGGGGCGCACTGCTCGCGCTCATGCACATCGGTCAGCACCGGCAGGCCGAATGTCTCACGGATCTCGGCGAAGACCGGCAGGGCGGCAGCGAGGCCAACGCCGCGGGCGCCGGCGGCGCTGGTGCGGTTCGCCTTGTCGAAGCTGGTCTTGTAGACGAGGCCGATGCCGAGCTTGTCGCAGATCTCCTTCAGCGCCGCGGCCATTTCCAGCGCATGCGCCCGGCTTTCCATCTGGCAGGGGCCGGCGATGAGGGCGAGGGGCAGATGGTTGGCGAAGCGGACCTCGCCGAGGGTGATAACGGGGTCTGGAGAGGGCATGCGAAGCTGATCCATTGCGGCCGCCAATTTGCCTAGCACAGATGCGCAGTAAGTTGATGAAGTAAGTTGTCGCCCGGCGGCGCCTCGCCGAATGGGCCGCCCGCCCCGGCAGTGGCGATCAGGTCCGCTGGCACGTATCGAAGTGGAATCGGGTGACTCCCGAAGCATTGCTCGGCGGGTATGGAACTGGCCATTCCTGGCACAGCGGCCGGCGCGGATTGGTGGCCACTTTGCGGGCCTGGACATGATCTACCGAGCGACGGCCGGCAAGAATCCGCCGGCAAATAGCTGGGGCGGCGACTTCAGAAATCGCCCGAGATGTGACCGGGCTCATCGCCAGAACGAACCGCATGCCAGGACTGCAGTTCGCGCAGCGAAGCGGGATCAGACTGCCGGGGGCCGTGGCGTGGCCCGCTCAAGCGAATCTGGCGAGCCAGCCAAAGCAGCGGCCATTGGCCGGCGCGCGCTACATCGCCGAAAGCGACTAGGCGACCGGCGGAAGCTGCTCCACCGGGGCGGCGGGCTCTGCGGGCCCACCGATCGCCAGGCTGTCATTCTCGTCAGCCGGCGCCACCATGGCGGGCGCTTCGGCCGGCTGAGGGTAGGGCCGGGGAAGACCGCCAACGCCGAGCGACCGCCGCTCCAGGATGAAGCGGCGAAGCGGGCTGGCACGATGCGGCGGGATACGCTTGAGGTAGGCGATCTTGCCTTCCTCCATGATCTTCTCCACGCGCTCGATGGTCAGCGGCGGGTGGTGCGGCTCGAAGGTTCTCGAACGGGACGGAGCGAATTTGTAGGCGAACTGCCTGAAGCGGGACAGGTAGGTCGGAATGATGGTTTCTTCCTGCGGATAGAAGGCCGGCAGGTTGCGCATTGCGTCGAGCGAATAGATGTCGAGCAGGCGGCGCACGAAGCCGCCGAAGATATCCGCGCGCACCGCCATGCCGTCCACGCGCACCGCCACCGGGTCCCCCAGCCCATGCGCCTCACGGAAAGCGGTGAAGCCGGTATCCTGCTGGACCTGCTCATGCCAGCGCCAGCCCTTGGCCGTGGGAATGGTGTTGTTCAGCAGGATGTCGTGGCTGGCGACGTACCGGTCCATATCGGTGCCCACCACGAGATTCGCGGGGGACAGGATCTGGAAATGCGTGAACGGCCGCCGCAGCGTCATGGTCAGGTAGAGGAAGTTGGACACCTGCATCGGCAGCGTATTGCCCCATTTCGTGGGCATCTCGACGTCGTTCCAGTGCACGTCGGGATCATGCATGTCGACGCCGGTGGCAGCGGCGTGCTTGAGGAATTTCTCCTTGTTGTCCCGCGACACATGCACAACGAGAAAAGCGTTCCCATTGTAAGTGTAGCGGATGTTGCTCATCAGCTCCATCACCACATGGGGCATCTCGTGCACGGTCAGCGAGATCGCAATCACTGCAGCAGGTCCTGAACCTTGTTATAGAAGGAAAGGTTGTGCGCGCGGCAGTCCTGCAGCGCCTCGGGATAGGCAGTTGCTTCGCGCATGCGGTCCCGCCAGGTCTCTTCCGTCGCCATCGTCGGCGGGTATTTGTAGCCGAAGAATTTGGACGAATAGGGCAGGCACACGACCTTGCGGCCCAGCAGGGTGGCCCAATAGGCGCCGTGGTAGGAGTTCGTCACAACGACGGCCCCGCTGGCCAGGAACGCTATGGTCTCCGCCAGGCTGCCGTCGTTATAGGATTTCGGGATGCCCTGGATGTTCGGTTCCGTCAGCTTCTTGTCGTAGTTCACGAAGAGCACGGCGTCATGCGCGATGTCGTACGACTTGTCGAAGTGCTCCGACATGCAGGAGACACAGGGCACGTACTCGCCGCCCTTGCGACCGTATTCGCGCAGGCCGATGAGATCCAGCCCGCTCGGTGGGGCCGGGTGCCGCTCCGTTCCGTGTTGCGACGACCCGATCCCCCAGGCGATGCGGCGCCGGGCCTCGACCTTGCGCTGCGCGCCCTCTTCGCCGCGCATGGCGAATTCGATGGCGCCACCGCCGAAGATGACGGCATCGCATGGCGGGATCCTGTCATTGATGTTGAACACCTGCGCTTCCGGAAACTGGAAATACAGCGCAGGTGTACACATGCGGTCGCCGACGTTCTTCGTCCTGTGAATATGCGCGAAGGCAATCATCATGAACCCTCAACGACAGGTTCGGGCCCGACACGATACGCTCTCACCGATGACTGGGGACGGGTCAAGCTGGACGGGACCATTGGCTTGGTGACGATTCGCCGTTCCTGACCGTCACTGGATCAGGCGCAGCACATTTGCGGAAACCTCAAGATCGGCCGCCTGCAGGACGCCCACATAGCTCGCGCACAGCCGGCGCCGCGTCTCGGTGTAGGCCTCGGCGTCGAACCTGAAGTAGTCCATGACATTGTGCCGCGTCAGCGGGCCGTTGATGTCCTTGTAGTGGCAGACCGGGATCTGCATCGTCTGGCACATCTCCAGCGTGCGGCTGTCATGCGCGATGCAGGCGGCCGGCACGCCGGCCTGGATCGCCAGCATGGCGCCGTGGAACCGGGTGCCGACCACGAAGTCGAAGCGGCGGAGGAAATCCATCCATTGCCGCACATCGGCGAAGGCATAGGCGTAGCGGCTGCACCAGGTCCTGAATTCCTCGGTGGTGCTGAGCGGCGCGATGTAGTTCCGGCACAGCTCGAGCCGCTCCGGTGTCATGCTGTCGAATTCGCGGCAGGCCAGCTCGATCATCTCGATGCCGTGCTGGACGATGTAGGCGCCGTCGGTCAGCGTGACGATGTCGGCCAGGTCGTGCTCGATGGCGGCGAGCTGGGCGACGTGCGGAATGCCGGCCGCCACCGCGATCCGCCGCGGCCGCCGCCGGAAGCCGGCCGCCAGCTTGGTCGCCAGCGCCGGGTCGCCGCTGATGAAATTGGACGGGCAGCCGGTGACCGTCACCGCATTGCCGAGCCCGAGCTTGGCCACCTGCGCCCGGGTGTAGTCGCCGCGCAGGCCGATATTCGGGTGCGCGGTCGGGGCGCGGCTCGCCAGCTCCTCCAGCCAGGCCCGCGTGCCGGCGTCCAGCACGATGTCCTGCTCATAGGAATCCGCCTGGGCGCCGAGCCCGAGGCCGAGCACCGGCAGGTCGATCGCCCGCAGCCGTTCCGCCGCGGGGCCCAGCTTCATGTGGCGGCCGAGCTGGTTCGCCAGCGGCAGCACGACAATATCGCCAGCGTTACGAATCGCCGAGGGCGAATTGCCCAGGTAGAGCAGGGCCGGCCCGGACAGGCTGCGGGCGACGCCGTAGCGGAAGGCCAGGTTGCCGGTGTTGCCGCCGACCCGCTCGAAGATCGTGCCGGCGGACATCGGCTCGTGGTCGAGCACGTAGGGATTTCCGTCGAGGATTACGGGCCGTCGCTTGGGCACTGTTCCACTCCTGCTGCAACTCTGCCGGCGCAACATCTTCCGTGCCCGGTGCGAATCCGCCACCTGCGCGGCATCCTGTTCCATATCGGGTGTCTGCCCGCAGGACCTCGCCAGTCTCCTAACGTCCGCTTCGCGTAGCGAATACGGTGCACCGACCCCAGATACAGCCAATCCCGCAAGGGACAAGGCCACATTATGTAATTTCGCGGGGAATAGCTACCACTACGCCCGGTTGTGGTCGTACCGTGCGAAGGCCCGCGGCGCTACCCCAGCCGCGCCAGCACCCGGTCCACGAAATCCCCCGCCGCGCCCAGATAGCTTGCCGGCTCGGTCAGCTTCGCCAGCGCCGCCGCATCCAGCCGGCCCGCCAGCGCGGGCTCCCGCCCCAGCGCCGCGGCCAGGCTGATCCCCTCGGCCAGCGCCAGGTCGCAGGCGCGGTTGACCACGTGATGCGCCTCGCCGCGGCCCAGCACCGGGGCGAGGCCCATCATCACCGCCTCGCCCATGATGAGGCCGCCGGTGCTGTCCAGGTTGCGCCGCATCCGCGCCGCATCCACCACCAGCCCTTCCGCCAGCACCCGGGCGCAGGAAAGCGCGCCATGGGCGAGGAGGAAGGACTGGCCGATCGCCAGCGCCTCCGCCTGCCAGGGGCCGGTGCCGCGTTCCTGGTCCTGCGCCATGGCGGCCAGCATCTGCGGCACCAGCGCGTGCACGCCGCGGCTCTGGGCGATGATGTATTCGCAGGAGATGGGGTTGCGCTTCTGCGGCATGGTGGAGGAGCCGCCGCGGCCGAATTGATGCGGCTCCGCCACCTCCGCCACCTCGTTCTGCATCAGCAGGATGACATCGGTGGCGAGCTTGGACAGCGAGCCGCAGACCAGGCCGAGCAGCGAGACCGTCTCCGCCAACCCGTCCCGCGCCACATGCCAGGGCACGTCCGGCACGGCGAGGCCGAGCTCCTCCGCCAGCCCCGCCTGCACCGCGAGGCCCTGCGCGCCGAGCGAGGCCAGCGTCCCCGCGGCGCCGCCGAATTCCAGCTTCAGCACGCGCGGGCGGAGCTGGGCGAAGCGTTCCCGCATGGTGATCAGCGGGCTGAGCCAGACCGCGACCTTGCAGCCGAAGGTGGTGGGCAGGGCGTGCTGCAGATGGGTGCGGCCGGCCATCACCGTATCGCGATGCGTGCGCGCCATGGCGGCGAGGCCGGCGATCACCGCCTCCAGCTCCGCTTCGATCAGAGCCAGCCCGTCACGGATCTGCAGCACCACGGCGCTGTCCATGATGTCCTGGGTGGTGGCGCCCCAATGCGTCCAGCGCCCGGCCTCGGCGCCGGCCAGGGCGGAGAGCTGCTTGACCAGACCGACCACCGGGTAGCCGGTGTTGCGCGTGGCGGCGGCCAGGGCGGGCAGGTCCAGCCGCTTCGCATCCGCCGCCGCGGTGATCGCCTTCGCCGCCGCCTCCGGCACGATGCCGAGCTTCGCCTGGGCCCGGGCCAGCGCCGCTTCCACATCCAGCATGCGCTGCAGGAAGGCCATCTCGCCCATCGCGGCGCGCATCGCATCGGTGCCGTAGAGGGCCCCCAGCACGGGGCTGTCGGCGGGATTGACGCTCATCTCTTGCGATGCTCCTCGGTCCGGGCGCCGGGGGCGAGCGCTGCCGGCGACAGCGCCACCCCTGCCCGCCAATATCCGGCCCGAAGCCATAGGCAAAGGGGGCGACGAAGTCGATCCGCCGATGGCGCGGCGCCACCGGGTCATACCTCCAGGAAGACGGTCTCCCCTTCGCCCTGCAGCCTGATGTCCAGCCGCCAGGTGCCAGGGCCTTCGGGCCGGGCGATCAGCGTGCCGCGCCGCGCCGCCGGCACGGCGTTCAGCACCGGGTCCTGCTCGTTCAGCGCCTCGCCGGCGAAGTAGAGCCGGGTGACGAGCTGGCTGAGCAGCCCGCGGGCGAAGAGGGAAAGGGTGACATGCGGCGCCTGGAAGACATTGCCCGCCGCCCGCACCGGCCCGGGCTTCAGCGTGGTGAAGCGAAATTCGCCATTGGCATCGGTGGCGCAGCGGCCGAAGCCGTGGAAGGCGCCGTCGTACTGCCCCTCCGGATCGGCCTGCCACAGCTCCACCATGGCATCGGCGCAGGGCGCGCCATCGCCATCCGTGACGCGGCCGAGCAGGGTGATGCGCTCCCCCGCGATGCCGGCATTCGGCCCGTCGCCGCGCAGCAGGTCGGCCCATTCGGGGAAGTCGATCAGGTGCCAGTAGGGGCCGGCGGTCTGGCTCGCCGTGCTCATGCCGGGTTCTCCATCGGCGTCGCCTGGCGGCCGCGCAGCACGATGTCGAAGCGGTAGCCCAGCGCGTATTCCGGCTGGGTGATGTCGAGGTCGAAGCTGGCGACCAGCCGGCTGCGCGCCGCTTCGTCCGGCACGCAGTTGAAGATGGGGTCCAGCGGCAGCAGCGGGTCGCCGGGGAAGTACATCTGGGTGATCAGCCGCTGGGCGAAGCCCTGGCCGAACAGCGAGTAGTGGATATGCACCGGCCGCCAGGCATTGTGGTGGTTGCGCCAGGGATAGGCGCCGGGGCGGATGGTGGTGTAGCGGTACCAGCCCTCGGCATCGGTGAAGACCCGGCCCTCGCCCTTGAAGTTGGGGTCGAGCGGCGCGTCGTGCTGGTCCCGTTCATGGTTGTAGCGGCCGGCGGCATTGGCCTGCCAGACCTCCACCATGGCGCCCTGCAGCGGGCGGCCAGCCTCGTCCAGCACGCGGCCGGCGACGATGATCCGCTCCCCCTGCGCTTCCCAGCCCGGGCCTTTCGCCAGGTTGGCGTTGGACGGGTAGAGCGATTCCGTCATCCGCGGCGCGGCCAGCTCCGTCAGCGTTGGGGCGATGCGGATGGGGGCCTGGTCCGGGTGGCGCTTATGGGTGCTGCCATAGGCGGGCGCATCCAGGGGCGGCTGGCTGCCTGGGGCGACCGGTGCGTAGCTCATGCCTCCTCCATCTCCCGCAGCGTCTCCTTGGCGATGCGCAGCGCGCTGTTGCCGGCGGGGATGCCGGCATAGGCGCTGACCGCCAGCAGCACCTCGGCGATCTCCTCCGGCGTCACGCCCGTATTCCGCGTGGCGCGGACATGCAAGCGGAACTCCTCATGGTGGCCGAGGGCGGCCAGCATGCCGAGGCAGAGCAGGCTGCGGTCCCGGTAGGAGAGGCCCGGCCGCGTCCAGACCCGGCCCCAGACGCCTTCCAGGATGTAGTCGCGGAAGGGGGCATCCAGCGCGGTGAGGTTGGCCTCGGAGCGGGCGACATGCGCCTCGCCCAGGATGCGCTTGCGCACCAGCATCCCGGCCTCCGCCGCCGCGGCGGGCAGGGCGGTGACCTCCTCCATATGGCCGAGCACGGCGCGGGTCATCGCGCCTTCCTCCTCGAGATTCGGGATATGCGCGGCTTCCGGGATGATGACGAGCTTGCTGCCGGGAATGGCGGCCTGGATGGCGCGGGCGGCATCCGGCGTGGTGGAGGGGTCGCGGTCCCCGACCACGATGGTGGTGGGGCAGGAGAGCCTGCCCGTCAGCTCCTCTCCGGTCACGCCCTGCAGCGCGGCGGCGCAGCCCAGCCAGCCCACGGGGTCGGTGGTCAGCAGCATGCGCTTCAGGGCACGGGAGGAGGCGAGGGAGGTGTCCAGCACCCAGCGGGCGATGGTGGCATCGGCCACCGCCGCCATGCCGCCCGCGCGGACGGCATCCATCCGTTCCTGCCAGCCGGCGGGGCCGCCGAAGGAGAGGGCCGTGTCGCAGGGCAGCAGGGAGAGCGCGCGCTCCGGCGCCAGCGCCGCCATGCGCATGGCGATATGCCCGCCGATGGAAACGCCGCCGAGATGCGCCTGGCCGATGCCAAGCGCATCCAGCAGGGCGAGGCCGTCGCGGGCGAGCTGCTCCATGGTGTAGGGGCCGGGCGGGGCGTCGCTGAGGCCATGGCCGCGCATATCCATGCGAATGACGCGGAAACGCTTCGCCAGCGCCGCGGCCTGCGGGTCCCACATATGCAGATCGGTGCCGAGGGAATGCATGAGCAGCACGGGCGGGGCGCGTTCCGGCCCCTCCGCCGTGGCGTGGACGCAGACATCGCCGAGCTGGACGAACATGGGGCGCTTCCTCGTCTTCGTGGTGATTGAGGGGGAGCTCTGCTCCCCCTCGAACTCCCCCTCGCCAAGGGCCGAAGGGCCCTTGGAACCCTTGAGTTCGGCGTCTCGACCGCCGGCTCCAGAACTCATGGTTTCCAAAGGCCCTTCGGCCTTTGGCGGAGGAGAGCCCGAGCGGGGGCAGCGCCCCCTCTCGGCACCTGCGAGGGTCGCCCGGCACGCCAGGCCGGTCAACAGCCGGGCACAATTCCCTTGCCTCTCGGCTGGCCATTGCCTAGGGCGTCGGCATCGGCGCCAGCAGGCCCGATGCGGGGGCAAGGCAAGGGCGTCTCTCCCGCCCGAGGTGACTCGAACCAGCGGGCCAAGGGCGGCCCGCGGCACGCGCGTGACAGCATGACCTCTCGAACCGCGAGCGGCGCCGGCATGGCCGGCCGCGCCTTCCTGGTGGGCGCCGGCCCGGGCGATCCGGACCTGCTGACGCTGAAGGCCGCCCGGCTGATCGGCGAGGCTGACGTCCTGCTGTTCGACAGCCTGGTGGGGCGGGAGATCCTCGCCCTGGCGAAACCCGGCGCGCGGCTGGTGGATGTCGGCAAGCGCTGCGGCCGGCCTTCGGCGCAGCAGGCGGCGATCAACCGGCTGATCGCCACCCATGCCCGGGCCGGTCGGATGGTGGTGCGGCTGAAGGGTGGCGACCCCTTCGTCTTCGGCCGCGGCGGCGAGGAGCTGGCCAGCCTGCGCGCGGCCGGCGTGGCGGTGGAGGTGGTGCCCGGCATCACCACGGCGCTGGCGGTCGGCGCCGCGCTGCAGGTGCCGCTGACGCATCGCGGCATGGCGCGCGGCCTGCACTTGCTCACCGCCCATACGCGGGAGGGCGAATTGCCGGCGCATGACTGGACGGCGCTGGCCCGGGGCGGGACGCTGGCCATCTATATGGGCGTGCGTACCTTGCCTTTGCTGGCGGCCCGGCTGCTGACCGCCGGCATGGCGCCGGAGACGCCGGCCATCGCCGTGCAATCCGTGACGCTGCCGGAGGAGCGCCGCATCCCCGGCACGCTGGCCGATATCGCCGACCGGGTTGCGGCGGCGGGCGGGGAGGGGCCGACCCTGGTGCTGATCGGCGAGATCGCCGCCATGGCCCTGCCGGCTGCCGGGACATCCTGGGTGGCGGCCGCCTGAGACAGGCGGCAGGCGGCGCCGCGCCCCGGCCGAACGGCCCTGATCGCGGCCTGCGCGCTGCCGTCCACCAATCCTGCGCGCGCGGCCGTCCGGCCCTTCGGGCTGCCGGTATCAGCCCAGCAGCCGCACCAGCCACAGGCTCAGCCCCGGAAACAGCACGCACAGCCCCAGCCGCAGCAGATCCATCGCCAGGAAGGGCAGCACCCCGCGATAGGTGCGGGCGATCGGCACGTCCCGTGCGAGCGAGCTCACCACGAAGACGTTCAGCCCGATGGGCGGCGCCGTCAGCCCGATGCCGACCACGATCAGCACCAGGATGCCGAACCAGATCGCGGTCGGCTCCGCCCCGCCCAGGCCGAAATCCAGCGCCGTTACCACCGGGAAGAAGATCGGCAGGGTGAGCAGGATCATCGCCAGCTCATCCATCACCGCGCCCAGCAGGATATAGGCCAGCAGCAGCAGCCCCAGCACCCCATAGGGGGGGAAGCCCTGCTCGCCGATCCACATGGCCAGCAGCTCCGGCGCCGAGGTCAGGGCGAGGAAGGCGTTGAACACCTCGGCGCCGAGCAGGATGACGAAGATCATCGCCGTGGTCTCGGCGGTGGCAAGCAGCGCCGAGACCACCTCGCGCCGTCCCAGGGTGCGGCGGGCCAGCCCGACCGCCAAGGTGGCGATGCAGCCGATGGCGGCGCTTTCGGTGGGGGTGAAGACGCCGCCATAGATGCCGCCCACCACCACCAGGGCGATCAGCAGCACGGGGATGACGTTGCGCATCGCCTGCCGCTTCTCCGGCCCGGTGGACCGCGCCGCCGGTGGCACCAAGGCGGGCCGCGCCCGCACCAGCAGGAAGATGGCGAGGATGTAGAACAGCGCCGCCAGCACGCCCGGGATCAGCGCCGCCATGAAGAGCTTGGCGATGTTCTGTTCCGTGCTGATGGCATAGACCACCAGGATGACCGAGGGCGGGATGAGGATGCCGAGCGTGCCACCCACCGCGATGGTGCCGGTGGCGAGGCCTGGGTCGTAGCCATAGCGCCGCAGCTCCGGCAGGGCGGCGCGGCCGAAGGTGGCGGTGGTGGCGACCGAGGAGCCGCAGACCGCGCCGAAGGCGGCGCAGGCGCCGATGACGCTCATCGCCATGCCGCCACGATGATGGCCGACCAGGGCATTGGCGGCGGCGAAGAGGTCCCGCGCCAGCCCGCCCCGCTCCGCCAGCGCGCCCATCAGGATGAAGAGCGGGATGACCGAGAGGGTGTAATTGGCGAAGAGATGCCAGGGCGTGGTCTTCAGGTAGTTCAGCAGCACCGCGGCATCGACGATCCAGACATAGCCGCCGGCGCCCACCAGCAGCATGGCGAGGCCGACCGGGCAGCGCAGCGCGATCAGCGCCAGCAAGGCGGCGAAGCCGAGCGCGGCCTGGAGGAATTCCGGCGCCATCAGCCGCGCCCCCGCAGCAGGCGCCAGGCCCAGTACGCCGCCGCCAGGGCCGTCGCCGCGAAGCAGAGCCCGCCGAGGCCGATGGCCCACCAGGTGGGCAGGCCGAGCACCATGGTGGTGGTGCCGCTCGCCAGGGTTTCCCGCGCGCCGACCAGCAGCCGCTCCGCCAGCACCGTCGCCGCCGCCAGCCAGACCAGGGTCCAGAAGGCGTCCACCAGGGCGTTCACCCGGGGCGGGAGCCAGGTGGTGAAGGTGTCCACCAGGATATTGCTGCGCGTCAGCGTGCCCCGGGCGAGGAAGCCCATCACCGCCAGGCCGGAGCCGAGCGAGACCAGCTCGAAATCCCCAGGAATGGGCTGCGACGTGGCCCAGCGCTGCAGCACGGACCAGGTGGAGACCAAGGCGGTGGCCAGCAGCACGGCGCCGCCCGCCAGGGCCAGCGCGCTGCCGAGCCGCGCGACCGGGCCGCGCGGCGGGGCTTGCTCCTCCATGCGCCGCCCTTCAGCCGATGCCGGCGCCGTGCTTCGCCACCAGCGCCCGCGCCTGCTCCAGCAGCGCCGCGCCGTCCAGGCCGCGTTCGCGGGTTTGCGCCAGCCAATTCTCCACCACGGGCTTCGTCGCCTCCACCCAGCGGGCCTTCTCGGCCTCCGTGATGACGGTGATCTGATTGCCGCGGCGGCGGGCCTCCGCCTCCACCACCGGGTTGCGCTCATCCCAGGGCACGGCGGCCATGCGGGCGGCGGCGGCGCCGCTGTTGGCGTCCAGCACGGCGCGCAGCTCGGGCGCCAGCTCCGCGTACTTCGCCTTGTTCATCGCCAGGATGAAGGTGGCGATGTAGAGCGTCGGGCTGCCGGGGATCTCGGTGTGGAACTTCACCATCTCCTGCAGGCGGATGGAGGGCACCACCTCCCACGGCACCACGGCGCCGTCGATGACGCCCTGGCTCAGCGCCTCCGGCACCTGTGGCACCGGCATGCCCACGGGCGCGGCGCCGAGGGCGCGCAGCGCCTCGCCATTCAGCCGGGAGGGGAAGCGCAGCTTCAGGCCGCGCAGATCCTCCATCACCTTCACCTCGCGGCGGGCGTGGATCAGCCCCTCGCCATGGCCCCAGACGCAGAGCGGGTGCACCTCGCGGAATTCCTCGCGGAGCTGCGCCTCGGCGAATTCCTGCACCGCCAGACAGTTCACGATGGCCTTCTTGTGGGAGACGAAGGGCAGCTCGAACACCTCGATGCGCGGGAAGCGGCCGGGGGTGTTGCCGGGCAGGGTCCAGATGATGTCGGCCACGCCGTCCCGTGCCTGGTCGAAAAGCTGGGGCGGGGCGCCGCCGAGTTGCATGGCGGGGAAGATCTGGATGCGCAGGCGGTTATTGCTTTCGCGCGCGACCTTCTGCGCCCAGGGCTGCAGGAAGAAGCGGTGGACGTTGGACACCGCGGGCAGGAAATGGTGCAGGCGCAGCGTCACCTCCTGCGCCGCGGCGCCGCGGCCGAGGAGCAGGGCAGGGGCGGCAAGCAGGGCAAGCTGGCGGCGGGTAGGCATAGGCGTTTCCCCGGTTCTGGGTTGTGGGGCGGTGGTTTCACCCGAAATGGGGATGGATGCCAGATGTTTCGCCGACCGAGGGAGGCTCTGCCTCCCTCGGGCTCCCTCCGCCAAAGGCCGCAGGGCCTTTGGAAACCATGAGTTTTGCGCTTCGACCGTCGGGTCCAGACTCAAGGGTTCCAAGGGCCCTTCGGCCTTTGGCGGGTGGGGGTTTAGGAGAGGGCAGAGCCCTCCCTCAACACTGCGATTGAATGGAGCCCCCGCGCCGCCAGATCCACGTCGTCCAGCCTCCAGGCAAGCCCGTATTCCTCGAAGGCCAGCGCATAGGCTTTCGTCAGCGCTTCCGCCCCCGCCAGCAGCACGGTCCCCGCAGGCTGCACCGCACCGATCTCGTGCCCGATGAGCAGGCCGGAGAGGTACGACGCCGTCTCCGCCGCCGAAAGCTCCCCCATCAGCCCCAGCCCGCGCGTGCCGAAGAGGTGGTGCAGCAGCCCGCCCGCCTCCCTGGCCCGCCTTACGCCCCGGCGGAAGGCGGCGGCATCGGTCGGCCCCGCCCCCGCCATGCGGCCGAGGATGCTGTGCGCCAGCAGCACTGCCCGCACCTCGCCCGTCATCTGGGTAGCGAAGCGGCTGATCCGCCCCCCTTCCAGCCAGGCCCATTTGCTGTGGGTGCCGGGCAGGCAGGCCAGCGCCGGCGCCTCGCCCAGCGCCGCCAGCAGGCCGATCAGCTTGGTCTCCTCCCCCCGCATCACATCCGGCACCCCGCCCGCATCCCGCGCCTCCAGCCCGGGCACCAGCCACAGCTCGGCGCGTTCATGCGGGATGCGGGTGAGGCAGGCGGCGATCTCCGCCGGTCCGGCGGGGCAGGGCAGGTAGGGCGCTTCCACCCAGCCCTGCCGGCTGCCCACCATGCCGCAGAGCAGCACCTGGCTCTCCCCCTGGGCGAGCCAGGGCCCGATCGCCGCCTCCAGCGCCGCAGGGAAGCCGCCGGCGGGAATGGTGAGGATGCCCGCCTCCCGCTCGATGCGGCCGAGGATCGTGCCGTCGGCGGCCAGCCGGTAGGCGCGGAGGGAGGTGGTGCCCCAATCTATGCCGATCATGCCGCATGGGTAGCAGGGCGGGCCGGCGGGCGCAGCCTTCCTGCCCCTCGGCGGGAATTCGGCGGGGTTTGACTCCGATCAAGTCCGCGGGCCCCGGCTGTGGGCAGACTGCCCGGCATGCGTCACGCGGGCGCCATTGGGTGAGAGGACAGGCGATGTCGTTCAAGGACCTTCTGGTGCATCTGGACGGGACGGACCGTTCCGCGGAACGGCTGCGGCTGGCGGCGAGCCTGGCGCGGCAGCACGGCGCGCACCTGACCGGACTGTTCGTCGTGGATGCCATGCTGCCGGCGCTGGCCGCCGCCGATGCCAGCGGCGCGGCGGCGGCGGCGCTGATCGACACGCTGCGGAGCGAGGAGCTGGCAGCGGCGGCAAAGGCCGAAGCCGCCTTCCGCGAATGCCTGCGGCGGGAGGACCTGCCGGGCGAGTGGCGCCAGGCGGAGGGCAGCACGGCTGAGGTGGTGACCTGCCATGCCCGCTATGCCGATCTCACCATCCTCGGCCAGGAAAGCCCGGATGGCGTGCCCCCGGGCGCCGGCGTGGTGATCGAGCAGGTGCTGTTCGGCGCCGGTCGGCCGGTCCTCGTCGTGCCCTATGCCGGGCGGTTCGAAAGCTGCGGCCGGCGCATCCTGCTGGGCTGGAATGCCAGCCGGGAAGCGGCCCGGGCGGTGCAGGATGCGCTGCCCTTCCTGGCCAAGGCCGCCAGCGCCACCGTGCTGGTGGTGAACCCGGAGGACTCGCCGGGCAGCCATGGCGAGGAGCCGGGCGCCGACATCGCGCGCTACCTCTCGCGCCACGGCGTGACGGTGGAGGTGGAGCGCATCGCCGGCGCCGATATCTCGGTGGGCGACATCCTGCTGAACCGGATGGCGGAGCTGGATGTCGATCTGCTGGTCATCGGCGGCTACGGCCATTCGCGGCTGCGCGAATGGGCGCTGGGCGGGGTGACCCGCCAATTGCTGGGGGCGATGACGCTGCCCGTGCTGCTTTCCCACTGAAGCCTGCCCCCTGAAGGCCGCCGGCGCCGCCGGCCGGGCAGCCCGGTCCACCAACGAAGAGAGGAGAACCAGATCCATGAGCGCATCCGCATCCGGCACGCCTCCCACCCCGCCCCGGGCCGTGGCCGCCCCGCAGGTTGCCCCCCCGCAGGTCGTCCCCTCGCCACCCTCCTCCCCCGCAGCGAAGGCGGCGCGGCATGAGGCGGCGGAGACGGCCGCCGCCTGGCCCTTCCTGCCGCCCTTCGCCGGCGTCGGCCGCGCCACGGCGCAGCCCTTCATGGACCTCTCCGCCCTGATGGTGCGGGAGACGGAGCGGCTGGTGGAGCAGCAGCTCCAGCTCTGCCGCAGCAGCTATGATGGCTGGCTGCGCCAAATGCGGGCCATGAACGATTCCGCGCTGCACCAATGGGCCAGCGCGGCACAGCATCTGGCCTCGGCGCTGCACGGACCGCGCTGAGCCGGACGGCCGGCCAGGGCGGGGCCTGCGGGACCGCCCAGGCCGGGCCTGCGATCCCCTCGACAGGCGGCGCGCCGCGGCGGAGACTTCCCGCAGGGAGGAACCCCGCACAATGAACATGCTGCCATGCGCCGCCGCGCTTGCCTTCGCCCTGGGGCTCGCCGACCCGGCGGCGGCCCAGCTTGCGCTGTCTGCCAATGACGGCAAGTCCACGCTGGAGAACGGCGTCGCCCGCACCTTGCGGGAGGGGCCGCCGGATACGGTCGCGGTCATCGACCTCTCCGCCTCCCCGCCCGTCCTTCGCGGCGAGGTGAATGTGCCGACCAGCGTGGTCGGCCCGCCGCTTTCCGTCGCCATCACCCCAGATGAGCGCCTGGCCCTCGTCACCGCCAACCAGGTGCGGGACCCGGCGGACCCCGGCAAGCTGGTGCCCGGCAACGCGCTTTCGGTGCTGGACCTTACCGCGACGCCGCCGCGGCTCGTGGCCACGCTGCCGACCGGCCTGGCCCCCGCCGGCCTTTCCATCAACCGTGCCGGCACCATGGCGCTGGTGGCGAACCGGGCGGAAGGGACGGTCAGCATCTACCGCATCGCCAACGGCCAGGTGACGCCGGCCGGCAAGGTGGAGATCGGGCCGGTCTCCGCCGAGGTCTCCCATGTGCAGTTCACCGTGGATGGCCGCCACGCGCTGGTGACGCGCTACGGCGACCATTCGCTGAACGTGCTGCAGATCGACGGCGATCGGGTGGTGAAGCTGGACCGGGAGATCACCACCGGCGTCCGCCCCTATGGCGTGACGGTGACGGCGGATGGGCAATGGGCGGCGGTGGCGAACATCGGCCGCGGCACCGGGGATGCGGATACGGTCAGCCTGGTGGATCTGCGCCACCTGCCCTTCCGCATCGTCGATACCGTCAGCGTCGGCCAGACGCCGGAGGGCATCATGGCGAGTCCCGATGGCCGCTTCATCGCGGTGACGGTGATGAACGGGTCCAACAAGCCGGCGGATTCGCCCTTCCACGGCCCGGGGCTGGTGAAGCTGCTGCGGGTGGAGAATGGCCGGCTCGCGGTGGTCTCCGAGGCCAGGGTCGGCACCTGGGCGCAGGGCGCGGCCTTTTCCGCCGATGGCCGCACCCTGCTGGTGGGCAATATGGTGGAGCGGGACGTCTCCGTCCTCCGCATCGCCGAGGACGGGGCGCTGAGCGAGGCCGGGCCGCATCTGCGGTTGAGCGGCGGCTCCGCCGCGCTGCGGATCGCCGACCGGCCGCGCTGATGTCCCCGGCGGTTCGCGGGGTACAGCCTGCCCTGGGCGGCACCCTCAGCGTGAGAGGCGCAGTACGCCGAAGCCGGGGGCGATGATCAGCAGCCGCCTTTCCCAGCCCGGCTCCGCCGCCGGGCCCGGCCCAGGCCGCCGATGCTCGGCCGCGATCCGCCGCAGGATGGCGGCGCTCTGCCGCCGCAGCCACCACCAGCGCAGCCGGCGGAGCAGGCCGCGCTGCCGTGGGCTGCGGTGGAGGGGCAAGGCGGTGGTCTCGGGAGCGGGCATGGCGGTCTCTCCGGGCGATGGCAGCAAAATGGCGGGCGGCCCTTTGCCTCGCCGTGCCCTGCGTCACCGTCCCGTGCCGGGCGGCCGGGGGTGTGACCGGTCGTTCGTCCAAAGGTTGACCTCGGCCCCGGTGGCTTCCTAGCCTTCCGGGCTGAACATCCAGAAAGGCACGCACCCCATGGCCCATCGCGGCTTGCGCTTCGGCATCTTCCTGGCGCCGTTCCACCGGGTGGGCGACAATCCGACCCTCGCCCTCGGCCGCGATCTCGAGCTCATCCAATGGCTGGACACGCTGGGCTATGACGAGGCCTGGATCGGCGAGCATCATTCGGCCGGCTGGGAGATCATCGCCTCGCCGGAGATCTTCATCGGCGCGGCGGCGGAGCGGACGAAGCATATCATGCTCGGCTCCGGCGTCACCTCGCTGCCCTATCACCACCCGCTGCTGGTGGCGCAGCGCTTCGTCCAGCTCGACCACATGACGCGCGGCCGCGCCATGCTGGGCTGCGGCCCGGGCGCGCTGGTCTCCGACGCCTATATGATGGGCATCAAGGCGGAGGAGCAGCGGCGCATGATGGATGAGAGCCTCGGCGCCATCATGCGGCTGCTGGCCTGCGAGGAGCCGGTGACGATCAAGACCGACTGGTTCGAGCTGAACCAGGCGCGGCTGCACCTGGCGCCCTATACCTATCCGCACTTCCCCATCGCCGTCGCCAGCGCCACCACCCCCTCCGGCGCGATCACGGCTGGGAAATATGGCGTCGGGCTGCTCTCCCTCGGCGCCGGCCTGCCAGGCGGGCCGCAGAAGCTGGCGGAGTCCTGGCGCCAGGGCGAGGCGGAGGCGGAGAAGCACGGCAAGAAGATGGACCGCGCCGGCTGGCGCCTCGTCGTCAACATGCATTGCGCCGAGGAGGATGAGCGGGCCTTCCGCGACGTGGCGCATGGCGAGAAGCTGGAGACCCTGACCTATTTCAGCGAAACGCTGGGCCGCCCGCCGATGCGCAGCGAGAACCCGCTGGCCGATGGGCTGAAGGCCGGCACCACGCTGGTGGGCAGCCCGGACACGGTGGCGGCGGGCATCGCAAGGCTGCTGGAATTCACCGAGGGCGGCGCCGGCGGCGTGCTGTTCCGCGCCCATGAATGGGCGAACCGGGAGGACACGCTGCGCAGCTATGAGCTGTTCGCCCGCTGGGTGATGCCGCGCTTCCAGGGCAGCCTGGCCATGCCGCAGCAATCGCGCGACTGGTGCAGCGAGAACCGCAGCGGCATCTTCGGCCCCAGCATGAGCGCGCTGCGCAAGGCCTTCACCGATGCGGGGCAGGAGGTGCCGGACCATATGCGGCTGAAGCTGCATACCGGGAAGGTGGATCTCTAAGCAGGCGGTTTGCGGCCGGCGGGTTTCGGCTTAACCTGCCGGCCAAACGCCGGATGCACGGGCCAGACGCCGAAGGGAATTCGGATGCGCCTGCTTGCCCTGTGTCTTCTCGCTGCCCTGCTGCCCGCCGCGGCGTCGGCGCAGAACGTGCTGCGCGTCACGCCCGGCGCCGACCTCACCACCCTCGACCCGCAGGGCCCCTCCGGCACCACCGCCTATATCCACGGCATGATGGTGTATGACACGCTCTACGCCCAGGATGAGGATCTCGGCATCCATCCGCAGATGGCGGCGGGCGACGAGGTTTCGGCGGACAGCCTGACCTGGCGCATCACCCTGCGGGACGGGCTGCGCTTCCATGATGGCAGCCCGGTGACGGCGGCCGATGTCGTCGCCTCGCTGCGCCGCTGGATGGGGCTGGACACGGTCGGCCGCACCATGGCGCAGGATGTGGCGGGGCTGGAGGCGGCCGATCCCCGCACCCTCGTCATCACCCTGCGCCGCCCCTTTCCGGTGCGGCAGGCGCTGGCGAACAGCGGCAGCGGCCTGCCGGTCATCCTGCGCGAGCGGGAGGCGACCGCCGGCGCCTTCACCCGGCAGACCGAGATCATCGGCTCCGGCCCCTTCCGCTTCGCCGCCAATGAATGGCTGCCCGGTGGCCGAATCGTCTATCCGCGCTTCGAGGGCTATGTGCCGCGCCCCGAGCCGGCCAATGGCTTCGCCGGCGGCAAGGTGGTGAAGGTGGACCGCGTCGAGTTCATCGTCATGCCCGACGCCGCCACCAAGGCTGCGGCGCTGCAGGCCGGCGAGATCGACCTGATCGACCAGATGCCCTTCGACCAGGCGGAGGCGCTGATGGGCCGCCGCGGCATCACGGTGGCGTCGCTGTCCAAGATCTACAATCCGTTCTTCATGCGGCCCAACCACCTGTTCCCGCCCTTCGACAACGTCGATGCAAGGCGGGCCCTGGCGCTGGCGATCCATCAGCCGGACTACATGGCGGTGGCCTTCGTCCGGCCGGAATGGGGGCAGCCCTGCCTCTCCTACTTCGTCTGCGGCAGTCCCAACGGCATCACCACGGGCTCCGAGCCCTATGCCAGGCAGAACCTCGTCGAGGCCCGGCGCCTGCTGGCGCAAAGCGGCTATCGTGGCGAGCCGGTGGTGCTGCTGAACTCGCGGGAGACGCTGTTCGTCGGCATGGCCGGCGACCTGGCGGTGCAGAATTTGCGGGAGGCGGGCTTCAACATCGTCGCCGCGGAAAGCGACTGGGGCACGCTGATGGCTCGGCGCAACAGCCGCAACCCGCCGGAGCGTGGCGGCTGGAACCTCTTCATCACCAGCGTCTCCGGCAGCGGCATCTATTCGCCGCTGAGCAATTCCATCGCCGACACCACCTGCGGCGGGCGGAATTTCGCCGGCTGGGCCTGCGACGAGGAGGCCTCCCGCCTGCGCGACCAGTACATCCACGAAGCCGACCCGGCGAAGCAGCGGGAGATCCTGGAGCAGCTCAGCCGGAGACTGTGGGAGGTGGTGCCGACCGTCATCCTCGGCCAGCGCGCCCAGCTCTATGCCTGGCGCAACAGCATCAGCGGCTTCCTCCGCTCGCCCTCCCTCATCACCATCCTCTGGAACATCAGCAAGTCACGCTGAGTAGCGGTTGGGCGGCTCCGGCACGCCGAGGTTTTCGCGGAAGGTGCGGCCCTCATACTCGTGGCGGAAGCGGCCGCGCCGGCGCAGCTCCGGCAGCACCAGGGCGACGAAATCCTCAAGGCCGCCGGGCAGATGTGTCGGGATGATGTTGAAGCCGTCCGCGGCGCCGGCTTCCACCCAATCCTCCATGGCGTCGGCGATATCCGCCGGCGTGCCGATGATGGTGCGGTGCCCGCGGCCGGAGGCGATGGCGAGGCAGAGCTCCCGGATCGAATAGCCCTTCTCCCGCGCCAGGTTGAACATGACGGCGGCGCGGCTCTTCAGCTTCGGGTCCTTCGGCTCCGGCACGGGCCCGTCTAGCGGGTAGCCGGAGAGATCGCCGAAATTGCCCCAGATGTAGGAGAGGCCGACCAGCGGGTCGATCAGCTCCTGCAGCATCCGGTGCTTCGCCTCCGCCTCCGCCCGGGTGGTGCCGACGATGGGCACGATGCCCGGCAGCATCAGCAGGCTGCCCGGCAGGCGGCCATGCTGCGCCAGGCGGTCCTTGATGGCGCGGGCATAGGCGATGGCGGCGTCGCGATTCTGCTCGGCGGAGAACACCACATCCGCGTAGGCCGCGGCGATGTCCCGCCCCTGTTCGGAGGCGCCGGCCTGCACGATGACCGGCCGCCCCTGCGGGCTGCGCGCCACGGAAAGCGGCCCACGCACCGAGAAATGCTTGCCCCGGTGGTTCAGCGTGTGCAGCCGGGCCGGGTCGTAGAACACGCCCGATCCCTTGTCCTGCACGAAGGCATCCGCCTCCCAACTGTCCCACAGCCCGCAGGCCACCGCGGCGAATTCCGCGGCGCGCTCATAGCGGTCGGCATAGGCCATCTGGTGCTCGCGGCCGAAATTGAAGGCCTCCGCATCGGACCAGGAGGTGACGAGGTTCCACCCCGCCCGGCCGCGGCTGATATGGTCCAGCGAGGCGAATTTCCGCGCCAGATGGTAGGGCTCGTTATAGGTGGTGCTGGCGGTCGCCACCAACCCGATATGCCGGGTGCAGGCCGCCAGCGCCGAAAGCAGGGTCAGCGGCTCCAGCTCGGCATTCTGGTTGGAGCGGCAGAGCGAGCCGGGCGGCTCGTCATTCTGCCGGATGCCGATGCCGTCGGCGAGGAAGACCATGTCGAGCTTCGCTTCCTCCGCGATCCGGGCCACCTTGAGGAAGTGGTCGAACTCCATCGCGCCATTCGCCGGCACCTCCGGATGCCGCCAGCCCCCGGCATGGTAGCCGAGGCCGCGGATGGAAACGCCGAGCCGCATCTGTCCTTGCCCCGCCATGCCTGCCATCCTGCGATTTGAGACGCGTGAAGCTTAAGCCGGCCAGGCCGCCGGCGTGAAGGAGGGCGAAGATGGGCAAGCATCGGCTGGAGGAGATGACCTTCCTCGAATTCCGCGAGCGCATGGCGGAGGACCCCGTCATCCTCCTGCCGCTGGGCAGCGTGGAGGTGCAGGGCCCCTGCAACCCGATGGGCGACTACCTGCTGGCCGGCGTGCTGGCGGACCGGGTGGCGCAGCAATCCGGCGCCATCGTCGCGCCTACCCTGCCTTTCGGCTGCGCGGATTACTTCCGCGACATCCCGGGCGGCATGCAGCTCTCCGCCCCCGCCTTCCGCGCCGTGCTGCGGGACATGCTGACCGGCTTCCTGGACCACAAGCTGGAAAGGCTGGTGATCTTCAACGGCCATACCGGCAACAACGCGCTGATCGACGAGGTGACGCGCCAGCTCCGGCGGGAGCGCGGCGTCATCATCCCCTGGCTGAACATCTGGCCCATGGTGCCGATGGCGCTGAAGGAGAAGGCACATGGGGCGGCGGCGCCGCGCGTCACCGGCCATGGCTCGGACCCGATCGGCTCGGTCTATGAGTACCTGTTCCCGCAACTGACCCGGCGGGAGGAGGCGAAGCGCCCGGAGCCGAAGCTCACCTTGCTTGGCCTGCCGACCGGCGGGCTGGCCACGGTGAAATTCGGCGCGGTCGATGTCGGCGTGCCGGTCAACATGATCGATCATTGCGACGCGACGGTGGGCGGCGACCCTTCGCTGGCCAATGCCGAGGCGGGGAAGTTGTTCGCCGATTTCATCGTCGAGACCGGCGTGGGGCTGGTGAAGCATATGCAGACGGCGCCGGTGCGGGACGGGCGGGCGGCGTTCTGAGCTCCGCCGCAGGCGCTGCGCCGCTGCGCGGGCCTCGGACGCGCTCAGGGACGGACATGGCAAGGAAGCACAGGATGACGCTGATCGGGACGGCCTGCTACGCCCCCGCCGCTCAGGGCCGCCGCCTGCTGGCCGGCGCCGCCGGCTGTATCGCGGACGAATTGCCAGCATGGCCGGAGGCAGAGCGCGGTTTCAACCTGATCTGCAATGACCCCCCTGGCTCCTTGCAGGGCTTCGCCGAGATGGCGATGCCGGCATTGCCGTGGCGCGGCCTGTTCCGCCCTGCTTATCAGGGGCGGGGGTTGCGAGGGGACCCGGGCCTGCGCGTCCCGCCCAGCCGGCGCCGTATGACAGCGTGAGGGCGCAGCGCATGGCACGCATCCTCATCATCGGCGGCGGTATCATGGGCTCCGCTATCGCCTATCACCTGGCCTGCGCCGGCGCCGCGGCGGATGTGGTGGTGGTGGAACCGGACCCCACCTATGAATTCGCCGCCACGCCGCGTGCCGTGGGCGGCATCCGCCTGCAGCACGCCATCCGCGAGAACGTGCTGATGTCCCTTTACGGCGACACGGTCTATGCGGACTTCGCCGCGCATGTCACCGGCGGCAAGGTGAGCTTCGACCCGCAATTCCGTCGCCTCGGCTACCTCTTCCTCGTCGAGGGCGCGGCAGCGGTGGCCGCGCTGGAAGAGAATGCCCAAATGCAGGCCGCCTGCGGTGTCGAGGTGGAGGTGCTGGGCGCGGCGGAGCTGCGCCGGCGCTACCCGGAATTCGCCTTCCCGCATGTCGATGCCGGCGCGCTGACGCCGGCCGATGGCCAGATCGACCCCAACGCCGCGCTGATGGGCTATCGCCGCGCCGCGGAGGGTCGCGGCATCGCCTATCTCAGGGACCGCGTGGTGGGGCTGGAGCTGCGCGGCAACCGCGTCGTCTCCGCGAGCCTGGGATCGGGTGGCACGCTGCCGGTGGAGATCGTGGTGAACGCCGCCAATTGCTGGGCGGCGGAGATCTCCGCCATGATCGGCATGCGCATCCCCATCGAGCCGATGCGCCGCCAGCAATTCCACTTCACCGCGCAGCAGGAGCTGCAGCCCTTCCCCTGCATCCGGCATCTGCACGGCCTCGCCGTGCGGCGGCATGCGGGCGTCTACCTCTCCGGCTTCACCCGCTTCAACGAAGCCGGAGGCTTCAACTGGGCGCTGGAGCACGAGGTGTTCGAGAGCTTTCTTTGGCCGCAACTCGCGGAACTCAGCCCTGCCTTCGAGGCGATCAGGCCGCGCGGCGGCTGGGTGGGGCATTACGACATGAACCGGCTGGACGGGAACCCGTTGATCGACTGGTACGACCGGGTGCCGAATTTCCTGCTCTGCGCCGGCTTCTCCGGCCATGGGCTGCAGCATGCGCCGGCGGTGGGGCGGGGGGTGGCGGAGCTGATCCTGCAGGGCGGCTTCCGCAGCCTCGACCTCTCCCTTTTCTCCTGGCGCCGCGTGGTGGAGAATCGGCCGATTCCGGATGACGGGCCGACGGCCTGACAGCGCTGCTCCGCGCACGGCTCAGCGCGGCGTGATAGGCCCGCAACGTCACGGCAATGTCCGCATTGTAAGAAAGTATACGAAATCTTTCGGCCTGTAACTTCCGCGCCGCAACCGCGGGCCATTCCGGCCAGGACGCGGAGGAGGATGCATGCCGACACACGCCACCCCAGGCGCGGGCTTTCGCGTCGCGACCTTCAACGCCTCGCTCAACCGCGCAGCCTCGGGCGAGCTGCTCACCGATCTGGCGACGCCGGATGACGCCCAGGCCGCGACCGTCGCCGAGATCATCCAGCGCGCCGAGCCCGACCTGCTGCTGGTGAACGAGTTCGACTACGCGCCCTACGGCATCAATGCCGATCTGTTCCGGCTGAACTATCTGGCGCGGCCGCAGAACACGCTGGATCTGGCGGAAGGTCCCGCGGCGGCGCAGGACTATGTCGATGCCTTCGTCGCCCCCTCCAATACCGGCATCGCCTCCGGCTTCGACCTGAACAATGACGGCCAGGTGGTGACCACACCGGGCGCGGCCGGCTATGGCGATGACGCGCTGGGCTTCGGCGCCTTTCCCGGCCAGTACGGCATGGCGTTCTTTTCCAAATACCCCATCCTCCACGACCAGGTGCGGACCTTCCAGACCTTCCTGTGGAAGGACATGCCGGGCGCCCTGCTGCCGGACGATCCCAACACGGCGGCGCCGGCGGATTGGTACTCCGAGGAGGAGCTGGCGAATTTCCGCCTCGCCTCGAAGAGCTTCTGGGACATCCCGGTGCTGGTGGATGGCGAGGTGGTGCATATCATCGCCGGCCATCCGACCCCGCCCACCTTCGACGGTCCGGAAGACCGCAACGGGTTGCGCAACCATGACGAGATCCGCTTCCTGGCGGATTACGTGACCCCCGGCCATGGCGGCTACATCTATGACGATGCCGGCGTCTATGGCGGGCTCAAGGACGGCGAGCGCTTCGTCGTGCTGGGCGACATGAACGCCGATCCGCGCGACGGCGACAGCGTGGATGCGGCGATCCAGCAATTGCTGGACAGCGACGCGGTGGATGCCTCGCTGCGCCCGGCCAGCGCCGGCGGCATGGAGCAGGCCGCGGAACAGGGCGGCGCCAATGATAGCCACACCGGCGATCCGGGTTTCGACACGGCGGATTTCGCCGATACCGCGCCGGGCAACCTCCGCGCCGACTACGTCCTGCCTTCGAAGGACGGGCTGGCGCCGCGCGCCGCCGGCGTGTTCTGGCCGCAGAGCGACGACCCGCTCTTCCCGCTGGTCGGCGAATACGACCCCAGCCTGCCGGGCGGCTTCCCCAGCTCCGACCACCGGCTGGTCTGGGCCGATCTGGTGGTGACGCCGGATGCGGCGCCGGGCTTCAACACGCTGGATGGCGAGGCGCCCACCGTCTTCGGCCATCGTGGCGCCAGCGCCTACCGGCCGGAGCACACCCTGGCCTCCTACAAATTGGCCATCGAGCAGGGCGCCGATTTCATCGAGCCCGACCTGGTGGTGACCAAGGATGGCGTGCTGATCGCGCGGCATGAGCCGGAGATCGGCGGCACCACCGATGTGGCGGACCATCCGGAATTCGCCGATCGCCGTGCCACCAAGATGCTGGACGGCGTGCCGGTGACGGGCTGGTGGGCGGAGGATTTCACCCTCGCCGAGATCAAGACCCTGCATGCGCGGGAGCGCATTCCCGAGATTCGCCCTGACAATGCGGAGTATAACGACCTCTACCGCATCCCGACCTTCGCCGAGGTGATCGACCTGGTGAAGGAGGTGGAGTTCGAGACCGGCCGGAAGATCGGCATCGTCCCGGAGACCAAGCACCCCACCTATTTCGAGTATGAGGGGGAGCACCTGGACGGCACCAAGATCGCCCAGGACACCAGCAAGATGCTGGTCGATACGCTGGTGGCGAATGACTTCACCGACCCGTCCCGCGTCATCATCCAGTCCTTCGAGCTGGCGAACCTGATCGAGCTGCAGAAGGAGATCATGCCGGAGGCGGGCATCGACATCCCGCTGCTGCAGCTCATGAACGAGGGCGGCTACGACATCGCCTTCAACCTGGACCCGGCGCGCGGCGACAACCCGGAGGCCTATGCCGGCTTCGGCTTCGACCTCAGCCTGGACAGCGCGGTGAACGGCGACCTCTACACGCCGGAGGCGCTGCAGGCGATGAAGGCGCTCTTTGCCGAGGCGATCGGTCCGTACAAGGACGATATCCTGCCGACCCGCCCCGTCTCCCCGCCGGTGGATGGCGATGGCGACGGAGAGGCGCAGATCGCCACCCAGGTCACCGGCCAGGTGATCAGCCTGCTGGATGATGCGCATGCGGCGGGGCTGGAGGTGGTGATCTACACCCTGCGCGACGAGGAAGCCTTCCAGGCGCTGAACCCGGATGGCTCCGCGCGGTCGCCGGAGGATGAGTACCGGACCTTCATCGAGCTGGGCGTGGACGGCTTCTTCACCGACTCGCCCATCTCCGGCCGCGTCGCGGTGGAACGCGCGATCGACGAGCTGCTCTGAGGCAAACTCGGACCGGGGTCCGGGGGGTGGTCCACCCCCCGGCGGGGTGCAGGGGCAGAGCCCCTGCCGGGGTCCGGGGCAGCGCCCCGACCCTACCCCCCCGCATAGCCGATCGGCCGGCGCGCTATGTCCTCATGCGCCAGCAGCGCCTCCATCACCCTCTCGCGCGCGAATTCCACCTGGCGGCGGGCTTCCGCCTCCGCCGCCGCGGCGCGGTCCTCCAGGATGGCGGCACGCAGCGCCCGGTAGCCCCGGAGCATCTCCTGGCTGCGATCCCAGGTCATCAGGGTGAGGGAGATGTACCTCTCCGACTCATCCACCAGCCCGGCGACGATCTCCACCAGCCGCGCATTCCCCGCCGCGCCGGTGACCAGCAGGCGGAAGCCGCGGTTGGCGGCAAGGAAGGCGGCGACGGTCGGCGCTTCCTCCCGCCGGTAGCCGGCGTCGAAGGCGGCATCCAGCGGCGCGAAATCCACCTTCCGCAGCCTGCCGGCGGCGAGCGCCGCGGCGGGCGGCTCCAGCATCCGGCGTAGCTCGAAGACGTCGCGCGCATCCTGCAGGGTCAGCGGGCTCACCCGGTAGCCGCGGCGGGGTATCGGCTGCACCAGCTTTTCCTGCGCCAGGCGCAGCAGCGCCGCCCGCACCCCGGCGCGGTTCTGGCCGAGCATCAGGCACAGCTCCGGCTCGCTGATCTCCCGCCCCGGGGCCAGGCGGCACTCGATGATGAGGCGCCTGATGGTGGCGTAGGCCTGGTCGCTGAGCCGGGGGCCGGGGCTGGGAGTTTGCATTGACATGCCACTATCCATCGGTAACATACCACGAAGAAGCTGAGATCAGCCAGTGCGGCCGGCGCCTTGCCACTATCGGCGCCCGGCCGCGCCCAGGGAATGCCGCGGCGCAACCGAGGGATTTCGAGGAGGCAGCATGCCCCGCTGGCTGCGCATCGCCCTTCTGCTGGCCATGGCGGCCCTGGCGCCGCTGCCGGGCTGGGGCAGGGAATTCCGCTTCGCCTTCCAGTCGGATGTCGCCAGCCTCGATCCGCATTTCTTCGACCACGCCTTCACCACCGGCTTCCTCGGCAATGTGTATGAGGGGCTGACGCGCTGGGACGACCAGTTGCAGGTGGAACCGGCGCTGGCCACCGCATGGGAACAGGAAAGCCCGCTGAGCTGGCGCTTCACCCTGCGCCGCGGCGTCACCTTCCATGAGGGCCAGGAATTCACCGCGGATGACGTGGTGTTCTCCGTCCGCCGCGCCACCGGCCCGGAATCGGGCTTCGCCGGGCTGGCGGCGGCGATCGCGGAGGCGGAGGCGCTGGACCCCTACACCGTGCGCATCGCGACGAAGCAGCCCTACGTCATCCTGCCCCGGATGCTGACCAATTTGCTGATCCTCAGCCGCGGCTGGGCGGAGGCAAACGGTGCCGCCACCTCCTCCAACATGCGGACCGGGCAGCGGAATTACGCCGCGGACCATGCCAATGGCACCGGCCCCTTCCGGGTGACGCGGCATGAGCCGGACAGCATCACCCAGCTTGCCGTCTTTCCCGGCTGGTGGGACCGGCCGACGCATAACCTGACCGTCGCGACCTTCCGCCCGATCAAGAGCCCGCCGACACGCGTCGCCGCACTGCTCTCCCGCCAGGTGGACATGATCTGGCCGGTGCCGCTGGCGGATATCCCGCGGCTGCAGGGCACGCCCGGCTTCAAGGTGGCAAACCGGCCTTCCGAATGGGCCATCATGCTGCGGCTGAACCAGGGGGTGGAGCGGCTGAGCGGCGGCGATCAGGCCGGCAACCCGTTCCGCGACGTGCGGGTGCGGGAAGCGGTGCACCGCGCCATCGACACGGAGGCGATCCGCCGCACCATCATGCGCGGGTTGTCCACCACCACCGCCCTGCCGCTGGCGCCGACCACCAATGGCTATACGGAGTCGCTGCAGCGGCCTTCGGTCTTCGATCCGGAACGGGCGAAGGCGCTGCTGGTGGCGGCGGGCTACCCGAACGGCTTTGCCTTCACGCTGGATTGCCCCAATGACCGCTTCATCAATGACGAGGCGATCTGCCGCGCCATCGTGCCGATGCTGGCGCGGATCGGGCTGAATGCCTCGCTGGCGGTGCGCAGCACGACGCCGCATTTCACCCATATCGGGCGGCGGGTCTCGGATGCCTTCCTGGTCGGCTGGGCCTCGGCGGGGGTGAAGGATGCGCACAACCTGCTGAGCCAGTTGTTCGCCACCACCTCCGGCAGCCTGGGCGCGGTGAATTATGCCGGCTATTCGGATGCGGAGCTGGATGGGCTGATCCAGGCGATCGGCGGCGAGAGCGACGCGGCGAAGCGGGCGGAGATGTTCGCCCGCGCGCTGGCGATCTTGCAGCGCGATTGGGCGGTGATCCCCGTGCATCTCCAGCCCAGCGTGTGGGGCTTCACCGCCGAGGTCACGACGCTGCAATTGCCGGACGACAACATGCGGCTGTGGCGGACTAGATTGCGGTAGGGGCTGTCCGAGGGGGACGCTGTCCCCCTCGGGCTCCCCCTGCCAAAGGCCGAAGGGCCTTTGGAAACCATGAGTTTCAGACCCGACGGTTAGAACAGCTAACTCAAGGGTTCAAAGGGCCTTTCGGCCCTTTGCGGGTGGAGTTTGAGGAGGGCAGAGCCCTCCTCAACACCGAGTTGGGATCGCGCAGATGGCCACAGGACATGCAGAGATAGCAGGCGCCGGCGTTGCCGGCCTGATCGCCGCCACGGCGCTCGGCCAGCGCGGCTGGAGCGTCACGGTCCATGAACGCGCCCCGGATCTGCGCAACTTCGGCGCCGGCATTTCCTGCTGGTACAATTTCGTGAAGGTGCTGCGCGCCGTCGGCGCCTTCGAGGAAGCTGCCGCCCGCTGCCGTCCCTTCTACATCCGGGAGACGCGCGACCAGCATGACCGCGTCCTCTACACCATCCGCGCCAGCGAGAAGCCGGCCGAGCGCACCTTCAGCCTGACCCGCCGCGACCTGATCGGCGCCCTGGCCAATGCCGCGCGGCGCGCCGGCGTGGAGATCCTCACCTCCTCCCGTGTCGTCGGCGCCGCCCCCGAAGGCGCGCTGCTGCTGGAGGATGGCACCCGCCGCAGCGCGGACCTGGTGATCGGCGCCGACGGGGTGAATTCCCCGGTGCGGGAGAGCCTCGGCCTGCTGCGCCGCCGCCTGCCGCTGAACAATGGCGCGGTCCGCATGCTCATCCCGCGCACCGAGGAGGAGCGGCAGTCCGAGCGCGGCAAGAAGGGCATCGAATACTGGTCCGGCCCGCGCCGGCTCTACTACACCGCCTGCAACGAGGACGACATCTACCTGGCCTTCATGCTCTCCCCGCAGGACGAGGAGGGCATCGCGGTGCCGATCCGCAAGGATACCTGGATCCGCTCCTTCCCCCTGTTGAAGCCGCTGATCGAGAGGGTGGGAAATGAGGGGCGCTGGGACCAGTTCGAGCAGATCGAGCTGCATCGCTGGTCTGCCGGCCGCGCCGCCGTGGTGGGGGATGCGGCGCATGCCATGGCGCCGAATATCGGCCAGGGCGGCGGCATGGCGGCAGTGAATGCGCTGGCGCTGGCGGTCTGGGTCAGCGAGGCGCGCACGGTGGAGGAAGGGCTGGTGACCTGGGAGGCGAAGGAGCGGCCGCTGACCGACTACACCCAGCGCGTTTCCTACTGGTATGGCCGGATCAACGACGTGCCGTCCTTCATGCGCGCGCCGCTGATGATCGCCTGCGGCAAGTCGAAATGGATCGTCGGGCTGCGGCAGAAGCCGGCAAACCATATCCCCACCGGCTATGTGCCGGAGGCGCTGCCTCAGGGCTCCTCGGCATAGTCCAGCGGCAGGGCGGTGGTGGATTTCATCCGCTCCATGGCGAACATGGAGGTGACGTCGGCCAGCTCGATGCGGGCGATCAGCCGCTGGTAGAGATCGTCATAGGCGCGGATGCTCGGCACCACGGCGCGGATCAGGTAGTCGATCTCGCCGCTCATCCGGTAGAAATCCAGCACTTCCGGCAGATCCGCCACGGCGCGGCGCAGCCGGTCCAGCCAGTCCAGATTGTGCTGGTTGGTGCGGATGGCGATGAAGACCGTGACGCCGAGATTGAGCTTCTCCGGGTCCAGCAGGGCGACGCGGCGGCGGATGATGCCGACCTGTTCCAGCTTCTGCACCCGCCGCCAGCAGGGGGTGGGGGAGAGGCCCACCTGCTCGGCCAGGGCGGCGATCGGGAGGGTCGCGTCTTCCTGCAGCAATTGCAGGATGCGGCGATCGAAGCGATCGAGCTTCATGCCGGGACAGGGGCGGTAGGCTGGAAGGGCATGGTGCGGGGCTGCGGTCCTGGCAGATAGCTGCAATGAGGATGAGATACCCGGAATGTAGCGAGAATCGGAATTCCATTCCTATTCAACTCAGGGCCTGGGGATGAAAAGCAAAAAACCTTCGCGCCCTCGCCGCTAGCATCCCATTCCGGCGGCCGGATCCGGTCGCGCGCTCTTCCGCCAGATTGGATGTGATTTCCCGACATGCTGACCACCCGCTGTCCCGGCCTGCGTGACCGCCTGATCGACCGGGTGGCGGAGGCCGCGCGGGCCCCGATGGCGGAGCGGCCGGCCGCGGTGGCCGAGGCCCTGGCCGAGGCGGCGACGGCGCCCACCCTGCTGGACGGGCTGGAATGCCCGGAGGACCCGGCGTGCTATTGCCGGCACCTGCTGCATGCCGATCCGGCGGGTGCCTATGCCATCGTCGCCCTGGTCTGGCGGCCGGGGCAGATGAGCCCGGTGCACGCCCATCGCACCTGGTGCGCGCTGGCGGTGCATCAGGGGCTGCTGACCGAGACCTTCTACCGCGCCCCGGAGGCGGGCAGCGAGCCGGAGACGCTGGCTGCGCTGCTGCGCCGCCCCGGCGAGGGCAGCCATGGCCCGGCCGACCCGGCGAAGCTGCATCGCATCGCCAATCTCGGCTGCCGCACCGCGGTGTCCATCCATGTCTATGGCGCGCGCTATGAGCGCTTCGGCCAGGATGTGAACCTGGTCTACGCCGCCTGAGGCGCTGGGGCGGGATGCGTCACAGCCGTGCACGCATCCCGCTCCGGCTCTTCGTCCGGCCGCGCGATCCACGCTTCCGGTTGATTCAGCCTCGAGCGATCGCGCGCTAATCCGGCAGGCCGGCCGCCCGCAGCAGCGTCAGGAAGCGTTCCAGGATCGGGCCGCTCAGCGCCGAATGCGCGGCGAAGACGGAAAGGCGGAAGCCCGGCTCCTGCCGCAGCAGCCGGGCCGCGCGCTCGCGTGCCTCGTCTTCCTCGCCCAGCGCCACCAGCGCCGCCATCAGCGCCCGCTGGTTCGAGACGCAGGTGGGGTTGCGGCGCTCCGTCCGGCGGCCCCACTCCACGGCCTCGGCATATTGCCCGCCGATCAGGTAGGTCAGGGTGATCGCATGCTCATAGAGGCTGGCGAGGCGGGCATGCGGGGAAAGCCGCAGCGCCTTGTGTCCCGCCTCCACCCCCATGCGCCAATCGCCGCGGCAGGCGCGGATGAAGCCGGCAATGCCCCAGGCGAGGGCGCAATTCGGCCCCGCCGCCGTGGCGCGGTCGATCAGCAGCTTCGCCGTCTCGTAATCCCGCTTGGCGAAGCAGAGCATCAGCGCCTGGATGGCCAGCGCCACCGCGTCATGCGGGTCCCGCTCCAGCGCCGAGGCGGCGAGCTGCGCCACCTCCGGGAATTCGGCATAGGGGTTGGGCGACCAGCCCTGGTTGATGCGCACCATGTGCCACAGCGCGGCGTGGGAGCGCGGCTTGGCCCAGTCCGGCGCGGCGGCGATGGCCTGTTGCAGCAGCCCGCGGGCGGCATCGAAGCTGTCGCGCTCGACGCGGTGCATCACGTCCAGCGCCTGCAGCAGGTAGTCATAGCCCGTCATGCTGTCGGGCGCCTTGCGCATGGCCTGGCGCAGCTCCCGCTCCTGCACGCTCGGCGCCAGCAGGGCGACCAGCTCGGTCGCGATGCGGTCCTGCATGTCGAACAGGTCGCGCGCCGCGCCGTCATGCCGGTCGGCACGCAGCACCGCGCCGGTGGCGGCGTCGCACAGCTCCGTGGTGATGCGCAGCTTCTCGCCGGCCCGCCAGGCGCTGCCGGTCAGCACATAGCGCACGCCGAGATCCTGGGCGACCTGACGCGGATCCACCACGCGCCCGGCATAGGCATGGGTGGCGGCGGTGGCGATGACGAACAGCGCCTCGATGCCGGAGAGCACGCTGACGATGCCCTCGATCAGGCCCTCGGCAAACCAGGCATCCTCCGGATCGGCACCGGGCGGCAGGCGGAAGGGCAGCACGGCGATGGAGGGCAGCGCCGGCAGTTCCGGCTCCTCCGCCGGCGGGGCGGGGCGGCGGCCGAGGGCGAAGGCGCGGGCGGGGCGGCGGATATGCTTCAGGCTGATCTCGCCGAGGTCGAGCAGCGGCAGCGGCGCGTTCGCGCCAAGCTGTTCCGCCACCTCGGCCGAGACGATCACGCCGCCGGGTTCCGCCAGGGCCTGCAGCCGCGCGGCGAGGTTGACCCCCTCGCCGAAGACGTCATGCGGCTCCACGATGATGTCGGCGTAGTTCAGCCCCATGCGGAAGGCGATCGCCGGGCCGCTCTCATGCGCCGCGGCGCCGGCGATGCGGTCCTGGATCTGCAGCGCGCATTCCGTCGCCTGCAGCGCGCTCTCGAAGGTGGCAAGGAAGCCGTCGCCGGTGTTCTTCACGATGCGCCCGCCGCGGGCGGCGAGCAGCGGGCGGACGATGCCGTCCATCAGCGCGGTGAAGCGCAGATGCGTCGCTTCCTCGCCATTCTCCATCAGCCGCGTATAGCCGGCGATGTCGGCCGCCAGCACCGCCAGGAACTGGCGCTTGCTGGCGAGGTTTGTGGCCAGGGGAAAGGTGGCTGACATGGGGTCCCACTGCCTTGCAGCATGGCGGGGCGGGAGGTTCGCGCGAACCCGCCCGCTTGTGCATCATCTTTTGCTAACAATCGCGTGAAGTCCAGGGCCGATGGCGGCCCGGCGCGGCTCAGCGGCCGCGGAAGACCGGTGGGCGCTTCTCCAGGAAGGCCCGCATCGCCTCCCGGCTGTCTTCGTAGGTAGAGAGCTGCGCCGTCATCTCCTGTTCGAAGCGATAGCCGTCGCGCAGGCTGGACCATTCGATGGTGTTGGCCGTGTGCTTGGCCAGGCGCGTGGCGATGGGGCTCTTCGAGGCGATGTCGCGGGCCATGGCCAGCGCCGTCGGCAGCAGCTCCGCGGGCGGCAGCACGGCCTCGACGATGCCGAGGCGGTAGAGCTCCGCGGCCGGGACGCGGTAGCCGGTGAACATCATGCGCCGCAGGGTGGAATGGCCGAAGAGCCGCATGGCATGGCGCCCGCCGCCCATCAGCCCGACATCGATTTCCGGCAGGCCGAGCACCGCGGTCTCGGAGGCGAAGAGGATGTCGCAGGAGGCGACCAGGGCCAGACCGGCGCCGAGTGCGGCGCCATTCACTGCGCCGATCACCGGCTTCCGGCACTCATAGACCGAATTATAGCATTCCCGCGCCCGGCGCAGGTGCTGCAACCCGTCCCCCGGCTGGCGGGTGGCGGCACCGGCGGCGCGGTCCTTCAGATCGGCGCCGGCGGAGAAGACGCGGCCAGCGCCGGTCAGCACGGCGCAACGTATGTCGTCCCGTTCGCCGATGCGGTCGAAGGCCAGGGCCATCTCCTCGTTGAACTGCCTCCCCTGGGCGTTCACCGGCGGGGCATCCATGGTGACGAGGGCGACGTGGTCCTCCACCGTCACCTTGATGAGCTGCAGGTCGTCCATGGCGTTTCTCCTCTTCCGGCGGTGCGGCCTGTGTCCCGCCCGCGAAGTTCGCCGCCAGCGGCGGCCAACGGAGCGGACCGGCAGGCCGCTGAAAATAGAGCTGGTGGTCCGAGCCGAAGGGCGCCGCGGAGGCGGCGAACTGCGGAAGCGGGACACTAGCGATGGGCGGCGCCACGTCGAGAGGGGATCAGCCCGGTAGGATCTCCGTCGCGCGGTAGCCCTGGAAGAACAGCAGGGTGCGCAGATCCGTATGGTCCACCCGCGCCCGGGCGGCGGCGGCAACCACCGGCTTGGCCCGGAAGGCGACGCCAAGGCCGGCGGCCTGGATCATCGCCAGGTCGTTGGCCCCATCGCCCACCGTCAGGGCGGCGGAAAGCGGCAGCCGCAGCTCCGCCGCCAGCCGCTTCAGCGTCGCCAGCTTGGCGTCGCGGTCGAGGATCGGCTCCGCCACCTTGCCGGTCAGCTTGCCATCCGCCACCAGCAGGGTGTTGGAGTAATGCGCATGGAAGCCGAGCTTTTCCGCCACGCGGCCGGTGAAGAAGGTGAAGCCGCCGGAGACGATGGCGCAATGCGCGCCATGCGCCCGCATGGTCGCGACCAGGGCGGCGGCGCCGGGGGTGATGCGGGTCTCGGCCCAGGTGCGGTCCAGCGCCTCGGTGCCGAGGCCCTGCAGCATGCCGACGCGCTCGATCAGCGCCTGGCGGAAATCCAGCTCGCCATTCATGGAGCGGCGGGTGATCTCGGCGATCTTTTCCTTCAGCCCGGCATAGGCGGCCAGCTCGTCCAGCGTCTCGCTGGCGACGATGGTGCTGTCCATATCGGCCAGCAGCAGGGATTTGCGGCGGCCCTCGGCGGGCTGGGCGTAGAGGTCGATGGCGGCGCCGGCGAGGGCGTGGCGCGCGGCCTCCATCGCCTGGTCGGCGGCGAGGCCGGTGAAGGGCAGGTCCGCCGCCTCTCCCGGCGCCAGCCAGTCCGGCGTGCCGGGCACGGCGCCCAGCGCCTCCAGCGCGCTGCGGAGGCGGGCGAGGTCCGGCGCGGCGAGGCCGCCCGGGGGGGCGGCGAGGGTGAGGATCTGGGACATGGCGCGGCGGATATGCCGGGGGGGCGGGCGTGACGCAACCGCTGGCCCTGCTGGTGGCGGGCCCGACCGCCAGCGGCAAGTCGGCCTTGGCCCTGGCGCTGGCCGAGCGCTTCGGCGGCACCATCATCAATGCGGATTCCATGCAGCTCTACCGGGAGCTGCGACTGCTGACGGCGCGGCCGACCCCGGAGGAGGAGGCGAGGGTGCCGCATCGCCTCTATGGCGTGCGGCCGGCGGCGGCGGCGGCGAGCGCCGCCTGGTGGCGGGAGCAGGCGCTGGCGGCGATGGCGGCGGCGCGCTTTCCCATCCTGTGCGGCGGCACCGGCCTCTATTTCGCCGCGCTCCGCCAGGGGCTTGCGGCCATTCCGCCGGTGCCGGGCTGGGCGCGGGAAGAGGCGCGCAGCCTGCTGGCGGCGGAAGGCCCGGCGGCGCTGCATGCCAGGCTGGACGCGGAGACCGCCGCCACGCTGCGGCCGAGCGACAGCCAGCGCATTGCCCGCGCCTATGAGGTGTGGCGTGGCACCAGGCGCGGCCTGGTGGCCTGGCAGGAGGTGGCGCCCAACGCGCCGCCGGCGCCCTATCGCTTCGCCGCCATCCTGCTGGATCCGCCGCGGGAGGCGTTGCGGGCGGCGATCATCCGCCGCTTCGATGCCATGCTGGCGGGCGGCGCGATCGAGGAAGTGCGGGCATTGGTGGCGTTGGGCCTCGACCCCGCCCTGCCGGCGATGCGCGCGCATGGGGTGCCGGAGCTGGCGGCCTACCTCACCGGGGGGATGAGCCTGGAGGCGGCGCGGGAGCGGGCGGTGCTGAACACCGGCCAGTACACCAAGCGCCAGGCCACCTGGTTCCGCCACCATCCTTTGGCCGATACGCAGGACACGCATATCATCCATGCGCGTATCGGGGGCTTGGCGCAATTTCCGGAAAGAGAAATAGAGAAAATCTTCGCATTTGTTGAGGGGCGGCGTTGACGTGCTGCGGCGCGGGGGCTAACCA
Source organism: Siccirubricoccus phaeus (assembly GCF_008360935.1). Taxonomy (GTDB): domain Bacteria; phylum Pseudomonadota; class Alphaproteobacteria; order Acetobacterales; family Acetobacteraceae; genus Siccirubricoccus; species Siccirubricoccus phaeus. The sequence continues at coordinate 187,896 of NZ_SRXO01000008.1, forward strand.
CCTTAACCTCGCCGCGGCCGGGCTCTCCCGGCGCGGCGAATTGTTTCAGGGAAACCGCCCATGTCCACCAACGCCCAGACGAAGACCGAGGCCCGCACCATGACCGGTGCGGAGATCGTCCTCCAGGCGCTGAAGGATAATGGCGTAGAGGTCATCTTCGGCTATCCGGGCGGCGCGGTACTTCCGCTCTACGACGCGATCTTCCAGCAGAACGCCATCCGCCACATCCTGGTGCGGCATGAGCAGGCGGCGGTGCATGCCGCGGAGGGCTATGCCCGCTCCACCGGCAAGGTGGGGGTGGTGCTGGTCACCTCCGGCCCCGGCGCGACCAATGCCGTGACCGGGCTGGTGGATGCGCTGATGGACAGCATCCCGGTGATCTGCCTGACCGGCCAGGTGCCGACGCACCTCATCGGCAACGACGCCTTCCAGGAGGCGGACACCACCGGCATCACCCGGCCCGCGACCAAGCACAACTACCTGGTGAAGGACATCACGAAGCTGGCCGGCACGGTGCACGAGGCCTTCTACGTGGCGAAATCCGGCCGGCCGGGCCCGGTGGTGATCGACCTGCCGAAGGACATCCTGATCGGCAAGGGGCCGTACACGGAGGCGCCGCAGACCGAGCACCGCAGCTACCGGCCGCAGACCGAGCCGGACCCGGCGCAGATCAAGGCCGCCGTAGCGCTGCTGAAGGGGGCGAAGCGGCCGGTGCTGTACAGCGGCGGCGGCGTCATCAACGCCGGGCCGGAGGCATCGCGGCTGCTGACGGAATTCGTCCGCGCCACCGGCATGCCCTGCACCAACACGCTGATGGGCCTCGGCGCCTTCCCGGCGAGCGACCCGCATTTTCTCGGCATGCTGGGCATGCACGGGACCTATGAGGCGAACCTCGCCATGCATGGCTGCGACGTCATGCTGAATATCGGCGCGCGCTTCGATGACCGGGTGACGGGACGGCTGAACGCCTTCTCGCCGAACTCGAAGAAGATCCACGCCGATATCGACCCCTCCTCCATCAACAAGAACGTCAAGGTGGATGTGTCGATCGTCGGCGATGCCGGCGCGGTGCTGCGGGCGCTGCTGGAATGCTGGCAGGCGGATGCGCAGCCGCAGGACCGCACGGCGCTGGCTGAGTGGTGGCGGCAGATCGATGCGTGGCGCGCCACCAACTGCCTGCAGTACCGGCAGGCGAGCAGCATCATCAAGCCGCAGCACGCGGTGAAGCGGCTGTACGAGATCACGCGGGAGATGGGGCGCGACACCTTCATCACCACGGAAGTCGGCCAGCACCAGATGTGGGCCGCGCAGTATTTCGGCTTCGAGAAGCCGAACCGCTGGATGACCAGCGGCGGGCTGGGAACGATGGGCTACGGCCTGCCGGCCGCGATGGGCGTGCAGATCGCGCATCCGGACGCGCTGGTGATCGACATCGCCGGCGAGGCCTCCATCCTGATGAACATCCAGGAGATGGGCACGCTGGCGCAGTACCGGCTGCCGGTGAAGATCTTCATCCTCAACAACGAATATATGGGCATGGTGCGGCAGTGGCAGGAGCTGCTGCATGGCAGCCGCTACTCCGAAAGCTACTCCGCCGCGCTGCCGGATTTCGTGAAGCTGGCGGAGAGCTTCCATGCGCGCGGGCTGCGGGTGACGCGGGCCGAGGACCTCGATGCCGGCATCCGCGAGATGCTGGCCATCCCGGGCCCGGTCATTGCCGACATCGCCGTGGCGAAGGACGAGAATTGCTTCCCGATGATCCCCTCCGGCGCGGCGCATAACGAGATGATCCTCGGCGCCGGGCAGAGCGGCGGCGTCGCGGGCGTGACGGATGAGGGGAAGGTATTGGTCTAGCGACGCGGCCCGACCGCCGGAGCACCCCCACCCCAACCCTCCCCCGCAAGGCGGGGGAGGGAGGGGCCCGCGCCCGGAGGGCGTGGGAGGGTGGGGGTGGACCAACGCCGACACCCACCCTCTCGCCTGAAGAACGACCCCATGTCCGACCCCAGCTACCGCAACGCCACCATCGCCGTGCTCGTCGAGAACGAGGCGGGCATCCTCGCCCGCGTCGTCGGCTTGTTCAGCGGCCGCGGCTACAACATCGAAAGCCTGACCGTCGCGCCGGTGGACGAGGCCCGCCGCCTCTCCCGCATCACCATCGTCACCTCCGGCACCGACATGGTGATCGAGCAGATCAAGGCGCAGCTCGACCGGCTGGTGCCGGTGCACAAGGTGAGCGACCTGACGCTAGAAGGCCCGCATCTCGCGCGGGAGCTCATGCTCATCAAGGTGGTGGGCAAGGGCGAGAACCGGATGGAGGCGCTGCGCCTCGCCGATGCCTTCCGCGCCCGCGTGGTGGACGCCACCACCGAAAGCCTGGTGTTCGAGATGACGGGGGCCGGCGACAAGCTGGACGCCTTCATCGAGCTGATGCGGCCGATCGGCCTCGCCGAGGTCACCCGCACCGGCGTGGTCGCCATCGCGCGCGGCCCACGCAGCCTCTCAGGAATATAGCCCATGGGCGAGGCAGAGGCTCCTGATCCCAAAATCCGAGCCGATATGCTCAAATCGCTGCACGAGGATAATAAGAATTTCGTTCGGCACTATGAGCTGGCTCGATACCAGATTACATCGGCGCATATCGCTGCACTGGCTGCCTTTTGCGCCTGGGCGTCGCCTCAGAGGTACCAAACGACGCACCCTGTTGCTGGAACTGCTCGCGAGACACTGCCGGCATGTGAGATCGCGTTCTTGGTTGGGCTTGTCATGTTGGCGCTCATCGTTTTTGTGGAGCGGGCGCGGAAAAAGCATCTCAGTGTCGCTGGTCCCATTCGATCTGAAATCGGAAGACTAATAGGTAAGATTGGAGAAGACCAAATCGAGGTAAATGCGCTCTACCAGAGAAGATTTGGAGGATCCCCAGATAGAATATCTTTAGCATTTTTCTACATCAATCTAGCTTCGACTGCCCTTGCTTGTACTTATCTTTGTTGGATAGGGCAGACTCTTTCTTGGCGGTGGTTGGGTAGAATTTTTTTGGTGAGTAATTTCCTCTGCGCTGACTTCCGTCAGTGCGGAAACGCGAGTGCAGGAAGGAGAACTAGAACGATGCGCGTGTATTACGACCGCGATGCGGATGTGAACTTGATCAAGGCGAAGAAGGTCGCGATCATCGGCTTCGGCAGCCAGGGCCACGCCCATGCCATGAACCTGCGCGATTCCGGCTGCGCCGATGTCGCGATCGGCGTGCGCCAGGGCGGCTCCTGGAAGAAGGCGGAGGCCGCCGGCTTCAAGGTGATGATTCCGGCCGAGGCGGCGAAGTGGGCCGATGTGGTGATGGTCCTCACCCCCGACGAGCTGCAGGGCGACCTGTACCGCGAGGCGCTCGGCCTGAACATGAAGGATGGCGCCGCGCTGGCTTTCGCCCATGGCCTGAACGTGCATTTCAACCTGCTCGATCCGCGCCCTGATCTCGACGTCTTCATGATCGCGCCGAAGGGGCCGGGCCACACCGTGCGCTCCGAATACCAGCGCGGCGGCGGCGTGCCCTGCCTGGTCGCGGTGGCGCAGAACCCCTCGGGCAATGCGCTGGAGATCGCGCTTTCCTACGCCTCGGCCATCGGCGGCGGCCGCGCCGGTGTCATCGAGACCACCTTCAAGGAGGAATGCGAGACCGACCTGTTCGGCGAGCAGACCGTCCTCTGCGGCGGGCTGGTCGAGCTGATCAAGGCCGGCTTCGAGACGCTGGTCGAGGCCGGCTACGCGCCGGAGATGGCGTATTTCGAGTGCCTGCACGAGGTGAAGCTGATCGTCGACCTCATCTATGAGGGCGGCATCGCCAACATGAACTACTCCATCTCCAACACCGCCGAGTTCGGCGAATACGTCACCGGCCCGCGCATCATCACCGCCGAGACCAAGGCGGAGATGAAGAAGGTGCTCGACGACATCCAGTCCGGCCGCTTCGCCCGCGACTGGATGCTGGAGAACCGGGTGAACCAGGCCAGCTTCAAGGCGACGCGCCGCCGCCTGGCGGAGCATCCGATCGAGGAAGTGGGCGAGAAGCTTCGCGCCATGATGCCCTGGATCAAGCAGAACGCCCTGGTCGACAAGGCGAAGAACTGAGGGGTACCCATGGCGGCGGGCCGCTCCATCCTGGTCCGCCCCGTGGGGCCTGAGGATCGCGCCGCGGTGCTGGAACACACCGCGGCGCTGAATGCGCTGGAACAGGGCCTCGCCGGCGACCGAACCTGGCGTCGGACGGGGCGGAGGCGGCGCTGGACCACATTCTCGGCCGCGTGGCCCTGACCGGCGGCAGGTGCTGGGTGGCGAAATGGGGTGGCCAGGTGGTCGGCCATCTCTGCCTGTTGCTGGACCGGCTGCCCGCCCATATCGCTGCGGAGCATCGTGCCGTCGGCTATGTCAGCGACGCCTATGTGCAGGAGGGAATGCGCGGCCGCGGCATCTTCCGCGCCCTGCTGGCGGAGGCTGAGCGCTTCGCCCTGACAGCGGACGCGACGCGGCTGTTGGTGGGCGTGCTGGCCGGCAATGCGCGGGCGGAGCGGGCCTGGCGCTTCGCCGGCTTCCGCCCCTATGCGCTGGATCTGGTGAAGGAGCTGAAGCGCTCCGCTTGACCCGGCGGGCGCGGGCGGGGGAGGCTGCGGGCGCCATGACCCAGCCCCCGCATATCCTCGCCGGCGAGACCGAGCATCCCCGCGATTTCCGCGGCTATGGCGCCAATCCGCCGGATCCGCGCTGGCCGGCCGGGGCGCGGCTGGCTCTCTCCTTCGTGCTGAATTACGAGGAGGGCGCGGAGAACACCGTGCTGAACGGCGATGCCGGCAGCGAGCTCTATTTGCATGAGGTCCCGGGCGGCACGCCGCGGCCGGAGCGTGACCTCTCCACCGAAAGCCAGTTCGACTACGGCGCCCGGGCCGGCGTCTGGCGGGTGCTGCGGCTGTTCGCGGAGCGGAACCTGCCGCTGACCATCTACGCCGTCGGTCGGGCGCTGGAGCTGAACCCGGACGTGGGCGCCGCCTTCGCCGCGGCGGGGCATGAGGTAGCAAGCCATGGCTGGCGCTGGATCGACTACCGGCAGGTGCCCGAGCATATCGAGCGCGCCGGGATCGCCCGCTGCGTGGAGGTGATCCGGCGCGTCACCGGCCAGGCTCCGGTCGGCTGGTACACCGGCCGCATCAGCCTGCGCACCCGCCGCCTGGTCGCCGAGCATGGCGGCTTCCTCTACGAGAGCGACAGCTACGCCGACGACCTGCCCTATTACGTGCAGGCGGCGGGCAGGCCGCTGCTGGTGGTGCCCTACACCCTCGACAACAACGACATGAAATTCGCCGTACCACCCGGCTTCACCGCCCCGGATGGTTTCGCCCAGTACCTGACCGATGCCTTCGACACGCTGTACCGCGAGGGCGGGCGGATGATGTCGGTGGGGTTGCATTGCCGGCTGGTCGGCCGCCCCGGCCGCGCCGCGGCCCTGGCCCGCTTCCTCGACCATGTGGCGCAGCACCCGGATGTCTGGGTCTGCCGCCGCGCCGAGATCGCCCGGCACTGGCTGGCGACGCATCCGCCGCCGAAATCCTGACCGGTCCTGTTTCGCCCTTCGGCGGCACGGCCGTAGAATGACCGCCGCGCGGCGAGAGAACATGCCGCGCCGCCGGGAACATGGCCTGTCCGCGTCTGATCTGCCGCGAAAGGGCCGAAGCATGAGGAATCACCGCGCCACCGCCAGGGGGTTGCGCCGCCGGGGACTGCTCGGCTTGCCACTGGCCGGCCTCGCCGCCCCGGCACGCGCCCAGCAGGGCCGCACGCTGGAGCTGATCGTCCCTTATCCGCCCGGGGGCGGCAACGACATCGGCGCCCGGGCCCTCGCGCCGCTGCTGGAGCGCGAGCTCGGGGCACCCGTGGTGGTGCTGAACCGCGCCGGTGCCGCCAGCCAGATCGGCATGACCCAGGTCGCCCGTGCCCGCCCGGACGGGTTGACCATCGGCTACGGCCTCTGGCCGCAGACCACCACGCTCTATCTCGACCCTGCGCGCCAGGCGACGTTCGACCGGTCGAGCTTCACCCCGCTTGCGCTCCATGTGATCGACCCCGGCGCCGTCGTGGTGCGTGCCGACAGCCCGCTGCAGAGCCTCGCCGACATGGTCGGGACGGCGAAGGCGCGGCCGGATGATCTCCGCATATCGGATAACGGGCTGCTGGGGCATGAGCATCTTGCTTCCATCCAGCTGCAGCGGATGGCCGGTGTCGCGTTCAACCAGGTACATTTCAACGGCGCCGGCCCGGCGCTGACCGCGCTGCTCGGCGGCCAGATCGAGGCGGGCATCTTCGCGGTCGGCACGGCAAGCGTGCAGACGCGCCAGGGCGCGGTGCGCGCGCTCGCCGTGCTGGCGCCGCAGGAGAGCCCCTTCCTGCCCGGCGTGCCGACGGCGCAGGCGCAGGGCTACGACATCATCGCCGGCTCCACCCGCGCCTTCGTCGCCCCGGCCGGGCTGCCGCCGGAGATCCGGGACCGCCTGGCCGGCGCGCTGGAACGCGCCATTGCGACGCCGGAGCACGTGGAGAAGATGCGCCAGCTCAACATCCCCATCACCTTCCAGGGCCCCGCCGGCTTCGCGGCGTATTGGGAGGAGGAGGAACGCACCCTGCGCCCGCTCATCGCCGAGCTGACGCGGGAAGGGCGGACGCAGTAGCGCCTCCGCACGGCGGCGCAGGACCGGATCCCCGCTTGCACCCGGGGCCCGGGCCGGTCTAGGGTGCCGCCTGCATGACCACGCGCGCCTTCCCTGCCGGCCTTCTCCGCGGCGTTGCCGCCGGGGCCCCCGCGCGCCTGCCGTCCGGCCTCCTTCTCCTTCGACTTAGCCGCCCCTGGGCGTGACGCCCGGCTGACCGGCCGGACTTCGCTCAGGGGAACCCTGGGGCGCCGTGCGCGCCGCCCATTCGGCACCGTCAACGAAGGAACGTCACCATGGCGATCAACCACCCCAGCTTCGGCACGCTGGACGACAACCGCATCATCTTCTTCGACACCACGCTGCGCGACGGCGAGCAATCCCCCGGCTTCTCCATGAACATCGAGGAGAAGCTGCGCATGGCGGAGGCGCTGGCCGAACTCGGCGTCGACGTCATCGAGGCGGGCTTCGCCATCGCCTCCCCCGGCGACTTCGAGAGCGTGCAGTCCATCGCCCGCAAATTTGCCAAGGACGGCCCGGTGGTGGCCAGCCTGTCGCGCGCCAACGCCGCCGACATCAACGCCTCCGGCGAGGCGCTGAAGGGCGCCGCGCGCAAGCGCGTGCACATCGTGCTGGCGACCAGCGACCTGCACATGCGGGTGAAGCTGCGGATGAGCCGGGACGAGGTGCTGGAGGCGATTGAACGCAGCGTGACGCTCGGCCGCAGCCATTCCGACGACGTCGAATGGTCCGCCGAGGATGGCAGCCGCACCGATCCGGACTTCCTCTGCCGCTGCGTCGAGACCGCGATCAAGGCCGGCGCCACCACCATCAACATCCCCGACACGGTCGGCTATTCGATGCCGGAGGACATGGCGCGGATCTTCCGCGACCTGCGCAACCGGGTGCCGGGCATCGAGAAGATCGTGCTCTCGGCGCACAACCACAACGACCTCGGCATGGCGGTGGCGAACACCGTGGCCGCCATTCAGGCCGGGGTGCGGCAGATCGAGAGCACGATCAACGGCATCGGCGAGCGGGCGGGCAATGCCAGCCTGGAGGAGGTGGCGATGGCGCTGCGCACGCGCCATGACGCGCTGCCCTTCCGCACCGGCATCACCACCCAGCGCATCCTGAAGACCAGCAAGCTGCTGGCGACCATCACCGGCTTCGACGTGCAGCCCAACAAGGCGATCGTCGGCCGCAACGCCTTCGCGCATGAAAGCGGCATCCACCAAGACGGCGTGCTGAAGGATGCCTCCACCTACGAGATCATGACGCCGGAGAGCGTCGGCTGGTCCACCAACTCCCTGGTGCTGGGCAAGCATTCCGGCCGGGCGGCGTTCCGCGACAAGCTGAAGGCGCTGGGCTATGGCGACCTCGGCGACAACGCGGTGAACGACGCCTTCCGCCGCTTCAAGGAACTCGCCGACCGCAAGAAGGTCGTCTATGACGAGGATGTCGCGGCGCTGGTGGATGACGAAGTCGTCCGCGGCAATGACCGGGTGAAGCTGGTCGGGCTGACGGTGGCGACCGGCCTCGGCGTGCGGCCGATGGCGACGCTGGCGCTGGAGGTGGATGGCGAAAGGCGGGACGGCATGGCGACCGGCGACGGCGCGGTGGACGCCACCTTCATCGCCATCCGCCAGGCCTTCCCGCACGACGTCACGCTGAAGCTCTTCGCGGTGCAGAGCGTGACCGGCGGCACGGATGCGCAGGCGCGTGTCACGGTGCGGCTGGAGGAAGGCGGCAAGCTGGTGGACGGCCAGGGCGCCGATACCGACACCATCGTCGCCTCCGCTCGCGCCTATGTGCATGCGCTGAACAAGCTGCTGGCGAAGCGGGAACGGACGGCACCGCCGGAATTCCAGAAGGCGCTTTCTGCCTGAGGTCACGGCCCCGCGGCAGGCGCCGCGGGGTTATTCCTTGGCCGCCCTCTCCCGCGCCGCACGGTCCTCCTCGATGAGCTTCAGCAGCGCATCGGGGATGGGCTCGTTCGCGACATTGTCATATAGCTGGTGCAGCCCGCGCTGCAGCCACAGGTCAAAGGCCTGTTCCACGCCCTGCTCCTGCCGGCCGCCGGGTCTTTCGCCTGGCTCGCCCGGCCGCTTCTGCTCTGCCTTGCTCATCGGCCTACCTGCCGGGCCCTTTCGCTGCGGGACGCGCTGGCGATTGCGTGCCCCATTCTTGCAACCTAGAACAAGAATTCTTCCGGCGGAATCGCCCGCTGGGAGGTCCCGTTCCGGCAAAAAAGCCAAGCACTCAAGCGGCCCGGACCCGGCCGGGCGAGGCCACCCGGCCGGGTGTGGCATTAGACATTGGCACGATCCGCGCCAATGCCCGGCGTAACAATATCGGGAAGGCGGCGGTCCCGGTCGGGCCGCGGCGCCGGCCGCTCCTCGCCCTCCAGCCAGGCCTGAAGCTGGCGGCGGGCGCGGAAGACCCGGCTCTTCGCCGTGCCCACGGCGCAGCCCGTGGCTTCCGCCACTTCCTCATAGGAAAGGCCCTGCAACACCACCATGAACAGCGCCTCCCGCTGATCCGCCGGCAGGCGGCCCAGCGCGCGGCTCAGCTCCTTCAGCACCAGCCTGTCGTCATGCGCGGCGCCCACCGCGAAGAGCGACATCGGCAGGTCCTCGATATCCGTCGTCTCCCGCTGCCGGCGCAGCGTGCTGATGAAACGGTTACGCAGGATGCGGTGCATCCAGGCGGCGAAATTGGTGCCGGGGGTAAAGCTGTCCTGCGCCGCCAGCGCATTCGCCACCGCATCCTGCACCAGATCCTCGGCGGCAGCGCGGTTCCGCGTCAGCGCCAGCGCCTGGACCCGGAGCTTCGGCAGCAGGGCGACGAGCTGGCCATGGAACTCGCCGCGCCCGGCCTTGGCCTTCTCGGGCTGGATGCTGGTCATGCCGTCCATTGTGCTGCTCCCTTGCCTCATGCCCTGAAAGATGATCGGCAGGGGCGCAGAGTTGCATCGCGGCGCGGTTACTCGATCACGGCTCCGAGAGTGGCGGCGAGGAGGCGGCGGCCGCGGGTGACGCGCGCCTTCATCGTGCCGACCGGCACGCCGCAGATTGCCGCCGCATCCGCATAGGCCATGCCCTGCGCGCCCACCAGAATTACCGCTTCCCGCAACAGCGGCGGCAATTCGGCCAGCGCCCGGGCGAGATCCCGCAACCTGCCCGGTTCCTCCTGCCGCGGCGCCGTCGCCTGTTCCGTGGCGGTGGAATCCGGCAGGGCCGATTCGCGTCGGCGGCGACGAAGCTGTTCATGGAAGGCGTTCCGGATGACGGCGAGGCACCAGGGGCGCAACTCGATTCGGCCGTCGGCGAATTCCGCCTCATGTTCCTCGAGCTTGCGCAGCGTGCGCAGCACGGCTTCCTGCACCAGATCGTCGGCTTCGGCAGGATTGCCGCAGAGGTAGCGTGCAAAGGCCCGAAGTTCCGGCAACAATGCCGCGAGGCGGTCCCGCTGCGGCAGGGGCGTCCCTTGTTCCGTCACCGGCGGACCAATATCAACGGAACGTGGCGAGGGCGAGCATGCGGGGCTGGTATAAAGGATGACATCCTGGGGAGCGAGCACGGCACGATGCCTTGGGCAGCAGTAACATTCGGGCCCGGACCCTGGCGTCCGGCCGCTACGCCGATGAGGGTGTGCGCATGAGCGCGACGGATCGCACCGCGGTGATCCGCGCCCTGCCTTATGCCCGCCGCTATGCGCGGGCGCTGCTGGGCAGCCAGCCGCGCGGCGACACGGCCGTGGCGGAGGCATTGCGCCAGGTGCTGGTCGGGGACGCCGCCGCGCTGCAGGATGATGCCGCGGCGCGCGCCGCGCTCTATGCCGCGATCGGCGATACGGTGCGCCAGGCGGAAGCGGAGAGCGGGCTGGACCTGCACGACATTTCCCTGCTGCAGCGCATGCTGCTGCTGCTGACCGCGCTGGAGGAACAGCCCCTGAGCGAGGCCGCCGCCGCCTGCCGCATCACCCCGGCGGCGGCGGAGCTGGAATTGCGCCTGGCGCGGGACGGGCTGCGCAGCGCCGCCGCCGCGCGCGTGCTGATCATCGAGGATGAGCCGATCATCGCGCTCGATATCCAGGAGCTGGTGGAGCGCAGCGGCCATAGCGTGGTCGGCATCGCGGCGACCGAGGCGGACGCGGTGGCGATCGCCATGGCGGAGCGGCCGACGCTGGTGCTGGCGGACATCAACCTCGGCTCCGGCGGCGATGGCACCGCGGCGGTGGCGCGCATCCTGCGCGATGTCGCCGTGCCGGTGATCTTCGTCACCGCCTTCCCGGAACGGCTGCTGACGGGCGAGGCAGTGGAGCCCGCCTTCGTCATCACCAAGCCCTTCGACCCCACCACCCTGGCGGTGGCCACCTACCAGGCGGTGACGCGCGGCGTGCGGCCGCTGTAGCGGCGGCGCAACCAGGGTGCTTGCCTCGCGTTCTCCCGGCGCATCCGCCTCGGGAGACCGCCATGCTTTACTGGACCCTGATCTTCCTCGTCGTCGCGCTGGTGGCCGGGCTATTCGGCTTCGGCGGCATTGCCTCCGCTTCGGCGGGAATCGCGAAGGTGCTGTTCGCCATCTTCATCGTGCTGTTCCTGGTTTCGCTGATCTTCGGCGCGGTGCGCGGAGCATAGGGAGCGGATGGGGGCTCTGCCTCCATGCTCCCAGCCTCTCGGTGCGAGTCGGCAGATTGAACCAGCAGACTCGGACCGGGGTCCGGGGCCAGGACCTGGCCCCGGCGGGAGTGCAGAGGGCAGCGCCCTCTGCCGGGGGCATGGGGGCGGAGCCCCCAATTTCCTGAAGCGCGCTATCCCAGCGCCCGCGCCAGCCCCAGCGCCTCCGCCACCGTCGCTGCCCGGACCGAATCGCGCCCCCCGGGAAAGACCCGCCGCAGCACCCGCGTCTCTCCATCCGCCCGCGCCGCGCCGATGAAGACCAGCCCCACCGGCTTCCCCGGCGTTGCCCCGCCCGGGCCGGCGATGCCGGTGCAGCTCACCGCCAGCCGCGCGCCGCTGCGCCGCAGCGCGCCTTCCGCCATGCGCCGCGCCACGCTTTCGCTGACCGCGCCGTAACCTTCCAGCACGCCCCAGGGCACGCCCAGCACGTCGCGCTTCGCCTCATTGGAATAGGTGACGAAGCCATGCGTCACCACGGCGGAGCTGCCGGGAATCGCCGTCAGCGCCGCGGCGATCAGCCCGCCGGTGCAGCTTTCCGCCGTCGCCAGGGTGGCGCCCCGGGTTTCCAGGAATTCCAACAGGGCCCGTGCCTGCTCCAAGGTCTCTGGCGGCAGCATCACAGCGGCATCTCCGGAAAGGCGGCGCGCAGCGCTAGCAGCAGCAGCGCCGCGATGGCGCCGGCCAGCACATCATCCAGCATGACGCCGAGCGCGCCATGCCGGCGTTCCGCCCAGCCCACCGGGCCGGGCTTCAGGATATCCAGCAGGCGGAACAGCAGGAAGGCCAGCGCCGCGCCCAGCAGCCCGGCCCCGGCCGGCAGGGCGGCGAGTGCCAGGGCCTGCCCCGCCCCCTCATCCACCACCACCCAGCCGGGATCGGCGGTGCGGTCCTCGCCCAGGATGCGGTCGATCGCCCAGAGCCCCGCCAGCGCCAGCGCCAGGCCAAGGCCGAGGCAGGCCAGCGGCCCCAGCAGCATGGCCGGCAGCACCAGGGCGGAGCCCCAGCTTCCTGGTGCCGGCCGCAGCCTTCCGATGCCACCCATCGTCGCCACCGCCATGGCGAGGCCGAAGCCAGGGCTCATCCGCCGTCCCGCAGCCAGGCCGTCATCGGATGGTCCAGCCCGGCGGTGGCGGGGGATTGAGCGCGATAGATCGCCAGATTCTCCAGCACGCGCTGCACGTAATTGCGGGTTTCTGAGAATGGGATCTGCTCCATCCAGTCCAGCATGGTCGGCCCGTCCATTCGCGGGTCGCCATAGCTGCCCAGCCATTCATCCACCCGGCCCGGCCCGGCATTGTAGCCGGCGACGGCGAAAGGCAGGGCGCCACTGAAGCGCAGCAGCAACTCGTCCAGGTAGGCGGCGCCGAGGCGGAGATTGTGCGCCGGGTTGGCCGTCAGCATCGCCGTCGCATGCCGCAGGCCGAGCCGCCTGGCGACCGCCTGGGCGGTGCTGGGCAGCAGCTGCATCAGCCCGCGGGCATTGGAGGAGGAGACGGCCTCCGGGTCGAAATTGCTCTCCTGCCGGGCGATGGCCTGGACCAGGGCGGGCTCGGGCGCTTCGGGCGGGGCGGGGTAAGGGCTGGGCCAGCCTTCCCGCGGCAGCATCAGCCCGGCGGCCCCGGCGCGGCGCGCTACCCACACGGCATGGTCCGGCCGGCCGATGCGGTGGGCGAAGCGCACCACCTCCGCCTTCGCCGCCGGCTCCACCGCCAGCTCCTCCAGCCGCAGCAGGAAGATGCGGGCGCGGCGGGCCTCGCCCAGCTCCGCCAGCACGCGGCAGAGCTGGGCCAGCTCATGCGCCTCGATCCCGGGCGCCATGCCGGGCTGCGGCAGGGCGGCGAGGCGGCGGGCGAGGCGGGCGCCGTTCTCCCCCAGCGCCAGGGCGGCGAGCTGGCCATAGAAGGCGGTGGGGAATTCCGCCGCGGCGGCGAAGCGTTGCCGGGCCCGCGCCTGCTGCCCCTGGGCCAGGGCGGCGCGGCCCTGCCAGTAGAAGCTGCGGGCGCGGGTGATGGCGCTACGGCTATCCTCCCCCAGCAGGGCGAAATGCCGCTCCGCCACCACCGGCTCCCCCAGCTTGCGCAAGGCGAGGAAGCCGGCGAGGAATTCCGCCTCCTGCCGCGGCTCGCCGGCCGCCTGGATGCCGTGCCGGGCGCAGATGGCATAGGCGGCGCGCGGGTCGCCCAGGCGCAGCAGCTTGCGGGCGAGGATCTGGCGTTCCGGCCAGGAAGCGCGGGCGGCGGCTTCGTTGGGAGGCGCGCGGAGGGCGGCCCAGCAGGCGGCGGCCTCGGCATCCTGGTCGCGGCGGCGCAGCCAGCGGGCGCGCTCGGCGGTCAGCGCGGCATCCCCCGGCGCGGCGCCGGCCAGGGCGGGCTGGTCGGCATCCGGTCGGTCCGCGGCATAGGCCAGGCGGGCGGCGGCGAGTCCCTGGCGCTCCGGCGCCAGCAGGGGCAGCACCCGGGCGGCGCCGCTGAAATCCCGCGCCAGGGCCAGGCGGTCGAAGCGGCGCCAATGCTGCTCCGGCTGCAGCAGCCCGGCGGCGCGGTCGCGGTAGGCAGGCTCGGCGGCCAGGTCGCCGGGGGTTTCGGCCCAGCCGGTGCGCAGCACCTCGGCGGCCTCGGTGGGCTTGCCGGCGCGGGCCAGCGCTTCCGCCAGGCGCTGGAAACCGTCCAGGCTGCGCGGGGCACGGGCCGCGAACCATTGGGCGACGAGGCCGTCATCCGGTTCCAGCAGGAGGGCTTCCTCGGCACGGCGGCCCAGCGCCTCCTGCGCCGGCCAATCCGGGTTGCCGAGGGCGAAAGCGGTGATCTCCGCCGCTGCGGCGCCGCTGCTGCGGGATTGCAGCTTCAGCCAGGCGATGTACTTGGCCAGCAGCGGATCGGCGCCGGCGGCGGTGGCCTCGGCTTCCGGCCAGCGCTGGGCATTGGCCAGGGCGATGGCCTGGCGGCCGGCGGCGCGCATGGCCTCCGTCTGCGCACGGGCGGGGCGGGGCAGGGCCGCGGCAAGCGGCAGGGCGAGAAGGGCGCGGCGGCGCATCCCCGGCTTCTATCGCAGATCGGGGAGAGACGGGAGCGGGGATGCTTGCCAGGGGCTCTGCCCTCTGCCCCCCCCCGCCGGGACTTGCCGGCACTGCCGGCAATGCTCCCCTCCCCCAGGACCCCGCCCCGAGTTGGCGCGCGGATTTCCGCAAGCGGGCAGTTTCGCAGGGTGGCGATCTGCCCTATTTTCCGCGGTCCCGCCCACGGAGGACCGCCAGGATGTTCCAAGGATCGATGGTCGCGCTGATCACGCCGATGCGCCAGGACGGGTCCGTGGACGAGAAAGCCTTCCAGGACCTGGTCGAGTGGCAGATTGCCGAAGGTACCGAGGGGCTGATCCCCGTCGGCACCACCGGCGAAAGCCCGACCCTGTCCCATGCCGAGCACAAGCGGGTGGTGGAGCTCTGCGTCGAGGCCGCGAAGGGCCGCGTGCCGGTCATCGCCGGCGCCGGTAGCAACAGCACGGAGGAGGCGATCGACTTCGCCCGCCATGCGAAGAAGGCCGGCGCCGACGCCACGCTGGTGGTGACGCCCTACTACAACAAGCCGACGCAGGAAGGGATGTTCCTGCACTTCCAGGCCATCGCCGAGGCGGTGGACCTCCCGATGTTCATCTACAACATCCCGCCGCGCAGCGTGGTGGACATGTCCGTGGAGACCATGGCGCGGCTGGCGAAGCACAAGAACATCGTGGGCGTGAAGGACGCGACGGCGAACCTAACGCGGCCGCTGCACACCAAGCGGGCCTGCGGCGAGGATTTCATCCAGCTTTCCGGCGAGGACCACACCGCGCTGGCCTTCAACGCCGCGGGCGGGGTGGGCTGCATCAGCGTGACGGCCAATGTGGCGCCGCGGCTCTGCGCCGAGATGCAGAAGGCCTGGCGCGAAGGCAGGCTGGGCGAGGCGATGGCGATTCAGGAGCGGCTGGTGCCGCTGCATGACAGCCTCTTCGCCGAGACCTCCCCGGCGCCGGTGAAGTACGCCGCCAGCCTGCTGGGCAAGGGGACCGACAAGTGCCGCCTGCCGCTCGCCCCGGTCTCCGAGCCGGTGCGCAAGCGGGTGCGGGAGGCGATGGTCTCCGCCGGCCTGCTGAACTGAAGGATTAGACGTCGCCCGTCATGGCGCAGCCGCGCAAGAAGGAGATGATCAGCCACGGCGTGGCCTCCACCAACCGCCGCGCCCGCTACGACTACAAGATCGGCGAGACCATCGAGGCCGGGCTGATCCTGGTGGGGCCGGAGGTGAAATCCCTGCGCGCCGGGCGGGCTACCTTGTCCGAGGCCTGGGCCGGGGAGCGGGATGGCGAGCTGTGGCTGTTCAACTGCACCATCCCGGAATGGCAGGCCGGCAGCAAGGTGGCGCATTTCGAGCCGCGCCGGCCGCGCAAGCTGCTGCTGCACCGGAAGCAGGTCCGGGAGCTGATCGGCAGCATCACCCGCGAGGGGACGACGCTGGTGCCGATGCAGATCCACTTCAACGACAAGGGCCGGGCGAAAGTGCTGCTGGGCCTGGCTGAGGGCAAGAAGAAGCACGACAAGCGCGCGGCGATCGCGGAGCGGGATTGGCAGCGGGACAAGGCGCGGTTGATGCGGCAGAGGGGGTGATTGGGGGCGCGGCCCCCGGCAGGGGGCTCTGCCCCCTGCACCCCCGTCGGGGACCGGACCGGTCCCCGGACCCCGGTGTGAGTTTCAGACCCGGGGGTTGAGCCGCAAACCCATGGCTTCCAAAGGCCCTTCGGCCTTTGGCGGGGAGAGTTTGAGAGGGGCGCGGCACTGCCGCGGCGCCCCTCTCAAATCAGCCCCTTCACCCGCAGCAACCCGAAGGCCGCCACCGTCGTCGCGTCGCGGATCGTCCCATCCCGGAGCATCGCCTCGAATTCCGCCAGGGCGAAATCCCGCGTGATCAGCCCCTGCTCCTCGCTTTCCAGCGCTGCCGGCCCGGGGCTGAGGCCGGTGGCGAGCACGATGCTGTAGGCCTGGGTGCAGAAGCCGGCGGCCAGCAGCAGGGAGCCTGCCTCCACCAGCCGCGCCGCCTGCAACCCGGTTTCCTCCAGCAGCTCCCGCCGGGCGCAGGCGACCAGGTCGGCGTCGCCCGGGTCGCTCATCCCCTGCGGGAATTCCCAGGCGCGGGTGCCGATGGGGTAGCGGTACTGCTCGACCAAATGGATGCGGCCCGCCTCCACCGGCACCACCACGGCGAAATCCGCCTTCTCCACCACGCTGTAGAGGCCGGGGCTGCCATCCGCCCGGCGGATCCTGTCCTCCCGCAGCCGGAGCCAGGGATTTTCATAGATCAGGCGGGATTCGACGGTGGTGATCTCGGCGGGCATCCGGCAATGCTTCCCTGTTCCTGCGCGCCCTTGCATATGCCGCCGCGCATGACACGTAACGGGGACGGAGGAGGTTCCGATGGCCGAGGATGACAGCGTCCCCCCGAACAATGTCCCCTTGGCCGGGAAGCTGCGGCAGAAGCTGGTCGAGAGCAAGGAGGCCTGGGCGCGCGAGGGCCGCCTGCTGACCGGCCAGCACGGCGACCCCATGCGGGACCGGCTGCCCCCCGGCCAGACCCTGGTGAAGGATTGGCCGGTGCTCGACCTCGGCGTGCAGCCGGATGTGGCGCCGGATCGCTGGCGCCTCAGGGTGGAAGGGCTGGTACAGGCGCCGGTGCGTCTGACCCTGCCGGAATTCATGGCCCTGCCACAGACGGACCTCACCAACGACATCCACTGCGTCACCCAATGGAGCCGGTACGACAATCGCTGGCAGGGTGTGCTGGCGCGCGACCTCATCGCCATGTCCCGGCCCAAGGACGAGGCGCGCTTCGTCTCCTTCACGTCCTATGACGGCTACACCACCAATGTGCCGCTGGAAGAATTCACCCGCGACGAGGTGCTGTTGGCGCATAGCTGGGAAGGCAGGCCGCTCACCCGCCAGCATGGCGGGCCGGTGCGTGTGGTGATCCCCCGCCTGTATTTCTGGAAGAGCCCGAAATGGGTGACCCGGATCGAACTGCTGCGCGACGACCGGCCCGGCTTCTGGGAGGTGCGCGGCTATCATAATTTCGGCGATCCTTGGCAGGAGCAGCGCTATGGCTAGCTGGACGCGGCGCGCGGCGCTGGCGATGGGGGGCATGCTGATGGCGGGCGAGGCGCTGGCGGAGGACGCCTTCGGCTTCCGGCTGGAGGCGATCGAAGGCGGGCCGCTCGATCTCGGCCAATGGCGCGGCAGGCCGATGCTGGTGGTGAACACCGCCAGCTTCTGCGGCTTCACCCCGCAATATGCCGGGCTGCAGAAGCTGTACGAGACCTACCGCCCGCGTGGCCTGGTGGTGCTCGGCGTCCCCTCCCAGGATTTCAACCAGGAGAGCGCCGACAACGCGACGGTCAAGGCCTTCTGCGACGCCACCTACCAGGTGGAATTCCCGATGACCGGGCTGATGCATGTGCGCGGGCCGGAAACCCACCCCTTCTTCCGCTTCCTGTCCGACCGTGGGGGCGGGCCGCCGCGCTGGAATTTCCACAAATACCTGGTGGCGCGGGATGGCCGCACCGTGCACGGCTTCCGCAGCCAGGTGGGGCCGGACACGCCCGCCCTGGTCCAGGCCATCGAGACGGCGCTGGCAGCGGCCGCGAGCTGAGCCCTCCCGCGATCATGTCCGTGAAATGCGGGCGTGATTTTTCCCAATGTGAAAATTCTGCCTTGCCATTTCGGTAGGCAGCGGTGAAAATTCGGGCATGGCAAGCCCGGGACCCAAAGGCCGGCTGCGGCTGCAAGGCATCACCAAATCCTTCGGCCGGCTGCGCGCGGTGGATGGCGTGGACCTCGCGGTCGAGGCTGGCGAATTCCTCGCCTTTCTCGGCCCCAGCGGCTGCGGCAAGACCACCCTGTTGCGCATCGTCGCGGGGTTCGAGCGCGAGGATGCCGGCACTGTCGCGCTGGATGGTGTGACGCTCGGCGGCTTGCCGCCGAACCGGCGGGATGTCGGGCTGGTGTTCCAGAATCTGGCGCTCTTCCCGCATCTCAGCGTTGGCGAGAACATCGCTTTCGGCCTCGCGCTCCGCGGCCATGGCAAGGGCGACATCGCGCGGGAGGTGGAGCGGGCCCTGGCGCTGGTGGAGCTCGGCGGCTTTGCCGAGCGCCGGATCCAGCAGCTTTCCGGCGGCCAGCGGCAGCGCGTGGCGCTGGCCCGCGCTTTGGTGCTGCAACCCGCCGTGCTGCTGCTGGATGAGCCGCTTTCCGCGCTGGACCTGAAGCTGCGCCGGCAATTGCAGCAGGAGCTGAAGGCGCTGCAGCGCCGCACCGGCACCACCTTCATCTTCGTCACGCATGACCAGGAGGAAGCGCTCTCCATGGCCGACCGCGTGGCGGTGTTCAACCACGGCCGGCTGGAGCAATGCGGCGCGCCGCGGGAGCTCTACCGCCAGCCGGCCACGCGCTTCGTCGCCGACTTCGTGGGGGAGGCGAATATCCGCGACGCGGCCCAGCTCGCCCCCTTCGGCATCGCGCCGCCGGCAGCACAGCTTCTGGTGATCCGGCCGGAGGATTGCGCCATCGGCGCCGCGGCGGAGGCGCTGCCGGTCTGCCGCGACGGGGTGGTGGAGACGATCGACTATATCGGTCCGCATGCGCGGCTGCGCATTGGCGTGGCGGGCGTGGCGGAGCCCTGGCTGGCGCTCTGCCATGGCGCGGCGGCGGAGGGGCTGGCGCCGGGCGTCGCCACCAAATTGGGCTTCGATCCTGCCCGCGCCGCCAGCGTGCCGGCAGCGGCATGAGCGGCGGGCGGCTGCTGCTCCTCGCGCCCATGGCGGCGCTGCTGGCCGCCTTCCTGCTGGCCATCGGCGGGCTGATCTGGGGCTCCCTGGTCCGCGGCGGGCTGGGC
Source organism: Siccirubricoccus phaeus (assembly GCF_008360935.1). Lineage (GTDB taxonomy): Bacteria > Pseudomonadota > Alphaproteobacteria > Acetobacterales > Acetobacteraceae > Siccirubricoccus > Siccirubricoccus phaeus. The sequence goes on from NZ_SRXO01000008.1 coordinate 207,182, forward strand.
TTCTATGCGGAGCTGCTGACTGACCCCATCGTGCTGCGCGTGCTGTGGCGCACGGTGTGGATCGCCGCGGCGACGACCCTGCTCTGCGTGCTGCTCGGCTATCCGCTGGCGCTGTTCCTGGCGCGCAGCCGGCATCGGAATCTGTGGCTGATCCTGGTGATCTCGCCCTGGCTGGTCTCTATCGTGGTGCGCACCTTCGGCTGGATGGTGCTGCTGGGGAATCGCGGCGTGCTGAACACCACGCTGCGCGACCTTGGCCTGATCGACGCGCCGATCCGCCTGCTCTTCACCCCGACCGCGGTGCTGATCGGGTTGACCCATGTCTTCCTGCCCTTCCTCGTCATCGCCGTGCTCTCCTCCCTGCTGCAGCAGGACCGGAGGCTGGAGGAGGCGGGGCGCATCCTGGGCGGTACGCGCTGGCAGGTGTTCCGCCGCGTCACCCTGCCGCTCTCCCTGCCGGGCGTGATCGGCGGCGCCTCCCTGGCGCTGCTGATGGCGACGGGGGCCATCGTCACGCCGCTGCTGCTGGGCGGGCTGCGGGACCGGATGCTGGGCACCCAGATCTACACGGAGATCTTCCAGGTCTTCAATTTCGAGCGGGCCACGGCCATGGCGGTGATCCTGCTGGTGGTGGCGCTGCTGCTGGTGGCGCCGCTGCGCCTGCTGGAAGCCCGCATCCGCCGGGCGCAGGAGGCGGCGTGATGGGCCTGTCCCCCGTCACCCGCCTGATCGCCGTGCTGCTGCTGGTGCTGCTGCCGGCGCCTTTGCTCATCGTCATCGGCGCCTCCTTCTCGCCGCGTGCGGTGCTGAGCTTTCCGCCCAACGGCTTCTCCTGGCGCTGGTATGCGGAATTCCTCGGCAGCGCCGCCTGGGTGACCGCCTTTGGCCGCAGCGCGCTGATCGCCGTGCTGGCGGCAGTGCTGACGACGCTCATCTCGCTGGCCGCTGCCCTGGCGCTGGACCGCGCCCCGGCGCGGCTGCGCGGCGCGGTGGAGACGGCGATCCTGGCGCCGCTGCTCTTCCCCCATGCCGCCATCGGCATCGCCTTCCTCGGCTGGCTGGCGCTGCTGCATCTGAATGGCGGCTTCGCCGGCGTGCTGCTGGCGCATCTCATCCTCTGCGCGCCCTTCGCCTACCGGCCCATCGCGGTCTCCCTGCGGCAGATCGACCGCTCCCTGACGGAGGCCGCCACCATCCTCGGTGCCACGCCGCCGCAAGCCGTGCGGCTGGTGGTGCTACCGCTGCTGCGGCCGGGCATCGCCGCCGCGCTGCTCTTCAGCTTCATCATCAGCTTCGACGAGGTGACGGTCACCATGTTCCTCGTCGGGCCGGAATTCACCACTCTGCCGGTCTCCATCTATGCCCATATCCATGACAGCGCAGACCCGGTGGTGGCGGCCATTTCCTCAATCCTCATCCTGCTGACGGCGCTGCTGGTGCTGCTGATCGACCGGCTGGTGGGGCTGCGCATCTTCATCGACATCGAGGAGGAGGGCCGCCACGCCCCCGCCTGACCCCCGGGAAGGAGAGTGCCCATGACCCTGTTCCGCAGATCGGTGCTGGCCGGCGCCGCCACGCTGCTGCCGGCGCCCCTGCTGCTGCGCGCGGCCCGCGCGGCGGATGGCAAGGTGGTGATGGCAAGCTGGGGCGGCGGCGGCGCCCGCATGTGGCGGGAGGTCTTCGCCGTGCCCTTTCAGAAGGAAAGCGGCGTCGAGACCAGCGTGGTGGAGGTACCGGACCCCGCCGCGGCGGTGGCGGCGGCGCAGGGGCGGCCGCAGCACAACGCCATCGTCGCCGCCTCCTACCAGGCGGCGAACCTGGCGCGGCGCGGCTTGATCGAGGAATTCGACGAGGCCGACCTGCCCGCCATCCAGCACATCCCGGAGCAGTACCGCATCCGCAACACGGCGGGAAAGCTGCTGGGGATGCCGATCTACTTCATCTACTACGGCATCGCCTTCAACAGCACCCTCGCCCGCGCTGCGGACTTTGCGAGCTGGCACGCGCTGAAGGACCGCAAATGGCGCGACCAGCTCTCCATCACAAGGCCGCTCTTCCTCGGCCCCTATGACCTCACGCTCTACGCCAAGCTGAATGGTGGCGACGAGGCCAATATCCAGCCCGGCGTGCCGATGCTGGAAGCGGTCGCGAAGAACGCCATCAGCGTCTACACCTCCATGGCCTCGCTGCAGCAGCAGCTCTCGCGCGGGGAGGTGACGGCGGCGCCCTTCTATTCCGGCCAGATCCAGATGCTACGGCGTGAGGGCCAGAAGGAGGTGAACATCACCCTGCCGCGCGAGGGCGGGCTGGTGCTCTCCTACATCCTCTCTGTCCCGAAGGGGGCGCAGGACAAGGCGGCGGCGCTGCGCTACCTGAATGCCTGCATCGCGCCGGAGAAGCAGGTGGGTGCGGCGCAGAGCGGCTACCTGCCGCTGGCGGCGAATGCCTCCCTGCCTGCGGCGCTCGAGGCCGAGCTGGGCATGACCATGGCCGAGGTGCGGGAGAAGAATTGGTCGCCCAATTGGTACACCATCGCCGCGGATCTGGAGCAGCGGATCCGGTTGACGGAGCAGATCATCGACCGGGCGCGCTGACTCCAGGAGGGGCTTTGCCCCTCCCGGACCCACCCCACCAAAGGCCGAAAGGCCTTTGGAAACCCTGAGTCTTGGACCCGTCGGTCGAGATGCAAACCTCAAGGGTTCCAATGGGGTTTGGGGGAGGGCAGAGCCCTCCCTCAACAGCCCGTCACCCGACCGGCGCGGTATTCACCCACAGCACGCGCGTCACCATGGCGGAGGCGTTGGAGAAGCGATGCGGCCGGTCGCTGCGGAAACGGAAGCTGTCGCCCTCCTGCAGCAGATGATCCGTCGTCTCCACCGTCAGCAGCAGCCGGCCTTGCAGCACCAGCCCGGCCTCCTCGCCGGCATGGCTGTACAGCTCCTCCCCGGTGCGGCCGGCGGGCTCGATGGTGATGAGGTAGAGGCGCAGCGCGGCGTCGCCATGCGGCGTCAGCAATTGCTTGGTGATGCCCTCATGGAAGGCCACCTCCTGCCGCTGCGCCGGGCGGGTCACCAGCCCCTCGCCCTGCGGCGGCGTGCCGCCGGCGCCCTCGAACAGCATGCCGAGATCCGCCTCCAGCGCCGCCGCCACCCGGATCAGGTCGCGCAGCGAGGGCGAGGACAGGCCGCGCTCGATCTGGCTGAGGAAGCCGACCGAAAGCTCCGCCCGCTGCGCCACCTGTTGCAGGGAGAGTTCCCGGTGACGGCGGAGCTGGCGCACACGCTCGCCCACCGTGGCGTCGATCGGGTTGATGGCGCTTCTTGCCGGTGATTCCATGGGCGTGAATGTCCTCCGAATTATTCATATCAGTGAAATTCAGCCTTGAACAACCGCCGATCCCGTGACCCACTGCCGCAGCCAGCGAGGAGCACGATGCCGATGCGGGACGAGAGCGAAATCCACCCCGATATGAAGCCGCTGCTCGCCGCCCGCGTGCTGATGGCGCCGGCGAAGACGCCCGCGGAAAAGCGCGCCAATTGGACGCGCTACACCAACGCCATCGCCATCCCGCGGCCTGCCCATATCCGCACCGAGGATCGCCACATCCCGACGCCCGCCTACGAGGTGCCGGTGCGCCTCTACCGCCACGCGGAGCAGGCGGCGGGTGCGCCGGTGGTGGTCTATCTGCATGGCGGCGGCTTCATGCTCGGGGATCTGGACTCCTCGGACAGCAATGCCTGGGGCCTCTGCGACCAGGCGGGCACGGTGGTCGTCAGCGTCGATTACCGCCTGACGCCGGAGCACCCCTATCCGGCGGCCTTCGAGGATTGCTATGGCGTGCTCACCTGGCTCGCCGCGCACGGCGCCGAGATCGGCGTCGATGGCAGCCGCATTGCGCTCTGCGGCGACAGCGCCGGCGGCAGCCTGGGCGCCGCCTGCTGCCTCGCGGCGCGGGATCGTGGCGGGCCGGCCGTCGCGGCGCAGGCGCTGGTCTATCCGACCCTCGGTGCCGACCCCATCCTGCCCTCCTATGTCGAGAGCAAGGATGGGCCGTCGCTGACTACCGAGGGCATGATCTATTACAACGACATCTACTTCTCCGGCTTCCGCTACGCCGCCGACCCCTATGCCGCGCCGCTGAAGGCGCCGGATCTCGCCGGCCTGCCGCCCGCCTTCATCCACACCGCGGAATTCGACCCGATCCGCGACGATGGCCGCGCCTTCGCCTCGCGCTTGGCCGCGGCGGGCGTCTGGGTCACCTATCGGGAGGCGCGCCGCATGCTGCATGGCTTCCTGCGCATGCGGGAGGCCGGCGCCCAGGCGCGTGCGGAGTTCGCCGCGCTCTGCGCCTTCCTCCGGTACCACCTGGAGCCGGTGGCATGAAGGTCGGGGTGGAGATCGGCGGCACCTTCACCGATCTGGTTTGTATCGAAGAGAGCGGCATCCGCCTGACCAAGGTGCCGAGCACGCCGCGCCAGCCCGATCGTGGCGTGTTCCATGCGCTGGAAGCCGCGGCGATTCCGCTGGACGCGATGGCCGATCTCGCCCATGGCTCCACCGTCGCCACCAATGCGGTGCTGGAGCGCAAGGGTGCCCGCCTCGCTTTGCTGGTGACGGAAGGCTTCCGCGACGTCTTGCAGCTCCGCCGGCAGGACCGCGAGCAGCTCTTCGACATCTTCTACCGCAAGCCGGACCCGCTGGTGCCGCGCTATGACACGCTGGAAGTGCCGGAGCGCGTCGTCAGCGATGGCGGCGTGGTGCGGGCGCTGGACATGGCGGCGTTCGGCCCGGTGCTCGACCGCTTCCTCGCGGAAGGCGGGCACGGGGCGGTCGCCATCTGCCTGCTGAACGCCTTCGCCAACCCGGCGCATGAGCGCGCTGTCGCCGAATGGCTGGCGGCGCATCGGCCCGGCCTGCCGGTCACCTGCTCCGTCGATGTCACCCGCGAATTCCGCGAATACGAGCGCACCAGCACCACGACGCTCGCCGCCTATGTGCAGCCGGTGCTGGACGCCTATCTTAGCCGCATCGAGGAGCGGCTGGCGCAGGGCGGCTTCGCCGGCCGCTTCTCCATCATGCAGTCCAATGGCGGTCGGGTGCCGGCCACCGCCATCCGCCGCAACGCCGTCAGCGCGCTGCTCTCCGGGCCGGCGGCGGGCGTCACCGGCGCCATCCGCCAGGCCTCGCTCTCCGGCCACCGCGACATCATCACCCTCGATATCGGCGGCACCTCCGCCGATGTCTGCCTGGTGCAGGACGGCCGGCCGGAGCTGACGCGGGAAGCGCGGGTGGACACGCTGCCGGTGCTGATGCCGATGGTGGACATCACCACCATCGGTGCCGGCGGCGGCTCCCTCGTCTGGGTGGATGATGGCGGGCTGCTCCGCGTCGGCCCGCGCAGCGCCGGCGCCGATCCCGGCCCCGCCTGCTATGGCCGCGGCGGCACCCAGCCGACCCTGACCGACGCGCATGTCATCTGCGGCCGCCTGCCGGCGGATGCCCGCCTCGCCGGCTCGATGAAGCTGGACGCCGCAGCGGCGCGGGCGGCGTTCGCGCCGCTGGCGGCGCAGCTCGGCCTCAGCGTGGAGGCGCTGGCCGACAGCGCCATCCAGATCGCGGTGGCGAACATCGTCTCCGCCATCCGGCTGGTCAGCACCAGCCGCGGCCGCGACCCGCGTGACTATGCGTTGGTGCCCTTCGGCGGCGCCGGACCGTTGCACGCGGCGGCGGTGGCGGAGGCGCTGGCGATCGGCACGGTGGTGGTGCCGCCCAATGCCGGCGTGATTTCCGCCTATGGGCTGCTCGCCGCCGATTACAGCCTCTATGACAGCCTGACGCGCCGCACCCGGCTCGACGCCGATGCGCCGGCCGCGGTGCGCGGCGTGCTGGCGGAGATGCTGGGCGGCTTGCAGGCCCGCGCCGACGCCATTGGCCTCGGCGAGGCGCGACGCGCCGAGGCGGTGCTGGAAATGCGCTATGTTGGCCAGGCCTTCGAGATTCCCGTGCCGCTCGACCTCGCCGCGCTGGAAGGCCTGACCACCGAATCGCTGTTGGATGCCTTCGCCGTGGAGCATCGCCGCATCTACCGCCTGGGCGCCGCGGGGCAGGCGCGGCCGGTGGAGATCGTCTCCTACCGCGTCGGCCTGCATGTGCCGCATGGCAGCGTGCCGAGCCTGGCCGAGATCGCCGGCCCACCGCTGACCGTGCCGGACCGCGCGACCACCATCTTCGATGGTGGCCGGGCACGGGCGGCACGGCGCATGGGCCGCGCCGCGATCGGCGCCGTGCCGGTCGCCGGGCCGCTCACCCTCGATGACCTGACGGCGGCAGTCTATGTGCCGGAGGGCTGGACGGCCGCCACCGATCCCAGCGGCAACCTCATCCTGCGGAGGGGCGCATGAGCGACGAGACGCGGCTCAACCCCGTCGACCAGGCGGTGATCAGCCAGGCGCTGCTCTCCGCGGCGCGGGAGATGGGCATCAAGCTCTACCGCTCCGCCTATTCCTCCGTCGTGCGCGACGGCAAGGACGCCTCCACCGGCATCCTCGACGCCGAGGGCAATGCGGTGGCGCAGAGCGACGAGCTGATCCCGATGCTGGTCGGCTCCCTCTCCATCACGTTTCGCAGTTGCGCCGCCCTCTACCCGGTGGCGACGCTGAAGGAGGGCGATTTCTATATCTGCAACCACCCCTATCACGGGGCGCATCACCTGCAGGACATATTGATCTTCGTCCCCATCTTCTACCGGGGCGAGATCATCGGCTTCAGCGCCGCCGTCGCGCATCATCTGGATATCGGCGGCGGCGCGCCGGGCCTCAATTCCTCGGCGACGGATTTCTACCAGGAAGGGCTGGTCATCCCGCCCAGCAAGTACAACCTCGCCGCCGATTGGGAGAATGAGGGCCCGCTGCGCCGCTTCATCGGCGCCAATATCCGGGTGCCGGAGCAGACCCTCGGCGATATCGATTCCCAGCTCGCCGCCTGCGCCGTCGGCGCCGCCCGCGTGACGGAGATGTGCGACAAGTACTCCGCTGCCACGGTGCGCCGCGCCATGGCGGAGATGATCGCCTATACGGAACGCCGGGTCCGCGCCGCCATCGCCGCCATCCCGGACGGCACCTATCACGGCGAGGATGCCGTCGATGATGACGGGCTGAGCGACGCGCCGCTGCCGATCCGGGTCGCCGTGACCGTCCAGGGCGACAGGATGGACGTGGACTTCACCGGCACCTGTCCGCAGGTGAAGACGCATCTGAACGCACCCTTCGCCTCCACCGTCTCCGCGACGCTGGCCTGCGTCAAGGCAGTGCTGACCGGCGGCGACGTGCCCTTCAACGAAGGGGCCAGCCGCGCCGTCACCATCACCGCGCCCAAGGGCAGCCTGCTGAATCCCAACCCGCCGGCGCCGGTGCGGGCGCGCATGGAGGCCAGCTTCCGCGCCTATGACGTGATGCTGAAGGCGCTGGGCCAGGCCATGCCCCAGCACGCCGTGGCGCCGGGCTATGACTGCACCACCGGCTTCTGCCTCAGCCACCTGAAAGATGGCCGCTATCGCGTCTTCATCGAGTTGCGCGACGGCGGCTATGGCGCCTCTCCGCGCCAGGATGGCTGCGATGCGGTGGCCGGGCCACTCTCCAACTGCACCAATACGCCAGTGGAGCAGATCGACGCGGATTACGATTTCTTCCGCATCGAGACCTATGCACTGCGGCCGGACAGTGGCGGACGCGGGCAGTATCGCGGCGGGCTCGGCTCGGTGCGCGCCTATCGCATCCTGGACGATGGGGTGCGGCTGGCGATCTATGCCGACCGCTTCCGCATCCCGGCCGCCGGCATGGCAGGCGGCGAGGCCGGGGCCTGCGGAAGCTGCCTCATCCAGCGCGGCAACGAGACCATCGCCGTGCGCTCCAAGGATGATGTGGCGCTGCGGAAGGGCGACCTCATCCTGCTCGCCTCCGGCGGTGGCGGCGGCTACGGCCCGCCGGAACGCCGGGATCCGGCAGATCTCGCGCGCGACCGGCAGCTCGGGCTGATGCGCGGCTAGAGCGTGATCGGTTGAGGTCGAATCGACCGAAACCGTGAATCACGCGACCGAACAATGAGCTAGAGCGGGGTGGGTCAGCTCAGCTCAACCGATCCCGCTCCAGTGTCATGCCCGCGAAACTCGCCGAACTCCGGCGGAATTCGCGGACAGGCAGGCCGCCGCTGAAGACGCAGGCCAGTGCCCGAGAACGAAGTCCGCAGGACTTTGGAGGAGGACGCTAGAGCAGATCGCCGGAGGGCGGCATCGCCCGGAGGCGTGAATCTGCTCTACAATCCATAAGCTAGAGCGGCTTCGCGCTGCACAGTCAGCGTGAAACCGCTCTAGCGGCGGCATCGGCAGGTGCGGCCGGCGGCCATGGCCGCCCGACCCTGGAGCTTTTCGGGGAACCGTCCCGCGCGGGCGCCGTTGCGCCCAGGCACAGCAACAAGGACGGATCGATGCCAAGAACAATTCTAGCCGGGCTGGCGCTCGTCCTCAGCCTCGCCGCCTGCGACCAGGGCAGCAGCCGGCGCTCCAGCATCTCGGGCGGGGAGCCGATGCGGCCTTCCGCCGGCGCCCCGACCGGGCAGGCCTATACGCCCTCCACCGGCGCCGGCACGCCGACGCCGATCCAGCCCGGCGGCGCCGGCGGCGTCGGCAGCGGCAACCAGCCGGGGCTGAGCGGCACTTCCCAACGTTGATGGCCTGACCGCCGCCGCAACCCGTGCCATCCTGCACCGCGTCGCAGGAGGGGAGAGGGGATATGGGGCGGATGCAGGACAGGCTGGTCGTCGTCACGGGCGCGGCCAATGGCCTGGGCGAGGCGATCGCGCGCCGCCTGAAGGCGGAGGGCGCGCGCCTCGCCCTGTTCGACATCGACGCGGCGGGCCTCGCCAAGGTGGCGGAGGAGCTGGGCGCGCTGGCGCTGCCCGGCGACGTCACCGAGGAAGCCGTGGTGCAGCAGGGCTTCGCCCGCATCGCGGCGGAGCTCGGCGCCATCGATGTGCTGGTGAACAATGTCGGCGGCAGCCGCAATCAGAAGATCTGGGACATGTCGGTGGAGGCCTGGGACTTCACCCTGGGCCTCAATTTGCGCTCCACCTTCCTCTGTACCCGCGCCGTGCTGTCGGGGATGATGGAGCGGCGGCGCGGCGCCATCATCTGCATGTCCTCCGGCGCCAAGGAAGGCACGCCCTGGTCGGCCGAGCATAGCGGCGCCGCGGCCTATTCCACGGCGAAGGCCGGCATCCATGGCTTCATCCGCGACGTGGCGCTGGAAATGGCGCCTTACGGCATCCGCATCAACGCAGTGGCGCCGGGGCCCATTGCCACGCCGCGCACCTCCCCGCTCTTCGCCGAGATGGAGAAGACGCTGCTCCACCCGCCTTCCCGCATGGTGCCGATGGCGCGGATCGGCGAGCCGGTGGATATCGCCAATGCCGTGCTCTACCTGGCCTCCGACGAGGCAGCCTATGTCACTGGCGTCACGCTCGACGTGGCGGGCGGACGCTGATGCCGGCCGAGCTGGAGGCGCTGCGCGTGGCGGCGGCGAGCACCGCTGCGCGGCACCAGGTGATCGAAAAGGTCGCCTGGCCGGAAGGGGCGCGCATCGCGGTGAACGTCACCGCGGATTTCGACGCCATGCTGCTGCGCCGGCTGCTGGGGGAGCCGCCGATGCAGCTTGCCAAGGGGGAATTCGGCGGGCGCGTCGGCATCTGGCGGCTGCTGGAGCTGTTCGGCAGCCACGGCATCCAGGCCACCATCTTCACCCCCGGCCGGATCTGCGAGCTGTATCCCGAAGCGATGCGCGAAGCGGCCCAGGCCGGCCATGAGGTGGCGGACCATATGTGGGAACACCGCGTGCCGAAGGAGCCGGAAGTGGAGCGGGCGCATCTACGCCGCGCCTGCGACGCGCTGGAACGGCTGACCGGCCGCCGCCCGATCGGCACGCGAAGCTGGCACACCTCGGCGCTGCTGCGGGAGGAGGGCTTCCTCTACAATTCGCACGAGGTGCCCGATCACCGGCCGCACTACGTCTTCGAGCAGGACGGCACCGGCCCGCTGCTGAACCTGCCCTTCCACTACGCCATCGACGACGCCATGTTCTTCAACTTCGCCTGGCTGAACAGCGAGAATGCCGCGCAGCGCATCACCGACCCGGACCGGGTGGAGGCGATGTGGTGGGACGCCTTCCTGCAGCAATATGAGGTGGGGGGCTACCTGAATATCTGCCTGCACCCCTTCGTCTCCGGCCGCGCCCTGCGCATTGCGATGCTGGACCGGCTGTTCGCGCGGATGAAGCGGTTGCCGGGCGTGTGGTTCCCGAGCTGCGAAGCGGTGGCGCGGCATTGCCTCGCCGCCTGTCCGCCGCGCCAGTAGGGGAGGGGGAAGATGCCCTGGAAGGATCGCTACACCATCTCCGATGAGCGGAGCCTGGCGGATGCGGAGGTGAGCTGGCCGGAGGGTGCGCAGCTCTGCATGACCTTGACGGTGGATCTCTCGCCGCCCTGCGGGCCGGAAGGGATCAAGCCGGCCGATCTGACGACGCCGGATGCGCAATACGGGATGCATGGCGGGCTGGATGCGCTGCTCGGCGTGCTGGCGAAGCATGGCGTGCGCGCAACCTTCGCCGTGCCGGGCGCGATGGCGGCCATCCATGCGCCGCGGGTGAAGGCGCTGGCCGAAGCGGGGCATGAGATTGCCGCGCATGGCTGGCTGCATGAGGATGTCAGCGCGCTTTCGCCGGAGGAGGAGAAGGCGCGGCTGGACCGCACCACCGAGGCCATCACGGCGGCCTGCGGGGCGCGGCCGCTCGGCTGGTATTCCCTGGCACGGCCGGGCGACAAATTCGCCGGCGGCGCGATCAGCGGCGCGACCATGTCGCTGCTGCGGGAGGCCGGCTATGCCTATATGGGCAACGGCATGGCGGATGACGTGCCGCATTGGTGGGTGACGGATTTTGCCGCGCGCCGGGCGACGCTGGTGCTGCCCTACTACTATCACTTCGACGACCAGTTCTTCCTGCTGTTCCCCGCCAAGGGCACCGGGCTGGAGCATGCGGATGATTATTTCCGCAATTGCCGCGCGGAATTCGCCGCGCAGTACAGGCGCGGCCGGCAGTTCAGCATGGTGGTGCATCCGCATGCGATCGGCTTTCCGCATCGTTTGCGCATGCTGGATGCCTTCCTGGCGGAGGTGCGGGCCTATCCGGGCCTTTGGCTGACGACGGCGGGCGCCTGTGCCGCGCATTGGCGCGCGAAGTATCCGGCCGGGACGGCGTTGCGGCTGGAGCCCAGCATCTGGCGGGACTACGAGGACAGTCTGAGCTGACTCATGGTTTCCGAAGGCCTTCGGCCTTTGGCGTGGGGAGTTTGAGGGGAAGCAGGGCTCCCCCTCAAGCGCTCCTCCAGGCGAGCAGGTCCTTTGCCGCCGTGTCCAGGTCGAACCGCGCCTGCCACCCCGTGGCGGATTTGATGCGTTGCAGCGCCATGCCGGGCCGCCTCGGCATGTGGGTGGTGACGTTGAAGGCCTCCCCCGGCGCCGCCATGCGCCAGCGGAATTCCGGCGAGGCCTTGGCCAGGGCGCGGCAGATATCGGCAGCGTCGGTGATGGTGCCGCGGCCGATGTTGAACACGCCCTGCGCCGGGGTGGCGAGCAGGCCGGCCAGGGCTTCGGCCACGTCGCGGCTGTACACATGATCCACGGCGTTGACCGGCCCCAGCACGGCCTCGCCGTCGCACGCGAAGGCGTCCAGCGCCTGGAGGGCGGGGGAGAGGGTATCGCGCACCCCCGTCGCCCATTCCCAGGGCCCGAAGACGGAGCCGAGTCGCGCCACCGCGGCGGAGAGCCCTTCCAGCGCCGCCAGCCGCAGCACCGCCTGTTCCGCCGCCAGCTTGGTGATGCCGTAGAGCGCCAGGGGCCGCGGCCAGGTGGTCGCCTCGTCATAGGGGCCGCCATCGGCAGGCGGCTCGCCATAGACGGAGCCGGAGGAGATGTAGAGGAAGCGCCGCACCCCATGCCGCAGCGCCGCCCGCAGCACGGCGATGGCGCCGCCGACATTCACCTCGGCAATGCGCTCCGGCGCGCTGCGCTCCCGCTCGGTGCCGGCGGTGATGACCGCGGCGTGGATCACGGCGGTGACGGGCGCGGCGGCGAAGGCGGTGTCCAGCGCCGACTCCTCGCCGATATCGCCCTGCACCATGGTCAGGCGGCCGGGCCGCTCGGCGAATTCCCGCGCCGCGCGGGGCGGCAGGGGCAGGGTGTCGAAGCCCACCACCGGCTCGCCGCCGCGCGACAGCAGCGTGTCCAGCAGGTTCAGCCCGACGAAACCGGCGGCGCCGGTGACGAGAATCGCCATCTCCCCGTCAGGCCGCCCGCAGATGTTCCTGCAGCCGCGGCATCAGCTCCACCAGGTTGCAGGGGCGGAAGCGGGCATCGAGCTGATGCACCAGGATATCGTCCCAGGCATCCTTGCAGGCGCCGGTGGAGCCGGGCAGGGCGAACAGGTAGGTGCCGCCGGCGACGCCGCCCAGGGCGCGGGACTGCATGGTGGAGGTGCCGATCTTCTGGTAGCTCAGCATGCGGAACAGCTCGCCGAAGCCTTCGATCTTCTTCTCCAGCACGCGCTCGAAGGCTTCCGGCGTCACGTCCCGGCCGGTGATGCCGGTGCCGCCGGTGGTGATGCCGCAATCGACCGTCGGATCGGCGATCCAGCGGCGCAGCACCGCCTCGATGGCGTCGGCCTCGTCCTTCACGATCTCGCGGGCGACGCAGCGATGGCCGGCGGCCTCGATCCGCTCCTGCAGGGTCTGGCCGGAGCGGTCCGTGGCCAGGTCGCGCGTATCGGAAACCGTGAGGACGGCGATATTGACCGGGACGAAGGCGCGGCTCTCGTCGATGGGCATGGCGGGGCTCCCTGCGGCTCCTCCCGATAATGGGGAGCCACCGGCCCGGCGCGAAGCCCTGCTGGAGCAGGACGTATGTGCGTCCTGCTCGAGCCCCATATCTGGCCGCGTAATTCACGCTTTCCGCAGAAGACGCCTCAGGCGATCACGCGCTACCGCCGCGCCCGCCCCTGCCGCAGCATGGCCACCACCTCCTCCGGCGGGCTGAATTTCGGGAAACTGCCGGCGGCGAGCTGGTCGAGGCTCGGCGCCGGGAGGCCGAGGCGGGAGGCGTAGATCCAGCTATAGGCCAGCACCCGCTGCACGAAGCCGCGGGTCTCCTCCAGCGGCAGGCTCTCGATGAACAGGAAGGGGTCGTCCCGATGGCCTGTCGCGGGCAGCCATTTGGCGAGGTTGCCCGGGCCGGCATTATAGGCCGCCAGCAGGCGGATGAGGTTGCCCTCCACCCCCTCCATCCGCACCAGGTGGTGGACGTAGCGCTGGCCGAGCTCCAGGGAGAAGGCCGGGTCATGCAGCCGCTGGATGCTGGCGCCCTGCAGGGAGGGGTCATTGGCGACGAAGCTCGCCGTCGCCGGCATCATCTGCATGATGCCGCGCGCCCCGGCGGGGGAGATGGCATCGGGGTCGAAGCGGCTTTCCTGCAGCGCCAGGGCGTAGAGCAGCGCCGGGTCCATGCGGAACCCGCCCTGCGGCAGCAGCTTCGGCAAAGGGAAGCGGGCGAAGTCGCGCGGCCGCCCATCCTGCCCCTGGCTGGCGGCGGCAAGCTGGGAGGTGAGGCGGGTGAGCCCCGCCTGGCCGGCGACCGCCAGCATGGCGCGGGCGAGGCCGGGATTGCCGCGGGCGCGGCTCCAGAGCAGGCGCAGCTCCGCCTCGGCCCGGTCCGCCTGGCCGATCTGCAGCAGGGCGAGGGCGCGCCAGCCGCCGGCGGTTTCCGCTACCAGCGCGGCCTCGGCTTCGCCGGCCAACTCGCCTTCCCAGGCGAAGGCGGTGGCGAGGCCAAGGGAGCGGCGCGCCACCAGCCCGTAGAAGGTCCGCGGCTCCTGCGCCGCCTGCATCATCCAGGAGACGTAGAGCTGGGGCTGGCGGGCGCGGACGGCGGCGCGGGCGGTCCAGAAGGCGGCGGCGGAGCGCAGCGCCGGGGCGGCCTGGTCGCTGCGCGCCGCCCGCTCGAAATAGGGCAGGGCAAGGTCCCAATGCCCCAGCCCCCAGGCGGCGAGGCCGGCGGCGAAGGCGGCGGGGCCGTTCTCCGGCGCGGCGCGCAGGGCCTCGCTGGCGATGCGCAGCGCCTCGGCGTCCTTGCCTGATCGGAACAAGCCGCTGGCAAGCTCGGCGCGAAGCTGGGCGGCATAGGCCGGCGTCATCCCGCGGGTGCGGGCAATTAGGGAGAGGGCGGCCTCCACATTGCCCTCCCGTGCCCGGTCGCGCACGGTGCGGTCCAGCGCCGGGTTGCGCGACAGGGTGGCGGCCTGGGGCTCGCGCTCCTCCGGCGTCGCGGCATCGGGGGAGAGGGCGTCGGGCTCCGGCGGCGGGGCGGGCAGGGCGGCACCGCGGGGCAGCAGCCTGGCGAGCAGCGCATGCATCGCCGGGGCGTCGGGCAGGTCGGCATAGCTGCCCAGCCAGGCCTGGACCTCGGCGGCCTGCGGTTCCATGCCCCGGCGCTGCCAGCGATCCGCCAGCACATGGCCGAGCAGGCGGCGATCCTCCAGCCGTTCCGTCTCGCGTTCGGCGGCGGCGAGGTCGCCGCGGGACTGGAAGGCGAAGATGCGCCGCAACCGCCCTGCTTCCAGCGGGGAGAGGAGCTGCGGCAGGCCGGCCACCGCCCCCTTAGGCGGGGGGTGCGGCAGGCTGAGCGCGATCTGGCCGAGGGGGCCGGGAGAAGAAGCCCTTTGCGCCAGGGCAGGGGAGATGACCACCGCCACAAGCGCCGCGCCCCCCAGGACCCTGCGAAGCAGGGGGCGAGGGGTGCTGCGGGCCATGGGGCAGGTCGCTCGCATGGCCCGTTCCCGTTACCGGCAGGGTCACGATCTGGCAACCGAAAAATGCGTGGCCGCAGAAACGCCGGGGCGCTCGGCAAATCCCCGTGTGGGCCGACGGGGGCGGCGGTAAAAAAGCCGTGCGGAACGACCTTATTCGCTGGCGATGCTGCTGCGTGGCGGCGGCAGATCAGGCTTGGTGGTTGCTTTGGTAGCCGATGGAGGAACGCGCCGGGGGGAAAGCAGGGGGAAAAGGCCAATAATTGCCTGCTTTTAGCATATCGTTACTTGTTAGTTATATAATTGACACCGACAGCTCGCGGCCTGCACGGGCCTCTGTCACGCTTGCTACGGGCGGGGAGAAGGCAATAGGCGCGGCGGCGCTTCCTGTCCCTCGCGATGCCGGAGCGGCTATCCGTTCCTGCTATCCGTTCCTCCGGCGCCACCCTCAGCCGCCCTCTTCCGCCAGGCGCTGCCGCAGCAGCAGCAGGTCGGACCAGGCATCGCGCTTGGCGCCCGGGGTGCGCAGCAGATAGGCCGGGTGCAGCGTCGCCAAGGCGGGCCGCGCCGCCTCTTCCGGGACCGCCACCTGGTGCCAGCGGCCGCGCAGCCGGGTGATCCCTTCCTTGGAGCGCAGCAGCCCCTTGGCCGCCACCCCGCCCAGCAGCACCAGGTGGCGCGGCCGGGCGAGCGCGATATGCCGCAGCAGGAAGGGCAGGAAGAGCAGGATCTCTGCGTCCGTCGGGGTGCGGTTTCCGGGCGGGCGGAAGGGCAGGATGTTGGTGATGTAGAAATTCCGCTCGCGGCTCAGCCCGATGCTCGCGAGCATGCGGTCAAGCAACTGCCCGGAGACGCCGACGAAAGGCCGGCCCAGCCGGTCCTCATCCGCGCCCGGCGCTTCGCCGATGAACATCAGCCCGCTCTCCGCCACCCCATCGGCGAAGACCAGGTTGGTGGCGGTCTCCCGCAGCGGGCTGCCATCGAAGCGGGCCATGGCCTCGCGCAGCGCCGGCAGGCTGTCCGCCTCGGCGGCCAGGGCGGCGGCCTGCTGCTGCAGCGGCGTTGCGCCCGTCTCCGCCGCGGCAGGCGGGCCGCCGGCGCGCCGCAGCCCGCCCCCGGGCGCCGTGGCCAGCCGCCGGGATTGGGAGCCGCTCCCGGCCGGCGCCTCCGGCAGGGTGGGCGGCGCCAGGCGCGGTTGGGTGCGGTCGATCGGCGCCGCCTCCAGCGCCTCGTCCGCGCCCCAATCCAGTTGCAGGCGGAGCGCGGCCAGCAGCGCTGCCGCCTCGGCTTGCGCCATCTCCGTCATCCGGTTCCATCCTTCCTTCCCGCCATATCGGCCGGGGCCGGGGTTCCGTGCAATCCTCCCCTCGGCTACATCCGGGCTGATCCAGGAGGAGAGCGGCATGTCCGGGGCGGAAGAACGGGAAGCGATGGAGTTCGACGTGCTGATCGTCGGCGGCGGCCCGGCCGGCCTCGCCGCGGCGATCCGCCTGAAGCAGATCGCGCCCGAGGCCTCCGTCTGCCTGGTGGAGAAGGGCAGCGAGATCGGCGCCCATATCCTCTCCGGCGCGGTGCTGGAGCCGCGTGCCCTGGACGAGCTGATCCCGGACTGGCGCGACGACCCGCCTGCCCTGGCGACGCCCGCCCAGGATGACCGCTTCATGCTGCTGACGGAGACGCGCGCCTTCAAGCTGCCGACCCCGCCGCAGATGAACAACCACGGCAATTACATCGTCTCCCTCGGCAATGTCTGCCGCTGGCTCGGCGCCAAGGCAGAAGCGCTCGGGGTCGAGATCTATCCGGGCTTCGCGGCGAGCGAGAGCATCATCGAGGAGGGCCAGGTCAAGGGCGTCGTCGCCGGCGTCATGGGCATCCTCAAGGACGGCGAGAAGGGCCCGAATTACCAGCCGGGCATGGAGCTGCGCGCCACCTACACGCTGTTCGCGGAGGGCTGCCGCGGTTCGCTCACCAAGAAGCTGCAGGAGCGCTACAACCTGCGCGAGGGCGTGGCGCCGCAGACCTACGGCCTCGGCATGAAGGAGCTGTGGGAGATCCCGAAGGAGAAGCACCAGCCGGGCCTGGTCTGGCACTCCACCGGCTGGCCGCTGCCGAGCGATACCTATGGCGGGACATGGCTCTACATGCTGGGCGAGAATCTGGTCTCGATCGGCTTCGTGGTCGGGTTGGATTATCCGAACCCCTGGCTCTCGCCCTTCGACGAATTCCAGCGCTTCAAGCTGCATCCGGAAGTGCGGAAATTCCTCGAGGGCGGCAAGCGCATCGCCTACGGCGCACGCGCGCTGAACGAGGGCGGGTTCCAGGCGATTCCGAAGCTGGTCTTCCCCGGCGGCATGCTGATCGGCGATTGCGCCGGCTTCCTCAACGTGCCGAAGATCAAGGGCACGCATACCAGCATGAAATCCGGCATGGTGGCGGCGGAGGCGGTGGCGCAGGCACTGGCGGGCGAGGACCGGCCGGCGGTGCTGGAAAGCTACCCGGCCGCGCTGAAGCAGAGCTGGGTCTGGAGCGAGCTGGAAGGCGTGCGCAACATCCGCCCGGGCTTCGAGAAATTCGGCTTCTGGGGCGGCATGGTGAACGCCGCGCTGGACACCTACCTGTTCCGCGGCAAGGCGCCCTGGACCTGGACGCATCATCAGGACCACGAAACGCTGAAGCCGGCCGCCCAGGCCCGGCGCATCACCTATCCCAAGCCGGACGGGGTGCTGACCTTCGACCGGCTCTCCTCCGTCTTCCTCTCCAACACCAACCATGAGGAAGACCAGCCGGCGCATCTGAAGCTGATCGATCCGGGGCGCTGGAAGGGGGTGAATTGGGAGCAATTCCGCAGCCCGGAAAGCCGCTACTGCCCCGCCGCGGTCTATGAGGCGGTGGGCGTCGAGGCGGAGCGGGAGCTGAAGGGCACGCCGGACCCCGAGGCGACGGGCGAGGGCGCCACGGTGGAAGCCGGCGATGCCGGGGCCCGGCTGGTGATCAACGCGCAGAATTGCGTGCATTGCAAAACCTGCGACATCAAGGACCCGACGCAGAACATCGACTGGACGACGCCGGAGGGTGGCGGCGGGCCGAACTATATCGGCGGGATGTGAGGCGCTCCCGGGGGGGGCCATGCCGGAGCCGGACAAGGCGGCCGCAGAGGAACTCATCGCCGCCGCCCAGGCGCTGGACGCGCTCGGCTTCATGCCGAGCAAATCCGGCAACCTCTCCCTCCGCACGGCAGCCGGCTGCCTCATCACCCCCGCCGCGCTGCCCTATGCCGCCCTGACGCCGGCGGACCTGGTCGAGATCGACCTCACCGGCGCGGTGCTGCGCGGCCATCGCCGCCCTTCCTCCGAATGGCGGCTGCACACGGCGGTCTATGCCGCGCGGCCGGAGGCCGGGGCCGTGGTGCATACCCACAGCCCCTTCGCCACCGCGCTGTCCTGCGCCCGGCAGGGGCTGCCCGCTTTCCACTACATGATCGCGCTGGGCGGCGGCGCCGATATCCGCTGCTCCGCCTACGCCACCTTCGGCACCGCCGCCCTGGCCGAGGCCTGCCTCGACTCGCTCCGCGACCGCCGCGCCACCCTGCTGGCCAATCACGGCGTCGTCGCCCTCGGCCGGAGCCTCGCCGGCGCCCGGACCCTGGCCATGGAGGTGGAGAACCTGGCGCGGCAATACCTGGCGCTGCGCGCCGCCGGCCTCACCCCCGTCCTGCTGACCGCGGCCGAATTGCGCGAGGTCTTCGCGCAATTCGGCGATTACGGCCGGCTCACCTGAAATTCACCGTCTGCACCGAGCAGGTTTCGACGCCGCGCCGCTCCGAGGCGCGGCCATCGGCATAGACCACGCGGATATCCACGGTGCAGACCTTGCCGGAGGGCAGCGCCACCCAGAAGCCGTTGCCTGGCGCCAGCGTGCCATTGCCCAGCCGGTCGCGGCCCCAGCTCTGGTCGCTGCTCAGCGAGATATAGAGCTCGTTCACCGTCATCCCGCCCTGGTTCACGAATTGGAAGCTGGGGTCGCCGCCGCCCCCGCCGCCGCCCCAGACGATGCGGGACAGGCTGCACGCATTCATCTGCCGCCTTTCCTCGGACCGACCGCCCTGGAACACCACCCGCACATCGAGGACGCAATCGCCGAAGCCGGGCACGATCCAGCTACTCGACCCGGCCGGCAGCACATTGGCGCCCAGCACGTCCGGGCCCAAATTGGAGGAGCGGGAGGGCGAGACATAGACCTGCTCGATCACCTGCCCGGTGTTGTTCACCAGGCTGAACCGGATCTGCGCCGAAGCTGGCGAGAGCCCGGGCAACAGGCCCGCGCACAGGCCGAGAAGCGCCAGGATCCGTGACCGCATGCTGTTCCTCCACCCAGGCGACGGACATTACAATTTCGTGCCGTTCCGCCTAGTCTCCGACAGCCCGGCCGGCGGAGGCGGTCGGTGGTCCATTACGGCCTCGGCGTAATCTCCGCCGTGCCCTGCGTCACTGGCGGAGGGGCCCTGCCCCAGGCGGTGGTGGCGCGGGCAGGGGCGCGCTGCTAGCCTCCGGCCATGCTCTCTCCTGCTGCCCCGCGGCTTGCGCTGCTGGCCGTCGCATTGCTCAGCGCCTGTGCTGCCGGAGGCCCCGCGGGAGATCGCGGGCCGCGCAGCGCCTCCGGCCTTCCCATCACCGGAGCCTTCGGCGCCTATCTCGCCGGCCGCTTCGCCGCGGCGGAGACCGATACGCGGGTGGCCGCCGACAACATGCTGGCCGCCCTGCGCGCCGAGCCGGACCAGCCGGAGCTGGTGGCCCGCGCCTTCCTCGCCACCTTGCTGGACGGCCGGGCGGAGGCGCTGCGCCTGGCCCGCCGCCTGCCGGACAACCCCGCCGCCAACCTGCTGCTGGCCGGCGCCGATGTGCAGGCAGCGCGCTGGGACCGGGCGGAGCAGCGGCTGAAGCTGCTCGGCCGCAGCGGTCCGGTGCAGGTGCTGCAGCCGGCGCTGCTCGCCTGGGTGCAGCTCGGCCGCGGCCAGCCGGACCAGGCGCTGGCGACGCTCCGCCCCCTGGCCGAGGCCAACCGGCTACGGGCGTTGAACGCGCTGCATGCCGCCCTCATCGCCGATATCGCCGGCCGGCCGCGGGAGGCGGAGCGTTTCGCCCGCATGGCGGCGGCGGACCAGCCGGACCTGCCCTGGCGCCTGGCCGTGCTGGCCGCCGGCGTGCTGCACCGGGCTGGCAAGGCGCAGGAAGCCAACCGGCTGCTCGACCGGGTGGTGGAAAGCGGCGACGATGCGGCGCTCTCCGCCGCGGCGCCGATGCGCCGGGCCCTGTTCGCCCAGCGCGGCGTCGCCGGCCCGGCGGAGGGGATGGCGGAGGCCTATACCGCCCTGGCCGGCGCGCTGCGCGGCCAGGGCTCCGGCGATTTCGCCCTCATCCTCGGGCAGCTCGCCCTGCGGCTGCGGCCCGGCTTCGCCCCGGCGGTGGTGCTGATGGCGGATACCCTGGCCGAGCAGGGGCATGAGGAGCGGGCCCTTGAGCTGCTCTCCGGCATCTCCGCCGATGACCCGCTGGCGCCGGTGATCGGGCTGCGCCGGGCTGCCCTGCTGGACAAGCTGGACCGGACGGAGGAGGCGGTGGCGCTGCTGCGCCGGCTGGCGGAAGCGACGCCGGGCCTGCCCCAGGCGCCCGCCCGGCTGGGCGATTTGCTGCGCCGGCGGGAGCGCTATGCCGAGGCGGTGGTGGCCTACGACCAGGCGATCGAGCGCAGCGCCGTGGGCGGCCAGGCGCAGGCGCAGGACTGGCCGCTATTCTACGCCCGCGGCATTGCCCGGGAACGCTCCCATGACTGGCCGCGCGGCGAGGCCGATCTGCTGCAGGCCCTCTCGCTGTCGCCTGAACAGCCCTATGTGCTGAATTACCTGGGCTATACCTGGGCCGAGCAGGGCAAGAACCTGGACCGCGCCAAGGCCATGCTGCTGCGGGCGACGGAGCTGCGGCCGCAGGACGGCAATATCGCCGACAGCCTGGGCTGGGTGCTGTTCCGCCTGGGCGAGCTGCCCGGCGCCATCACCTGGCTGGAAAAGGCGGTGGAGCTGGAGCCGCGCAGCAGCGTCATCAACGACCATCTGGGCGATGCCTATTGGGCGGCGGGGCGGCAGCGGGAGGCGCAATTCCAGTGGCGCCGCGCCCTGGTGACGGACCCGGAGCCGGAGGAGCTGCCGAAGATCGAGGCCAAGCTGCGGGACGGCCTGCCCGGCTTCCCCGCCAGCACCGCCCAGCGGCAGTGACCGTAGGGCGCCTGGGCGCGGAGGAGTCGGCGCCGGCCAAGGTCAACCTCTATTTGCACGTCACCGGAAGGCGGGAGGATGGCTACCATCTGCTGGACAGTCTGGCGGTGTTCGGCCCGGCCGCCGACAGGGTGGCGGCGGCGCCGGGCGAGGCGCTGAGCCTGGCGTTGGAAGGGCCCCTCGCCGCGGGCCTGGCGGCGGAACCGGACAATCTGGTGCTGCGCGCCGCCCGGGCGCTGGCCGAGGCGACCGGCCGGGCGCCGAAGGCGGCGCTGGTGCTGGAGAAGCGGCTGCCCATTGCCTCCGGCATTGGCGGCGGCTCGGCGGATGCGGCGGCGGCGCTGCGGGCGCTGGACCGGCTCTGGGGCACGGGGCTGGGGGTGGCGGGGCTGGCCGGCATCGCTGGCCGGCTCGGCGCCGATGTGCCGGTTTGCCTAGCGGCGCGGCCGGCCCGGATGCAGGGGGTGGGGGAGGTGCTGCGGCCAGCCCCCTCCCTGCCGGAGTATGGTCTGCTGCTGGCCAATCCTGGCGTGGCGCTGGCGACGCCGGCGGTGTTCCGTGCCCGCCAGGGCGGCTTCACCCCGCCGGCCGCCCTGCCGGAGGCCTGGCCCGACGCCGCTGCCATGGCGCGCGACCTGGCAGCGCTGCGCAACGATCTGGAACCGCCGGCCATCGCCCTCTGCCCCGCAATTGCGGAAGTGCTGGCGGCGATCCGCGCCCTGCCGGGCTGCCTGCTGGCGCGGATGAGCGGCAGCGGCGCGACCTGTTTCGGCCTCTTTCCTGACTCGGCCGCGGCCCGGCGCGCGGCCGCGCTGCTGCCCGGGGGCTGGTGGCGGGAAGGCGGCGCGCCGCACCCCGCCTTGGCTGGCTGAGCGCCGGGGGCGCACCCGCTAGAGCGGGATCGGTTGAGCTGCGCTCACCCGCCCTGCTCTAGCTCATTGTTCGGTCGCGTGATTCACGGTTTCGGTCGATTCGACCTCAACCGATCACGCTCTAGGGCCGGCGATTCGTGGCCTGAGGGTGGCCTACCTCCGGCGTGCGCGCCCAGGCCGATTGCCGGCTGGCAGCACGGTGCCGTCGTCCGGCCTCTTCGAGAGGCTCCAGGGGGGCTTGCCGGGCCGGGGTCTCGCCGCCTATTCACCCGGCACGCGCTGGGGCGTAGCCAAGCGGTAAGGCAGCGGTTTTTGGTACCGCCATTCCCAGGTTCGAATCCTGGCGCCCCAACCACACAGTCCGCCTGACGCATGGACGATTCCGGCCCTTGGGTGGGTGGCCCATGAAAGGCCCGCCCTTCCGGCCATGCGGGCGAGGTGTTCGCGGCTCTGTACTTGAGAGACGCTGGCCGGGCTGCTTCGGGCCGTCACTTGTCGTCTTGTCTCCCGAGGCTATTTCGGGGGTACGGATCGTCCTGGGAATGACCGGGAAGGCCGGCGCGGTCATCGTGACGCATCAGCGGCGATAATGGATTGGATGTGGGTGGACCCGGGCTCGGGGTGGCCGTCTGGCTACCGGCGATGCTCGCCGGCCTATGCCCAGCTCAGACGAAGCCAAGCGCTTTGCGCTGGTCCGGCCAAGGGCTTCGACATCCGCGAGTTCGTCGCCAAGACCGTCGCCGGGCTGCGCAAGGCTCGGCACCGCGGCCTGCCCAGGATCGGCTGGCAGTTCAGCCTCGCCATGGCGGCCTACCACCTCCTCAGGCTGCCGAAGCTGCTCGGCGCGGCGGCGTGACGCCAGCACTCCGCCCGCACGGTATCCGGCGACAGGACAGCGCAGCCCCCGGGCGCGCTGCCGCCGGCTCCTGGAAGCCCACCCGGCCAAAATCTGATTCAACCCCGCTCAGAGGGCAGGCTTTTCAGCAGCCTGCTAGAGCGGTTTCACGCTGACTGTGCAGCGCGAAACCGCTCTAGCTTATGGCTTGTAGAGCAGCTTCACGCCTCCGGGCGATGCCGCCCTCCGGCGATCTGTTCTAGGGGAGGCAGGTCAGAGCAGTCACCCCCGATAACCCCCGTGCACGGCGGCAAAGCTGTGTCAGGGAGGTCCGCTTGAGACTGACATCTACGTGGTTCCGAATAGCGACGTTCATTGTCGCACGGAGCATTGCTTGAATGCGGCCAAGGTTCCAGCAACGGAGGGCGCGTCGAAGGCCCGCCCTCGGCCTTGCCTTGCCTCAGTCTGCCGTAGCAAGCCGCTGATCTGTCCCGACGTAGAACCGCCTCGACATCTCGACCGCCTCCACGAGGCCAACTCTTTCCCAAATCGGAGCCGGTCTTGGGGCGCAGACCAGCCCACCTCACCAATTGCGAATGATTATCAAATACGATAGAGACCTCCTTGGTGTATCGGGCGAAGCTCGCCTCCGCGCCCACCTGGCGGCCGGCGCCCGCATGCTTGGGGTCCATAAATGGGCGAGAAAGACCGCGCCTCCCTCCTACGCCATCTGGTGCTGCGTTACGAAGACCTGGCCCGGCGCCTGGCACGCCTGCTCGGGCCGGCCGAAGCGGCCGAGGCTCTGCAGGATACCTATCTGCGAATCGGCCAGGCCGAGATCGTGCCCGCGATCGACGATCCCGAGGCTTATCTCCTTCGGGTGGCGCGGAATGTGGCGATAGGCCGTCGTCGTGCGTATGCACGACAGCGTCTCGATGATCTGGAAATCACGCGGCTGCTGAACATCGAGGATGAGGCGCCGGGACCCGCGGCCGTCGTCGACGGCCAGCTCAGGATGGAGCGGCTGGCCGTGGCGCTGCGCGAGATTCCGGAACGGCGCCGCGCGATCTTCCTTGCGGCCCGGGTCGAGGGATTGCCGCATCAGTTGATCGCCGACCGCTTCGGCGTCTCGCTACGCACGGTCGCGAACGAGATCCAGCGCGCGCTTGACCACTGCGCGAGAGCCGTCGAGAACGGGGCGGGCAGAGATCGCGGCTGATGTTGCAGATCGGGCTGCGGAGAAGCGTCCTCCTGACAGAAAGGAGCCCGAGGCGCCGGGGAACCGGGCAACCCGATGGGCAAGGAGTCGGACGGTGGCTAAGGCCCGTCAGCACGATGATGACGGTCTGCGACAGGAGGCGCACCGCTGGGTCGTGCGGCTCACCTCCGGCGCTGCAACCGATGCGGATGCCTGGCAGCTATCGGCCTGGCGAAGCCGCAGCCCGGCGCATGAGGCGGCGTACCGCGACGCGGTGCGCCTCTGGCATCAGCTCGCCCCGGTCGCCAACGAGCAGGGGCTGGTCGACAGGGAGCAGCATCGGCGGCGCGCGGTCCGCCGCAGGCGGGCGCTGGTCGGCGGCACGGCGCTGGCCGCTTCTGGCGCCGGCCTGATCCTCCTCGGGAAGCGGCTCGATCTTGTCCCATCCCCAGGCGTGCTGGCGGCGTGGCATCGCACCAGCGCGGGGGAGCAGCGCCGGCTCGCCCTCGAGGATGGCAGCGTCGTCGAGATGAACACGCGGACCAGCCTGTCGGTCCGGTACGGCGGCGTGGAGCGGAGGATCGACCTGGCAGACGGGGAGGCGATCTTTACCGTGCGCCCCGACCCGGCACGGCCCTTCGTGGTGACGGCCGCTGGTGGGGAGACGCGCGCCTTGGGCACGGTGTTCGACGTGCGGCGGGACGGCGACGAGGTCAGCATCACTTGCCTGGAGGGCAAGGTGCGGGTGCAGCGTATCGGCAGCGTAGATCTGGAGGCGGCGCAGCAGGTCGCCTATTCGCCGGCCGGCTTGGCCCGGTCACCTCGCAGCGTGGATCCAGAGCTGGCCACTGGCTGGCGGCGCGGCGTGCTGGTCTTCCGGGATGAGCCGATCCGACGCGTCCTGGGCGAACTCAACAGGTACCGGCCTGGCCGCATTATTCTTGCGACGGCGGAGCCCGCCGGCCGGCATGTCAGCGGCGTCTTCCATCTCAGCCGTCTGGACGAGGCGCTGACCCAGGTCGAGAGGATCGGCGGGCTTCGGAGAATCGCGCTGCCCGGGGGCATCCTGCTCCTCCGCTGACTTCCGGCTCCGGAATTTTTTCGCCTCGGACTTGCAGTCCGCTCCCCCGAAAAGCGTCCCTCCCTTTGAGAGCCGTTCGCAATTGCGCCAACGGGGATGGGCAGGGGAAATGCGGAATGCCGGTGGCCGGAGACCAAGTCTCGACCCCTCAGAGGGGCCGCAAGCGCGAAGTCCTGTCACAGCTATGCGTCCTCCTCTCTACGGTGGTGGCTGCGGCTCTCCCGGCGGCGATGCCAGGCCCCGCCCGGGCTCAGCCCCAGCCGGGTGCTACGGGGGAGCAGCAAGCCGGCTCAGTGGCGTTCCGCATTCCGGCAGGATCCCTCGACCAGGCGCTTGCAGCCTTCGGCTCCCAGAGCGGGCTCCAGGTCATCTATGACAGTGGCCTGACCGGGGGCCGGGTCTCGCCAGGCCTGTCGGGCTCCATGTCGCCCGAGGCGGCGCTCCAGCGGCTCCTGGCCGGCACAAATCTGCTGGCACGACCCAGCGGACCCCGCGCCGTCATCCTTACTCACGCGCCGGAGAACCTCCAGGGAGGGATTACCCTTCCTCAGGTGGAGGTGGAGGCCAGCTCGGGCGCGGGATCCACGGCCATGATCGGCAACCTGCCGCGCCCCTATGCGGGCGGCCAGGTGGCAACCGGCGGGCAGCTCGGTCTGCTGGGCAACCGCTCGGTCATGGACACGCCCTTCAGCATCACGAGCTATACCGCGCAGACCATCCGAGACACCCAGGCCCGCAGCCTTGCCGATCTGGTGGCCAACGAACCTTCGATCCGCGTCGTCTCGCCGGTCGCCAACGGCAGCGAGGGCTTCACGACACGAGGGTTCCAGATCGCCAACCAGGACGTCGCCTTCGGCGGGCTCTACGGAATTCTGCCCTATTGGCGCGGATCCGTCGCCTCGGCCGAGCGGGTGGAGATCCTGCGCGGGCCCAACGCCCTGCTGAACGGCATGGCCCCCAGCGGCACCTCGGGCGGCGCCATCAACATCGTGCCCAAGCGCGCCGACGAGCTCCCGCTCAGCCGATTGACCGCCAACTACATCTCCGATTCGCATTTCGGCGGCGCCTTCGATATCGGCCGGCGCTTCGGCACAGACAACCAGTTCGGCGCACGGCTCAACGGTGCCTACCGCGATGGCGACTTCAGCCGCACCACCCTGCAGCATGGCGAGCTCACCGGCGGCTTCGACTGGCGGGGCGACCAGGCCCGCATCTCACTCGACTTCGGCTGGCAGCAGCAGAATCAGCGCGGCACGGAGGGGTTACTGGGGCTGTCCCCCGACCTTACACGGCCGCCCACCGCCCCGGCCGCGACCCGACGCTACTACCAGCCCTGGACCTTCTGGAACAGCGATGCGGTCTATGGCGTGCTGCGCGGCGAGTACGATGTCACGCCCGACCTCACCGCCTATGGCGCCTTCGGCGGGCGGCGCTACACCACGGAATACCTGCTGCCCTTCGGTCAGAGCCTCCAAGGCAACGGCAACTTCACCGAGAACGCCATCTACGACAACGAATACTATGACGCCATCAGCTCCGAGGTAGGACTTCGCGGGCGAGTACATACCGGGCCAGTGCTGCATCGCTTCAGCCTGACCGGAACCTATTTGGAGCAGACTTCCGGCGTCCTCAGCGCCAGCCTGGCCGCCAACGCCTCCAACATCTACAGTCCGCGCATCCTGCCGCGGCCGAACCTGCCGATACTCGGCGGCATCCCGCGCACCGGCTACCTCGCGCTGACCAGCGTGGCCGTGGCGGATACGCTGTCCTTCCTCGACGAGCGCGCGGAGGTGACGGGCGGCCTGCGTCAACAATATGTGCGCTCGCGCAGCTACAGCGCGGCCAGCGGCGCGCGGACCGCCGCCTATGACGAGAGCGCGCTGACGCCCGTGGTCGGCCTTGTCGTGAAGCCGTGGCGCGATGTCTCGCTCTATGCCAGCTATATTCAGGGGCTCAGCCAGGGTGGGGTCGCGCCGGCCGGAACGCGCAATGCTGGCGAGATCCTCGCGCCTTTCGTGGCTGAGCAGTACGAGGTCGGCGTGAAGGTGGATTGGGGCCGCCTGACCACCACCCTTGCCGCCTTCCAGATCACCCGCCCCAGCAGCTTCACCGACCCCGCGACCAATACCTTCGTCAGCAGCGGCGAGCAGCGGAACCGTGGCCTGGAGCTTTATGCCTTTGGCGAGGCAGCGCCCGGGGTGCGCCTGCTCGGCGGCGTCATGTACCTGGACGCTGAGCTGACCAGCACGCCCGGCGGCACGCTGGATGGCCGCACCGCCGTGAACTCGCCGCGCTGGAGCCTCAACCTCGGTGGCGAGTGGGACACGCCCTTTGCGCCAGGTCTCACCCTCTCGGGCCGCATGATCCACACGGGCTCGGCCTTTTTGAACCAGCAGAACACACAGCGGATCCCGGACTGGACGCGCTTCGACATCGGCGCGCGCTACCGGATGGAGACGCCGCGCGGCCCGGTGACCTTGCACGCCAATGTGGAGAACCTGTTCGACAAGACCTATTGGATGTCGTCCTCGCTTTACCGCGGCGCACCGCGGACCTTCCTCTTCGCCGTCAGCGCGGATTTCTGAAGCGAATGTCTCCGGCCTGGATCCGCCGCTGGTCCTTTATCCACAAATGGACCAGCCTGGCCTGCACGTTCTTCCTGCTGATGATCTGCCTTACCGGGCTGCCGCTGGTGTTCCGGGAAGAGATCGAGGACTGGCTTGACGACGATCCACCCTATGCGGCGCTACCGCCGGACACGCCGGCAGCGAGCATCGACGCCATGGTGGCCGAGGGGCTGCGGCGCTACCCGGCGGAGATCGTCGCTTCGGTCTTCGTCGATGACGAGGAGCCGCAGGTGCTCGTCATCATGGCGCCCTCATGGCAAGCCTTCACTGAGCAGCCCTTTAGCCGGCACTACCTGAAATTCGACGCCCGTACTGGAGAGTTGCTGAAGGATGCGGAGCCGGCGGGCCAGCGACGGATCGGCTTCCTCCAGCTCATGCTCAGCCTGCACCAGGACCTCTTCGCCGGGCTGCCCGGGGAGCTGTTCCTCGGCACCATGGGGTTGCTCTTCGTGCTGGCGCTCGTCTCCGGCGTCGCGCTTTATGGCCCATTCATGCGGCGCCTCGCCTTCGGCACCGTCCGCACCGGCCGCTCGTCCCGGCTGAAATGGCTGGACCTGCACAACCTTCTCGGCTTTGTCGCGGTGGCCTGGATGCTGGTGGCCGGCCTGACCGGCGTCATCAATGAGCTGAGCACGCCCCTCTTCGGCCTCTGGCAGAGAACCGAGGTGCAGGCCATGCTGCGCTCCTGGGAAAGGCAGCCGCCACCCTCCGCCGGCGAATACACCTCACCCGACGCCGCCCTGCGGGTGGCACGGGAGGCGTTGCCTAGGATGCGGGCCGTCAGCCTGGTCTATCCCGGCGCCCGGTTCGGCACACCCTACCACTACCTGATCTGGGCCAAAGGCAATACGCCGCTGACGAGCCGCCTCCTCAGCCCCGTATTGGTCGATGCAAGGACCGGCAGGCTGGCCGCCGTCGTCCACATGCCTTGGTATCTGCGGGCGCTGGAGCTGTCACGTCCCCTGCACTTCGGTGATTACGGCGGCATGCCGCTCAAGATCATCTGGGGCCTGCTTGACCTTGTCACGATCCTGGTGCTGGGCAGCGGCCTCTACCTTTGGATCGGACGGCGACGTACGGGGGAGGACCGAGCGGAGACCGCAACCGGAGCCGCGAGCGCGTCAGAATGAGCCGGCCTCGGAGGGAGGGGTCTTTCCGGTTTGTCTGGGGATGGCCCGTGTTCCTCTCAGTGCTTACCCTGTTCGGCTTGCTGGCCGCGCTGATCAGCCAGGCGGGGGTATGGCTCTGGCTGTCATGGAGCGCGCTCGGGATGCCACTGGGCGTGATCATCGCCTGTGTTGTTCGCGCGGCATATGGACCGCGTCGTATGTAAGGAATGGTCCCCAACCCGCATCTGCGAATAGATGCTTTAGCCACGGCCAGCACCAGCGGATGCGCAAGCGGGACGTGCGGGCGCCGGATCGGCGGCTACCCCGAACCGCGCCGCCGCCACACGGCAGGAGAACCCGGCCGCAACCGCCACCACCACCCTCTTCCGAAGATCAACCGACAGCGCCTTCGACATGCCTGTCGACCCCTTCGCCGACAGACAGCTTGAAGCAAATCCGCACCGCGTCGGGGACGACCAAAAACGGCCCCATCAGATCGGGAACCGCTCTGACGATCTCGAACGTCTTTACAAGCTATCTCCCGCGCCTGCATGTTCGTATCGCGAGACACCGCCACTACTCAGGTATGATGCCTGCGCGGCGAACGAGTTCCTGGTTGGTGGCGAGGTCCCGGGCCACGATCTCCCGTAGCGCTTGTGCCCCAGTCGGCGCAGAGGTGATGCCGAGCGGTTCAAGCCGTGCCATCAACTGCTCATCGGCAAAGGTCGCCGTGAGCGCCCCTTCCAAGGCCACCGCAACAGGGGAAGCCAAGCCGGCAGGCGCCGCGACGGCGGTCCAATTGGGCACCTCGTAGCCGGGAAAGCCCTGCTCGGCGACCGTCGGTACGTCCGGCAGCAACCGGTATCTCGTCGGCGCAGCGACGCCGAGGGCGCGCATTCGTCCGGCCTCCAAATGCGGCTTGGCCGGCGCAAGAGTGCTGAGCATGAAGTCCACCCGGCCGGTGGAGACGTCCGTGAGCGCCGCGGCGGTGCCGTTGTAAGGGACGTGCACCAGCTCCACCCCCGCACGCCGAGCCAGGTCGAAGGTGCCCAAATGCGCCGAGGAGCCCACACCCCAGGTCGCGTAGCTAATCTGACCCACCCGGCGTCGCGCTGCGGTCAGCAGTGCCTCCAAGCTCTCCCAGCGTGGATGCGCTACGAAGAGATACAACGCGCTGCCGGTCATGCCGAGCCAGGTGAAGTCCTTCGCAGGATCGTATCCCGCGTTGCGCAGCACGAATGGCGTGATGCTGAAGGTGCCATTGCCGGCGAAGACGAGGGTGTAGCCATCGGGCCTCGCGCGCGCGGCAAGCCGCGTACCGAGCGTCGTGCTGGCCCCCGGCTTGTGGTCCATCACGAAGGTCCCGCCCAGGCGTTCCGTCAGGCCCTGGATGATGGAGTTGCCAAACACGTCCGGGATCCCGCCGGCCGCGTAAGGGATGATTATGCTGACGGGACGCTGGCCAGGATAGGTGCCCCGGCCCTGCGCGGACCCCAGCCCGAGAAGGGTCCCGCCTCCGACGCCCAGCAAGGCGCGCCGCCGCAGCGCGAGGCATGCACCCATGAACCCGTCCCTCCCCGGTTACGATGCTTGTTCAGGCTTTAGATGGCGCGGCCGGCCCCCTGCCAGTACCGCTCCCGCAGCTTGCGTTTGAGCAGCTTGCCGGAGTCGTCGCGTGGCAGCTCCTCGTGGAACTCGATGCGGCGCGGCACCTTGAAGTTGGCCAGCTTGGCCTGGAGCGCCGTGCGGATGGCGGCTTCGGTCGTGCCCGGCAGGGCGCGCACCGCCGCGCAGAGGGCTTCGCCATATTCCGGATCGGGGATCCCGAAGACAGCGCAGTCCAGCACGCCTTCGACGCCGATCAGCACCGCCTCGATCTCGGCTGGGTAGATGTTGACTCCGCCAGAGATGACCATGTCCCGCTTGCGGTCGCAGAGGAAAAGATAGCCGTCCTCGTCGAAGTAGCCGACATCGCCGACCGTGATCAGGCCGTCCCGCTCCACGGCCCGGCGCTCCGCGTCGCGCTTGTGGTAGGTGAAGTCGGGCATGTAATCGCAACTGGCGTAAATCTCTCCGGGAACGCCGGGCGGGCATTCCCGACCTTCGGCATCCAGGATCTTCAGTACCGCCCCCTCCGTGAGGCGGCCGACCGTGCCGGGCTTGGCCAGCCAATCCTGGCTGTCGCAGGCAGTCGGCGCGCCGAGATCCGTGGCGCCGTAGAACTCATGCAGCACAGGGCCCCACCACTCGATCATGGCCCGCTTCACCTCCGGCGGGCAGGGCGCGGCGGCATGCGTGACATGACGAAGCGAGGAGAGGTCGTAGCGGCGCCGTACCTCCTCCGGCAGGCGCAGCAGGCGCACGAACATGGTGGGTACGAGGAAGGTCGTGTCGATCCGATGCCGCTCGATCAACGCCAGAAGCTGCTCGGGATCGAAGCGGGGCATCAGCACCAGCAGCTCCGCGAGGGTGCCGGAGCGGAGGCCGAAGCTGTTCGGGGCGCTGTGATAGAGCGGTCCTGGCAGCAGGGCGCGGATGCCGGGGCGGATGCCGTAGATCTGCGCGCGGTTGCGGGCGGTGCCCTGCACCTGCGCCGGCGTGGGCGGCATGCGGCGGACGCCCTTGGGGCGGCCCGTTGTGCCGGAGGTGTAGATCATGCTCTCGCGTGCCGGCTGCGGCGGCCTGTCCCATTCCGGCTGTCGGGTCAGCCAGGCTTCCCAATCCTCCCCGGCCGGTTCCTCCATTGGCAGGCCGTAGGCGGCAGCGAGCTCGGCCGGGGTCCTGACGGGGATCACCGTCAGACCGGGCGGCGCCTCGGCCAGCAGCGGGAGGAGATCCGCATGCGCGACCACGATGCGGGCGTCGCAGTCGCGCAGCAGATAGGCGACCTCGTCCGGCTTCCAATGCCAGTTGATCGGCACCGCGTAGCCGCCGAGCATGGTGGCGGCGTAGCTCGCCTCCAGGAAGGGGAAGTCGTTGCGCAACAGCAGCACGACGCAGTCACCCGCGCCCACGCCGAGTGCGGCGAAGCCGGAGGCGGCGCGCCGGGCCCGACCCATCAGGGCATCGCGGGTTATCCGGCGCTCGCCGCTGATGATCAGTGCCGCATCCGTCATGGCGCATACTCGGCCCGGCCATTGCTCAGCACGACCATGTCCCGGGCTGGCACGCGGACACGGAAGGCTGCTGCGCCCGTCTCGAGGCGCCAGATCTCCGTGCGCAGCGTTTCCCCTGGGTAGACGGGCGAGGTGAAGCGCAGGTCGAACCGCCGCAGCCGTTCCGCCTTGCCGTCGCAGAGCAGGTTCGCCACGGACCAGGCGGCTACGCCGTAGGAGGCGAGGCCGTGCAGGATCGGCTCGGCGAAGCCGGCCTGGGCGGCGACGTCGGGGTCGGCATGGACGGGGTTGAAATCGCCATTCAGCCGGTAGAGCAGCGCGGCATTGCGGCCGAGCGTCCAGTCAAAGCTTGCCTCCGGCGGCGCCTCCGGGACTGGGTGTGGCTTGCGCACCGGCCCCGAGGGGCCGCCGAAGCCGCCGTCGCCGCGCAGAAAGGAGGTGCTCGTCAGGCTGCAGAGCAACTCGCCCGTCGCGGCGTCCAGCACCTCTCGCGTGCTGTAGAGCAGCGCGCCGCGTCCTTCGCCCTTGTCGACGATCTCGTCGATTCGGAGGCGGCCGACGACACGGCCCTCGGGTGGAAGCGGGCGGTGAATGATGAGGCCCTGCTCGCCATGCAGCACCTTCGGCCAATCCACGCCGGTGTCGGGCTCCTTGACCCAGAAGCCCGGCGTTGCCAGCACCACGCCCATGGTGGGCAGCGCGGCCAGCTCCTTCTCATGGACATGGCGCAGTTGGCGCCGATCGAGCGGATCCTGACCGAGCCCGAGGCCGAGCGCGTAAAGGATCGTGTCTTTGAAGCCGTAGCTCTGCTCGATATCCGGAAAGTGGCGGTTCTTCAGGCGTTCGTAGTCGATGGCCACCTTGTTGTCCTCCCAGGTTTCCAGTGGGGGCGTCAGGCTCCTCCCGGTCCGAAGGCCGCATCGGCGGCCAGCACGCGCTGCGCCTGGCGGAGATGCGGCATGTCGAGCATGCGGCCGTCCATGCCGACCGTGCCGATGCCCGGATTGGCGGCGAAGGCGGCGCAGACGCGACGGGCGAAGGCCACCTCCTCCGCGGTCGGGCGGAAGCCTTCGTTGATGGCGGCGACCTGTGCGGGATGGATGGCGATCTTGCCGGTGAAGCCCTCCCGCCGCGCCGCGGCGCAGGCGGCACGCAGGGCGGCCTCGTCGCGGAAATCCGCCTCCAGCGTATCGACCGGCTGGGCGCCGGCGGCGACGGCGGCGAGCAGGCAGTTCGAGCGCGCCATCCGGTAGGTGAGGGCCAGCCCGCCGCGCGGATCCTGGTTGCTGCTGGCGCCGATCGCCGCCGGCAGGTCCTCCGCGCCCCAGGTGAGGCCGGCTAGGCGTGGCACGGGCTGGCGGGCATAGTCGCCGAGGCCGAGGACGGCGGCGGCCGTTTCCGTTGCCACGGCGAGCAGGCGGATCCGGCCTGCAGGCAAGCCGTCCCGTGCCTCCAGCGCGTCGAGCCAGTGCGAGAGGCGCAGCAGATCGGCGGGACCGTTGACCTTCGGCACCACCAGCCCGTCCGGCGCGGCGCGCGCCACCGCTGCCGTGTCCTGCAAGCCGCCCTCCTCGAGCGGGTTGATGCGGACCCAGAGGCGCGGGCGTCGCTCCGCCCCGGCCTGCGCCTGCAGGTAAGCCATGACCATGTCCCGCGCCAGCGGCTTGCGGGCTGCCGCCACGGAATCCTCGAGATCGAGGATCAGCGCATCTGCGCCGCTGTCGCCGCCTTTGGCGAGCTTGCGCTCGCTATCGCCGGGAACGAAGAGCCAGGATCGCGGCGGCGGGCTCATGCCGGCTTGCCCTTCATCAGGGCAGAGCGCCGGCAGTGCGCCACCAGCTCACCCTGTTGGTTGAAGGCGCGGTGGACGAACTCGATGATGCCCTGGCCGGGACGCGACCGGCTCTCGCGCTTGGCAATCACCTCGGACTCAACGCGGACGGTGTCGCCGTGGAAGAGCGGCTTCGGGAAGCGCACCTCGTCCCAGCCCAAATTCGCCACCGTGGTGCCAAGCGTGGTGTCGCCGACCGAAATGCCGACCATGAGGCCGAGCGTGAAGGCGCTGTTGACGATGCGCTGGCCGAACTCGGTTTCGGTGCGGCAGTATTCTTCGTCCAGGTGCAGCGCTGCCGGGTTATGGGTGAGGGCGGAGAACCAGACATTGTCCGCCTCGGTGATCGTCCGACGGATGGCATGACGGAAGACCTGGCCGACCTCGAACTCCTCGAACCACAAGCCGGGCATGTCATTCCTCCCGAACGCGCCATTGCACGAGCGTGTAGGGTGGCTCCGCCTCGTCATGCGGCTCGAAGATCGCCTCCACGGCCGCACCGATCGTCACCGGCGTGTCGGGGGTACAGAGCAGATTGCCGACCATGCGGACATTGTCGGCGTCTGGCAGTTCCACCAGCACGATGGTGTAGGGCGTGTGCCCGTTCAGCGCCGGATGCACCGGATGGTGGGGCCGCTGCCAGGACCAGATGCGGCCCCTCGGCGCCACCTCTTCCCAGGCGAGGTCGAAGGAGTGGCAGCGGTGGCAGATCCACTCCGGCCCCCATTGGTACTTGCCGCAGTCGCGGCACTTCTGGATCACCAGCTTGCCCTGGCGGGTGCCATCCCAGTAGGGCTTGGCGAGGCCATCCTGCGCCGGCACTGGCAGGCCGTCGGGCAGGGCACGGTTCATTGTGGTGCTCACAGGGCGGCCTCCGTCCCGACGACCAGGCTGCTGACCGGCGTGACCATCGGACCGCCGAGCACGGCGACCACATTGGCACCCGCCACCTGGTTGATGGCGGTGCCGCGCAGCTGGCGCACCGCCTCGTTCACCATCTCCAGCCCATGCATGTAGCATTCGGCCAGGTTGCCGCCCGAGGTGTTCATCGGCATCTTCCCGCCGGGCGCCAGCAAGTTCTCCAGCACGAGCTGCTCATTCGCCGTCTTCGGGTCGATGAAGCCGTGCTCCACCAAGCTCAGCAGCACGCCGCCCGTGAAGTTCTCGTAGGCCTGCACCACGTCGCAGTCCTTCGGCCCGAGCTTGGCCATGGCCCACATGTTCCTCGCGACCGTTTTGAAATGAGCAGAGGCATAGTCCGGCGCGTTGTGCACCGGCGCGGCGCTGCGGTGGTGCCCGCCCTGCGCTGCACCGAGCAGGTAGACCGGCTTCTGAGGCAGGTCCTTCGCGCGCTCCGCCGGCACGACGAGCACGGCACCGGCCCCGTCATTTTCCTGGCAGCAGTCGAAGAGGCGGTGGAAGGGCTCGATGATCCAGCGGGCGCTGTCGTATTTCTCTTCGGTCAGCGGCCGTCCACGCATCACCGCGTTCGGGTTGTTCTGTGCATGGTGGTAGGAGGCCATGGCGATCGCCCGCAGTGCCTCGTGCCGAATGCCGTTGCCCGTCATGAAGCGGGTGATCTTCATGGCGAAGCGCTGTGCCGGTGACATCAGCCCATAAGGCGCCAGGAAGGCGTCATCTCCCATGGCCGCCGCGCCAGTGCGGCTGCGGCCGTAGCGGGCGAACTGTCCCTGAGCGAGGGAACGGAAGGCGATGACGCAATTCGCCATGCCCGACTGCACCGCCGCCCCCGCATTGGCGACCGCTGCGGCGACGCCGCCGCCGCCGCCGCCCCAATGCATGTTGGAGAAGCGAAGCTCCCTGATGCCGAGCGCTGCGGCAAGGCGCGGTCCGTCGGACCGGTCGTCGCCGTAGGAGGCGAAGCCGTCGACATCGCGTGGGTCGATGCCG
This sequence comes from Siccirubricoccus phaeus, assembly GCF_008360935.1. GTDB lineage: Bacteria > Pseudomonadota > Alphaproteobacteria > Acetobacterales > Acetobacteraceae > Siccirubricoccus > Siccirubricoccus phaeus. The sequence goes on from NZ_SRXO01000008.1 coordinate 242,930, forward strand.
GCATCCCGGCACGCGGCAAGGATGGCCTGCAGCGCAAGCTTGAACTCAGCATCGGGCGACTGCCCATGCTTGTAGTAGACTGTCTCGCCGATGCCGGCGATCGCCACCTTGCCCCGCAATGTGCGCTCGGTCATGCGCCCACATTCCCCCCTGGTCTAACGTCCGGCATCGGCGAAGAGCCGTCGGCCGATGATCTCCTTCATCACCTCCGCCGCGCCGCCGGCGATGCGGGTGACGCGCGCGTCGGCATAGGCCTTCGCGATGGGCGTCTCCATCATGTAGCCGGCGCCGCCAAAGAGCTGCAGGCAACGATCCACCACTTCGCATTGCAGGTCGGTGCAGAACAGCTTGGCCATGCCGGCCTCCACGGGGTCGAGCGTGCCCGCCAGCTGCAGCGCGATCAGGCGATCGGTCAGGGCCCGGGCCGCTGCCGTCTTGGCGGCAAGTTCGGCAAGCACGAACCGGGTGTTCTGGAAGTCCGCGATGGTCTGGCCGAATGCCTTGCGCTCGCGGGTGTAGGATACGGTCCAGCCGATCACGGTTTCCGCCACCACGCTGCCACGAACTGCCTGTACAAGCCGTTCGCGCGCCAGGTTGGTCATCAGCATGGCGAAGCCGTGGCCTTCCTCGCCCAGGCGATTTGCCGCCGGCACGCGGACCTCGTCGTAGAACAGCTCTGAAGTATCCGCCGCGGGCATGCCAAGCTTGTGCAGGTTGCGCCCCCGGCGGAAGCCGGGCGTAGAGGTCTCCACCACGATCAGGCTGATGCCGCGGGCGCCTGCCGCCGGATCGGTCTTGGCAGCGGTGACGACCAGATGGGCGTTCTGGCCATTGGAGATGTAGGTCTTCTGGCCGCTGATGACGTAGTGGTCGCCGTCCCGAACCGCACGGGTGCGGATGCCCTTAAGGTCGCTGCCGGCATCAGGCTCCGTCATTGCGACGGCACCGATCAGGTTGCCGTCGCACATGCCGGGCAGCCAGCGGCGCTTCTGCTCTTCCGAGCCGAAGCGGGTGATGTAGGTGGCCACCATATCCGAATGGACGACGAAGCCGGGGCCGCTCAGATTGGCCCGCGCCAGTTCTTCAGTGACCACCGCGCAATGCCCGAAATCACCGCCCGCGCCGCCGTAATCGGTCGGGATGTCGCAGCAGAGCAGCCCGGCCGCGCCGGCCTTCAGCCAGACGTCGCGCGGGACGATGCCGGCCGCCTCCCAGGCGGGATGATGCGGCACCAGCTCCGCCTCGACAAAGCGGCGAACGGCCCGCCGGAAGAGCTCATGGCCTTCGTCGAAAACCGTGCGGGGCCGCTCCAACATCGGCCTTTCCTCCCATTGTTCGCTATCGTATGGTAAGCATGCGTACGGTGCTGCTGCAAGCGCCCTGTGGGAGCGGTGCTATGGATTTCGGCCTCACCCCGGAACAGGAAGCGATCATCGAGGGCGTCGCCGCCACCTGCCGCCGCTTCGGCGACGATTATTGGCGCGACTGCGAGGCCGAGGCCCGCTTCCCCCGGGAGTTCCACCGCGCCATGGCCGAGGGCGGCTGGCTCGGCATCACCATGCCCGTCGAGCATGGTGGCGCCGGGCTCGGCGTCACCGAGGCGGCGCTGATGATGCACACCGTCGCCCGCCATGGCGGCGGCATGGGCGCGGCCTCGGCGCTGCACATCAACATGTTCGGCCCGCACCCGATCGTCGTTCACGGCACCCCGGAGCAGAAGGCGCGCTGGATCCCGGCGCTCGTCGCCGGCTCCGACCAGGCCTGCTTCGGCGTGACCGAGCCGAATGCCGGGCTGGACACCACCAGCATCACCACCTTCGCGCGCCGGGTACCCGGCGGCTATCGCGTCAACGGGCGGAAGATCTGGACCTCGACGGGGCAGGTGGCGAACAAGATCCTGCTGCTGACCCGCACCACGCGGAAGGAGGAGGCGCGGCGCCCGACCGAGGGCATCACCCTCTTCTACACCGATCTCGACCGCGAGCGCGTGGAGGTACAGCGCATCCCGAAGATGGGCCGCGCCGCCGTCGATTCGAATATGGTCTTCATCGACGACCTCTTCATCCCGGAGGAGGACCGCATCGGCGAGGAGGGGCGCGGCTTCTCCTACCTGCTCGACAGCCTGAACCCGGAGCGCATCCTGGTCGCGGTGGAGGGCATCGCCATCGGCCAGGACGCGCTGGAGCGCGCCAGCCGCTATGCCCGCGAGCGCAGCGTCTTCGGCCGGCCCATCGGCCAGAACCAGGCGGTCCAGCACCCGCTGGCCGAATGCTGGACCGCCCTCGAGAGCGCCTGGATGATGGCGATGAAGGCCGCCTGGCTCTATGACCGGGGCCGGCCCTGCGGCGCCGAGGCCAATGCAGCGAAGCTGCTCGGCTCCCGCGCCGGCTACGAGGCCTGCCTCCGCGCCGTCCTCACCCATGGCGGCATGGGCTATGCGAAAGAGTATGTGGTCGAGCGCCTGCTGCGCGAGGTGATGATCACCCGCATCGCCCCGGTCTCGGAGCAGATGATCCTCTCCTTCATCGCCGAGCGCGTGCTCGAACAACCGAAGAGCTATTGATATGGTTCCGCTTGCTGGTGTCCGGGTGCTCGACTTCTCCAAGGTGCTGGCCGGCCCGCTCTGCGGGCAGTGGCTGGGGGATCTCGGCGCCGATGTGGTGAAGATCGAGCCTCCCGAAGCCGGTGACGACACGCGGGGCTGGCCGCCCTTTCGCGAAGCACCGGGCGGCCGCGCCGGCGCGGTTTTCCTCAGCGCCAACCGCAACAAGCGCAGCCTGGCCCTTGACCTGAAAACGGCGGAGGGCCAGGCCGCGGCGCGGCGTATGGCGGCCGCAGCCGACGTGGTGATCGAAAGCTACGCGACGGGCGTCGCCGAGCGCCTCGGCATCGGTGCTGAAGCGCTCTGCGCCGCCAATCCCCGGCTCGTGCATTGCACCATCTCGGGCTTCGGCCGCACCGGGCCGCTCGCCAAAGGCCTTGGCTACGACGTCATTCTGCAGGCCTTCTCGGGCATCATGGCCATGACCGGCGAGCGCGGAGGTGGACCGATCCGCAGCCCCTTCTCGCCGATCGACCAGTCCACCGGCATGCATGCCTTCTCCGGCATCCTCGCCGCGCTGTTGGAGCGCGGGCGGACGGGGAAGGGTTCTCGAATGGAAGTCTCGCTGTTCGAGACCGCGGCTGCGCTACTCGGCTACAACCTGCAGATCTACTGGGAGAAGGGCGTGCTGCCGGAGAAAAGCGGCTCGGGTCACGAATCCCTTTGCCCCTACCAGGCTTTCGAGGCGTCGGACGGACCGGTGCTGATCGGTATCGCCAGCGACAATCTCTGGCAGCGGTTTGCCGCCGGCATCGGCCGAACGGAATTGGCGGCGGACCCGCGCTTCCGGACGAATGCCGATCGCGTGCGCCACTTTGCGGAAACGGTCGCGCTGGTGCAGGAGATCATCGCTGCCCGCACCGTCGCCGAGTGGGTGGAGTTCTGCGGCCGCGTGGGCATTCCTTGCGCGGCCATCAACACCTTGCTGGAGATGCTGACGCATCCGCACACGGCAGCGCGCGGCATCGTGCTGGAGTACGAGCACCCCGCGCTTGGGCCGCTCAAGACCATGGCGCAGCCGATCCAGTTCAACGGTCAGCCGCGCAAGGTCATGTCGCCGCCACCGCTGTTGGGTGAACATTCGGCGGAAGTGCTGGCCGGCTACGGCTTCACCGCGGAGGAAATCTGCGCATTGCGTGCTGCGGGCGCCATCCGGGGGCCGGCCGATGCGACGTAGGACCTTGCTCACCGGCCTGCTGGCCCCGATGGCAGGACGTGCGCAGGATGAGCCTTGGCCAACCCGGGCGCTGCGGGCCATCGTGCCCTTTCCGCCTGGCAGCGCGACGGACGGTATCGCCCGTTTCGTGGCGGAACGGCTTTCGTCGCGCCTCGGCCAGACGGTGGTGATCGAGAACCTGGCCGGCGGCAATGGGCTGATCGCTGCACGCCAGGCCGCCCGGGCGGCACCGGACGGGCACACCGCCTTCTTCGCCACCAACTCCACCCATGCGGCGAGCGTGCACCTGGCGAAAGAGCCGGGATTCGACCCCGTCCGCGGCTTCCTGCCGGTGACGCTGACCAGCCTCGCCCCGCTCGTGCTGATGGTTCGCACCGACTTTCCGGCACGGACGGTCGAGGAGTTCATCGCCGTCGCACGCGCCAAGGCTGGCGCGCTCAACTATGGCACCGGCAACATCGGCAGCCTGGCTGCGGCGCAGCTGCTGAAAAGCCTGACCGGGATCGCGGCGGAGCAGATCAGCTATCGGGGAACACCGGCCGCCGTAACCGACCTGCTGGCCGGAAGGCTGCAATTCCTGGTCAGCGATCTCGCCGCGGCCGGGGAGCATATCCGGGCCGGCACGCTGCGCGCCCTGGGGGTTACCACGGCGCAGCGCATCCCGATGCTGCCGGAGGTACCGACGCTGCAGGAGGCGGGGGTGCCGGGCTACGAGTTCGCCTCCTGGGTTGCGGTCTTCCTGCCAGCCCGCAGCCCGGCAGCCATCCAGGCCCGGCTGAACCGGGAGATCCGCGCCATCATCGACAGCGAGGAGGGAGAACGCTTTTCCCTGAGCATCGGCCTCGTCGCCGCGACATCGACACCGGATGAGCTTGCGGCTTATCAGTCCCGTGAGATCGCCCTCTGGGGGCGTATCGCCCAGGCCGCCAATCTGCCCAAGGAGTAGCTTGTGGACTTACCCGCGACCGGGGCCAGGCCGTCCGGCACGAACGAGACGAAGGCGAGCGGCGAGTTCCGCATCGGCTTCCTGATCCACGACGTCTCGCGGCTTCGCCAGATCCTGTTTGACCAGGAAATGCGGCCCCACGGCGTCACCAGGGCCCAGTGGTCGGTGCTGGCGCAACTCTCCCGCAAGGACGAAGGAGGTATGACGCAGGCGGAGCTGGCACGCTTGCTTGGCCTGGGCAAGGTTGCAGTGGGGTCCATGATCGATCGGCTCGAGTCGGCAGGGCTGGTGGTCCGGCAGGACGACGCGCTGGACCGTCGCATCCATCGGATCTTTGTCACCGCTAAGGGCCGCTTGATCCAGGCCCGCATGGTGGAGGTCGGGCGCAAGCTGAATGAACAGGTTCTGGCTGGGCTCTCTGCTGAGGAGATGGCTGTTGCAGATCGGGTGCTGACGGTCATTCGGCGCAACATACGCCGTGCCCTTCGGGACGAAGATGAGGCTGGCAGTCTCTTGGATGCTACAGACGAAGTTGGAGCCGGCTAGCGTCCCGCTTCCGCAGTCCTGCGGACTTCCTCGGCAGCAACACCGTGACGCGAACCGAGCGCCGGATCGCGGAGGAGAGGGAAGCCAGGCTCCAACACTCTTTGCCTGCCGATGCCGGCCAAGCCCTCCAGGAGAGCTTGAATCAGACCCGTCGTGACCGATGCAACGGGGACAGACCCTAAGTGCTCCCACCCTCGACGTGCTGCTGACGCCACTGGCCATGCTGCAGCGACCGGCAAGGATCAACTGGAGCGGCGGGGTCTCGCAGGCTTTTTCCGTGGAGCTTTGCGAGCTGCCTTACATGGCGATCGACGAACGGCGGATTTCTTTCCCGCTATTGTGCTGATAATGTCAGAAATCAGGCTTTCGAGATGCGCATCGGCGTCCTCAAGGAGGGGCTCCGCCATCAGCACATTCCGGAAAATGCTGATTCCTGCCAAGCACGCCGCCAGCAGCGCTGCGCGCTGAGGCGCCGGATCATCAAGCTTTGAACCCAAGGGCACGACGACGTCCCTCGCGATGGCTTCGCGGAGAAGCGGGATTGCCTCGCGACTAAGTAAGTTCCGGATCAGTATGTCCAACGGATCAAGGACGTGCAGCGCCTGATCGAGGCTGGGTCTCAAAACTCTCGCGGTGAGACGCGCAGTTAGCTCGCTGCGATCCGCGGTGAATAGCTGCTGCGGTTGGAAGGCGATGTTCACCACTTCCTCGAAGAGCCGCTCTTTGGACCCGAAGCTGCGATGAACCAAAGCGACGTCGACCCCGACATCGGCAGCGATGTCGCGCAACGTTGTCTCCTCATAGCTGCGTTGTGCGAAGCGGAGCATCGCAGCTTCCAAAATGCGGCGGCGCGTCTCCTGTCCGCGGTTCTCGGTCTCCACCTTCTGCGCCATAGCACTCCTCGTAAGCCATTGCCCTGGCCGCCGCCTGGCTCCGGCCTTGCACGCCGTCAACGATCGTTGATCATATAGCAGGATGTGCCGCCAGGCGAGTTGGCCTGTCCTCGATCGAGGCTCCCCAAGGGCAGGATCGGCCCGGAGTAGCGCGGCTGAGCTGGGCAACTGTGAGCGTTGTCCCGGCAGCCACTAGCGTCGGTCTCGGCCAGCAGCCGTGGCGCTGTCGCGCACGCCGCCCTTACAGGCGATTTATCCGGCGACCAACCGTATTTCGGCGTCCGACCCTATGCCGCTTGAGCCGTCAGCCGGGGCTTCGCAGCGTGGGGGCAGTCAACGGGCGCCGGCATCGATCGAAGCCAGGAGATTGCGCACCACCTCCACACCTTCGGCAGCAAGGCAGATATCGGCTCCCCGCAGCCAATTCTGCAGCAGACCGGTCAGCAGGGTGTGAAGCGCCAGCGCCGCCGCCTCCGGTCGCCAGGCTGACACCAACCCATGAACCTGGGCAGTGCGGTCAAAGATCTGACGGAAGGCAGTACGGAGAGCCGCATCGGCGCGGCGTTGCCGCTCGAGCGCCGGCGCCATCTCCTCGGTGTACTCGCAGCGCACCAGTACGACGGTGAGAAGGCGGCGACGCTCCGGGTCGGCCTCAAGCGCCGTCAGGCACTCGTCCAGCGCCTGGGCGAGTTCTCCCACAGGGTCCGGACCCTGATAGGCGGCCAGCCGCGCCAGCAATTCCTCGGCGGGCAGGCGGGCGTGGGCGTCGATCGCCAGAAAAAGGTCCAGCTTGTCACGGAAATGCCAGTACACGGCCCCGCGTGTGACGCCGGCGGCGCGCGCGACCTCGTCCAGGCTGGCGCGCGCAACGCCGCGCGCGAGAAAGACCTGAACGGCAGCATCGAACACCGCCGCGCGGGTTCGTTCAGCCTCATCCTTGGTGCGACGTGCCATCCACTTGCCCTGCTTCAGGTATTTACATACAGTCATTAATGTATATGATCAAGCGTAGGTGGTCTGGCTATGCCCCGGCCGTGGGCCCGCTTTGCGGCGGGGGTCCCCCGTCCCGACCTGACTGCGCCGCCCGTCGAACTCGACGCCGCCTCGCTGAGGAGTGTTGATCGCAATGGCTTTGACTCCCTGGGGCGTTGATGAGGGTCTCTGCCTTTTTTTGCCTGTGCTCGGTCCGTGCAACCCGCGCGATGTGCTGGGTCTCGGGGCGGATATCGCCGCACAGCCCCTCACCTGGATCGGCCAGGGCGACACTGCGGACGCGCTCTACTGGGGATGGGCCGGGCTTGCTGCCATCGACAAGCGTGAGGAGCTGGTCGACGCCGTTGATGATGTAAAGGCCGGCTCGCTTGATCCCTACGCCACCTTCCGCAGCGCCTATCGCCAGCGTCGCTGCGCTCTAATCCAGAACCAGGACAGGCAGCGTCCGGCAGGCCACGGAGGTTGACGGGTGGGGTGCCAGGTTGGGCCCACGCGACGGCCCATGCGCTCGGAACCGGGCTCGGGGCGGCAGGCCGTCGCGCTGGCGCATTCTGGTCTCGGCTCCTTCTGCTGCGCCGATATCGCGGGGCTGGCAGCAGAGGTCCAATCCGTCGGTATGCTGTCTCTCAAGCTGTTGCGGCACGCCGCAGGCCTTTTGATTCATCCTTCGACATCGCGGCAGAACGGAACTGGGGATCCGCACCGCCAGATGATGGAGCTCGTATCTTGCACGCTGTCATCCTTTGTGCCGGGCAGGGCCGGCGACTGATCCCCCTGACGAAATTCCTGCCCAAATGCCTGCTGCAGATCGCCGGTCGGTCGATCCTGCACTGGCAATTGCGGGCGCTGGCCGCGAACGGCATTACGCGTGTCACGGTCGTCACCGGTTTCGGGGCAGATGCGATCGAAACCGCGCTGCGGAGCATGGGGCCGGTCGCAGCCGGGGTGCAGACTCGGTTCAATCCATTCTTCGCTGTCGCTGACAATATCGGCAGCTGCTTCCTGGCACGAGACCTGCTGCGGGAAGGCGATGCGGTGCTGCTGAATGGCGACACGCTGTTCGAGCCAGCCGTACTGCGCTGCGCCCTGCGCGCACCGAGGGCACCGATCACGGTCACCATAGACCGCAAGCCCACCTACGATGCCGACGACATGAAGGTGTCCCTCGACGGGACGCGGCTGAAGGCAATCGGCAAGACCCTGCCGCTTGCGGAGACGGACGGCGAATCCATTGGCATGCTCCTGTTCCGGCATGACGGTGGCGAGCTGTTCGCGGCCGCGCTCGAGACCGTCCTGCAGCAACCAGACGGGCTGCAGCGATGGTATCTCTCGGTCATCGACGTCCTGGCACGGAAGGCCGAGGTCCGGGTGGCTTCGATCGAGGGCCTCGGCTGGGGAGAGGTTGACTTCCCAACCGATCTCGAACGCGCCGAGGCCCTGGTGCGGGGCTGGATCGCCGCCGATCCGGCACTGGGCGACGAGACGGTGAGGGTCGCGGGATGACGACCGGTCCACTGCCCACGCTGAACAACCTTGCCAGCCGCCTCGGTGACTTCGCTACCTTGCCCGAGGCGCTCGACTACGCCGCCGAGGGCCGGACGGGGCTGAACTTCTTCAACGGCAAGGGCGAGATCACGGCAGCCTTGTCCTATCGGGCGCTGCGACGGGGCGCCGTGGCGCTGGCCGGGCGCCTGCTGCAGGCCGGCCTCCGGCGCGGGGACAGGGTCGCCATTGTCGCCGAAACACATCCGGACGTGGTGACCGCGTTCTGCGCCTCCCAATATGCCGGCCTGGTGCCGGCCTTGTTGCCCCTGCCGGCGGCCTTCGGTGGACAGGACATCTACGTCGAGCATATTCGCCGTCTGGTTCTTGCCGCAGGGGCATCGGGCCTCTTTGTGCCAGAGGCGCTGCAGGCCTGGCTGATCCCCATTGCGCGCGGAAGCGGGGTAAAGGTCTTCGGCACCATCGCCGCCCTGGCGAATGGCGCGGGCGCCCCGATATCCCTGCCGCCCGTCCGGGATGACGAGATCGCCTATTTGCAATTCTCCTCCGGCAGCACACGCTTTCCCGTCGGCGTCGCGGTGACCCAGCGGGCGCTGATGGAGAATGCCCGTTCCATCCTGCAGCATGGCCTCCAGGTGCGCCCAGAGGACCGGGCCGTATCCTGGCTGCCGCTCTACCATGACATGGGGCTGGTCGGATTCTTGCTGTCGCCGATGGCCGGGCAGGTCACGGTGGACCTGCTGCCGGCGCAGGAATTCGCGCGGCGGCCGCAGCTCTGGCTACGTCTGCTCTCTGCCAACCGCGGCACCCTCTCCTACAGTCCGAGCTTCGGCTACGAGCTTTGCGTTCGGCGCGGGCGGTCGGCATCGGCGGCCGGGCCGGCCCTGGATCTGTCCGCCTGGCGCGTCGCCGGCATCGGCGGCGATATGATTCGTACCCCGGTCCTGGCGCGCTTCGCGGAGACCTTCGCTCCGGACGGGTTTCGTGCCGAGGCCTTTCTGCCGAGCTACGGCATGGCCGAGGCGACGTTGGCCATCAGCTTCGCCCCGCTGGGAGCAGGCTGCGCCACCGACACCGTAGACCTCGATCGGCTCGAGCGCGAGGGCGTCGCGGCCCCGGCGATGCCCGAAACCCGGCGCCCCCGCGCTTTCGCCATCTGCGGCGCGCCGCTGCCGGGCACGGAGGTGGAGGTCCGCGACGCCGCCGGCCGCCGAGTCGGAGAGCGCGAGGTCGGGCGTATCGTGGTTCGCGGGCCGGGGCTGATGACCGGGTATGACCGCTGCCCCGAGGAGACCGCCGCCGTCCTGTCCCCGGACGGCTGGCTCGACACGGGCGATCTCGGATATCTGCTGAAAGGCCAGATCGTGATCACTGGGCGCGCCAAGGACCTGATCATCGTCAATGGCCGCAATGTTTGGCCCCAGGATCTGGAATGGTCGGTCGAGCAAGCCGTGAAGACCGTCCGCGGCGGCGATGTCGCCGCCTTCGCGGTCGAGGAGGATGGCACGGAGCAGGTCGTGCTGCTGATCGAGGCGCGCGGCGCCCCCGACCGCGCGGCCCGTGAGAGGCTCGCCACCGATGTGGGAGGCGTGCTGCGCACCCGGCACGGCCTCGAGGCCAGGATCGTGCTGGTGCCGCCGGGCAGCCTGCCGCACACCTCGTCGGGCAAGCTCAGCCGGTCTCTGACCCGGGCGCGATACCTCGACGGGGCGTTCGGCGCTCCCGCCGCGGAGGCGGCCGAGTTGCACCCATGAAGGGCTCCCCGCTTGCGGCCGTCACCGGCGGCACCGGCTTCCTCGGGCGCCATGTCCTCGCAGCCCTGGCGCGAGAGGGCTGGCGACTGCGGGTCCTGGTGCGGCGGGATGCCCAGCGGCCGGACGGCATAGCTGCGCCGGACATCGTGCGCGGTGACCTCACGGATGCGGATGCGCTGCACCGCCTCGTGCAAGGCGCGCAGGCCGTCGTGCACCTCGCCGGCCTCACCAAGGCACGGCGGCGCTCGGAGTTCCTCGCGGTGAACCGGGACGGCAGCGCACGACTCGCGGCGGCGGTCGTCGCCGCAGCGCCGGGTGCGCGCTGCATCCTCGTCTCCTCCCTCGCGGCCCGGGAGCCGCGGCTTTCGGCCTATGCGGAGAGCAAACAGGCGGGCGAGGCAGCGGCCATAGCCGCCCTTGAGGACCGCGTGCCCTGGGTGGTGCTGCGGCCCTCTGTCATCTACGGTCCAGGCGATCGAGAGGGCATCGCCCTGTGCCGGCTTGCCACTGCACGGATCGTGCCGGTGCCGCGCCCCCCCGAGCCGCGCATCACATTCGTCCATGCGGCGGATGTCGCCGCTGCCATCGCCACCCTCTGCCACTCCGGCCCGGCAGGTGCGCGGTTCGAGGTCACGGACGGCCAGCACGCCGGCTACGAGTGGCAGGAAGTGCTGCGGTTGATCGGCGAATACCTGCAGCACCAGCCACGTTTCCTGCCGGTGCCGGACATCGCGCTCCTCGCCGCAGGCGCGGTGGCGGACGCCTGGGCGGTCCTGTCCGGCAATGCCTCCCTGTTCGGGCGCGGCAAGGCCCGGGAGGTCCTGCATCGGGACTGGAGCTCCGCGGCGCAGCGGCAGCTGCCCTCCCTGGTCTGGACGCCCCGCGTCACCCTGCGGTCGGGGCTGCGCGAGACCGTCGCCTGGTGGGCCACCCTCGGCCTCCCGGAGGGAGCCCATGCCTGAGGGACGCAGCGGTAGCATCGAAGCCCCGGCTACTCCCGTACCGCCTCGTACCGGGAGGTGCATGGGGTGCGACCCGCCTGCGCCACGAGGGGGTCGGGAATATCGGCGGCGGTCAGACGGCCATCCGCAATGCGGCCCACGGCGAAGCTGGAGCTCTTCGTCCCGCGCAGGGCCACATCCCCACCGGAAGAAACCGTGCCCGTCTGCTCCGGCTTCCAGATGCCACGATGGCGGCGCGAGGAACGCAAGTCGATGAGCCCATCCTGCACATGGAACCAGATCGAGCGCGTCCTGCCGCGGCACGCGAAGTCGAAGCTGGTCGGGATCTGCTGTCCGCGATACCAGCCATCGAACAGTCCGGCCGTGGCGCCGGCAGGGGCGGTGGCCACCGGCTTCTCCTCGCTCACGCCGTCCGCCCGGTCAGCGCAGCCGGCGAGGAGCGCCGGGAGAAGGAGAGCCAGGGCCACCCATCGTCCGGGGCGGCGTATCCGGAGGGGCCCATGAGCATGGTGGTGGGGAACAACTCTGCGGCCTCGCCCGTGGTCTTCGTCCATACCAACGCCAAGCAGCGGCTCGGCGCCCTGGTTTCGGCCCATTCCTTCCGCCGCAATGCCCGTGAGCCTGCCGGCTTCGAGGTCCGGCTGCTCGAAGCCGAGCACTGCGCGCCGCTGCGCGCGGCGGAGGGACGCAGCTTCCTGCGGGGCGGGCATCGCCGGATCTGGCGGAACAACGACCTGCAATCCTTTACTCCCCTGCGTTTCGCCGTGCCCGATGCCATGGACCATCGGGGGGTGGCCCTGGTGGTGGACCCGGATGTCTTCGCCGTCGGCGATGTGGGCGAGCTCTTCGCTCGCGACCGGGAGGGCAAGGCAATCTGGTGCCGCGCTCGCCCCGGCCATAACGGCGCCCCCGAGTATCTCGCCAGCAGCGTCATGCTGCTCGATTGCGCGAAGCTGCCGCACTGGCGCTTCCCTGAGCGGCTGGAGGATCTGTTCGCCGGCCGCCTGGACTATGTGGACTGGATCGAGCTGCGGCGCGAGCCGCGCGAGAGCATCGGCCTGCTGGAACCGGAGTGGAACGATTTCGACCGCCTGGCCCCCAAGACCCGGCTGCTGCACAACACCAAGCGGCGGACCCAGCCCTGGAAGACCGGGCTGCCGGTGGATTTCACCCTCCGCGAACGCGGCTTCGGCCCCATTCCGTCGGCACTGGTCGGGCCTGCCTTGCGGCTCTGGACGGCCTGCTCGCGCTACCGGCCGCACCCCGACCCGGCGCAGGAGGCGTATTTCTTCGCCCTGCTGGCGGAATGCCTCGATGCCGGCTCGGTGACGCGCGAGGAGGTGGAGCATGGCATCAGGGAGCGCCATATCCGCCCCGATGCGCTGTCCCTGGTCGAGCGGCATCGCGGCCGCCTCCGGCCGGCACCGGCGGGAGAAGCCGCCTGACCCACGCCGCTGCCGCCTCGGCCACAGCCGGGGGATTGCCCCGGACCGGCGCTCCCACCGAGCCCGCCAGGCCATGACGCTCCATCGCCCGCCAGAGGAACCAGAGATCGCGGGGCCAGCCGGCCAGCCCGCGGCGCACCAGCGCGCCCCAGGCCCGGCCGGCGGCGCGCGGCAGCAGGCCGGCCGCCGGCGCGCTGGCATCGGCCCGGCGCAGCCCGCGCATCAGCCGGAGCCAGGCCCCGCCCAATCCCGCCGCGTGCACCGGGACCAGCCCGACCGGCTTGCCGGTGGCGACGGCGTCCGAGATCATGGCGACGCTGTCCGCGGTCACCAGGATCTCGTCGGCCAGGGCCAACAGGCCGGCATAGGGGCTGTGCTCCCCAGTCCCCTCGAGGAAGGCCGACGGGACGGGTGCCGCCGCGAGCGCGGCGCGGACGGCGTCGGCGACCGCCGCAGGGGTTCGGCGGCTGCCGATCGCCAGCACGCTGCCCCCCTCGGCCTGCGCCCGGGCGAACAGCATGCGACAGGCTGCTTCGACCTCCGTGCGGCGCAATCGCCAGGGCCAGGAATCGCCCCCCAGCACCAGGGCCCGCCTCGGCGAGGGAAAGCCCTCCAGCCGGTCACGCCAGGCCAGGGCCGCCGCCGCCAGCACTTCGGGCGTCTGCCGGGTGAGGCTGAGCGGCGCCTCCAGCACGGTCGGCCCCGGCGGGACGCCGTATTGCGGCGTGGTCACCACCAGGTCGAGCCGCGCCGGGTCGCAGCGCGGCCGGCCTATCTGCACGATGCGGGTATGGCCGCCGGAGCGGGCGCGGATCCAGCGCGCCACCGGCACGCTGCGCTGGCCTGCTCCAATGACGAGATCCGGCCAGGGTGGCGCCAGCAGGGGCCGCGAGGCGGGGGCCAGGCTCAGGCGGCCCGTATCGCCGAAGCGGTTCGGCAGCAGGCGCAGGAGGTTGTAGCGCAGCGGCACCGGCCGGACCGGCTCGCCCAGCGCCTCGGCCAGGGCGAGCACCTGGTTGTTGTCCCCGGTCCGCGGGCCGAGCAGCGCCCAGATGCGCGGCGGCCGGTCCGGTGTGCTCATCCTGTCCGGTGGCATCGGGGCGCCAGCATGGGCAGCGCGGTGCGCCGGCACAAGCGGCACCATCGCCACTCCGCCGGAGCGGCGCCATGCGCATAGCCTATGTGGCGGGGACCGCCCTGCCGTCCCGCGTCGCCAGCGCCATCAACGTATTGAAGATGTGCCGCGCCCTCGCCGCCGCCGGGCATGAGGTGACGCTCTATGCACGCGGGCGGCAACAGGATGCCCCGGCGGTCTTCGCCGCCTATGGGATCGAGCGCTGCTTCGAGCTGGTGCTGCGGGCGCCCCCCACCCTGCCCGCGGCGAAGAATCTGCTCTATCCGCTGCTGGTGGCGCAGGCGATGGGGTCACGGCCGCCAGAGCTGATCTATGGCCGGCACGTCTACGCCCTGGCCTGCGCCAGCCGGCTCGGCGCGGTCCCCATCGCCTACGAGGCGCATGCCCTGCCGACCCGGCGGGCGCGCCGGCTGGCCGAGTCCTGGCTGTTCCGCCATCCCCGCTTCGCGCTGCTGGTTGCCATCTCGCAGGCGCTGGCGGAGGACTATGCCACCCGCGTCCCGGCCCTGCGGAGGCAGCCGGTGCTGGTGGCGCATGACGGGGCGGATCCGGTCGCCGACCCCGGCCCGCTGCCCGAACCCTGGCCGGGACGGCCGGGCGTGCCGCAGCTCGGCTATGTCGGCCACCTCTACCCAGGGAAAGGCATGGAGATTGTGGCGGCGCTGGCCACCGCCCTGCCGGGCTGCGACCTGCATGTCGTCGGCGGGACCGAGCGGGACCTGGCGCAGTGGCGCGCCCGCTGCGCGGGCCAGGCGAACCTTCACCTGCATGGTTTCGTGCCGCATGCCCGCGTGCCCGCCTTCCTTGCCCGGTTCGACCTGCTGCTCGCGCCGCCGCAACCGAACGTCGCCTCCGCCGCCGGGCGGGAGATCGGCCGCTGGATGTCGCCGCTGAAGGTTTTCGAATACATGGCAGCGGGAAAGCCGATCCTGGCGTCGGACATCCCTGCGCTGCGGGAGATCCTGCGTGACGGAGAGACGGCGCTGCTCCTGCCGCCCGGTGATCCGGCGGCCTGGGCCGCCGCCCTGCGGCAGCTCCTGCGCGAGCCGGAGCGGGCTGCCGCGCTCGGTGCCGCGGCCCGCGTCGCCTTCCTGGCGGAGTACACCTGGGATGCCCGCGCCGCCCGGATCATGGCGCGGCTGCAGGGCGCCGTACCATGACCACGCTGCCGAGGCCGGCCAGGGCCGATGCGATCCTGCGCCGCATCCTGCACAATGCGGGGCTGGTGTTGAGCGGCAAGGCAGCGGCCGCGCTGCTCAATCTCGCCGCCTTCGGCATCGCCATGCGCAGCCTCGGGGCAGAGGCGATGGGCGTGCTCGTCCTCACCCACGCCATCGCCCAGACGGCCGCTTCCCTGGTCAAGTTCCAGTCCTGGCAGGCCGTGCTGCGCTTCGGCGCGGAGTGCCTGGGCCCGGCGCGGCGGGCGGAGTTCCACGCCCTGCTGCGCTTCACCCTAGGGCTCGACCTGGCCGCCGCGGCCGCCGGCGCTGCCGTCGCCGCCGCCGCGGCCTGGCTCCTCGGGCCGTATCTCGGCCTGCCCACCGGAACGTCCCCCATCGCGGCCCTCTACGCGACCTGCACCGTCTTCCTGGTGACGGCGACACCGGTCGGGCTGCTCCGTCTCCTCGACCGTTTCGATTTGCTGGCGCGGCGGGATGCGCTGGGCGCGGCGATCCGGCTGGCGGGGGCGGCTGGCGCGGCGGCGCTCGGCGGCGGGCTGCCGGCCTTCCTGGGCGCCTGGTACGCCGCGACGGCGCTGGGCGGCCTGGCGCTCGTCGCCGCAGCCTGGGGGGAGATGGCGCGGCGCGGCCTGCTGCAACGCGACCCGGCCGGACGGCGGGTGCGGGCGACGGTGGCGCATCCAGGCCTCTGGGGCTTCACCTGGTCGACGAATCTCATGACCACGCTCTCGCTGGGCTCCGGTCATGCCGCGACGCTCTGTGTCGGCTGGGTACTCGGCCCCGCCGAGGCAGCGTTCTTCTCTCTGGCGCGGCAGATCGGCGAGGCGGC
This sequence comes from Siccirubricoccus phaeus, assembly GCF_008360935.1. Classification (GTDB taxonomy): domain Bacteria; phylum Pseudomonadota; class Alphaproteobacteria; order Acetobacterales; family Acetobacteraceae; genus Siccirubricoccus; species Siccirubricoccus phaeus. The sequence continues at coordinate 258,896 of NZ_SRXO01000008.1, forward strand.
GCTGAAGCCGAGTCGCTTTCTGACCCCCGCGCTCTACCCGGAGCTGAGTCGCCTGGCTGCGGCGCATGATCGGGAGGCGCTGAGGGCGTTGCTCCGGCGCGGCCTGCGCCTTTCCGCCCTGGTCGCGGTGGGGATTCTGCTGCTCCTCGCGGCAGCGGGAGAGCGGTTGCTCTGCCTCGTGGGGGGGGAGGCGGCCGTGGCGGCCTGGGGCACAATGCTGTTGCTGGCCGTCGCCGCCTCGATCGGCTTCGCCGGTTTCGCGCTGGAACCGCTGCTCGTGTCGGTCGGACGCCACGCCCTGGCCCTGCGCCTGCGTGGGCTGGCGACCATCGCCTATCTCCCCATGGCGTTGAGCGGCCTCGGCCTGTTTGGGCTGGAAGGGGCCGGCGTCGCGGCCATCCTCTCAGCCTTGCTGCTGCTCCTGAGCCAAGCCGTATCGACTCTGCGCTGGTTCGGAGCTGCCGGTCCGTCGCAGAGGGATGAGAATTGCATTACACTTCGGTGACTTCATTCTTGGGACGCGACTGAAAGGAACGGGTATGGCTGACGAGCAGGAGATCCTGCGGGCGGTCACCGGTGCGCTTGAGGAGCTCGGAAAATCCGCGGGACCCATGACGCCGGAAACCAGCATTCTGCATGACCTCAGCCTGGATTCGGTTGCAGCGATGGATTTCATCATGCTGCTGGAGACTCGCCTCGACACGGTGATCCCGATGGACCAGATGGCGGGAATCGAAACGATCAGCGACCTCGTGCAGGTCCTGACACGCGCCACCAGCCCGGCCGGCTGATCGATGCTCGCGAAATTCCGTGGCCTCCGCGCCGAGCACATGGCGCTGGTCGCTGCCGGCAGGGATCCCTTCAGGGTGTGTTTCGACGCGGTGCTCTCGGCGACCGAGGCTCTGCTGGAAGGACGGCAGATCCTGCTGCTCGGCACGAACAACTATCTCGGCCTGACCTTCGACCCGGACTGCATCGCCAGCGCGATCTCGGCCACCACCGCCGAAGGCACCGGAACGACCGGCTCGCGCATCGCCAACGGGACCTATGGCGGCCACGCGACGCTGGAGCGGCGGCTGGCGCAGTTTCTCGGCCGCCGGTCGGCCATGGTCTTCAGCACCGGCTTCCAGGCCAATCTCGGCATGCTGTCGGTGCTGGCAGGACGCGGCGACCACCTGCTGCTGGATGCCGACAGCCATGCCAGCATCTACGACGGGGCGCGGCTGGGCGGCGCCCAGGTCACCCGCTTCCGCCACAACGATCCTGACGACCTACGCCGCCGCCTGCGCGTTCTCGCCGACCAGCCTGGCGAGAAGCTCATCGTGGTCGAGGGCATCTACAGCATGCTGGGCGATACCGCGCCGCTGCGCGAGATCGCCGCGGTCAAGCGCGAGGCGGGAGCCTGGCTGCTGGTCGACGAGGCGCACTCGCTCGGCGTGCTGGGCGCGCAGGGGCGCGGCCTCGCCGAGGCGGAGGGCGTCGAGGCCGATGTCGACTTCGTCGTCGGTACCTTCAGCAAGAGTCTCGGCGCGATAGGCGGCTTCTGTGCCTCCGACCACGAGGATTTCGACGTGCTGCGGCTGGCCTCGCGCGCCTACATGTTCTCCGCCTCACTGCCGCCCGCGGTGGTCGCCTCGGTGGCCAGGGCGCTGGCGGCGATCGAGTCGCGGCCCGGCCTGCGGGCGCAGCTCTGGCGGAACGCGCAGCATCTGCATGGCGGCCTTGCCGCCGCCGGCTTCGCCCTCGGTGCGGCACCGAGTCCTATCATTGCCCTGCCCATGCCGGATCGGGAGCGAGCCATCCTGTTCTGGAACCGGCTGCTGGCGGCGGGGGTCTATACCAACCTGGCCCTCGGAACCGCCACGCCGGGCGGACGGCCGCTGCTCCGGATGAGCGTCAGCGCCGCCTTGGTCCCGGAGCAGATCGACACCGCCATCGCCGCCATCTCCCGGGTCGGGCAGGCGCTGGAGGTGGTGAACACCGGGCTGGAGGCGGCGGAATAGATAAGTGGCCGAGAGGGGGAACGCTTGGCGCCTGAATGCCTCAGAAGCGGGAGCTTGCAGAAACAGGAGTTTACGGTCACTCCACGTTGCGCGGCGGGCGGCAAAAGCAGCCGCTAGAGCATGCTGTGTTTGCTCTGAATCGGGGGTTCCGAAACGGGCTGAGATCTGATTCAAGCTCTGGGCTGGGCGATGGAGGCCAGCCAGGATGCGGCCATACTCCGAGGATCT
>NZ_SRXO01000009.1:0-220096 GCF_008360935.1 Siccirubricoccus phaeus
CGACGCTTGGAGCTCGGCTCGAACACGCGGCGTCGTTCGGGCTGAACCGTGAAGACCGCCTGCCACAGGGCATCCTCCCCCTCGCGGGTCAAAGATGCACCACTACTCCCCGGGACTGCACACCTAGAGCAGATCGCCGGGGGGCGGCATCGCCCGGAGGCGTGAATCTGCTCTACAATCCATGAGCTAGAGCGGCTTCGCGCTGCACAGTCAGCGTGAAACCGCTCTAGCCTTGGTTTTCAGTGGCCTGCTTGTCCGCTGGCGGGCGGGCGCCCCCAGGAAGGCGGTGCGGCTGCTTCCGCGGCATCGCCCACGGAAGGCTGCACGCGCCACGGCCCTGGGCGGCCACCGGGCCCCATGACGGCGCGCGGCGGCATCATGGGGATAGGCGTCATGGGGATAAGTGTCAGGTCCCCGTCCACTCCGTGGGCTGCTTCGCCAGGAAGCGCTCCACCGCCACGCGGAAATCATTGCTGGTGAAGCACATGGTCACCAGATCGTCGCCCTCCACCTGGCGGGCGGCGAGGCGCAGGCGGCGCATCGCCTCCTTGGTCGCGCGCATGGTGAGGGGCGCATGGCCGGCAATGGTCGTCGCCAGCGCCGCCGCCCGGGCCTGCAGCGCCGCGTGGTCCGGCAGGATCTCGGAGACCAGGCCCATCGCCTTCGCCTCCTCCGCCTCCACCAGCCGCGCGGTATAGACCAGGTCCAGCACCCGCGCCGGGCCGATCAGCGCCGCCAGCCGCCCGTAATTTGCCATGGAAAGGCAGTTGCCCAGCGTCTTGGCGATCGGGAAGCCGAAGCGGGCATTGGCGGCGCAGATGCGGAGGTCGCACACCGCGGCGATCGCCGCGCCACCGCCGGTCGCGGCGCCGGCGATGGCGGCAATGGTCGGCTTCGGGCATTGCTCCAGCGCGACCAGGACGCGGTCGATCCGCTCCTCATAGGCCAGCGCATCTTCCGGCGTGCGGAATTCCCGGAACTGGGAGATGTCGGTGCCGGCGGCGAAGGCCTTCTCCCCGGCGCCGGTGATGACGAGGACCTTCAGCGCCTTGTCCTCCCCGGCGCCGAGGGCGATCTCCCGCAGCCTTTCATACATGGGAAAGGTCATGGCGTTGCGCGCCTGCGGGCGGTTCAGGGTGATGGTCCCGATCCCGTCCCGGATCTCGTACAGCAATTCATCCATGGCCTTGCCCTTCCGGCGGTTCGCGGGGAATCTAGCCCGCGAAGAACAGGGGTTCCAACCATGCTGCCGCTCTCGCGCTTCACCGTCCTCGATCTCACCCGGGTCCGGTCCGGCCCCACCTGCGTGCGCCAGCTCGCCGATTGGGGCGCCAATGTCATCAAGATCGAGGCGCCGGCGGAGGTCGAGGTCGGCAGCGGCATGGGCGGGGACCGGCACGGGCCGGATTTCCAGCACGTGCATCGCAACAAGCGCGGCATCACGCTGAACCTGAAGAACCCGGACGGCCTCGCCCTGTTCAGGCGTATGGTCGCCAAGGCGGATGTGGTGGTGGAGAATTACCGCCCGGACGTGAAGGACCGGCTGGGGATCAATTTCGAGGCGCTCTCGGCCATCAATCCCCGCATCATCCTCGGCTCCATCAGCGGCTTCGGCCAGACCGGCCCCTACGCCCGCCGCCCGGGCTTCGACCAGATCGCCCAGGGCATGGGCGGGTTGATGAGCGTGACCGGCCTGCCCGGCCAGGGCCCGGTGCGGGTCGGCATCCCGGTGGCGGATCTCACGGCGGGCCTTTACACCGCGCTCGGCATCATGGTGGCGCTGCTGGAGCGGGAGCAGACCGGCAAGGGCCGCTGGGTGCATACCAGCCTGCTGGAAGCCATGGTGGCGATGATGGATTTCCAGGCCACCCGCTGGACCATGAAGCATGAGGTGCCGAAGCAGGTGGGCAACGACCACCCGACCACGGTGCCGACCGGGCTGTTCCGCACCAAGGACGGCATCATGAACCTGGCCGGCGGCGGGCAGGACATGTGGACCCGCATCGTCGCGACGCTGGGCATCGAGGAGGCCGCCAAGGCGCCGGAATTCGCCACGGACAAGACCCGGGCGCAGAACCGGGCCAAGACCAACGCCCTGCTGCAAGCCGTGCTGGAGACCGACACCACGGCCAATTGGATCGAGAAGCTGAACAAGGCCGGCGTGCCAAGCGGCCCGGTCTATGCCATGGACGAGGTCTTCGCCGACCCGCAGGTGCAGCATCTCGGCCTGGAATGGGCGGTGCCGCATCCGCAGTTCGGCGAGGTGAAGCTGGTGCGGGCGCCGATGAACATCGAGGGCGTCGCCTCCCCCCGCCGCCCGACGCCGGAGCGCGGCGAGCACACCGCCGAGGTGCTGGGGGAATTCGGCGTCTCGGCCGAGGAGCTGGCAGCGCTGAAGGCGAAGGGGGCGATTTAGCTCCCCACGACGTCGCTGCGCAACGCCGCGGGGACGCCTTATTCCCCATGACGTTCCTGCGCAACGCCACGGGGGCCCCGGAGTCCGTCCCGATCGGCGCCTCGCACAGCCTGCCGCGGCAAAGCCGCGGCAGGGCAACGGGCGGCGCGGTTCGGGGCGGGGCGCTCGCGGCCCGGCGCGGGGCTGGCCGGCCTGGGGGCGGCGACAGGCGGGGTGGCAAGCTGCTAGCATGGCGTCCGCGACGGAGGCGGCGATGGACGGTCTCTTGGAACGGGCGCCCTGGGTGAAGCGGCACAAGCTGGACGTGCGGGACTACTACCGCATGGGCGAGGCCGGCATCTTCGAGCCGGGCATGCGGGTGGAGCTGATCGAGGGGGAAATCATCGACATGGCCCCCATCGGCAGCGAGCATGGCGGCATCGTGAACCGACTCAACCGGTTCTCGGTGCGCGGCGTCGGAGATCGTGCCGTGGTCTCCGTGCAGGGTCCGCTTCGCCTTTCGGAATTCAGTGAACCGGAACCCGACCTTCTGCTGCTGAAGCCGCGGGCCGATGACTACACCGGCCAGCATCCCACCGCCGCCGACGTCCTCCTTCTGATCGAAGTCGCCAATACCAGCCTGCGCTATGACCGCGACGTGAAGCTGCCGCTCTATGCCAGGCACGGCGTGCCGGAAGTCTGGATCGTCAATCTCACCGAGGGCCTGATCGAAGTGTATCGCGACCCCAAGGGCGAAGCCTACCTCACCACCCGTCGCGCCGCGCGGGGCGAAACCCTGGAGCCCGCCGCCCTGCCGGGCCTCCGCCTCGCCGTCGCCGAGGTGCTGGGCTGATGCGCATCGTCTCGGTCCGCGACGGCGTGGTGCCGATCGCCTCCGCCATCGCCAACGCCTATATCGACTTCTCCAAGATGACCGCCTCGGTCGTCGCGGTGACGGTGGCGGATGGCGGCGGCCGCCAGGCCACCGGCTATGGCTTCAACTCCAATGGCCGCTACGCCCAGCCGGGCCTGCTGAAGGAACGCTTCATCCCCCGCCTGCTGGAGACCTCGCCTGCCACGCTGGAACATGCGGATGGCGGGCTGGAACCCGCCGGCGCCTGGGCGGCGATGATGAAGAACGAGAAGCCCGGCGGCCATGGCGAGCGCAGCGTCGCCGTCGGCGTGCTGGACATGGCGCTGTGGGACGCCGCGGCGAAGCTGGCGCGGAAGCCGCTCTGGAAGCTGCTGGCGGACCGCTACCGCGGCGGCGCCGCCGACGAGACCGCCTGGATCTACGCCGCCGGCGGCTACTACTACCCCGGCAAGGACAATGCCGCGCTGGTCGAGGAAATGCAGCGCTATCTCGACCTCGGCTACAGCGTGGTGAAGATGAAGATCGGCGGCGCCCCCGGCACGCCGCTGCGCGAGGCGCTGAAGGAGGACGTCTCGCGCATCGAGGCCGTGCTGAAGCTGCTCGGCGGCGATGGCTCCCGCCTCTGCGTGGACGTCAACGGCCGCTTCGGCCTGCATGCCGCGCTGGCCTATGGCGCGGCGCTCGAGCCCTACCGGCTGCGCTGGTACGAGGAGCCGCTGGACCCGCTGGACTACGCCACGCACGCGGCACTGGCCGAGCACTACCCTGGCCCGCTGGCGACGGGCGAGAACCTCTTCTCCATGCAGGATGCGCGCAACCTCATCCGCCATGGCGGGTTGCGGCCGGACCGCGACATCCTGCAATTCGACCCCGCCCTCTCCTATGGCCTGGTCGAATACCTGCGCACCCTCTCGATGCTGGAGCAGCATGGCTGGCCGGCCCGCCGCTGCGTCCCGCATGGCGGGCACCAATTCGCGCTCAACATCGCGGTCGGCCTCGGCCTCGGCGGCAATGAGAGCTATCCGGAAGTCTTCGCCCCCTTCGGCGGCTTCGCGGATGCCACGCCGGTGCAGGACAGCCGGATCCGCCTGCCGGATGCCCCGGGCATCGGCTTCGAGGCAAAGGCCAGTCTCTGGGCGGTGCTGAAGGACCTGTGACCCGCCTCCTCATCCTCAACGGCAACACCACGGAGGCGGTGACCGAGCGCATCGCCGCCGCCGCCCGCGCCGCGGCGCCGCCGGGGGTGGAGATCATCCCAGCCACCGCGCCCTACGGCCTGCCATTGATCGTGACGCGGGCCGATTGGCTGCTTTCCGGCCCGCCCATCCTGGAAGCGCTGGCCGCCCGCCGCGGCGAGTACGACGCGGCGGTGATCGCCGTCTTCGGCGACCCGGCGCTGAAGGCGGCGAAGGAGCTGCTGGACGTGCCGGTGCTCGGGATTTCGGAGGCCGCCTTCCACGCCGCCTGCATGCTCGGCACGCGCTTCGGCATCGTCAGCTTCACCACGGCGCTGCAGCCGATGTTCGAGGATTGCCTGGACCAGCACGGCTTGCGCGCCCGCTGCGCCGGCTTCCGCATGGGCCCGCCCGAAGCCGGCTACCCGGCCGGTTTCGGGGTGGCGGAGCGCGCCACCCTGCTGGCGCTCATTCGCGCCAGCGTCGAGCAGGATGGGGCGGAGGCGGTGATCCTCGCCGGCGGCCCGCTGGCCGGCCTGGCCGCCGTGCTGCAGCCGGAGGTGAAGGTGCCGCTGGTGGATGGCACGGTGGCGGCGGTGCGCCTCGCCGCCGCGCTCGCCGGCATGGCGCCTGCCGCGAAGTCGCGGCGGGCGCGGCCGATCAGCGGCTTCGGCCCGGGGATCGCGGCGCTCTACGCCGGCTGAGGATCGGGACCGGCCGAGGATCGGGTGGCCCGCACCATAATCGGCCCCACGGCTCAGCCGAGCCGGGACGCCGCATGGCGGCGCTCCGCCTCTGCCGCGCCGCCATGCGTCCGGCGGGCCGTCGCTCTTCAGCCCCTTACCGCCTCGCCAGGGACGCCGTTGTGTCCGGGCGCCCTCCAAGCTCCGGCCATGGTGCCGATTTCGAGTCAAGGACGAAGCCGCGCGTCGTGCGAACAGCACGCCTCGGGCGCGACGCGCGGTGCCGCTGGGCGGCATCCTTGCCGCGAAACCGGCACCATGGCTCTCGCGATTGGCCGCCTTCGGCCAGCGAGGGGCGGCGGCAGCCTCATCGCCTGGGTGGAGCCCTGCGACGTGCCGGGCGCATGTCACATCGGATAGCCGTGCTGATCGGCGCAACGCAGGCAGTACGACGCAGGCGGCGCATGGCGCGGCTGCGCGAAGGCCGGTCACGCCCGCAGCCGCGCCGGCTCCAGACTCGCATAGAGGTCGCCGCTATTGGCCACCGCCGGCAGGGCGGCAAGCCAGGCGGCCATCGCCTCGGCGCCGATCGGCATGGGATGGGCGAAGGCCATGCTCTCGCCCAGGCAGGCATTGAAGGCGCGGTAGCCCAGGGCGTCCAGCCGCGCCAGGCACTCCCGCGCCACGCCGCGCTGGATGGTGGTGAACTCGGCCGAAAGCGTGCGCGGCGGGTGGCTGAGCCCGGCGAGCGCCACCGCCTCATACCCCTCCACATCCAGCTTGATGAAATCCGGGGCCCCATGCGTGGCGGCCAGCGCGTCCAGCGTCGTCACCTTCAGGCGCAGCTCGGCATCCCAGCTCTGCCCCTCCCAGCCCGGGGCGCCCTCGGCCGCGGCGATGAAGGCCTGGCTCGCCGTCGCCAGGGTGGGGTTGGCGGCGTTCAGGTGCAGCGCGGCCTCCCCGGGCGCGGCGCCGACCAGCGCCGGCACCAGCGCCACCCCGGCATCCCGGTGGAACAGCAGCCGCAGCAGCCGGGCCAGGCGCGGCTGCGGTTCCACCGCCACCGCCCTTGCGCCGAGGCGGCGGAAACTCGCCGTCCGGTCGCCGACATGGGCGCCGATATCGAAGCCCAGCTCCCCGGGCCCCAGGAAACGCGCCTGGAAGGCATCCAGCGCCGCCGCCCGGCCCGGCGCGTAATAGGTGCGAAGGCTTTTCCCGATCCCCGCCGCCGCGGTCACGCGGCGAAGACCAGCGCCGCCCCGCCGGCATGTTCGGGCGGCACCATCAGCCCCTCGCCCCACAGCCCGGGCGCCGGCACGGCCGGGATGCCCTCCGCCGCCAGCAGGGCCCGCGCCGCCGCATTGCCATCCCCGGTCCGCACCACGAAGCCGGCGATGCAGGGCAGGGCAGGGGGGACGACGCCCGGCAGCACCAGTGGCAGCGCCGCCGGTTCCAGCACCCGCAGAGTGGTCTCCAGCACCGGCGCCTGCGGCCCTGCCGCCCCGGCGGCGCCGGGCAGGCGCAGCAGGAAGCCGCCGGCCGGGTCCGGCGCCAGCGGCAACCCGGCCAGGCGGGAGAGCCGCGCCGCCGTCTCCGCCGCAGGGTCATGCGCCAGGATGATGCTCTCCAGCGCCACCGCCCCGTTGCGATGGCCCATCCAGCGCGCATCCCAGACCAGCTCCGCCGTCAGGTGGCGGATGAGCTGCAGCCGCCCCTCCGGCGCATCCGGCAGAGGCAGCCGGGCGAAGCGGGCGGTCGGCCCGCCCGCCTCCACCGGCCGTTCCAGCCAGGCCACCCCCGGGATCGCCACGCCACCCCGCCGCAGCCTTGCCAGATTGCCGGCCTCATCCTGCATGGCGAGGGCGATGATATGCGCCCCGGCATAGCGGGCGACGAAGCCATCCACCCCATTGGCGAAGCGCGCGGGGTCCAGGATGGCGATCAGCTCGATATAGCCATGCCGCAGGAAGGCGCAGCGATTGCCGCTGCCGAACAGCTCCACCTCGCCGTCCGGGTGCTGCCTGCCGCTCTGCTGCGCCACCGGGGAGAGGGCGAAGCCGAGCCGCTCATAGGCCGCGGTCAGCGGCCCCAGCTCCCGCGCTGCGACGCCCACATGGTCCAGCGCGACGGCACGGCTCATGCCGGGTTCTCGTAATGCGGGATCAGCCAGGCATCGGGCTCGTTCAACGCCGCCTCATACCACGCCGCCATCAGGGGGTGTGCCCGCAGCGTGGCGACGTAGTCCAGGCTATCGGCCGCCAGTTCCGGCTGCCAGGTGAGGAAGCGGGTCGCGACCGGGGCGAACATGGCATCCACCAGGCCGAATGCGGCGCCGCCCAGGAAGGGGCCACCGGACAGGGCCCGGGCTTCCTGCCAGATCGCCTCGATCCGGGCGATATCGGCCAGCGCCTCCGGCGTGCGGCCCTGGCCGGGGAAGCGCTTGCCGAGATTCATCGGCATGGCCTGGCGCAGCCCGCGGAAGCCCGAATGCATCTCGGCCGAGATGGCGCGGCAATGGGCGCGCAGCACCCGGTCCGCCGGCCAGAGGCCCGGCGCCAGCTCGGCGCAGTATTCGCCGATGGCGAGGCTGTCCCAGATCCTCGCCCCGCGATGCTCCAGGCAGGGGACCAGGCCGGAGGGGCTGGCGGCGGCGACCGCGGGGGTGGAGCCGGGGCCGTGCCCGGCGATCGGGATCACCACCTCCGCCACATCCAGCCCGGCGAGCTGCACCGCCAGCCAGCCGCGCAGGCTCCAGGAGGAATAGCGCTTGTTGCCGATATAGAGGGTGCCCTCGGCCATGGTCCCATCCCCGTATCCCCGTCTGCTATGTGCCATGCCCTGGCCGCCCGAGGAACCGCGGAGGCTTGCGGGAGGCCCGCCCTTGGGCTTGTGTGCCCGGGAGCCTGCCTCGAAAGGGTCTGCGGCACGTCCTGGCGGGTCTTCGCGCCTGGGCGGCGTCGGCGGCGCCCACCCTCGGCCGGGACGCAACCCCCTCGCCAACCGTGGGGGACCTTTTCGAGACAGGCTCTGAGCCCTGGAGACCGCCCGGATGAACGAAAGCAGCCTGCCCCGCCCGAACAACCTCGACGCCTATTGGATGCCCTTCTCGGACAACCGGTACTTCAAGGCCAACCCCCGCATGGTCGGCCGGGCGGAGGGCATGTCCTACTTCACCCCGGAGGGGCGGGAGATCCTGGACGGCACGGCGGGCCTTTGGTGCTGCAATGCCGGCCATGGGCGGCGGGAGATCAAGGAGGCGATCCAGAAGCAGGCCGCCATCCTGGACTACGCCCCCACCTTCCAGCTCGGCCATCCCATCGCCTTCGAGGCCGCCGCGCGCATCGCCGAGATGACGCCGGAGGGGATGGACAAGGTCTTCTTCACCAATAGCGGCTCCGAAAGCGCCGACACCGCGCTGAAGATCGCCCTCGCCTACCACAAGGCCCGGGGCGAGAGCAGCCGGGTGCGGCTGATCGGGCGGGAGCGGGGCTATCACGGCGTCGGCTTCGGCGGCATGTCGGTGGGCGGCATCGGCGGCAACCGCAAGCAGTTCGGCGCCCTGCTGCCCTATGTGGACCATCTGCCGCACACCCATGGGCTGGCGGCCAACCTCTTCGCCAAGGGCCAGCCGGAGCAGGGCGCCCACCTGGCCGACGCGCTGGAGAATATGGTGGCGCTGCATGGCGCCGAGACCATCGCGGCGGTGATGGTGGAGCCGGTGGCGGGCTCCACCGGCGTGCTGGTGCCGCCGAAGGGCTATCTGGAGCGGCTGCGGGCGATCTGCGACAAATACGGCATCCTGCTGATCTTCGACGAGGTCATCACCGGCTTCGGCCGCCTCGGCACCAATTTCGGCGCCGAGCGGCTGGGCGTGACGCCGGACATCATGACCATGGCGAAGGGCCTGACCAACGCCGCGGTGCCGATGGGCGCCGTCGCGGTGAAGAACGGTGTGTTCGATGCCGTCGTGGAGGGCGCGCCGGCGGGGATCGAGCTGTTCCACGGCTACACCTATTCCGGCCACCCCCTGGCCGCGGCGGCGGCCATCGCCACGCTGGAGCTGCACCGGGCGGAGGACCTGCCCGGCCGGGCCCTGGCGCTGGAGCCCTATTGGCAGGAGGCGGCACACAGCCTGAAGGCCGCGCCGAACGTGGTGGATATCCGCGATTTCGGCCTGATCGCCGGCATCGAGCTGGCCCCCCGCCCCGGCGCCGCGGGCGCGCGGGCAACGGAGGTGTTCCGCCGCTGCTTCGACGAGGGCGTGCTGATCCGGGTGACGGGCGACATCATCGCCCTCTCCCCGCCGCTGATCTGCGAAAAGCCGCATGTGGACCGGATCATGGGGACGATCGACCAGGCGATCCGGGCGGCGGCTTGAGGGAATTGGCATAATCTGCCAATTGGGGTGGCGAGGAGGTCTGCCATGCCGACCCGGAACGTGGTGATCACCGACCACCAGGCGGCCCTGCTGGACCGGCTGGTGGCCGAAGGCCGCTACCAGAACGCCAGCGAGGTGCTGCGCGAGGGGCTGCGGCTGGTGGAGGAGCGGGAGGAGCGCTTCCGCGCGAAGCTGGAGGCCTTCAAGGCGGCGATTGCCGAGGGGGAGCGGGCCATCGCCGAAGGTCGGTATGTCGACCTCGAGACCGATGAGGATGTCCAGCGCTTCTTCGAGGGCCTCGGCAAGGCCTGACCGGCATGCCCTGGCGGTTGCGCCTCGCCGAACCGGCGGAGGCCGATCTGCGGGAGGCCGTAGCCTGGTCCCGCCAGGTCTTCGGCGAGGCCCAGGCGGCCCGGTATCGCCTGGCCCTGCGCGCCACGGCAATGGCGGTCCGGCAGGACCCCTTCGGGCCGCTCACCCGGGGGCAAGAGGCGCTGCTGCCTGGCCTTCGCTCCCTGCATATGCGGGAGGCCGGGCAGCGCGGCCGACATGTCCTCTACTACCGGGCCGAGGATGCGGGGCGCATCCTTGTCCTGCGGGTGCTCCACGACGCCATGGACCCCACCCGCCACTTGCCGCCCGGCCCGAGATGAAGCGGCCCGGCCCCGCGCGGCCCATCGAGCACCGCGCAGGGCCGGCCAAGGCCGGACGCCGTCATTCAGGGGCAGCCCAGAGACAGGGGCAGCCCAGAGACAGGGGCAGCCCAGAGACAGGGGCAGCCCAGAGACAGGGGCAGCCCAGAGACAGGGGCAGCCCAGGGAAAAGGCGCTGCCCGTCGCCCGGGGTGGCCTCGCTGCGGCAGGCCGGTGAAGCCCCAGGGGCGGCTCACCTCAGGCCCCAGCCGAGCCGCCGCCGGCTCCGGTGGAAGGCCTCAGGCTCCGCGCAGCGCCTGCCGCGCCTCCGCCGCCTTCTCGCCGGCCTGCGGCAGGTGGCCCTGGCGGGCATCCATCCGGGCTTCCCCGATGGTCGCCACCACATGGTCCAGCGCCGCCACGCGCGGCCCGCTCTCCGACTGGCCCTGGAGTTCGGAGCGACGGTTCAGCACCGCGGTCTCCGCCCGTTCCAGCCAGCTTTCCGCCGCGATCCGGCGGCCATGCGCCAGGTCCCGCTCAGCCACATGCAGTTCGCGGAGCGCGGCGACCGGCGAGGCGGCGGCGGTCTGGGCCCGTGCCAGCCCGGTCATGGCCGGGATGCCGGCAGTGAGGATGAGGGCCAGGACGGCCCCGCTGCGACGAAGCATGCTCATGCTCTGTCTCCTGTTCCCGCGAGGCGCCGGGGGGCGTCCCTTGCGGTAAGGGGAAGCTTCTGCCCGCCCCGCTGCCCCGGCCCCAGGCTTACCGTTCCGTATGCCGCCGCCGCCCCCTTTCCCGGCGCCCCTTTGCCCCCGGCGCCCGGCCGCCCCATATTCCAGCCCAACCGAATCCCGCCTTTCCGCGGAGCCAGTCCTGATGAGCGAAACCGCCCAGATCCCCGTCACCGTCCTCACCGGCTATCTCGGGGCCGGCAAGACCACCCTGCTGAACCGCATCCTCAGCGAGAACCACGGCAAGAAATTCGCCGTGGTGATCAACGAGTTCGGCGAGCTCGGCGTGGACAACGACCTCGTCGTCGATGCTGACGAGGAAGTCTTCGAAATGAACAACGGCTGTATTTGTTGCACCGTGCGTGGCGATCTCATCCGCATCATCGGCGGCTTGATGAAGCGCCGCGGCAAATTCGACGGCATCATCGTCGAGACGACGGGTCTGGCGGATCCTGCCCCGGTCGCCCAGACCTTCTTCGCCGATGAGGATGTGAAGCGCGCCACCCGCCTCGACGCCATCGTCACCGTGGTGGACGCCAAGAACCTCCCCGCCCGGCTGGATGACAGCAAGGAGGCCGCCGAGCAGATCGCCTTCGCCGACATCATCCTGCTGAACAAGATGGACCTGGTGACGGAGGCGGAAGCCGCCGAGGTCGAGCGCCGCATCCGCGCCATCAACCCCTATGCGGAGATCCGCCGCAGCACCAAGTCCGAGGTGCCGATCGACGCGGTGATCGGCCGCGAGGCCTTCGACCTGAAGCGCATCCTGGAGCGGGAGCCGGAATTCCTCTCCGGCGAGGACGACCACGAGCACGACAGCGACGTGAACAGCGTCTCCTTCGAGGTCTCCCGCCCGATCGACCCGGAGCGCTTCAATGCCTGGATCAGCCAGCTCCTCGCCCAGAAGGGGCAGGACCTGCTGCGCACCAAGGGCATCCTCTACTACGCCAATGACGACCGCCGCTTCGCCTTCCAGGCGGTGCACATGATCGCCGATGGCGATTTCATCGGCCCGGTGAAGGCGGGCGATCCGCGCCGCTCCAAGCTCGTCTTCATCGGCCGCGATCTGAGCCGCCCGGTGCTGCGCCGCGGCTTCGAAGCCTGCCAGGTGGACGGGACCCCGTCGACGGCGCAGGGCGCCGCCGATGGGCACCAGGCATGAGCGAGGCTGAGGGCGCCGATTTCCTCTTCGACACCCGCGGCACCGGGCGTGAGCTCGGTGCCTGGGTGGTGAGCCTGGCCTGCGGCGGGGACGGCACCTTCGGTTTCGCCCTGGGCGACGGCACGGTGCATCTGGCGAAGCCGGGTGCCACGGAGTGGCAGGCGGTGGCGGCGCATGACGGCGCCGTCCTCGCCCTCTGCCCGGATGTGAAGACCGGCTTCCTGACGGGCGGCGATGATGGCCGCTTCCTGCGCATCGCCCCCGACGGCGCGGTCACGGACATCGCCCGGCTCGGCGCCATGAAATGGGTGGAGCATGTGGCGGCGCATGAGAGCGGCGTGCGCGCCGCCGCCGTCGGCAAGCAGCTCCATCTCTTCGACGCCAAGGGGGAGAAGCTGAAGACACTGACGACGCCTTCCGCCGTCGCCGGCATCGCCTTCGATGGCAAGGGCAAGCGCGTGGCGGCCAGCCACTACAACGGCGCCTCCCTCTGGTTCGTCGCGGCGAAGGAGGACAAGGCGCGGCTGCTGGAATGGAAGGGCAGCCATACCACCATCGTCATCAGCCCGGATGGCACCCATGTGGTGACGGCGATGCAGGAGAACGCCCTGCATGGCTGGCGGCTTTCGGACAGCCAGCACATGCGCATGTCCGGCTACCCCTCGAAGACCAAATTCCTCTCCTTCACCGCCCGCGGCAAATGGCTGGCGACCAGCGGCGCCGACAGCATCGTCATCTGGCCCTTCTTCGGCGGCGGCCCGATGGGCAAGGCGCCGACCGAGCTGGCCGGCGGGGATGGCGTGCTGTGCAGCGCCGTCGCCTGCCACCCGCAGCATGAGATCGTGGCGGCCGGCTTCGCCGACGGGCTGGTGCTGCTGGCCGAGATTGCCTCCGGCCGCGTGGTGCCGGTGGCGGCGCCGGGGCATGGGCCGGTCTCGGCGCTCGGCTGGAACGCCTCGGGCAGCCATCTCGCCTTCGGCACGGAAACCGGCTTCGCCGGAATTGTGGACCTGTCGAAGCGATAATCGCCGCCAGGGGGGTGCCAGGGCCGTGACAGCCCTGGCCATTCCGGCCTAGCCTCTGCCTCGGTTCATCCCTGCCAGCCGAGGCGCCCGCATGTCCCTGACCAACCAGCCCGATCCCGAAGCCCGCGCGCGTGTGGTGGCGCAGGACCTGCAGAACGTGATGCACCCCATCGTGCAGCACAAGGCGCTGGAAAAGTCCCAGATGGTGGTGACCGGGGCCCAGGGCTCCACCATCTACGACGCCGACGGCACCGCCTTCCTGGACGCCATGGCGGGCCTCTGGTGCGTGAACATCGGCTATGGCCGCACCGAGCTGGCGCAGATCGCCGCCGAGCAGATGCAGGCGATGGCCTATTACCCGCACACCGCCATGAACCTGCCCGCCGCCCAGCTCGGCGAGCAGATCAACGGGCTGATGGGCGGCGACTACCACACCTATTTCGTCAACTCGGGCTCCGAGGCGAACGAGGCCGGCTTCAAGATCGCCCGGCAATACGCCAAGCACGAATTCCCCGGCGAATTCCGCTTCAAGACCATCAGCCGCTACTACGCCTATCACGGCACCACGCTGGGGACGCTGGCTGCCGGCGGCATGGGCGACCGCAAGACGAAATTCGAACCCTTCGCGGGCGAGTTCGTCCATGTCCCGGCGCCGACCTGCTACCGCTGCCCGCTTGGCCTGGAAGCTGGCAAATGCGGCATGGCCTGCGCCAAGCTGATCGAGACCACCATCCAGGGCGAGGGGCCGCAGACCGTTGCCGAGGTGATCGTGGAGCCGATCATGTCCGGCGTCGGCGTCGCCGTGCCGCCCGATGGCTATCTGGAGACGGTGGAGGAGATCTGCCGGAAATACGACGTGCTGCTGCATGTCGATGAGGTGATCAACGGCTTCGGCCGCACCGGCAAGATGTTCGGCCACCAGCATTGGGGCATCAGCCCGGACATCATGGCAGTCGCCAAGGGCATCGTCTCCGCCTACCTGCCCATCGCGGCGACGGTGGTGAAGAACAAGGTGTTCGAGAGCTTTCTCGGCGAGGTCGCCGATGCCCGCCAGGTGATGCAGGTGAACACCTATGGCGGCCATCCGGCGGCCGCCGCCGTCGCGGTGCGCAACATCGAGATCATGCTGGAGGAGAAGCTACCGGAGCGAGCCGCCTCCATGGGCGCCTACCTCATGGACGGGCTGAAGGACCGGCTGTTCCGCCACGGCATCACCGGCGACATCCGCGGCAAGGGCCTGCTCATCGGCATCGAGCTGGTGAAGGACCGCGAGAGCAAGGTGCAGCTCGAAGGCCCGCTGATGCAGGGCGTGGTGGATTTCTGCAAGGCGAACAACGTCGTCGTCGGCCGCTCCGGCGGCGGCGCGCGGCATTCCAACACCATCGTCCTCTCCCCGCCGCTGGTCATCACCCGTAGCGAGTGCGACACGCTGATCGAGGTGCTGGACAAGGCGCTGGCGGAGGCGGCGACCAAGGTGAAGCCGGTCTGACCGCCATGCCCGTCCCGGTCTTCCGCAGCGCGCGGACGGCGATGCCGCGCCTTGGCTTCGGCACCTGGCCGATGAAGGGGGCGGAGTGCCAGGCGGCGGTCGAGAGCGCCATCGGCCTCGGCTACCGCCATATCGACACGGCCGAGATGTACGGCAACGAAGCCGCGGTGGGCGCCGGCCTCAAGGGCAGCGGCGTGACGCGGGAGGCGCTCTACCTGACCACCAAGGTGTGGTGGGACAAGCCCGACGGCCCCAGCTTCCGCGCCGCCTTCGAGGCCTGCCTGGCGCGGCTGGCGACGCCCTATGTCGATCTGCTGCTGGTCCACTGGCCGAGCCCGCAGCTTCAGCTCGACTCCGTGCTGGAGGCGCAGGCGAGGATTGTGGAGGAAGGGCTGGCCAAGGCGGTGGGGGTGGCGAATTTCCCGCTGGCCCTGCTCAAGCGGGCGGTGGAGGCGAAGATCGCCCCCATCGCCTGCCTGCAGGTGGAGCATCACGTCTTCCTCGGCCAGCAGAAGCTGCTCGCCTACTGCCAGGCGCAGGATCTGGTGCTGACCAGCTACACCCCGGTCGCCAAGGGCGCGGTGCTGGAGGATGCGACCGTCACCCGCATCGCGGCGAAGCATGGCGCGACGCCGGGGCAGGTGGCGCTGGCTTGGCTGCTGGGGATGGAGAATGTCGCCGCCATCCCGAAAGCCGCGTCGCCGGCGCGGCAGGCGGAGAATCTGAAATCCGTCGAGCTGGTGCTGGATGCGGAGGACAGGGCGGCGCTGGCGGCGTTGCCGAAGAATCGGCGGATGGTGAATCCGGGATTTGCGCCCCACTGGGATAGTTGAGGGAGGGCTCTGCCCTCCTCGTCGGACGCAGTGCGTCCAACCCCACCTGCAAAGGGCCGAAAGGCCCTTTGAACCCTGGAATTTGGACCCGTCGGTCGAGGCGCCAAACTCAAGGTTTCCAAAGGCCCTTCGGCCTTTGGCAGGGGGAGTTTGAGGGGGACAGCGTCCCCCTCAATCCGCCCGCACCCCCGCCGCCTTGGCGATATCCCGCCAGACGATACTTTCCTCCTGCACCTGCGCCGCGAATTGCTGCCGGCTGGTCCACACCGCCTCGGCGCCCTGCACCGCCAGCGCCTCCCGCAACTGCGCGTTCTCGCTTGCCCGGCGCATGGCGGCGGAGAGCTTTTCCAGGATCGCCGCCGGCAGCGCAGGCGGCGCGACCATGCAATACCAATTCTCCGCCAGCAGCTTCGGGTAGCCATATTCCCCCGTGGTCGCCAGGTCGGGGAGCGACGGGCTGCGCTCCCGCGCCGCCAGCGCCAGCGGGACGATCGCCTTGGCCTGGAGATGCGGCAGCAGCGGCGGCAGATCCGCGAACAGCAGCTGCACCTGGCCGGCGACGAGATCCGTGATGGCCGGCGCCGCCCCGCGGTAGGGCACCACCTCCACCTCCGCCCCCGTCAGCGCCTTGAACAGCACGGCGGCGAGGTGGGAGATGCCGGCCGCCCCCGCCGTGCCGATGTTCAGCTTGCCCGGCTGGCGCTTCGCCAGCTCCAGCAGCTCCGGCAGCGTCTTCACCCGGAGGCTCGGATGCGCCACCAGCGCTTCCGGCACCTTGGCCACCACCGTGACCAGCCCCACCTCCTCCGGCACCTTGTAGGGCATGGTGGATTGGGTGTGCGGCACGATGACCAGCGAGCCGCCATCGCAGATCGCCACCGTGTAGCCATCCGGCGCGGATTTCAGCGCCGAATCCGTGCCGACCACCCCGGAGCCGCCGGCCCGGTTCTCCACCACCACCTGCTGGCTGAGGATGGGCGTCAGCGCCTGGGCGTAGAGCCGGGCGATGATGTCGTTCGGCCCGCCCGGCGGGAAGGGGACGACGATGCGGACCGGGCGGTTGGGCCATTCCCCGGCCTGGGCCTGGGCCTGAGTCTGGGTTTGTGCGAGGCTGGGCAGCAGGCCGGCAGCCGCCAGCAGGGCACGACGTTGCATATTGTGCTTCCTCCGTTTCGGCGGAAGCTAGACCATGATCTGCACAGACAGAAGTGCGGATCATGGTCCAGCTTGTTGTCCGGGCGCGCGATTCACGCCGCCGGGCGGTCCGCCCTCCGGCGATCACGCGCTGGCCTTCACCCGGCCTCGCGCCGGAGCCTCACCCCTGGAGACACCGCATGCAGCTCAACCATTGCGCCAACCGCCTGGCGCCGGCGCATTTCGAGACGGTGGTGGAGCTGCTGCGCAGCCAGCTCGGCTTCGTGCTGCTGCGGCGGACGGAGCGCGCGGTGTGGCTGCGCCAGCCCGGCGCCAATGTGGACCTGCAATTCAGCCGCAGCCCCACCGCGAATCGGGATGCGGACAAGCTCCGCTCCCAGGTCGCCTTCCTCAGCGAGACGCCGAAGGAAGCGCTGGAGGCGCTGGCCGCCTGGTGCAAGGCGCATGGGCTGGAAGCCGAGGTCGGCGCCTATTCCGACCGGGAATTCTACCTCGACGCGCCCGCCGCCTTCGTCGATTTCGTCATCGAGGCGATGCGGCCGGAACTCGCCGATTACGGGGTGGAGATGTAGCGCCCCTCACCGCCCCGGCGGCGTCTCCACCAGCTCGACCAGCTCGCCGAGCTGGTCGAGCGCCTCCGGCGGCAGCGCCGCCAGGTCGAAGTCGCGGCTGTCCAGGAACCGGCCCTCCTTGGTGTAGAGCGCCAGGGAGAGGCGCACCCCGTCCCGCCCGGCAATATGGCCGACGATCGGCACGCCGCCCGCCTCCTGCTCCGCCATCAGGACGAAATCGCCGAGCTCGACGAGGGTCTCGGGGATGTCCGCCAGCGTAGCCTCGCCGAAATAATCCTCCAGCTCCGCCTCCAATTGCGAGGCGCCGACCAGATGCAGCGGAACGCAGTCCCGGAAGCGGTCGGCGATCTCCTCGGCCCAGGAGTCGAAGGCATCCTCCGCGGCATCTTCCACCGCCGCATGCGCCGCCGTCTGCGGGTCCAGGGCCGCGAGATCCGCCGGCGCCGTCGGGTCCGGCGCCGGGCTGCGGTCGATCTCCGCCCATTCCGGGATGTCCCAGGAGAGATTCAGGCCGAGCAGCAGGCCGATGCCCTCCTCCGCCAGCTCTGCCTCGGTGGCCGGGGGCAGGGCGCTCGGCTCACGGCCCGCCAGCATGTCCTCCAGCGCCCGGCGCATTGCCACCGGCGCCAGATCGAGCAGCG
Source organism: Siccirubricoccus phaeus (assembly GCF_008360935.1). Taxonomy (GTDB): domain Bacteria; phylum Pseudomonadota; class Alphaproteobacteria; order Acetobacterales; family Acetobacteraceae; genus Siccirubricoccus; species Siccirubricoccus phaeus. The sequence continues at coordinate 17,746 of NZ_SRXO01000009.1, forward strand.
GGCCCGGCGTGCGCCATGCCGGCAGCAGCCGCAATTCGGCAAACTCCCCGGCCGCGCCGGAGGCCAGGAAGCTTTCGGCGATGAAGGCCGCCTCCGGCGCCGGCCGGTCCTCCGGCAGCACCATGGGCAGGGCGACGAGGACCGCGCGCCCGGTCGGCGGCACCGCCTTCGCCTCCGCCGTCAGGTAGAGCAGGTCTTCCAGATGCTCGACGGAATCATCCTCATAGCGGTCCGCGGCGCGGCGCACCGCCTGGTCCAGCACGCCCTGGCGGCCGGCCTGCAGCAGCTCCTCGGCCAGCGCCTCGAAGGCCGGCGGGTCCGGGGCGAAGGCGGCCTGCACCAGCCGCTCCGCCGGGCTGCCCAGGCTGCGGCGCGGCTTCGGCCGCTCCACCCGGCGCGGATCGAGGCCGAGCGTGGCGAGGGCCGCGTCGCCCATCAGCCGTGGCGCGCGGCGGCGCCAGGCCAGCGGGTTGCGCGGCGATTCCGCCGGGCTTTCCAGCCAGGCGCGGAATTCGGCAGCATCCGCCACCTGCACCAGCACCTTGGTGCCGAAGGCGAGGGCGGCCCGCGCCACCGCGCGGTTGATCTCGGCCATCACCGGGAGCGGCGGTGCCTCCGGCCGCAGCGCATCAAGCGTCCCCTGGTCCGGGAAATGGGTCAGCAGGATGGCGGGCAGCACGGGCACCCAGGCGCTGGCATGGGCGGCGGCCTCTTCCGGCGTGCGGGAGGGGGGCTTGCCGGCCTCGGTCACTGGCATGGGCATGGGCTCCTCAGCCATAGGCCAGGGCCGCCTCGGCGCCCCGGCTCATTTCGCGCGGAATTGGCTGGCCGGTGGCGGCCAGCGCCAGCGCCTCCGCCACCCGGATGCCATCCACCCCGGCGGAGAGGATGCCCCCCGCATAGCCCGCGCCCTCCCCCGCCGGATAGAGGCCGCGTGTGTTGAGGCTCTGGAAGTCGAAGCCGCGGCGGATGCGGATGGGGCTGCTGGTGCGGGTCTCGACGCCGGTCATCACCGCATCCTCGCGGGCGAAGCCGGGGATCTGCCGGGCGAATTCCGGCAGCGCCTCCCGCATCGCCGCCACGGCGAAATCCGGCAGGCAGCGCGCCAGGTCGGTGGGGGTGACGCCGGGCTTGTAGCTGGGCTCGATCTCGCCGAGGCCGGTGCTGGCGCGGCCGGCGAGGAAATCGCCGACGAGCTGCACCGGCGCGCAATAGCCGCCGCCCCCGGCCTCGAAGGCCAGGCTTTCCCAGCGGCGCTGGAATTCGACGCCGGCGAGCACGTCGCCCGGATAGTCCGCGGGCGAGATGCCGACGACCATGCCGGCATTGGCGTTGAATTCGGCGCGGCTGTACTGGCTCATGCCGTTGGTCACCACGCGCCCGGCCTCGCTGGTGGCGGCGACCACGCGGCCGCCCGGGCACATGCAGAAGCTGTAGACGCTGCGGCCGTTGCGGCCGTGATGCACCAGCTTGTAGTCCGCCGCGCCCAGCGCCTTGTTGCCGGCATTGGGGCCGAAGCGGGCGCGGTCGATCAGGGATTGCGGATGCTCGATGCGGATGCCGAGGGAGAAGGGCTTGGCTTCCAGGTACACGCCGCGGTCGCGCAGCATGGCGAAGCTGTCCCGCGCGCTGTGGCCGATGGCGAGCACCACCTGGTCGGCCGCCAGGGTCTCGCCGCCCGCCAGCACCACGCCGCGGAGATGGCGCGTGCCGTCCCCATCGGTCTCGATCAGCAGGTCCTCGACGCGCGTGCCGAAGCGGTATTCGCCGCCGAGGGATTCGATCTCGGCGCGGATGCTCTCCACCATGGTGACCAGGCGGAAGGTGCCGATATGCGGCTTGGAGAGGTAGAGAATCTCTTCGGGTGCGCCGGCCTTGACGAATTCCGTCAGCACCTTGCGGCCGTAGAAGCGCGGATCCTTGATGCCGGAATAGAGCTTGCCGTCGGAGAAGGTGCCGGCGCCACCCTCGCCGAATTGCACGTTGCTCTCCTCGGTCAGCACGCCGCGGCGCCACAGCGCCCAGGTGTCCTTGGTCCGCTGCCGCACCGCCTGGCCGCGTTCCAGGATGATCGGGCGGAAGCCCATCTGCGCCAGCACCAGCGCCGCCAGCAGCCCGCAGGGGCCGGCGCCGATGACGATGGGGCGCGGGCGCCCCTCCGGCGCACGGGCGACGAAGCGGTATTGCGTCTCCGGCGCGGGGCCGAGGCGCGGATCATCCGCATGGCGCGCCAGCAGCGCGGCCTCCTCCGCCACATCCAGGTCCAGCGTATAGACCAGCATGATGGCGCGCGGGTTGCGCGCATCATAGCCGCGGCGGAACACCTGCAGGCTGCGCAGCGCCGCATCCGCCACGCCGAGCCGCGCCAGCACGGCGGCGCGCAGCGCCTCGGGCGGGTGGTCCAGGGGCAGGCGCAGCTCGGTCAGGCGGATCATGGGCTTCCGGCGGGTGGCAGGGCGAATTCGGCGCGGGCGGGCTTGCCTGGCGCCAGGAACACGCGTCCAGATGGCGGCAGGCCAAAGGGGCAGGCGAGGGCGGCGGCCTCCGTGCCCGGCACGGGCGGCGGCATCCCAGGTGCAGCGATAGGCCGAAGCGGCAGGCGAGGGAACAGGCACATGCAGCAACGCAGTCTCGGACGGACGGGTCTGACGGTTTCCGCCCTCGGCTATGGCGCGGGGGCGGTGGGCGGGCTGATGGTGCGCGGCAGCCAGGCGGAGCAGCAGGCCTCGCTGGACCGTGCCCTCGCTGCCGGCATCACCTATGTGGACACCGCCGCCCTCTATGGCGATGGGGAAAGCGAGCGGAGCCTCGGCCGGCTGCTGAAGGGCAGGGCGGAGCAGCCGGTGCTGGGCACCAAGGTAAGGCTGCCGGCGGCGCTGCGGGGCGATATTCCCGGCGCCATCGCCGCCTCGCTGGAGGCGAGCCTCACGCGGCTGGGGCGCGACCATGTCGATCTGTTCCAATTGCACGACCCCATCGTGCCCCGTGGCGGCTCCCCCGGCGGCTACACCCTGGCGCAGGTGCTGGGGGAAGCGGTGCCGGCCATGCAGCGGCTGCGGGACCAGGGGAAATGCCGCTTCCTCGGCATCACTGCCCTGGGCGACACCCAGGTGCTGGGGGAGCTGCTGGAGAAGGGCGTGATCGACACGGCGCAGATCCCCTTCAACGCGCTGAACCCAAGCTGGCTGGCGCCGAAGCCGGCCCGGCTGCCAGGGCAGGATTTCGCCGGGCTTGGCCGTAAGGCGGCGGCGCAGGGGGTGGGGCTGATCGCCATTCGCATCCTGGCCGGTGGCGCGCTCTCCGGCGAGGCGGCGCGGCACCCGGTGGCGATGCCGCAGGTGGCGCCCATCGCCTCCGGCCCCGACTACGCGGCTGACGTGGCGGAGGCGCGGCGGCTGCTGCCGCTGGTCGCCGAGGGGCATGCGGCGAGCCTCGCCGAGCTGGCCATCCGCTACGCCCTGTCCTGGCCGGAGATCGGCACGGCGCTGATCGGCACCGCTTCCGTCGAGCAATTGGAGGTGGCGATCGCGGCGGCGGAGAAGGGACCGCTGCCGGCGGAAACCCTGGCCCGGATCGGTGCGCTGCTGGCGTGATTCCCCCGCCTATGCAGGGCTATGCCCTGGTGCTGGCATCCGCCCTGGCCTGGGGCGGCAATTGGCCGATCATGAAGCTGCTGATGCTGGACTGGCCGGCCTTCGCCTTCCGCGTCCTCTGCGCTGCCTGTTCGGTGGTGGTGCTGGGGTGCGTGGCATTGGCGCAGGGCCAGGCGCTGCTGCCGCGGCCGGGGCAATGGGGGCGGCTGAGCATCTCCGCCCTGCTGAACGTGACGAGCTGGGGGGCCCTGGCGCCCATCGCCATCTTCTGGCTGGATGCCTCGGAGGCGGCGATCATCGCCTACACCATGCCGGTCTGGGCGACGATGCTGGCCTGGCCCTTCCTGGGGGAGCGGCCCGGCTGGCAGCGCTTCGCCGGGCTCGGGATGGGGCTGGCGGGGGTGACGCTGCTGATGGCGGGGCAATTGGCGGTGGGGCCGCCGGAGGCGCTGCTGGACAAGCTGCCCGGGGTGGCCGCCATCCTCGGCACGGCGCTGCTGTTCGCCGGCGGCGTGGTGTTCACCAAGCGCTATCCGGTGGCGATGGCACCGGTGCCGCTGGTGGCCTGGCAGCTCATCATCGGCATGGCGCCGGTGTTGGCGATCAGCCTGGGGTTCGAGCGGCTGTCGCTGAGCGGCGTGACGGCGCGGGGGTGGCTGTGCCTGGCCTATGGGTCGCTGGCCGGGCAGGTGCTGGCCTATCTGGCCTGGTTCCGCGCCATTCGGCTGCTGCCGGCGGGGAATGCGGCGCTCGGGGCGCTGCTGGTGCCGGTGGTCGGGGTGCTGGGCAGCGGGCTGATACTGGGGGAGCCGCTGGGCGTGCGGCATGCGGTGGCGCTGGTGCTGACGCTTGGGGGCGTGGCGCTGGCCTCGCGGGGGTGAGTCATTGGCGGCGCCGGCCGGCGATGGCGTCGGGGGGCCGGCCCCCTTTTGGCCATTCCGGCCCGGCGCGTCCTGCGCGCTCGATGTCGCGCGGAAGGCGCGGCCGGGCGCAGCTCTCGCGGACGCCACGGTGCCGCAAGCGAGGCAGGGCCGTAGCCGCGCGTCGTGCGAATGCACGCCTCCGGCGCCAAGCGCGGTGCGCCTTCGGCCCGGCCTTGACTCGCTTGCCGCACCGTGGCCCGGGGCAAGGGCCGCCTTCGACGCTGTCGAAAGCGCCATGTCGCGCCTTCGCAGGCGAGGCAAGGCAGCCGCATATCCGCCCCTTGGGCGCCCAGCTTCGACCGCGCTGCCTGCTGCCCTGCCACGGCTTTACGGGCTGTGCGCGGCCTGGAGAGGACAGCCCATCCGAGGCCCCCGCGGAGCCGCGCAGCGGCTTCGTGGGGAATGAATCAGTCCGGCTTGATCCCTGCGCTCTGGATCACCCCACGCCAGCGCGTCAGCTCCCCCTGGATCATCGCCGTGTAGGCCGCCGGCCCCATCCTCCCCGGCACCACGCCGATATTGGCGAAGCGCTCCTGCAGCTTCGGGTCCTGCAGCGCCTCGCCGATCACCACCTCCCACCGCGCGACGATCGGCGCCGGCACGCCGGCGGCGGTGGAGAAGCCGAACCAATTCGTGCTCTGCACCGTCGGCAGCCCGGCCTCGGTGAAGCTCGGCACCTCCGGCAGCGCCGCGTCCCGCGCCGCCTCGCTGGTGCCCAGCGCCTTCAGCCGCCCGGCGCGCAGATGCGGCAGGGCGATGGGCAGGCTTTCCATCACCGCGGGAATCTGCCCGCCCATCGCATCCGTCAGCGCGGCGGCGGAGCCGCGATAGGGCACATGCGTCAGCTCCACCCCCGCGGCCCGCGCCAGCACCTGGCCGATCAGGTGGTTCATCGTGCCATTGCCGCCCGTGCCATAGGCGAGGCCGCCCGGCCGCCCCTTCGCCAGCGCCAGGAATTCCTGAAGGGTCGCCGCCGGCACGCCGGGGTTCACCACCAGCACGCTGGCGAAGGTGCCGACCAGCGCGACATGGGTGAAATCCGCCATCGGGTCATAGGGCATGTTCGGGTAGAGCACCGGCCCGATGCCATGCGAGGCGGCGTTGGACATGATGACCGTATGCGCATCGCCGCGCGCCTTCGCCACCAGATCGGCGCCCACCAGCCCGCCGGCGCCCGGCCGGTTCTCGATGACGATGGGCTGGCCGAGCCTGGTGCCGATGCTCTCGCCGAGGGCGCGGGAGAGCGTGTCCGCCGCGCCGCCCGGCGGGAAATTCACGATCCAGCGGATGGGGCGTTCCGGCCAATTGCCCTGGGCCTGGGCAAAGCGGCCCAGCAGAAGGGCAGGGGAGGCGAGGAGCAGGCTACGGCGTGACGGCAACATCTGAAGGTCCCGGACTGAGGTCGCGGGCCCGGAGCGGCTTCACCTTGCCTGCGCTCGGCGAACCCGGTCCAGCCCATGGTTTGGTGGTATTTCTCGAATCGTCCGGCGATTTCGCCGGACTTGAAAATGCTCTAGCCAATGCCGTGCCACCGGGCGGCCTTGCGCGCCGGGGAAGACTCTCTTCCACCCTGCCGCGCTATCGGGCGCGGCACCCGGCCCGTACAGCCTTCCGCAGGTCCGGCACCGGACGACCCGGAGGATGCACCGGAGAACGCCCGGAATCGCCCGCGCATCGCGCCGGCGAGCCCTGCCTGGAGGAGAGACGAGGATGACCGCCCCGAGCATCACCCTGCATGGCACCCCCTATTCCGGCCATGCGCATCGCGTCGCCCTGCTGCTGCGGATGCTCGGGCTGCCGTATCGCTTCGTCGAGGCGCCGGGCCCCGTGCGGCACTCGCCGGCGTTCCGCGCGCTGAACCCGCTCGGCCAGATCCCGGTGCTGGAGATCGAGGGCCTGGTCCTGGCGGATTCCAACGCCATCCTGGTCTATCTGGCCAAGTGCTTCGATGCCGGCGGCCTCTGGCTGCCGGAGACGCCGGAGGGCGCCGCCGCGGTGCAGCGCTGCCTCTCCCTCGCGGCGGGGGAGCTGGCCTTCGGCCCCGCCACCGCCCGCGCCGTGGCGCAATGGCAGATGCCGGGCGTGCCGGCGGAGGCAAGGCGGGTGGCGGACAAGCTCCTCGCCTTCCTGGAGCAGCATCTGGCGGGGCGGGAATTCCTCGCCGCCGCGCACCCGACCATCGCCGACCTCGCCTGCTATTCCTACCTGGCGCATGCGCCGGAGGGCGGCATTTCCCTGGACTCCTACCCTGCGCTGCGCGCCTGGCTGGCCCGGGTGGAAGCGCTGCCGGGCTTCTTCCCCATGCCGCGCCTGCCGGTACCCGCGGCGTGACTCACCCCATGCGGAAGAGGAAGCGTTCCTCCGCGATCTTGCCGTCCTGCACGGTGTAGAGGCCGATCTCCTCCATCTGCATGCGCTGGCCGCTGGCCTTCGCCGTGACGTCGATGAGGAAGCGCACCGCGAATTGGTCGCCATTCACGTAAGGCCCATGCGCTTCGGTCGCATGGATGGTGTGGTTGGCGTACCACCATTCGCCCTTGGCCTTCACCGCGGCGCGGCCGCGCAGCACGGCCATCTCGCCCTCCATGGGCTCGATGCTCACGATGTCCTCGGACCAGAAGCGGTCGCCGGCGGCATCGAACTCGCCCTGCTGGCAGAGCTTCACGAATTCCGCGGCGATTTCGGCGGTGGCGGGCATGGCGAGGTCTCCTCCGGCGCAGCGAGCGCCGGAGAGAACGTATAAAGAACTCGTGCCGGCCTCAAGCCGTGTTTTCGTGACGTTCCCGCGTCAGGCCGGCGCATCGCAGAGATAGCGCTTCAGGTGATAGGGCTGCGCCGCGATGGCCGGGCAGAAGCTGGCGATGATCGGCTCCAGCTTCCAATAGAGGTCGCGCCATTCGGCATTCAGCGCCTCCAGCCGCGCCCGCGCCGCTTCCGCTTCCCGCGCTAATTTCGCCAGGTCGATCATGGTGTGCTTGCCGTCCTTGAAGACGAAATTGCCGCCCGTCATCACATGGCGCACGCCGTTGCCGTCCTCGGTATGGACGATCTGGTTGGTGGACCAGTGATGCGGGATCCAGTTGATGGTCCCGAGGTCGAGGAAGACGATATCCGCCTTGTAGCCCGGCGCCAGCAGGCCGAGATCCTTGAAGCCCAGCGCCTTGGCCGAGCCCAGGGTCGCCGCCCGATAGACCTCGTCGCTGGTCGCCCAGAAGCGCGGATCGGGCGTCTGTACCTTGGAGAGCATGGAGGCGTAGCGCATCGCCTCATACATGTTCTGGTTGTCGGCGCAGGTGGCGCCATCCGTGCCGATGCCCACATTGCAGCCGGCATCCAGCGCCTGGCGCAGCCGGAACATGCCATTGCCGAGGCGCATGTTGGAGCCCGGGTTGTGCGCCATGGAGGCGCCGTGATCCGCCATGCGCCGGAAGTCGTCGTCATCCAGCCAGACGGCATGGGCGGCGGTGAAATTCGGCCCCAGCAGGCCGAGCCCATCCATATGGGCGATCAGCGTCTTGCCGTATTTCTTGCGGCCGACCACCGCCTGCACCTTGCTCTCCCCCACATGGGAATGCAGGCCGATGCCGTGCTCCTTCGCCAGCCGGGCGCAGCCGCACATGAATGCATCGGCGCAATGCAGCGGGATGGTGGGGGCGATGGCGGGCAGGATGTCCTCCCCGGCCCAGGCCCAATTCTTCAGGATGCCCTCGATGGCCGCGAGCGTCTGCTGCCAGGGCAGCAGCTTCAGCTTGTCCACCTGGGTCTGCAACGCGTCCGGCAGCGCGTCGTAGAGGCCGGGGATGGCCTCGTAGAAGCTGCGGTCGGCAACCATCGGCGCGATGACGGCGCGCATCCCCGCCTCGGCATAGGCCTCCGCCGCGGCGGCGAAGCCATCCTGGGTCGGCAGGGGGAATTCGTAGTAAAGGTCATAGGCCGCGGTGCAGCCCTTCGAGATCATCTCCGCCGCGCAGATCAGGGTGGAGAGCTTCTTGTCCTCGGTGGTGCGGCTGCCGCCGATCCAGGGCGCGGAGGCCAGCAGCAATTCCAGCGTCACCTTGTCGAGCTGCCCCTTGCCGAGGCCGGTATGGCCATGGGTATGGGCGTTGATGAGGCCGGGATGCAGCAGCATCCCCGTCGCATCCACTTCCGTCGTGCCCTCCGGCGCCTCCAGGCTGGGGCCGACGGCGCGGATGATGCCATCCTCGATGAGGATGTCGGCCGGCGTGCCGCGGCGGGCGGCGGTTTCGGCGATCAGGCCACCGCGGATGCGGGTGAAGCCCTTGGCGGCTTTTGCCATGTTGTCGTCTCCCTGAGGGTGGTCGCTTGCGGCGGAAGCACCGGAAGCATGACTCACGCGATGAAACCAAAGACCAGAGCGTGAGGCGTGGGCACCGGGCGAACGCCTCCCGCCTTCAGATACCGGGGTTGGGCGTGTCCACGCCGCTGGACCAGGGGAAGAGCAGGCGTTCCGCGATCGCCACCGCCTGGAACAGCAGGATGCCCATCAGCGCCAGGATCACCACCGCGCCGAAGGCGAGCGGCGTGCGGAAGAAGGCCATGGAGGTCTGGATAAGATAGCCGAGCCCCGCATCCGCCCCGACGAATTCCGCCACCACCGCGCCCACCACGGCCAGCGCCGCCGCCACCTTCAGCCCGGCGAAGACGAAGGGGATGGCGAAGGGTAGGCGGATGCGGGTGAGTTCTTGGATACGCCCGGCGCGGCAGGCGCGGCCCAGCTCGATCAGCTCCGGCGGCGTCGCCAGCAGGCCGGAGACGGTGCCGACCACCAGCGGAAAGAAGGCGACGAGGAAGGTGACGATGATCCGCGGCAGCTCATTGGCGCCGAGGGCGACGATGAGGATGGGGGCCAGCGCCACCTTCGGGATGGATTGCGTCACCACCAGCAGCGGGGTGAGCGCCGCCGAGATGGCGGGGGAGGCGGCGATCAGCATCGCCAGCGGCAGGGAGATGACGACCGAGGCGGCGAAGCCCCACAGCACGGTGCCGAGCGTGGCCAGCGTATGGCCCAGCACGGTGGGCCAGGCGGCCAGGGTCTCGGCGAGGATCAGGCTGGGCATGGGCAGCAGGAAGGGGCGGATGCCGAAGCCACGGCAGGCGCCCTCCCAGGCCAGGAACAGCGCGATGACGGCCGCGAAGCCCCCCCCCCCCCGCGCCCCCCCCCCCCCCCCGCCGCCCCCCCCCCCCCCCCGGGGGGGGGGGGGGGGGGGGGGGGGCCGCGGCAGGCCCGGGCCGTGTGCCGACCCACCCCCACACCCGTCCCCTCCACCCCCACCCTGGCCCTCCCCCGCCAGCGGGGGAGGGAATGGTCCGGTTCATGCCGCACGCACCCGCTCCCCATAGATCAGCCCGCGGATGCGTTGCGCCGCCGCCTGGAATTCCGCGCTGCCTTCCTGGTCGAAGCTGCGTGGCCGCGGCAGCTTCACCGGGATGATCTCCGCCACCCGCCCGGGCCGCGGCGACATCACCACCACCCGGTCCGCCAGCAGCACCGCCTCCGGGATGGAATGGGTCACGAACAGCACCGCCATTTCCCGCCCCTGCCAGATGCGGAGCAATTCCAGGCTCATCTCCTCCCGCGTCAGCGCGTCCAGCGCGCCGAAGGGCTCGTCCATCAGCAGCACCCGCGGCTCCTGCAGCAGGGCGCGGCAGATCGCGACGCGCTGCTGCATGCCGCCGGAAAGCTCGCGTGGCCGCCGATGCTCGAAGCCCGCCAGCCCGGCGGTGGCCAGCAGCGCCCGGGCGCGGGCTTCCGTCTCGCGCCCTGCGCGCCGCATCAGCCGCAGCGGGAAGGTGACGTTGCGCAGCACATCCGCCCAGGGCAGCAGCGTCGCCGCCTGGAACACCATGGCGGTGTCCGCGCGCGGTTCCGTCACCGGGCGGCCGTCCAGCACCACATGCCCGGCCGTCGCCGGCAGCAGCCCCGCCACCAGCCGCAGCAGCGTCGACTTCCCGCAGCCCGAGGCGCCGACGATGGCGACGAATTCCCCCGGCGCGACCGTCAGCGTGACGTCGCGCAGCGCCTCCATCTCGCCGAAGCGCTTGCTGACGCGGTCCAGCCGGATCATGGCAGCAGGCTGGTATCGATGGCCTGGGTCGGATCCCATTTCGGGTCGAGCTGCAGGCTTTCCGCCACCACCCGCCAGGTCGTCGCCAGGCGTTCCGCGCCGAAGCGGCCGAGGCCGGTCTCCCGCGCATGGTCGGTGAAGACGAAGCTCACCACGGCGCGGAGCGAGCCCTCGCAATCATCCTGCGCCACTTCCGGGTTGCGGGCGACATGCAGCCTGCAGGCCTCCGCCTGGTTGTCCCGCGCCCATTCCAGGCTCTTCTGCAAGCCGCGCAGGAAGCGGCGCGTCAGGTCCGGGTTGCGCTGGATCATCTCGTCCGTCGCCACGATGGCGGCGGCGTAGATCGCGAAGCCGGTCTCGACGAAGGGCAGGACGACGATCTCCTCCCCCGCCGCCCGCGCCGCCTTGTTCGTGTAGTAGTGGTGGATGGAGTAGAAGGGCGCGGCATCGACGCGCCGGGTGATGAGCATCGCCGCCATGGCGGAGGCATCGGTGTTCACCCAGGTGATGCGGTCCGGGTTGGTGCCGGCGCGGCGGGCGACTTCCGGGAAGTAGAGGCGGTGGCTGTTGCCCGGCGTCACCGCGATGCGCTTGCCCTCCAGCCCCTGGAAGCTGGTGATGCCGGAGGAGCGCAGCACGAAGAGCGAATGCGGCGAATGGGTGTAGATGGCGGAGATGGCCCGCACCGGCACGTTCTGCCGCGCCCGCGCCGCCAGCACCGCGCCGAGATCAGCGACGCCGAATTGCGCGGCGCCGGCGACGATCTTGTTCACGGTGTCGCCGGAGCCGTAGCCGCGGGTGAGGGAGAGCTCGATCCCCTGGTCCCGCCAGAAGCCGCGGGCGGCGCCGGCGAAATAGGCGGCGTGCTCGCCGGTGGGGATCCAGTCGAGCTGGAGCAGGGCCCGGTCAGGCGCTGTCCCCTGGGCTCTGGCGGGGGCGGCGAGGGCAAGCGCGAGCGCGCAGATACCGGCCGCGATGGTCCTGAATCCCATCGACGTCTCCACATCCGTTGCCCGGTGCCGGCGGCCTTCCCGGCGCGGATGGAACGCGAAACGGCGGCGCGGCGCAAGGGTGGGGACGCCTGCCTTCGATTTTCAGGACGCCGCACTACCACAGCCCTAGGACGTTCCGTCCGGACGCGCCATCTGCGCGCTCGACCTCGCGCCGGAGGCGCGCCTCCGGCGCCTCCTTGACTTGAAATCGACACCATGGCTTTCGCGAATGGTCGCCTTCGACGGTGTCGAAGGCGCATGAGAGCGCCTTCGCTCAACAGCAGACGGAAGGCGCAACCGGACCGTCCGGTGCCTGCCGCGGCTTTGCCGCGGCAGGCTGTGCGAGGCCCGGCAGACATGGCGACTCCGGGGCCCCATGGCGTTGCGCAGCAACGTCATGGGGAAATCTCAAACCCCCGCCGGCGCCCCGACCTTGCCGCCGGCGGCCTGCCCCACCTCGCCCCGCCGCAGCCGCCCCTCGCCGCTGTACAGCACGATGGGCGCGGCGATGAAGACGGAGGAGGAGGCGCTGACGACAATGCCGAACAGCATCACCCAGGCAAACCCCGCCAGCGTGTCGCCACCGAAGATCGCCAGCGGCAGCGCCGAGAGCAGCAAGGTCATCGACGTGCCCAGCGAGCGGTTGAGCGTCTCGTTGATCGACTGATCGACGAGCTGCCGCAGCGGCATCTGCTTGTACTTCCGCAGATTCTCCCGCATCCGGTCGAACACCACCACCTTGTCGTTGGCCGAGAAGCCGACGACCGTCAGGATGGCGGCGACCGTCGTCAGGTTGAACTCCACCCCGAACAGCACCATGAAGCCGACCGTCTTGGTGGTGTCCAGCACCAGGGTGATGATCGCCGCAATGGCGAACTGCCACTCGAAGCGGAACCAGATATAGACCAGCATCGCCAGCAGGCTGATGCCCAGCGCGATCATGCCGCCCATGAAGAGCTCGTCGGAAACGCGGTTGCCCACCGCCTCCACCCGCAGCAGCCTCGTGCCGGGCGCCACCTGCTCCAGGGTTCCGCGCACCGCATTCACCGCCCGCTGGGTGCCGGCCTCATCGCCCTGCACCGGCAGCTTCACCAGCACCGTATCGGCGCTGCCGAATTCCTGCACGCCGACATCGCCGAGGTTCAGGCCGGACACGGCGCTGCGGATCTGCGCCAGGTCGGCAGCCTCCGGCGTCCGCACCTCCATCACGATGCCGCCCTTGAAGTCGATGCCCTTCTCCAGCCCCGGGTAGAAGGCGCCGATCAGGGAGGCGGTGGAGAGCAGCGCGGACACCATCAACCCCATCCGCGCGCCCCTCATGAAGGGGATCTTCGTCACATCCGGCACCAGCCGGAACATCGGCCGCCCCAGCCAGCCCAGCAGGCCGCGGCCGCGGCCCATCACCGGCAGCTCGTTCGGCCGCTTCGCCCGGTACCACCAGGAGACCATGAGGCGCACCAGCGTCGTCGCCGTCCACATCTGCACCACGGTGCCGATCGCGACCGTGACGGCGAAGCCCTTCACCGGCCCACTGCCGAAGGCATAGAGGCAGCCCATGGCGATCAGGTTGGTCAGGTTGGAATCCATGATGGTGCCGGAGGCCTTGGTGAAGCCCGCCTCCAGCGCGGAGAGCGCCGGGCGGCCGTTCTTCACCTCCTCCCGGATGCGCTCATTGATCAGGATATTCGCATCGAGGGCGGTGCCGAGCGTCAGCACGATGCCGGCGATGCCCGGCAGGGTCAGCGTCGCCTCCATCAGGGACAGCGCCGCGATCATCATGACGATGTTGAAGAGCAGCGCGATATCGGCCAGCCAGCCGAACAGCCCATAGGCGAGGCCCATATAGAGGAAGACGAAAAGCGCCCCGGCGGCGAGTGCCAGCACGCCGGCGCGGATGGCGTCTGCCCCCAGCTCCGGCCCCACCGTCCGTTCCTCCACCACCGTCAGCGGCGCCGGCAAGGCGCCGGCGCGCAGCAGCACGGCCAGCTCGTTCGCCGTGCGGGCGGTGAAGCTGCCGCTGATCTGGCCGCGGCCGCCGGTGATCGGCTCCCTAATATTCGGCGCGGTGATCACCTTGTCGTCCAGCACGATGGCGAAGGGCCGGCCGACATTCTGCCGCGTCACCTCGGCGAAGCGACGGGTGCCCACGGAATCGAAGGTGAAATTCACCACCCATTCGCCGTTGCGGCTGTCCTGCCCGGCCCGCGCATCGGTCAGGTTGGCGCCGTCCACCTCCACCCGCCGGCGCACCGCGAAGCGGTCCTGCTGGCCGGGCACCGGGCGCTCCGCGGCCAGGAACATCACCCCGGGCGGCGGGGTGGGGCTCAGCGGGTTCGCGCTTTCGTCCAGCAGGTGGAAGGTCATGCGGGCGGTCTTGCCCAGCAGCTCCTTGATCCGCCCCGGATCTTCCACGCCCGGAAGCTGCACCAGGATGCGGCTCTGCCCCTGGCGAGCGATCAGCGCCTCGGAAACGCCGGTCTCGTCGATCCGCCGCCGGACGATCTCGATGGATTGCTCGACGGCGCCGGTCGCCTTGGCGCGCAGCCCGGCCTCCGTCAGGGTGGCGGTGACGGTGCCGTCCTCGGCCGTCGCCACCTCGATGTCAGGCACGCTGGTGCCGGTGCTGGCGGTGATCTGGTTCGCCTGTTCCCGCATCAGCCCGGCCGCGGCGGCGGCCTGCCCCGCCTCCCGCACCCGGAAGCTGACGCGGCGATTCGCCGGGTCCGCGGCCAGGTTGACATAGCCGATATTCTGCTGCCGGAGCCGCGTGCGCGCGGCATCCGCCAGGCTTTCCAGCCTCTCCCGCACCACCGCGTTCAGATCGACCTCGAGCAGCAGGTAGGAGCCGCCGCGGAGGTCGAGGCCGAGGGAGAATTGCCGCGCCCAGCCGGGCAGCTCGGCGCGCGGGAAGAAATTCGGCACGCAGAGCAGGGTGCTGACCAGCAGCACCGCCAGGATGGCGAGGGTCTTCCAGCGCGAGAAGAACATCATGGCAGGCGGGCTTCACCTTTGCAGGGCCAAGGGGACCCAGGGGGGGCCGGGTTAGCCGTGGGGGGGCGGGGATGCAAGCTTCGCCCCGCCGGCGGGCCGGGTCAGCCCTCGGCGGGTTCCGCCCCCGTCGCCGGCGCGGCCCAGGCGCCGCCCCCGGTCAGCCAGTGGTAGAAGCCGGCATATTGCGCCGGCACTGCCGGCCGCGCCGCTGCGGCCTCGGGGCGTTCGGTGGCTTCGATCTCGCGCAGGCGGGCGGCGATGGCGGCGAAATCCTCGGCAATCGGCAGGGTCACGATGCAATCCATGGTGCAGGGCAGTGGGGCATATCTTCCCCCGGGATCATTCCCCGTTCATTGCCACCGGGTGACGCAGTGTACCAGCCGGGTGACGCGCCGGCCCCGCTGGTCTAGAGGCCCCGTTGCTCTGCCCTCTTCTTCGCCCGCGGGTTCCGCCCGCGCCCGGAAGGGACCGGCAGGCGGCTGACATCAAGGCCGACGGCGCGACCGCGCCAGCGGCGGCTGCGCAGGAATCTCGCATGTCCCTCAGGATCGGCGTCATCGGCACCGGGCATTTCGGCCGCTTCCATGCCCAGAAATTGGCGGCCCGCGGCTGCCTGGCAGGGCTGCACGACATGGACGCCGCCCGCGCCGCCCAGGTGGCGGAGGAGGTGGGGACCACAGCCATGGACCCCATCGCCCTGATCGACGCGGCCGACGCCGTGGTGGTGGCGGTGCCCACGGCGTATCACTACCAGCACGCCATCGCCGCCATCGCCGCCGGCCGCCACGTCTTCATCGAGAAGCCGATCGCCGCCAGCCTGGAGGAGGCGCAGGACCTGGTCGATGCCGCCGCCGCCCGCGGGGTGGTGCTGCAGGTGGGGCTTATCGAGCGCTATTCCGCCGCCATCCGCACGCTGCGCGAAAGCCGGGCGGGGGAAGGGGCGCTGGCCTTCGAGGCGACCCGCGTCGCCCCCTTCCGCCCGCGCAGCCTGGATATCTCCGTGGTGCTGGACCTGATGATCCATGATTTGGACCTGCTGCTGACCCTGGCCGCCTCGAAGCTCGCGGAGGTGCGGGCGGTGGGGCGGCGGGTGATGTCGCCGCATCCGGATTTCGCCGTGGCGCAGCTTCGCTTCGAGAGTGGCGCGGCGGCGACGGTGACGGCCAGCCGGATCAGCGTGGGGCTGGAACGGCGGCTGCGCGTGCTGGGGCCGGCGGGGGAGACGCGGGTGGATTTCCTTGCCCGCAGCCTGGAGCGGCTGCGCCCTGGCGGGGCGGAGCCGGTCGCGACCATGCCCGGCTGGGGCATCGACCGCGCCACCTGGGTGGAGCATGACAGCCTGGAGGCGGAGCAGACCGCCTTCCTGGCCAGCATCGAGACCGGGGCGCCGGTGGAGGCGAACGGCGCCGTGGCGATCGCCGCGCTGGACGCCGCGCTGCGGGTGGAGGCGGCGATCCGGGCAAGCGGCGGCTGAGCGGCCGGGCGCGCCTGCCCCCCAGGCGGGCGGCGCCGACCGCGACTCTCTCTCCCGCCTGCGGGGGAGGGCCCGGGGTGTCTTTCCACCGGGAAGTGCCGGGCGGTGGGGTACCCGTCCCTGGCAGCCACTCCGGCATCCGTGCCCAGGACACCGGGGCCGGCAGCAGACGCCACGCCACCCACCCCCACCCTGACCCTCCCCGCCAGCGGGGGAGGGGACATGCATCCCTTGCCTCCCTCGCGGCTTGGCCATAAGGTTGTATCATACAACCAAACCTCCACCCCATGCCCGCCAGCCCGCCCGACCCCCGCATCCCGCCCATCCGCGACGCCTCCCGCCGCCTGGTGCGGGAGCTGGGCTTCCTGCGCCCCACCCTGGCGGGCACCGACCTGCCCGCCTCCGCCGTGCATGCGCTGGTGGAGATCGGCCGCGCCGGCCCCCTCCGCGCCGCCGAACTGGCCGAGCGGCTGGTGCTGGAGAAATCCAGCGTCAGCCGGATGCTGGCCAAGCTGGTCGCCGCCGGCGAGCTGGCCGAGACCCCCAGCCCCGAGGATGGCCGGGCCAAGCTGCTCTCCCTGACGCCGCGGGGCGAGGCGAGCCTCGCCCGCATCGATGCCTTTGCCGAGGCCCAGGTGGCAGCCGCGCTGCGCCGCATGCCGCCAGCCGCCGCCGCCGGCCTGGCCGAGGGCCTGGCCGCCTATGCCGCGGCGCTTGCCGCCTGCCGCCGGGAAGGGGAATCACGCGATGGAGGAGGCTGAACTGACCGCCCTGGCCGGGCCGCGCCCCGCCTTGCCCGCCGCCGGCAGGCTGCGGGGGAAGATTTGCCTCGTCACCGGCGCCACCAGCGGCATCGGCCGCGCCGCCGCGCTGCGCATGGCGGCGGAGGGCGCCGCCGCGGTGGTGGTCTCCGGCCGCCGCCACGCGCTGGGGCAGGCGGTGGCCGCCGAGATCGCCGCCCTGGGCGCCGAGCCGCTTTTCCTCGCCGGCGATGTGACGCGAGAGGCGGATGCGGCGGCGCTGGTCGCCGCGACGCTGGCCCGCTTCGGCCGGCTGGACCGTGCCTTCCACAATGCCGGCTTCCAGGAACGCCGCGCGCCCCTCGCCGCGCAAGGCGATGCGGTCTACGCCCAGGTCTTCGACAGCAATGTCCGCGCCCTCTGCCATGCGCTGCGCCACCAGGTGCCGGCCCTGCTGGCGGCGGGCGGCGGGGCGATGGTGGTGAACGCCAGCGTCAGCGGGCTGCGCAACCCCAATCCGGGGCTGGGGCTCTACTCCGCCTCCAAGGCCGCGGCCATTGCGCTGACGCGGACGGCGGCGCTGGAGAATGCGCCGCTGGGGCTGCGGATCAACGCCGTGGCGCCGGGGCGGGTGGTGACGGAGATGATGCTGGGCTCCGGCATTGCCGATATGCGCCAGGTGGCGGCCGGCCTGCCGCTGCGCCGCATGGGCCACCCGGAGGAGGTGGCGGCGGCCGTCTGTTGGCTGCTGTCCGAGGAGGCCAGCTTCGTGGTCGGACATGTGCTATGCACGGATGGGGGCTTCCTGGCGGGGTGAGGTCGGGGGGACGGCCTGCTCCCTGCCGCTCTGCGGGAGGGTCGGGGTGGGGGTGCCGGTCCCGCTACGCGCAGCGCCCGGCCGCCACCCCCACCCTAACCCTCCCCCGCCCGCGGGGAGGGGACAGCGCCGCGATCACCGCGGCCGCCGCCGCCTCGCTCGGCAGTCCTTCCGCCGGGCGCAGCTTCGCCAGCACCTCGGCAAATCCGGCGCGCTGGGCCGCCGCCGCGGCCGGGTTCCGCAGCAGGGGCAGCACCGCCGCGGCCAGCGCCTCCGGCGTGCAGGCCTCCTGCAGCTTCTCCGGCACCACTTCCCGCTCCGCCAGCAGATTGACGAGAGAGGCGAAGCGCACCTTGACCAGCCTTCGCACGATCGCGGCGGTGACGGGGTTGACCCGGTAGCCGATCACATGCGGCACGCCCGCCACCGCCATCTCCAGGCTGGAGGTGCCGGATTTGATGAGGCCCGCCGCCGCAGCCGCATAAGCGTCCTGCTTCTCCGCCGGCGTCCGCACCAGGATGGGCGGCACGGGCCAATGGGCGCTGCCTTGCCGCACCGCTTCCTCGACCGGCCCGGCCAGCGCCACCACGGGGCGCAGCCCGGGCTCCGCCGCCAGCAGGCGCTGTACCGCTGCGCCGAAGAGAGGCAGCAGCCGCGCCACCTCGCCGCGCCGGCTGCCGGGCATCACCAGCAGCACCTTCTCCGCCGGCCCTATCCCATGCGCGGCGCGGAAGCGGGCGGCATCGCCCCGGTCGGCGCCGCTCTCCAGCACCGGGTGGCCGACGAAGCGCACCCTGATGCCGGCGGCCTCGAAGAAGGGCGGCTCGAAGGGCAACAGGGCCAGCAGCAGATCCACCCGCCGGGCGATCTTCTTCACCCGCCCCGGCCGCCAGGCCCAGAGCTGCGGCGCCACGTAATGCACCACCCGGACGCCGCGCGGCCGCACCCGGGCGGCGATGCGCAGGGTGAAGCTGGGGGCGTCGATCGTCACCAGCACGGCGGGCTGCCGGGCGAGGATATCCGCCTCCACCTCATCCAGCCGGCGCAGCAGGCGGCGGAGGCTGGGCAGCACCTCCATCAGCCCCATCAGGGACAGCTCGCGCATGGGGAAGAGGCTCTGCAGCCCCTCGGCCGCCATGCGTTCGCCGCCGACGCCGGCGAACTCCACGCCGGGCAGGCGGCGCTGCAACGCCGCCATCAGGCGGCCGCCGAGGAGGTCGCCGGAGGCTTCGCCGGCGAGGAGGTAAATTACCACCGCAGTGTTGAGGAAGGGCGCTGCCCTGCCTCAAACTCCAACCCGCCAAGGGCCGAAGGGCCCTTGGAACCCTTGAGTCGGCGGTTCCAACCGCGACGCGCAAACTCCCGGTTTCCAAAGGCCCTTCGGCCTTTGGCGGGGGAGAGTTCGAGAGGGGGCAGAGCCCCCTCTCGCCTCACCGGAACACCCCCAACGCCGGCACCGCCACCGGCGCCTGCGGCCAATCCCGATGGTTCAGCACCGCCCCGTCCCGTCGCACCGCGTCGATCCGCGCCGGATCCAGCGTCGCGTACACCCAGCCCGGCATGTCCAGCGCCCCGCGCGCCACCACCCCATCTTCCGGAAACCCCCGGTCGATCGGCCCGAACACACTCGCAAAACCCCGGTTCGCATCCAGCGCCGCCGACCAGGGCGCCTCCCCCACCGTCGGCGCCACCGCGACGAAGCACTGATTCTCCAGCGCCCGCGCCTGCGCCGCGAAGCGCACCCGGTTGAAGCCATGCATGGTGTCCGTGCAGCTCGGCACCAGCACCAGCCAGGCGCCGGCCTCCACCTGCGCCCGCACATGCTTGGGGAATTCCGCATCGTAGCAGATGGAGATGCCGATCCTTCCCCAGGGCGTCTCGAACACCGCCGGCCCCGCGCCGGCGGCAACCCCCCAGCGCTCCCGCTCGAATCGCGTCATCGCCATCTTGTCCTGGAAGGCGAGCCGCCCGTCCGGCGCGATCAGCGGCGCCCGGTTCACCACGCGCCCGCCCTCCGCCATGGGCAGGCTGCCCGGCACCAGCCACACGCCGTGCCTTCGCGCCACGCCGCGCATCGCCTCCAGCAGCGCCGGCGCCGCCGCCACCATGGCGCGCAGCTCCGCCGCCTCATCCGCCACCTGGCCGGAGAGCGCCGTCCCCAGCTCCACGCAGGCATATTCCGGCATCACCAGCAGATCGGCCCGCGGCGCCGCCTCCGCCACCAGCGCCGCCAGCTTCGCGGCATAGGCGGCGACGTCCGGCGTGCGCTCCACCGGCCAGGCGAGGCTCGCCAGCCGCAGCGCGCTCACAACGGATCCTTCAGCCAGAAGCCGAGGCTGTGCGGCGTTTCTCGGTCATCCCCCGGCTCCCGCCAGCGGAAGACGCAGGAGAGGTCGGGCCGCGGCGTGTAGCCGCGCTTCCGCCAGAACGCATCCAGTGGCACGTAATCCTTCGGCTTGCGCGGGTCATTGGCGTTGCGCACCACGGCGCAGAAGCAGGTGGCCGCCAGGCCGAGCGCCCTGGCATGCGCCTCCCGCGCCGCGAAGAACCCCACCCCGGCACCGCGGCCGCGATACTCCCGCAGCAGCACGCTTTCGCCGAAATAGCAGAAGCGCGCCGGGTCCAACCCGCGCTTCAGGAAGGCGCTGCGCACCTCGGCATGCGTCTCCGCCATGGGCTGGCAGGTGGCCATGCCGACGGGCGTCTCGCCGTCGAAGGCGATCACCGCCGCGGCGCCATCGCCCTGGGCATAGGCGGTCAGGTATTCCTCCTCCGAGGCTGCATCGCCGGCGTAGAGATAGGGCCATTCGGCGAAGACGGCGATGCGCAGCCCGGCCAGCGCCGGGAAGAGCGGCCGCAGCGCGGCGCCGGTCAGGGTTTCGAGGCGAAGCGGCGGGGCTGGCATGGCGCCAGGGATAGGCGGGCGCCCCGCCCCGCGCAACGGCCGAAGCGGCAAGGCATGCGGCCCTGGCGCATGGCTGGCGCGGCACCGGCGGGAGAGGCTGGTACGGTCGTGTTCATCGTGATGCGATGAGGTCACCGAAGCGTCATGGAATCACGCGACCGAACAATGAGCTAGAGCGGGGCGGGTGAGCGCAGCTCAACCGATCCCGCTCTAGGGCGGTTTCACGCTGACTGTGCAGCGCGAAACCACTCTAACTTATGGATTGTAGAGCAGATTCACGCCTCCGGGCGATGCCGCCCTCCGGCGATCTGCTCTAGGGCGCCACCATCTCCGTCGCCCAGGCGCAGTACCGCGCCGCGCTTTTCGCCAGCGCCGCTTTTGCCCCGGTCACGATCTCCCGCTCGTGGAAGGCGCCGTAGATCGCGTCGAAGGCCAGCCCCGCGCAATATGCCGCCATGCGCTGCACCTCGGCCGGCGGCAGCGGGATCAGGCAGGGGTAGCTGCGCATGAAGCCCAGATGCTTGCGGTCCGGCAGCACCTGCAGGACGTCGCCCGAAAGCAGCGCGCCGCGCCCGCCCGCCCCCGCCGCCCAGTGCGCGACGGCCCCGCCGGCGAAATGCCCGCCCAGCCGGTGCAGCGTGAGCCCCGGCAGCACCGGCTGGGCCTCGCCTTCCCAGAAGCGCAGGCAGGGATCGGGCCGCATCACATGCTGCCGGTCCGCCGCATGCAGCCAGACCGGCACACCGAATTCCCGCCCCCATTCCACCATGGTGGAATAGTAGTGCGGATGGCTGATCCCCACCCCCGCCAGCCCGCCCAGCGCCCGGACCAGCGCGATCGTCGCCGCGTCCAGCAGCGCGATGCAGTCCCAGAGGAAATTCCCCGCCCCCGTCCGCACCAGCAGCGCCCGCTGGTCGATCCCCACGGCCGGCACGCTGCGGATGGCCAGCAGCTCCGCCTCCAGCGCCCGCCAGGTATTAGCATGGCCGCGGCGCAGCGCTTCCAGCGTGGTCCAGCCCTGGCCGCGCGCCGGCACATATTGCCGCTCATCCTCGCAGATCGGGCAGGCGGGCGGCGGCGCCAGGCTTTCGGCGAATTGGGTGGAACAGGTCTGGCAGAGGAAATGCGGCATCAGAGGCGCTCCCGCGCCTCGGTCACCAGCCGCTCCAGCGTGGCGAGATCGACCGCGCCCGGGATCAGCCGGTCGCCGATCACCAGCGCCGGCGTGCCCTCGATGCGCAGCGCCATGGCAAGGCGCCCATTCGCCTCCAGCCGGCGCTGGATGGCCGGGTCCTCCATGTCCCGCCGCAGCCGGGACCAGTCGAGGCCGAGCCGTTCCGCCTCCCGTCGCAGCACCGGCTCGGTCGGCTCCTCGCGCAGCCGCATCAGCGCGTCCTGCAACGGAACGTATTTGCCCTGGGCCTGGGCGGCCAGCAGCGCGCGGCTGGCGGTGCGGCTGTTGGGGCCGAGGATCGGCAGGTCCTTCAGCACCAGTCGCACATCCGGCTGGCGCCGCAACAACTCCTCCATCACCGGGTGGAGCTGCTTGCAATAGCCGCAGCGGGCATCGAAGAACTCCACCAGGGTGACGCGCCCCTGGGGGTTGCCCTTCACCGGGTCGCGCGGGTCCTGGAACAGCGCCGGGGCATTGCCCCCGATGGCGTTGCGCGCGGCGCCGTCCCGCGCCGCGTTCTCCGCCGCCTCCAGCGCGCTGAGCGCGTCGCGCAGGATGCTCGGGTCGCGCCGCAGCGCCTCGCGCATGATCTCGACGATGGCGGCGCGCTGCTCGGCGGTGAAAGGGTCCGCCACGGCCGGACCGGGCCAGGCGAAAGGCGGCCAGGCCAGCAAAGTCGCCAGGATCAGTTTCCTCATCGCGGCCTCCGGCGCATGGCGTCATCCTGGTCCCGCTGTTCGCGCGTCAGGTTGTCGCGTTGGGCGGCGAAGCGCAAATCCTGGGCTCGCAACTTTAAGGCACCAGGGGGCAGCGCCTCTTCCGCGCGCCGGGCGAGGAAGCGGGCGCGGGGATAGTCGCCGTCCAGCATCGCCTCCTCGGCCAGGGCCAGATCGGCCTGGGGCAACTGGCCCAGCCTGCCATGCGCGGTGCCGAGCTGCCGCCAGGTGAAGCCGCTGTCCCGTTCCGCCCTCAGGCTCCATTCGAATTCCGTCACGGCCGCCTGCAGCCGGGCGGTGCCGCCCGCCTCCATCAGCGCGCGGCCGTACAGGGTGCGCAGCAGCGGCTCGTTCGGCGCCAGCCGCACCGCTTCCCGCAGCGGCGCCAGGGCGGCCTCGGGGCGGCCGGCCTCGAACAGGATCTGCCCCTGCAGCTCGCGCAGCCAGGGATTGCCCGGCTGCTCCTGCAACAAGGGGTCGAGCAGCGCCAGCGCGCTGTCCGCCCTTCCGGTGCGGTACTGCGCCACCGCCCTGGCATAGCGCGCGGGGGCGGAGGCATCGCTGTCCGGGTAGCGCCGCCAGGTGGTGAGCGGCGGGTCGATGAAGCCGTCCAGCTTCGCCTTCGCCATGCGGAAGGCAGGCTCGAATTCCGGCGGGAAGCCGCCCGCAGCACCACCCCCCGGGCGGCGGGCGACCACGGTCGCGACGAAATCCATCCGGTCCCGGGACAGCGGATGGGTGCGCAGATAGGGGTCCTGCCGCGCCGTCACCAGCGCCTCCTGCTCCCTGAGCTTGCCGAGGAGCTGCAGCAGCCCGTCCGCCGGCCAGCCCAGCCGGGCGAGATAGGTGATGCCGGCCTGGTCCGCCGCCTGTTCCTGCGCTCTTGTGAAGGCCAGCAGCTCCTGCTGCGCGAGCGCCGGGCCGCTCAGGATCGCCGCGCCGGGATTGCCGCCGACATTGCGCCCGCCGGCCGCCGCCACCGCCCCGCCCAGCAGCATGCCGGCGACGGAACGGATCATCGCGTTCCGCATCTCCTCCGGCAGCCGGGCGACGTGGCCGCCGGCGATATGCCCGGTCTCATGCGCCAGCACCCCGACCAGCTCCCCGACGCTGCCGGATTGCTGGATCAGGCCGGTATGGATGAAGAGCCGGTTGCCAGTGGTGACGAAGGCGTTTATCGCCCGCGCCTGGATCAGGGATATCCGTACCAGGGCCGGGTCGACTCCGGCGGTGCGGAACAGGGGGGTGGTGAGGGTGCGGAGGAGCCGTTCGATCTCCGCATCCCGCACCAGCACGGTACTTTCTGTCTGGGCGCTGGCGCGCCCCGGCAGCAGCCAGGGGGCCAGGGACGCCAGCATGAGGATCAGCGCCGATGCCCAGCGTGCGGCGAAAGGGAAGAGCGCATTCCGCATGGCGGGTTGTCTAGCGCGGGGGCTTCGGCGGGGGCCAGCGCTGCCTCTGCTGGGGGCGCTGCTGGCCCTGCCGGGCTGCGAGACCATGGGCAATCTCGGCCGCGACGTCTTCGGCGGCGGCCCGTCCCAGGGCAGCCCGGGCTTCGTCCGCGGCTTCCTCGGCGGCGTGGCGGCGGAGGACCCGGCGGCGGCGCTCGCCGCGCGCCAGGTGCTCTCGGCCGGCGGCTCGGCGACGGATGCGGCGGTGGCGGCGGGCTTCACCATGGCGGTGACCCTGCCATCCCGCGTCGGCCTCGGCGGCGGCGGCGCCTGCCTGATCTTCGACCCGGCCAAGGGCGGCACTGATGCCATCATGTTCCTGCCCGGGGCCCGCCCGGCCTCGCCCCAGGCGGACCGGCCGGCGGCGGTGCCGCTGCTGGCCCGCGGGCTCTTCGCCCTGCATACCAGGAAGCCGGTCCGGCCCTTCGAGGAGCTGATGGCGGCGGCCGAGCAGGCCGCCCGCTTCGGCACGGAGGTGAGCCGCGGCCTCGCCGCCGACCTCGCCGCCGTTTCCGGGCCGCTGTTTGCCGACCCCGGCGCCAGGGCGGTGTTCGCCCGGCCGGATGGCCGGCCGAAAGGCCCCGGGGAGGCGCTGGCGCAGCCGGAGCTGGCGGCGAGCCTCGGCCAGCTCCGCCTGGCCGGTGTGGGGGACATGCACCAGGGCGCCCTGGCCAGGCGGCTGGACCAGACCGCGGCCTCGAGCGGCTCCGGCCTGACCTACGAGATGCTGCGGGCCGCCCTGCCGGACCTGCTGCAGCCCTTCGAGCGGGAGAGCCGCGGCGGCGACCGCATCGCCTTCCTGCCGCCGCCGGCCGATGGCGGCGTGGCGGCGGCCGCGGCCTTCGAGGCGCTGCGCAACGGTGCCACGGCAGAGGCGGCGGCCGCCCAGGCGCTGGCGGTGGCCGGCACGCTGCGGCGCCAGGGGGGCGACCCGGCGGCGCTGGTGGCGGCGCAAGGGTTGCCGCCCTGGAACCCGCCGGCGCTGCCCGCCTCGGCCGGGCTGGTGGTGTTCGACCGCACCGGCATGGCGGTGACCTGCGCCTTCACCCTGAACAATCTGTTCGGCACCGGGCGGATGGCGCCGGGCATGGGCTTCCTGCTGGCGGCGGCGCCAGGGCTGGGGCAGGTGCAGCCGCCGCTCCTCTCGGCGGCCATAGCCTACAACCCGAATCTGCGGGCCTTCCGCATGGGGCTGGCGGGCTCGGGCCAGGAGGCGGCGCCGATGGCGGTGGCCTGGCCGGCGGCGCAGCATCTGCTGAACCGCGTGCTGCCGGCGGCGGCGCTGGAAGGGCAGGGGGGGCCGGGGCGGACGCAGCTCGGCGCCTGCCTGAACTACCTGCCGGGATATCCGGACCGCTGCGTGGCGCTGACGGATCCGCAGGGCAGCGGGGTGGCGCTGGGGGCGATCGACAACTGAGCGGGGGCTTCGCCCGTTGGCGACAGTGCCGCCAACCCCCCACCAGGGGCGCTGCCCCTGGACCCCGCCGTGGACCGGACCGGTCCCCGGACCCCGGTCCGAGTTTCAGACCCGAGGGTTGAAGCTGCCGACTCTTTCCCCCCTTGGCGGGGGCGGGCCCCTGCATTCTTCCGGCCGCCCCGCCCTGCTACTCTGCCGCCATGCTGAAGACCGGCCGCGGGGCCGAGGCCCCGCCTTTCCTCGTCATGGACGTCATCGCCGCGGCCAATGCCCGCGCCGCCACCCTGCCGCCCGCCGCCCCCGGCATCCTGCGCATGGAGGTGGGCCAGCCCGGCACCGGCGCCCCGCGCGGCGCCACCCAGGCGGTGGTCCGCGCGCTCGAGGCCGGCTCCCCCATGGGCTATACCGAGGCCTTCGGCCTGCCCGGCCTGCGCCACCGCCTCTCCCGCCACTACGCCGAGCGCTACGGCGTCCCGGTGCCGGCGGAACGGATCGCCGTGACGGTCGGGGCTTCCGGCGCCTTTCCCCTGGCCTTCCTGGCGGCGTTCGACCCCGGCGACGCCGTCGCCATGGCGGCGCCCTTCTACCCGCCCTATGCCAATATCCTCACCGCCCTCGGCATGCGGCCCCAGCTTCTGGAATGCGGGCCGGCGACGCGCTGGCAGCCCAGCCTCGCCATGCTCCAGGGGCTGGACCCGAAGCCGGAGGGGCTGATCCTCGCCAGCCCCTGCAACCCCGCCGGCACCATGCTGCCGCCGGAGGAATTCACCACCATCGCCCGCTGGTGCCATGCGAACGGGGTGCGGCTGGTCTCGGACGAGATCTATCACGGCCTGACCTACGGCACCGTCGCCGAGACCACCGCGGCTGGGCTGACCCCCAGCACCGTGGTGGTGAACAGCTTCTCCAAGTATTTCTCCATGACCGGCTGGCGGATCGGCTGGCTGGTGCTGCCGGAGGATCTGGTCCGGCCGGTGGAATGCCTGGCGCAGAACCTGTTCATCTCCGCACCGCATGTCGCCCAGGTGGCGGCGGAGGCGGCCTTCGACTGCCGGGCGGAGCTGGAGGAGAACCTGGCCCGCTACCGCCGCAGCCGCGCTTTGCTGCTGCGGGAGCTGCCGCGGGCAGGGCTCGACCGGATCGCGGCGGCGGATGGTGCCTTCTACCTGTGGGCGGATGTCGGCCATCTGACGAATGACAGCGTCGCCTTCTGCCGCCGGCTGCTGGCAGAGGCGGGGATCGCCGCAACCCCCGGGGTGGATTTCGACCCGGGGCGGGGCGGGCGCTTTATGCGGCTTTCCTATTGCGGGCCGGAGGCGGAGATGGCCGAGGCGCCGGGGCGGATCGCACGGTTCCTGGGGCGGTAGCGCCCCACGGTGGCGTTAGGGGCTCCGCCCCATAGGCGGTAGTTCAGGGAAAAGCGAAGAAAACAGGAAGAAGGATCGGAGGCTTTGCCTCCGAACCCCCACCGGGGAGGCAAGCGCCTCCCCGGACCCCGGCCTGAGTTTGGATCCGAGGTTTGAACCTGCCGACTCAAGGCAGGTCGAGGAACGCCGCGTTGCTGTCCGCCGGCGCCTGGTCGCGGCGCTCCGCCGGGCCGTAATCCCGCAGCACCGCGGCGACCCGCAGCCGGTAGCCGGCGAACAGCCCCGCCCGGCCCGCGGCCTGGCTCGCCCGGTGCTCCGCATGGGTCCGCCAGCGGGCCACCG
This sequence comes from Siccirubricoccus phaeus, assembly GCF_008360935.1. Lineage (GTDB taxonomy): Bacteria > Pseudomonadota > Alphaproteobacteria > Acetobacterales > Acetobacteraceae > Siccirubricoccus > Siccirubricoccus phaeus. The sequence goes on from NZ_SRXO01000009.1 coordinate 44,734, forward strand.
CCGCCTCATCCTCCCAGAAGGAGAGGCTGAGCAGCTTCGCCGGATTGGTCAGGCTGCGGAAGCGCTCCACCGAGATGAAGCCGGGGATTTGCGCGAGCTCGGTTCGGAGGCGGCCGGCATGGTCCAGATAATTCTCCAGCTTCCCCTCAGCCGGCTCCACCTCGAAGATCACCGCGATCATTGGCCGTTCCCGAACTCATGATTTCCAAAGGCCTTTCGGCCTTTGGCGGGTGGGAGTTTGAGGGAGGGCGGCGTCCTCCCTCAACACCCGAACTGGTCGCTTCGGTCCGGGGCGAAGCGTCGCCCGCCCTTCGCTGCTAACCTGCTTGCATGTCCACCCCCGCCGCCTTTGCCGGCCTCGCCGCCCTGATGGGCGACCCCGCCCGTGCTGCCATGCTGCAGGCCCTGCTCTCCGGCGAGGCCCTGACCGCCGGCGAGCTGGCCCGCGCCGCCGGCATCGGCGCCCCGGCCGCCAGCGCGCATCTCGCGCGGCTGGCCGAGGGTGGGCTGGTCCTGGTCCATCCCCAGGGCCGCCACCGCTATCACCGCCTGGCCGGCGAGGAGGTTGCCGCGGCCATCGAGATGCTGGGCGGCCTCGCCACCGCCGTCGCCCCTGCCCGTCGCTGGCCGCATGGCGAGGAATTCCGCCAGGCCCGCCTGTGCTACGACCACCTCGCCGGCCGCCTTGGCGTCGCCCTGCATGGCGCGCTGACGGGCCGGGGCTGGATCGCCCCCGCCCCCGGCGGCTGGCAGGCGACCGGGGCAGGGGAGGCGGGCCTCGCCGCCCTGGGCGTGGACCTGACCGCCGCCCGCCGCGCCCGCCGCTTCGCCTGCGACTGCATGGACTGGTCGGAGCGCCGCGCCCATCTGGCCGGCGGGCTGGGCCGGGAGATCGCTGCCTGCTGCCTGCGCCGCCACTGGCTGCGCCGCCTGCCGCCGCTGCGGGAGGGCGATCCGCTCGGCCGCCGCCGCCTGGCCCTGACGCCGGAGGGCGCCAGGCAGCTCGATGCCGCGCTCGGGGTGAGGCTGGCGGCGTGAGGGATGGCGAGCTGCCCCCGGGCGCCGAGGGCACGGATCACGGCGCCCGCCGCCGCCTGTTCTACGCCCTGGCGCTGATGACCGGGGCCAGCCAGTTCCACCGCGCCGCGCTGGGCGTGGTGGGGCCGGAGCTGGCCGCCGATCTCGGCGCCGGGCCGGCGCTGCTGGGGGCGGCGAATGGCGCCTTCTTCCTGGCGCTGCTGCTGCTGCAGGTGCCGGTGGGGCTGGCGCTGGACCGGCTGGGGCCGCGGCTGACGGTGGCGGCGCTGTCGCTGCCGGCCGCGCTGGGCGCGCTGGGCCAGGCGTTGGCGCCGGAGGGCGGCTGGTTCCTGCTCGCCCGCTTCGTGCTGGGGCTGGGCTGTGCGGCCTCCTTCATGGGGGCGGTGGTGCTGGCGGCGCGCTGGCATGGCGGGCCGGCGCTGACCACGGCGCTGGCCCGCATCTTCGCCAGCAGCCAGGCGGGCGTGCTGCTGGCCGGGGCGCCCTTCGCCTGGGTCTCGGGGCTGCTGGGCTGGCGCGGGGCCTATGCGGTCTCGGCGGCGATGACGCTGGGGCTGGCCTGGCTGTGGTGGCGCTGGGCGCGGGACGACCCGCCGGACCGCCCCCGCCCGCACCGCCCGGCCGAGGGGCTGGGGGAGGCGCTGCGCGGGCAGCTCACCGTCTGGCGGACGCCGGGGCTGCTGCCGGTGCTGGCCATGCATCTGGTGGGCTATGCCGCCGCGGCGACAGTGCTGGCGGTCTGGGCCGGGTCCTATCTGGCGGAGGTGCATGGCCTGGCCCCCGGGCCGCGCGGCGCGGTGCTCGGCGCCATGGGCGGCGCGCTGGTGCTGGGGCTGCTCGGCATCGGCCCGCTGGAGCGGCGGCTGAACACGCGGAAATGGCTGGTCGCGGCCTGCTGCCTGGGGGCGGCGGTGTCGCTGGGCTTGCTGGCGGCCCGGCCGGGGGCGCCGCTGCCGGCGGCGGTGGCGCTGCTGGTGCTGCTCTGCCTCTTCAGCGCCTTTCCGGTGGTGGTGGTGGCGCATGGCCGCAGCCTGTTCCCGGACCATCTGGTCGGGCGCGGCGCCACCACGGTGAATCTGGCCCAGACCCTGGGCAGCGCCGCCCTGCCGGCGCTGACCGGCTGGGCGGTGGCGGTGGCGCCGGCCGGCGAGGCCTGGCCGATCGCCTTCGGCACGCTGGCGGGCTGCCTGCTGCTGGGGCTGGCGGGCTACCTGACCGGCCGGGACGCGCCGCCGAGGGGATGACGTGAGGGGGGCACATGGCGATGGCGCCGATCTGCCAGGAATGGGGACGCCGCCCTCGAACCCCCGGCAAAGGGCGCCGGCTCGTTGGCGGCGGTGCCCCCAACCCCGTCGGGGCCAAGGCTTGGCCCCGAACCCCGCCCTGAGGCTGCAAGTTGAGCCGTCGGGTCTGAACTGAAGCTAGTGTCCCGCTTCCGCAGTCCTGCGGACTTCGTTCTCGGGCCACCAGCTTGTGTTTTCAGTGGCCTGCTTGTCCGCTGCCTTCGCTGGAAATCCAGCGAACTTCGCGGGCAGGACACTAGAGCGGGATCGGTTGAGCTGCGCTCACCCGCCCCGCTCTAGCTCATTGTTCGGTCGCGTGATTCACGGTTTCGGTCGATTCGACCTCAACCGATCACGCTCTAGGGTCCGGGGAGGGGCTTCCCCTCCCCGGTGGGGGTTGGCTGCACGGCCGCCAACAGGCAAAGCCCCGACCTTCTTCCTGTTCTCTTAAGCTGGCGCCTATGGGGACGGCGCCCCCGATCTTCACCCGCGCCCGCACCATCAGCGCCGATTGACCCCGCCGCCCCCGCATGGTGCGCTCCCCCCGCCTCAGGGGAGAGAACGCCATGCCCATCGTACCCAACCATGTGAAGCAGCGGCTGCAGAAGGATGAGCTCGCCCTCGGCTTCGGGGTGCATCACATGCGCGGCGCCGCGGTCGGCATGCTGGCCGCCGCCGCCGGCTTCGACTGGCTGTTCATCGACATGGAGCACGGCGCGACCTCGGTCCATGAGGCGACGCAGATCGCCATCGCCGCGCTGAACCAGGGCGTCACCCCCATCGTGCGGGTCTGCAAGGACGCCGTGTTCGAGGGCACGCGGGCGCTCGACAATGGCGCCATGGGCGTCGTCGTGCCGCATGTGGACACTGCCGAGGAGGCCAGGGCGGTGGCGGATGCCTATCGCTTCCCGCCGGTCGGCACCCGGTCCTGGGGTGGCCCGCCCTTCGCCTATAATTTCAGGCCGCCGGCGGTGGCCGAGGCGCAGGTGGAGCTGAACAAGGAAATCCTGGTCACGGTGATGATCGAGACGCCGGAGGCGGTCGCCAACGCCGCCGCCATCGCCGCCGTGCCGGGGATCGATGCGCTGATGATCGGCACCTCGGACCTCACCGCCTCCATGGGGATCGCCGGCCAGATCGGGCATGAGCGGGTGCAGGCCGCCTACAAGACCGTTGCCGATGCCTGCAAATCCGCCGGCAAGGTGCTGGGCATGGGCGGCGTGTATGACGAGACCTGGGCCGCGGCCTACATCAAGCTGGGCGCCCGGCTGCTGCTCAGCGGCTCGGATCACAATCTGCTGCTGGCCGGCGCCTCGGCGCGCAGCAAATTCCTCCGCGGCCTGCAGGGCTGAGGGGGGGGGCCTGAAAGGGCTGAGCCTGAAAGCCTGGCCGGTATCGCGCAGGGCCGGCGTGGCCGCCGGGCGCCGCAGCCCGGCGGCCCTGCCTTTGGCCGGCCGGTCAAGGGGAAGATGCGAGACGGGGCAGAGGCGCGGTGCGCCCTTCCGGCGCCTGTCAGCTCGGCTCGGCGCCGGCCGCGCCGCTTCCGGCCCAGCTCAGCCGGGCGCCGGCCGCGCCTGCCCGGCCAAGGCAAGGCACATTTCCCGGCAGGCGGCATCGAGAGACTTGCGAATGGTTCTCACTCTCGCTATCACCGCTGGCGTGACGGAGTGACCCATGCGCCCTCCCCGACGCATTTCTGGCCGACGCATTCCTGGCCGCCGCATCCTCGGCCTGCTGGCCGCCGCCATGGCCCTGCCCGGCGCCGCGCTGGCGCAGGAGGTCAACCTCTACTCCTCCCGCCACTATGACAGCGACCGCGCCCTCTACGCCGAATTCACCAAGGAAACCGGCATCCGCGTCCGCCTGATCGAGGGCGATGCCGACCAGCTCATCGAGCGCATCCGCAACGAGGGGGCGAACAGCCCCGCCGATGTCTTCATCACCGTCGATGCCGCGCGCCTCGCCCGCGCCGCGCATGCAGGCGTGCTGGCGCCGGTGCAGTCCCAGGTGATCGCCGGCCGGGTGCCGGAGGGGCTGCGCGACCCGGGCGGCACCTGGTTCGCCGTCTCCCAGCGCGCCCGCGTCATCATGTATGACAAGGAGCGCGGCGCGCCGCAGGGCCTGACGCGCTACGAGGATCTGGCGGATGACCGCTTCCGCGGCATGATCTGCGTCCGCAGCAGCAACCACCCCTACAATATCAGCCTCGCCGCCTCGATCCTCGCCGCCAACGGGCCGGAACGGACGGAGGAATGGGCCAAGGGTGTCGCCGCCAACCTCGCCCGGCCGCCCCAGGGCGGGGATCGCGACCAGTTCCGCGCCATCCCCGCCGGCCAGTGCCAGCTCGCCATCTCCAACACCTATTACTTGGCAGCCTTCGGCGCCTCCCAGCGCGCCGAGGACCAGGCGCTGTTCCAGCGGATCGGGGTGATCTTCCCGAACCAGGGGCAGGGCGACCGCGGGGCGCATGTGAACATCTCCGGCGCCGGGCTGGTGAAGACCGCGCCGCACCGGGCGGATGCCATCCGCTTCCTGGAATTCCTCGTCTCCGACAAGGCGCAGGAAATGTTCGCCCTGGGGAACATGGAATACCCGGCCGTGCCGGAAGCGCCGCTGCACCCGGCCCTGACCGCCATGGGCAGCTTCCGCGGCGAGAAGGTGGACGCCGAGCGGACCAACACCAATGCCGGGCCGGCGCTGCAGATCATGCAGCGCGCCGGCTGGCGCTGAGGGGGAATCGGGGGGGAATGATCGTCTGCCTCTGCAACGCCCTGACCGATCGCCAGTTAGAACAGGCGGTCGCCCAGGGGGCCAAGCGGCCGCGGGAGGTCTATGCCGCCTGCGACTGCAAGGCGCAGTGCGGTACCTGTACGCGATTGGTGCTCGGCATGATCCGTGACGCCATGCTACAGCCGGGCACGGGCGAGGCCACACTGGCGGCCGGGTGACGCGGGCTGGTTCGGCTGCCGGACCCCCGGCGGCCGCAACCAGGAGCGTTGCATGAAATCCGACCCGAAGGTCGTCGAGCATCTGAACACCCAGCTCACCAACGAGCTGACCGCGATCAACCAGTACTTCCTGCATGCCCGCACCCTGCGCCATTGGGGGGTGACGAAGCTGGGCAAGCACGAATACGAGGAATCCATCGACGAGATGCGCCATGCCGACTGGCTGATCGAGCGCATCCTCTTCCTCGGCGGCCTGCCCAATGTGCAGCGGCTGAACCAGATCATGGTCGGGCAGACCGTGGAGGAGATCCTCGGCGCCGATCTGAAGCTGGAGGAGAAGGCGATGGCCGATCTGCGGGAAGGCATCGCCTATTGCGAATCGGTGCGGGACTACATTTCCCGCGACCTGCTCCGCCGCATCCTCGACAGCGAGGAGGAGCATGTCGATTTCCTGGAGCGGCAATTCGACCTGATCAAGCTGATCGGCATCCAGAAATACATCCAGCTCAACAGCGCGCCGGCGCCGGAGCAGGAGGGCGGCGGGGAGTAGAGTGTTGGGGGCTTCGCCCCCAAGCCCCCAGCAGAGGGCGTCGCCCTCTGCACCCCCGCCGGGGCCAGGACCTGGCCCCGGACCCCGGTCCGAGTCGGCAGGTTGCACCGCAAAACCCACACCGGGGTCCGGGGAGGGGTCCCCTCTCCGGCGGGGTGCAGGGGCAGAGCCCCTGCCGGGGGCTATGGGGGCGGAGCCCCCAACCCCTTCACCGCCGCCGCGAACCGCCCCGGATCCGCCAGCACCCGCGGCACCTTGTGCTGCCCGCCGAGCTTCCCTGCCGCCCGCATCCAGGCCTCGAACCGTCCTTCCGGCAGCAGGGTCACTTCCGGCGCGTCCATCTGCCCGCCCAGCCGATGCGCCGCGTAATCGGCGTTCTTTGCCTGCAACGCCGCGTCCAGCGCCGCCGCCAGCGTCTCGGCCGAGCCCGTGCCGCGCGCTTCCACCAGCCAGCGGTGATGCCCCCGCACCGTGCCGAAGACAGGCCCCACCGTATATTCCGCCACCGCCAGCCCCACCCGCCCGGCGGCGTCCAGCAGCGCCTGTTCCAGCTCCTCGCCCACCAGATGCTCGCCGAAGGCGGAGAGCATGTAGCTGGTCCGCCCCGTCACCAGCAGCCGCGGCGGCGTGCGCTCCAGGAAGCGCACCGTATCCCCCAGCACATAGGCCCAGAGCCCGGCGCAGGAGGTGGCGATGACCGCATACTCCACCCCGGTCTCGATGGTCGCCGCCCAGTGCCGCGTCGGGTTCGGCCGGTCCAGCTCCTCCAGCGGCACGAATTCCCAGAACACCCCGCGATCGGCCAGCAGCCGCAGCCCCTCGCCATCGCCGCGGTCGGCGATGGCGCAGAAGCCCTCGCTGGCCGGGTACACCTCCCGCGTCGCGCAGCCCGGCGGCAGGAAGGCCGCGATGCGCTCCCGGTAGGGCGCCCAGGCGACGCCGCCATGCACCAGCAACTCCAGCTTCGGCAAGGGCGGCGTGCCGTGCCTTGCCGCCAGCTTCTCCAGCAGCAGCAGCAGCCAGGAGGGGGTGCCGGAGAGCATGGCGATCTCCGCCGCCGGCGTCTCCACCGCCAGCGCCGCCAGCTTCGCATCCCAATCCGCCAGCAGCGCCAGCCGCGCCGGCGGCCAGCCCCAGGGGGCGAGGAAGCGCGGCACTTCCGCAGCCGCGATGCCGGAGAGATCGCCCTGCCGCACGCCCTTCCTCCCCCCGGGCGCCACCGCCTCCAGCGCCGTGGAGCCGCCGAGCATGAAGGACAGCCCGCCGAAGACATGGCTTGCCGGGTGGTGGTGCAGGTGCCAGGCCAGCACGTCCAGCGCCGCCAGCCGGTTCGCCCGCACCATGGCGCGGGAGACGGGGATGTATTTCGTGGCGCCGGAGGTGGTGCCGGAGGAGAGGGCGAAATAGGGCATCAGCCCCGGCCAGGTGGCGTCGCGCAGCGCCGGGTAACCCGGCTGCCACCAGTCTCGCCAGAATTCCTCGTAGCGGCGGAGCGGCACCCGGGTCTGATAGCCGGCAACATCCCCGATCTGCGCGAAACCATGCGCCCGGCCGAACGCCGTACCGGCGGCACGCTGCAGCAGCCGCCGCAGCAGCGCCGCCTGGGCCGCCGCAGCATCCTGCGCCTCAAGCGCCGCGATGCGCCGGGCGGAGACCAGCCGCAGCAGCAGGGTGGCGTCGAAGGGCGGGCCCGGCCTCATGGCTGCAACACTGTCACGCGGCGGAATTCCCGCGCCACCGTTTCCGGCCGCAGCGGCAGGCGGATGCTGCGTCCCTCGCGCCAGAGGGGGATCTGGTCCGCGAAGGCGGCGCTGCCGAGGAAGCCGTCCTGCCCGCCGAACAGCACGAACCAATTGGCATCGGGGTCGGCGAGGTCGGAGACCTGCCGCGCCATGGCGCCGAAGCTCACCTCATGCGGGCCGGCGACCAGGCCATGGCCGGTCTTCATCGGCGTCTCGCGGGAGCCGCCGACGGGGCTGCTGCCGAGGACGAAGGCGCGGCCGAGCAGGGGCAGGTTCACCAGCCAATGCGCCGCGCGCAGCCGGTGCACCTCGCCCCAATTCGCATATTGCGTCGCGAGCGGTGCGGCGGCGGCCACCGCGGCGCGCAGCACGGCCTCCCGCCGCGGCGGCGGCAGGGCGTCTAGGTCGCGCAGCAGGAAGGAGGTGATGAAATTCCATCCCGTCTCCGGCCCGCGCGCCGTCACCCCCTCCGGCTGCAAGGCGGGGACGAGCTGGCCGAGCAGCAGCTCGAACACCAAGGCGGCGCGGCTCGTCGCGGCGTAGTCGCCGTCCCAGCCGCGCAGCGGGGCGAGCAAAGCGGGCTCCGGCGCGCCGCCTTGCAGGGTGTCCAGCCGCGCCAGCAGCGCCGCCGCCAGCAGCGCCGCCTTGGGCGCCACCGTATCCCGCTGCAGGGCGAAGAGATCCTCCGCCGAGAGCTGCGGCCGGGCGGCGAGCAGGGCGCGCAGCCGCGCGACGCGGTCGCCATCGGAGAAGAAATAGCCGATGGGCGGCGCATCCGGCGCCCAGAGCGCGGGGTTCTCGTTGGCCGAGGCGAGGAAGCCTTCCTTCGGGTCCTCCAGCGTCGGCAGGCGGCGCGCGTCGCGCAGCCGGGTCCAGGGCGCGGTGGCGGCCGGGTCCCGCGCATCCAGCACCGGGTCGGTGGCGGGGAAGCCCTCGCGGTCTGGCAGCAGCGCCGCGGTCAACCGGCCGATGCGGCCGTGGCGGTCGGCCCAGAGCATGTTCTGCGGCGAGACGGCGAAGCCAGCGAAGGCGGCGCGGAATTCGCCGCCATTCCGGGCGCGGGCGGCGCGCAGCAGGGCGGTGATCTCGTCGGCCGGCTCATGCCCGGCCCAACGCAGGGCGATCGTCTCCCCCTGCGGATTGGGGATGATGGCGGCATCGGTCATCACCGGCCCCTGGGGCGAGACGCGGACGCGCCGCCTTGTGGCGAACCAGAGGCGCTGGCGGATCACCTCCTCCCGCTCCTCCATGGGCAGGCCGGCGACGGCGAAGAGGTCCGAGGAGGCGGCGCGCAGGTTGGTCCCGCCCCAGGCGAGATCCGGGTTGCGCCCGAGGCCGAGGATGGGCAGCCCCGGCACCATCATCCCGACCGCATGGAAGGAGGGGGAGCGCATGCCGGCCAGCAGCCAGAGATTGGGCAGCGAGAGGCCGAGATGCGGATCGGAGGCCAGCAGCGGCGCGCCGCTGGCGCTGTGCGCCGCATCCACCGCGACGGCGTTGCTGCCGTTGCGGGAGAGGCCGGTGAGCAGGGTGCCGAGTGTCGCCTGCTCCGGATTGGTCGGCGGCAATCCCACACCGGCAAGGCGCAGCCGCTGCCAGGCGCGGGCGAAGCCGGGCGTGCCGCGCTCCGCCAGCAGGGAGAAGTAGCCGAGCCAATTGATGTCCGTGCCCGCCAGCCGGCCGATCGCCAGCAGATCCTCCCGCGTCAGGGGCTCGCGGCGGAGGCCGAGCAGCCCGGCCTCGGGCGGCCGTGGGCTGCGGGCGACGGCGCGGTTCAGGCCGAGCAGGAAGGCATCGATGAAATCCCGCGTCTCCGGCGGCCAGGCGGCGATGATCTGCGGCGCGGCGCGGCCGAAATCGAGGATGCGCAGGGCGTGGTCGATATCGGTCGCCAGCGGCCCGGCGATCTCCGCCAGGCGGCCGCGTGCGACATGGCGCAGCAGGTCGACCTGGGCGCCGCGCAGATGGCCGTGCACCAGGCCGAGGGCCATGGCGAGGTCGGTGTCGGTGGCCGCTTCGACCCAGGGAATGAGATAATCATTCCAGCGGATGGTGACGGGGGCTGAGAGGGGGAGGCCCTGAAGGGGCAGGGTGGCGAGCCGGTCCTCCACCGGGACGCTGCGGGGGAAGAGCGCGGCACAGCCGGGGAGCAACGCCGCCACCGCCAGCAACAGCGCCGCCTGGCGCGCCCATCCCTGCATGCTCCGTCCGGCCCCTGGCTGCCCGGCGCGAGAGCTTGGGGCGGGGATGGTCGGGTGCAAGGCTGGCGGGGGCGCGATGTCGCAGAGCCGTAACATGTCTTTGACGGTGGTTGGTGGGACCGCCAAAGAGGAGAGCAAGAAAAAACAAGATCGGGGGCGCTGCCCCCGAACCCCCGCCGGGGACCGGACCGGTCCCCGGACCCCGGTCCGAGTTTCAGAGCCGTGGGTTCAACCTGCCGACTCACACCGGGGTCCGGGGAGGAGTATCCTCCCCGGCGGGGGTTTGGGGGTAGCGCCCCCAATCTTCTTCCCGTGACTTTGGCCTCGGGCGGGAAGACACGACGCATCCGGCGGCGCCGCGCCTTCCCGCTTGCACTTCCTTACCGAGCCGACATTTTTCGCATCACCAGCCGCGATAGCCGCGCGGCGGGCCATAGCCGCGCCCGCCTCGGCCATAGCCGGAGGCGTAGTGGTGCCGCGGGCGGTCATTCGCCGCGCCGGCGATGAGGCCGGCGGCCGCGCCGACGCCGGCGCCCAGCAGCAGGGTGTTGCCCCAATTGGTCGAGCCATCGGGGTTCTGGCAGCCCCCCAGCACCAGGCTGAGGGAGAGGGTCAGGGCGGCCAGGATACGGGTCATCGTGAGTCCTCCTCGAGGACGCAGCCTGGCGCAGGGTGAAGGCGGGCCAAGGGCGCTGCCGTGGCGGCGCCGGGCAAAGGTGGTGGCAGGGATGGCGGGATCGTGCCGGAATCGTGGCGAAGCCCCCCGGACCAAGAAAGGCGGGCCGGCGGACTCAGACCGGGGTCCGGGGACCGGTCCGGTCCCCGGCGGGAGTGCAGAGGGCAGCGCCCTCTGCTGGGGTTTGGGGGCAGAGCCCCCAACTCACCCCTGAAATCTCAGGCCCTGCCGGGCGAGAAGGCGTTGAAGGTCTGCAGCGTATAGGTGTCCTTCACCCCCGCCACGGTCTGCAGCCGCTCCACCACGAACAGGCCGATATCCTGCTCCGGCTCCAGGTAGAATTTCCCCATGAGGTCATACTGGCCGGAGATGGAGTGCATTTCCGAGAGTTCCGGGATGGTGTCCGCCATTTCCCGCGCCACGCGGTAGGCCTGGCCCATCTCGCACTTGATCATGACGAAGATCGCCCGCATCGGCTCCTCCTCGGGCCCGGCCGTCGGGCCGTGCCGCTTGCCTGCCATTGGGGGCGGCCAACCGGCCCGGTCAAGCCCGGCATGGCCGCACACCGCCGGGGCTTCCAGCGCGGCCGGCGAGCCCCCGCCTCCCGCTGCTGCCGCGGCAGGCCGTGCGACCCCTCCGGAGCACGGCGCCCTCGGGGTCCCCGTGAAGACGCGCAGCGTCTTCACGGGGACTCTAGAAGTGCAGCAGTTCCGGCGAGAAATAGCCGACGCCGGTCAGCGCCACGCCAACCAGCCCGACGGCGCCGCCAAGCACCGCCAGCACCGGCACGCCGGTGACGATGGAGGAGGAGGCCATGACGATCGCCACCTGGAAGGCGGCGGAGGCGTATTCGTAATTGTGGTAGGCGGCCATGGAATGGTCGCGGTGATGCTCCGCGGCGCGCGCCCGGTCCATCAGCTCGCGCCTGCCCTCGCCGGTCTCCGGATCGCTCTCCCAGCGCTGCGCGGTCTCGCGCCAGGCGCGCTGCTGCTGCTCGATGCTGCCGCGCAGCACCTCATCGGCCGCGGCCAGCCGGGCCAGCTCCGCCTCCTCCGCCGCCGTCCGCACGGTGGTCTGGCGGATGGTGCGGGCCTGGAAGAAGGCCCAGAGATTGGCGGCTTCCACATTGCGCGAAATCGCCTCGGTCTGCGCGCTCTTCGCCCCGGTCTCGGCCAGGGCGAGGAACAGCGCCAGGATGGAAATCAGCAGGGCGATCCGCTTGTCCCCGCTATGGTCGCCATGGTCCGCATGCCCGTGTCCCGCCATGTTCTCCCCCACCCCCAGGCCGCCGGGCGCCGCCTGGGGCGCGCCGGCCGCCGGAATGCCATTGGGGCACGCAAATGAAAAGCGTGCCACCGCCGCCCGGAGCGGCCTCGGGCGGCCGGAACGGGAGCCGTTCCGGCCGGCCGGGACAGGCCGCGCCGAACATTATGCTTGCTGATCATTGCCGCTATGCGAACCGGAATCGGCCGGCGCGGACGCGCGCCGGCCGCCGCCCATGGCCGCCACCCATCGCAGGAAAGTGATAAGCCCGGCCCCCGCGTTCAATCGCTTCCCGGCGAGCGAACGGAACGGTATCGTTGCCGGGTTGAGTCGCAACCTTTCGGTTCGGGTGGGGGGCCCGCGTCAGGCGTGAGAGCGAGAGATCCCGTCGGCGCAGCCCCGTCCGAACCGGCCGCCAGATGCCGTTCCTGATCACGGCGCGTGGCGCGACCCATGTCGGCACCGTCCGCAAGCGGAACGAGGATGCCTTCATCGACCGCTCGGATATCGGCATCTGGGCCGTGGCCGATGGCGCCGGCGGGCATGGGGCGGGGGATGTCGCCTCCGCCACCGTGGTCGCGGCGCTGGCCGCCCTGCCGGTGGATCTCGCCCCGGGAGAGAAGCTGGCGGAGATCCGCCGCCGCCTCGCCGAGGTGCATGCCGGGCTGCAGCGCCAGGCCGCCGGGACGGAAAGCGGCGTCATCGCCACCACCATCGTCGTCATGCTGGCGCATGGCGACCATTTCGCCTGCCTCTGGGCCGGGGATTCCCGCGCCTACCTGCTGCGCCACGGCGTGCTGACCCGCATCACCCGCGACCATTCCCTGGTGCAGGAGCTGGTGGACCAGGGAACGCTGGCCGCCGAGGATGCCGAGCGCCACCCCCAGGCCAATGTCATCACCCGGGCGATCGGCGGGGCGGGGGAGCTGGAGCTCGACAAGGTCTCCGGCCGCTTCGAGGATGACGATCTGGTGCTGCTCTGCACGGACGGGTTGTTCAAGGCGCTGCCGGAGGAGCAGATCGGCATCCTGCTGATGGCCGGCGCCTCGCCCGAGCAATTGCTGGCGGCAGCCAACGAGGCGCGGGCACGGGACAATGTGACCGCGGTGATGGTGCGGGCGCGGGAGAAGGTGGCGGCCTGAGCGGCGGCGTTCAGGCCAGCGGCTCCACGGGTCCGAGGCCGGCCCCGGCATCGAGCATCCGGGCGAATTCCCAGCCATCCGGCAGGCCCGGCAGCACCAGCACGCCGGCCGGCACCAGGGGCGATCCCTCGGTCCACCACACCGTCTCGCCGCGGCTGACGGCGGCGCATTCCAGCGGCGTCGCCGGCACCACCGCGGGCGCCGGCCCGGCCAGCTGCGCGGCCAGCTCGGCCGGGCCGAATTCCGCCTCCAGCGCCGCCAGCCCGGCGGCCTCCGCCAGGGCCAGCCAGCCGGCCTGCTGCGCCGCGAAGCCGGCCGGCGCCCCCTCCGCCGGCCGGGCGAAGGTCAGCGGGAAGAGCCGCCCGGCGCGGTCGACGCTCGGCATCCAGAGGCCGAGCATGGCGGCAGGGCCGCAGGCGCCGGCCGGCAGCAGGAAGCGCCAGATCGGCGCCTCCATCCAGGCCGCCTCCCAGCGCGCGCCGAGGGCGTTGCGGCTGCCGGCGATCGCCTGCTGCCACCACGCATCCCAGGGGCGAGTGAAGCTGGCGGCCAGGCCCTGGCCGACGAAATCGCCGCGGCCGGGCAGCTTGCCGTAGAAGCCGCCGGCCAAGCGCGCCGGTGTGACTCCGGACACTGCTCATCTCCTCATGGTTGATAGCGGGCTGGACATTGTCGCATTCTTCCGACACGATCCAGGACCGGGAACAGATCACTTCAACAACGGATCTTCCGGCGGGAGCGCGGCGCGGCCCATGAGTGCGATGACGCAGCTACAAGGGGCGGCGACTCGTGTCCTGCGCGCCTTCCGGCACCGGGAGGCGGCGGATGGCGGAGTTTGACGCCTTCCTGGAGACTGCCGAGACCGGGCCGGATCTGGAGTTCGATCCGGATTTCCTGGCGCTGACGGCGGCCGCGGCGGGCAAGCCGGAACAGCAATTCGGCAGCACCATCATCCCGGCCGAGGACCCGGATTGGCGCGAGGTGGAGCAGCTCGCCGCCGCGCTGCTGGAGCGCTCGCGCGACATCCGCATCATCGCCCACCTGGCCGTGGCGCGGCTGCATACCGGCGGCATCGTCGCCTATACGGCGGCGGTCGGGCTGATCGCCAGGCTGCTCGACACGCATTGGGACGCGGTGCATCCGACGCTCGACCCGGATGACGACAACGACCCGACCATGCGCGCCAATGCGGTGCTCGGCATCGCCCATGTCGGGCGGGTGATCCGGGTGCTGCGCGAAGTGCCGCTGACGCGCTCGCAGCGCGCCGGCAGCCTCGGCTGGTCCCAGATCGCGCTCGGCCTCGGCCTGATAGAGGCCGACCCGGAGGCGACGCCGCCGACCGAGCAGGCGATCAGCGCCGCCTTCAACGACACCGATCCGGGCTGGAGCCAGGCGGTGCGGGAGGCGGTCGCAAGGCTGGCAGGCGACCTGAAGACCATCGTCGCCGCCTTCGAGGACAAGGCCGGGGCCGGGACAAGCCCCGATCTCAGCCGGCTGGAGAAGCAGGTCTTCGACATCCGCAAGGTGCTGGACCGGTTCCCGCCCGTCATGGCGGCGGAGGAGCTGCCGGCGGAAGAAGAAGCCCCGGCGGCGGAGGCTGTCATGGTAGCGGCGCCGCGGCGCGGCGGCGCCGGCTTCGCCTCCGTGCTCGCGCTGCGCGAGGTGCAGACGCGCCAGGAAGCGGTGCATCTGATGGATGTGGTGGTCCGCTACTTCGAGACGCATGAGCCCTCGAGCCCGCTGCCCCTGCTGATCCGGCGCGCCCTGCGGCTGTCCGACAAGAACTTCCTCGACGTGCTGCGGGACCTGGCGCCGGACGGCGTTAACCAGGCGCAACTCATTGTCGGGGTAAGTGACTAGCGTTCTGCCCGCAACTTTGGCCGGCCCCGGCGAAGGGCGCGGAGAGGCAGGCCACGAAGGATGAAGGCGGCTGCCCTGATGCCGAAACCCGCCGGGCTTCGGCATCAGGGCAGCAGGAAGCGGACCCGTCGGAGGCCTCGGCTGCCGACCCTTGCGACAACCCTAGAAGACCAGAGCGAGGACAACAGTGGCCAAACCGAGCAGCCAGAAATTCATCGCCCGGAACCGCGCCCCGCGGGTCCAGATCGAATACGACGTCGAGACCTACGGCGCCTCGAAGCGGGTGCAGCTCCCCTTCGTCGCGGGCGTGATGGCCGATCTCACGGGCAACCCGTCGGACCCGCTGCCGCCGGTCGCGGACCGCAAGATGCTGGAGATCGATGTCGACAACTTCGACAGCCGGCTGAAGGCGATGAAGCCGCGCGTCGCCTTCATGGTGCCGAACACCCTGACGGGCGAGGGCAGCATGGCGGTCGATATCACCTTCGAGAGCATGGAGGATTTCTCCCCCGCCGCGGTCGCGCGGAAGGTGGATGCGCTGAACCAGCTCCTCACCGCGCGCACCGAGCTCTCCAACCTACTGACCTACATGGACGGCAAGAGCGGCGCCGAGGAGCTGATCAGCAAGGTGCTGCAGGACCCCACGCTGCTGCAGGCGCTCGCCTCCGCGCCCAAGGCGGATGGCGGCAACGAATCGTCGGAGGGCTGATCGATGTCCGAGCAACTCCAGTCCTCCTCCGCCTTCGCGGGGGTCACTTTCCAGGAGAACGACTTCGCCTCCCTGCTCAGTAAGGAGTTCCGGCCGAAATCCGACGCGGCGAGGGATGCGGTGGCGGGGGCGGTGCAGACCCTGGCGCAGCAGGCGCTGGCGAACACCACGCTGATCGGCGCCGAGGCGCTGAAGACGATCGAGGGCATCATCGCCGCGATCGACGCCAAGCTGACCGAGCAGGTGAACCAGATCATCCACCATGAGGATTTCCAGCAGCTCGAGTCCGCCTGGCGCGGCCTGCACTACCTGGTCAACAACACCGAGACGGATGAGTTCCTGAAGATCAAGGTGCTCAACATCTCGAAGAAGGAGCTGACCCGGACGCTGAAGAAATTCCGCGGCACCGCCTGGGACCAGAGCCCGCTGTTCAAGAAGCTGTACGAGGAGGAATTCGGCCAGTTCGGCGGCGAACCCTTCGGCTGCCTGGTGGGCGATTACTACTTCGACCACAGCCCGCAGGACGTGGCGCTGCTGGGCGACATCGCGGCCATCGCCTCGGCCATGCATGCCCCCTTCATTTCTGCGGCGGCGCCGACCGTGATGCAGATGGATGGCTGGAACGAGCTGGCCAATCCGCGCGACTTGACGAAGATCTTCCAGACGCCGGAATACGCCGCCTGGCGCAGCCTGCGGGAGAGCGAGGACGCCCGCTATATCGGCCTGACCATGCCGCGCTTCCTGGCGCGCCTGCCCTATGGCGCGAAGACCGAGCCGGTGGAGGAATTCGCCTTCGAGGAAGAGGTCGAGGGCGCCGACAGCAGCAAGTATACATGGGCCAATTCGGCCTATGCGATGGCAACGAACATTACCCGCGCCTTCAAGATGTATGGCTGGTGCACGCGGATTCGCGGCATTGAAAGTGGCGGCGCAGTCGAAGGCCTGCCCTCGCACACTTTCCCGACCGATGATGGCGGCGTCGATCAGAAATGTCCGACCGAAATCGCGATCAGCGACCGGCGCGAGGCGGAGCTGGCGAAGAATGGCTTCATGCCGCTGATCCACAAGAAGAATTCGGATTTCGCGGCCTTCATCGGCGCCCAGTCGCTGCAGAAGCCGCAGGAATATGACGACCCCGCGGCGACCGCCAATGCCAATCTCTCCGCGCGGTTGCCTTACCTTTTCGCGAGTTGTCGTTTCGCCCACTACCTGAAATGCATGGTTCGGGACAAGATCGGTTCTACCATGACGCAACAGCAGCTCACCGAGTGGCTGGAGCGCTGGCTCGGCCAGTATGTGGATGGCTCGCCGGATTCCTCGACGGAGGAATACAAGGCGACGCACCCGCTGGCCGAAGGCAAGGTGGTGGTGGAGGCCAATCCGGAAAATCCCGGCTACTACAGCGCCAAATTCTTTCTCAAGCCGCACTATCAGCTTGAGGGGCTGACGGTCTCGCTGCGCCTCGTCTCCCGCCTACCGGCGTGAGCGGGGCAAGGCGCGCCGATACGCAAGAAGAGACGAACCAGAACGCGGATCGAGACTAGGAGAGAAACATGGCTTTCGATGCTTTCATGCTGTTCACCCCGGCGGATACGGGCACCCCGCTGCAGGGCGAGACCCAGACCGACTTCACCGTCGGCGGCGACCCCTTCATCGCCGATTTCAAGAGCACGACGCCCTTCGAAATCGACGATTTCTCCTTCGACATCGAGAACGTGCTGAACATCGGCTCGTCCTCCTCGGGCGTCGGCGCCGGCAAGCCCACCTTCAACCCCTTCCAGTTCAGCCGGAAGATCGACATCGCCTCCCCGGACTTCTTCCGCATGTGCTGCGCCGGCAAGCACTTCAAGGATGTCTGCCTGGCGCTGCGCAAATCCACCGGCGGCCAGACCTCGGGCGAGGTCTTCCTGCGCTTCAACTTCAAGCTGGTCGGCATCAAGACGGTTTCCTGGTCCGGCGCCGATGGCGATGAGGCGGTGAAGGAGGAAGTGACCTTCGAATACGGCTCGGTACAGATCCAGTACAAGAAGCAGAAGCCGGATGGCGCCCTCGAATCCACCTCGAAGGATGCCGGCTGGGATCGTATTCGTAACGTCCAGATCTGATCCGACCGGCGGCCGCCGCGAACCCTCGCGGCGGCCGTCTGTTACTTATAAGTCGTATTGACGGATCGTGGTCACCGCGGCGCCGAACGTTCCGACGGCCTGTCTGCTTCAGGGCTCGGGATTGCAGGCGGGTTGGTTGCGGGCGGTACGGCCAAGGGCGGCACGGTCGTGGGCGGTCCCGTCGCGCCGGTCGGCCGGAACGGCCAGGCGGGGGAAGGGGGAGAGGGGTAGGGGCATGGCCTCGGAGATGGCGACACTCGATGCCCGTGGCGTGCTTCGCAGCGGCGATCCTCGCGCCGCGCTCGAGAAGCTGAAGCAGGACGTCCGCAAGGCGCCGCGCGACCCGAAGCTGCGCACCTTCCTCTTCCAGCTCTTCTGCATCACCGGCGAATGGGACAGGGCGATCAACCAGCTCTCGGTCATCAGCGAGATCGACAAGCTCGCCATGCCCATGGTCGCCACCTACCGCGCCGCCATACGCTGCGAGATCCTGCGCGAGCGGGTCTTCGCCGGCACCCGCCAGCCGGATTTCTTCGGCGAGCCGGAGCCCTGGATGTCCCTACTGGTGGAGGCCAATCGCCGCCTCGCCGCCGGCGCCTTCGGCCACGCGGCCGAGCTGCGCGACCAGGCCTTCGAGGCGGCGCCGAGCAGCAGCGGCACGGCGGACGGGACGGCGTTCGAGTGGATCGCCGATGCCGATCCGCGGCTCGGCCCGGTGCTGGAGGCGGTGATCGACGGCAAGTATTACTGGCTGCCGGTGCACCGGCTGGCGAAGCTGGAGATCGACCCGCCGGAGGATCTGCGCGACCAGGTCTGGCTGCCGGCGCAGCTCACCTTCGCCAATGGCGGCGGCTCGGTGGCGCTGCTGCCGGCCCGCTACCCGGGCACCCAGGACGCGGCGGACCCCGCTCTGCTGCTCGGCCGGCGCACCGAATGGGTGGAGCAGGGGGAGGGCTGGTTCCTCGGCCTCGGCCAGCGCATGCTGACCATCGGCGCGGAGGAAGACCTGCCGCTGCTTGACCTCCGCCGCCTCGAGATCGCCGCGCCGCCGGCCGCTGAGGCCGAGGCTCGCCCGGCAGCCGGCTGAACCCATGGTGGAGTTCAGCAGCCGCGAGCATCTGCAGCCCTCCCTGCTGGACCGGCTGACCGACAACGCGCCGGACACTCTGCGCGATCCGCCGGACCAGTCCATGCTGACCCTCGCACAGCTTCGCAACAGCGTGCTGCGGGATCTGGCCTGGCTGTTCGCGACCATCAGGCTCGAGGTGCTGGAGGAGCTCGACGGGCTGAACGAGGTGCGGCGCTCCGTGCTGAATTACGGGTTGCCCGCCTTCACCGGCCTGACCAGCGGCGGCAACCGCATCGCCCAGTTGGAGAACGCCATCGCCGAGGCGATCCGCTTCTTCGAGCCGCGCATCCTGCGCGACACGCTGAAGGTGAAATTGCGCGGGCTGCAGAATGCCAGCGCCGATGGCGCCCTGGTCTTCGAGATCCAGGGCGAGCTCTGGGCCCAGCCCGTGCCGCTGCGCATCCTGCTGGAGACCGCCATCGAGCCGGAGAGCAACACCGTCTCCGTCGTCGAAGCCCGGGCGCGCGGCTGATGGACCCGCGCCTGCTGCGGCACTACGAATCGGAACTGCGCTTCGTGCGGGAGATGGGCGCGGAATTCGCCCGGGAATACCCGAAGATCGCCGGCCGCCTGGCGCTGGCCAATACCGAGGTGGCGGACCCCTATGTGGAGCGGCTGCTGGAAGGCTTCGCCTTCCTCACCGCCCGCATCCAGCTCAAGCTGGAAGCGGAATTCCCCACCTTCACGCAATCCCTGCTGCAGATGGTCTATCCCCACTACCTGGCCCCGACCCCGGCCATGGCGGTGGTGCAATTCAACCCCGACCAGGCGGTCCGTGGCATGTCCGCCGGCATGGAGCTGCCGCGCGGCACGGTGCTGCGCAGCATCCTCGGCGCGGATGACGACACCAATTGCGAGTTCCGCACCGCCCAGCCGGTGCAGCTCCTGCCCATCGAGATCGCGGAGGCGGAATACCTGCCCGCCGCCGCCGCCGTCTCCGCGCTGAACTTGCCGGAGGCGGTGCGCAGCCGCGGCGCCAAGGCGGCCATCCGGCTGCGGCTGAAGGCGATGGGCAGCGCGCCCTTCGCGGAAATCGCGCTCTCCCGCCTGCCGCTCTTCCTCGCCGGCGCGGAAAGCACGCGCTTCCGCCTGCATGAGCAGCTTGTCGCCGACCTGCAGGGGATCGTGGTGCGCCCCACTCAGCGGCCGCTGCCCTGGCAGGAGGTGCTGCCGAAATCCGCCCTCGAGGCCCAGGGCTTCGAGGACGATGAATCCCTGCTGCCGCCGACGCCGCTGACCTTCCAGGGCTACCGGCTGCTGCAGGAATATTTCGCGATGCCGGAGCGCTTCCTCTCCGTCCGGCTGAACGGCCTCGACAGCGCCGTCTCCCGCTGCGCCGGGCAGGAGCTGGACATCATCTTCCTGCTCTCGCGCAGCGACATGCTGCTGGCCAATGGCTTCGGCGCCGACCAATTCCGCCTGTTCTGCACGCCGGCCATCAACCTCTTCCCCAAGCGCGGCGACCGGCTGAACCTCAGCGAGCGGGAGGTGGAGCACCAGATCGTGCCGGACCGCATGCGGCCGGTGGATTTCGAGGTGTTCAGCGTGCAGGGGGTGGAGGGCTTCGCCGCGGATGGCGGGGAGCCGCAGGATTTCCTGCCCTTCTATGCCGCCAATGACCTGACCAGCTACCCGGAGATGCGGCGCTACTACAGCCTCCGCCGGCGGCCGCGGCAGCTTTCCGCCCGCTCCCGCCAGCGCGGCCCGCGCAGCTCCTATATCGGGCATGAGGTCTATATCTCCCTGGTCGATGCCGAGCAGGCGCCCTTCAAGGGCGAGATGCGGCAGCTCGGCTTCGACCTGCTCTGCACCAACCGCGACCTGCCGCTTTTCATGCCGGTGGGGAAGGGGCGGACGGATTTTACCCTGGAGGCCAGCGCGCCGGTCGCCTCCATCCGCTGCCTGGTGGGGCCGACGGCGCCGCGCCCCTGCCGCTCGGATGGCGAATATGCCTGGCGCTTCATCAGCCATCTCGGGCTGAACTACCTCAGCCTGGTGGACAGCGATTCGCTGCATGGCGCGGTGGCGCTGCGCGAGCTGCTCGGCCTCTACGTGCCCTCCGCCAGCTCCCACCAGGCGCGGCAGCTCGAAGGGCTGCTTTCCACCTCGACGCGCCCGGTGGTGCGGCGCATCCCGGGGGCGGGGCCGCTGACGGCGGGTCGGGGGCTGGAGATCACGCTGAAGATGGATGAGGTCGCCTTCGGCGGCGCCGGGGCAGTGGTGCTGGCCGCGGTGCTGGACCGCTTCTTCGCCAAATACGTCTCCATCAACGCCTTTACCGAAACCGTGCTGACCACCGCGGAACGCGGCGAGGTGGCGAGATGGCCGATCCGGATCGGGCGGCAGCCGGCGCTCTAGCCGAGATGCCGGAGGGCGAGGCGCCGGCGGCGCTGCCCGAGCACCCGGCGTCGGAGGCGGCGCCGGCCCCGCCGCCGCTGCATGCGGCGCTGGCGGCGGGGCCCTGGCGCTTCGGCTTCTACCAGGCGATGCGGCGGCTGGAATCGGTGCACCGGGACCGCCCGCGCTTTGGCCGCTCCAACCGGCCGATGCAGGATGCGGTGCGGTTGGGCCAGGACCCGTCCGTCACCTTCGCCCCCTCCACCCTGGCGGCGTTCGAGCTGGGGGACGAGGACCACGCGGCGCGGCTCATCGTGCATTTCCTCGGCCTGTTCGGGCCGAACGGCCCGCTGCCGCTGCACCTGACCGAATATGCCCGCGACCGGCAGCGCAATGCGAAGGACGAGACCTTCCGCCGCTTCGCCGACATCTTCCACCACCGCGCCCTTTCGCTGTTCTACCGCGCCTGGGCGGAGGCGCAGCCGACCGTCAGCTTCGACCGGCCGGAGGATGACCATTACGGCCGCTTCGTTGCCTCCCTCATCGGCATCGGCATGCCCGGGCTGCGCCAGCGGGACGCCATGCCGGACCTGGCGAAGCAGCATTATGCCGGCCACCTCGTCGCCCGCACCCGGCATGCCGAGGGGCTGGCCGCCATCCTCTCCGATTTCTTCAGGATGCCGGCGCGGATCGACACCTTCGTCGGCGACTGGCTGGTGCTGCCGGAGGATGGGCTGACGCGGCTGGGCGGCGGCGCCACCGTGGCGGCGCTGGGCCAGTCCGCGGCCATCGGCCGCAGGGTTTGGACCCGGCAGCACAAATTCCGCATCGTCTTCGGGCCGCTGAGCCTGCAGGACTACACCCGCATGCTGCCGGGCGGTGCCAGCTTCCGCCGCCTGGTGCCGATCGTCCGCAACTATGTCGGCGACACGCTGGCCTTCGACGTCAACCTCATCCTCCGACGCGCCGAGGTGCCGCGCATCCAGCTCGGCCGCCAGGGCCAGCTCGGCTGGACCACCTGGCTGACGCCGCGCCGCGGCCTGACCGATGCCGGCGACCTCTTCCTGCAGGCCGGCGCCGATGGCTCCGCGCGGGAGGCGGATTCGCGCATGACGGCGCGCGAGGATTCGGCATAGAAACAACAATCCCCAGTGGAAACAGCCGCATGTCTGAAATCAGCCGTTCCGCCCTTTTCGGCAAGCTCAACCCGGTGGGATACCGGGCCGTGGAAGCCGCCACCGTCTTCTGCAAGCTGCGCGGCAACCCTTATGTGGAGCTGGTCCACTGGATCCATCAGCTCCTGCAGCTCCAGGACAGCGACCTGCACCGCGTCATCCGGCATTACGGGCTGGACCCGGCGCGGCTGGCGGCGGACATCACCTTCACGCTGGACAAGCTGCCGCGCGGCGCGACGGCGATCTCCGACTTCTCCCCGCTGATCGAGGAGGCGGTGGAGCGCGGCTGGGTCTATGGCACGCTGCTCTTCGGCGAGAACCAGGTACGGACCGGGCACCTCGTCGTCGGCATGCTGAAGACCAAGGCGCTGACCAATGCGCTGCACGGCATCAGCCGGGAATTCGCCAGGCTGCGGGCGGACTCCCTGGCGGACGACTTCCGCAAGCTGCTGGACGGTTCCCCGGAGGCGGCGCTGGCGGCGGCGGATGGTTCCAAGGTTGGCTCCCCGGGGGAGGCCAGCGGCGCCGTGGCGCCGGCGCAGATGGGCAAGCAGGAAGCCCTGGCGCAGTTCAGCGTCGACCTGACGGAGAAGGCGCGGAAGGGCGAGATCGACCCGATCGTCGGCCGCGACCAGGAAATCCGCCAGGTGGTGGACGTGCTGATGCGCCGCCGGCAGAACAACCCGATCCTCATCGGCGAGGCCGGCGTCGGCAAGACCGCGGTGGTGGAAGGCTTCGCGCTGCGCATCGTCGCCGGCGACGTGCCGCCGCAACTCAAAGATGTCTCGCTGCGGACGCTGGATGTGGGGCTGCTGCAGGCCGGCGCCAGCATGAAGGGCGAGTTCGAGCAGCGGCTGCGCCAGGTGATCGAGGAGGTGCAGGCCTCGCCCAAGCCGATCATCCTGTTCATCGATGAGGCGCATACGCTGGTCGGCGCCGGCGGCGCGGCGGGTACGGGCGATGCCGCCAACCTGCTGAAGCCGGCTTTGGCGCGCGGCACGCTGCGCACGGTGGGCGCCACCACCTTCGCCGAGTACAAGAAGTACTTCGAGAAGGACCCGGCGCTGACCCGCCGCTTCCAGCCGGTGCAGGTGGATGAGCCTTCGGAGGAGAAGGCCATCCTGATGATGCGCGGCATCACCTCCTCGCTGGAGAAGCACCACCGGGTGCAGATCCTGGACGAGGCGATCGACGCCGCCGTGCGCCTCTCCCACCGCTACATCCCGGCGCGGCAATTGCCGGACAAGTCGGTCTCGCTGCTCGATACCGCCTCGGCCCGCGTCGCCGTCTCCCAGCATGCGGTGCCGGCGGAGGTGGATGATTGCCGCCGCCGCATCCAGGCGCTGGAGACGGAGCTGGAGATCATCGGCCGCGAGGCGGCGGTGGGCATCGAGACGGCGGACCGCCAGGCCTCCGCCGCCGCGGCGCTGGCGGTGGAGCAGGGCAAGCTGGTCGGGCTGGAGGCCCGCTGGCAGCAGGAAAAGACGCTGGTGGACCAGGTGCTGGCGCTGCGCGCCACCTTGCGCGAGGGCGCGGCAGCGGTGGACGGCCCGGCGGCGGCGGATTCGCCGGAACGCGCGGCCATGGTGGAGGAGCTGCGGAAGCTCCAGGCGGAGCTGGCCGAGCACCAGGGCGAATCCCCGCTCATCATGCCGGCGGTGGATGCCCAGGCGGTGGCGAGCGTGATCGGCGACTGGACCGGCATTCCGGTGGGGCGGATGGTGAAGAACGAGGTGCAGGCGGTGCTGCAGCTCGCCACCACCCTCTCCCAGCGGGTGATCGGCCAGGACCACGCCATGGAGATGATCGCCAAGCGGGTGCAGACCAGCCGCGCCAAGCTGGACAATCCGAACAAGCCGATCGGCGTCTTCATGCTCTGCGGCCCCTCCGGCGTCGGCAAGACGGAGACGGCGCTGGCCCTGGCCGAGGCGCTGTATGGCGGCGAGCAGAACCTCATCACCATCAACATGAGCGAGTTCCAGGAGGCGCATACCGTCTCCACCCTGAAGGGCGCGCCCCCGGGCTATGTCGGCTATGGCGAGGGCGGCATCCTGACGGAAGCCGTGCGCCGCAAGCCCTACTCCGTCGTCCTGCTGGACGAGGTGGAGAAGGCCCATACCGACGTGCACGAGATCTTCTTCCAGGTCTTCGACAAGGGGATCATGGAAGACGGCGAGGGAAGGCTGATCGACTTCAAGAACACGCTGATCCTGCTGACCTCCAACGCCGGCACGGACCTCATCATGTCCATGTGCGCCGACCCGGAACTCATCCCCGAATCCGAGGAGATTGCGAAGGCGCTGAAGGAGCCACTCCTGAAAATCTTCCCGCCGGCGCTGCTGGGGCGGCTCATCACCATCCCCTACTACCCGCTGAGCGAGACGATGCTGGGCAGGATCATCCAGCTGCAGCTCGGCCGCATCACCAGGCGGCTGCGGGAACAGCACAAGGTGCCCTTCACCTATACGGATGAGGTGGTCTCGCTGATCACCGGCCGCTGCAACGAGCCGGAAAGCGGCGGGCGCATGATCGACGCCATCCTGACCAACACCATGCTGCCTTCCATCTCCGCAGCCTTCCTGAACCGGATGCTGGAAGGGCAGCCGGTGCAGTCGGTGCATGTGGCGGTGGAGAACGGGGACTTCGCCTATACGATCATCTGAAGTGTCGAGAGGGGCTCTGCCCCTCTCGAGCTCACCCCGCCAAAGGCCGAAGGGCCTTTGGAAACCATGAGTCTTGGACCCTTCGGCCGAAGCGCAAAACTCAAGGGTTCAAATGGGGTTGGACGCACTGCGTCCAACGGCCCTTTGCGGGTGGGGGTTTGGGGGGGCTGCGGCACTGCCGCGCAACCAGCGCCCTCCCTCAACCCTCAAGCCGCCACCAGCACCACCCGCCCGGTGATCTGCCCGTTCTTCAACCGGTTCAGCACCGCATCGGCATTCTTCTGCGGCGTCGTCTCCACCGGAATCGCCGGGATCTTGCCCTGCTTGGCGATGTCGATCAGCGAGCGCAGCTCCTTCACATTGCCCACATAGCTGCCCTGGATGGTCAGCGCCCGGATCGGCATCAGCGGCAGCGGGATGTTCATCTCCCCGCCGAACAGCCCCACCTGCACCAGCTTGCCGCCCTTGCGCAGCGCCTCGAAGGCGAAGCGGCTGGTCTGGGTGCCGTTCACCAGATCCACCACGCCGGCCACCGGGCCGCCGCAGGCCTCGAGGATGCGCTGCGTCGTGCCCTCGGCGCTCGCCAGCACGGTGTCCGTGGCACCCTGGGCCTTCGCCGCTTCCAGCTTCTTCGCATCCACATCCACGGCGCAGATGCGCTTGTGGCCAAGGGCCTTCAGGATGGCGATGGCGTTCAGCCCCAGCCCGCCGGCACCGACGAGGACGATCGGCTCGTCAGGGTCCAGCGGCAGCAGCTTGTTCACCGCGGAATAGACGGTGACGCCGGAGCAGGCATAGGTCGCGGCCAGCGCCGGATCGACGCCCTCGATATCGATCAGGTGCTTCACATGGCTGGCCAGCACATGCGTCGCGTAGCCGCCATTCTGGTAGACGCCGAGGGAGCGCGGCGAGAGGCACATATTCTCCTCGTCGCGGGCGCAGATGGCGCATTTGCCGCAGCCGACCCAGGGATAGACAACGCGCAGATCGCCCACCTTGGTGCCCTGGCCCGCGGCCTCCGGCCCCAATTTCACCACCCGGCCGACGATCTCATGCCCCATGGCCAGCGGCAGCACCACGCCGCGATCGGTCAGCCGCATCTTGCCGCGGGAGCCGAGATCGTACTCGCCCTCCCAGATATGCAGGTCCGAATGGCAGACGCCGGCATGGGTCACTTCCAGCAGCACCTGGGCGCCGGTCGGCTCCGGCGTCGGCAATTCGATTTCCTGCAGCGGCTTGCCGGTTTCGACGACGGCCCAGGCGCGCATGGTTTCCTCCTTCGGAAAACGTGGGCAGGCATGGGACCGCGCCCGGCGGCGCGGGTCAAGGCGCGGCCGCGCCCTGCCGCTCAGTCCAGCGTGATATGGCGGTCGCGGACCACCTTGCTCCATTCCGCCGCCTGCGCCGTCAGGAAGCTGCCCAGCTCGGCGGGGGAGGAGGCGACGATGTCCACCCCCTGGCCCTCCACCAGGCGCTGGCGGACGGCCGGCTCGGCCAGCGCTTTGGCCAGGGCGGCATGGAACCGCTCCAGGACCGGCGCCGGGATGCCGGCCGGCCCCAGCATGGCCCAGAAGGCCAGGGCGGCGACGCCGGGGAAGCCCGATTCGACGAAGGTGGGCAGGGCGGACAGGGCCGGGGAACGCGCCGGGCCGCTCTGCGCCAGCGGCCGCAGCTTCTGCCCCACCTGGCCGCCCAGCCCGCCGCGGGAGGCGATGGCGAGGTCGATCTCCCCCGCCACCGCGCCGGCCACCATGGGCCCGCCGCCGCGATAGGGCACATGGGTCAGGCGGAAGCCGCCCTGTTGCTGCCACAGCTCCATCAGCAGATGCGCCAGGCTGCCGGCGCCGACCGTGCCGTAGGAGATGGTCTCCGGCCTCGCCCTGGCGGCGGCGGCGAGCGCCGCCAGGTCCGGCCAGTCCCGCCCCGGCGAAGCGGTCAGCAGCATGGGGGAGGTGGCCATCAGCATCACCGGGGTGAAGTCGCGCTGCACGTCGAAGCCGGCATTCGGGTTCAGCGCGTTCATCGTCGCGTGGCTGTCGAAGACGATCGCCCAGCTCTGGCCGTCCGGCGCGGCGCGGGCCAGTTCCCGCGTGCCGATGGCGCCGGCGGCGCCGCTGCGGTTCTCGATCACCACCGGCACGCCGAGGCTGGCCTGCAGCGAGGGCTGCACCAGCCGCGCCGTGGTGTCCACGCTGCCGCCCGGGGCGAAGGGGACGATGAGGCGGATGGGCCCGTTCGGCCAGGATTGGGCCCGGGCCAGGGCGGGCGCGGCGAGGCCGGCAAGCAAGGCGAGGCGGCGGGAAAGCTGGGGCAAGGCGGCCTCCTGGTCTCTGGGCGGCGCAAGGTGCGCCGGTCGGCGACGCTTCTCAATCCGGGGGTGGTTGCCGGGATGGGCCGCTCCGCTTCTGGCCTCCCCTGCCAGCGGGACCTCGCCTCCCTCTCGCGCTGGCAGGGGAGGGCTGGGGGGCCGGTCGCCGCACCATGGCCGTTGCATGCAAGGCCTCGAACGAGGCGCGGAGGCAGGGCTCCTGGCGGCGGCATGCGGACGCGGCCCCATTCTGCGCCATGATGATCCCTTCGCAGAGACGGAGCCGGACCCATGCCGGAAACCCCCGCCCCCGCAGCCCCGCCGGCCGTAATCCGCATCCTGGGGCCGGAGGATGCCGCCGCCTTCCGCGCCCTGCGCATCGAGGCGCTGCGGCGCCATCCGGAGGCTTTCGGCGCCTCGGCCGAGGATGCCGAGACGCTGGATGCGGCCGCCTTCGCCCGGATGCTGCCACGGCAGCCGCCGGATGCGATCTTCGGCGGCTTCCTCGGCGGGGCGCTGGCGGGGATGGCGGGGTTCTTCATCCACCGGCCACCCAAGGTGCGGCACAAGGGCGCCATCTGGGGCGTCTATGTGCGGGCGGAGGCGCGCGGCCAGGGCATGGCGCTGCGGCTGATGCAGGCCGCCATCGCCCAGGCCCGCGCCGCCGGGGTGCAACGGCTGCTGCTGACGGTCGGCCATGCCAATGCCCCGGCGCGGCGGCTGTATGACCGGCTGGGCTTCCTGCCCTATGGCGTGGAGCGGGACGCGCTGCGCTTGCCCGATGGGAGGTCGCTGGATGAGGAGCTGCGCGCGCTCGATCTTGCCGGCTGAGGCGTGGCGGCGGCGCGGGGCAGTGCCTCGCCCGGGCAGGGCATGGCGATGGCGCCGGGGGGGCAGCGAACCCGGGTGCCGAGGAACCGTGCCTGGGGCCGCGGCTTCGCCCATGCCGGGACCGGCCGGCGCATTATCGCGCCCCGGAGGCCGTCATGCTCCCGTGGTGGCACAGAGGGCCGGCCGAACATCCATGCAGCGCAGCACCAACCGGGCGCCCAAGGTCATGCTCCCGTGGTGGCACGCAGGGCCGGCCGAACACCCTCCCGCGACCGCCCCCCGCCCGAAGCCGCCCGGCGCCTTGCCCGCGCCCCCGCAGGCCGCATGCCGCCGCGGTCGTGCCGAGGACTGGCAGGCCGCCCCGCGGCGCCCCCCTATCCGCGCACCAGCGGGCAGCCGCCCTCGGAGAGCGGCCGGAAGGCCTCCTCAGCGCCCACCGTGCTGACCGGCTTGTAGTAATCCCACGGCCCGCGGCTCTCGGCCGGCGACTTCACCTGGAAGAGGTAGGCGGCATGGATCTTCCGCCCGTCCTCCCGCACCCGCCCGGCGCCGAGGCAGTCATCATCGGTCGGCATCGCCTTCATCCGGTTCACCACGGCGAGCCCGCTGGCCTTCGCCGCCGGCACGCCGAGATCGGCCACCGCCTTCAGGTAGTGCAGCACCGCCGAATAGGTGCCGGCATGTTCCTGGTTGGGCCAATTCGTCCCCACCTTCGGCTTCACCCGGTTGAGGAAGGCCCGCGTGCGGTCGTTCAGGTCCCAGTAGAACACCTCGCACAGCGTCAGCCCCTGTGCTGCCTCCAGCCCGATGGCGTGGATGTCGGTGATGAACATGTTGAGGCAGGCCAGCTTCTGGCCCCGCCGCATGATGCCGAATTCATGCGCCTGCTTGATGCAATTCACCTGCTTGATGCAATTCACCGTATCCGCCGCCGCCGAGGCGAGGCCGATGATCTTCGCCCGGCTCGCCTGGGCCTGCAGCAGGTAGGAGGAGAAATCCGTGGTGCCGGGGAAGGGGTAGCGCGCCTGACCCAGCACGCGGCCGCCGGCCTGCTGGATGAAGCGCGTCGTGTCGCGCTCCACCTGGTGGCCGAAGGCGTAGTCGGCGCTGATGAAGAACCAGGAATCGCCGCCATTGCGCACCGTCGCCTGGCCGACGACATTCGCGAACATCCAGGTGTCGTAGCTCCAATGGATGGTGTGGCTGCTGCACTGCTCGCCGGTGATGACGGAGGAGCCGGCGCCGGAGGTGAGCTGCACCTTGTCCTTCTCCCGCGCCAGCCCGGCGACGGCCAGCGCGATGGCGGAATTGTTCACCTCGCAGACCATGTCCACGCCGTCCTGGTCGAACCAGCGGCGGGCGAGGGCGAGGGCGGCGTCGGGGCGGTTCTGGTGGTCGGCCTGGATCACTTCCACGTTGATCCCGCGGGCGGCGAGGCCGAGATCCTCCACCGCCTGCTGTGCGCAGGCGGTGGAGGTGGGGCCGGAGGTGTCGCGATAGGGGCCGGAGAAATCCGCCAGCACGCCGATCCGGATGGTGGTCCGCGCCGCGTTGCCCTGCGCGCGGGAGGGCGCGGGCGACGCGGCCAGCCCCGTGCCGGCCAGCCCCGCGAGAAGGGGGCGGCGTCCGATCATCTGCATGCCTGAACTCTCCTCCATGGCCAGGATCATGGCCTTGAGGGCGAGGCTGCGGCGGGCGCGGGGAGGGCGCAAGGCCCGGCGCCATGCCGGAACGGCAGGGCAGGGGCCAGGGCGGTGGCAAGCCAGCCGGCCCGGCCGGTACCTGGCCTGCGCTGCGTCCCTGACGCGCGAAAGGCGCCGGCGTGCCCGTTCCCGCCTCACCCTTTCGTCAGGCGGTGCGGGGCCTGCGCCGGTCGGCACCGCCCGAGGCGTCCCCGCGCGGGCCGGGCCTCAGCGCGGCGCGGTGCCGGCGCCCGGTCACATCGCCGCGGCCACCGCCCGCACCAGGTCATGCGGGTTGTCGTGCAGCGCCGCGACGCCTACCTCGGCCAGCCGCGCCCGCGCTTCCTCCAGGGAATAGCCGCGCAGCGCCGCATGCCCCGCGGCGATCCCGCAGAAGAAGGGCTTGGTCGGTGGAGTCGCCGCCAGCGCCGCGGCCAGCGCCTCGACGCGCGCCTTCAGCCCGCGGGAGGCGAGGGTGGTGAAGAACATCACCGCCTTCACCTCCGGCCGCTGCGCGATCTCGAAGGCCAGGGCCAGGCGGTCCGGCATGGTCTCGGCCGGGCCGCCATTGGCATTGTCCATGAAGCAGGCGGAGGGGCAGCCGGCATCCGCCAGCAGATCCAGCATCAGCATGCCGAGCCCCGCCCCAGCGGTGATCTGCGCCACCGTGCCGCCCGGCAGCTCGACGAGCTGGAAGCCGAGATCGCGGGCGCGGCGCTCGAGCGGCGTCAGCGCGGCGTCCTCCAGCGCCGCGGAGAGCGCCGGCGCGGCATGGCGGAAATAGGCTGCGTCGTCGCGCACCGCCTTGGCGTCGCAGGCCACCAGCGCGCCCTCCGGCGTCACCGCCAGCGGGTTGATCTCCAGCAGGTCGAGATCCTCGGCGCGCATGATGCGGGCGAGGCGCAGCGCGAAGCGGGCCAGCCGCGCCGCGAGGTCCGGCGGGAAGCCAGGGCGCAATATGGCGAAGGCATCCTCCAGCACGCCCGGCGCCTCGGGCTCGACCGGGCCGCGCAGCAGCGCGCCGGCTTCCTCCACCTCTACCCCGCCTTCCGGCGCGCAGAGCAGCTCGATGCTCTGCGCTGTGCCGTCGATGCGCAGCGCGAGGTAGATTTCCCGCGCCATCGCGACGCTCTCTTCCAGCAGCAACGGCGCCGCCGGGTCGCCGAGCGCGGCGCGGATCTCCGCCGCATCCCGCGCCGCGTCCTTTGTGCGGCGCACAAGCCCGCGCTTGCCGCGGCCGCCTTCCAGGATCTGCGCCTTCAGCACGCCTTCGCCGCTCAGCGCGCCGTGCTGCGGCGCACCCAGTCCGCCCGGGTGCGGCGCACCCGATCCGCCCAGTTGCGCCGCGTCTGATCCGCCCGGCTGCAACGCACCTGATTCGCCGGTGTGCAGTGCACCCAATCCGCCAGTGTGCAGTGCACCACGCGGCACCGCCACGCCATGGGCGCGCAGCAGCGTCTTGCCATCATGCTCCGCCAGTCGCACGCTCGCCTCCCGATGACCGCACCCTTCCTTGCCAGCTTCCCCCGTCGCGTCGTGGTGTTCAACCCGACAGGCCGCTATGCCCAGGCGCAGGTCGCCGCCATGCGGGAGGCGGGGACCAATCTGGTTGCCGGCATCGCGCTGGGGCGGGGCGGCGGCACGCTGGACGGGCTGCCCCTCTACGACGATATCCGCGAACTGCCGGAGCCGGCCGATGCCGCGGTGATCTACACCCCGCCGGAGGGCGTGCTGGATGCGGTGCGCGCCGCCGCCGGCATTCCCTCCCTCGTCGTCGCGGCGGAATACGTTCCGGTGCATGACAGCCTGCGCGCGGCCCGGGCGGCGCGGGAGGCCGGCTCCTGGCTGGTGGGGCCGAATACCCTCGGCCTCTGCATCCCGGGGGAGGGGCTGCTGGGCTCCATCGCGCCCTCCTTCTGCATCCCCGGCCGCGTCGCCGTGCTGTGCCGCAGCGGCACGCTCACCCTCACCATGGCGCGGCTGCTGACGGCCGCCGGCATCGGCCAGCGCGCGGTGATGCATATCGGCGGCGACGCCATCGCGGGCCGCAACCCGCATGAATATGTCGAGGCCCTTGTCCAGGATCCGCGCACCGCGGCCGTCCTCTATTGCGGCGAGATCGGCGGCGACAAGGAATACGCGCTGGCCGAGGCGATCCCGGCCTGCCCCAAACCCGTTATCGCCATGCTGGTCGGCCGCCACGCCCCGGCGGAGAAGCGCATGGGCCATGCCGGCGCGCTGGTGGGCGGCGCGCGGGAATCCGCCGCGGCGAAGCTGGCCGCGCTTTCCGCCGCCGGCGCCCGCACGGCGCGGGACCCGGAACAGGCGATCGCCCTGCTGAAGGAGGTGCTGGCATGAGCGACGTCCCGACCGAGGAGGAAATGGCCGAGATCGCCGGCACCGCCGGGGAGGGCGCGCCGCGGATCATCCTCTGCGAATGCTTCGCCCGGGACGGGTTGCAGCATGAGGAGCGGACCGTCCCGGCCGAGGCGAAGATCGCGATGATCGAGCGCATCGCCACCTGCGGCTTCCGCCGGATCGAGATCACCAGCTTCTCCCACCCCACCCATGTGCCGCAATTCGCCGATGCGGAGCAGGTGCTGCGCGGCGTGCGGCGCCGGCCCGGCGTGCTGTTCAAGGCCACCTGCCCCAACCCGCAGGCGGTGAAGCGGGCGCTGGCGGCGCGGGAAGGCGGCTGGGGGCCGGAGGAGATCTCGCTTCTTGTCTCCGCCAGCGAAGGCCATACGCGGCAGAACCTGCGTCGCTCCCGTGCCGAGCAATGGGCCAATGTGGCGGAGATGGCGGCGCTGGCGCGCGATGCCTTCGTCATGGTTGGCACCATTTCCGTCGCCTTCGACTGCCCCTTCGATGGCCCCACCGCGCCGGAGCGGGTGCTGGAGGATGCGCAGCGCTTCGCCGAGCTCGGCGTGACGCGGATCGCGATCGGCGACACCATCGGCAGCGCCACGCCGCCGCGGGTGCGCGACCTGATCGGCTGGCTGCACGGGGCGCTGCCGACCGCGACCTTCATCGCGCATTTCCACGACAGCCGCGGCACCGGCCTGGCCAATACCCTGGCCGCCATCGAGGCCGGGCTGACCCATGCCGATACCTCGCTCGGCGGCACTGGCGGGCATCCGGCGAAGATCGCCTATGGCGAGGGTTTTACGGGCAATACCTGCACCGAGGACCTGGCCATGGCCCTGGCCGCCATGGGCTACGAGACCGGGCTGGACCTGGCCGCGCTGCGGGAGGCCGGGCTGGCGGCGGAAAAGCTGCTGGGCCGGTCCCTCGGCAGCCGGACGCTGCGGATGGCGGCGGGGTAGGGGGCTCCGCCCTCGGGCCCCGGCAGGAGGCGCTGCCCCCGCCGGGGAGGGGACCTCTCCGGGACGCCGGTGCGAGTCGGCAGGTGCCCTACGGGCCCAAAACACCTACCGGGGGCCGCCAGGGAGCCCCGCTTCAGGCCTCCGCGCGGCGGCGGGGCGGGGCCTGTCCCGGCTGCGCCCGCAGCAGGGTCAGCGCGGCATCCCCGTCCGCCACCAGCCGCGGCAGCAGCCTGGACAGGCGGCGGAAGGCAGGGCCGGTCAGCCCGGCGAAGAAGGTATCGTTCACCAGAAGCTGCACCGGCACCTGCTCGGCCAGCGCGGCGCGGCCCCGCGCGCTGAGCGACAGCACCACCCGCCTGCCATCCCCCGGATGTCTGCCCTTTTCCACCAGACCCAGCCGGTGCAGCCGGTCCACCTCCATGGTGGCGAAGGCGGGGGAGACGTGCAGATGGGCGGCCAGGGCGGAAATGCCGGGGGCGACGTCCTCCGCCTCCAGATGGGCGATGGCGATCAGCACCGTATAGGCCGCGCCGGGCAGGCCGAGCCGGGCGGCGAAGCCGCTGCGGATGGCCTCCAGCCGGGCGGCGAAGGCCAGCAGCGCGTGGATGAAGACGCGGAATTCGCGGTCCGACCCGCCCGGGCGGAGGGCGGGGCGGCTGATATGGGTGGGCATGGACCGTTCCGTGGGCAGTCGTTCAGGAGCTTAAATATTTACGGTCGCGGATGGCAAGGGGCCAGGCCCGCCTCTGCCCCGGCGGAGCACGGCACGCGGATTGCTTTCCCCGATCAGCTTCAGGGGATCGGGCGATGGTCCGGCATCGGCGGAATATGATGAAGGCCCTGGCGGGCATCGCCCCGCCCGCCGCCCGGGCTATGGCCCCCGGCCCGGCCAGCTGCGGCCCGGCCGGGCCGCACGCAGGGCGGGAGCCGCAGCCGATGCGCCCCGGGGCGATGCCTGCACCGAGCCCATGGGCATCGCGGCCGCGCCTGGGGGGCTTTACCCGGGCGCAAAGCTGGTCCCAGGATCAGGCCCCCGTCCATTTCGGGTAATCACGATTTGTCATCTTTTCCCTACCCGGTCCGGCTGCTGCTCGGCACCGGCATCGGCGCCCTGGGCGGCGCCCTTTTCGCCTGGCTGCACCTGCCGCTGCCCTGGCTGGTCGGCGCGCTGGTGGCGGTAGCGGTGGCGCGGATGGCGGGGCTGCCGGCCGAGGCCTCCCGCCTCGCCCGGAATTACGCCATGGGCGTGGTCGGGCTGGCCCTCGGGCTGTACTTCACCCCGGCGACGGCGGCGGTGATGCTGGCCAACCTGCCGCTGCTGGTGGTGGCGGCGCTGGCTACGCTGATGGTGGGCGGGGCGCTGGCCCTGGTGCTGGCGCGACTCGGGCGGGTGGACATGGCCACCGCCTGGTTCGCCTCCATCCCCGGCGGTGCCGCGGATATGGCGATGCTGGCGGAGGGCTATGGCGGGCGGCCGGTGCCGGTCGCCGTGGCGCAGCTCTTCCGGGTCTGCGGCGTCGTCATCCTGATGCCGAACATCATGGCGGCGCTCGGCCTGCATGGCGACCATCCGGCCATCGCCGCCAGCCTGCCCTTCAGCCTGCCGGGCTTTATCCTCTTCTACGCCGCCGGCGCGCTGGCTGGGCTGGGGCTGACGCGGCTGGGGCTGAAGGCGGGGTGGCTGCTGGGGCCGCTGGCCTTCGGCGCCCTGCTCACCGCCTCCGGCCATGTGCTCTCCGGCGTTCCCACCTGGCTGTCCGCCGGGGCGCAGGTCTTCCTCGGCGCCCAGCTCGGCAGCGCCTTCACCCGCGGGGTGTTCGGCCGGGTGCGGCATTTCCTGCCGGCGGCGCTGCTGCATGTGGTGCTGCTGATGGCAGGCTGCGCGCTGGTGGCGCTGCTGCTGGCGGCGATGCTGGGCAAGCCGCCGGGGGCGCTGCTGCTGGGCACCGCGCCGGGCGGCGTGGCGGAGATGAGCCTGACGGCCAAGACGCTGGGGCTGGATGTGGCGCTGGTGGTCAGCCTGCATGTGGTGCGGATTTTCCTGGTGGCGCTGCTGACGCCGCCGGTCTTCCGCCTGCTGCATCACCGCCCTGGGGATGCGGCGGCGCCCGGGGAGTGACTCTCTCCCCATGACGTTGCTGCGCAACGCCATGGGGGCGCCGGATTCGCTGGGGGCCTGAGGTGTCGCACAGCCTGCCGCGGCAGGGCAGCGGAAGGCGTGGGTCGGCGCGGGAGGCTGCAGGCCCGGCGATGGGCGCGGTGACGGCCGTACGGATGCTGGTTCCGCCCGCCGGCCCGCGCGTCCCGCAGGGCCTTCGCCCTTCCGCGGGGCGGCGGACAGGCCGCACCCGGCAAGGCCCGCCCATGGCACGACCCGCGAAGGATTGACCGCA
Organism: Siccirubricoccus phaeus; assembly: GCF_008360935.1. Classification (GTDB taxonomy): domain Bacteria; phylum Pseudomonadota; class Alphaproteobacteria; order Acetobacterales; family Acetobacteraceae; genus Siccirubricoccus; species Siccirubricoccus phaeus. The sequence continues at coordinate 80,095 of NZ_SRXO01000009.1, forward strand.
GCGCAGCGCCCCCGCATGCCAGAGCTGGCGCCGCCGCGGCCAGGCCGCGCGTCGCCGATGGAGTCGAGGAACCCGCCACCCGGGCCTGGGTGCGCGGCTGAGGAGCGATCGTGGATGGAACCTTGGCAACTCACCGCCTCGGCGGCGCGCGCGAAGCTGCGGGAGGGCAGCCTGACGGCGGAGGCCCTGCTGCGCTCCTGCCTGGAGCGCATCGCCGCGCGCGAGCCCGTGGTGAAGGCCTGGACCTTCCTGGACCCGGTCGCCGCGGTCGCGAAGGCGCGGGAGGCGGACAAGGCGGATCTCCGCGGCGTGCTGCACGGGCTGCCGATCGGCGTGAAGGACATGATCGAGACCGCCGACATGCCCACCACCTACAACTCGCCGATCTACCAGGGGCTGCGGCAGGGGCGGGACGCCGCCTGCGTCGGCATCGCGCGCGGCGAGGGGGCGGTGATCCTCGGCAAGACCGATACGGTGGAATTCGCCGCCGCCGGCCGCCGGGCGATGACGCGCAACCCGCATGATCCGGCGCGGACGCCGGGCGGCTCCTCCTCCGGCTCCGCCGCCGCCGTGGCGGATGGCATGGTGCCGCTGGCCTTCGGCACCCAGACCGGCGGCAGCACCATCCGCCCCGGCAGCTTCTGCGGCGTCTATGCGATGAAGCCGACCCACGGCGTGGTGAACACGGAAGGCGCCAAGCGCTATTCCCACACGCTGGACACCATCGGCTGGTATGGCCGCTGCCCGGCCGATCTGCGGCTGCTGGCCGAGGCCTTCCGGCTGTTCGACCTGGACCGGAATCTGGGCAAGGGGGTGAAGCAGCTCCGCATCGCCCTCTGCCGCGGCCCGAATTGGCATCTGGCGGCGCCGGAATCCCAGGCGGCGCTGCTGCTGGCCGGGCAGCGGCTGGAGCAGGCGGGGGCGGCGGTGGAGGAGCTGCAATTGCCGCAGCCCTTCGAGGGGGTGACGGAAGCCCAGCGCGTGGTGCTGCTGGGCGAGGGGCGCGGCGCCTTCCTGCAGGAATATCTGGCGGATCACGCCCGGCTGCATGCGGATTTCCGCGACCGCGTCGAGAATTTCGCCGGCATCACCGCGGCGCGCCAGGCCGCCGCCTATGACCTGGCGGCGGAATGCCGGAAGCTGTTCGACGCGCTCTTCCCCGGCTTCGATGCGGTGCTGACGCCGGCGGCGGTGGGCGAGGCGCCGCTCGGCCGGCAGGATACCGGGAACCCGGTGTTCAACAGCATGTGGACGCTGCTGCATGTGCCTTGCGTGGGCATCCCCTGCACCACCGGGCCGAACGGGCTGCCGGTGGGGGTGCAGATCGTCGGCCCGCGCTTCGGCGACGCGGCGCTGCTGGATGTGGCGGCGCTGGCGGCGCCGGTGATCGATCCGGACTTCGCCGGCTAGTGTCCTGCCCGCGAAGTTCGGGCCGCTAGAAGCGGGTGGCGTTGGTGCCGAGAGGGGGCGCCGCCCCCTCTCGGGCTCTCCCCCGCCAAAGGCCGAAGGGCCTTTGGAAACCATGAGTTTTGCGCTTCGACCGACGGGTCCGGACTCAAGGGTTCAAAGGGCCCTTCGGCCCTTTGCGGGTGGGAGCTCGAGGGAGGGCAGCGCCCTCCCTCGACACCCTCTCAACTCTCGTGCAGCGTTCCGCACATGCAAGCAGGCGAACCTTCGCTGGTGACGCTCTCCGGCGTCGCCAAGCGCTACCTCACCGGCACGCTGGCCCTGCGCGACGTCTCCCTCGCCATCGGCGCGGGGGAGTTCCTGGCCCTGCTCGGCCCTTCCGGCTGCGGCAAATCCACCCTGCTGCGCATGATCGCCGGCCTCACCGTCCCCAGCCAGGGCCGCATCGCCTGGCCCGGCGGCCCGCCCGGCGCCCGCGACATCGGCTTCGTCTTCCAGGAGCCCACGCTGATGCCCTGGGCCACCGCCCTGGCCAATGTCGCCCTGCCCCTGGAACTCGCCGGCATTCCGCGCCGCGAGGCCGAGGCCCGCGCCGCCGAGATGCTCGCCCGCGTCGAGCTGAAGAGCTTCGAGCGCGCCTATCCCCGCGCCCTTTCAGGCGGCATGCGCATGCGCGTCTCCATCGCCCGCGCCCTGGTGACGAAGCCACGCCTGCTGCTGATGGACGAACCCTTCGCCGCCCTCGATGAGATCACCCGCTTCCGCCTGAACAACGACCTGCTGGACCTCTGGCAGGCGGCGCGCTTCACCGTGGTCTTCGTCACCCATTCGGTGTTCGAGAGCGTCTACCTGGCCCGCCGCATCGCGGTGATGGCGGCGCGTCCCGGCCGCATCACCGCCGATCTCGCCATCGAGGAACCCTACCCCCGCGGCGAGGTCTTCCGCACCTCCGCCGCCTATGCCGCGCATTGCCGGGAGGTGTCCCTGGCGCTGGAAGCCGCGATGGCGGCGCGCGCGGCATGACGGAGGAAGGGCCGCCGCGCCTCGGCCTGACGGCGGAGGGCTGGACCCGGCTGCTGGCGCCGCTCGCCATCGGGCTGGCGGTGCTCGGCCTGTGGGAGGGCATCACCCGCTGGAAGGGCATCCCGCCCTATGTCCTGCCCGGCCCGGTGCTGATCGCCGAGACGCTGGTGCGGGACTGGGCGCCGCTCAGCGCCTCGCTCCTCGTCACGCTGAAGATCACCGCCCTCGCCTTGCTGGTCGCCGCCGCGCTGGGCCTGATGCTGGCGGTGCTCTTCGCCCAGTCGCGGGTGGTGGAGCTGTCGCTGTTTCCCTATGCCGTCATCCTGCAGGTGACGCCGATCGTCGCCATCGCGCCGCTCATCATCATCTGGGTGGACGACATCACGCTCTCCCTGCTGATCTGCGCCTGGATCGTCGCCTTCTTCCCCATCCTCTCCAACACCACGGTCGGGCTGAACAGCACGGACCACAACCTGCTGGATCTGTTCCGGCTGTATCGCGCCAGCCGCTGGCAGGTGTTGTGGCGGCTCAGGCTGCCGACGGCGATGCCTTTTTTCCTCGCCGGGCTGCGCATCTCCGGCGGGCTGGCGCTGATCGGCGCCATCGTCGCGGAATTCGTGGCGGGGACGGGGGGGAATGCCTCGGGCCTCGCCTACCGCATCCTGGAGGCGGGATTTCAATTGCAGATCCCCCGCATGTTCGCGGCGCTGGTGCTGGTCTCGGCGACGGGCATCGCGATCTTCCTGATGCTCAGCCTGATCTCCCATCTGCTGTTGCGGCGCTGGCATGAAAGCGCGCTGGGCAGGGGGGAAAGGCGATAGGCGCCTGCGCGGGTGCCGGCGCGGGCGGGGAGCGGCCAGCGGCAACGGGATGCGGGGTTGCGCCGGGGCCACACCTGTCAGGCCGTTGGCGCCAGGCGGGACGGGGCTTGCCCCGGCGGGGCGCCGCGGCGCAGGCTGGCCCGCATGGATGCCGCCGCCCTGCGCCGAAGCGCCGAAACCGATGCCGCGCCGCCCCCGGGCCTTACCCCGGCCCTGCGGGCGCTGTGGTGGGACGCCAGGGGCGACTGGCACGCGGCGCATGAAGCCGCGCAAGCCGGCGAGGATGCCGACAGCGCCTGGGTCCATGCGCTGCTGCACCGGCGGGAGGGCGATCTGGCGAATGCCGATTACTGGTACCGCCGCGCCGGGCGCCGCCGCCCGGCCGGGCCGCTGGAGGCGGAATGGGCCGCCATCGCCAGCGCCCTGCTGGGCGGTTAGAGCGTGATCGGTTGAGGTCGAATCGACCGAAACCGTGAATCACGCGACCCAACAATGGAGCCCGAGCGGGATGGGTGAGCGCAGCTCAACCAATCCCGCTCCAGGGAGCCGCGGCCGGACGACGGATATCGGCGGCTGCATCTGGCGCCGCCGGAACCGCGGCGCGCCGATACGCCCACGCCAGATGAACGCCCGGCACGGCACTGCCGCCGGCCGGCCGCCGGCTGGCGGCCACCGGCCGTCGCCCGGCCCGACGCCACTACCCCCGCCCGCAGCCCCCCGGCAGCCGCTTTCCACCCCGTTCCGGCGAACCCGCGGCGTCCTGCGGCGCTGCTCTTTCCGGTCCCGCCGGCCGGCGGCGGGGCGCGGCCTGGCGCCGGCCTTTCCGGCCGAGGGCCATGCCCTTCTCCCGGCGCAATGGCGGAAGGAACCCCCGAGGCATGACGGAGACGGCAGCGGCGACCGGGCAGCGACAGCAGGATCTCGCACCGCCACGCCCGGCCCGGCCGCTGCCCCTGGCAGTGGATCTGGACGGCACGCTGCTGGCGACCGATACGCTGCATGAGGGGTTGGTGGCGGCGCTGTTCCGCCAGTTCTGGGCCCTGCCGGGCGTGCTGGCCGCCCTGCCGCGCGGCCGCGCCGTCTTCAAGCGGGAGGTGAGCCGCATCTCCCCCTGCCAGCCCGGCGCGCTGCCCTTGCGCTGGGGGTTCGTCGAATGGCTGCGGGCGCAGCGGGCGGCGGGGCGGGAGCTGCATCTCGTCACCGCCGCTGATCAAAGCGTGGCGGATGCCGTGGCGCGGCAGCTCGGCCTGTTCGAAAGCGCAACGGGAAGCGATGGCGGGCGCAATCTCGGCGGCCGGAACAAGGCGGATTTCCTCTGCCGGCGCTTTCCCGAGGGCTTCGCCTATGCCGGGGACAGCCGGCTCGACATGCCGGTCTTCGCCGCGGCGCAGGAGATCGTGCTGGTGGCGGCGCCTGCGGATGTCGCCGATGCGGCGCGGCGCCTGCACCCGTCCCCCCTGGCGGAATTCCCGGCCGAGCCGACCCGCCTCGCGGATTGGCTGCGGGCGATGCGGCTGCATCAGTGGACGAAGAACGCGCTGCTGCTGGTGCCGCTGCTGCTGGCGCACCGCTTCGACGACATAGCCGCGCTGCTGGCCTGCCTCGGCGGCATCATGGCGCTCGGGCTGATCGCCTCCGGCACCTATCTGCTGAACGATTTGGCGGATCTGCCCTCGGACCGGGCGCACCGGGCGAAGCGGGCGCGGCCGATCGCCGCCGGGCGCATCCGGCCGCTGCATGCCCTGGCCGGGGCGGGGCTGCTGCTGCTGCTCGGCCTGGGCGGGGCAGCGCTGCTGGGCCTGCCGATGCTGCTGGGGGGGCTGGCCTATATCGCCGTCTCGCTGGCCTATTCGGCGCGGCTGAAGCGGGTGCCGCTGCTGGACACGCTGGTCATCGCCGGGCTGTTCACCCTGCGCCTGGCCCTCGGGGTGGAGCTGGCGGAGGTGCCCTATTCGCCCTGGCTGATGGGGTTTGCCGGCTTCTTCTTTCTCTCCCTGGCCCTGGCCAAGCGCCATGGCGAGCTGATGGAGGCGCGGGACGGGCCGCCCGGCGCCCTCAGCCGGCGCGGCTGGGAGGCGGATGACTGGCCGCTGAGCCTGGCCTTCGGCGCCGCCTCGGCCATGGCCGCCTTGCAGATCATGCTGCTCTATGTGGCGGATGAGGTGCAGCCTTCGCGGCTTTATGGGCGGCCGGGGTTGCTCTATGTGGCGCCGCCGCTGCTGGCGGTGTGGCTGGCGCGCATCTGGCTGCTGGCGCATCGGAAGAAGCTGCGGGAGGACCCGGTGGTGTTCGCGCTGCGCGACCGCTGGAGCTGGCTGCTGGGGGCGGGCATCGCGGCGGCGCTGCTGCTGGCGCTGTAGCTCCTCGCCGGGGCGGCCACCGGTCGGGCGGGGCTTCGCGCGACAGCATCCCCCCTCCATCGAGGGGCCGGCGGGGAATGCTGCAGGTCTTTGTTTGGGCGTGTAAATTGCTCCGGTCAGGTGATTCCACCTGATCGGCGTTTGCTCTAGCTTCGGCACCGTCACATGGCCGGGGCTGCCGCTGATGAACCCGTTCTGGAGCCGCCTCGCGCGCGGGCTCTCGCCCTATGTGCCCGGCGAGCAGCCGCGCCGCGGCGAGCTGGTGAAGCTCAACACCAACGAAAGCCCGTTCGGCCCGTCGCCGCTCGCCCTGGACGCGATGTGTGCCGCCGCGGCCGACAGCCTGCGGCTCTACCCCGATCCGGAGGCGACGGAGCTGCGCGAGGCGCTCGCCGCCCATCATGGCGTGAGGCCGGAACAGGTATTCGTCGGCAACGGGTCGGACGAGGTGCTCGCCCACGCCTTCGCCGCACTCCTGCAGCAGCCGGCGCCATTGCTGTTCCCGGACGTCACCTATGGCTTCTACCCCGTATGGGCGGGCATGTTCGGCCTCGCCTGGGAAACCGTGCCGCTGGACGGTGCGATGCGCATCAGGATCGAGGACTATCGCCGCCCGGCGGGATCGATCGTGATCGCCAACCCCAACGCACCCACCGGAATCGCGCTGCCGCGGCAGGAGATCGCCCGGCTGCTCGCGGAGCATCCCGGCATCCCGGTGCTGATCGACGAGGCCTATGTCGATTTCGGCGGCGAGAGCGCGGTTCCGCTGATCGCCGACCATCCGAACCTGCTGGTCGTGCAGACGATGTCGAAGTCGCGCGCCCTGGCCGGCCTGCGCGTCGGCTATGCGCTCGGCGATGCCGGGCTGATCGAAGCGCTGCGCCGCGTCAAGGACAGCTTCAATTCCTACCCGCTCGGCCGCATCGCCCAGGCAGGCGCGACGGCGTCGGTGCGCGACGAGGCCTATTTCCGCGCAAGCTGCGCCAAGGTCGTCGCGGGCCGGGAGGCAATGACGCAAGCGCTGGTCGGGCTCGGCTTCGCCGTGCTGCCATCGAGCGCGAATTTCATCTTCGCCCGGCATCCGGCGCTTGGCGGGCCGGAATTCGCGGCGGCGCTGCGGGATCGCGCGGTCCTGGTCCGGCATTTCGGTGCGCAGCGCGCGGCACCCTATCTTCGTATTACCGTCGGCACGGCAGACGAGGTCCGGCGGCTGGTCGCGGCGGCGGCGGATATCCTGCGGATCCGGAGCGGGGGCGGTTGAGCGTCGTGCACCCGGTCCCGCTCCTTGTCCGGTTGCACGATCACGGTTCCGGTCGATCCGACCTCAGCCGATCACCCTCGAGCAGCAGGCGCGGCATGCCGGTCGCGCAAGGCTCCGGGCCAGGGGCGAGCCCGCGCGACCCCGCCGGCAAGGCACCGTTCCCGCCCGGCTGGCCGAAAGCGCCTTCGCCTTTCGTTCGCTCGGCACCGCCGGGCGCATGATTTGCGCGCCGGGACGGAACGTCTTTCGCCGGTCGGCGTCTTTGGCGCTGGAAATGGGTGGGGGTTGTGCATGCCGGGGGATGAGACGCGCCGGGACCGACCGATGGGGCGGGACGCGGCTTGAGCGTGGCCGTCGAACCGCCGAAACCCGGCCCGGCCCCCCGGCCGGAGCTGTGGAAGCCGCTCGCCCTGCAAAGCTGGGGGCGGATGGCGGCGGCACCCTGCCTCGCCGCCCGCCCGGAAAGGCTGCGCGAATTGCAGGCCGCCCTGGCCGCGCCGGGCGGCCGCGCCCTGCTGCCGCGCGGCGCCGGCCGTTCCTATGGCGATGCCTGCCTCAACCCCGGCGGTGCGGTGGTGCTGACGGAGCGGCTGAACCGGCTGCTGGCCTTCGACCCCGCCAGCGGGTTGCTGCTGGCCGAGCCCGGCGTCACCTTCGCCGATCTGCTGCGCATCTTCCTGCCGCGCGGCTTCCTGGCGCCGGCCTCGCCCGGCACCGCCTTCGTCACCCTGGGCGGCGCCGTGGCGCATGACGTGCACGGCAAGAACCAGCATCTCGCTGGCAGCATCGGCGAGCACATCGCCTGGTTCGACCTGCTGCTGGCGGATGGCAGCACCAGCCGGGTCACGCCGGAGAGCGACCCCGCCTTGTTCCGCGCCACCATCGGCGGGCTCGGCCTCACCGGCATCCTGACCGCCATCTGCCTGCGGCTGGAGCCGGTGCCCTCCAACGCCCTGCTGGTGCGGCGCCAGCGCGTGCCCGACCTCGACGCCTTCCTGGCCGGCTTCGAGGCGAATGCCGCCGCCCCCTATGCGGTGGGCTGGATCGACGCCCTGGCCCAGGGCGCCGAGCTCGGCCGCGGCGTGCTGGAAGTGGCCGGGCCGAGCCCGGAGGGCCTGCCGGACCGCCCGGCGAAACCCCGCCGCCTGCCCTTCGACCTGCCGGGCTTCGCGCTGAACCGCCTCAGCATCGCCGCCTTCAACGAGCTGTACTGGCGCCGCGCCCCCGCCCTGGCCGGGGAGGAGCGCGTCGCCTATGAGCGCTTCCTCTACCCGCTGGATGCCATCCTGGACTGGAACCGGCTCTACGGCCGCGGCGGCTTCCACCAATTCCAATGCGTGCTGCCCTTCAGGGAGGGCGAGCCGGCGCTGCGCCGCCTGCTGGAGACCATCGCGGCAGGGGGCAATGCCTCCTTCCTCGCCGTGCTGAAGGCGATGGGGCGGGAGGGGGTGGGCATGCTTTCCTTCGCCCGGCCGGGCTATTCCCTGGCGCTCGACATCCCCGCCCGCCCCGGCAGCGCCGCGCTTTTCGCCGCGCTGGAGCGCATCACGGTGGAGGCGGGGGGGCGGGTCTATCTGGCGAAGGATGCCTGGCTCTCGCCCCAGGGTTTCGCCGCCATGTACCCTGAGGCGCCGGAATTCCAGGCGGTGCGCGCGCGGGTGGACCCGGATGGCGCCTTCTCCTCCGGCCTGTCGCGCCGGCTCGGCCTCGGGTGAGCGGCATGGCGGCAGAGACCTGGCTGATCCTCGGCGCCTCCTCGGCCATTGCCCGCGCCTTCGCGCAGGAGGCTGCATCCCATGGCGCCGCGCTGCTGCTGGCGGGGCGGGACATGCCGGATCTGGAAGCCCTGGCCGCCGATCTGCGGCTGCGCCACGGCGTGGCGGCGACGCCCCTGGCCTGGGATGCGGCGGAGCTGGCCGCCCAGCCCGGCTTCGCCGCCGCCTGCGCCGAGCGGGCGCCGGGGGTGCTGAACCTCTTCCTCGCTGCCGGCGCCATGCCGGACCAGGCGGCGGCGGAGGCCGACCCCCGCCTGGCCGCCGCGATGTGGGCGGTGAACGTGACCGGGCCGGCGGCGCTGCTCGGCGCCTTCGCGCCCATCCTGGCGGCGCGGAAGGCGGGGCGGGTGGTGGCGCTGGGCTCGGTCGCCGGCGACCGGGGGCGGAAGCGCAACCATCTCTACGGCGCCAGCAAGGCGGCGCTGGCCACCTTCCTGCAGGGCTATGCGGCGCGGCTGGCGGGGGAGGGGGTGGAGGTGCTGTGCGTGAAGGCCGGTCCGGCGGATACCGCCATGACCTGGGCCCTGCCGAAGCTGCCCTTCATGGCCCAGCCCGCCGCCATGGCGCGGGCCATCTGGCGCCGGGCGGCAAAGGGGGGCGGGGAGGCCTATGTGCCGCCGATCTGGTGGCCGGTGATGACCATCATCCGCCTGCTGCCGCGCCGCATCTTCAACCGGCTGGATTTTTGATTCTTTCCCCACGGCGCCGTGGGCCCCCGGAGAGTCGCCCGTGACGCCTGGCCTCGCACAGGCTGCCACGGCAAAGCCGCGGCAGCGCAACGGCGGCGCCGGCTTCGGCATGGCGCCTGACGGCGGCAGGTGCGAGGCTCGGCCGGCACAGCGAGGAGAGACCCGCATGGCCCGTGTCCGCGACATTCCGCCCGAGGAGCTGCCGCCCGATCTCGCCGCCATCTATCGCCGCTTCGCCGGCGAATACGGACCTTTCGCCAACCAGGTGGCGGTCATCGCCCATGTGCCCGCGGCGCTGCACCATCTGATGCCCATGCTGATGGAGCTGCGCGAGGCGAAGACCCTGCCCAAGCGCTACCTGGAATTGGCGATCGTCACCGTCTCCCTGCTCAATGCCTGCCATTACTGCGTGGCCCATCACGCCCCCTTCCTGGAAGTGGAGGGGGTCAGCCGCGAGGGCGCCGAGCGGCTGCTGGACTACGCCGCCCACCCGGAGCTGGATGCGGTGGACAGGCTGGTGGTGGAATACGCCATCGCCGCCTGGGAACATTCCAACCGCATCCCGGAGGCGCTCTTCGCCCGGCTGCGGGCGCAATTCTCCGAGGCGCAGATCGTCGAGCTGACGCTGCGCATCACCCTGTGCGGCTTCTTCAACCGCTTCAACGACGCGCTGCGGATCGAGGAGGAGGCGCTCGCCACCGGCTGAGCGCGGCCGGCGCCGCCCTGCGCTGCATCAAGGAAGCGGGGCGGCGGGTGGGGTAGGGGTGTCGCCAGGCCGGTTCAGGCGCCGGGGAACTTCTGCGTATCCCCAGGCCCTTATCCGGCGGCAGCCTGAAGGAGGTTCCATGTCGTCCACCGGCTATTCCCCGTTCCCCGAGCATCTGGAGGAGGCGCTGGCGCATCGCTGGTGGGCGGTGGCGCTGCGCGGCGTCTGCGCCATTCTCTTCGGCATCCTGGCGCTGCTGGCGCCGGGGGCGGTGCTGCTGTCCCTGGCCCTGCTGTTCGGCGCCTGGCTGGTGGTGGATGGCGTGCTGGGGCTGGTGGCCGCGGCGCGCAGCCCGGGCCGGCGCGGGCTGCTGATGGCGGAGGGCGTGCTGACCATCGCCATGGGTGTGCTGGCCCTGGCCTTCCCGGTGGGCGCCGTGCTGGGTTTCGTGCTGGTGACGGCGGCCTGGGCGCTGGCGACCGGCGGGCTGATGGTCGCCGCCGCCTGGAGGATGCGGCAACGGCCCGGGCGGGGCTGGCTGGCGCTGGGCGGCGTGGTGTCCGTGGTCTGGGGCGTGCTGCTGGCCCTGGCGCCGGTGATGGGTGCGGTGGTGCTGACCTGGTGGGCCGCCGGCTATGCCATCGCCTTCGGCGCCCTGCTGCTGGTCGCCGCCTTCCGCCTGCGCGGGGCGAAGGGCTAGAGCAGATCGCCGGAGGGCGGCATCGCCCGGAGGCGTGACTCTGCTCTACAATCCATAAGCCAGAGCGGTTTCGCCCTGCACAGTCAGCGTGAAACCGCTCTAGCTGGTTGCGTCGTCGGTTCTGAAACTCAGACCGGGGTCCGGGGCCAGGTCCTGGCCCCGGCGGAGTGCAGAGGGCGGCGCCCTCTGATGGGGGCATGGGGGCAAAGCCCCCATTATTCAGCCCGGAACCGCGCCTTGGTCAGCGGGTCCAGTGCCAGCGCCGCGCGCACCGCGGCTTGCGCGGCTTCGTCGGGCGCCCAGGCCACCACATGGTCGAACCAGCCCACCCGGCCGCGCACCCGGGCCTGGAACAGCCGGTCCAGCGCCACCGCGGCGGGGGAGCGCCCCTGGCAACAGGCGCAGCCGGGGCTATGAGGCTCGGCCGCCGCGAAGCCCTCCACCGCCACGGCCGCGCTGCCGGGGCAGGGGGTGGCGGCCAGCAGCGCGGCCCGGCCGCCCGCCAGCGCCTCTGCCAGCGCCGCCGGCGCCGCCACGGTGACGACCGGGATGCGCGCATCCAGGGCCCAGGCCATGCATTTACCCCTCGGGAAGGACTTCATCCTAGACATAAGGATGTCTTTATGTGATAGCCAGCCCCATGGATGAATTGCTGGCGCAACTCCGCGCCGCCGCCGAACCGACCCGGTTGCGCCTGCTGGCCCTCTGCGCCCGCGGCGCCTTCTGCGTGTCCGATCTCTGTACGGTGCTGGGGCAGTCCCAGCCCCGCCTCTCCCGCCACCTGAAGCTGCTGGTGGAGGCGGGGTTGCTGGAGCGCGTGCCGGAAGGTGCCAATGCCTATTTCCAGCTTCCCCCCGGCCCAGGGGCGGAGCTGGTGCGGCTGGTCCTCGCCCGGCTGCCGGAGGATGATCCGCTGCTGGCCGCCGATCGCCGCGCCGCGGTGCGGCTGGCCGCCGAGCGCGCCCGTGTCGCTTCGGAGGCCTTCCGCCGCGACGGCGCCGATTGGGATGAGATCCGCGCCCTCGGCCTGCCGGCCGAGGCGATCGAGCAGGCTTTCCTGGCGCTGCTGCCGGCCGCCATTCCGCGCTTCCTCGATATCGGCACCGGCACCGGCCGGCTGCTGGAGCTGGTGGCGGACCGGGCACGGCAGGCGGTGGGCGTCGATGCCAGCCGGGACATGCTGGCCCTGGCCCGGGCGCGGCTGGCGGAGCGGGGCCTGGCCGGCCATTGCACGGTGCGCCAGGCCGATATGTACCGGCTGCCCCTGCCGGATGGCGGCTTCGACGTGGTGGCCCTGCAGATGGTGCTGCATTACGCCGAGGACCCGGCCGCGGCGCTGGCCGAGGCGGCGCGGGTGCTGCGGCCGGAGGGGCTGCTGATCGTCACCGACCTCGCCGCCCATGAGCGGGCGGAGCTGCTGACCGCCCAGGCGCATCGCTGGCCGGGCTTCGACGATGCGGCGCTGGCCGGCTGGTTCGGCGGCGCCGGCTGCGCCGCGCTGGCGCCCGTCACGCTTGCTGGCCCGCTCGCCGTCCGGCTCTGGCCGGCGCGGCGGCTGCCCGGGCTGGTCGCCGCGCCCGCGGCGCTGACCTTCTGATGCGCGCCCGCGGCGCTGACCTTCTGATGCCGCGCCCGCGGCGTTCACCCTGTTGATTCGGAAGATTCTGCCAGATGCCCCGTCCCCCTTTGCTGGATGCCCTGCGTGACCGCGTGCTGCTCTGCGATGGCGGCATGGGCAGCCGGGTGCAGGCGCTGACCCTCGACATCGACAAGGACTATTGGGGCAAGGAGAATTGCACCGAGGTGCTGAACCTCTCCCGCCCCGACCTCGTGCGGGAAATCCATCGCGGCTATTACGCGGCCGGCGCCGATATGGTGCTGACCAACAGCTTTGGCGGTTCCCCGGTCACGCTGGGCGAGTTCGAGCTGGAAAGCCGCGCCTTCGAGATCAACAAGCTGGCGGGGGAGCTGGCGCGGGAGGCGGCGGAGAGTTTCGCCGATGGCCGCGACCGCTGGGTGATCGGCGATATCGGGCCGGGGACGAAGCTGCCGAGCCTCGGGCACATCGCCTATGACGCGCTGCAGGCGGCGCTCGAAGAACAATGCCGCGGGCTGATCGCCGGCGGCGTGGATGCGCTGCTGACCGAGACCAACCAGGACACGCTGTTCATCAAGGCGGCCGTGAATGCCGCCAAGGCGGCGCTGCGGCAGACCGGCAAGCAATTGCCGATCCTGGTGCAGGTGACGGTGGAGACCACCGGCACGCTGCTGGTCGGGCCGGACATTGCCGCGGCCGCCACGGTGACGCATGCGCTGGACGTGCCGCTGATGGGGCTGAATTGCGCCACCGGCCCGCAGGAGATGGCAGAGCATGTGCGCTGGCTGAGCCAGAACTGGCCGGGCTTCATCAGCGTGCAGCCCAATGCCGGCCTGCCGGAGCTGGTGGATGGCAGGACGCATTACCCGCTCCGCCCGGAGGAGATGGCGAGCTGGATGGAACGCTTCGTCCGCGAGGATGGGGTGAACCTGATCGGCGGCTGCTGCGGCACCTCCACGCCCCACATCGCGGCGCTGGACGCCATGTTGCGGAAATTCGATCCCTGGCGGCCGGCGCCGGTGGCGCGGAAATATCATTGGGTGCCCTCGGTCGCCTCGCTCTACGGCGCCGTGTCGCTGCGGCAGGAGAATGCCTATTTCTCCATCGGCGAGCGCTGCAACGCCAATGGCAGCAAGGCCTGGCGGGAGCGCCAGGCGGCGCATGACTGGGATGGCTGCGTCGCCATGGGCCGCGAGCAGGTGGGGGAGGGGTCGAACAGCCTCGACATCTGCACCGCCTTCGTCGGCCGCGACGAGATGGCCGAAATGAACGAGGTGGTGAAGCGCTTCACCAGCAGCGTCAACGCGCCGCTGGTGATCGACAGCACCGAGACGCCGGTGATCGAGGCCGCGCTGAAGCTGCATGGCGGCAAGCCGATCATCAACTCGATCAATTTCGAGGATGGCGAGGGCCATGCGACGGACCGCATGGTGCTGGCGAAGAAATTCGGCGCCGCCGTCATCGCCCTGACCATCGACGAGGTCGGCATGGCGAAGACCGCGGAGGACAAGCTCCGCATCGCGAAGCGGCTGGTGGAATTCGCCTGCGACAAGCACGGCCTGCCGCAGAGCGATCTGATGATTGACCCGCTGACCTTCACCATCGCCACCGGCAATGAGGACGACCGGAAGCTCGGCCTCTGGACGCTGGAGGGCATCCGCATGATCCGGGAGGCATTCCCGGACATCCAGATCATCCTTGGCCTCTCCAACATCTCCTTCGGATTGAACCCCGCCGCGCGGCACGTGCTGAACAGCGTCTTCCTCGATCACGCCGTGAAGGCCGGCATGACCGGCGCCATCGTGCATGTCTCCAAGATCAAGCCGCTGCACCTGATCCCGGAGGAGGAGGTGAAAGTCGCCGAAGACCTGATCTTCGACCGCCGCGCCGAGGGCTACGACCCGCTCCAGCGCATGCTGGAGCTCTTCGCCGGCCGCAAGGCCGCCGATGCCGCCGCCAAGCAGAAGGCCGAGACGGTGGAGGAGCGCCTGCGCGACCGCATCGTCGATGGCGACCGCAAGGGGCTGAACGAGGAATTGCAGGCGGCCCTCGACAAGGGCATCACACCGCTCTCGATCATCAACGACATCCTGCTGGATGGAATGAAGGTGGTGGGCGAACTGTTCGGCGCCGGCAAGATGCAGCTTCCCTTCGTGCTGCAATCCGCCGAGACGATGAAATCCGCCGTCGCCTATCTGGAACCCTTCATGGAGAAGGTGGAGGGGCAGGAGAAGGGCACCATCGTCCTCGCCACGGTGAAGGGCGATGTGCATGACATCGGCAAGAACCTGGTCGATATCATCCTGACGAACAACGGCTATCGCGTGGTCAATCTCGGCATCAAGGTGCCGGTGGCCGAGATGATCGCGGCGGCGAAGGAGCACCGGGCGCATGCCATCGGCATGAGCGGATTGCTGGTGAAATCCACCGTGGTCATGCGCGAGAATCTGGAGGAGATGAGCCGCATCGGCCTGGAAGTGCCGGTGCTGCTGGGCGGCGCGGCGCTGACGCGCAACTACGTGGAAGATGATTGCGTCCGCGCCTATGCCAGCGGACGGGTCGCCTATGCGCGGGACGCCTTCGACGGGCTGCACCTGATGGACAAGGTGACCGGCAACGGCTTCGACGACTACCTCGCCGCCGTGCAGTCGAAGCGCCAGGGCAAGTCCCGCAACGAAGGCCGCACCCTGGGCCAGGCCGATCCGCGCGGCTTCGCGCCGGTGGAGCTGGGCTATGCCGCGGAGCGCCGCCGGCGCCTGACCGCCGCCGAGCCGATCCCTGACCCGCCCTTCTGGGGGCCGCGCGTCATCGAGGCAGCGCCGAAGGCCATCATCCCCTTCATCAACGAGCGCAGCCTCTACCAATTCCAATGGGGCTTCCGGAAGCAGGGCCGCTCGCTGGAGGATTTCCTCGGCTGGGCGAAGCAGGAGCTGCGGCCGGTGCTGAAGCGCATGCTGGCGCTGACGGAGGCGCAGGACATCCTCAAGCCGCAGGCGATCTACGGCTACTGGAAGTGCGCCGGCCAGGGGAACGACCTGATCCTGTTCGAGGCAGACGGCGAGACCGAGGCCTGCCGCTTCACCCTGCCGCGCCAGCCGAAGCAGGATGGCGAGTGCATCGCCGATTTCGTCCGCGACATCGGCGACGGCCCGCAGGCGCGCGACGTGATCGGGCTGCAGGTCGTCACCGTCGGCCAGAAGGCCAGCGACGTGGCGCGGGAATGGTTCGAGGGCAATCGCTACCAGGATTACCTCTACCTCCACGGCCTTTCCGTGGAGATGGCCGAGGCCATGGCGGAATATGTGCACAAGCGCATCCGTGCCGAGTGGGGCTTCGCCGCGGAGGATGACCGCGACATGGACCGCATGTTGCAGCAGGGCTATCGCGGCGGCCGCTACTCCTTCGGCTATCCCGCCTGCCCGCGGCTGGAGGATCAGGTGCCCTTGCTGAAGCTGCTCGGCGCCGAACGGATCGGCGTTTCCATCAGCGACGAATGGCAGCTCCACCCGGAGCAATCCACCAGCGCCATCGTGTTGCACCACCCGCGCGCGAAATACTTCTCCGTCTAGCGGGCGGCCGTCGGACGGCAGCCAAACTCAGGTTCCAAAGGCCCTTCGGCCTTACGGGGACCCATTGACGATGCTTTGCATCGTCAATGGGAGCCCTTCTTGGGGGGAGTGCGAGGGCGGGCAAAGCCCCCCTTGCCCCCACCCCGTGCCCCGGGGCATGAACCCCCAGCCGTCGCCCGGAGCCGCAGCCCTGCCGCCCGCCTCCCTGTCCCGCACCATGCGCATCGCCACCGGCAGCCTCGGAATTGCCCTGGCCGTGCTGGGGCTGAAGCTGGGCGCCTGGTGGCTCACCGGCAGCGTCGCCCTCTTCGCCGATGCGCTGGAGAGCGTGGTGAACGTCGCCGCTGCCCTCGCCGCGCTGCTGGCGGTGCGGCTGGCCGCAGTGCCGCCCGATGCCAACCATCCCTATGGCCACACCAAGGCCGAGTACATCTCCGCCGTGCTGGAGGGGGCGCTGATCGTCGTCGCCGCTCTGGTCATCCTGCACGAGGCCTGGATGGTCTTCCTCGCGCCGCGCGCGCCGGAGCATGCGCCGCTGGGCCTGGCCGTCTCCGCCGTGGCCACGCTGTGCAATTTCCTCTGGGCCAGGCTGTTGTTCCGCGAGGGACGGCAGGCGCGCTCCCCCGCCCTGCTGGCGGATGGCAAGCATCTGATGGCGGATGTCGTCACCTCGCTCGGCGTGCTGCTGGGCGTCGCCGGGGTGGCGCTCACCGGGCTGCTCTGGCTGGACCCGCTGCTGGCGGCGCTGACAGCGCTGAACATCCTGTGGTCCGGCGGGCGGCTGGTGCGGGAATCCGTCAGCGGGCTGATGGATGAGGCGGTGGACGCGGAATTGCTCGGCCGCATCCGCGCCGCCGTCTCCGCGCATGCGGCGGGCGCGCTGGAGGCGCATGATCTGCGCACCCGCCATGCCGGGCGGCTGGTCTTCATCCAATTCCACCTGGTGGTGCCGGGCGGCATGACGGTGGATGCCGCGCATGACATCTGCGACCGGATCGAGGCCGCGCTGAAGGCGGAGATCGAGGGCGCGATCATCACCATCCATGTGGAGCCGGAGGGCAAGGCCAAGCATCACGGGGTGCCGGTGCTGTGAGCGGGCTGGCGGCGCCCGGCCCGCGCCCCGCGCCGCCCCGGCGGCGCCGCTTCGTTCCCTGGGCGCCGGCGCTCTCCGCCAGCCTGCATGCCGGGGCGCTGGCGGCGGTGCTGCTCTGGCTGGACCGGGCGGCGCCGCCAGCGCCGGCGGAGACGCAGGCGCTCGCCATGGTGTTCGAGCCGGCGGCGGAGGAGTCCCTGGCGGCGCCGGAGGAGGCGATGGCGCCGGAGACCCCGCCGCCCCCCGCGGAGGTCGCCGCCCCGCCCGCCCCGCCGGAGGCCGCGCCGCCGCCGCCACCGCCCCGCCAGGCCGCGCTGCCGCCGCCCCAGCTTCCGCCGCCGCCCAGCCCGGCCGTGCCGCCGCCCCGGATGGCGGAGCTGCCGCCGCCGCTCGCCTCGCCCCCGCCCTCGCCGGAGGTGCCGCCACCCCGCCTCGCCGCCCGGCCGCCGCCCGCGCCGCTGCCGCCCGCCACCGCGCCGGACCAGGCGAGCCTGCCGCCACCCCCGCCCGAAGCGCGCGCCGAGACGCCGCCACCGGAGGCCGCACCGCCGCCGCCGCCGGCCGAGGCCTCGCCGCCTGACGCCGCGCCCGAGCCGCCGCCCCTGATGGCCGAAGCGCCGCCCGCCGAACCACCGCCCCCGCAACAGGCGGAGGCGGCCGAGGATCCGCTGCCCCCGCCGCCACCCCCGCCGCCGCGCCCTGCGCCGCCGCGCCAGCAAGTGGCCAGGGCGACCCCGCCCCCCGCCACCCGGCCCCCCGCCCCGCCGCTCGGCACGCTGCAGACCCTGCCCGGCAGCCCCCTGATCCTCGGCGCCACCACCGGCGCCACGCCGCTCTCCCGCCCGCCGGAGCCGCGCTATCCGGAAGGCGCGCGCAGCCGCAACGAGACCGGCACCACCCGGGTGCGGGTGCATGTCGATGCGCAGGGCGGGGTGACGGAGGTGGAGCTGCTCACCAGCTCCGGCTCGGCGGAGCTGGACCGCGCGGCGCGGGAGTATTTCCGGCAATGGCGCTGGGCCCCGGCCCGGCGCAATGGCGTGCCGGTGGCCAGCAACGTCACCACCGCCGTCACCTTCCGCCTCAGCCGATAGGATCGCACGCATGGTGAAGCTGGATGTCATCACGACCCGTGGCGGGGATGACGGGGAGACCTCGCTCGGCGACGGCACCAGGGTACGAAAGGATGCGCTGCGCATCGCCGCCATCGGCGCGGTGGATGAGGCGAATGCGGCGCTCGGCCTGCTGCGGGTGCAGATGGCGGGGCTGCCGGAGGATGCCATGCTGGCCCGGCTGCAGAACGACCTGTTCGATCTCGGCGCCGATCTCTGCCGGCCGGGGGAGGGGGGGCTGCGCATCACCACCGCCCATTGCGCCCGGCTGGAGCAGGAGCTGGCGGCGATGAACGCCGAGCTGCCGCCGCTCCGCAGCTTCGTCCTGCCCGGTGGCACTCCGGCGGCCGCGGCGGCGCACCTGGCCCGTACCCTGGCGCGACGGGCGGAGCGCGAGGTGGTGGCGCTGGCGGCGGCGGAGTCCGTGACGCCGGAAGCGGTGCGCTATCTGAACCGGCTTTCGGATCATTTGTTCGTCATGTCGCGGTGGTTGAACGGCAAGGGGGCGGGTGACGTGGTCTGGGTGCCAGGCGCCGGCGGCTGACTCCCTGCCGCCGGATGGCGGCGCCGTAACCGATCCGCGTAAAAAATGTTGCGCCCAGGTGGCAGTTCGCGAGAAATCCCTCCGCCATCGAGGGGGGAGGGGCGAGACATGCCCGCAAACACCACGCAGACGGAATGGGTTCGACGCGTGCTGGGCATAGGCCCGGCCGGCGGGGCGTCGGCGCAGCCCAACGCCCCGACGGGGCCCGCCAGCCCCGCCCTGCCGGTGTGGCGGGAGGCGAAGGAGGCGGTGGATGCCCAGATCGACGCCCTGGCGAAGGCGCTGCGCGGCTACGGCCATCCCGATCTCGACCGCATCGCCGATCTCGGCCTCTACGGCATCGGCGCGCGGGAAGGCGTCGGCATCATGCGGGCGCTGCTGCAATTCGACGCCGCCTCGGCGGAGGGCAGGGCCCAGGCCGCCAAGGCGGTGCGCAGCGCCACCGCCGCCTGGCGGGCGCTGCTCGCCGGCAACAAGGTCGTCGCGCTGATCGACCGCAACCCGGAAGTGCCGGTGACCATGCAGGCGACGCTCGGCCGCGCCCTCGACGACATCGACAGCATCCTCGACCGCGCCGCCTGAGCCGCGCCGGAGCCCGCCGATCATGAGCCAGACCGTCAACGCCCCGCCCCGTCCGCAGCGGCCCACGCCCAACCTGAACCGCCGCCAGATGCTGCAGCAGAACCATCGCCAGCGCCTGCTGCCGGCGCAGCTCGACGCCTGGCGGGTGGAGATGTTCCGCGAGCTCGGCTGGTCCTCCAAGCAGGAGGCGCAGACCGGGATGTTCGAGGAGATGCAGGGCTATTGCGAGGGCGTCGAGGCGACCGTCCTGCCCAACGACCCGGCGAACAACCCCTATGTGTCGGCCAACCTCGACGAGAAGAAGCTGAAGGCGGGCAAGGAGTTCAAGGCCTATATCGCCGCGCTGAAGGCGTTCGAGGATGCCGGGATCCCGCGCGACATGGCGCTGGTGCAGGCGCTGCGGGAGGCGGCGCAGGGCTATCTCGACCACTTCGCCAAGCATTCCAGGCTGCAGC
The DNA here is from genome assembly GCF_008360935.1 of Siccirubricoccus phaeus. Lineage (GTDB taxonomy): Bacteria > Pseudomonadota > Alphaproteobacteria > Acetobacterales > Acetobacteraceae > Siccirubricoccus > Siccirubricoccus phaeus. Next base: position 99,786 of record NZ_SRXO01000009.1, read on the forward strand.
AGCGTGACAAGATCAACCGCCACAAGCGCGACGTCTGCCTGAACACCCTGGCGGAGCTGAAGAAATACGAGGTGCGGGAGCAGCTCGACGCGCTCGGCCCGCCGCCCTGGCAGAGCGCCAAGGCGATGGAGGCGGCCTCGCTGAAGGCGACGCTCGACCTGGAAAGCCTGCCGCGCGACAAGAAGGCGCAGAATCTCAGCGGCACCCACGCCTTTCCTGCCTTCTGGATCACCCAGGACGTCGAGGGTCAGGACGAGCCGGTCAAGACCTTCCTGTTCAAGCCGGCGACGACGGAGAAGGCCTCCGGCATCCCCTCCGGCGGCACGGCGCCGCGCGAGGCGGCGGCCAACCGCGCCGCGGATCTGTTCGGCGCGATGACCGGCCTTTCCTTCGACATGCCGGAGACGAACATCATCGCGATGAGCAAGGCCCGGCTGCCGGAAGGCGGGCTGGAGGGCGTCATCGGCGGCGATGACGAATCCCGGCCCGATGTCGTCGGCTCGCTGCAGAAGGTGGCGGAGAACCAGGGCGGGCTGCGCGGCCAGAGCCTTTCGGCGCGGGAGGAGATTCCGCCCGAGGAGGTGCAGAAGGTCATCCTGCTCGACATGGCGGTGCTGAACCTCGACCGCCATGCCGACAACATGCTGGCGCAGCGGCAGCAGGACGGCAGCACCAGGCTGATCCCGATCGACCACGGGCTGAGCCTGCCGGGCTTTGCCGCGGCGAAGGACGGCACCATCGCCGACAAGCTGGGCAATCCCAACTTCACCGCCACCCTGTCCCTGCCCGGCGCCCATCAACCCTTCTCGCAGGAGATGCTGGCCGCGATCGCCAAGCTGCAGCCGGATACCTTCGCCAAGGCGATGAAGGCGGAGATCGGCGCCATCGGCGACGCCCACCCTTCCACCAGGGGGCAGATCAGCGACGAGGCGGTGGAGATGAGCCGCCGCTCGCTGATGTTCCTGAAGCTCGGCGCGCCCCAGCTCACCGCCGCGGCGCTGCAGACCGCCTTCGGCCAGAACGCCGCGCTGCTGCTGGATCCCGCGATCGACGACCGGGAATTCGCCAGGCGGGCGCTGCAGGTCATCAACCAGGCCGCGGCGCAGCAGGACGGGCTGCGGGAGCTGATGCAGATGTCGCCCGAGGAGCGGGCGAAGGTCGGCGACGCGCTGAAGGCGAATGGCTGGGATTTCTACAAGGACGAATTCGTCCTGAAGCAGCCGAAGACGGCGCTGGCCTATTACCACGGCAATGTCCTCAACCCGGCGAAGCTCGCCGCCTGCGAGCAGGCGCTGGGCAAGGCCGAGGTGACGGCGTGGCTGAAGGCGATCTCCCTGCAGTCGCTCTTCGCCGACCGCAACGCCATCGCCGCCGGCAGCAAGGCGCGAATGGACCAGGCCGGCCAGTCGGATTACCAGCTCGTGCTGGCGGATTTCCCCAATTTCAAGCCGGTCCCGGGCAAGGAGGGCGACGGGCTCGCCGCCTGGCGGGCGCTGCAGCCGCTGGGCGGGCTGAATGCGATGGAGGCGGCGATCCAGACGCTGCAGCTTTCCGATCGCGATGCCGGCTATACCCGCGACGCGCCGACCCTGGCGCTGGAGCGGGTGAGGCTGGCGGCGGGCTTCACCGGCCTCGGCGACCAGGAGAAGCAGGAGCTGGCCCTGGCCAAGCAGGCCTTCCCGCAGCCCCCGCTGCGCGACGGGGATGTGCTGGGCGCGGCGGAGGAGCTGCCGAGATGGCGCCGCTTCCTCCAGCTCGGTGGCGAGCAGGCCTACCAGACGGCGATGGACGGGCTGAAGCGCCCGCGCGCCACCGGCCTCACCGACGCGATCGACACCATCGAATCCTTCGCCCGGCTGCCGCAGCCGAGCCAGCAGGATCTGGCGGACATCGACGCCATGCGCCAGGCCTTCCCGAATGAGAAGACCTTCGACCAGGCGCCGCTGACCGCCCTGGCCTCGCTCGCCGCCTGGCGGGAGCTGGAGCAGCTTGGCGGCCTGCAGAAGCTGGACCAGGTGCTGGCGGCCGTCATCGGCGGCGCGCCGCGGCCGGACTCGGTGCGGAAGGCGCTGGAGATCGTGCAGGGCGCCAAGGCGCATGAGGATGCGACGGCGGGGCTGGGCCAGATGGATCTGCACCTGCCGGCGCTGCAGGCGGAGCTGGCCTATGTGAAGTCGCTGCTGCCTCGGCTGGCGAATGGCAGCCAGATGCCGGGGAAGGTGACGCTATTCGAGCAGGCGATCCCGCAGGACCGCGCCGCGGCCAGGAAGGCGCTGCACGCGCTGAAGCTCGAGGTGATGGACGAGCTGCTGCTGGCCTTCAAGGCGCTGATCAAGGCGATCGAGGACCGGCTCGACCGCTACAAGATCATCGCCATGGGCACGGATGACCCGGAGGTCGGCTATATCGAGGAGGATTTCGCCGAGCCGCGCGCCAATATCCTGGCCGGCGTCTTCACCAATGCCGAGGCGCTGCTGCGGCAGTTCGAGGACCGGCTGGACAATTGGGCCGCCCAGCAGGACCCCAATCCGGGGTAAGGCGACGGGCGGGGCGGCGGCGCCGCCGCCCCGGCCTGTTCCGCTACAGCGCGAAGCGGGTGCCGACCAGCAGGCTGCGCCCGGGCGTGACGAAGCCGTTCACCGGCTCCCACCGGCTGTTCGTCAGGTTGCGGCCTTCGAGGAAGAGCGCGATTTCCGGCCGCCACTGCCAGGTGGCGGTCAGGTGGAAGACCGCGCCGGCCTTGTTGCTGCGCGGCGAGGTGAAGGCCATGCCGGTATTGTCGTAGCTGGCGAAGGGGCCTTCCGGGCTGCGGCCGGTGAACAGGATGGTGGGCGCCAGCACCACATCCGGCAGCGGCCGCACCATGCCGGTCAGCGTCACCGCATGTTCCGGGCGGCGCGGCAGGCGACGGTCGGTGGCGGCGTCGAAGGCCTCGGTGATGGTCCAGGCGGCGCTGGCTTCCAGCCAGGCGGCGGGGCGCAAGGTCAGGGAGAGTTCCGCGCCATGGATGCGGGCGCGGTCGATGTTGACATAGGTGCTGCTGCTGCCGTCGAAGACATTGACGATCTGGTCCCGCACCCGGCTCTGGAAGAAGGTCCAGCTTGCCGTGGCGAAGCGGGGCTGGCCGAACAGGGTGAGGTCGGTGTCGCTGCCGATTTCCCAGCCCAGGCTGCGTTCCGGCTTCAGGTTCGGGTTGCCGGTGGAGGTGACGAAGCCGTCGAAGCGGCCGATGCCGAAGCGTTCAAACAGCGAGGCGGCGCGGAAGCCGCTGCCGCCGGCGATGCGCAGCCGGGTGGCGAGTTCCGGCAGCGCATAGGCGGCGCCAAGGCGCCAGGTGGTCTCGCTGGTGGCGCCCGTCACCGCGTCGTGGCGGAAGCCGGCGGTGAGGTCGAGCCGCTCGCCGAGGCGGTATTGCAGCGTGGCATAGCCGGCGGTGGTGTGCTGGCTGCCGCGCAGCGTGCTGGTGAAATCCCCGAAGCCGCTGGGGAAATCCTGGCGGGAGCGGGCTTCCTCCAGCGTGTGCAGCACGCCGAAGCCGAGGGCGCCGTCGCGGAAGGCGCCGGCATCCGGCAGGCGCAGGGTGTTGGTCCATTCGAGGCCGGTGCGGGTGCTGCGGTAGCGGCTGTCCTCCCGCGTCGCATCCAGGCTGTCCGGGAAGTTGGAATAGCGGCGATGCTGCTCGCTGCTGAAGATGCGCAGCCCGGTGGTCCAGGGGCCCTGAAAGGGGCGCGTCTCGGCGTGGACCTGGCCGTACCAGCGGCGGTCGAGGCCGCTGTAATTCGGGTCATCATTGGGGATGTTGTCGAGGCCGAAGCGGGTCTCCCGCCAGCGCAGCAGCCCTTCGATGCGGGTGCCGGCTTCCGGGGTCCAGCCCAGCCGTGCCGTGGTGTAACCGCCGCGGAAGCCGTCGCGTTCGCCCATGGAGGAGTTGAAGCGCGGCGCCACGGCGTTGCTGCCGCGGGTGGAGAGGGTCTGGCCGGAGAGCAGGTAGTCGAAGGCGCCGACCGTGCCGCCGGCCCCCAGCCCCGCGCGCAGCGTGTTGTTGCTGCCCGCCGCCAGCTCGCCATAGGGGGCGAAGGCGCGGTCCGGCGGGGCGCGGCGGGTGATGAGGTTGATGACGCCCTGGCCGGCCGCACTGCCATACATCACGGACATCGGACCGCGGATCACCTCGATCCGCTCGACATCCATCAGCAATTCCTGGCCGAAATCGAAGGCGCCGGAGGGGGCGGCGGCGTCGTTGATCGGCACGCCATCCTGCAGCACCAGCAGCCCGGCGGAGCCGGCGCCGCGCAGGAAGCCGGAGGTGAGCTGGCCGAGCCCGCCGGACGGCGCCAGGTGCAGGCCGGGCACGGTCGCCAGCGCCTCGGCCAGGCTCTGCGCGCCGCGTTGCTCGATCTCCTGCCGGGTGATGATGGTGAGGGCGGCTGGGATGCGCTCCTGCGGCGTCGGCGGGCGGGTGGTGGTGACGATGGTCTCGGGCAGGGTCTGCTGCGCCTGGGCCGGCGGGGCCAGGGCCAAGGGAAGGGGCAGCAGGCCGGCGGCCAGCAGGCCGGCCAATGGTAGGCGTCGCATCGGGTCCTCCGTCGCGGCGTGGACGAACGAGTCCCGGCCCGGAAGGGGCCGGAACGGTGTACGTCGTTCCCGCAGACGGAGGCGGCCGCGGGCCGCCCGTGATCCGGTGCGCCGGTGCACCCCGCCCGGCACGCGCGAGACAACTCTGCGCCGGCCGGTCTCCTGGCTCGCGGTGCGGACCCGATGGGGCCCGGGCCCTGCCGCCTTCTCGCCCGCTGGGGCAATGGCGTCTGGCAGGGCGACACCGCCTACAGTTGCGGGGGCAGCGACGGACTGGCGGGGGTGGCCCCCGCGCCGCGTCTTCCCGTTTCAGCCCTTGCGGGCCACCGGCGCATGAGGGGGGTTTAGACGGGTTCGGCAATGGACGTCGAGGGGGACGTCGCGCGGCGAGGCGCGCCTTACGGCGCGCCCGCCTTCGGGCTTCCGCTGCAAAGGCCGGAGGGCCTTTCGGCAACCATCAGTTTTCCGCTTCGACCGGCGGGTCCGGACTCAAGGGTTCAAAGGCCCTTCGGCCCTCTGCGGGTGGAGTTTGACGGAGGGCAGCCCCCTTCCTCAATCACGGCTCCACGTTCAGGAACCTCGCCGCCTCCGGCGCTTCCTCCCCGCGGTGCAGCCCGGCCGCCCGCGCCAGCGCCTCCCGGTCCGCATCCGTCAGCCGGGCTTCCTCCCGCAGATGCTCTGTCCAGCTTCCCACCATCCACAGCTCCACCCAGCGCTCCGGATGCGCCACATCCTCGTAGAGCCGCCACTCCCCGCCGCCGGCGCGCAGCCGGACCCGCCGCACCTCCTGCATCGCCGCCAGGAACAGCGCCCGCTCCGCCGGGTCGATCCGGTATCGCACCACCTCCAGCACCCGGCCGGAGCGTTCGCCGAGCATGCCGCGCAGCTCCTCCGCCGGGGCTTCCGGCACCGGCATGGCCGGGCCCTCGGCCGGGCTGGCGGCGGCGGCGGTGGCGACGGAATCGATCCGCCAGCGCCGCACCGCGAAGGCCGCCACCGCGCCGCCCGCCGCCGCCGCCCCCAGCGCCAGCGGCACGCCGAAGCTGCCGCCGATCCAGCCTGCCAGCGCCGAGCCCAGCGCCATCACCCCGAAGAAGCTGAGCTGGTAGATCGCGATGGCCCGCGCTCGCACCCAGCCCGGCGCCGCGAGCTGCGCCGCCGCCCCCAGCGTGCTGCCCGCGGCGATCCAGGAGGCGCCGTAGAGCAGCATGCCGAGCGAGGCCAGCGCCCAATGGTGCGAGACCGCCAGCAGCGCCATGGAGAGCGCCCCGAGCAGCGAGGCCCAGAACACCGTGGCGCTGCGGTCCAGCCGGGTGCGGAGCGAGGGCAGGGCGAAGCCCGCCGCGACGGCGGCGCCGCCCATGCAGCCCAGCATCATGCCGAAGGCCTCCGGCCCCAGGCCGAGCTGCTGCCGCACCAGCAGCGGCAGCAAGCCCCAGACCGCGGCGGAGAACAGGAAGAAGGTGCAGGCCCGGATGATGGCCGCCCGCATGGCCGGGCTGGCGGAGACGAAGCGCAGCCCCGCCCGCATGGCGGAAACCAGATGCTCCTTCGGCCCGCGCCGCGGCGCCTCCCGCGGCTTCCAGGCCAGCAGGGCAAGGATGAGGATGAGGAAGGCGACGGCGTTCAGGGCGAAGGCCGCCTCCGGCCCCGCCCAGGCGATGGCGAAGCCGCCCAGCGCGGGGCCCAAGGCGCGGGCCAGGTTGAAGCCGATGCCGTTCAGCGCGATGGCGCCGACCAGATCCTCCCGCGGGACCAATTCATTGGTGGTGGCGGCCCAGGCGGGGAAGTTCATCGCGCCGCCGGCGCCGATCGCGAAGGTCAGCGCCAGCAGCCCCCAGGGGCCGATGGCGTCGGAGAAGGTCAGCGCCGCCAGGATCAGCGCCATCACCAGGATCCAGGCCTGGGCCAGCAGCAGGAAGAGGCGGCGGTCGATGATGTCGGCCAGCGCCCCGGCCGGCAGGGCCAGCAGGAAGACCGGCAGCATGGTGGCGGCCTGCACCAGGCTGACCAGCATGGGGCTGGGGTCCAGGCTGGTCATGAGCCAGCCGGCGCCGGTGTTCTGCATCCAGCCGCCGATATTGCTGGCCAGGGTCGCCAGCCAGAGGGTGCGGAAGACGGAATGGCGCAGCGGCAGGAAGGCGCGGGGCATGGGGAGGGAAAGGGCCATGGCGCGCCTTCTGCCCGGCCCGGCGCGGCGCGCCAAGCGAAAGCCGCGCGACATTGCCATGCCCGGGCCGCGCCCCTGGCGCCACCTTTCCGGGGCCGGCGTCCTGCGGCGCCGGGCGCGTTTTCCACTGCCCGGTGAATGCGGCTCATGCCACGGTTCCGGTTGCGCCGGATTTCTCTCCTGGCGCGGGGCAGTGCCGGCCGCACGGCCCTTGTTCCCTGTGCCATCAGCAAGGGTGCGAGCGGGAGGGGGCGGCCCATGCCTGCGGCCGCCCGGCAGTTGGCCCTGCCTGGATGGCGGCCTGTCATCGCGATGCGGGGAAGCCGCCCCGGCTTGCGGGCCATCGGCCCGTCAGACGCTCGCTCCGGCCGGCGGGTTTTCCCGTCGCGGATTTCGGTTCCGCGCTGTCGGCCTGCGTCGCCGGCAGCCGCCTGTGCAGCCCCTTCGCCGGCAATCCGCGGACGGCGCGGGCAGGACGTCAGCGCAGCAGGGGCAAGGCGAGCAGCAGGACCGCAAAGCCGCCGATGGCCGCCGCCCCCAGCCGCGGCACCGCCCCGCCCCAGCCCCGCCGGCCCGCGGCGCTGCCGAGCACGGTGCCCACGATGATCCAGGCCATTGCCACCGTGGCCAGCAGCGGCAGGAAGCCGAGCATGTAGAGCGGCCAGACGGCGGGTCCCGCGCCGAAGGGCAGGATCCCGAGCGCGAAGACGATCGCCTTCGGGTTCAGCAGCGTCGTCACGAAGACCTGGCGCGGCATCACCACCGCCCCGGTCGCCAGCACGGCGCCGCCATGGCGCCAGAGGCGCAGGGCAAGGAGCAGCAGGTAAAGCCCCACCGCCACCCGCAGCGCCGCGGCCAGCAGGGGCGCCGCCGCCATCGCCGGGCCGAGCAGCAGCCCGAGGGTGAGGATGGAGATGGTATAGCCGGCCGCCTCGCCCAGCATCAGGGGCAGGGAGCGCCGCAGGCCCACCGTGGCCCCGGAGGTCGCCAGCAGCGTGTTGGTGGGGCCCGGCGTGCCGAGGACGGTCAGTACGGCCAGGGTGAAGAGGATGGGATCTTCCATGCGCTCGGAACACCTTTCAGCGGAACGGCCAGCCCATCCTGCGCGCCGGGCGACGGCCAGACGCCGTTCCGCTGCCGGCCAGGGCGATATGCCTGCGGCGGGCGCATCGGCCAGGGCGCCGGCCTAGTGTCCTGCTTGCGAAATTCGCTGGATCTCCCGCCGACGCAGCGGACAAGCAGGCCACTGGAAACAAAAGCTGGTAGCCCGGGAACGAAGCCGCAGGACTGCGGAATCGGGACACTAGAATTCGGCATCGAGGTCGAGCTCGGCAATGGCCGGCTCCGGCTCGCGGCGGGCGGCCTCGATCCATTCCTGCACCGGCGCCCAGGCGAGGATGGTCTGCGCATAAGCCTCGCACACCGGGTCCAGCGCCACGTCATAGGTGCGGAAGCGGCACACCACGGGGGCGAACATCGCATCGGCGACACTTGGCGCCGTGCCGAACAGCCAGGGCCCGCCCCATTCGCCCAGGGCATCCCGCCACAGCTTCAAGATGCGCTCGATATCCGCCCGCGCGGCGGACCAGATGGTGAAGCCCGGCACATGCGCCCGCAGATTCAGCGGCAGGGTGGAGCGCAGGGCGGCGAAGCCGGCATGCATCTCGCCGCTGATGGCGCGGCAGCGGGCGCGGGCCAGCCGCTCCGCCGGCAGCATCTGCTTCTCCGGGTAGCGCTCGTTCAGGTATTCGGCGATGGCGAGCGTATCCCACAGCTCCGCGCCCTCGTCGCTGAGGCAGGGCAGCAGGATGGAGGAGGATTGCAGCAGCAGCTCCGCCCGCGCCCCGGGATCCTCCGGATCCACCGTGTGGACGGTGAAGCCGATGCCGGCCATGCGGCACAGCAGGAAGCCGCGCATGGACCAGGAGGAGTAATTGCGGCTGCTGATATGCAGCACGGCAGGGGCTGAAGGCACGGCCTCCGCCGGGGCCCGGGCTGGCGCGGGAGCCGCCGAGGCTGCGGTCCTGCGACGCTTCGGCTCGGCCACCATGCCCTCTCTCCCCCGGAATCGGCCCCCCCGGAATCGGCATGGGCGGCAGGCTAGAGCGGTTTCACGCTGACTGTGCAGCGCGAAACCGCTCTGGCTTATAGATTATAGAGCAGATTCACGCCTTCGGGCGATGCCGCCCTCCGGCGATCTGCTCTAGCAGCGCCTTCGCTGTTGCGAAATGGTGCATCGCTGGCACCATTGCGGGGCAGCGCCGTGCCGGGCGGTGCCGATGGAGTCCCTGGCCTTCGATGATCTACACCCTCTTCCAGCTCCGGCAGGATGCGCTGACGCCGATGCGGCGCCTGGCCCGTGGCTGGGGCGGCATCCTCTCCACCTTCCACGGCACCCACCCGGCCTTCTTCCCCCTGCGCGCCGGCCGCGCGGCGATGGAGGTCTTCGCCGATTTCGCCCTGACGCATCGCCGCCCCGCCTTCGGCATCGGCAGCATCCGCCAGGGCAATGTGGAGGTGGCGGTGGAGGAGGTGGTGGCAGAGGCCACGCCCTTCGCCAGCCTGACGCATTTCCGCACGGTGAACAGCGGCCGCCTGCCGCGGGTGCTGGTGGTGGCGCCGATGTCCGGGCATTTCGCCACCCTGCTGCGCAACACCGTGCAGGTGCTGCTGCAGGATCACGACGTCTACATCACCGACTGGCACAATGCGCGGGACATCCCGCTCGCCGAGGGCCGCTTCGGCTTCGACGAATATACCGAGCATGTGATGCAATTCCTCCGCGCCATCGGCCCGGGCGCGCATGTGCTGGCGGTGTGCCAGCCGGTGGTCGCGGTGCTCTCGGCCGTGGCGCTGATGGCGGAGGACCGCGACCGCGCCACGCCACGCAGCATGACGCTGATGGCCGGGCCGATCGACGCGCGCGTCAAGCCGACCAAGGTCAACGACCTGGCCAACAGCAAGCCCATCCAATGGTTCGAGCGCAACCTGATCGCCACCGTGCCCTGGCGGCACCGCGGCGGCGGCAGGCGGGTCTATCCCGGCGCGGTGCAGCTCACCGCCTTCATGGCGATGAATCTCGGCCGGCATACCAGGGCGCATCAGGAGCAATTCCTCAACATCCTGGATGGCGAGACGGCGAAGGCGGAACAGCATCGCCGCTTCTACGAGGAATACTTCGCCGTCATGGACCTGCCGGCGGAATTCTACCTGGAGACCGTGGCGACCGTGTTCCAGCGCCACGACCTGCCGCTCGGCAGGCTGGAATGGCGCGGCCGGCGCGTGCGGCCGGAGGCGATCCGCCGCACCGCCATCATGACGGTCGAGGGCGAGAAGGACGATATCTGCGCCATCGGCCAGACCATGGCGGCGCTCGACCTCTGCCGCGGCGTGCCGGTGACGATGAAGCGCCACCACCTGCAGACCGGCGTCGGGCATTACGGCGTCTTCAGCGGCAGGCGCTGGGCGCAGGAGATCTATCCGCGCGTCAGGGAGATGATCCAGGCCTATTCCGACGCGGCCTAGGCCCCTGAGTCCGGCTCCGCCGGGCTGCGGAACCGCGATGCCGGCCGGCGTTGCCAGCGGCCTGCCTGGCCGCCCCCTCCGGTGGCAATCCGGCGGACGGGGCGGGCGGAACAGCGGGGATTCCGGCGCCGGGCTTTCCGGCCCCGGCGCAGCGGGCTGCGCGGCGATGGCTTGCCGCTTCCAGCCGTTCCTGGGCTAAACCCGGAAGGTTCAGGGATGCGACATCGGAAGGGGGGACAATGGAGCGCTTCTTCGGCCTGGCCGAGCGGGGGACGAGCATCAGGACCGAGGTGCTGGCGGGGGCGACCACCTTCCTCACCATGGTCTATATCGTCGTCGTCAATCCGGGGATCATGGCGGCGGCCGGAATCGACCATGGCGCGGCCTTCGTCGCCACCTGCCTGGCGGCGGCGATCGGCTCGGTGCTGATGGGGCTGCTGGCGAACCTGCCCATCGCCCTGGCGCCGGGGATGGGGCTGAATGCCTATTTCGCCTTCGCCGTGGTGCTGGGGATGGGGATTTCCTGGCAGGTGGCGCTGGGCGCGGTGTTCCTCTCCGGCCTGCTCTTCCTCGCCGTCTCCCTGCTGCGGATCCGGGAATGGCTGATCGGCGGCATCCCGCTGTCCCTCAAGCTCGGCATCGCCGCCGGCATCGGCTTCTTCCTCGGGCTGATCGGGCTGAAATCCATGGGGCTGGTGGTGGCGCATCCGGCGACGCTGGTCGGCCTCGGCAAGGTGACCGAGCCGGCGACCCTGCTCGGCGTCTTCGGCTTCCTGCTGATCGCGGTGCTGACGGCGCGGCGGGTGCCGGGGGCGATCGTGCTCGGCATCCTCGTCACCGCCGCGCTCGGCCTGCCTTTCGGGCTGACGAAGTTCGAGGGGGTGGTCAGCCTGCCGCCCTCGCTGGCGCCGACCTTCCTGCAATTGGATATCGCCGGGGCGCTGGCGCTGGGTGTCGGGGCGGTGGTGTTCACCTTCTTCCTGGTGGATCTGCTGGACAATACCGGCACGCTGATCGCCACCACCCATCGCGCCGGGCTGATGCGGCCGGATGGCAGCGTGCCGCGGCTGGGCCGGGCGCTGATCGCCGATAGCGGCGGGGCGGTGATCGGGGCGGCGCTCGGCACCTCCACCACGGTCAGCTATATCGAGAGCGCGGCGGGCATCCAGGCGGGCGGGCGCACCGGGCTGACGGCGCTGGTGGTGGCGGCGCTGTTCCTGGCGATGCTGTTCCTGGCGCCGCTCGCCACCGCCATACCTGGCTTCGCCACGGCGCCGGCGCTGCTCTTCGTCGCCTGCCTGATGGCGCAGGCGCTGCGGGATGTGGCGTGGGAGGAGCCGACGGAGTACGTGCCGGCGGTGATCACCACCCTGGCGATGCCGCTGACCTTCTCCATCGCCACCGGCATCGGCCTGGGCTTCATCACCTTCGCCGTGCTGAAGACGGCTTCGGGCCGCGCCGGGGAGGTTTCTGGCGCGGTGTGGCTCCTGGCGGCGTTGTGCGCGGTGAAATTCGCCCTGGGCTAAGCTTATGTAGCTCGGACCGGACGGTTGAGCTTGCCGACTCACGGCGGGGTCCGGGGGGAGCCTTCCCCCCGGCGGAGGTGCAGGAGGCAGCGCCTCCTGCTGGGGGTTTGGGGGCGAAGCCCCCATTCAAAGGAGCGTCTCATGCAGCCCATATGCCTCAGCTTCGACAACGGCCCGGAGCCGGAGGTGACGCCTTTGGTGCTGGAGGTGCTGGCGCGCCGTCGCATCCCGGCGATGTTCTTCGTCCTCGGCAAGCACCTGGCTGACCCTGCGCGCTTCGCCCTGGTGGAACGGGCGCGGGCGGCGGGACATCCGGTGGGCAACCACACCTTCAGCCATGGCGTGCCGCTCGGCCGCCGCCCGGGCGCCGAGGCGGTGGCGGAGATCGCCCGCACCGACGAGCTGCTCGGCAGGCTGCGCCTGCCGGAGCGGTATTTCCGCCCGAATGGCGGCGGCGGCGCGCTCGGCCCGCATCTGCTGAACCGCAGCGCCGCGCGGCATCTGCAGGCGGGCGGCCATACGGTGGTGCTGTGGAACGCCATTCCGCGCGACTTCGCCGAGCCGGCGGACTGGCCCGCCACCGCCCGCGCCCAGCATGCGGCGGCGGCCGCGCCGGTGCTGATGGTGCTGCACGACCTGCCGAACGGCGCGATGCGGCATCTGGACCGCGTGCTGGGGGAATGGCAGGACCAGGGCGTGGAATTCCTGGCCGAGCCGCCCGCCGCCTGCGTGCCCCTGCGCGCCGGCCTGGTGCAGCCGGGCTTCGCCGATTGCGTCTCGGAGGACAATGCCCCATGAACCGCCGCGCCCTGCTGGCCAGCCTGCTCGCAGCGCCCGCTGCCGTCCCCCTTGCCGCCCGCGCCCAGGGGTGGCCGGACCGGCCGATCCGCATGATCGTGCCCTTCGCCGCCGGCACCACCACGGATATCCTCGGCCGCATCGCCGCCACGGCCATTGCCAAGGGCATCGGCCAGCCGGTGGTGGTGGACAACCGCACCGGCGCCGGCGGCACGGTAGGCACGGCGGCGGTGGCGCAGGCGGCGGCGGATGGCAATACGCTGCTGTTCGGCACCAGCGGGACCATGGCGACCAACCCGCTGATCATGCCGGGCATCCCCTATGACCCGGTGAAGCATTTCGTGCCGGTGGCGAGCTTCTCCCGCACCTCCGTGGTGCTGGCGGTGCGGCCGGCGCTGGGCGTTGCCAGCCTGGCGGAATTCCTGGCGCTGGCGCGGCGGCGGCCGGTCTCCGTCGGCACCGCCGGCACCGGCACCACCGGGCATCTCACCACCGCGCTGATCGAGCTGCGGGCCGGCGTGAAGCTGACCCATGTGCCCTATCGCGACGGGGCGCGGGCGGTGACGGATCTGCTGAACGGCACGCTGGACGCCATGGTGTACCACCCGCTGGGCTTCCTGACGCATATCCAGGCCGGCGCGCTGCGGCCGCTGGCGGTGACGGGGGAGGCACGGCACTTCCTCTTCCCCGAGGTGCCGACGCTGGTGGAATCCGGCCTGGCCGGGGCGATCGTCGAGGGGTGGTGGGGCATCTTCGCCCCGGCGGGCACGTCGGTGCCGGTGGTGGCGCGGGTGAATGCGCTGGTGAATGGCGCGCTGGAGGACCCGGCGACGAAGGCGGAGCTGCAGCGCCAGGGCATGGAGACCATGGGCGGCTCGCCGGAGCAATTGGCCGCGCAGCTGGCCTCCGAGATCGCCCGACAGAAGGAGGTGGTGGAGGCGGCGACGATCACCGCGGACTGAGGTTCCCCGCCAGGCTGCTGCACGCCGTGGCAGGAGCGCGTTCCCGGCCGCGATGTCGCCGGGGCTCCGGCGTGGGCGCGGCCTGGCACGGCCTGTCGCGGCACTGCCCCGGACCGGCAGCGAGAAGCGGTCAGGCGAGCTGCAACAGGGGCCACCGGGCGAGCCAGCCCTTGTCGGCGACGCGCTGGCGGAAGATGGCGTGCTTCGGCCCATCGGCGAAGCCGGGCGTGGGGCGCAGCAGCAGGGCGAAGAGGTCCTCCAGCCCGTACGGGGCGAGGATCTCGCAGGCCTCGCCTTGGCGGCGCGCGGCGACCGCCGTGGCCGTTTCCGGCCAGTGCCGCATCGCCTCCGCCACCGAGGCATAGGGCGCGTCGCCATTGCGGAGATGCATCCGCGCCTGGTTGCGCACGGACCAGTCCAGCGCCGGGTCCAGGGTGCGCAGGGCAGCCTCGGCGGCGGCATCCGCCTCGGGCGTGGCCTGGGCGGGGGCGTGCCAGAGCACGTCCACATCGCCCCGATGCGGCGCGGCGCGGCCATGCAGCGCATCCCACGCCGCGTTGCGCAGGAAGCCGGCCCCGATCCAGCCGCCGCCGGGCAGGTCCAGCGCGGCCACCTGCCTCAATGCCTGCCAGCGCGCGGCGTCCGCCCGCAGCAGGGCTGCCAGCCGGGCTGCCGGCGTCACTCGGGCCGGATGGGCGGGCCGAAGCCGTAGAGGCGGGCGGGGTTATCCACCAATACCGCCTGGCGCTGCGCCTCGCCTGGCGCCCATTCGCCGAGGGCATCCAGCAGCACGCCGTCATCCGGCACCTGCAGCGGCGGCCACATGGAGGGGTGCGGCCAGTCCGTGCCCCAGACGCAGCGATCGGGCGCCGCGGCGAGCATCGCCCGGGCCATGTCCTGCACGTCCCGGTAGGGCGCGCCGGCAGAGGAGCGGTAGCCGCAGAGCTTCGCCCAGGCGCCCTTTTCCAGCAGCCGCAGCATGGCCTTGAAGCCGGGGTTGTCCACGCCGCCCTCGCTGGCCTTCACGCCGCCCATATGGTCCACCACCACGGGGATGGGCAGGCGCGCCAGCACGCTTTCCAGCGCCACCAATTCCTTGTCATGGGCATAGAGCTGGAGGTGCCAGCCGAGCTTGGCCAGCGTCTCGCCCAGCGCCTCGAGCTGCTCCAGCGGCGTGCCATTGCCGGAGACGGCGTTGAAGCGCACGCCGCAGGCGCCGCGCGGGGACATGGCTTTCAGCGCCGGCAGGTCGAAGCTCTCATCCACCACCACCACGGCGCGGGCGCGGTCGAGGCCCATGGCCTCCACGGCATCCAGCGTCACGGCGTTGTCCGTGCCGTAGATGCTGGGCTGCACGATGACGGTGCGGGAGAAGCCGATGGTGTTCAGCATGTCGAGATACATGCCGATGGAGGCCTCGGGCGGGGTGTAGCCGCGGCCGGGCGAGAGCGGGTAGCGGTGATAGGGGCCGAAGATATGCATGTGGCAGTCGGTGCTGCCGGGCGGGGCCTTCCAGCCGGGTTTTGACGTGACGGGCAGGGGGCCGGGGCAGGGGCGGGTCATGACGTTCCTCCGGTGCCGAGAGGGGCGTCGCGCCGTGAGGCGCGCCAATAGGGCAATCCCTCTCGGGCTCACCCCGCCAAAGGCCGAAAGGCCTTTGGAAACCATGAGTTTTAGAGCGAGCAGGTTGGAACAGCAGACTCAAGGGGGCCAGGGGCCTTTCGGCCCTTGGCGGGTGGGAGCTTGAGGGAGGGCAGAGCCCTCCCTCAACACCCTATTCGGCCGGCGCGATCGCCGCCACCTGCCTGCCGCGCGTCTCCGGCAGCAGCAGCAGCCCGATCACCATCACGCCGTAAGCCGCGAAGGCGAAGATCGCGATCGCCGTGCCCAGCGGCAGCTTCTGCGACAGGAACCCCACCATCGCCGGGAACAGCGCGCCGAAGGCCCGGCCGACATTGTAGCAGAAGCCCTGGCCGGTCCCCCGCACCTCGGTGGGGTAGAGCTCCGTCATGAACGGCCCCATGGCGGAGAACATCATGTAGAGGATGAAGCCGAGCGGTGCCGCCAGCACCAGCATCAGCTCGTTGGAGATGGGCAGCGTCACATAGGCCACGACGGAGATCGCCGAGCCGATGGCCGAGATCAGGAAGGTGCGCTTCCGCCCGATGGCATCCGCCAGATAGGCGCCGGCGAGGAAGCCGATCCAGGCGCCGAGGATGTGCACCAGCAGGTAGCTGCCCGTGTTCAGCACCGAAAGCTGGCGTTCCGTGCGCAGGAAGGTGGGCAGCCAGACGGAGAGGGCGTAGGAGCCGCCCTGCGCGCCGGTGACCATCAGCGCCACCTTCAGGGTGGTGCCGAGATAGGGCGGCCGCAGCACGGCGAAGAGCTGGCCGAAGGGCGAGCCGCCCGGTGCCGCGCTGCGCTGCCGGGCGGTGAACACCTCCGGCTCGTCCACATGCTTGCGGACGTAGAAGACCAGCAGGGCCGGGGCCAGGCCGATCCAGAACATCACCTTCCAGGCCGTCGCATCCGGCAGCAGCGCGAAGATGACGGTGTAGAGCAGCGCCGCCGCACCCCAGCCGAGGGCCCAGCCGCTCTGCACCAGGCCGACGGCGCGGCCCCGGTACTTGTCGCGGATCACCTCGCCCATCAGCACCGCGCCGGCCGACCATTCGGCGCCGAAGCCGAGGCCCTGCAAGGCGCGGAAGATGAAGAGCTGATTGAAATCCTGGGCGAAGCCGCAGAGGAAGGTGAAGCCGGCATACCAGAGGATGGTGATCTGCAGCACCCGCACCCGGCCGTAGCGGTCCGAGAGCGCGCCGGCCAGCCAGCCGCCGAAGGCCGAGACCAGCAGGGTGACGGTGCCGAGCAGCCCGGCATCGGCGCGGGAGATGCCCCAGAGGGTGAGCAGCGTCGGGATGACGAAGCTGAAGATCTGCACGTCGAGCGCATCGAGCGACCAGCCGCCGAGGCAGCCGATCATCGTCTTGCGTTCCTTGTCGGTAAGGTCGCGTAGCCAGCCGAACATCGCGGCGTGGTCCCTTTCCTGCGCGGAGCTTCCCCCCGGCAGGGCGGCCCGCTGACGTTTCCCCAGGGCGGTTTGCCCGCTTCGGGCCAGCCTGCGCAGCGCGGCTGGGCTTGTCAAATCAGGGGAGGGGGTACTCCCCCAGCCGCGTTGCGGGGGAGGGTCGGGGCGGGGGACCGCCCCGCGCAATCCGGCCGCACCCTCACCGCAGCCCGCCCCCGCCCTGCGGGGAAGGGTGTCCGCCGGGGCCTATTTCCGTCCCGCCGCGAAGCGCACGGCCTCTTCGGCCGCCCGGAACAGGGCGCGGGCTTTCTGCCAGGTCTCCTCGTATTCCGCCTTCGGGTCGCTGTCCGCGACCACGCCCGCGCCCGCCTGCACATGCATCACGCCGTCCTTCACCAGCGCCATGCGCAGGCCGATGCAGGTGTCCATCCCGCCATCCACGCCGAAATAGCCGAAGCCGCCGGCATAGATGCCGCGGCGGGAGGGTTCCAGCTCCTCGATGATCTCCATCGCCCGCACCTTCGGCGCGCCGGTCAGCGTGCCGGCCGGGAAGCCGCCGGCCAGGGCATCGATGGCGGTGAGGCCGGGGCGGAGGCGGCCCTTCACCTCGCTGCCGATATGCATCACCTGGCTGTAGCGCTCGATCTGGAATTGGCTGGTGACCTGCACGCTGCCAATGGCGGCGACGCGGCCGACATCGTTGCGGCCGAGATCGAGCAGCATCAGGTGTTCCGCCCGTTCCTTCGGGTCGGCCAGCAGCTCGGCTTCCAGCGCCCTGTCCTCCTCCGGCGTGGCGCCGCGGCGGCGGGTGCCGGCCAGGGGGCGGATCGTCACCTCCCCGTCGCGCAGCCGCACCAGGATCTCCGGCGAGGCGCCCACCGCGGCAAAGCCGGCGAAGTCGAAATAGAACAGGAAGGGCGCCGGGTTGATCCGCCGCAGCGCGCGGTAGAGGGCGAAGGGCGGCAGGGCGAAGGGCGCCGAGAAGCGCTGCGAGGGGACGATCTGGAAGCAATCCCCGGCGCGGATGTATTCCTTCGCCGTCTCGACCGCCGCGATGAAGCCTGCTTCGGTGAAATTGCTGCCGGGCGCCGGCGGCGGGGGCAGGGAAACGGGCGCCGCCGGGCGGGGCAGGGGGCGGTCCAACGCCGCCTCCGCCTCGTCCAGCCGGGCTTCGGCGGCGTCATAGGCCGCCCTGGCGTCAAGCCCGGGCGAGGGCCAGACGGTGGTGAAGAGGGAGAGCGCGTCCCGCACATGGTCGAACACCGCGACCAGGGTGGGGCGCACCAGCACCGCCTCCGGCACGCCGAGCACATCGGCATTCTTCGCCGGGATGCGCTCCATCAGACGGACCATGTCGTAGCCCAGATAGCCGAACAGCCCGGCGGCAATCGGCGGCAGGCCGGGCGGCAGGGGCAGGTGGTTGGCGGCCAGCAGGCGGCGCAGGCTGTCCAGCGCCGGCTCGCCGGCGGGCTCGAAACCGTGCGGGGCGGCGAGGGCGTGGCGGTTCAGCTCCGCCTGCCCGTCGCGGCAGCGCCAGATCAGGTCGGGCTCCAGCCCGATGGCGGAATAGCGGCCGCGGGCGGCGCCGCCCTCGATGCTCTCCAGCAGGAAGGCGTTGGGCTTGCCCTGGGCCAGCTTCAGGAAGGCGCCGACCGGCGTGTCCAGATCCGCGACCCGCTCCCGCCACAGCACCTGGCCCTGCCCGGCGGCAAGACCAGCGCTGAAGGTGGCGAAATCGGGGCTCGGCATGGGGTGGTGTCCTTCTCGGGAAATGCGGAGGGTCCGCACCCCTGTCATGGCGGGGGCGGGGGCGGGCATCAAGGCCAAGGCGCGCGAAAAGCCGGTTCGGAAGGGGGCTGTCGCCCCGGAGCCGCCCCGCCGGGGGCCGCGGAAAGGTCCGACATTGCCGGTGGGATCCCCCTGCGGCTGAAGCGGGGGTGGGCTTCGCGGTTCGAAGCAGGCCCTTCCACGCGGCGGGGAGCGCCGCGGCCTCCCGCACCCGTCCCGCAAAGGAAGGCGCCCCCGGCGCCGTACCGGCCTGGCTATTTCGGCCTGCCCAGCACCTGTTCCGACAGCCCGGCGCTGCGGCGGACGAAATCCAGCGGGCCGGAGAAATCGAAGTTCCGGTACACCGCCGCCAGGTGGTTGAAATGCGGCGCCTGGGCGAATTGCACGAAGGCCAGGCGATGCCCGGCGTAATCGCTGTTCAGCAGGTCGCGGGAGAAGGCGAGCAGCCTGCGCCGGTCCTCCGCCGCCCATTCGGCGTTCAGCGTGTAGAATTTCTGCAGCCATTCGCCGCTGCCGGCATTGCGGAAGGCGGCGGCATTCGGGGTGACGCAGATCTGCCCGCCGATCAGCTCCCGCGCCGCATGCATCATCACCGGAAGCTGCGAACAGGCCAGGACCCGTCCCGCATAGAGCAGCGACTGGTTCGGCATCAGCAGCCCGGCCGGGGAGCGCTCCGCCAGGGTGATGGAGGCGACCAGATGCGCCCTGATGCCTTCCCGGTAGCAGGCCAGGTCGGCCAGCTTCTCCTGCACCGCCTGCAATTTTTCCAGGCCGGTCTGCTTCGCGCTCCACATCGCCGCGCCGATCATCAGGTCGGCGTTGTGGAGCAGCCGCAGCACATAGGGGAATGCCGAGTAGCGGTGCAGCGTCGCCCGCACCTGCTGCGCCGCCTTCGTGTAGCGATAGAAAAAGACATCCTCCCAGGGGATGAGGACATCGTCGAACACCACCAGCGTATCCACCTCGTCGAAGCGGTTGGCCAGCGGGTAATCTGCAGGATCGCCCCGCCCCGCGAAGCCGCCGCGGCAGATATGCTTCACGCCCGGCGCGCCCATCTTCACGATGCACCCCACCGCGTAGTCGCTCTCCTTCTCGTCGGTCCAGGCGCCGACCGTCGGCTTCAGATAGGCCTGGTCGGCATAGGCCGCCGCGGTCTCGTACTTGGCGCCGCGGATGACGATGCCGGCGCTCGTCTCCTTCACCACATGCACCATCATGTCGGGATCGCGCTCGGTGATGGGTCGGCTGCGATCGCCCTTCGGGTCGGTGTTGGCGGAGACGTGGAAAGGGTCCAGCTCCACCACCCGGCGGATATGGCTGCTGATATTGTCGGCGAAGCGCGGGTCGATCTCGTTCAGGATGTCCTTGCCATCCTGCAGCGACCACATCTCGCCGACCGTCTCATCCCCGACGCGGGTGACGACGCCGCCCACGTCCTGCAGCAGCAGGTCGACGCTGCGCCATTTCCGCCACCAATCCTCCTGGGTGGTGGGCGGCTGCTGGAACAGGCTGTGCCGCTCCCCGCCCTCCACGTAGGTCAGATCGGCCTGGTAGGCCGCCTCATGCTGCATGTCGTACATGCGGGCCTTGGCGGCGGCGATCGGGGCGAAGGCCCGGTGCCGGGCGACATCCGTCACCTTCTCGCCGTCGATCCAGACCTCCCGCCCATCCTTGATGCCGTCGAGGTATTGCGCGCCGGTGCGGATCATGCGGAGCGGCCCTCCTTGCCTGTGCCGCAGGCAGGATGCCCCGCCTAGATTCATCGGGGAAATATCTTTTGCCGGGCTTCGGCATCGGCCTAGCCTATGCTGATGGACCTTTCCCTCCGCGCCCTGCGCTATCTGGTCACGGTGGCGGACCAGGGCAGCGTCACCGCCGCCGCCCGCCGCCTGCACGTCTCCCAGCCCGCCATCTCCGAAGCCCTGGCGGCGCTGGAGGCGGAATTCGGCTTGCCGCTCTTCCTCCGCCACCATGCCCGCGGCGTCACCCCCACCCCGGCCGGGGCGCGGGTGGTGGCGGAGGCGCGGCAACTCCTCGCCCATGCCGCGGATGTGGCGCGCACCGCCCGGGCGCTGGGCGGGGCGCCGGCGGGGGAGATCACCCTCGGCTGCTTCCTCACCGTCGCGCCGCGCTTCCTGCCGCGGCTGCTGGCCGCCTTCGCTGCCCGCCACCCTGCCATCGCCGTGCGGCTGGAGGAGGGGGACCAGCAGGAGCTGCTGACCCAGCTCGCCCTCGGCCGCACCGAATTGGCGCTGGCCTACGACTTCGCCCTGCCCGAAACCGTGGAAGCCGAGACCCTGGCCGAGCTGCCGCCCCACGCCGTGCTGCCGCTGCACCACCCCCTGGCGAAGCGCCCGCGCCTGAAGCTGGAGGAGCTGGCCGGCGAGCGCCTGCTGCTGCTCGACCTGCCGCATTCGCGCGACTACTTCTATTCCCTGTTCCGTGCCAAGGGGCTGGAACCCCGCATCGGCTTCGCCTCCCGCAGCCAGGAGCTGATCCGTGGCATGGTCGGCAACGGCCATGGCTTCGCCATCCAGAATGCGGTGGCGCAAAGCGCCCATGCGGTGGATGGCAGCCGCGTCACCACCCTGCCGCTGGACCCGGATCTGCGGCCGGTGCGGCTGATGCTGCTCTCGCCGCGCGGGCTGCCGGCGCGGCCGGCCGTGGCGGCCTTCGCGGGGTTCGTGCGGGAGGCGTTCGCGGTGGGCGGGCTGTTCGACGAGTGAAGGTGGGTTTGCGGTTCAACCTGCCGATTCGGACCGGGGTCCGGGGACCGGTCCGGTCCCCGGCGGGGTCCAGGGGCAGCGCCCCTGGCGGGGTCTGGGGCGGAGCCCCAGCCGCCCCCCGGCGTTCTCCTCCCCCGAAAGGAGATCCGCCATGCCCCGTCCCAGCCGCGCCGAGGCCGAATCCGCCATCCGCACCCTCATCAGCTGGGCCGGCGACGACCCGCATCGCGAAGGCCTCCTCGACACCCCCGCCCGCGTCGCCCGCGCCTATGAGGAATTCTTCGCCGGCTACGCCATCGACCCCGTCGCGCTGCTGGAACGCACCTTCGCGGAGACCGAGGGCTATGACGAGATCGTCCTGCTGAAGAACATCCGGCTGGAAAGCTATTGCGAGCACCACATGGTGCCGATCATCGGCAGCGCCCATGTCGCCTATCTGCCCGCCCAGCGCGTCGTCGGCATCAGCAAGCTGGCGCGGGTGGTGCAGGCCTATGCCAAGCGCCTGCAGATCCAGGAAAAGCTGACCGCGCAGATCGCCAACACCATCGAGGCGGTGCTGCAGCCGCGCGGCGTCGCCGTCATCATCGAAAGCGAGCACCAGTGCATGACGACGCGGGGCGTGCACCAGCACGGCGCCGCCATGGTCACCAGCCGCATGCTTGGCGCGTTCCGCGACGATGCGAATACCAGGCGGGAGCTGCTGGCGCTGATCAAGGCACCGGCCTGAGCGTCCGGCCGGGCCGGGCACACCGCCCCCGGCCCGGCCGCTGAGGCGCCCCAGCCCCGCCGCCCTGAGTCCCCGGCAGCTCGCCAGCGGATGTAACTCTCTTTTTCTCTCCACATCCCCGAAACGGCGGGCTATCTGAAAATGCGAGTCATTCGCATTTATACGCAATTCCCGTGCCGGGACGGAATGAAATGGTAAGAGCACCGAAGGAAATTGGCCTGTCCCATGGCGGGCCGGGCGGCAGCGCGCGGCGACCCGGGACCCTGTCCCTGATTGCGGCTCTGCTCATCGGCCCGGCGATGCTTGCGCCCCCGGCCAGGGGCCAGACCGAGCCCGACCAGGCACCGGGCGGCGCCGTCGCCCTGCCGGAGGTGCGGATCGATGCCGGGCTGCCGCGCGGCTGGGCGCCGGTCCGCGGCTTCGTGGCGGAGACCGCCGCCACCGGTACCAAGACCGACACGCCCCTCATCGAGACGCCGCAATCCATCTCGGTCGTCACCCGCGACCAGATCGAGGCGCAGGCAGCGCAGGGCCTGAACGCCATCATGCGCTACACCCCGGGCGTGGCGGTGGAGACGCGGGGCGTCGTCGGGCGACTCGATCAATTCACCATCCGCGGCTTCCAGGCGCCGCAATTCCTCGACGGCATGCGCACCTTCGGCGGCCGCGACGCCAACCCCAGCGTCGATCCCTACCGGCTGGAGCGGGTGGATGTGGTGCGCGGCCCGGCCTCCGTCATGTTCGGCCAGGCCGGCCCCGGCGGCCTCGTGAACCTCATCAGCAAGCGCCCCACCGACCAGCCCTACCGCGAGCTGATGCTGCAGGGCGGCAGTTGGGACAGCTTCCGCGCCGGCATCGATCTCAGCGGCGCGCTGAATGAGAACCGCACCCTGCTCGGCCGCATCGTCACCTCCTACTCGCGTTCCGACACCCAGATCGACCACGCCAAGGAGGAGCGCTACTTCTTCGCCCCCTCCCTGACCTTCCGCCCGACGGCCGACACCACCATCACCCTGCTCGGCCTCTATCAGCGGGATCCCTGGGGCGGCACCTATGGCGCCGTGCCGGCCTATGGCTCGGTGCTGCCCAACCCCTATGGCCGCATCTCCACCAGCTTCTGGGATGGCGACCCGAATTTCGACCGGCTGGACCGTACCCAGTACCAGATCGGCTATCTCGCCGAGCACCGCTTCAACGACTCCCTCGCCGTGCGGCAGAATTTCCGCTACGCGCGGTCCGAGGGCTATTACCGCCAAGCCAACGGCACCACCCCGCCCGCCTTCCTCGACTACCGGACCTTCGCCCGCGGCGTTTCCGCCAGCGACGTCACCTTCGACACCATCACCCTCGACAACCAGATCGAGGGGAAGCTGGAGATGGGGCCGATCCACCACACCCTCCTCGCCGGGGTGGACTACTACAACGTCAACAGCGACACCTACGCCAACACCTTCACCACCTCCGGCGTGCCGCCGATCGACCTCTTCGCGCCGGTCTATGGCGTGCGCATGCCGGGCACGCCCTACACCTCGCGCACGCGGCAGGAGCAGAACGGCGTCGGCCTCTACGCTCAGGACCAGATCCGGGTCGGGCCGCTGCTGATCACCCTTGGCGGCCGGCGCGACTGGTACAATTCGGATACCCGCAACGAGAACCTGGTGACGCGGAGCTCGACGCGCGCGATCCTCGACACCGATGCCTTCACCGGCCGCGCCGGCATCGTCTACGTCACCCCCTGGGGCGTCGCGCCCTACTACTCCTACACGGAGAGCTTCGAGCCGCAGACCGGCACCCTCTCCCCCGCCCGCGGCGGCGCGCCCTTCCAGCCCACCACCGGGCAGCAGCACGAGATCGGCATCCGCTACCAGCCGCCCGGGGTGAATGCCCTGTTCTCCGCCGCGGTGTTCGACCTCCGGCGGCAGAACATCACGACGCAGGACCCGCAGGACTCCCGCTACTCCATCCAGACCGGCGAGGTGCGCACCCGCGGCGTGGAGCTGGAGGCGCGGGCGAGCCTCGCGGCCGGCTTCGACGTGGTCGCCAGCTACACCTATCTCGACAATGAGGTGACGAGCAGCAACTCGACCGTCACGGCGGACCGCCTGCTCGGCACCCCGACCTCCACCAGGCCGCAGCGCGGCACGGTGCCGACCGGGGTGCCGAGCCACATGGCCTCGCTCTGGGCGAACTACACCTTCCAGGAGGGCTCGTCCCTCGCGGGCCTCGGGATCGGCGGCGGCGTGCGCTATGTCGGCAAGAGCTGGGGCGATTCGGCGAACACCTTCCGGGTGCCGGACTACACGCTGGTCGATCTCATGGCCCGCTACGACCTCGGCCAGCTCAGCCGGACGCTGGAGGGCACCTCCCTGCAGGTGAATGTCAGCAACCTGTTCGACAAGGACTACGTCTCCTCCTGCCTCAGCTATGCCTGGTGCTGGTACGGCTACCGCCGGACTGTGCTGGCGACGCTGCGGCACCGGTTCTGAGGGCGGAGCGGCGGGCCTGGAGGGGCGATGCGCTCGCCGCGGCGCGCGCATGACGCTCCGGGCCGTTGCCGGATCGCGCGACTGGCGCGCCTGAGGTTGATTCAGCCTCGGGCGGTCACGCCCTGGCCGGGGCTGCCTTACCGGGGGCTGCCTTGACCGGGGGCTGCCTCGACCGGGGCTGCCCGGCGCGGTGCGGCGGCGGGGCCGCATCGCGCCGGACACTCCGCCCCGGCGCGCCGGCCTACTCGATCTGCAGGTTCATCTTCGCCAGCACCGGCCGCCACCTGTCCGCCTCCACCCGCATGAAGGTGGCGAATTCCTCCGGTCCGCTGCCCATCGCGAATTGCCCCTCGGCCAGCAGCCGCTCGCGCAAATCGGGCGTCTGCAGCGCGGCGGCAGCGGCGGCGGCCAGGCGCTCGATCGGGGCACGCGGCGTGCGCGCCGGCACCACCAGGCCGAAATAGGTCTGCGCCACCGTCCCCGGCACCTTTTCCTCGAAGGTCGGGATCTCCGGCGTCGCGGGCATGCGCCGGTCGCCGGTCCAGCCGATGATCCGCCCCTGGCCGTTGCGATGCGGCTGGATGGCCGAGGCCCCGCCCACCACCAGCAGATCCAGCGTGCCGGCGAGGAAGGCGGCAAGCTGCTGCGCATCGCCGCGATAGGTCACGTCCTGCATGCGGATGCCGAGCGCCTCCGCCACCAGCACCGCGGCGATGTTGTTGAAGGAGGAGGGGCCGTTGGTGCCGTAGTTCAACTGCCCCGGCCGCGCCTTCGCGTATGCGACGAAGCCGGCGATGTCGCCCGGCAGGCCGGGCTTCAGCAGGAAGGCGAAGGGCAGGGTGGAGAGCAGCGAGACGGCGGCGAAATCCTCCGGCTTGTAGGAGAGGGATTTCATCAGCAGCGGGTTCAGGGTGAGCGTGGTGCCGCTGTTCACCAGCGCCGTCATGCCGTCCGGCGCGGCGCGGGCCACGGCCTCGGCCCCCACCACCGTGGCGCCGCCCGGGCGGTTCTCCACCACCACATTCACGCCGAGGGCCGGCGCCATGCGGTCCGCCAGCAGCCGGGCGATGACATCGGTGGAGCCGCCGGGCGGGAAGGGGACCACCAGCGTCACGGCCCGGCCCTGGGCCAGGGCCGGCGCCGCCAGCAGCGGCAGGGCGCCGAGGGCGAGGCGGCGGGGAATCGCGGTGAACGCCATGCTTTCCTCCCGGATGGTTTTGCCGCCAGCCTGCCACCCGCCGCGCCGCGCCGCCACGGCCGATTGCACCGGGCCGCGCCCCCGGCGCGAGGGCATTCCCGCCCGGCCCCGATCTGCCCTACCTTCCCGGCGCAGGAGGAACCCATGTCAGACCAGATCCGCACCGAGATCGCCGAAGGCGTCTGCACCGTCTGTTTCACCCGGCCGGAGAAGAAGAACGCCCTGACGCGCGAGATGTATGCCGGCCTCGCCGACGCCATCGAGCGCACCGAGGCGGATGATGCGATCCGCTGCCTGCTCATCACCGGCAGCGAGGATGTCTTCTGCGCCGGCAACGACATCGCGGATTTCCGCAGCCGCCCGGCCGAGCCCGGCCCGCGCCCCAGCCGCCGCGTCTATCAGGGCCTGGCGCGGCTGGACAAGCCGGTGGTGGCCGCCGTGCCCGGCCTCGCCATCGGCATCGGCTTCACCATGCTGCTGCATGCGGATCTGGTCTATGCCGCGCCGGAGGCCCGCTTCCGCATGCCTTTCGTCGATCTCGGCCTGGTGCCGGAGCTCGGCTCCTCCCTCCTGGTGCCCTGGATCGTCGGCCGGCACCGGGCGGCGGAGCTGATGCTCCTCGGCGAGTTCTTCGACGCCGCGACGGCGGAGCGCCTCGGCTTCGTCAACCGGATCATCCCGCGCGAGGAATTGCTGCCGAACGCCATGGCGACGGCGCGCGTTCTGGCGCAGAAGCCGATCGAATCGCTCCGCGCCACCAAGCGCCTGCTGCGGCCGGACCAGCCGCGGCTGCTGGCGCGGATGGAGGAGGAGCTGGAGATCTTCGCCGAGCGCCTGGCCTCCGCCGAGACCCAGGCCATCATGGCCAAGGTGCTGAAGCCGAAGGGGTGACCGACATGCCGGAGCTGGTCCTCTACACCCACCCCATGTCGCGCGGCCGCATCGCCCGCTGGATGCTGGAGGAGGTGGGCGCGCCCTATGAGACGGTGGTGCTGGAATATGGCGCGCCGATGAAGGCGCCCGACTACCTGGCGATCAACCCCATGGGGAAGGTGCCGGCCATCCGCCATGGCGGGGTGGTGGTGACGGAAACGGCGGCGATCTGCGCCTATCTGGCCGATGCCTTCCCGGCGGCCGGGCTGGCGCCGCCACCGGCGGCGCGCGCCGCCTATTACCGCTGGCTGTTCTTCGCCGCCGGGCCGCTGGAGCAGCTCGTCACCTTCAATGGCTGCGGCATCGCCGTGCCGGCGGAGAAGGAACGTACGGTGGGCTTCGGCAATCAGGCAGCGGTGCTGGCCGCGCTGGAGGCCGCGCTGGCACATGGCGGCTACATCGCCGGCGAAAGCTTCACCGCGGCGGATGTCTATCTTGGCGCGCAGCTCTGGTGGGGGACGCAATTCGGCATGTTGCCGCGCCGGCCGGTGCTGGAACGCTATTGGGAGAAGCTGGAGGTGCGGCCGGCGCATCGGCGCGCGACGGAGCTGGACGACGCGCTGATATCCCCCGCGGCCGGCTGAGCGCTGCCTGCTGCCCCTCCGTGGCTTCGGCAGGGAAGGCCGTGCGAAGCGCCGCACATGGAGCAAGCTCCGGGTCCCCGCGGCGCTGCGCGGCGGCGTCGTGGGGCATCAGTCCATCGCCGCATGCCCCGGCTCCGCCGCCACGCCCCGCGCCGGCCGCCGCATCAGCGGCAGCAGCGCCAGCATGGCCAGCGCCAGGAACATCAGCACGCGGAAGTCGTTGCCATAGGCGATGATGGTGGCCTGCCGGGTCACCTCCTCATTCAGCGCCGCCGCGCCGGCGGCGGTGCTCGGGTCCCAGAAGCGCTGCACCCAGGGCAGGGTGAACAGCCGGTTCAGCGGCGTCACATGCACTGCCAGATCCGCGTGCATCGCCTGGGTGTTCCGCGTCAGCAGCGCCGACATGGCGGAAATGCCGATGGCGCTGCCGAGGTTGCGCAGCAGGCTGATCAGCGCCGCACCGTCGGTGCGCAGCTTCGGGTCCAGCGTGGCGAAGGCAACGAGGTTCAGCGGGATGAAGACGAAGCCCAGCCCCATGCCCTGCAGCACCGTCGAGGTCACCAGCCGCGACATCGAGACGTCGGGCGTCCAGCCCGTCATTTCCCACAGCGTCCAGGCCAGCAGCAGCACGCCGCCCATCATGACCAGGCGCGGGTCGAAGCGGGAGGCAAGCCGGCCGGCCATGAACATCGCCGCCATGGTGCCGAGGCCGCGCGGCGCCATGGCGAGGCCGGCCGTCAGCACCGGGTAATCCGCCAGGGTCTGCAGATAGGGCGCGAGCAGGGCGGCGGTGGCGAAGAGGATGGCGCCCACCGCGAACATGATGCCGAGGCCGGCGGCGAAATTCCGGTCGCGGAAGATGCGCGGCGGGATGAAGGGCTTCGGCGCCAGCATGAGATGCACGAGGAAGAGGTAGATCCCGAGCGCCGCCAGCACCGCCTCCACGATGATCTCGGTGGAGCCGAACCAGGCCTTCAGCTCGCCGCGGTCCAGCATGATCTGCAGCGCGCCGAGGCCGAGCGCCAGCACGCCGAAACCCAGCCAGTCGAAGCGGCGGTCGCGTTCGGGATTGTCCTTCGGCAGGAAGATCAGCAGGCCGAGGAAGGCGAGCAGGCCGAAGGGCAGGTTCACGTAGAACACCCAGCGCCAATTCCAATTCCCCGTCAGCCAGCCGCCGAGGGTCGGGCCGAGGATCGGCCCCACCATCACGCCCATGCCCCAGATGGCCATGGCGGAGCCGCGCTGCTCCGCCGGGTAGATATCCAGCATGGTGGATTGGCTGAGCGGCACCAGCGCCGCGCCGAAGGCGCCCTGCAGCAGGCGGAACACCACCATCTGCGGCAGGCTCTGCGCCGCGCCGCAGAGCAGGGAGGCGAGGGTGAAGCCGCCGACCGAGCCGAGGAACACCGCCCGGCGCCCGAAGCGCGCGGCGAGGAAGCCGACCGGCGCCGTCAGGATGGCGGCGGCGGTGATGTAGCTGGTCAGCACCCAGGTGATCTGGTCGGAGGTCGCGGCGAGGCCGCCCTGCATATAGGGCAGGGCGACATTGGCGATGGTGCCGTCCAGCGCCTGCATCAGCGTCGCCACCATGGCGCAGACGGTGATGATCCCGCGATGCGGGACGGACTCCTGGGTCACGATGTCACCTGACGGGATGGGTTATTGGGGGAAGGGAGGAGGTGGCGGCATCCTCCCCGCCAGCGGGGAGGGGGCGGTCGGTCACGTCTCCCTCCCCCGCCCTGCGGGGGAGGGCCGGGATGGGGGTGGAGCAGGGCTGCCCGCATCCCCCACCCCCTCAGAACAGGTCGCTCAGATGCCGCTCATGCCCGGTGTCGATCGAGACCACCGCGCTCATCCCGGCGCGGAGCTGCGGCATGCCCGGCTTCTGCTCCACCCGGATGCGCACCGGGATGCGCTGCACCACCTTCACCCAATTGCCGGAGGCATTCTGCGCCGGCAGCACGCTGAAGGTGGACCCCGAAGCCGGGCTGATGCTCTCCACCCGGCCCTGCCAGGTCACGCCCGGATAGGTGTCGATGGTGACGCTCACCGGATCGCCGGGGCGGACATGCGTCAGGTCGGTCTCCTTCGGCAGCGCATCCACCCAGAGATGCTCGGCCGAGACCAGGGCGAAGGCCGGCGTCGCCGCCGCCAGGTACTGGCCGGGCTGCAGGGTGGAGACCTGCGTCACCACCCCGGCAAAGGGCGCCCGCAGCACGGTGTGGTCAAGCTGGCGCTGCGCCTCGGCGACGCGGGCGGCGGCTTCCAGATAGTCCGGGTGCTGTTGCACCGGCGCCTCGGCATTGCCGCCCAGCTTGGCAAGCTGGACCTGCGCCTGGGCCTTCAGCGATTCGAGCTGCTGCTTCGCCTGCGCCAGGCCGAAGCGCGCCTGGTCGTAATTCGCCCGCAGCGCGGCGCTGGTGCCGACGAGCTGCGCCTGGCGCTCGAACTGCACCTGGGCGAGCTGCACGGCGGCTTCCTGCGCCGCGATGTCGCGCTGGATGCGGAGATAATCCGCCTGCATGGAGGTGAGGTTCAGCGCCACCTGGTGAAGCTGCGCCTGGGCCTGGTCCAGCGCGTGGCGGAAGGGGGCGGAATCCAGCTCCACCAGCACCTGGCCGGGCTGGACGCTGTCGCCCTCCCGCACCGCGATGCGCTGGACGATGCCGGCGACATCGGTGGCGAGCAGCAGCTTGTCGGCCTGGACATAGGCGTCATCGGTCCCGGCATAGCGGCCGCCATGCAGCCAGGCGGCGCCGGCGCCGAGCAGCACGACGAGAACGCCGCCCAGCATCAGAACGGGGCGCAGCCAGCGGCGGCGGCGTTTGGGGGCTTCGGGCGGGGCAGGGGAGGCGGCATCGGCCGCCGCCGGGTTGCGGAGGGAGCCTTCGGGCATCTTCTCGGTCCTTGGAGTCAGGCGGCCGTGCCGGTCTCGGTCTCGGCGGCCAGGAGGTTGGCTTTCATGGCTTGCAGCGCAGCGGCGGCGGCCTCGCAGAGGGCGGGGTCCAGCCCCTGGAGCGCCTCGGCCGAGAAGGCGGCGCGGACAGCGTCAATCTCCGCCAGCACCGGCGTCGCGGCCGGGGTGAGATGGAGGCGCCAGATGCGGCGGTCGGCGGGGTCGGCGCGGCGCTCGATGAGGCCGCGGGCGGCGAGGCGGTCCACCAGGCGGCCGGCGGAGATCGGCTCCACCTCCAGCAGCTCGGCCAGCTCCCGCTGGGTCATCCCGTCCCGCTGCTGCAGCTTGACCAGGGCGATCCACTGGGCACGGCTCATCCCCTGGGCGCGGGCCAGGCGGTCCGCCCGGGTGCGGCTGAGATGGGCCACTTCATGCAGCAGGGTGAGAAGGGTGTCGGGCATCGGCATGGGCGGTGACGGGGCGTGGCGGGTGGCACGCCATCCGGGAACGCACCCGCGGGAGAATCAGCGGAGTGAATATAAGCCTGCTAATCATTCGTGCAAGACGGGGCCGGGCGCCAGACCCGGTGGCATTCTCTCTGACGGCTGACGGGGCGTCCCATGGCGGGCTCGACGCTTCGGCGGTCTGCCATTCGGGCCCCCGCTCGCCTTGGCTCCCTGGGCGCCGGCGCCGTCCTGAACCGCCGGCTGACGCAGGGCGGGGGACTCAGGGCGGGGTCGGGGGAAGCGTTGGCGGCAGTGCCGCCAACCCCGTCCGGCGGGGCCCGGGCAGAGCCCCTGCCGGGGGCTTCGGGGCGAAGCCCCATCCCTACGTCAGCGCCGCGCAGGCCTGTTGCAGCCACGCCGCCGTCGCCGCGCCGCAGCTCGGCCCCACCTCCGCCAGCACCCGCGCATGGTATTCATCCACCTGCGCCCGCTCCGCCGGCGTCAGCAGCGCCGGCGCGATCAGCGCGCGATCATAGGGCGCCAGGGTCAGGGTCTCGAATTCCAGGAAGGGCTTCACCTGGTCCGGCTGTTCCGGCGCTTCCCGCACCAGCAGCAAGTTCTCGATCCGGATGCCGTAGTGGCCCGGCAGGTAGTAGCCCGGCTCGTCGGAGAGGATCATCCCCGGCGCCAGCGGCACCGGCTTCGCGGCCCGGCTGAAGGCCACCGGCCCCTCATGCACGGAGAGGAAGCTGCCGACGCCATGGCCGGTGCCGTGGTCGTAATCCAGCCCCACCGCCCAGAGCGCCCGCCGCGCGATCGCATCCAGATGCGGCCCGGCGACGCCCTTCGGGAAGCGCAGCGCCGCCAGCGCCAGATGGCCTTGCAGCACGCGGGTGTAGCGGTCCTTCAGTTGCTCCGGTGCCGGGCCGGGGCCGGTCCACAGGGTGCGCGTCACGTCGGTGGTGCCGTCGTGGAACTGGCCGCCGCTGTCGATCAGGTAGCACTCATCCGGGTGGATCGCCCGGTCGCTCTCCGGCGTCACGCGGTAATGCACGATGGCGCCATGCTCGCCGGCGCCGCTGATGGCGGGGAAGCTCTCGCCGTGGAACAGCGCCAGCTCCCGCCGGAATTCCAGCAGCTTCGCCGCCGCGCTCAGCTCCGTCTGCCCGCCCGCGGGCGCTGCCTTGGCGAACCAGGCGAGGAAGCGGGCCAGCGCCACCGCATCCCGCCCATGCGCGGCGCGGGCGCCCTGCTGCTCCACCGGGTTCTTGCAGGCCCGCGGCAGGCGCACCGGGTCGTCGCCCGCCACCACGCCGGCGCCGGCCTCGCGCAGCGTGGCGGCAAACCAGGCGGGGGTGGTTTCCGGGTCCAGCCGCACCTTGCGCCCCGCCAGCCCTTGCAGCGCCGCGGCGATCTCCCCCCGCGGCCGCACCACCACGTCATTGCCCAGATGGGCGCGGGTTTCCGGCGGCACCTTGCCGGGATCCAGGTAGATCTCGGCGCTGGCATC
This sequence comes from Siccirubricoccus phaeus, assembly GCF_008360935.1. Lineage (GTDB taxonomy): Bacteria > Pseudomonadota > Alphaproteobacteria > Acetobacterales > Acetobacteraceae > Siccirubricoccus > Siccirubricoccus phaeus. Next base: position 131,664 of record NZ_SRXO01000009.1, read on the forward strand.
GGCGCGCAGCAGGGTGAAGCCCAAAGCGAGGGGCGTGTTCTCCAGATCCCCGCCGCGCAGATTCAGCAGCCAGGCCAGGGAATGCGCATCGGCGAGCACCGCCGCATCCTCCCCCGCCGCCCGCAGCAGGGCAGCCGCTTCCTCGCGCTTCTCCGCGGCGGATTTGCCGGCGTATTCCAGCGGATGGGGCAGGGCAGGGGCGGCAGGGGGGGCCGGACGGTCCGCCCAGATGGCGTCCACCGGGTTGCGTGGCAGGGGTACGAAGGTCACGCCCGGGCGTTCCAGCCGTTGCAGCCCGGCCTCGCTGTGCAGCCAGGGATCGTAGCCGATGCGCTTGCCCGCCGCGTGCTCCGCCAGCCAGTCGCCCGGCGGGTTCTCCGTGATGTGCCGCTGCTCCCATAGCGAGGTGTCGGTCTGCTGCGCCGCCTGGGTGGTGTAGCGGCCATCGGTGAAGAGCGCGGCCCGAGGGGGCGTGCCGTCGGCGAGCACCACGGCCAGGCCGGCGCTGCCGGTGAAGCCGGAGAGGAAGGCCAGGCGCTCCCCGGAAGCCGGGACGTATTCGCCGAGATGCTCATCCGCCCGCGGGACGAGGAAGCCGTCCACCCCGAGGCGGGCAAGTTCGGCGCGGAGGGCGGCGAGGCGTTCGGCGGGGCTCATCGAGCATTCCTTGCAACAGACTTAACGTTTTTGCTGGCTTCCACAGGAAGGAATGCGCTACGTGCATGTCTTCCCTGTTACATTCGCGCTGATCCCGCGCCGGTTCCGATCCTAATTGCTGAGGCACAGCGAAACGGCCAGCCGGCCGACGCAGGACATTCGGAACGCTACCCATGGACGCCCGCATTACCAAGTCGGAGGCCGCAATCCTCCTCCCCCGCAGCCCGATGGCCGAGCAGGTGGAGGCCCTCCGCCTCGCCGCCGGCCGCGCGCATGAGGCCGCGCTGGGCCAGCGCATCGTCCACTTCGCCGACCGCCTCCTCTCCTGGCCCGCCCGGCGGCGGGCGCGGGAGGAGCTGCGGCGGATGACGACGCGGGAACTGGCCGATATCGGCCTCACTCCCGGCGATATCGACCGCGTGGTGGACGGCACGGCGAACTGAACCGCGGGGCGCCCAGGCGCCCCGGGATCGCCCGCGCCGCTTCCCCCCAATCCGGCGGCGCGGGCTTGCGCCAGGGGGCGTGCACCCCCCGCACGCCCCCTGGTGCCCTCCATTCCTCCCTCCCTGCCGATGAATATCGCGGCGCCGGCCTTTCCCTGCGCCGCCCGGCCGCCGATATTCTCCCCACCGCGCGGCGGAGGAGGAGCAGGATGCAGCAGCCACCGACGCCCGGGGGAGAGGCCCGCCTGGCGGAAGACCCCTGGGCCAGCCTGCACCGGGAAGCCCTGCGCACGCTGCAGGCGGAGCCGCTGCTCGACCGCCACCTCTACGCCACCATCCTGCGCTGGCCAGGCCTGCCGGACTCCTTCGCCGCCGTGCTGGGGGACCGGCTGGGCACGCCGGAACTCGGCGCCGAGCGCCTGGCCGGGCTGGTGCTGGAAGCCTGGGCGGCGGAGCCGGCGCTGGAAGCCGCGCTGCGGGCCGATTTGCTGGCGATCGGCGCCCGCGATCCGGCGGCCGCGGCGGGGCTGCTGACCCCCTTCCTCTACTACAAGGGCTTCCACGCCCTGCAGCTCCACCGCGTGGCGCATTGGCTGTGGGGGCGGGAGCGGCGGGCGCTGGCCTATTTCCTCCAGGCCCAGGCGGCGCGCGGCCTCGGCATCGACCTGCATCCTGCGGCGCGCTTCGGCATCGGCGTCTTCATCGACCACGGCACCGGCGTGGTGGTGGGGGAGACGGCGGTGGTGGGGAATGACGTCTCCATCCTGCAGGGCGTGACCCTGGGCGGCACCGGCAAGGAAGCGGGGGACCGCCACCCCAAGGTACGGGACGGCGTGCTGCTGGGGGCAGGGGCGAAGGTGCTGGGCAATGTGGTCATCGGCCGCGGCGCCAAGGTGGGGGCGGGCAGCGTGGTGCTGCGGGACGTGCCGCCCTGCGCCACGGTGGCGGGCGTGCCGGCGCGGATCGTCGGCTGGTGCCCGGAGGCGATCCCGGCGCTGGTGATGAGCCATGCGCTGCCGGAGGCCGGGACGGAGGGGTGCTGAGAAGGATCCTGGGGAAAGGGTAAAGGGCAGGGGCTTCGCCCGGGGCAAGGCCGCCAGGCCTGCCGGGCCGGGACTATCGGCCTGCGCGGCTTCGGCAATTTCACCGACAGTCTCGGCAGCGGCCGCGCGTCGCCCGCCTATGATCTGCGGCAGCTTCCGGCGCTGATCTGCTTCCGCCTCAGCGGCGGGACCATGGCGCTCGGCAGCTTCGCCTCCAACACCATCCGCATCCCCGAAGCCGATCTGCGCGCCGCCCTCGCGCAGGCCGGCCTGGCAGGCGGCTAGAGCGGGATCGGTTGAGCTGCGCTCACCCGCCCCGCTCTAGCTCATTGTTCGGTCGCGTGATTCACGGTTTCGGTCGATGCGACCTCAACCGATCACGCTCTAGGGCCGCGTCCCCTGCGACCGGCGATTGCACGCCTCCGACCGCGCGTGCAGGCTGCAGCCTCGGGGGAATCCGCGAAAGGCCGAGGCGCGACATGAAGGCGATCTGGTACGAAAAGAACGGTGACAGCAGCGTCCTGACCTATGGCGACCTGCCCACCCCCACCCCCGGCCCCGGCGAGGTGCTGGTCCGAATCGCCGCCTCCGGCGTGAATCCTTCGGATTGGAAGACCCGCCGCGGCTCCTCCCGCCCCATGGCTTTTCCCCGCGTCATCCCGCACAGCGACGGCGCCGGAATTATCGAGGCGGTGGGGGAGGGGGTGCCGCCCGCCCGGATCGGCGAGCAGGTCTGGCTATGGAACAGCCAGTGGAAGCGCGCCTTCGGCACCGCCGCCGAATACATCGCCCTGCCGGCGATCCAGGCCATGCCCCTGCCGGAGGGCACCAGCTTCGCCGAAGGCGCCTGCCTCGGCATCCCTGCCCTAACCGCGCTGCACGCGCTGGTGACGGATGGCGGCTGCACCGGCCAGCGCGTGCTGGTCACCGGCGGGGCGGGCGCGGTGGGGTTCTACGCCATCCAGTTCGCCCGGCTGCTCGGCGCGGCGCAGGTGATCGCCACCGTCAGCTCCCCCGCCAAGGCGGCGCATGCCATGGCGGCCGGCGCCGATGCCTGCGTGAATTACCGCTCGGAGGACGTCCCCGCCCGGGTGATGGCGCTGACCGGCGGCGAGGGCGTCGGCCGCATCGTCGAGGTGGACCTGGCCGGCAACGGCCCGATGCTCCACAAGCTGGCAGCCCATGGCGCGGTGGTCGGCGCCTATGGCTCCAACACCCAGGAGGCCATCTTCCCCTTCTCCCCCACCATCGTGAAGGGCATCGGGGTGCGCTTCTTCATCGTCTATGAGCTGACGCCGGCGCAGCGCGCGGCGGCGGTGGGGGCGCTGCAATCCTGGCTGGCGCGCGGCCTGGTGCGGCATGCGGTGGCGGCGCATATGCCGCTGGCCGAATGCGCCGCGGCGCATGACGCGGTGGAGGCGGGCAATCTGATGGGCAATCTCGTCCTGGATTGCTGAGCCGGGCGGCCGCGCCGGGCCGTGCTGCCGCCGGCTGAACGGCTGACGGCGCGCATTGCGCGGCGCGGCGCTGCCTATCGCCCCGGGTGAGGTGGGCGGCGTGCTGCCATCGACCGGACGGGCGGCGGCGCGCCGTGCCCCGGCTGGTTCGCCGGCCCGGCCTGCCGCCCGGGCGACGCCGGCCGCCGCCCTGCGGCCGTAGGGACGCGCCGGCAGGAAAGGGCTTCCGCCCTGGGGCGCATGGTGTCATCTCCCCCCCTGTCCAAGATCGGGAGAAGCCCAGCCCCATGCTGCCTCGTCGTTCCCTCCTCGCCGCGCCGCTACTCGGCCTCGCCACGCCGGCGCTGGCGCAATCCGCCGGCGACTGGCCGAACCGCCCCATCCGCGTCATCGTCCCCTGGCCGCCGGGCGGTTCCACCGACGTGCTGGCGCGCCTCCTCTGCGAGCAGCTCACCCAGAAGCTCGGCCAGAGCTTCGTGCTGGAGAACCGGCCGGGCGCCAGCGGCAATATCGGCATGGAGGCGATCGCCAAGGCGGCACCGGATGGCTACACCCAGGGCCCGGCCACCATCGCCAACCTCTCCGTCGCGCAATTCCTCTACACGCGGCTGCCCTTCGACCCGGAGAAGGATTTCTCCCTGGTCTCGATGCATTGGGAGCTGCCGAACGTCGTCGTCGTTTCCGCCCAGCATAACCCGACGAACAGCCTGCAGGAATTCATCGCCTGGGCGAAGGCGCAGCCGCGCGGCGTCAGCTATGGCTCGCCGGGGGTGGGGACCACGGCGCATCTCTGCGGCTCCTCCTTCTGCGACCGGCTGAAGATCGACGGCCAGCACGTGCCCTTCCGCGGCGCGGCGCAGATCATCCCGGCCATGCTGGCGGGCGACCTGACCTTCGCGATCGACAACCTCGCCAGCTATACGCCGGTGATCGCCGAGGGGCGGGTGAAGGCCTTCGCCGTCACCAGCCCGCAGCGCTGGCCGAGCCTGCCGCAGATCCCGGTGATGGCGGAGGCCGGGGTGCCGGATTTCGTCGTCACCTCCTGGTGCGCCTGGGTCGGCCCCGCAGGCATGCCGCGGGCGGTGGTCGACAAGGTGAATGCGGCGATGAAGGAGGTGGCGGCCGATCCTTCCGTGCAGCGCCGCTTCGAGCAGACCGGCGCCCGCTGCGTCTGGAGCACGCCGGAGGACGCCGAGCGCCATGCCGCCGCCCAGCGCCCGATGCTGAAGGAGATGGTACGCATCTCCGGCGCCCGGATGGAATAACTCAAGGGCCCTAAGGGCCTTTCGGCCCTTGGCAGGGGGTTTCCAAAGGGGGACGGCGTCCCCTTTGTGGCCGGGCTGCGCCGATGGGGCAGGATCGCCCCTTGCCTTGCGCGCCCTAGAGCGGGATCGGTTGAGCTGCGCTCACCCGCCCCGCTCTAGCTCATTGTTCGGTCGCGTGATTCACGGTTTCGGTCGATTCGACCTCAACCGATCACGCTCTAGGTTGCGTTGACCCCCGCCAGCCGCCTCCCTAGCTTGGTAGGACCATGGCCGAAACCCTCCGCATCGCCCTCGCCCAGATCAACCCGCATGTCGGCGACATCCGGGGCAATGCCGAGCGCATCCGTCGGGCGCGGGCGGAGGCGGCGCGGCTCGGGGCCGATCTTCTCGTCACCCCGGAATTCTCCATCGGCGGCTACCCGCCCGAGGATCTCGTCCTCAAGCCCAGCTTCAACGCCGATGCCGCCGCCGCCATCGAGGCCCTGGCGGCCGAGACCGCCGATGGCGGGCCGGGCGTGGTGCTGGGCGGCCCCTGGGTGGCGGAGGGGAAGCGCCATAACGGCCTCTTCGTCCTGGATGGCGGCAAGATCATCGCCCGCCGCGCCAAGCACGAGCTGCCGAATTATGGCGTCTTCGACGAGAAGCGGGTCTTCGAGCCCGGCCCCGCCCCCGGGCCGGTCGCCTTCCGCGGCTTCCGCCTCGGGCTGATGATCTGCGAGGATTGGTGGTTCCCGACCGTCTCGGAAACGCTGGCGGAGAGCGGCGCCGAGGTGCTGATCAGCATCAACGGCTCCCCCTTCGAGGTCGGTAAGGCGCAGCTCCGCATCGACCTCGCCGTGCCGCGGGTGGTGGAGACGGGGCTCGGCTTCGTCTTCCTCGGCCAGGTCTGCGGCCAGGATGAGTTGGTCTTCGAGGGGGCGAGCTTCGTGCTCAACCCCGACCGCAGCCTGGCCGTGCAGATGCCCCTGTTCGAGGAGGCGATCACCCTGACGGAGTGGACCCGGCGGGATGGCCGCCTGGTCTGCACCCCGCAGAAGCTGGCACCCATCCCCTCGGCGGAGGAGCAGGTCTACCGGGCGATGATGCTCGGCCTGCGGGATTACGTGAACAAGAACCGCTTCCCCGGCGTGGTGCTGGGCCTCTCCGGCGGCATCGACAGCGCCATCTCCGCCGCCGTCGCCGCCGATGCGCTGGGGCCGGACCGGGTGCGGGCGGTGATGATGCCCTCGCCCTACACCTCCCGCGAGAGCCTGGAGGATGCCGCCGCCTGCGCCGAGCTGCTCGGCATCCGCTACGAGACGATCGGCATCGGCCCGGCCATGGAGGCCTTCGGCGCCATGCTGGCGCCGGCCTTCGGCAACCGCGCCCCGGACATCACCGAGGAGAACATCCAGTCCCGCGCCCGCGGGCTGACGCTGATGGCGCTCTCCAACAAATTCGGCGACATGGTGCTGACCACCGGCAACAAGAGCGAGATGTCGGTCGGCTACGCCACGCTCTATGGCGATATGTGCGGCGGCTATTCGGTGCTGAAGGACATCTACAAGACGCTGGTCTTCCGGCTCTGCCGCTGGCGCAACGCGCATGTGCCGGCCGGCTCGCTGGGGCCGGCCGGGCCGGTGATGCCGGAACGGGTCATCACCAAGCCGCCCTCCGCCGAGCTGAAGCCGGACCAGACGGACCAGGACACCCTGCCGCCCTATGAGGTGCTGGACGCCATCCTGGAAGGGCTGGTGGAGGGCGAGCGCGGGGTGGAGGCGCTGGTCGCCGAGGGCCACGACCGCGCCACGGTGCTGCGGGTGTGGCGCATGCTGGACCGGGCGGAATACAAGCGCCGCCAGGCGCCGCCCGGGGTGAAGATCGGCCCGCGCGCCTTCGGACGGGACCGGCGGTATCCGATCACCAACGGGTACACCAACCTGATCGCGTAGCGGGAAACGCCCCTGGGGGATCAGGAGCTCCGCCCCAACCCCGGCAGGGGGCGCTGCCCCCGGTGAACGCAAGCGTTCGATCCCACGGGGCCGGGACCTGGCCCCGGACCCCGGTCTGAGTTTCGGATCCGGGAGTTGAAGCTGCCGGCTCGGCAGGAGCCTTCCGGCGGATGCCGGCCGGCGCGGCCATGGCAAGTCTCCCCTCCGCCTCGCCGCCGGCCTATAGGGCGCAGCCACAGAGAGGGAGGCCGCCATGGCTGCTACTTTCGATTCCGGCCTGTTCGGGCGCGAGGGCGGCTATTCCGTCCGCATCATGGACCTCTCCGGCGGCAATGGCGCCGACCCGGTGGAGACCATCCGTGGCTTCCAGACGCTGGAACATGCCAACGCCTTCGCCCGCCGCTACGTGCGGGACAGCATGGACCGCTGCCGCAACCGCGGCATGACGCCGGACCAGGTGCTGGCCGCCTGGTTCGCCTTCGGCGAGGATGCCGAGGTGGTGGGCGGCGCCGAACAGGCCTGGCGCAGCGCCGCCGAGCTGAACGACTTCGCCGCCCGCCCCGCCCGGGACACCGAGGAGCGCAATTGGCGCGCCCTCGACCCCCGCCGCGACGGGGAGGATGAGGAAGAGGAGGAATGAGCCGCCACCGCGTCCTCTGCGGCGATTTCGCCAGCGGCGAGGACCCGGAGGAGGAATGGGAGGTGACGGGCTTCGCCTCCGCCGAGGCGGCGGCGGAATACGCCCGCCGCTTCATCCGGGCGCAGATCGAGGATCTGCGGCGGGAAACCCCGGACCCGGCGGCGCTGAGCGAAGCCTATTACGCCTTCGGCGAATACGCCGCGGCGGAGGGGTTCGACAGCGAGGCCTGGGTGGAGCACTGCATCGCCACGCCGGCGGCGCGGAAGGCGGAAACGGACTACGCGGCGCTCGATCCGGGGCGGTGATTCCAGGAGGGGCTCTGCCCCTCCCGGACCCACCCCGCCAAAGGCCGAAGGGCCTTTGGAAACCTTGAGTTTGGCGTCTCGACCGTCGGGTCCAAGATGCAAGGGTTCCAAGGGCCTTTCGGCCCTTGGTGAGGGCGGGCAAAGCCCTCCCTCAACGCGTCGCCGCCGTCACCGCATCCAGCACCTGATCCATCGCCTTCTGGAACCCCGGCCCATCCAGATAGCCATCGCCCTCACCGGCGCGCTCCACGAAGGCCTGCCAACTCGGCTTCGCCATGGCGGCGCGGAAGCGGTCATGCAGGTAGCGCACCGCCGCATCCGGCGTGCCGGTCGGCACCACCCAGCCCTTCATGTTCTCCAGCGCCATTTCCAGCCCCAATTCCACCAGCGTCGGCACCTCCGGGAAGGAAGGCGCCCGCTCGGCGGAGCAGCAGGCCAGCACGCGCAGCAGCCCGCCATCGGTCAGGCCACGGAATTCCTCCGGGCTCGCCACCATCAGATCCACCTGGCCGGCCGCCACCGCCTGCAGCCCCGGCGCGCCGCCGGCAAAGGGCACGTGCAGGAACTCCACCCCCGCCCGCTTCTCCAGCACCGCGAAGACGGCGTGGTAGATGGAACCGATGCCGGAGCTGCCATGGCTCACCGCCTGCGGCTTCGCCCGCGCCGCCAGCAGCGCCTCCTGCATCGTGCGGTAGGGGCCATCCGCCCTGGCCAGGATGAACATGCGCTGCCGCAGCAGCCGCATCACCGCGCGGAAGCTGGTGCGGGCGTCGTAGGGCAGGGCGCGGTAGGCGGGGATGCTGGTGCTCTCGCTGCCGCCGCCCATCAGCAGCGTATGGCCGTCCCCCGGCAGCCCGGCCACGTACTGCGCCGCGATGGTCCCGCCGGCGCCCGGCCGGTTCGCCACCACCAGGGGCTGCGGGAACAGCGGCTGCGCCGCCTCCACGATGGCGCGGGCGATGAGGTCCGCCCCGCCGCCCGGGGCGAAGCCGATGATGCATTGGATGGGTCGCGTCGGCTCCCAGCCCTGCGCCCGGGCGGGCATGGCGGGCAGCGCGGCCAGCCCCGCGAGCACCGCGCGGCGTTGCGGCATAGGCGTGTCCTCCCCTTGGTTTTGCCGCCAGCTTGGCCCAGGCGAAGGCCTGGCGCTAGGCTCCTGGCCTCGGCAGGCCGGGACCTTGCCCCGGGCGTGAACAGGCCACCGGCCCCGAAGCCGATGGCGAAGGAGGAACCGCATGCGACCCCGCCATCTGCTGCTGTTGCTGCTGCTGCTCGCCCTGCCGGCCCGTGCGGCGGAGCTCGATCCGCGCGCCATCGCCTTCCGCCTGCCGGAGCAGATTCCCTGGGGCCCGGTGACGGCGAGCGGCAACCAGCAGGCGGTGCTGGTGGGCGACCCGGCGAAGCCCGGCTTCTATGCGGTGATGGTGCGCTGGCTGCCTGGCCATATGAGCCGCCCGCATTTCCACCCGAATGACCGCTTCATCACCGTGCTCTCCGGCACCTGGTGGATGGGCAACGGCCCCGAATTCAAGCCGGAGGAGACCGTGCCCATGCCCGCCGGCAGCTTCGTCACGCATTTCGCCCGCGGCGTGCATTATGACGGCGCCAAGGAGGACCCGACCGTGCTGCTGATCGTCGGCGAAGGCCCTGCCACCTCCACCCCGGTGGAGCGGCGCTGAGGCATGGAAGAAGCGAGCATCGCGGCGCGATTCCGCGGCCCGGACGGCATCGGCAATGGCGGCTATGTCGCCGGGCTGATGGCGGAGCGCCTGGGCACCCAGCCGGCGGAGGTGACGCTGCGCCGCGGCTGGCCGCTGGACCAGCCCCTGCGGATCGAGCGGGAGGACGGCCTGGTGCGCGCCCTGGATGCCGAGGGCGCGACCATCGCCGAGGCCCGCCCCACCGATCTCGACCTGGCGCCGCCGCCGCCGCCCAGCCTGGCGGAGGCCCGTGCCGCCACGCGCTGGTTCCTCGACGGCCCCTTCACCCATTCCATCGGCCGCTGCTTCGTCTGCGGCTCCGCCTGGGCGGAGGGGGTCGGGCTGCGCGTCTTCACCGGGCGGGTCGCCGGCCGCCCCGGCATCGCCGCCGCCGCCTGGACTCCGCATGCCGCCTTCGCCGGGCCGGATGGGAGGGTGGCGCCGATCTATCTCTGGGCCGCGCTGGATTGCGCCGGCTCCTTCGCCTTCACCGTGGGGGAGGCGCCGCAGCGCATGCTGCTGGGCCGCATCGCCGCCCGGCTGCTGGCCCCGGTCGCGCCCGGGGAGGAGTGCATCGTCCTCGGCTGGCAATTGGGGCGGGAGGGGCGGAAGCTTTCCGCCGGCACCGCCATCTTCGGCGCGGATGGCGGGTTGCGGGGCGTGGCGCGCGCCCTCTGGGTGACGCCGGCCATTGTGGCAAGCTAGTTGCAAAAATCCCCGAATTGGGGCCAATTGGCGCCGTCGCACAGCCCGGGAAAGGATGGCGTTGCATGGGTAAGCTGCTCAGCGCGGCTCAGGTCGAGGCCTATCGGCGGGACGGCTTCGTCACCCCCTTCCGCGCCGTGAGCGCGGCGGAGGCGGAGCGTTGGCGGCAGGAGATGGCGCGCACCGCTGCGGCCTTCGACCTCGCCTATCCGAAGCCGCCCGGGCAGCGGCAATCCTTCTCCCGCATCAAGCCCTATCTGCTGTTCCGCTGGGCGGCGGAGATCGTGCGCCACCCCGCCGTGCTGGATGCGGTGGAGGATGTGATCGGCCCGGATATCCTCGTCTATCACACCACCCTGTGGTGGAAGGAGGCGGGGACGGATGGCTTCGTGCCCTGGCACCAGGACGGCACCTATTTCGGCCTGGCGCCGCATGAGCATGTGACGGCCTGGGTGGCGCTGACGCCGAGCACCGAGGAAAGCGGCTGCGTCACCATGCTGCCCGGCACGCACAAGGTGGGGCAGTTGCCGCATACGGACCGCTCCGACCCCGGCATCATGCTGAGCCGCGGCCAGACGGTGAAGGCGGAGATCGACCCGAGCAAGGGTGTGCCGGTGCCGCTGCAGCCCGGCGAATTCTCCCTGCACGACACCATGGTGCTGCATGCCTCGGCGCCCAACCGCTCGGCGGTGGACCGCATCGGGCTGGGCATCAGCTATATCCCGGCGCGCTGCTACCACACCGGGCCGACGCGGCTTTCCGCCACGCTGGTGCGCGGCGAGAACCGCTTCGACCATTTCGACCTGGAGCCGGCGCCGCAGGCGGATTTCGATGCCGCGGCCGTGGCGGCGCATCAGGACAGCGTCGGCCGGTTCTTCCGTGCCAGCCAGCTCATGCCGGAGATGGCGCTGGTGCACTGATTTCCCCACGACGTTGCTGCGCAACGCCGCGGGGGCCCCATGTTCGCCGGGTAAGCGGCGCTTCGCACAGCCTGCCGTGGCGAAGCCACGGCAGGGCAACGGGCGGCGCGGGTTGAGGCGGGGCGTCCTTCTTCTGCCGTGGGCGAGGGCGCTGAAAAGCGCCTTCGACCCGTCGAAGGCGATCATTCGCCAGGGCCATGGTGCCGTTTGCGAGTCAAGGCTGCGGCTTCGCCGCACCGCGCGAAGCGCGGCTTCGGCCTTGACTCGCAAACGGCACCATGGCGTGGGCTTGAGGTGCGCTCGACGAGGTCGAGCGCGCCGAGGCGCGCCTCTCCCTACCGAATGGCGGCCTGCTAAAGCGGCGGCGTGAATAGCGCCGCACGGCGCAGCACATGCTCCTTGAGCTGCGGCAGGTCGCGCGAGGTGGGCAGTTCCGGCCGCTGCAGATACCAGCCGATCTGCGCCATGTCCCGGATGAGCTGGAACATCGGCAGCAGCGCCGCATCCGCCTCGGCCAAGGGCCGCAAGCTGCGATAGCCTTCCAGCACCGCCTCGCGCAGCGCCGCCGCCTCCGGGTGAAGCTGGTAGTCGATCAGCGCCACGGCGAGGTCGTAGAGATGCCAGCCATGGCCGGAATCGTCGAAGTCGATCACCGCGAGTTTGCTGCCATCCACCAGCACGTTGCGCGGATGCAGGTCGGCATGGATCAGGCTGAACCGCGCCGGCGCCTGGCCGTAGCGCAGCAGCACGCCGCGCAGCGCATCGCGCGTCGCCAGCAGCAGGCGGCGTTCCTCAGCGGAGAAGATCGGGTGGTCCCAGAAAGGGCCCCAGAAGGGCGTCTCGCCCATCAGCCCCTCCGCATCCAGCGCATGGCGCCGGAAGCCCGCCGGCGGCATCCAGCCTGTCGCCTGGTTGTGCATGGCGGCGATCAGCGCGCCGAGGCCGCGGAAGCGCGCGAGATTCGCCGCGGCATCGGTCTCCCGCGCCACCACCTCCGCCAGCAGCTCGCCTTCCACCCAGCGGGCGAGGCCGGCCCAGCGCTGTTCGCCGGTCGCCGCGATCTCCACCTGGGCGAAGGCGTCGCCCGAAAGCGTCACCAGCGGCTCCGGCGTCGCCACCCCGGCCTGCACCAGGGCACGCGTCCAGAGATGCTCGGAGCGCAGCTCCTCGATATGGTGATACCAGGGGCGGTGCAGCCGCAGCACCAGCTTCGCCCCGTCCCGCGCATCCACGGCGAGGAAGGTGACGTTCTCGCTGAGCCGGACGAAGCGCAATTCCGCCGGCACCACGCCGAACGCCGCCAGCGCCTGCCGCGCCGCCGGCAAATAGGCGTCGGCCGCGGCTGCGCTCATGCGGCGAGTTCGGCGATGGTCTCGTCCCAGGCGACGAGGAAGGCCTCGGCATGCTCATGGCCGAAGACCAGCGGCGGGCGGATCTTCACCACATTGGCGAAGATGCCGGCATTGCTGGTGAGGAAGCCCTTCTCCTTCAGCCGGTTGATCACCGCCTTCGCCAGCTCGACATCCGGGCTGCCATCAGGCGTCACCAGCTCCACGCCGATGAACAACCCATGCCCGCGCACATCGCCGATCGCCTCGCTGGCGCCCTGGCGCGCCCGCAGCCCGGCCTTCAGCGCGGCGCCCACGGCGGCGACGCTGCCGCGCAGATCGCGCTGCTCGATTTCGTCCAGCACCGCCATGCCCACCGCCGCCTGCAAGGGCGAGGAGGCGAAGGTGTTGAAGTAGCGCGTCTTTGCCCGGAACCCCTCCACCAGCGCCCGGCTGGCGGCGGTGGCGGCCAGCGGCAGCCCGTTGCCCATCGGCTTGCCGGTGACGACGATGTCCGGCGTGAAGCCCGTCACCTCATAGCCCCACCAATGGCCGGTGCGGGCATAGCCGGCCTGCACCTCATCGGCGATGACATAGCCGCCCGCCGCGCGCACCATCGCCGCGGCGCGTTCCATGAAGCCGGCGGGGATGTCGGGCAGTCCCTCATTGGCCAGGATGGAGCAGACCAGCATGGCGGCGACGCCCTCGCCGCTGCGCTCGAGATCCTCGATGGCGGCGGCGAGCTGCGCCAGATAGGCCTCGCAGAGCTGCGCCTCGTTCAGGTTGGGCGCGATCGGGCGGTAGGTCTCCGGGAAGGGGAAGGCGCGCACCGCAGGGTTGGGGCTGGGCTGGCTGCCGAGCCGCGTCAGGGCGCTCACCAGCTCGCTGTTGCCGTGATAGGTGGCGTTGGTGCAGAGAATGCCGCGCCTGCCGGTGGCGAAGCGCGCCATGCGCAGCGCCACCTCATTCGCCTCCGTGCCGCTGCAGGAGAGGATGACGCTTTCGATCTGCTTGCCATGCAGCGCCGCCAGCCTTTCGGCGAAGGCGATCGCGCCTTCATGCAGGTAGCGGCTATGGGTGTTCAGCGTCGCCTGCTGCCGCGCCATCGCCTCCACCACCCTTGGGTTGGCGTGGCCGACGCAGGGGACGTTGTTGTACATGTCCACATAGCGCTTGCCGTCGGCGCCGTAGAGATAGACGCCCTCGCCGCGCACCAGGTGCAGCGGGTGCTCGTAGAAGAGCGGGGCGCCGGCGCCGAAGGCGGCGTTGCGTCGCGCGAGCAGCTCGGTCATGTCCTCGATCCCTCTCGGCCGTGGCGCGCCGCGCCCTGCGGCGGTGCAGCATAGGGGGCGGGCTTCGCCGGCTCAATTGCGGCGCCAGCGGGCGGTGGCGCCGCTTCCACCCGGCCGGGCGGAAGCTGTGTCACCGCCCGCTGGCGCCGGGTCTGGCGGCTGCCGAAGCCGGGCGGCCCGCCGCCGCGGCATTTGCGCAAATCTCGCGCTGGCGCGCAAGCCATGCCGCATCCGCGGCCATGCCGGCCAAGCCATGTCGGCCAAGCCAGGGCGCGACAAGCCCGGCGCGGGCTGGTAGCGTCAGGCCAAGCGAAGAGGGAAACGGTCCCATGGCGATCCAGGCGCTCGGCTATGTCGGCATCGCGGCGAAGACGCCCGAGGATTGGGTGGGCTTCGGCACGAACCTCCTCGGCCTGCAGCTCGCGGAGCGCAGCGCCCACCAGCTCCGCTTCCGCATGGATGACCGCAAGCAGCGCCTGCTGGTGGTACCGGACAGCAGCGACGGCCCCCGCTTCTTCGGCTGGGAGGTGGCGGACGCCGCCGCCCTCTCAGCCCTGGCGGCGAAGCTGGAGGCGGCCGGCCACCCCGTGGTGCCGGGCGATGCCGCGTTGGCGGCGCAGCGCCATGTCGCCGGCCTCATCGTCACCCAGGACCCGATGGGCAACCGGCTGGAAATCGTCCATGGCGCGGAGAGCACGAGCGAGCCCTTCCAGCCCGGCCGCTGCCTCAGCGGCTTCCGCACCGGCGCGCTGGGCATGGGGCATGCGGTGCTGAACGTGCCGGACATGCAGGCGGCGCTCGGCTTCTACCGGGACCTGCTGGGCTTCCGCGTCTCCGACTACGTGACCAACCCCTTCCATGCGTACTTCATGCACGTCAATCCGCGCCATCATTCGCTGGCGCTGATCGAACGGCCCGGCCCCGGCCTGCACCACATCATGATGGAGCTGTTCAACCTGGACGATGTCGGCCAGGGCTATGACCTGGCGATGCTGGAGGAAGGCCGCGTCGCCACGACGCTGGGCCGCCACACCAACGACTTCATGACCAGCTTCTACGCCACCACGCCGGGCAATTTCCTGGTGGAGTATGGCTGGGGCGGCCGCGCCGTGGACATGGCAAGCTGGCAGCCGGTGGAGATGACCTCCGGCCCCAGCCTCTGGGGCCATGAGCGGAATTGGGGCAGCGCCGAGATGCGCGCCGAGGCCCGCCGCCTGAAGCTGGACGCCGCCGCCCGCGGCGAGCGCCAGCCGGTGCAGGTGCTGCCCGGCAACCACAATCCGATCCGCGGCGAATGCGCCTGGTGGGACCAGCTCTCCGCGGCGGCCGAGTGAGATGGCGGCGCAGCCCAAGGTTCTCATCCTCGGCGCCGGCATCGGCGGGCTGACCGCGGCGCTTTCCCTGCTGCGCCGCGGCTTCGCGGTGGAGGTGCATGAGCAGGCCCAGGCGCTGCGCGAGGTCGGCGCCGGGGTGCAGATCAGCTCCAACGGCGCCCGGGTGCTGTATGAGCTGGGCGTCGGCGAACAGGTGGCGGCGGTCTCCTCCGAGACCAAGGGCAAGGAGATCCGCCTCTGGAATACCGGCCAGGCCTGGCCCATCGCCGATGTGCTGGCGGAGGCCAAGGCGCGCTACGGCTACCCCTATTTCACCGTCTATCGCCCGGACCTGCTGGCGGCGCTGGAAGCGGCGGTGCGGGCGGCCTCGCCGGGGGCGATCCGGCTGGGCCACAAGGCGGAGGGCTTCGAGGCCACCGCCCAGGGCGTCCGGCTGCGCTTCACCAATGGCGACACCGCCGAGGGCGATGTGCTGGTCGGCGCCGACGGCATCCATTCCGTGGTGCGGCGGCAACTCTGGGGGGAGGGGGCGGCGCGCTTCACCGGGCTGCTCGCCTGGCGCGGCGTGATCCCGATGGAGAAGCTCCCCGCCCATCTCGACCGGCCGGTCGGCAGCAATTGGGTCGGCCCCGGGCGCCATGTGGTGCACTACCCGCTGCGCCGCGGCGAGCTGATGAATTTCGTCGGCGTGGTGGAGGGCGTGGACTGGCAGGTGGAAAGCTGGACCGCCCAGGGCACGCAGGCGGAGCTGCACCGCGACTTCGCCGGTTGGCACCCCGACATCCATGCAATGATCGACGCCATCGGCACCCCCTTCCGCTGGGCCTTCCTGGCGCGGGACCCGCTGCCGCGCTGGGGGCGGGGGCGCGTCACCCTGCTCGGCGATGCCTGCCACCCGACGCTGCCCTTCATGGCCCAGGGCGCGGTGATGGCCATCGAGGACGGCTTCATCCTCGCCCGCGCCCTGGCGGAGATCGAGGGGCCTGAGGCCGCGCTGGTGCGCTACGAGGCGGCGCGGCGGGACCGCACGGCGCGGGTCGTCATCGGCTCCTCCGCCAACACGAAACGCTTCCACAATCCGGAACTCGCCCATGCCGAGGGGGCGGCCGCCTATGTCGCCCGGGAATTCGCCGTGGAGGCGATGCTGGAGCGGACGGAGTGGCTCTACACCCATGACGTGACGCGGGTGGCGCTGTAGCGCCACCACGCCGCGGGGTGGGCGCCGCCCGGCTTCGGCCGGGGTGCCGGAAGCCTGCCCCTATGCGGAATTGCGCGGTTCCGGAACATCGTCCCACCTCACGCCGCGATGTTGCGCCGGAGTAGCGTGAGTCGGAATTTTTTACACGGAGATATTGTCGAAAATAACGCCCACCCTAAGCCCCTGAAAGTCCAAAAAATCGTACCGCGGTACGCCATTTGCTCCATCGCCTTCACGCCCGGTTCATCCACGCCCGGTGTCGGGCTGCGGCGTGGTCAACCGAGGACGTCAGGGCGAAGAGGGCTGGACGGTGGTGAATCTCAGGAAGGGCTGCAAGGCGCTGCTGCGCGGCGTGGCGGTGGCCGCGGGAATGATGGCGGCCAGCGCCGGCCTCGCCCGGGCGGATGTGCTGTCGCTGGATGTCGGCGGCTATAACTCCTATCTGGATACCGAGACCTGCCACAGCACGGCCGGCGCCTGCCCCGCGCTGAGCCTCTCGGCCTACGGCCCGGCCGGGGTGATCCTGACCGCGGCGCCCGCACTCGCCACGGGCAGCGACCTGACCTTCATCCTCTACATCATGCCGCAGGGCGGCCCGCCCATCGCCAGCCTGACCGCCATCCTCAACGGCAGCTCAGGCGTGTCCTTCGGCTCGCAGATCGATGGCGGTACCGGCTCCGGGCTGGCCTTCATCAGCGGCGTCGCCGGCGCGACGCCGGCGAGCTTCGACCCGCAGGACCTGTACGTCCAGCTCAGCCCCGACCTGAATGCCGAGAACGGCACGATCACCAGCTTCATCATCACCCTGGTGCCGGTCCCGGCGCCCGGGGCGCTGATCCTGTTCGGCCTCGGCCTGGCGGGCCTCGCCGGGCTGCGCCGCGGCCAGAACGCCGCCGCCTGAGCCAAGCGGCGGGCGCGCCGCCCGCGCCCGCCTTGCCTGGCCATGACCGACCCGCTTCGCCGGGCCGGAAACGGCCGCGCGCCTACACATTACCATAACAGTTGCAACGGCTGCTTCCATCAGGACCGATCCCATGCCGCTCGACCGCGCCTTCGCCAACATCACCGATGACGGGCTGCTCTTCAGCAACATCCATGCGACGGAGGAATCGGTCGGGGCCGTGAATTCGGTTCTCGGCGATGCGAGCATGGTGGCGACGGGGGCTTCCAACCCGCCGGTCGGCGCCCCCGTGGCCGGGCTGCGCTGGGCAGGCTTCGTCGGCGGCACCACCGGCCCCGGCCAGACCCTGACCCTGACGCTGGAATACGACGTCACCAGCACCACCGCCGACCTCATCACGGCGATCCGCACCAATTCCTTCACGCCGGACAGCGCCATCCCGGTCGGCTCCACCCTCTCCCTGGTCGAGGAGATCTACAGCGCGGACGGCACCCTGGTCGGCCGCAGCAGCCTGACCCGGGCCCAAAGCGTCACCGACACCGCCGACCCGCCCTTCGAGGCCGGCGATGTCCAATTCTCGATGGGCTATGCCTCGCTGCATGTGAAGGTGACGGTGGTCATCTCCACCGGCGAGACGGCGGCGGGCGGCTCCACCTTCAGCCTGATGAACCAGAACTACGCCACCGCCTCCAGCGCCGGCCTCGCCTCGCTCGGCGACGTCGTCTTCGAGGATGCGGATGCCGATGGCATCCAGGATGCGGGCGAGACCGGCATTGCCGGCGTGACGGTGCAGTTGCTGAACAATGCCGGCGCGATCATTGCCACCACCACCGCGGCGGATGGCAGCTACCATTTCAGCAACCTGATCCCCGGCACCTTCGCCGTCCATGTCGTCTCGCCGGAGGGCTACCTCGCCAGCCCCGCCAACCAGGGCGGGGATGACGCGGCGGACAGCGATGCGGTGGGCGGCACCACCCAGCAGGTCACGCTGGCGGCCGGCGAGAACAACCCGACGCTCGATGCCGGCTTCTACAAGCTGGCGGGCCTCGGCGATGTCGTCTTCGCGGACGCCAATGCCGACGGCATCCAGGATGCGGGCGAGGCCGGCATCGCCGGCGTGACGGTGGAGCTGCTGGACGCCCAGGGCCAGGTGGCGGCCAACACCGCCACCGCGGCGGATGGCAGCTACAGCTTCACCGGCCTGCCGCCCGGCACCTACAGCGTCCGCTTCGTCACCCCGGCCGGCTATGAGGCGAGCCCGGCCAACCAGGGCGGCAATGACGCGAAGGACAGCGACGCGGTCGAGGGCGTCACCCAGCAGGTGACGCTGACCTCCGGCGAGTACAACTCCACCCTCGATGCCGGCTTCTTCAAGCCCGCCCCGGTCAGCCAGCCCGTCTCCCTCGGCGATGTCGTCTTCGAGGACAGGGATGCCGACGGCATCCAGGATGCCGGGGAGAAGGGCATCGGCGGCGTGACGGTGGAGCTGCTGGACGCCGCCGGCGCGGTCATCGCCACCACCACCACGGCGGCGGATGGCAGCTACCTCTTCGAAGACAAGGCGCCCGGCACCTACAGCGTGCATTTCGTCGCGCCGGAGGGCTATGTGGCGACCGCCGCCAATCGCGGCGCCGATGACGCGAAGGACAGCGACGCGGTCGATGGCACGACCCAGCAGGTGACGCTGACCTCCGGCCAGACCGACCTGACGCTGGATGCCGGCTTCTACAAGCTGGCCGCGCTGGGCGACAAGGTCTGGTTCGACGGCAACAGGAACGGCATCCAGGATGGCGGCGAGGCCGGCTTCGGCAATGTCACCGTGCAGCTCCTCGACGCCGGCGGCAGCGTCATCAGGACCACGGTGACCGACGGCAACGGGAATTACGGCTTCACCGGGCTGGTGCCCGGCACCTATAGCGTGAAATTCGTGGCGCCCAACGGCTACAGCCTCACCGGCGCCAATCGCGGCGGGGATGACGGGCGGGACAGCGACGCGGCCAGCAACGGCGCCACCCAGCAGGTGACGCTGAGCTCCGGCGAGATGAACAACAGCCTGGATGCCGGGCTGGTGCAGAAGACGGTGTACAACCCCTGCCCCTCGCTCTGCATCAGCAAGGTGACGAATGGCTGCGACGGCCCGACCATCCTGGAAGGCAGCGCCGTCACCTGGACCTATACGGTGAAGAACACCGGCAACGTCGCCCTGACCAATGTGGTGGTGAAGGACAACCGGGAAGGCCTCGTCACCGAGGTCACCGGGGATAACGGCAACGGCATCCTCGATGCCGGCGAGACCTGGACCTTCACGGAGACCGGCATCGCCGGCGCCGGCGCCTATTGCAACACCGCGACGGCGACGGCGAAATACACCGACGCCCATGGCAGCAGGACGGTCGGCGACAGCGACAGCAGCTCCTATTTCGGCGCGGCGCCGAAGATCGACGTGGAGAAATACGTCTCCGTCGATGGCGGCTGCACCTGGTACGATGCCGATGGCGGCACCGGGCCGCTGGCCGCCGAGGGCGCCTCGGTGAAATTCAAATTCGTCGTCACCAACACCGGCAATGTCACGCTGAACAATATCGTCCTGGGCGACGACCAGCTCGATCTCAACGGCCGCTCCTCCGGCACCACCGTCAAGATCGGCAGCCTGGCGGCCGATTCCTACGACAAGGGCTGCTATGGCGGCAGCAATGACAGCTACACGCTGATCGTCGACGGCACCTGGCAGGCCGGCCAGCACACCGACACCGCCACGGTCTCGGCGAAGTACACGGACGGCTACGGCAACGCGGTGACGGTGACGGTGACGGACAGCGACAGCGCGAATTTCTACGGCATCCAGGGCCCCGGCGTGCACAGTGCCTGCGACTGGGGCAGCAGCGGCTGGAAGGATCTGTGGGACGGCGATCGCGGCAGCTCTCTCTCCGGCCGCGGCGACAAGCCTTTCGACAGCGACATCCTCTACGAGACCTATGGCGCGAAAGGCGTGCTGGATCCGGTCAGCAAGAGCTACAAGGCGGGCATCCTGGTCGGCGACTTCAACAAGAACGGCGTCACCGATGCCGGCGAGAAGACCTTCTTCTACAGCCAGCCGGAAGCGCTGGCGGCGCTGAACGCCGCCGATAATTGCGGCGACATGCGCCTGCTGCTGGGCCGCGAGCTGGTGGCGAGCTGGCTGAACTACCTGGCCGGCAATGCGATCACCGACCCGGCGGACAGCAGCAGCATCTTCGATGCGAGGGATGCCATGACCCAGGCCATCGCCTGGCTGGGCAAGTACAGCAAGGACGAGAGCCATGACGGCTTCGGCGATGGCAGCCTGACGCTCAACGCCTCGACCTACAAACTCGGGTCCGGCGCCGCCGCCTGGACCAAGGCCAGCGGCGGCCTCGCGGCCGGCAGGACCATCGAGGGCTGGCTGGAGGAGTATAACGACCATGGCAGCGTGACCAATGACGGGGTCACCACCAAAGCTCGCCTCGGCCGATATCTGGTAAGACGGGTGATCCGGTAGGGCGGCCGCCGGCCTGGCTGGCGCCCGGGGAGGTTTGCCGGGCCGGCCAGCCGGCCCGATCGGGGCGCTGCTCCCCGAGCTCCCGGCCTCCATTGCCGCCCATGCCGCCGCCGACCAGGGCATGGCCCCGGCGCAGTGCGTCGCCGGAGCCGGCCGCGTCGCCAGGGATGTCCCCCGGTGGCCGGCAAGGCCGCGCTGCCTGCCCACCCCGGAGGACGGGGAGCTGGCGCCGCCGCGGATCACCGCCGGAGGCGCGGTGGCGAGTAGCGGAAGGGGCAGGGCAGGGCGCGGCAAGCCGCGCTGCGGCTATGCTTTCGGTGCGACCGCCACCTTCTGGTAATGCGCCTCGTCCACCGGCTCCATCCAGGTGTTGTTGTCCGGCCCCTCGATTTCGAGGAAGGAAATATGCGCGAACAGATGCCCTGCCACGGCGCCATGCCAATGCACCACGCCCGGCGGCACTTCGGCGACATCGCCGGCGCGCAGGATGCGGGGCGGCTTGCCGCGCACCTCCACCATGCCGGTGCCCAGCGTGGCCACCAGCACCTGCCGGGTCTTGTGGGTGTGCCAGTTGGTGCGGGCGCCGGGGGTGAAGGTCACCAGCGTGGCGCTGGTGCGGGACGCCGCCGTCGGGGCGGCGTAGGCGTCCTGCAGCACGGTCCCGGTGAAGTTCTCGGCGGGTGCGGCCTTGGTCGCCCGTGCCGCGGCCGGGCGAATCGTCACGTCATCCATCTGCGTCTCCTCGCGGGCTCGGCGGCCCGCCTTGATTGTCGCGGCTAGCCTGGTGTCCCGATTCCGCAGTCCTGCGGACTTCGTTCTCGGGCCACTGGCTTGTGGTTTCAGTGGCCTGCTTGTCCGCTGCGTTCGCTGGACATCCAGCGAATTTCGCGGGCAGGACACTAGAGCATTTTCAAGTCCGGCGGACAGCCCCGCCCTCCTCGATGCGGGGCAGGAACCAGGCGAGAAGCCCGGCGAGCGGCAGGAAGGAGCACAGCCGGTAGACGCTCTCGATGCCGATACTGTCCGCCAGCCCGCCGAGGAGGGCTGCGGCGATGCCGCCGAGCCCGAAATTGAGCCCGTAGAACAGCCCGCCGATCAGCCCGATGCGGCCCGGCAGCAAATCCATGGCGTAGATCAGGATGGAGGCGAAGGCGCTGGCCATGATCAGGTTGATCAGCGTCGTCAGCACGCCGGTCCAGAAGAAATCGGCATAGGGCAGCAGCAGCGTGAGGGGCAGCGGGCCGAGTACGGAAATCCAGATGATGCGGTAGCGGCCGATCCTGTCGCCGATGATGCCGCCCCCCAGCGCGCCCAGGGCAGCGGCGACCAGGAAGACGAAGAGCATGAGCTGGGAGGCCTGGATCGACACCCCGAACCGGTCGATCAGGTAGAAGGTGTAGAAGGAGCGGAAGCTCTCGCTATAGGCGTTCTTCGAGAACATCAGCACGGTCAGGATGACGAGGCCGAGGGCGATGGTCGCCGGCGCATGCGCAGGGCGGCCCGCCGCGGCCGCGGCAGGTGACGCCTTGGCCGCCGCCTGCCGGCGGATGGCGGTGTGCTGCCCCGCCGTCCAGACCATGAGCACCATGGCGAAGAGCGCGAGGGAGGCGAACCAGACGAGGCTTCCCTGCCCCCGCGGCACGATGATGAGGGCGGCGGCCAGCGGGCCGAGCGCGCCGCCTGCCTGGCCGCCCACCTGGAAGATGCCCTGCGCGAAGCCGTGCCGGCCGCCCGAGGCGAAGCGCGCCATGCGCGTCGCCTCCGGATGGAAGATCGAGGAGCCGATGCCGATGCAGGCCGCCGCGGCGATGATGAGGCCGTAGCTGGAGGCGAAAGCGAGGCCCAGCAGGCCGGCGAGGGTGAAGGTCATGCCGATGACGGTGGAATGCGGCATCGGATGGCGGTCGGTGTAATAGCCGACGACGGGCTGCAGCAGCGAGCCGGCCACCTGGAAGGTCAGGGTGATCATCCCGATCTGCACGAAGTCGAGCCCGTAGGAGGCCTTGATGATCGGGTAGACGGCCGGGATCAGCGACTGGATCAGGTCGTTCAGCAGATGCGTCAGCGCCAGGATGAGCAGGACGGCGAGATGCGTCCTGGGTGGCGCGCTGGCGGTCAGGGCAAGGGTCATCTTCGCGTCTTCTTGGCCTTGGCGGGTTGGCTCGCGGCATGCCCGGGGGCGCGCCCGGTCCAGGATGTGGAGCATCGCAGCGATCGGGGGCAGGGCGATAGCCCACCAGGGCGAATGGCAACACGGCGCTCCACGCATGGCACCCGGGGCATGGCACCCCGGGGGGCTTCGCCGCCGCCGGCCGCCCCGGCGGGGTGGCGCCGTGCCTGCCCGCGGTGGCATGCTGTCGCCGGAGGCCGGGCCTCCGGCCCTGACCAATCGACGTCCGCCGGCCACCCGGGCGGGCTGCACAGCCCGGCCGCGCGCAGAGGCCCCGCTCAGCTTGTCGTCAGCACCCGCAGCGGACCCTGGCGGTCGACTACATCGACCACGACCTTGGCGCCGGAGCGGCGCAGCGCGACATCCGCCGCGCCGCCGTCGAGCCGGAGATTGCGCAGCATGACCATGTCGAGGAACTCCGGCAGCGTCGGCTCCTCGAAGGTGATGTGCAGTTGCGCAAGGTCGAAGCCAAGCCCGAGGCAGGCCTGCAGCATGAGGAGCGGCGCCGCGGCGGCCCAGGCCTGCGGCGAGCAGGCGACGGGATAGAAGGTCGGCCCGCGCCTGTGCTGGCGGGCGAAGCCGCAGAACAATTCCGGCAGCCGGCGCAGGTCGATATAGGTGGACGCGGCGAACAGCCCCTCGAAGATCCGGGCCGCCTCGCGCTTGAAGCCGTAGCGGGCCAGGCCGGCGGCGATCAGCGCATTGTCGTGCGGCCAGACCGAGCCGTTATGGTAGCTCATCGGGTTGTAGCGCGCCTCGGTGCTGGCGATGGTACGCACGCCCCAGCCGCAGAACAGCGTCGGCGTCATCAATGTGCGCACCACCGGCGCGGCGCGCTCGGGCAGGGCGAGGCCGGTCAGCAGCGCATGGCCGGCATTGGAGCTCCTGACCCGGCAGGGCCGCTTCTCCCCGTCCAGGGCCAGCACATAGGTGCCGAGCGCCTCGTCGAAGAAGGCCGCGTCGAAGGCCTGGCGCAGCGTCTCGGCGCGGCTGTCGCAGCCGGCGGCGCGTTCCTTGCGGCCGAGGGCGCGGGCAATGGCCGCGGCGGCACGCCAGGCGCCATAGGCATAGGCCTGCACCTCGGCGAGCGCGATCGGGCCGGGCGCGAGCCTGCCATCGGCGTGGAAGATGGAATCCTGGCTGTCCTTCCAGCCCTGGTTGATCAGCCCCTCCTCGGTCCGCCGGCCATATTCCACGAAGCCGTCCCCGTCGCGGTCGCCATGGCGGACCAGCCAGGCGAGCGCGGCCTCCACATGCGGCCAGAGCCGGCGCAGGGTGACGAGGTCGCCGGTACGCTCCAGATAGGCGCCGGCCAGGACCACGAAGAGCGGGGTGGCATCGACGCTGCCATAGTAGCGGCGGAACGGCACCTCCTTCAGCTCCGCCATCTCCCCGTAGCGGACCTCGTGCAGGATCTTGCCCGGCTCGGCATCGGCGGCGGGGTCGTGATCCGTCGCCTGGTTGGCGGCGAGATGGAGCAGCACGCCGCGGGCGATGGCCGGGTCGAGCCAGAGGGTCTGCAGCGCGGTGATCAGCGCGTCGCGGCCGAAGACGGTGCTGAACCACGGGATGCCGGCGTAAGGGTAAGGCCCTTCCGGCGTGTCGGTGACCAGCATGTAGAGGTCGGAGACCGAACGGCGCACCGCCTCGTTGAAGATCTCGTTGGAGGAGACGATGGCGGCGGCGCGCGAGGCGGAGGATCTGAGCGCGCGGCGCGCATCCCGCAGCGCCTGCCCGAAGGCGCGGCGCACCGGCACCTCGCGGGCATCGTCGCAGGCGATCTCCAGCACCACGGTCTTCGCCTCGTGCGGGCCGAGCTCGAAGACGAAGCCTGCGCGGTCGGCGGTCAGCTCCTGCGGCGCCGGGTCGAAGCGCAGCGTGGTCTGCCGCCGCCGCCCGTCGAGGCCGAGATAGGCGAGCCGGACCCGGTCCCGCGTCACTTCCGGGAGCTGCAGCGTGCCGCGCCGCTCGCGGACCGTGCCGCGGACTTCGAACAGGTCTGCGAAATCGGCGGCAAAGCTGAAATCCAGGCGGATCCGATGCGGCCGGCCATCGAAATTGCGCAGCGCGAGGCGCTCATGGCAGGCACCGCTCCACAGGAAGCGGGAGCGGCGGAGATGCACCAGGTCGTGCTCCAGCACGATCCGGCCTTCGGCATCGAACAGGTCCGGGTTGGTGAGGTCGCAGGTCAGCGCCGCATTGTCGTCGCGCAGCGTCGAGGAAAGCAGCATCGGCCGCTGCCCCGCGATGGTGAGGCAAAGATGCGAGAGATGGCGGGTGTCGCGATGGAAGAGGCCCTCCGGGCTGCCCGGCCCGGAGAGCACATCGCCATTGTGGTCGAATACGGCGAAGGTGTCGCCATGCTTCAGGGTGCGCGGCCGCCGCTCCTGCAGCGAGGCGGCGGCCGGGATGAAGAATTGCGCCGGCGGCATCCCCGGCCCGGTCGGGGCCGGCGCGCTGGTGGTGCCCTGCATGCGAGCCTCCCGCCTAGGCGACCGCCCGCAGACCGATGGCCTCGATGGCAGCGCCCTTCTGCATCGCAGGGACGCGCATGGCGGCGCGGTGCAGGCCGGGCAGGTCGCGATAGATGGCGAGGTAGTCGAGCGCCATCCGTTCGGCGGTGAAGCGCTCCTCGAAGACGGCGCGCACCCCCGCGCGGTCGAGCCGGTCGATCCCGCGCAGGATGGCGACGGCCTCCGCGACGTCGTCCACGATGAAGCCGGTGATGCCGTCATCCACCACTTCCGGCACGGAGCCGTTGCGGAAGGCGATCACCGGCGTGCCGCAGGCCATGGCCTCGATCATGACGAGGCCGAAGGGCTCGGGCCAGTCGATCGGGAAGAGCAGCGCGCGGGCATTGCCGAGGAACTCGGCCTTCCGCTGCTCGTCGATCTCGCCGATGAACTCGACATTCGAGTGCCGCGCCACCATCGGGCCGACCACCTCCTCCCAATAGGCCTGGTCGGCCTTGTCGATCTTGGCGGCGATCCTGAGCTTCAGCCCGGCGCGCGCAGCGATCTCGATGGCGCGGTCGGGCCGCTTCTCGGGGGAGATGCGGCCGAGGAAGGCGAGGTAATCGCCCTTCGGCCTGGCGGTGAAGGGCAGGAGGTTCTTCGGCAGGCCGTGATGCACGGTGCCGGCCCAGTTCACCGGCGGCATCGGCCGACGCTGGTCGTCGGAGATGGAGACGAGCGGGTAATGCGGAAAGGCGGCATAGAAGGGCTGCAGATCGGGCAGGTCGAGCCGGCCGTGCAGCGTCGTCACCATGCGGTCGGCGAAGGCGCTGGCGAGCGGGTAGTGCAGGAAATCGATGTGGAAATGCAGCACGTCGAACTGGTGGGCGCGGCGGCGCACCTCGTCCAGCATCATCATCTGGTAGGGCAGGGGGTCCCTGACCGCGGGATTGAGGCGCAGGGCCATGGCGCAACCGGGCACGAGGTTCGCCTGCGTCGTCGAATCGCCGCTCGCGAACAACGTCACCTCATGGCCCAGCCGGACCAGCTCTTCGGTAAGATAGGATACGATGCGTTCGGTGCCGCCATAGAGCCGCGGCGGGCAACATTCCGCAAGCGGGGCGATCTGGGCGATCTTCATCGGCAAAACCTCCTCGATCTGAGCAAAGCGTTGACAATGAGCGCGCATCGGAGGGCCCGGGCCGCCCGCTCGGGGCGCGGCCGTCACTCCTCTCGGGTGGAGAACCACGGGCTCGCCGCCGGGGGCGGGTAGCACCGCGCCCCGCGACAGGACCTGGCCGGCGAGACGCCGCGACAGGCCAATGGCGAGAGTGGCCCTAGGGAACGGACCCTCCTTCTGCCGGTGATGCCATGAAGATGCGCCCGGGCAGCCCGGGCGCATCGTGCAGGAGCTAGGAGCAGGCGCTGGCCGTTCAAGCCCCAGCGGCAAGGGGAGGGGCGGGGACTCTCGCCGGTTGCCGCCCGCCGGCAATCCTCCGCCGGTTCTCCGCTTGATTCCCCGACAGCCCCCATAGGTGGTCGCAACGTTTTCAATTCCAATGGCATGGACATGCGCATCGGCCCTGCGCATTCTGGCGGGAGTTCGGTGCGGTCTTTTGCCGCTTTGGGGGAACGCCATGATACGCATTGTTCTCGCCGTGGCGCTGACTGGCTTGCGGCTTTCGGCCGCCCAGGCAGCGGAATGCGCGGACGGTGCGAGAACCCAGGCGGACATGACCGCATGCGCCGAAAGGGCCCACAGGGCGTCCGACGGCGAGCTCAATGCGCTCTACCAGCAAATAGAACGCCGGCTCAGCGACGACGCCGACACCAGGCGCCGGCTCGTCGCCGCGCAGCGCGCCTGGGTGGCCTTCCGCGACAGCGAGTGCCAGTTCATGGCCTCGCCCGCCCAGGGCGGCACCGCCTATCCCATGGTCTATTCCGGGTGCCTCGCCGACCTGACGCAAAAGCGCGTCGGCGACCTCAGGCGTCTCCTGCAATGCCCCGAGGGCGACCTCGCATGCCCTGTCCCACGCGGGGGCTGAGCGCATGCCGAAGCGGCAGGATGCGAGCTGGATGCTTCGATGGGTGGCCGCTCTCGTGACGGTTGCCCAGGCGGCCGCCGGCGCCTGCGCCGCCCGGCCCTGCGACGGCGTCGACACCGCGCTTTCCCCGGGACGGAGGCGGGACTACGCGCGGCTGGTCGCAAGCGCCGTCACGACCCACGTCGACCCATCTGCCGTCCACTTCCGGACCTTCATGGCGAGCGGCTCCTGGAGCGCGATCTACGCCGCGATGCCCGGCAGCGAGGATGGCGTCTTCTTCTTCCAGGACAGCAACGGGCAGCAGCGCTTCCGGGAGGTCTGGGGCGGCTGGGCGGACCCATCCGACAAACCCGAACTGACCCGCCGGGCCCGGCAGCTCGGCGCCCCCGCAGACCTCGCCGCGTGTTTCGCGGACGTCGTCACGCGCCATTAGCCAGGCCGAGTTCGGGACGAACACCGGGATGGAAGCGGCGCAGCCCCTGCATGTCCTCTATCTCATTGCCATCATCGCCGAGGCCATGACGGCGGCGCTTGCCGCAGGCCGGCGCGAGATGGACTGGGTCGGCGTCTGCCTGCTCGGCTGCGTCACGGCGCTCGGCGGCGGATCCGTGCGTGACCTGCTGCTGGGGCGGTATCCGCTCTCCTGGGTGGAACATCCCTCCTACCTTCTGATCACGGGGGGAGCGGCGCTCGCGACGATCGCCATCGCCCGCCACATGCACCATCTGCGCCGCGTCTTCCTGTTTCTCGATGCCGTCGGCCTCGTCGTCTTCACCGTCATCGGCTGCAACCTCGCCGCGGGCCTCGGCATGCCGGTCGTCGTCGTCATCGCCAGCGGCATGATCACGGGCTGTGTCGGCGGGGTCCTGCGCGACATTCTCTGCGCCGACATCCCGCTCCTGTTCCGCGCGGAGCTCTATGCCACCGCGTCCGTCGTGACCGGCGGGCTCTACGTCGCCGGGCAGCGGGCCGGCCTCCCGCATGATGCGGTCATGGCGGCCGCAATGGTCATCGGGCTCGGCCTTCGCCTCCTGGCCCTGCGCTTCGGCTGGAGGATGCCGAAATTCGTCTACACGGACTCGCTGCACTGATGCCGGCAGCGTGCCTCCCTCTCCCCCCTCAACTGAAGGAGATCGATACATGAAGGGGCCTGTTCGTTCCGAGGGGGTGTCCCTCTTCGTCGGCCTTGCGCTGATGGCTGCCATGCTCGCCGGCTGCGGCATGCTGGACGAGCTGGACCGGCAGGAATACGAGCGGGCCTGCAACAACCTCGGCATCACCCGCGGGACCCCGAGCTGGGACCAGTGCATGCTGCAGCAGCAGGCCCTGGACAAGGAGGGCACGGAGCGCTTCCTCGACCGGACCGCCGAACGGGAGGCGGTGGAGAGGCTTCGCCGCCGCTGAAGGCCGTTCCATGATCCGGCTCATCCTCCTCCTGCTCGGCGCCCGGCCCCTGCGGACGTACTGGTGGGTCTTTGCCGTCGCGTCGCTCCTGTCGCTGGCCCTCGGGCTGGTCTTCATCACCGATCTGTTCGATGCGGCGATCGTCGTCACCACCGACGTCATCGGCATCCTTCTTATCCTCGAAGGTGCCGTAAGGCTGTTCGCCCTGGCGGCGATCGGCTTCCCGAACGCGACGATCCCGGTCCTCAAGGCGCTAGGCTTCTTCGCCCTTGGCCTGATGGCCATCGACGTGCCCTGGGATGACAATATCGTCGCCACCATCGTGCTGGGCGCCGCCCTGGTCCTGGACGGACTCTTCCGCTGGGCTGCGGCGGCGCTCATTCGGTCGGCGCGCTGGCGCCACGCCGTGATGGTGGGCCTCATCGAGATCATCGTCGGGGGGCTCGTCTGGGCGCCCTGGCCCGTGCCGCATCGGCATACGGTGCCGTTCTGCATCGGCGTGGCGCTGTTCGCGGCGTCCTGGAACCTGGCTCGGCTCAGCCTGCAGCTAAGGCGGCTGAAGCCTGGCGCGTCGGTGACCGACCTGCCGCTCTTCGCCGGACCGAACTGGCATGCGCGAGGGCTCCTCCATCCATCGCAGGAGGAAACGGCTTCGTGGGACAACAGGGACGCCCTGACCGTCCATGTCTGGACGCCGGTCGGCTCGGCCGTGAACCCGCAGCGCCGGTTCCTGGTCGACCGCTACATCGCCGCCATCGACCAGGGCGGCGTCATTTCGACCGGCCATGCCGCAATGTCGCTGCCGCCGGATACCTATGTCAGCCTTTGCCCGGCCGACGATATGGATCACGCGCCGGATGAGTTCGTCCGCCTCCTCCGCGCCGGTCCGGAGAACGATGTGCCGGGGCGTTTCCGGCCATCCTTCGAGGAGGAATGCGCCGGCTGGCGGCCGCCGGACCGCGAGGTCGTCTTCCGCCGCTACAATGCCGCGGCGGTCCGTGCTTTCCTGGACGTCTACCGGGCCAGGCCGATCTACAACCTGACCAGCCGCAACTGCTCCTCCACCGTCGCCCTGTCCCTGGACGCCGCGGTGGAGGGGGCTCTCGGGCAGGAGCGGCCGTGGAAACATCTCTTCCTGCTGGTGACGGACCCGGCCATGTGGCTGCTCGCCCTCTGGCGCGCCCGCGCCGAGGCGATGACCTGGACCCCGGGCCTGATCCTCGACTACGCGCAGACCTTGCAGCATATCCTCGAACGCCGGCGCGAGACATGGCTCGTCCGCCTGCGCGAGACCCGCGCGCGCTACCAGCAGCAGCGCCGCGCCCAGGTGGCGGAAGGTCAGCCGACCCGTTCCAACCTGCCGGCCGTCGCCTCGCTGATCGCCACCGGCACGATCTTCGGGCTCACCTACGGGCTGAGTGCTCCCCTCCTGGCCCTGGCCATGACGCGGATGAGCCTCGGCGAGAGCATCATTGGCGCCAATGCGGCGATGCATGCGGTCGGCGTGCTGCTGATCGCGCCCCTGCTGCCGCGGCTCGCCTACCGGGTGGGGCCGAAGCTGCCGATCACCGCCGCCCTGCTGGCCGCCGCGGCCATACTGGCCCTGTTCCCCATCATGCCCGCGGTCTGGCTTTGGTTTCCGCTGCGGCTCGCCCTGGGCGCCGCCTCGGAGACCATGTTTGTGATGTCCGAGACCTGGCTGAACCAGCTCAGCGACGAGTCCCGCCGCACCCGCACGATCGCGACCTACACGGCCGCGCTGTCGCTGGGCTTCGCGCTGGGGCCGCTGATCCTGGCCGTGGTGGGGACGGAGGGGCTGGTGCCTTTCCTGGTCGCCGGCGGCATCGCCCTGCTGGCCCTGCTCTCCGTCGCCATGCCCTGGGTCCGGGCACCCGTCTTCGCGCGGCCGAGCCATCCCAATCCGCTTCGCTACCTCGCGCTTGCGCCAGTCGCCCTGGCGGCCACGCTGGTGAACGCAGCGCTGGAGACGGCGGGCATGTCCTTCCTGCCGCTCTATGCGATGCGCGTGGGCTGGGACGAGCAGACGGCGACGCTGCTGCTGTCCGTGCTGCTGCTGGGCGCGATCGTCATGCAATTGCCCATCGGCTGGCTCGGCGACCGGATGGACCGCCGTAGGCTCGTCATCGGGCTCGGGATCGCCTCGACGGTGGGTGCCCTGGCCTGGCCTTACGTGATCGGCTCGCCGCTTCTCGCCTATGCGCTGCTCTTCGTGTGGGGCGGCCTGTTCGTCGGCATCTACACGGTGATGATGGCGCTGGTCGGCAGCCGCTTTCAGGGGGGCGACCTGGTCTCCATCTACGCCGTTCTGTCGGTGGCTTGGGGGGCGGGGGCTTTCGTCGGCCCGAGCATGGCCGGCCTCGCCATGGATCACATGCTGCATGGCCTGCCCTATTTCGCCGCCATCGCATGCGCCGCTTTCACGGTCCTGGCCCTGCTTCGCAAGGGAGGTACGTGAGGCGTGGGATATGGATTTCGCCGGAGCATAACCGGTCCGGACCGTCACGGCAGCCCCGCCGCCATCGCCGGCGCCGCGGCGATGCTGAGGGCCGGCATGATCGGAAGGGCATCTATCGGCTCAACGCCATGGCGGTACCGTCGCGCTGGCCTGCACCGTCACCGGGCTCACCACCGGCGGGAATGCCTGAGGCGCTACCGGACCGTGGCGGGCGGCAAGATGCTGACGCTGAGCCGTCCTCGATTCAGGGCATTCGCTCCGACCCGGCAACGGGGCTCCAACCTTCCGGCCATCCCGGGCGCGGCGCCCAATGCCTTCGGCCGACCTGGCGATGCTGCCGAACGGCCGGCTCATTCCGGCGGCCCTGCGAGCGGCCTACCCCCAACCGGGTGGTGCCGCCATGCCGTGCATCTGGTGGGCGCGGCACCCTCGCCGGGAAGAGTCGGCGCGCCGCCGCCATGCGGGCGGCCGGCCCGAGCTGCGGCCGGATCAGCGGCTGGGAGTCGGGCAAACCCTGGCGCTGCGCTGGCCGTTCCCGCGGTGCGGCTGAACCGCGCGGCCGGGCAGGCCGCATCTGGTCCTTATGCGCCAATAGCATCCTAGTGCCTGCTCAGCAGCGACCCCGGTGGATTATTGAGCGGCGCACCAGTCTCCGAGTCGGATGCCTCCGATACCAAAGATGCTTGCTCCAACAGTAGCTTTTGAACATCTGCCGGGATGAGCTCCCAGTATACGGCTGTCGCCAACCCCAGGTCCAAAAGCAACCTCTTGTCGGCGGCGCTGCATGTCAAGATAACCGATGAAGTTGCGGTCATGATGTCCTCCACAACCTAAACGAGAGAATGACCGAAATATTCGCGCGGAGAGGCATCGATAATTTCACGAGTGCGTTAGTCCCGCCAGGGGCTCCTGGCCGAACGGCGTGCGGCACAGTGCTAATCGCCGGGAATCAACGATGGCGGCGGCGGCGTCGAACCGACTGGGAGTCACATAGGCGGCCGTTCCATCTACCAGTGATTGAAAAACGACCGGCTGTTCGTTGCTGCCTGTCACGAGGAGATGAACTCTGGCTGCATCCGCGTGATCCCTGGCGAGGTGGCTGGGCCCTGTCGCATGAAGCCGCCCGCCGTCCAGATTGGGTTGCCGGAGGCGCCGAAGGCCAAGGGCGAATCGGAGCGCGGATTCCCGGAGGCTAGGCGCCGGGACCGAAGCCAAGGACAGCACCCCCGGGAAGCCGTGCTGGACAGCAGCCCGCCCGACTGAGCCGGAAGAGAGGATGGGCGAGGTGCCGGCCGCGGCGGGCAACCTCACGCACCGTTTCCACCTGGCCGTGGAGTTCCTTGGGGGAGATTGCCGTGCTGGATGTCCGGGACGGCCGTCGAATATCGCAGGGAGATGTCCCTCCGGAGCGCCGCCCACCGCCGCATGTCGGAGCCGAACCTGCTCGATGCAGTCGCGGACGGTGGCAGGGCCGTGGGCCGGCGGAGGCTCGCGGCGAAACTCCGCGCCCCCCGGGCCTCGCGGATGAATATCGTGCCTCCGGCACCGGACTTACGGGGAAGGGTAGGTTGAAGATCCTAGAAGAGCCGATCGCGGTGACGGCAACGGGCTTGGCACCTTGGGGCGTCCGCCGTCCGGTCGATCCAGAGTTTGCATGCAGACATCGCTCAGGATGACGGGAGGACCCTTTGGCGAAGGCGACAAGTCGCTCCCGCGACGTTGTCGGAAAGCCCGCGCTCGCCGAGCGAAAGCCGCATTCTGGCGCCACGCCATCCGTGCTACCGCTCAGAAATCGCATAGTATTCGCCTGTACTGATTCGGCCAGGTCAGGAACGCCGAAGACAACGGCCACCGAAGAGCGACTTCCGACTCTCGCCGCTCGACAGGTCTGCTCAGGAAATCCCAGGAACCTGCCGCCCAGCGCGGGGGTCGGTCAGTCGGAAAGCCCGACGCTCAAGGGAACTGGCGGAGGAAGTGCAACCGGATTCGAACCCGCGCCGACCTGTTGCCTTGGAGAGAGGCGTCGCCTCCGATGGCGCCGAGACTGCTCCCCTGTTTCCCTTGAGCATCGCCGGTATTTCCGGATAGATTTCCGGAAACTGGCAAGAATGCTCCATGCCCTCGAAGCCCACGCCCAAGCCCCCCTCTGCCGTCGCCGAGCACCGGCGTCGCCTGCGCAGCCGCGGCCTGCAGCGCGTTGAGGTGCAGGTACGGGGCGAGGACGCTCCCCTCGTCCGGGCGGTAGCAGCGGCGCTGACCGACCCCGACCAGGCCAGCGAGGCCCGCGCGCTGCTCCGGCGGCGCTTTGGACCCGAGCCGGCGCGGAGCCTTAAGGACCTGCTCGCCGCGGCGCCGCTCGACGACGTCGACCTCACGCGGTCCCGCGATACCGGGCGTGCAGTCGACCTGTGACTTGGCTCGTCGACACCAACATCATCTCCGAGGTCCGGAAGGGCCCGCGCTGCCATCCTGGCGTCGCCGCTTGGTGGGCGGCGGTCGAGGACCGGGACCTGTTTCTCAGCGTCTTGACGCTGGGTGAGATCCGCCGAGGGATCGAGGGCATCCGCCAGCGGGATCCGGCGAAGGCAGCCACTCTGGAACGCTGGCTCCGCGACATTTCCGAGGCCTTCGGAGCGCGCATCATCGGTGTGGATTTGGCAGTGGCCGAAGCGTGGGGGCGGATGTCGGTTGCGGGCTAGGCCAGTCAACAGGTTGGCCCCGAAAACCCCAGGAAACGTGCCACCCAGCGCGGCAGTCGGTCTGTCGGAAAGCCCGACGCTCAAGGGAACTGGCGGAGAGGGTGTCCGCCCGGACCCAAGGTTTATGGCCCTCCTGGGACGGGCGAGCAGGCCGCATCCCCTAATCGGTTCCCCAATGGACCGTTTGTCCAGTTGATGGCCCGTTCTGTCCGGGCCAGCCCTCGCGCCGCTTCCGCATTTTGTCCATGCTGTCCCGTCGAGCCGCCATGAGGCACAATGGAAGAACGAATCGCGGATCGGCGGGTAGCATAGCGCAGCGTCCAGGCTCAGGGTGCACGCGCCACCCCGGCCGCGCGCTCGCCCGCTACCGCAATCCGGGAGGCTACCCGGACAACAGGACGATCCGCGCCGATGGGCATTGAGCACCGATTTGATATCCCGTTCATCGCGGCCATGGCGCTCCGCGAGAAGCAGATACAGCAGAACTACCGACCCATCATCGCAGTGCACAAATGGTTCGCCCGCCGGCCCGGGACACTTTTCCGGGGGCTGACGCTCGCGGAGTTCGGCGACCGGCCCCTTCGTGATGCGTTCTTCACCGCCAACGATTTCCCGGGCCGGGTAGTGTGCGACCCCTTCATGGGAGGGGGCACGCCGCTCTTGGAGGCGAACCGCGTCGGCTGTGATGTGCTCGGGTTTGACATCAACCCCATGGCCGCCTGGATCGTCCGCGAAGAAATCGAGCATCTCGACCTAGGCGCCTATCGCCAGACCGCCGACAGGTTGCTTGCGACCCTCACCACGGAACTTGGCGACCTCTACCTCACAGACTGCCCGTTGTATGGCGACCGCGACGTGCCGGTGAAGTATGCGCTTTGGGTGAAGACGCTGGATTGCACGAACTGCGGCAAACAATTCGATCTCTTCCCGGGCTACCTGATCGGCGACGACACGCGGCATCCGCTTAACGTCCTTGCATGCCATGCGTGCGGCGAACTGAACGAAGTCGCGGACCTCGACAAGCCCGGCGCGTGCCATGCATGCGATGCGGCCCTTCGCGTGGAAGGGCCGGCGAAGCGAAACCGCTGCGCCTGCCCAAGCTGCGGCCACGTGAACCGATATCCGCTCGGCGAAGGCCGCCCGCTCGGGCATCGTCTCTTCGCCATCGAATACACCAACCCGAAGCGCCGCGCGAAGCACAAGGGCAGGTTCTTCAAGAAGCCCGACGCGCGCGATCTTGCCCGCATGGCCACGGCAGAAGCGCGATGGAACGCGATCACGCCGCGCTTCGCGCCGGAGACGGAAATCCTGCCGGGCGACGAAACCGACCGCCTCCACAAATGGGGCTTTCAGCGTTACCGTGATCTCTTCAACGCACGACAACTACTCGGCCTGGAACGAAGCTGCGAACTCATCTCCGCTGTCAACGATGAGCGCGTGCGGCATGCCCTTGCGACGAACCTCTCCGACCTTCTGCGCTACCAGAACATGCTTTGCCGCTATGACACGATGGCGTTGAAGTCTCTGGACATCTTCTCTGTGCACGGCTTCCCGGTCGGACTGGTGCAATGCGAGTCCAACCTACTCGGCATCGTCAGTGAAAGCGGCGCAAGCGTGGGCTCGGGCGGCTGGACGAACATCATTGAGAAATACGCGAAGGCAAAACGCTACTGCGACGCGCCATTTGAGGTAAGGCAGAACGGCAAGGGGAAGGTGACGGTCCCCGTGCATGGCGAGTGGATCGGCGAGACGAAGCCCGGATCGCGTTCACGGAAGGTCACGATCCGCTGCGCGACCTCGACGGAAGCGGACCTCGCGCCGGGGTCACTCGACGCGGTGTTCACCGATCCGCCCTACTTCGGGAACGTCCAATACGGCGAGTTGATGGATTTCTGCTACGCTTGGCTCCGCAGCTTGGTGAGCCATGACGCGGAGGGCTTCGACCGGATCAGCACGCGGTCGCCGAACGAACTCACAGGCAACCAGACGCAGGAACGCGGCCTAGAGCACTTCGCCGCAGGGCTCGCGCAGGTCTATGCGAAAGCCGCCCGCGCATTGAAGCCGGCCGGGCCACTTGCGTTCACGTTCCACCACAACAAGCTTGAAGCCTATCACGCTGTCGGCGTCGCCATCCTTGATGGCAACCTCACATGCACGGCCGCGCTTCCGTGTCCCGCCGAGATGGGCGGCTCAATCCACATTCACGGAACCGGGTCGTCCATCGTTGACACCGTATTCGTGTGCCGAGTGCTCCCGGAGCACGTGCCAGAGGTGCCGGCCTTTGGCGCGCTACACGACATGGTCGCGGCCGAACTCGACCAGCTTCGGGCGGCAGGCATGAAGCCGACAGCCGGCGACGTGCGGTGCATCGTCTATGGACATGTTACACGCCTCGCGGTGCTCACGCTTCTCCCGGATTGGGATGTCTCGGCGAGCATGCGCGACAAGCTCACGCTGTTCGGCAAGGTCGTTGATGGGCTCGGCGACACCGCCGCGCTCATTGGCCGCCTCTCGCCCGCGCCAGCAACGAAGAAGGACAGCGGCAAAGACCGCACGGGAGTGAAGACCGCCGATGGCGCATCCGTTTGAAGTTCCGTTCGCGGACATCGCCGCGAACATGGACCACTACATTGACGAAGTGTTCGCGTCGCTCCGGTCGGAGTTCCTGACGATGCCGAAGGGCGCGGGGTTCATTGAGTATCCCGTGTTCGAGGCGGGATACGAAGCACTCAAGCGAACGACGCGAGATTTCCGAGTGCTCGACCCGGAGCAAGTCTTCGCCACCGTTCTCGCCACGCCCATTACGTTCATCGTGCTGCGGACGATGCTCGGCTTCACCCCGCCTGAATGGGCATACGTGACACAACAGCGAACGAACACGCTGGTTACGCAGAGCGCGGCAAGGACCATAGACCGGAACATTCGGCTTGATCCGACCACCCCCTTGAGAGCCAACGGCAGGCTCACAGAACAGCGCATCCGCGCCCTTGTGCGGACGGCATGCGAGATGCTGACAGAAGGCGTGCCCGACACGCTTCCGACGCTTCTACATCGCCTCGACAAAGCCGATACGCGCGACGGGCTGCGCAGCCTACAGCCGCTTGCCGATCTCGGCGTGCCCTACTCAATGGTCCTGTATGAGAGGTTCCTAGGCAGCCCGTTTGTCAGTCATCGCAACTCTGTTTCCGAGCTTGTCGGCGACATCGTTGAGGCGGCCGTTGAAGCGGTGCTCACGGCGCCACGGATCAGCTTCCGAAAGACAGCCCGTGCCGAGCGCGTCCAGAACTTCGATCAGGCGCCAGACTTCATCGTGCCCAATGAGTTCAACCCGCAGGTCGTCATTGAAGCGAAGCTCACGGAAGACGATGGCACGGCGCGGGACAAGGTGACGCGCGTGCAGCATCTCGGCACGCTGGCAATGCGCGGCCGGACGGAAGCAGAAGGGCCGCGCTTCGAGGTGATCGCGTGCATTGCCGGTCGTGGCTTCAAGGTCCGTCGTGCCGACATGGAAAAGCTGTTGATTGCGACGCGAGGCAAGGTGTTCACGCTCGAAACCATATCTCAGATGGTAGAGCACACGCGCCTATCCGAATTTGTCACGCGACCGCTCTAGCCACATGGCCACGACACTCCGCACCATCGGTTATGAAGGCGCCAGCCTAGAGGGGTTTCTCTCCGCGCTTCGGCGCGCCCGCGTGTCACTGCTTGTGGACGTGCGCGCCGTCGCGGTTTCACGCCGCAAGGGCTTCTCAAAGACCGCGCTTGCCGCCGCCCTGTCGGAAGCTGGCATCGGCTATCTGCATCTGCGCGACCTAGGCGACCCGAAGCCCGGCCGCGAGGCCGCGCGCGCGGGCCGCATGGCGGAGTTCCGCACCATCTACACGGCGCATCTTCGCGGTGCCGTCGCACAAGCCGCGCTCGCCGAAGCCGCCCGCGTCGCGGAGCAACGTTCGGTGTGCCTGCTTTGCTATGAAGCCGATCCGTCCGGCTGCCATCGCGCTATCGTGGCAGCCTCGATAGCGAGGAAAACCGGCCTTGCCGTCCAACATCTCCGGCCCGATACGCCACGCGCCGCCGGGAGCGCAACAGCCGCAGCATGAGGGCAACCGCGAGGCGGTCCTTGTGCTGGTCAAGGCAGTCCCCCGGCCCAGTAAGGGCTACCGCGAAACCGTGTGCTGCGCGGGCGTCACTGCATCGGGCGCGTGGCGTCGGCTCTATCCGGTTCGCTTTCGACAGCTTGTAGCGGAACAGCAGTTCGCCCGCTGGCAATGGGTGGACTACACGTGGCAGGCGCCGCGCGGGGACTATCGACGCGAAAGCCGCAGGATCGAAGAAAATACGTTGCAGCCGGGGCGCATCATGCCGGGGCGGGATCGCCTTGGCGCCGTGCTCCCGCTGCTTCGCGCGTCCACACGGGAAGCCTCCGCGCAGGGCGAAAGCCTCGCACTCATCGAACCGCGCGACATCACGTTCAAGGCGCGCCCGAAGAAGCCGCAGGTTATCGACGCGGAGCGTGCCGCCTTCCGCGAGGCCGCGCGGCAACAGTCCCTCCTAGATCGCGATGTGTCCGATTTCGAGCCGTGCCCCTACGCGGTTGCGATGGCGTTCACGGATCAGGACGGCACGCGCCACGCGCCGCAGTGCGGCGATTGGGAAACCACCGCCACCTTCTTCAACATGCGCAAGCGCGGCTCAGATGATGCGGCGATCATCGCGCACCTTCGCGCGGAGTTCACGGAGCAGCGGCACGGGCGCCGCATCTTCCTCGCCATGGGCACAGTCGCCAAACGGCCGCGTCAGTGGTTGCTGTTGGGCGTGCTGCGCGTTCAGGATGCCGCGCCCGGTCAACTCGCGCTCGCCGTGTAAGGTAGCATGACGGTTTGCATATTGTTGCACCGGGCAAGCGGTGTTGGTGTAAGCGAAATCGACTTGTAGGGAAAATCCAATGGCTCAATACGCAATAGCCTTCGATTTGGACACCAAGGGCATGCGCGCTTCTGGCATGACCAAAAGTCAAATCACTACCGTCTATCAATCCGAGATACCAAAAGCCTTGGCCACATGCGGGTTCACCGCCCACCCGCAAGGATCGCTCTACCACACCGAGGCGGAGCAGAACCCAATCACTGCCATCATGAAATTGCAGGGCTCTTTGAAGAGCGGTGCGCCGACCTTCTGTCGTTGGGTGCGCCGCGTGCATGTCTTCCGCATGGAAGAATGGAGCGACGTGACTTCATTGATCGCGCAACGCGATGCCGCAGAAGGGCCACCAGAAGCCGAAGAGGAATTGGAGGAACAAGAAGCCGCCGAAGCCGACGAAGCCGACGATGCAGCCCAGAAGTAAGCGACGGGCCGCAAAATAGCAGGGCCAGAATATGCGCCACGCGCACCGCGCCATTTTGTGCAATCGGGCTGTCGATGGCGGGAGACGGGCCGCGCATTTCGCGCATTTCGTCCACTGTGGACGTGGTGTCGTGGTGGGCCAGGGAATGGGTGAAGCAGCGGTGCAATTTGTGCGAGCGGGGTCTGTGGGAAGTGGCGGGGCGGGTGTCGGCGGCCCCCACCCCACCCCTTGCACGATATCGAGGGGCGGGGTGGTCCGGCGCGGAGCATAGGCGCCGCCGGGCAGCGCCGTCGCGTCAGGGCAAGGCGCCGCAAGCGGCACGCCGCGCGGAGTGGACGCGCGCCGCAGCACCACGGCGAAGCAAGATGCAGCTACCGGGCACGTCGCCGCGTCGCGGCCTTCGCCAACGCGATGATGAACTCCGGGCTTCGGTCCAGGCCGTTCGCGGTCACGTGGCGCTTGATGGCAGGGGATCGCGCAACGATGCCTTGATAGAACTCACGGGCCGCCGTCATCTGGTCCTCATAGCGGTCCCCGAAGTGCTGGCGCAGCGCGGCATCTGCGGCTTCGATGCTCGGCGCCTGCCACGCAGGATGCGCCGCCCTGACAGCATGCTTCCACGCAAGGTCAACCTCCGCCCTGGACAGGCCGACCGCGTGCAGCGCCGTGGCGGCTTCCTGACGCTCGGCGCGGGCTTCGGGTGTCACATCGAAGCCGGCGGCTTCCACGGCGGCCGGATCGTCCGGCAACGCCATGATGGCTTGCACATCCCGAACCGATCCGGGCGGGGCGTCATACATCAACGCCGCGCCATTCAAGGACTCAGGCGCATCGGGCACGCCCTTGGGCTGCACGGGCAGCGCGGGCGGGCGCTCGCCCCACTGCGACCACGGCGCACGCGGCTCCGCCGGCTCCGCAGCGCCCGGCGCGTTGCTTGCGGCATGATCGGCGACGGGCTGGCGCGTCTCGGCGGCCGGCGCTGCGGACGCGGCCGGTGCGGGCACCGCGCCGTGCGAAGGATACATGCGCGCCGCCGCTGCGGCGAAGTCATCGGACATGGGGTTGCCCCTCCATGATGCAGGACTTGGGCGGCCGTCCGCGCGGGCGGCCGGTGCGCGTGTTGCCGCGCGGAAGTTCCGGCGAGATGCCGGCCGCGATGGCGGCACGGAATGCGGCTTCCGACTTCGGCCCGGCAGGCGGCAAGCACATCACGTCAAGCAGGCCGTGATGGTGCAAGAACAGCCTGACACGCCACCCCACTGTGCCAGTGGCGCCGCGCGGGCGCCCTCGCGGTTGTCCGGTCGCACGATGCGGGCGGCGCGTCATGATGGCGTCGCCTCCACGCTCGGCATCGGCGGCGCGGGCGGATGCGGTTTCAGGACACAGGCCGCGAGCATGTCCGCGCGCAGCCGGATAACGCTGCGATCCACTTCCGCGACGGCAAGCACCGCCAGCCGCGCAATCTCGGCAGGAACGCGGCGCGGGCCGAAATAGCGCAGATCGAAAACCGATGCCTTCGCCCGGCCCAAGATCGCTTGATGGGATCGAAGCGCGCCGGGGATACCGATGCCGGTGCGCACGCGGGCAAGAAGCGGCTGCACGGCAGCATCCGCTTCGTCCAGGCCGGCCATGGCGTCGCGCACGCGATCCGCGATGTCGTGGCAGGAAAGCGATGCCGCCGCCGGTCGGATCGCATAGGCCGCCCATGCGATGGATGCTCGCGACATGACGTTCACGGCGTCCATGATTTGCGCGGGGTCCATGGTGGCGCCCGCCGCATGAGCCGAAGGGCGCAGCGTGTTCATCGGCCCACCAGATGGTTCCAGGGGGCGGGCGACGGTCCCATGGGGGCGAGCGGTTGTGCCAGCCTCACCGCCTCCGCAGCACGCCGCGCCGCCGCCTCGGCTTCTGCACGCGCCGCCTGTTCCGGGCTGCGCGGAGCATTGGCGACGACTGCGCGCCGCAGTTCATCCACCGCCACATGCGGGCCATCGGCGGCAACGGCGGCGGCAGGGGACAGGGGTTGATCCACCAGCCGCCCGCCGCGTTCGATCATGCGGAAGTCGTTCAGGTAACGCTGCGGCATGTGCTCCGCGTCCAGCAGCCCCGCGAGCACCAGTTGCGCGACAACCTGCCCGGCAAGCCGTTCGGCGTCCGGCAGGATCGCGTCAGGCGAGAGGCCGGCGCGCGCTGCGGTGCGCTGGATGTTGGCGGCCGTGACAGCGATGCACGCGACCAAGTGCTTCGTCTGACGGGCGAGGCTCGCCGCCTGTTCCGAGATGATGCTGTCCACGTCATGGAGGGCGCCAGCGTGGGCATCACGGGCGCGCTGATATGCCGCCTCCGCGCGTTCGCTTTCCAGGCGAGGCCGGAGCGCGGCGCGGGCTTCCTGTGCATCCTCGATTGCCGCGACGGCTTCGGCGAGGCGCGCCCGAACATGCTTCCGGTGCGTGTCGTTCACCGGCATCTCGGCGAGCTTGATGCGGAGGCGGGACACGTCTTCCGAGTGCGTCGCGATCCACGCGGCGATTTCGGCATCTTCCTCCGCCGCCGAGCGCGCGGCCGTGGCGAAGGTGGGGGCGGGAATGGTCATGCGGACCTCCATTGAAAGAACGGATTAGGGGACGCGCGAGAAGTCGCGAGAGAAGCGACGGTTTCGCCGCTGATCCCGGCGGAAGACTGATCCGCCATGCGCGGCCGGAGGGGTGCGGCGGGACGGTTCGCCGCGCGGATCACGACAGAAGTTCCCGAAGCCAAGCCCGATCCGCAGCCGCCTTCGCGTCTTCAACGATGGGTGTATCGGCTCCCTCGGGATCGGCGGGTGCAGCCTCCGGCCGGCCGGTTCGCGCCCATGCTTCATCAAGGCGACGCGCCAAGTCCGCCAAGTGCTTCGGCGGCGGCGGAGTGGTTCCCGGCCGGGGGCTTTCCAGCGGCGCCGCCAGTGCAGCCGCCTTCATCCTCACTTCGATGGGGAGGCGCGCGTCTCGATACAGCGTTTGCAACAGCGTCAGGGCCGTTGCGCTGGCCGGGCCGCCATCGGGCGTGATGCCGTCCAGGGCTGCGCGCGCCGCCGCCTCCGCGATCTTGGTGGCCACGTTCTTCGCGCCGGGCGGGCGCCCGCGCTTCCGGGGCGCCGAAGGGATCGACGCAGCGTCCGGCATCGGCGCCGGAGGGGGCGGATACGTCACGGCGCTACCTCCCGCCGGGAGCTACGCCCCGGCCGTTGGCCCATCACGGCGGAACGCGCCGGCAGTCCCGAATGCCGCAAGGGCACGGGAGCCGCCGGGGGCGAAGGCCGCGAATGCTGATCCGATGTGGTCATGAGGCCAATCAGATATGAATAAATAAGGAACCGTCAAGCAATAATCGGGTCGGCAGGAACAATATTATCGAGACATTCTGTCGCAATTTCCGTTGTGTAGTCTATTCAAAAGCAGCGACTTCTATTGATGGGTAAATCAATACGCCATTTACAATCTGTCCAACATGCCCCTTCGGATTTTCCATGATCCAAATGCCTTGGCCTTCGGGCTTGGCATTTTGTCCAGATAGCCCGCCGCGGAAGGATGCCAGTTCACCAGCGAAGCGCCCGATTTGAACAAGCTGCATCGGAAGGGGCTCGGGTGCAGCGCAGCGCAATCGGGGTGCAATGCACCGGACTGCACCACGCGGGGTTAGGGTGCAGCAGGTGCAGGGGGGCTATGCCCTGCGCTTGCTGCGCCCCGCCTGCGCCCCCAGCCTCCCCACTCTGGACAGAAGGTAGAGATTTCAGTGAGGCGCGCTCGGGGGCGTCGGAATGGACACAATGCCGAAGTCCGCCACCTTCAACCCGGCGCCGCCGCGCATGCTCCCGACAATGGCGCAGGCGTGCGCCTGCGACACAACGGCGGCTCCGGGGTTCTCCATGGCAAGGCGTGCGTCGCGCACATCGGGCCGGCTGTTGAACTCGACAGGATCGCCATCGCCCCAGCCATACACGATGAAGCGTTCCGTGCCCGGCTCGCGGTAGAGCCTGCCCTTGGCTTCCAGCGTCGCGACGGCCGTTCGATATGCTCGGCTGCGCCCCTTGTCCGTCTCGGCGTCCAGAACGCCCCTCGCCGCCGTGCATGCCTCTTTCAGCGTGTCGCACGGAATGGAGGGCAGCGGATCGCCGGGCGCGGCGTTCGGCGTGCGGAGCGACAGTGCGAGACGCACCGCCTCGGCGTGGACCTTGGCAGGGTTGCCCTTGATTTGCGCGTCGCGCTCGGCGCGTATCTCCGCCGCCGTCATCTCCCGGCATACAACCGTGGTGATGCGCTCGCCGTCGCGATCCTTGCCCAGCGGCACGACCTCATTGCGGAACTGGACAGCGGCTCCGGCGCCGTCTCGGATTTTGCCGCCGGAGCCGCCGCCCCACCATTTCGCGCTGACAGTGCCCGTCTCGGCGTCCGGTTCCACGAGCACGCCCCAATCAAGGGCGCCGAGAAGCGAACCGTGGCCGCGCGGCGTGCCGCCGTGGTCCTTCGCCACATGATGCACAAGGATCACGGCCGCACCCGTGGCGGCCCACATCTTCGCAACCT
Organism: Siccirubricoccus phaeus; assembly: GCF_008360935.1. Taxonomy (GTDB): domain Bacteria; phylum Pseudomonadota; class Alphaproteobacteria; order Acetobacterales; family Acetobacteraceae; genus Siccirubricoccus; species Siccirubricoccus phaeus. The sequence goes on from NZ_SRXO01000009.1 coordinate 175,453, forward strand.
GCACCACGCGGCCCATGCCGGTGTTGCTGTTCTCGTCCATGCCGGGAAAGGCATCGGCGAGCACGTCAAGCACGACAAGGCCGATACCTTCATCCTGCACGATTTGCGTGATGGCTTCGGCGTCGCCGCTGGCATTGAAAAGGTCGGGCGTCGCGCCGATCAGCAGAAGGTCGGACGTGTCGCCGTGCTGTTGCCGCAGCGCGCGCAGCCGCCGCCGGATACTCCGGGGATTTTCGGACGCGATGTAGAGGGTGCGCGTCGCCGTCACCTTCCGCCCGAAGAACTCGCGGCCCTGCGCAACGCACATCGCGAGATGCGACGCGAACACGCTCTTGCCGCTGTTGGGCGGGCCATAGACGCAGTTCACGCTACCCGGCGCCAGCGCACCCTTGACGATGTAGGCGCCATCTTCCTCCGCCTCGCAATCGGCCAGCGTTTCCAGCTTGAAGCGCGAGCGCGCGGACGCGACGCGCTCCGCCGCCAGGGCATCGGGCGAGATCAGGGACGGCGGCTCCGGCACAGTGATCCCGCTGAACAGCACGTCCGGGTGCTTCGCGCCGCTGGCATTCTGCGCATAGGCGTAGGCGTTGCCTATTCGCATGTGCAGATCGTCGCCGACTACGGCGGAGCGTTCGCCCCATGGCGCCATGATGTGCCGGCACATGGCTTCGCTCACGCCATGATCGCGCACGCGGCACGCCAGCCTATAGGCCGCTTCGCTGCGCTCGCCTTCTATCGCGGCCGGCGCATCGTTGACGATGGACACGGCCGCATGGATCGCAGCGGGCGTATCAAGGTCCACGAGGGCGTGTTGTGCATTCGCCGCGCGCTCGCCCGGCGGCTTGCACCGCAACACGACTTCGCGCGGCGCCTGCGCCATCGGCTGGTCAATCTCGACACGGTAGGGCACGCCATCAATCGTGCTGCCCGGCGCGAGCACGTAGCCATGATGGCTGCGGATATCCAGGCCGGCACCAAGCGCACCTTGGTTCAGCGCGACATTCGCGCCCGTGTAGTAGAGATGCAGCCCGCCGGAGGGCGTGCGCACCGTCAGGGTATCGAAGCCGCCATAAACCTGCATCCACGACGCCATGCCGTCGCGGCCGGGCTTCGTGTCGATATCGACCGCCACCATGTCGGTTGTCAGGACGCCGATATTCCAATCGTGCCCCTTCCACCATGCTCGGATCGTCGCTTCGTCAGTGGTGGCCCATTCCGTCCACCCTTCCCATGTAGGCTTCTTCGCGCGCTTCGCGTTTCCCTCGCGTCCCGGTTCATCGGGGAGACACGGAAACACCCTGAACCCTCGCCGTGCCCAGGCAACGGCGGCGTCTTCTTTCGACATGAGCACGGCCGCAGTCCTCACATTTCGGGCCGGCATTCACCGTCGCGGCGCCAGTGACGCGCGCCTATCGTCTCGGGTTCCGGGCGAGAGACAGGAAGCAGCGCCGCCGATCCTCGCCGCGTGGCGGGAGCCGGCGGTTTCGTCAGGCGGCGCGCTCTTGCTCGCTCGCCTTCTTCGGCAGCGTGCGCTTGACGGTGTGCGTCGGCTGGTTCGCCAGCCATTGCGCGGCGTGCTCGGCATCGAGACGCACGGAACGGCCGATCTTGATAAGGCGAAGCTCGCCTTCCGCCGCCTTGTTGTAGATCGACGCGCGGCACAGTCCCGTCACCGGGCACTTTTGGCCGCTGCCGGGAAGCGGGATGAACCTGCCGGCATGGGGCGTGATAGCCATTGGTCCTTCTCCATCGTCTAGGGTTGACGTTGGTAGAAGCCACGCAACCGCAGCCGTGCGCCAGATCGGCAAATCGGCAAGCCCCAAGATTTCTGCCGATTTACGCCCTGCCGATCTTCTCGCCGCGATGGACGCGGATCGTCTCGGGCAAGCCTGCATAGGCTTCCCGGGCCGCCGCACGGTCGCATCCCGACGCCTCCATACAGCGTGCAACGAAGTCATCGCGCTTCGTCTTCCGTCCCGCTGCTATGACCAGCGCCACGAACTCGGCGAGCCTTCCCGGCGCGTTTCTCCGGGTCGCACGTTCTGGTGCGGGAGCCACCCGCCACAGCCTTTGCACGTCCCGCACCGCCAGCCGTATGCCAGCCAACCATGGCGAACCGGATGCTAGCCGGCGGTCATTCACGATGTCCGCCGCATCCACCACCAACCACTTCGTCGCGGGTAGCACGTCGCCATTGCGATCAACGGCGGTAAGCTTCCCCTCCCTCAGATGGTCAAGCAGTTCAGCCGCAGCGGCTACAGCGCCGCCATCAATGACGGCGGTAGGGGCAGGGCCAATGCTCACGTTGTAGTGGTGCCTGCCCCGGCGCTCGACATCGGCGAGCGCGGCCCAACCGTCATGGTCGCGCGTCGCAATCCAAGCCACCGCGTCGGGCAGGGAATATGCCGCGCTCACGCTTCCGCCTCCGCCGTCGCCGCGTCGGCATGAAGCCGATGCACGGTAGCCGGCGCCTTCTCACAATACGCGGCCCAATCCGCCATCAACGCGGCGCGCTTGTTGAACAGATCGCCGCGCGCATACGCGGCTTCCGTCTTGTCGGCGGTCTGGTGGGCAAGCGCACGCTCGATAATCTCGCGCGGGTGCGCCGTCGCTTCGCCGGCCCAATCGCGGAACGTGCTCCGCGCCGTGCCGTGCGCCGTCAGGTCCGCATGCCCCATGCGCTTCAACACCGCGCCAAGCGACATGTCGGAAAGCGGCGTGCCCTTCCGCATGCCGGGGAAGATCAGCGCATCGGGATCGGGCTTGCCGTCTTCCGGCAGAAGGCCGCGCAGCAATGTCACGGCGGCGGGCGCCAACGGGACGCGGTGTTCACGCTTCCCCTTCATGCGGGCGGCCGGGATGGTCCACGCGGCGGCATCAAGGTCAACCTCACGCCACGTCGCAAGGCGCACTTCCCCGGAGCGCGACGCGCAAAGAATGGCGAACTCCAAGGCGCGGGCGGACGTGCCCTCGCGCTCGCGCAGTGCCTTCATGAACTCGGGGATGCGGCGCCAGTCCAGGGCGGCATGGTGTTCAACCTCGGCGACTTGGCTACGCGCCTTGAGTGCCAGGGCAAGATTGCCCTTCCACATGGCCGGGTTCGGACCCTCGCGCCATTTGTGAACCGTCGCATAATCCAACACGGCTTCGATGCGCCCCCGGAGCCGGCTCGCGGTTTCCGCCTTGGTGGTCCAGATCGGGCGCAGCGCCGCCAAGACGTGCGATGCCTCCACCGCCGCAACGGGCACGTCGCCGAAGTGCGGCAGGGCATAGGTGGTCAATGTCATGCGCCACTGCGCGATGTGCTTCTCATTGGCCCCGGCCCGGCCTTCCACCTTGTCGGCAAGGAACGCTTCGACCGCCTGCGCGAAGGTGACGGCGCGGAGCTTCGCGCGCTCCGCTTCGGCCGCTTCCGCCGCCTTCCGCGCGTCGCGATCTTCCAAGGGGTCTATGCCCTCGCGGACCATGCGAAGCAGCGAAGCCGCCTTCTCACGGGCTTCGGCGAGCGACAGGGGCGCACCCGAGACGGAACCGGGCGCCGAGCCAAGCCCCATCTCGCGCAGCTTCCCGCCAGGCATGGTGTATCGGAACAACCAGAACTTCACCAAGGGCGGCGCCTTGGCGTCCTTGGCCGGCTGGCGCCCGGCGGCAACCGCCCGCGCATCTTGCGGCGTCATGGTCCCCGCCCGCAGTCCTTCCATGGCGTCCCATGCGCGAGCCGCGCTCGCCTGTGCTTCCGCCCGCGTGCGGGGGCGGCCCGTGGTGCCGGAGCCGTCCCCGGCCGCGTCTTCCTCCCGCACCACGGCGGGCCGCACCAACAGATAGAGGTTGCCCCCGGCGCCATACCGCTTCGGCTTGCCGCCGGGTCCGGGCTTGGCGTTCTGCACCGCTATCGCGGTCAAGCCCTTGGCGATCCGAGGCATTTGCCGGTTCCTTCCGCCGCAAGGGGCGGTCAATCCGTTCCCCTATGCGTCCCCTAATAGGCCATCTGATAGAGGGTGCGCAATGGTGACGTGCGATAGACGCGCAGAACGTCACCCGCACCGGCAGATGCAGGACAAAACGTCGCGTTTTCAACGGTATAAAGGGGGTCAGGGCGGGCCAGATAGCGGCCGTTAGACGCTGGTGGCGCGCCTCAGATCGTCAGAAAATGGGGTTATTGGCGGAGAGGGTGGGATTCGAACCCACGGTACGGTTGCCCGTACTTCGGTTTTCGAGACCGACGCGATCGACCACTCTGCCACCTCTCCGTGGCCGGCGCCCCTATAGGCGGTCCGCCGCCCTCAGGCAACGCTTCAGCGCCTGGCCTTCCGCCCCAGCAACCCCAGCCCGATCGCCACGACACAGGCCGTGGTATACATCCCGAAGGCGTTCACATAGCCGATCATCGCCGCCTGCCGCTCGATCTCCCGCCCCAGCCGGCTCAGCCCGGCCAGGGTGTCCAGCGTCCAGCCTCCCATCACCGCCGGTACCCCCAGCACCTCGTTATAGGGCGAGATCATCTCCGTCATCCGGCTGTAATTCATGGTGGTGGAGCGCAGAATCTCCGTCACGCTCAGCGAAATGAACAGGGAGGAGCCGATGTTCCGCAGCAGATGGAACAGCGACATCGCCTCCGCCAGCTGCCGGTTCTCCAGGCCGGAGAAGGTCATCACCGTCAGCGGCACCCACACCACCCCCACCCCCACCCCCTGCAGCACCGCATTGGCCAGCAGCACATCCACCCCAGTGTTGAGGTCGAGCTGCGTCAGCCACACCCCCTGCACCACCAGGATGCCGAAGCCGATCGACATGCCGATCCGCGGATCCCACCGCCCGATCAGCAGGGTCGCCCCGAAGCCGATGGTGCCGCCGATGCCCCGGTAGCCGGTGATCATCCCGATGATGCTGTCCGGATAGCCAGCATGCTGCTGCAGCAGCGAAGGCAGCAACACCGTCGGGGTGAAGTTCACCATGCCGTAGAGGAAGACCAGGGCCAGCCCCAGCGCGTAATTCCGGTCCAGCAGCAGCCGCAGGTCGAGGAAGGGCTGCCGCGCCGTCAGGCTGTGCGCCAGGAAGACCCAGAAGGCGAGGCCCGCCACGCAGGTCTCGATGACGATCTCCGGGCTCTCATACCAATCCAGCCGCTGCCCGCGGGAGAGCACGAGCTGCAAACTGGCGATCGCCACGGAGAGCGAAAGGAAGCCCAGCCAGTCCAGCGGCGTCCGCGCCGCCGGCCGGTCCGGCGGTAGGGCGAAGCGCAGCCCGACCCAGGCGACGATCCCGGCGGGGACGATCATGTAGAAGGCCCAGCGCCAATTATACATCTCCGCCAGCACGCCGCCGAGCGCCGGCCCGATCACCGGCCCCAGCACCACCGTCATGCCGAAGATGGAGCTGACCAGCCCCGCCCGGCGGCGGGGGAAGCTGTCCAGCACCATCGCATTGGCCAGCGGCACCACCGGCGCCCCGGCGCCACCCTGCAGGATGCGCCAGGCGACGATCGCCTCCAGGCTCTCCGCCTGGCCGCACAGATAGGTGGCCAGGGTGAAGAGGGCGACGCTCCCCAGCATCACCCGCCTGCGGCCGTAGCGCGCCACCAGGAAGCCGGTCGTCGGCGTGACGATGGCGGTGGCCAGGATGTTGAAGGTGGTGGTCCAGGCGATCTCGTCGGCCGTCGCCGCGAAGCTGCCCTGCATCTGCGGCAGCAGGGTGGAGGCGACCAGCAGCGTCGTCGCATAGAGCGTCGAGGCCAGCACCACCGCCGCCATGATGAAGAGGCGGCGGCCCAGCGGCAGGTCGAGGATTGCCGGCGGTTCCGCCATCGCCCGTTCGTTCCTCCCCCTTGGCCTTGTCGCCTGGGCAATGGTAGCCTAGGCAACAAGAAGCCGCCAAGCTGTCATGGAAGCGTCCCCGCTGAACGAGATCGACGACCGCCGGACCATCGGCTTCCTGCTTTCGGACGTCGCGCGGATGATGCGCGCCGCCTTCGACCGGCGGGTGCGCCGGCTCGGCCTCACCCGCTCGCAATGGCTGGTCCTTTCCCTGCTGCATCGCCGCCCGGGCGTCAGCCAGTCGGAGCTGGCGGAGATGCTGGAGGTGGAGCGCGCCGCGGCGGGCCGGATGGTGGACCGGCTGGAGCGCCGCCACTGGCTGGTCCGCCGGCCGGACCGGCTGGATCGCCGGATCAACCGCCTTTACCTGACCGCGGAGGCCGAGGCGGTGCAGGCGGAGATGGGCTGCATCGCGGTGGAGCTGCTGGACGATGCCATGGCCGGGCTGAGCGGGGAGGAGAGGGAGGCCCTCTCCGAGATGCTGGAGCGGGTCAAGGCGCAGCTCCAGGGCATGGCGCCGCGCCCTGCCGCCCCGGCGCCCGCGCCCCGCCCGGACCTCGCACCATGAGCAGCGGCGGCAGACGCACCTTGCTGCGCCTGGTCCTGCTGCTGGGGGTGCCGGCAGCGGTCATCGCCGGCGGGCTGGCCTTCTGGCTCACCGGCGGCCGCTACATCACCACCGAGAACGCCTATGTGAAGGCCGATATCATCGAGATCGCGCCGGAGATTTCCGGCCGGGTGGCGGAGGTCGGGGTGCTGGACCACGCCCAGGTGCGGGCCGGCGACCTGCTGCTGCGGATCGACCCGGAGCCCTTCCGCCTGGCGCTGGCCAAGGCGGAGGCGGAGCTGGACAGCGCCCGTGCCCAGGTGGAGACCGCCCGCGCCACCTACCATGAGACGCTGAGCGAGCTGGGCGAGCTGGAAAGCCGTGCCGACTTCCTCGCCCGCCAGGCGCGGCGGCAATTGGACCTCGCCGCCCGCGGCGTCTCCCCGGCGGCACGGCTGGAGGAGACGCTGAGCGACGCAAGGGTGGCGCGGGAGCGCATCAATGTGCTGCGCCAGCGGCTGGCAAGGCTGCTGACCACGCTGAAGGGCAACCCGGAATTGCCGGCGGACGACCACCCCAGCGTGTTGGAAAAGCTGGCGGAGCGCGACCGCGCCGCGCTGGACCTGGCGCGCACCACGGTGACGGCGCCGGTGGGCGGCACCATCGTGAACATGAAGCTGCAGCGCGGGGAGCAGGTGCGGGCGGCGACGCCGGTCTTCGCCCTGGTCTCGGAGCGGCGGCCCTGGGTGGAGGCCAACCTGAAGGAGACCACCCTGACGCATGTGGCGGTGGGCCAGCGGGTGAAGGTGGTGCTGGATATCTACCCGGACCGGGCCTGGGTGGGGGTGGTGGAAAGCATCAGCCCGGCCACCGGGGCGGAATTCGCGATCCTGCCGCCGCAGAATGCCTCGGGGAATTGGGTGAAGGTGGTGCAGCGTCTGCCGGTGCGGGTGCGGCTGGAACCCTTTGCCGGGGAGCCACCGCTGCGGGCGGGGGCGACGGCGACGGTCGCCATCGATACCGGGCGGCAGAGGCAGCTCGGCGATTTGTCGGCGGGGCTGTTCGGGCTGTTCCGGGACGGCGCGCAGGCGGCGAGCAGCGAGGTGGCGGCGCGGTAGTGTTCGAGAGGGGCTCTGCCCCTCTCGAGCTCACCCCGCCAAAGGCCGAAGGGCCCTTGGAAACCATGAGTTTTGCGTCTCGACCGACGGGTCCAAAACTCAAGGGTTCCAAGGGCCCTTCGGCCCTTGGCGGGATGGAGTTTGAGGAAGGGCAGCGCCCTTCCTCAATCAAACCCGAGAAACCCATCCATCTTGCCGATGTCCGCCATCGCCCCGAGCTTCGCCAGGTCGGGCACCGGCCGGCCGAAGCTGGCGTCCCCCGCCAGCGCCGCTTCCAGCGCCGCCGCCACGCCCAGCACGAAGGCATCGCCGCCGCGCGGCCCGACGATCTGCAGCCCGAAGGGCATCCCGCGCTCATCCACGCCCATGGGCAGGCTCACCGCCGGGTGGCCGGTCAAGGTCACGTAATAGGCCAGGGCCAGCCAGTGGAAATAAGTACGGGTCGCCTGCCCGTCGATCTCCTTCGGATAAAGCTCCCGCCAGCCGCGCGGGCTGACGGTGATGGCCGGCGTCACCAGCACGTCATGGCGCGCGAAGAAAAGCTGGAAGTCGCGGTAGATTCTGGTCTGGAGCTGCGCCGCGCGGGCGGCGTCGGCCAGGCTGTAGCGCAGCCCTTCCTCGACATTGGCGATGATGTTCGGGCCGCAATCCTGCGGCCTGGTCCGCACCTTCTCCGCATGCGCGGTCAGCATGGCCTGCGCCCGCAGCACCTCGAAGGCCTCGTCGCCGCCGCGGCAATCCGGATGCGCCGCCTCGGCCGCACGGAAGAGCGGCGAGATGGCGGCGACCCGCCGTTGGAAGGCGCGGCGGACGATGCCCTCGGTCGGCGCCTCGCCGAGATCCTCAGAGAAGGCGAGCTTCAGCGTGGCGAGGTCGATGCCGCGCGGCGGGTGGAACAGCGCCGGCTCGCCGCGCACCGGGCGGGCGTGCAGCGTATAGGCCAGCGGGTCGCGCGCATCGTCGGAGGCCATGGCGGCGAGCAGCAGGCAGGCATCCGGCACGTTGCGCGCCATCGGCCCCAGCACCGAAAGGGGTGTCCAGCCATGCGCCCGCTTCTCGTTCGCCACCAGGCCGGGGCTCGGGCGGTAGCCGAGGATGCCGCAGAAGGCGGCCGGGTTGCGCAGCGAGCCGCCGGTGTCGGAGCCGGAGCAGAGCGGCGCCATGCCCACCGCCAGCGCCGCGGCCGAGCCGCCGGAGGAGCCGGCGGCGGAGCGGGTGTTGTCGAAGGGATTGCCCGTCGCGCCATAGACCCGGTTGCGGGTATTGGCGCCGAGGCCGAATTCCGGCGTGTTCGTCTTGCCGAACACGATGCCGCCGGCCGCCCGGATGCGCGCCACCGCCCCGGCATCCGCGGCCGGGACGTGGTCGGCGAAGATCGGGCTGCCATAGGTGGTCCGCAACCCCTCGGTCTCCTCCAGATCCTTGATGCCGACCGGCAGCCCGTGCAGCAGGCCGAGCTCCCCGCCTGCCATCACCGCCGCTTCCGCCTGCTGCGCCGCGGCCCGGGCGCGCTCGGTGTCCAGCGCCACCATGGCGTTGAGCTTGGGGTTGGTGGCTGCGGTGCGGGCGAGGCAGCTTTCCAGCAGCTCCACCGGCGAGAGCGATTTGCGCCCGATCAGGCGGCGCGCCTCCAGCGCGGTGAGGTCGCAGGGTTCGGTCATGCGCCGAGTTCCTTCAGATAGAGGGAGAGCGTGCGGTCGTCGAAGCAGGCGAAGAGGATGTCGAGCCCGGCGCCCGCCTCCCGGCAGGTGGCGACGGCGATGCGGCAGGCCTGCTCCGCCGGGTAGCCGTAGATGCCGGTGGAGATGGCGGGGAAGGCGATGGAGACCCCGCCCGCCTGGCGCAGCAGCCCCAGCGAGGCGCGGTAGCAGCCGGCGAGCAGCGCCGCCTCCTCGGCCGTGCCGCCCCGCCAGACCGGCCCCACCGCATGGATGACATGGCGCGCCGGCAGGCCGAAGCCCGGGGTGAGGCGGGCCTCGCCCGTGGGGCAGCCGCCCAGGGCCTGGCAGGCTTCCAGCAAACGCGGTCCCGCCGCCCGATGCACTGCTCCATCGACGCCGCCGCCGCCGCGGAGCCCGCTATTCGCCGCGGTGACGATGGCATCCAGCGCCAGGGTGGTGATGTCGGCCTTCAGCGCGCGCATTGACGGCCCCTCCGAACGCGACGGCCATATCCGCTTGGCCGACCATGCCTGAACCTCGCCGCCCGGTGCCTGTCGCGGCTCTGCCGCGACAGGCTGTGCCGAAGCGCCGGTTATGAGCGCCTCCGGGGCCCCCAGGACGCCGCGCAGCGGCGTCCTGGGGAATAAGGGGGCCCCCGCGGCGTTGCGCAGCAACGTCGTGGGGATTTTAGTAGCCCAGCGCGCAGCCATCCTTGCGCGGATCGCTGCCGCCGATGAGCACGCCCGCCTTGCGGTCCATGAGGATGGCCTGGCCGCCGCCATGCGGCCGCTCGATCAGCGCCACCTCATGCCCCAGCCGCGTCAGCCGATCGAGCACCGCATTCGGGATGCCCTTCTCCACCTCCACCACGCCCTTGCTGGGCGAGGGGAAAAGCCGCGGCAGGTCGATCGCCGCCTGCACATCCAGGCCGAATTCGAAGTGGTTGGCCAGGAACAGCGTCTGCCCCATGGGCTGGAAATGCCCGCCCATCACGCCATAGGGCATGATGCACTGGCCGCCCTGCATGACCATGCCGGGGATGATGGTGTGCAGCGGCCGCTTGTCCGGCCCGATGCAATTCACATGGCCCTCCTGCAGCCGGAAGCCGAAGCCGCGATTGTGCAGCATGACGCCCGACTTCTCGGCGAGGATGCCGGAGCCGAAGCTCTCGAACAGGGAGTTGATGAAGGAGCAGGCATTGCCCTCGCCGTCCACCACGCAGAGATAGACCGTGTCCTTGTGCTTCGCGAGGTCCGAAGTGCCGGCCGGCGGCAGCGTCTTCATCGCGCGGTCGTCGCTGATGAGGCCGCGCAGCGCGGCGAGGTAGGCCGGGTCGGTCAGCTTCGCCACCGGCACATCGACCTGGGAGGGGTCGGCGAGGAAGGCGTCGCGGTCGCGATAGACCAGCCGCGCCGCCTCGATATGGCGGTGGTAGCGCTCGGCGCTCAGCGGCCCCTGCTCCGGCGTCGCGAAGCCGCCGAGGATGCCGAGGATCTGCAGCACATGCAGGCCGGAGCCGTTGGGCGGGCACTGGAACACCGTCATGCCACGCCAGTCGATGCTGATCGGCTCGACGAACTCCGCCACATGCTGGCCGCGGGCGAAGTCTTCCTCGGTGTGCAGCCCGCCGAGGGCGTTCAGCGTGGCGACCATGTCGGCGGCGATCTCGCCCTCGTAGAAGGCCTTGGCGCCGCGCTCGGCGATGGCGCGCAGCGTCTTGCCCAGCTCCGGCTGCCTGAAGATGTGCCCGGCCTGGGGCGCCTCGCCCTCCACCAGGAAGCGGCGGGCGGAAGCGGCGTTGCCGCGCAGCTTGCCGGCGGCCATGGCCCAGTCCAGCGCGACGCGGGGATGCACCGGGAAGCCCTGCTCGGCGCAACGGATGGCGGGCTGCAGCAGCTCCCCCAGCGGCTTGCGGCCATGGGTCTTGTTCAGCTTCTCCCAGGCGGAGATGGCGCCAGGCACGGTGACGACATGCGGGGAGGTGTTGGTCAGCGTGCTGACCTGGCGGGCGCGCAGCGCCTCCGGCGTCGCCGACGCCGGCGCCCGGCCGCTGCCATTCAGCGCGATGGGCTTGCTGGCCCCGGCGGGGGCGTAGAGGCAGAAGCAATCGCCGCCGATGCCGGTGCTCTGCGGCTCCACCACCCCGAGCACGGCGACGGCGGCGATGGCGGCGTCCAGCGCGTTGCCGCCGGCTTTCAGCACCTCCACCGCCGTCAGCGTGGCGATGGGCATGGAGGTCGCGGCCATGCCGCCGGTGGCATAGACGGCGCTGCGGCCGGGGGCGTGGAAATCGCGCTGCATGGGCGGGTCTTTCGTCGGTCGTCGGGCGGGATGGTCCGGCAGGCTTTGCATGGCGGCGGGGGGACGGCAACCCGGGGCTGGCCTTGCTGGGGGCGCTCACCGGCCCCCGGCCGCACCCCCGCCGCCGCCCCCACCGGCGGCGCAGCCCCACCGGCCGGCACATCCCACCGGCCGCGGTATGTCCCCAGCGGCTGGCGCCCCACCGGCCGGTGCTCTCCCAACCCAGCCTTGCCGGGCGGGGGAGGGGGGACGCGCACTCCCTCCGCCGGCGGGGAAGGGCCGGGCGAGGGCGGACCGCCGGCGCGGACGGACGCGCGAGGACATGGGCGTGCGGACCCCCCAGCGCCCTTCCCGCCATCCCCCCGGCCGCGCTATGCCCAACCCATGGCAGACCCCATCGCCTATTCCGACTTCGAGAAGATCGACATCCGCGTCGGTACCATCGTCGACGCCCAGCCCTTCCCGGAGGCGCGGAAGCCCGCCATCAAGCTCTGGGTGGATTTCGGCCCCCCGCTCGGCGTCAAGCGCAGCTCGGCGCAGATCACCGTGCATTACGCGCCGGACCGGCTGATCGGGCGGCAGGTGGTGGCGGTGGTGAATTTCCCGCCGCGGCAGATCGGCCCCTTCCTCTCCGAGGCGCTGGTGCTGGGTGTGCCGGACGAGAACGGCGCCGTGGTCCTGCTGCGGCCGGATATTCCTGTGCCGCTCGGCGGGCGGATGTTCTGATGGCGGGCGCCGCCCCCGCCCCGCGCTACTACGCCGTGAGCTGGGACCAGCTCCACCGGGACAGCAAGGCGCTGGCCTGGCGGCTGATGGGGCTGGGCCGGCTGAAAGGCGTGGTGGCGATCACCCGCGGCGGGCTGATCCCTGCCGCGATTGTGGCGCGGGAGCTGGAATGCCGGCTGATCGAGACCGTCTCCGTCGTCACCTATGACGAGGAGGTGCGCGGCACGCCGGCGGTGGTGAAGCCGCCCGCCGCCGCCGGGGATGGCGAGGGCTGGCTGCTGGTGGACGACCTGGTGGATACCGGCACCACCGCCCGGGTGGTGCGCGCCCTGCTGCCGAGGGCGCATTTCGCCACGGTCTATGCCAAGCCGGCCGGGCGGCCGCTGGTGGATACCTTCATCACGGAGGTGTCGCAGGACACCTGGATCCTCTTCCCCTGGGACACGGAGGCGCAGTTCGTCGCGCCGATCGCCCGCAGCGCCGGGCCGTAGGATCGAGGAGCGCGTGGCGTCCTGGGGCGCTTCACGTCGCGCTCCCTCCTCGAAGGCCACGCCCCATGGCCGGTTGGACGCAGCATGTCCAACCCCGTTGGAAGCCTTGCAGCAAAAGGCTGCAGCCGGCCTGGAGCATTTTCAAGTCCGGCGGAATCGCCGGACGCGTCGGAAAATGCGGCCAAACTAAAGGACCAGAGCGGGTTCGCCGAGCATAGGCGAGGTGAAACCGCTCTAGTGTTCGGAATCGGGACACTAGCCCCCCATCAGCGCCAGCCCCTCCGCCACCGAGACGAATTCCCCACCGCCCGCCAGCTTCCCGGCGCCGAAGCGACTCGCAAAAATGCGCCGCACGGCGGGCACCAGGGAGGTGCCGCCGGTGAGGAACACCCGGTCCACCGCCGCCGCGCCCAGCCCGGCATCCGCCAGCGCCGCCTCCACCGTGGCGGCGATCTTCGTGAGTTCCGGCGCGATCCAGGCCTCGAAATCCGCCCGCGCCACCTCCGCCGCCACCACGAAGCCTTCGTGCCGGAAGCGCAGCACCGCGCGCTCGGCGCCGGAGAGCGCCGCCTTCACGCCGGAGACGGCGCGGTACAGGGCATAGCCCGCCTCCTCCTCCACCAGCCGGATCAGGTGGCGGAGCTGCTCCGGCGCCTCCGCGGTGCGCGCCACCGCCTCGATGTCGGCCAGCACCTTGGGCGCCCGCATCAGGGAAAGCCGGTGCCAGCGGGCGAAGCCGGTGTACCAGCCGGCCGGCACCGGCATCCGCTTACTGCCCATCACCCCGTACAGGCTGCCCTTGCCCAGCAGGGGCGAGACGACATGGTCGATGATGCGGTAGTCGAAATCATCGCCGGCGATGCCGATGCCGGCATGGCCCAGCGCCACCGCCCGCGCCCCCGGCTCGAAGCGCAGCACGGAGAAGTCGCTGGTGCCGCCGCCGAAATCCCCAACAAGCACCGTCGCCGGCCCATCGAGCGTCGCGGCGAAGCGGTGGCCGGCCGCCTCCGGCTCTAGCGCGAAGCGCAGTTCGGGGAAGCCGGCCTCGGCATAGGCGGCGCGCAGCCGCGTCTCCGCCAGCGCCTCGTCCGGCGCATCGCCGGCGAAGCGCACCGGCCGCCCGGCCACCACCTGGCCCTCGCGGCTGCCCAGCAGCGCCCGCAGGAACAGGCCGATCAGCCCTTCCAGCCGCCAGCTTTGCCCGGCGATCCGCGTCTCGCCGAAGCTCCGCTGCGCCAGGTAGGACTTCATGGACATGATCAGCCGGCAGGCCAGCGGATCCTCCAGATAGGCCTCGATCGCCGCCGGGCCGGCGGCATGGCGCCGCCGCCCGGCCTCGGTCCAGAAGCAGAGCACGCTGCGGAACACCTCGAAGCTTTCGGCGCCGAGGGCGAAGCGGGCGGTCGTCAGGCGGCCGGCGGCATCACGCAGCGCCACCACACTGTTGGTGGTGCCGAAATCGACACCGAGCACGGGAGTCATGGGCCGCGCGTTTGAGCAGCCCCAGCCCCCCACCGCAAGCCCGTCCTGCTGTCCCGGCGCCGAAACCCCGCCCTCCGTTGCCCCGTCGCGGCTTTGCCGCGGCGGGCTGTGCGAGGCGCCTGTCCCCAGGCCCAAACGGGCCTCGCGGCGGCGCGCGGCGCCCGCCCGGGGCGAGATCCGGGGCCCCCCATGAAGGCGCGCAGCGGCTTCATGGGGATAAAACCCGGGGCCACGACGGCGCGGAGCGACGTCGGGGGAGCAATCAGTCCGGCTTGACCCCGGCCCGGCGGATCACCTCGCCCCAGCGCTCGGTTTCCCGGGCGATGAAGCTGGCGAATTCCTCCTGGCTCTGCGGCGAGGGAATGGCCCCCTGCTCATTCAGCAGCCGGACATTCTCGGGATCGGTCAGCGCCGCCTGCACCGCCCGGTGCAGCGCCGCCAGCACCGGCGCCGGGGTCCGCGCCGGGGCGACGAAGCCATGCCAATTATCCGCCGTCACCCCTTGCAGCCCGGCCTCGGCGAAGGTCGGCACCTCCGGCAGCAGCGGGTAGCGCTGGGCGCTGCCGATCGCCAGCGCCCGCATGGTGCCGGCGCGGATATGCGGCAGCAGGATCGGGAGGTCGGCGAAGCCGATCTGCACCTCGCCCGCCACCAGCGCGGTCGAGAGCGGGGCGCCGCCGCGATAGGGCACATGGGTAATGTCCACATTGGCGGTCAGCTTGATCAGCTCCCCCGCCAGATGCGGCATGCTGCCCGGCCCGGTGGAGCCGTAATTCAGCGCCCCCGGCCGCGCCCTGGCATCCGCCAGCAGCTCGCCCAGGTTGCGCCAGGGCATGCTGGCCGGCACCACCAGCGGCTCGTTCACGATGACGGCGAGGCTGAGCGGCGCGAAATCCCGCGCCACCACATAGGGCATGCTGGGCTGCAGGCTGGGCGAGATGGCCAGCCCGCCCGCGCTGCCGAGGCCGATGGTGTGGCCATCCGGCGCCGCCTTCGCCACCGCATCCATCCCGGTGACGCCGCCGGCGCCGGGCCTGGCCTCCACCACCACCGCCTGGCCGAGCACTACAGTCATCTTCGGCGCCAGCACGCGGGCGACGATATCGCTCGGCCCGCCGGTCGCGAAGGGCACCACCAGCCGGATCGGCTTGGTGGGGAAGGCCTCCTGCGCCCGGGCAGGCGCCCCAGAGGGCAGCGATACGGGCAGCGATGCGGGCAGCGCCAGCAGGGCCCCCAGCAGGATCCGACGCATCGACCTTTCCTCCTCGCCGCTGTTGTCGTTACGCTCCTCCTACCCTGCCGCGCCCGCGGCTGGAAGCCGGGGCCGCCGCCCCGGCCTCCGGTCCCCGCCGGGCGCGGTCAGTCCGGCCTGGTGTCGGCGCGGCGGATCACCTCGCCCCAGCGCTCGCCCTCGCTCTTCAGGAAGGCGGCGAATTCCTGCGGGCTCTGCGGCCGGGCGATGGCCCCCCTGCGCCAGCAGCAGCCCCACCGTCTCCGGCTCGGAGAGCGCCGCGTGGATGGCAGCATGCCGCCTGGCCATCGCTGCCGGCGGCGTCCGCGCGGGCGCGACGAAGCCGTGCCAGTTATCCGTCGCCGCCCCAGGCAGCCCGGCCTCGGCGAAGCCCGGCACCCCGGGCAGCAGCGGGTTGCGCTTCGCCCCATCGTGAAGCCGCCGGCCCGGCCCCTTCCGTCCCACTTTCCCCACCACTTTCCCCGCTGGCACCGCCCTGCAAGACTGGCGGGGAGGGAAGGGACGAAGACCATGCGCATCACCGCCGTCACCGGCCGCATCCACAGCACGCCGTTCGACTACGGCAACCCCGCCGGCCCCGGCGGCAACCTCCACCTCCGGGCCATGGACACGCTGCTGGTGGAGGTGACGACCGATGCCGGCCTCACCGGCCTCGGCGAGGGCTTCGGCTTCACCCTGGTCGGCACGACCAAGGAGGCGCTGGAGCGGCTCATCGCGCCCGCCTGCCTCGGCGAGGCGGCGGACGACATCCCCGCCCTGATGACGAAGCTGCACCGCCGCTTCCACAATTTCGGCCGCAACGGCCCCGTCACCTTCGCTCTCGCCGGCCTCGACATCGCCCTCTGGGACCTTGCCGCCCAGCTCGCCGGCAAGCCGCTGCACGCGCTGCTGGGCGGCGCGAAGCGGGACCGCGTGCCGGCCTATGCCAGCCTGCTGCGCTACGGCGTGCCGGCACTGGTCGCGGCCAACGCCGAGAAGGCGGTGGCGCGCGGCTACCGCCACATCAAGCTGCATGAGGTGGACCTCGCCTGCATCGAGGCCGCCCGCCGCGCCGCGCCCGCCGAGATCCCGCTGATGCTCGACATCAACTGCGCCTGGCCGAGCATCCCCGAGGCCGTCGCCTTCTGCCAGGCGGTCAAGGGCTGGAACATCGGCTGGGTGGAGGAGCCGATCTGGCCGCCCGAGGACTTTGCCGGCATCGCCGCGGTGCGCGCCGCCGGCCACACCCCGGTCTCCGCCGGCGAATGCCTCGGCTCGCCCGGCGACATCGCCAACATGCTGGCGGCCGGCGCGGTGGATGTGGTGCAGCCCAGCGTCACCAAGATCGGCCTCACCGGCCTGCTCGCCGTGGCGGCGGAGGCGCGGCGGCGCGGCGTCGCCCTGGTGCCGCACAGCCCCTATTTCGGCCCCGGCCTGGCGGCGACGCTGCACTACCTGGCGGCGGCGGAGCAGGAGCAGCCGATCGAGATCTATTTCGCCGACCTCGCCAGGCCGCCCTATCCGGCTTTGGCGCCGGAGGGCGGCTTTGTCGCCGTGCCGCAGGGGGTTGGGCTGGGGCTGACGCTGGCGCGGTAGGCGCGCGGCGCCCCGGGCATGCGGCCCCCGGCGCGGGGGGGCCGTTGCCGGGCCGCGGAGGCTGCGCTGGCGGAGCAGACGGCACCCTGGGGGATGCGGCCTCCGCCACGGGCGGTGCGCGGAGGCGGGCGCTGACGGGACGGGCGCCGCCCTTGGGGGATGCGGCCGCCGCCGCAGGAGAGGCGGGGAGGGCCGACGCTGGCGGAACAGGCGGCGTCCTTGGGGGCGCTCCGCCGCAGGAGCTTCGCTGCTGCGCAGCGGAGGGCCGGCCCTGGCGGACCGGATGCCATCCTTCTCAAGGATGCGGTGTCCGCCGCGGGGGCTTCGGTGCCGTGGCTGAGGTGTGGGCCGGGGCTGACGCTGGCGGGGTAGGCAGCGCCGCCCGCCGGGGCTATGCCGCGCCCCGCCGCAGGGGATGGGGTGACAGGGGATGCGGATTTCGGCGCCCGCCTTGGCGGCCGGGCTGTTGGCGGGGTTCGTCGGCTTCGCGTCTTCCTTCGCCGTGGTGCTGCAGGGGCTGCAGGCGATGGGCGCCAGCCCGGCCCAGGCGGCCTCCGGCCTGATGGCGCTTTCCATCGCCATGGGGCTGTGCGGCATGCTGCTGAGCCTCTGGCGGCGGATGCCCATCAGCATCGCCTGGTCCACGCCGGGGGCGGCGCTGCTGGCGGCCTCCGCGGCGCCTTCGGGCGGCTTTGCCGAGGCGGTGGGGGCCTTCCTGCTGACCGGCGCGCTGATCGTGGCGGCGGGGTTGTGGAAGCCCTTGGGCCGGGCGGTGGCTTCCATCCCGCCGCCGCTGGCGAATGCCATGCTGGCGGGGGTGCTGCTGGGCCTCTGCCTGGCGCCGGTGCGCGCGGTGGCGGAGGCGCCGGCGATGGGGCTGGCGATCTTCGCCGCCTGGGCGCTGGTGGGGCGGCTGAACCGGCTGCTGGCGGTGCCGGCCGCGGTGCTGGCGGCGCTGGTCCTGATCGGCGCGACGGTGGCGCTGCCGCCCGGGCTGCTGGCGGCGGCGGGGCCGGCGCCGGTCTGGGTATGGCCGGCCTTCTCGCCCTCGGCGATGCTCGGGATCGCGCTGCCCCTGTTCCTGGTGACCATGGCCTCCCAGAACATCCCCGGCATGGCGGTGCTGAACGCCAATGGCTACCGGCCGGCGCCGGGGCCTTTGTTCACCGTGACGGGGGCGTTCACCCTGCTGGGGGCGCCGCTGGGCGGGCATGCGGTGAACCTCGCCGCCATCACCGCGGCGCTCTGCGCCAGCCCGGAGGCGGAGCCGGACCCGGCGCGGCGCTGGCAGGCGGCGGTGGTGGCCGGGGCGGTCTATGTCGGGTTCGGGCTGCTGGCCGGCACGGCGACGGCCTTCGTCGACGCGGCGCCGCCCATCCTAATCCAGGCGGTGGCGGGGCTGGCGCTGCTGGGGGCCTTCGGCGCGGCGCTGCAAGGGGCGCTGGCGGCGCCGGAGGGCAGGGAGGCGGCGGTGATCTGCTTCCTGGTGACGGCCTCCGGCCTGACGGTGGCGGGGATTTCCGGGGCGTTCTGGGGGTTGCTGGCGGGGGGCGGGATGCTGGTGCTGCGGCGGGGGTAGGGAGGCCGGCGGGCAGGCCTATGCGACGTCCGGGCCGATCAGCACCTCCTCCGTGGTCGGCATCGAATGGTGCTCATGCACGATCACCCAACGGCCGGCTTCCTTGCAGAACCCCATCGTCAGGCGGAAATCGATCGGATCGGCGGTGGTGCCTGCACAGTGAATCTCGCAACTGGCGAAAGCAACCTCGCTCCCCGCCACGGCCTGAATGTCGCCCGGCCGGAAGGTCACCTCGCTGCGGCGCGAAGCATCGAAGAAATCCCAGGTCCGATCATAGGCGTCGATGCCCTTCACGGTGTTCGGAAAGTCGAACATCAGCACATCGCGAGCGTGGTCGGCGAGAATGCCGGCGCGATCGCCCGCGGCCACGGCCTCGGCCCATGCGACGAGCATGGCCCGGATCTTGTCGGCGTCGCGCATTGCGCCTCCCTTGCGTGCGTCGGTCGCGTTGATGAACCGGGTTGCACGGGCCAGCGAAGGTGCCAACCGCCTCATGCCATGGCAATCGCCGATTGGCGCGTGCCGACCGGGCGGCGCGTGGCGGGGACAAGGCCCGTTTCCCTTGCCGCGCCTTCACCCAACCGCTCTAGAGCGTCTTCACGCTGACTGCGCAGCGTGAAGACGCTCTATCTTATTGATGGTAGAGCAGATTCACGCCTCCGGGCGATTCCACCCTCCGGCGATCTGCTCTAGCCTCCCGCCCAACGAAGGATCGGAGGAGGACGCCCATGCCCCACGCCGCCGCCACCAGGCGGGCGCTTCTGGCCACCGCCGCGCTCTCCACAACCGCCACCCCCCGCCCCGGCCGCGCCGCCTCCTACCCCGACCGCCCCATCCGCCTCCTCATCCCCTTCGCCCCCGGCGGCGCCACCGATCTCGCCGCCCGCATCCTCCAGCCCCACCTCGCCGAGGCGCTCGGCCAGCCCGTCATCATCGAGAACCGCCCCGGCGCCGCCGGCAATGTCGGCATGGAGGCCGCCGCCCGCGCCACGCCGGATGGCTACACCCTCTTCCTCGCCAATGTCGGCACCCTGGCGGTCAACCCGGCCGTCTTCGCCCGCACCATCCGCACCCGGCCGCAGACGGATTTCGCCGCCATCTCCCTGGTCTCGGAAACGCCGGATGCGCTGGTCGCCCACCCCGCCGCCCCCTTCTTCACCGTGGCGGAGCTGCTGGCCTATGCCCGCACCCATCCCGGCCAGGTGAATTACGGCTCCCCCGGCGCCGGCAGCCTGAACCGGCTGGAGATGGAGCTGCTGCGCGAGCAGGCCGGCCGGCTCGACATGGTGCACGTCCCCTATCCCGGCGGCGCCGGCCCGGCGGTAACGGCGGCGGTCGCCGGCGATGTCCACTGCCTCTTCGTCACCCTCTCCTCCGCCCTCGGCCAGATCCAGGCCGGCCGGCTCAAGGCGCTCGCCGTCACCACCGCCGCCCGCGCCCCGGGCCTGCCCCGCACCCCCACCATGGCGGAAAGCGGCTTCCCGGAATTCATCGCCAGCTCCTGGCAGGGCCTGCTCCTCCCCGCCGCCGCCCCGGCGGAGATCGCGCCGCGCTGGCACGGCATCCTCGCCACCCTGCTGGCCCGGCCGGAGATCCGCGACCGTTTCGCCACCTCCGCCACCCTCGCCCTGGCCAGCGCCAGCCCTGCCGAATTCGGCGCCTTCATCGCCCGGGAACAGCAGCGCTGGGGCGCCCTGGTGCACCGCGCCGGCATCACCGCCGAGTAATCCCACCCGCCAGCCGCAGCGCGAGGTTGACCCGGCGCATCCCCGCATGCCCCATTGGGCACCATGCAGAGACGAGTCCTTCCCGCCTTCCTGGCCCTCGCCGCCCTTTCGGCCTGCGCCACCGAGGCGGAACGCCGGCACCCCGCGGTCGTCTTCTTCACCGAAGACAGCGCCGCCCTTGACGACGAGGCGCGCCAGGTGATCGCCCAGGTGGCGGAGCGGGCCAGGGCGCGGCCGCTGAGCCCGGTCATCATCCGCGGCTTCGCCGCACCGGACACCGGCACGGCCAGCTACAACCGCACCCTGTCCGAGACCCGCGCCCGCCAGGTGGCCGACGCGCTGGTCCAGGCCGGCGTGGGGCAGGGCCGCATCCGCATCGAGCCGCGCGGCGCCGTGCCCTTCGAGCTGATGGCCATGGAGGCCCGCCGGGTGGAGATTGTGTTCGGCCCCTGATCCCCCCGGCTGCACCCGCCCCATGTCAGACCTCCTGGAGCCTCCGGCCGCCGAGGACACCCCCGAAGCCGTCCTCCACCGCGTCTTCGGCCATGCCGGCTTCCGCGGCCGCCAGGCGGAGATCGTGGCGCATGTCATGGCCGGCGGCTCCGGCCTCGTCCTCATGCCGACGGGCGGCGGCAAGTCGCTCTGCTTCCAGGTGCCGGCTTTGTGCCGCCCCGGCCTCGGAATCGTCGTCTCCCCCCTCATCGCCCTGATGGAGGACCAGGTGGCGGCGCTGCGCCAGCAGGGCATCGCCGCCGCCGCCCTCCACTCCGACCTGCCGGAGGACGAGGCCCGCGAGGTGAAGCGCGACCTCGCCCGCGGCGCCGTCAAGCTGCTCTACATCTCGCCGGAGCGCCTCACCCTCGACGGCACGCTGGACTTCCTCGCCCGCCGCCCCCTCGCCCTCTTCGCCATCGACGAGGCGCATTGCGTCTCCCAATGGGGCCACCATTTCCGCCCGGAATACCGTGGCCTCGGCCTCCTCGCCGAACGCTTCCCCAACGTCCCCCGCCTCGCCCTCACCGCCACCGCCGACCCCCGCACCGTCGAGGACATCCGCGCCCAGCTCGGCCTGACCGCAAGCCCCGTCTTCCGCGGCGGCTTCGACCGCCCGAACATCTTCATCACCGCCGCCCCGCGGGAGCAGGAACGCGCCCAGCTCCGCGCCTTCATCAAGCAGGCCTCCGACGGCACCGGCGCCGGCATCGTCTATTGCGGCAGCCGGGCGAAGACCGAGGCCACCGCGGAATGGCTGCGCGCCGACGGCCACGACGCCCTCTGCTTCCATGCCGGCCTGCCGCCGGAGGCCAAGCGCGACGCCCATCGCCGCTTCGCCCGCGGCGACGCCGTCATCATGGCCGCGACCATCGCCTTCGGCATGGGCATCGACCGCCCGGACGTCCGCTGGGTAGCGCATCTCGACCTGCCCCGCTCCCCGGAGAGCTGGTACCAGGAGATCGGCCGCGCCGGGCGGGACGGCCTGCCCGCCCGCGCCCTGCTGCTCTACGGCGCCGGCGACATCGCCCTCGCCCGCCACCGCATCGCCGAAAGCCCGGCGCCCGAGGAGCAGAAGCGCATCGAGCGCGCCCGGCTGGACGCCATGGTCTCCATCGCCGAGAGCGCCACCTGCCGCCGCCGCATCCTGCTGCGCTGCTTCGGCGAGGACAGGGCGGAGGATTGCGGCGCCTGCGACGCCTGCCGCACCCCGCCCCACCTCTTCGACGGCACCGTCGCCGCGCAGAAGCTGCTCTCCGCCGTGCTGCGGACCGGCCGCCGCTTCGGCCTCGGCCACCTGGTGGACGTGCTGCGCGGCCGCAGCACGGAGAAGGTGGCGCAATTCGCCCATGACCGCCTGCCCACCTTCGGCGTCGGCAAGGACCTCTCGGAGAGCGCCTGGCGCGGCGTGGCGCGGCAGCTCGTCGCGCTCGGTGCGCTGGACGTGGCGGTGGAGAACCATGGCGAGCTGGTGCCGACCGACGCCGCCCGCCCCATCCTGAGGGGCGAGCAGCGCGTCATGCTCCGCGCCGAAACCCTGGTGGCCGCCGCGCCGCGCGACCGCGCCCGCGCCACCCAGCCCGCCATGGCCGGCGACCCGCTCTTCGAGGCGCTGCGCGCCTGGCGGAAGCAGGAGGCGGAGACGCAAGGCGTGCCCGCCTACATCATCTTCCACAATGAAACCCTGGCCGCCATCGCCGAGCGCCGGCCGCAGGACGCCGAGGAACTGGCCATGGTGGCGGGCGTCGGCCGCAGCAAGCTGGAGCGCTACGCGGAGGACGTGCTGGACATCATCCACCGGCACGGGTGAGGGGGGTGTTGGGGCTGGGCAGGGCAGGGGGCGCTGCCCCCATCGAACGCATGCGTTCGCTCCCTGCCGGGGAGGGGACCCCTCCCCGGACCCCGGTGTGAGTTTGGGCCCAACCCCTCAGCGTGCGGACATCTGCAGCGATCGCGAGATTCGCAGTATCTAGAGCATTTTCAAGTCCGGCGGAATCGCCGGACGACTCGGAAAATGCGATCAAACAAAGGGCTGGAGCGGGTTCGCCGAGCCCAGGGGTGGATAGCAGCCGTAGACACAGGCGAGGCTGATGTCCGCTCCGCGCCCATGTCGATCATCGGCGTGCTGCGGTTAACTTCCCGAAAGCGGCGGTGATCTTGTGGCATTCAGTTGAACAGAGATGGACGAAGGCGGTCATGTCCTGTCAGCGACCCTCAGTCCTTTGCTGCCGCGCTTCGATCTCATCCAGTACGGCTTCCGGGGCGACGTCCTGCTGCACCTCCCGCAACTCGGGGTTGGCACCCGCCCGAATGTCCAGACGCTCGGCAATGGCGACGACAAGCTCGGACAGTTTGGTCAGCTCATGCTCCGTCAAGAGGCTGATCTGGAGGTCTAAATCGGCGCGCTTATCGGCCGCGGCGGCCATGCGGTTCTGGCTGATGAGTACGAAGGTGGAGAGAAAGATGGCCTCTACCGAGGCCTCCATCGCAAGCACCACGAAAGATGGGTCGAACTTGGGTACACCCGGGATGAGCCCGAGGTTCACCAGGATCCATGCGCCGTAAAGGGCGAGGTGGATGTAGACGAAGATCATACTGCCGGTGAAGCGGGTGATGGCCTCGGCGATCCGCTCCTCGCGGGTTGCGACCGCAGCTTCCTTGCGGCGTCGGTTCTCCAGGGCCTGGATGTTACGCCTGAGGGAGGTGCTGAGGCTGTCCGGTTTGGGTGGCGGCACGATCGGTGTCGGGCTTGGCATATCGGCAGTGATCCTTGGCTCCGAAGGGGCACGAGCGTCGAGCAGAACGCGCCAAGGACAGCGTTGGGCCGGTAGAGAGGCCAAAATGCTTGGTGGTCTACGAGGTCAGCCTTGCCAGGAGCCGCCCGGAAGCGGTCAGTCTGCTTCCGGCCAAAAGCGGACTTCGTTTCCCATGTAGCGCGGATCCTGTCGGACGGTGGGGATATCGGCGCAGAGGCGACATCCGCAGCGAAGAGCATAGGAATATAATCCTTAAAACTTGGGAAAATACCCTACAAGGCGCATGAGGAGCCCCCCATGCGCCACTTCACCCCCCGCCGCCCCTACACCCCGCTCACCGATGAGGAATGGGCCGTCCTCGCCCCCCATTTCCCCCATACGGATCCGGACGCCACCGCCCCCGGCCGCCCCCTCACCGAATCCCGGCGGGAGGGGTTCGAGGCGATGCTCTTCGCCTGCGTGACGGATACGCCCTGGACGCGCCTTCCCCGCCACCACGGCGCCCAGCCCCTCAGCGTCGCCAGGCATTTCCGCCGCCTGGCGCATGAAGGCGTCTGGTCCCGCCTGCCGGAGGCGCTGATCGATCCCCGCTGCCCCCGCCTCCTCAAGGCGATGGAGTACTGGGCCTGCCGCCTCGCCCGCCGCGCCCGGGCCCGGCGCCTGCCTCCCCGGCCGGCCGCCCCGCCCCCGCCGGGAAAATAGTCCCACACCCCCGCATCCGGCCCTTCCGCCGTCCGGGCATTCGTCCCACCCCCGCCATCCCGGGCGGAGGGCGGCCTCATCCGCCGTAGCTCTTCGCCCCCTCCGGCGTCACCAGCCCGCGCTCCACATCGCGCGCCACCGCCGCCCGGTCCCGCTGGCGGGCCTCGCCATACCCTCCGCCCCCCGGCATCTCCACCACCAGCCTTTCCCCGGCCGGGATCACCTGGAACCCCTTGCCCTTCATCTCCGTCCCATTGGCCAGCGAGAGCCTGCCCTTCGCCCCCGCCGCCCCGCCTTCGCGTCCCCGCGCCGGGTAATGCACCCGCTCGAAGGTGGCGAAGATGCCGAAGGGCGCGCCATGCCGGTGCTCCACCTCCATCACCTGGCCGAGGCCCCCGCGGAACTGCCCCGCCCCGCCGCTATCTGGCCGGTATTCCTTGGTCCAGATCACCACCGGCGCGATGGTCTCCGTGATCTCCACCGGCACGTTACGGACGCCGGAGGGGAAGGGCGTCGCCGAAAGCCCATCCTGCCGCGGCCGCGCCCCGGCCCCGCCGGAATGGAAGGTCGTCACCATGAAGGGCGCGGAGACCGGCGCGTTGCCGCCCCCGCCGGTCCCCGTCATCCCATGCCCGGCGCCGAGCTTGAGGTTCCAGAGATTGCTCGTCCCCTCCGCCGGCACCCGCCCGGGCAGGCACTGGTGCAGCGCGCCATACACCACATCCGGCAGCATGTGCCCGATGGTGGACCGCGCATTCACCGCCGCCGGGAAGGGCGCGTTGACGATGCTCCCTTCCGGCGCCGTCACCCGCACCGCGTCCAGCGTGCCGGCATTGTTCGGGATGGTCGGCGCCACCACGCATTTCACGCCGAAGGCCGTATAGGCCTCGGTGTAGCAGATCGGGCAGTTGATCCCGTAGATCGAGGCCGGCGAGGACCCGGCGAAATCCACCGCCACATGGTCCCCCGCGATCGTCACCGCCGCCTTCAGGTCGATCGGCGAATCATACCCGTCGATCCGCATCGCCCCGTGCCAGGTGCCCTGCGGCAGCGCCCCGATCGCCTTCGCCATGCCGGCCGCGGAGCGCGCGATGATATGCGTCCCCAGCTCGTCGAGATCGGCGATCCCATGCTCCGCCATCATGGCGGAGAGCCTGGCCTCGCCCACCTGGTTGCAGGCGACGAGGGCGTGGATGTCGCCCTCCACCTGCACCGGCTCCCGCACATTGGCGCGGACCACGCGCATCAGGCTCTCGTCGAACACGCCTTCCCGCACCAGCGGCAGCAGGGGAATGAACAGCCCTTCATGGAACACCTGCCGCCCATCGGGCGATTGCCCGAGGCCGCCGATATCCACCACATGCGTGGTGCAGGAGAACAGCGCCACCAGCTTTCCCTTGTGGAAGGCCGGGGAGGTGATGACGATGTCGTAGAGATGCCCCGTCCCCTTCCACGGGTCGTTGGTGATGAAGTGGTCGCCCGGCTTCATCGTCTCCGGCGGGAATTCCCGCAGGAAATGCACCACGCTCCGCGCCATGGAGTTCACATGGCCTGGGGTGCCCGTCACCGCCTGCGCCAGCATCTGCCCCTGCAGGTCGAACACGCCGGCGGAGATATCCCCCGCCTCCCGCGCGCTGGTGGAGAAGGCGGTGCGCACCAGCGCCCGCGCCTGCTCCTCCACCACGGAAAGCAGCCGGTTCCACATCACCTGCAGGCGGATTTCCGTCAGAGCGGTCACGAGAGATCCTCCAGGATCAACTGCCCCAGCGCATTCACCCGCGCGAGGAAGCCGCGCGGCACCACCGTCGTCGTCTCCGCCTCCACCACCAGGGCAGGGCCGGAGAATTCCATGCCGGGCTTCAGGGAAAGGCGCTCCATCACCGCCGCCTCCTCCACCGCCCCGCTCGCCGGGTCCAGCACGGCGCGGTATCCCACCGGCTTCGCCGCCGGTACCGGCAGCACCTCCGGCGCCGGGGAGGGCAGGGGGCGGTGCGTCGCCAGGGCCAGGGTCCAGGTCAGCGCCTCCACCTCCAGCCGCGGAATGGTACGACCGAACAGCGCGGCGTACCCGGCATCGAACCCCGCCCGCAGCGCATCGGCGGAGAGCTCCGTCACCGGCACCGCGATCTCATGCCCCTGGCCGCGATACCGCATATACGCGGTGCGCGTTTCCACCAGCGCCTCGCCCGGCGCGCCGAGGCGCACCACCGCTTCCGCCTCCGCCCGCATGGCGGCGAAGAGTGCGCCGACCGCTTCCGCGTCGAAGGCGTCGATCCGCATATGCCGCGTCCGCACCACCTCATATCCGATGGGCGCGCGCAGGAAGCCATGCGCCGAGCCGACGCCCGCGCCGACCGGCACCACCACCCGCCGCATGCCGAGCTTCCGCGCCAGCCGCGCCGCATGCAGCGGCGCCGCGCCGCCGAAGGCGATCAGCGTGCGGTCGGCGGTGTCCTTGCCATTCTCCACCGCATGCACGCGGGCGGCGCTGGCCATGGTCTCGTCCACGATCTCGGCAATGCCGGAGGCCGCCCCCGCCGCATCGCTGCCGAGCGCCCTGGCGATCGGCGCCAGCGCCTGCTCCGCCAGCCCGCGGTCCAGGGTCATGGTCCCACCCGCAAAACGCGCCGGATCCAGCCGCCCGAGCGCGGTATCCGCATCCGTCACCGTCGGCGCCGTGCCGCCCCGCGCGTACGCCGCCGGCCCCGGCACGCTGCCGGCGCTGTCCGGCCCCACCTGGATCCGCCCCAGCTCATCCACCCGCGCAATGGAGCCGCCGCCGGCGCCGATCTCCACCAGCTCGATCACCGGGATGCGCACCGGCAGCCCGCTGCCCTGGATGAAGCGATACGCCCGCGCCACCTCGAATTGCCGCGAGCGCTGCAATTCCAGCTCATCCAGCAGGGTCAGCTTCGCCGTGGTGCCGCCCATGTCGAAGGCGACGGCGCGTGCCAGGCCGCATTCCGCTGCCACCGCCTGGGCGAGGATGGCGCCCCCCGCCGGCCCGCTCTCCACCAGGCGCACGGGAAAGCGCCGCGCCGTCTCCACCGTGGTGACGCCGCCGGAGGACATCATCAGCAGCAGCGGCGCGGGGATGCCCGCCTCCCGCAGCCCGCTTTCCAGCCGGCCGAGATACCTATCCATCAGCGGCAGCACATAGGCATTGGCGATGGTGGTGGAGGCCCGTTCGTATTCCCGGATCTCCGGCGCCACCTCCGAGGAGAGGGAGATGGCGACGTCCGGCAACACCTCCGCCAGCACCTCCGCTGCGCGCTTCTCATGCGCGTCGTTCGTAAAGCTATGCAGGAAGCAGATCGCCACCGCCTCGATGCCCGCCACCTGCAGCTCCGCCGCCGCCGCGCGCAGCGCCGCCTCGTCCAGCGGCTTCAGCACGGCGCCATCTGCCGCCACGCGCTCCGGCACGCCGAGCCGCCATTGCCGCGGCACCAGCGGCTCCGGCCGCTCCATATGGATGTCGTACTGCTCGAAGCGGTGCTCCCAGGCGATTTCCACCGAATCGCGGAAGCCCTGGGTGGTGATGAGCCCGGTCCGCGCCCCCTTGCGCTCGATCAGCGCATTGGTGGCGAGCGTGGTGCCATGCACCACCAGCCCCACCTCTCCGGGCGCGATGCCGGCAAGGCCGAGGATGCGCTCGGTGCCTTCCAGCACCGCCTGCTCCGGCGCGGCGGGCGTCGTCAGGATCTTGGTGGACCAGCTCTGCCCCCCGCGTTCCAGCACGAGGTCGGTGAAGGTGCCGCCGATGTCCACGGCAAGGCGCGCCTGCGGCGCGACAGCAAGGCGTGCGGTACTCAATCGCTGTCCACCCGAATGTTGCCGGCCTGCACGACGCGGGCCCAGGTTGCGGAATTGCGCTCGAGAAAGGCGCGGTACTCGGCGAGGCTCATCGGCGCTGGATGCAGCCCCGCCTCGTCGAAGCGCTTCGCCGTGGCGGGGTTCGCCAGGATATCGCGGATCAGGCCGTTCAGCCGGGCGACGATCTCCGGCGGCGTGCCGGCGGGGCCGGCCAGGCCGTACCAATTCTCCGATGCATAGCCCGGCAGCGCCTCCGCCACGGCGGGTACCTCCGGCAGCAGCGGCCAGCGCGCCGGCGAGGTCACCGCCATGGCGCGGGCCTGGCCGCCGCGGATCACGCCCAGCGTGGCGGGATCGCCGAAATAGGCGTCCACGATGCCGGCGGCGAGGTCGTTCAGCGCCGGGCCGGTGCCGCGATAGGGGATGTGGGTCATTGCCATGCCGGACATCTGCCGGAACAGCTCGCCCGTCAGGTGCTGGCTGGTGCCGATGCCGCCCGAGGCCCAGCGCAGCTCCGGCAGCTTCAGGAATTCCGCCAGGCTGCGTGCCGGCAGGGTGTTGCGCACCGCCAGGATGAAGGGCATGCGCACCAGCAGCGAGACATGCGCCAGCCCCATGGCGTCATAGGACAGGCGGCGGAGATGCGGGCCGGCGGTGATGGTGCCGGCGCCGTCCAGGCTGAAGGTGTAGCCATCCGGGGCGGCGCGGCTCATCGCCTCCACCCCGATCACGCCGCCGGCGCCGCCGCGATTTTCGATGACGATGGTCTGGCCGAGCGCCTGGCCGAGGGGTTCCGCCAGCAGACGGGCGGTGAGATCCACGCCGCCGCCGGGCGGGAAGGGGACGATCAGGCGGATGGGGCGGCTGGGCCAGGCCTCCGCCCGCGCCACAGCGGGCGCGGCCAAGGCCAGGGCGGACAGCAGCAGAACGCGACGACGCACCCGATCCCCCTTGCCTGACCGCCGACAGGCTAGCAACGGCATGTTGCGCTGCACAGACCCGGGCGAGTGCCCAAGCCCTGGGCGGCGCTGCCCAGCGCGGCGGCAGGCGCTGCGCCCAAAGCGGTTTTGCTGCACTGCAAGGGAGTGGACCGCGGCAGCCACCCTGGCCATGCTGCGCCCCCAACGAGGGCAAGGGGTTGCGTGGGCGCATGCTGGGGCGGAGCTACGATCCCATCGAGTTCGAGCTGTTCAAGAACGCGCTCTTCTCGATTGCCGATGAGATGGCGCTGACCGTCCATCGCACCACCTATTCCGCGGTGCTGAAGGACAACATGGACTACTCCACCGCCTTCTGCGACGCAGACGGGCGGCTGGTGGCCCAGGGCCTGACCCTGCCGAGCCACCTCGGCAGCATCCCGGAAGCCCTCGGCGCGGTGATGCGCCGCTATGGCGAGGAGATGGCGGAGGGCGACATCTTCGTCCTCAATGACCCCTTCGAGGGTGGGATGCACCTGCCCGACATCTTCCTGTTCCAGCCGATCTTCGTGGATGGGGAGCGTGTGGCCATTGCTGCCACCATCTGTCATCACACGGATGTCGGCGGGCGGGTGCCAGGCTCGAACGCCTCGGACAGCACGGAGATCTACCAGGAAGGGCTGCGGATTCCGCCGTTGCGCCTCTATGAGCGCGGCAAGCCCAACCCGACCCTGCACATGATGATCGAGCGCAATGTGCGGGTACCCGTGAAAGTGTTCGGCGATCTCCGGGCACAGCTTGCCGCCTGCACCATCGCCGAGCGCGCCTTCAAGGAGCTGGTCGCCCGCTACGGCGTGGCGCGGACCCGCTTCTACATGAACGAGCTGCTGGACTATGCCGAACGCCTGACCCGCGCCGCGCTCTCCGAGCTGCCGGACGGCGAGTGGAGCTTCCTCGACCACATCGACGATGACGGGGTGGAGCTCGGCAAGCCCATCCCGCTGCGCGTGCGCGTGGAGAAGCGCGGCGACCGCATGGTGGTGGACTGGACCGGCACCAGCCCGCAGGTGAAGGGCGCGATCAACAACACCTTCAGCTTCACCCGCTCCGCCGCCTATTGCGGCATCCGCAGCATTCTCCCCTCCAACATCCCGAACAACGAAGGCTATTTCCGCGCCATCAAGGTGATCGCCCCGCCCGGCACCGTGGCGCATGGCGTGCTGCCGGCGGCTTGCGCGGCCCGCGGGCTGACCGGCTTCCGCATGGTGGATTGCCTGTTCGGCGCCCTGGCGATGATGCTGCCGGAGCGCGTGGGGGCGGCGGGGGATGGCGGCAATCTCGGCGTCTCGCTGGGCGGCTGGACGAAGGCGCGGACGCCCTTCATTTATGTGGACTTCACCTGCTCAGCCTGGGGTGGGCGGCCCTGGGGCGATGGGCTGGACGGCAATTCCCACATGTTCGCCAACATGGCCTCCCCCTCCATCGAGGTGACGGAGGCGGAGCAGCCCATCCGAATCACCCAGTACGAATTCCTGCCGGACACCATGGGCGCCGGGCAGTGGCGCGGCGGCGCGCCCTTCGCGCGGGAATACATGTTCCTGGAAGACGAAGGCGTGCTGCAGGTGCGGGCGGACCGGCGGGAATTCCTGCCTTTCGGCCTGCAAGGCGGGCAGCCCGGCGCGCCTTCGATGAACTGGCTGATCCGCGAGGGGAAGCGGGAGAAGCTGCCCTCGAAATTCTGCATCACCCTGAAATACGGCGATGTCTTCCGGCTGGAGGTGCCGGGCGGCGGCGGCTGGGGCGACCCGCTGGCGCGGGACCCGGCGCTGGTGGCGCGGGATGCGCGGAACGGGCTGGTGACGCCGGCCGCGGCTCGGCGGGATTACGGCGTGGTGCTGAGCGGCTGGGAGGTGGATGTGGCGGCGACCGACACGCTGCGCACCGAGATGCGCGCCGCACGCACCGCACCCTTGCCGGCAGTGGTGCGGGAGCGCGCGGCATGAGCGCGACCGACCGCCAGAGGGCGCAGGCGGAAGGCCGGGCACGAGGCGGCGTCGCCGGCGCACCGCAAGGTGGCTGGCGCGTCTCGGCCGATATCGGCGGCACCTTCACCGACCTCGTCGCCATCGGGCCGGCGGGGCAGTTGCGGACGAAGAAGGTGTCCTCCTCGGTCGGCGATTACGGCCGCGCCATCGTGGAGGGGCTTGGCCAGCTCTTCGCGGAGGTGGGCTTCGCGGCGGGCGAGGTGGAGGAGGTGCTGCACGCCACCACCGTCGCCTCCAACGCCGTCCTGGAGCATAAGGGGGCGAAGACCGGCCTCATCACCACAAAGGGCTTCCGCGACGTGCTGGAAATCCGCACGCTGCGCATGCCCCGGCTCTATGACCTCACCTGGGAGAAGCCGGCGCCGCTGGTGCCGCGGCATCTTCGCCTCGGCGTCACCGAGCGCGTGCTGCATACCGGCGAGGTGGCGGCCCCGCTGGACGAAGCCGAAGCGGTCGCCGCCATCGAGGCGTTGCTGGCCGAAGGCGTCGAGGCCATCGCCGTCTGCCTGCTGCATTCCTACGCCAACCCGGCGCATGAACGCCGCATCGGCAAGCTCATTGCACAGCGGGCGCCGACTCTCCCTGTCTCCCTCAGCGTCGATGTCCTGCCGGAGATGAAGGAGTACGAGCGGACCTCCACCACCGTCATCAACGCCTACCTCGGCCCGGTGCTGGGGCGCTACCTGACGGGGCTGGTGGAGGACCTCAAAGGCGCTGGCCTCACGGCGCCGTTGCTGCTGATGCAGAGCTCCGGCGGGCTGATGCCGGCGACGGAGGCGACGCGCCTGCCGGTGCGCTGCGTGGAGAGCGGGCCGGCGGCTGGTGTCATCGGTGCCCAGGCGCTGGCGAAGCGCATGGGCCTGCCGAACGCGGTCTCCTTCGACATGGGCGGCACCACGGCGAAGGCCGGCGTCATCGAGGAATACGCCGTCGCGCAGGCGGCAGAGTACAGCGTCGGCGGCGGCATCATGGTCGGCTCCCGCCTGCTCTCCGGCGCGGGCTATCAGTTGAAGGTGCCCTCCATCGACCTCGCCGAGGTCGGGGCGGGTGGTGGCTCGCTGATCCGCATCGACGCGGCGGGGGCGCCGGTGGTGGGGCCGGAGAGCGCCGGCGCCTTCCCCGGCCCGGTCTGCTACGGCAAGGGCAACACCCAGCCCACCGTGACGGACGCCAATGTCGTGCTCGGCTATCTCAACCCGACCGGGCTGGTGGGCGGCGCGCTGCCGATCGACGCCGCCGCCTCGCGCGCCGCGATTGCGGAGAAGATCGCGGCGCCGCTCGGGCTCTCGCCGGAAGCGGCGGCGCATGGCGCGCATCTGATCGCCGCCTCCAACATGATCCGGGCGCTGAAGGCGGTGTCCTCCGAACGCGGGCGCGATCCGCGCGGCTTCGTGCTGGTGGCCTTCGGCGGCAACGGGCCGCTGTTTGCCGCCGGCATGGCGGAGGCGCTGGGGATGTCGCGGGTGGTGATCCCGCCCTCCGCCGGCGTCTTCTCCGCCGTCGGGCTGCTGGCCTCGGAGGTGGAGGTGCATCTCGCGCGCTCCTGGCGCCGGCCGGTTGCGGGGCTCGACCCTGCCGCGCTGGAGGAGGCTGCGGCGGCGCTGGAGGCGGAAGCGCGGGAGCGCCTGCTGGCCCAGGGCTTTTCGTCCGCCCGCATCGCCGTGCAGCGCACGGCCACGCTGCGCTATTCCGGCCAGAGCTTCGAACTGCTGGTGCCGTTCGCCGCCGGCGACGGCCCGGCCGCGCTGGCGGAAAACTTCGGCGTCGAGCACGAGCGCACCTATGGCCACCGCGCCGGCGCCGAGGAGCCGGTGGAGATCGTCGCCTTGCAAGCCGTCGGTCGTGGCCTGCCGGAGACGCCGCGCCTGCCGGAGAAGTTGGAATTGCCGCCCGGCCTGGCGCCGCAACCCCCACGCCCCGCCTATTTCGGCCCGAAGCAGGGCTGGCTGGACACGCCGGTGCTGCGCCGCGCCGACCTGGCCACGCCGCGCCAGGGCCCCGCGATCATCGAGGAATATGACTGCACCTGCCTGGTGCCGCCGGGTGCGCGCGCCACGCTGGATGGCTTCGGCAACATCCTCATCGAATTGGGAAAGGCTTCACCATGAAGAAGATGCTGCTCGGCGCCGTCGCGGCGCTGGGGCTGATCGGCACGGCGAGCGCGCAGGCGCCCGCCACCCTGCCGCCCGGCCCGAAGGTGACGGTGGTGGCGGTGACCCAGCCCCTGCCGACCCAGCCGCAATTCACCCGCGTCGATGTGCCGGTGCTGCGGGAAGGCTTGGCCCAGCGCAGCGGCGGCCGCATCGAGGTGCAGCTCTCGACGCATGCCGAGCGCAACCTCTCCGGCACCGAGCTGGTGCGGCTGGTGCGCTCCGGCCAGGCGGATATCGGCGCCAGCACGCTGAGCACCCTCTCCGGCGACGTGCCGATCCTGGATGGCGTCGATCTCGCCGGCCTGGCGCCGGATATCGGCATGGCGAAGCGCATCGCGGAGGCGATGCTGCCGGTGGTGAACCGCGACCTGGAGCGCTTCGGCGCCCGGCTGATGGTGATATACCCCTTCCCGGCGCAGGTGGTCTATTGCCGCGCGCCCTTCACCAGCCTCGCCGATCTGCGCGGCCGCAAGGTGCGCACCTTCGGCAACTCGCTGGTGGATTTCTTCACCGCGCTGGGGGCCCAGCCGGTCTCCATCGGCTTCCCCGAAGTCTATTCGGCCCTGGAGCGCGGCGTGGTGGATTGCGCCATCACCGGCACGGGCAGCGGCGTCGCGGCGCGCTGGCCGGAGGTGACCTCGCATATCTCCAACCTCCCCGTCTCCTGGGCGCTGGCCGGCTACATGGTGAACCTCGCCTGGTGGAACCGGCTGGACCCGCAGGTGCGGGCGATGATCGAAAGCGCGCTTGGCGAGGTGAACGAGAAGCAGTGGGAGCTGGGCGGGGCGGCGACGCGGGACGGTCTCGACTGCGCCATCGGCAATGCCGCCGCCTGCCGCATCCACACCCTCTCCCCGCGGCCGATGACGGAAGTCCCGGCGACGGCCGCCGACCAGGCGGCACTACGAGAAATTCTCGAGAAGACCGTGCTGCCCGGCTTCGTCCGCCGCTGCGGCGCGCGCTGCGGCGAGGTGTTCAACCAGGTGATCGCGCCCATCGCCGGCGTGCGCTTCGGCGGGTGAGCGGCACGGAGCCGGCGCTGCTGCGGGGGGCGCGCACCCTCCGCGGCGCCGTGGCCTGGCTGGCGACGGTAATGGCCTATCTGGCGGGCTGGAATTACGTGGCCTGCGCGCTGTTCATCACCGGCGATGTGGTGGGGCGGCAATTCGGCCATTCCTCCGCCGCCACCATCGAGATCACCGGCTATATGCTGGCCGCGGGCATCGCCTGGGGGCTGGCGCACACCCTGGCGCGACGGGCGCATATCCGCGTGGATGTATGGGTGAACAAGCTGCCGCTCGGGCTGCGCGCCGTGCTGCATCTCGTCTCGCTGCTGCTGCTGGGCAGCTTCGCGGTCTTCGCCGCCTGGGCGGCGCTGGAGCTGGTGGATGAGAGCCTGCTGTTCGATGCACATGACAATTCGGCGCTGCGCGTGCCGCTGGTGATCCCGCAGGGCATCTGGACCTTCGGCATCCTCGCCTTCTGCGTGATGATCGCCGTGCTGGCGCTGGAATCCGCGCTCTCCCTGCTGTTCGGGCGGGCAGAGGAGCTGGACCGGCTGCTCGGCTCCCGCACCATCGATGACGAGGCGGCGGAAGCGCTGGAAGCGGTGGAGATGGCGCGCGAGGGCACTGCCCCATGATCGCGGTGGTGTTCCTGCTGCTGCTGCTGGCGGTCGCCATTTTCGCCGCGGCCACCGGCGGCCAGGCGGTGCCGGTGGTGGAGATCCTCGGCCTGACCGGCGTGTTCCTGCTGTTCTTCGGGGCGGGCGTCTATATCGCCGCGGTGCTGGGGCTGCTCGGCATCCTCATCGGCCTGACCTTCTCCGACCGCCCCTGGTGGGCGTTTGCGGGGCAGACGCTGTGGGGGCCGTCCTCGAATTTCGTGCTGGTCGCCGTGCCGCTGTTTCTCCTGATGGGGGAGATATTGCTGCGCGCCGGCCTCTCGGACCGGCTCTACCGGGCGCTGAATGTCTGGCTGAACCGGCTGCCGGGCGGGCTGCTGCACACCAACATCGTCTCCTGCGCGGTGTTCTCCGCCATTTCCGGCTCCTCGGTCGCCACGGCGGCGACCATGGGCTCCGTCGCGCTGCCCTATTTCAACAACTCCGCCTACAGCCAGCGCATGGTGCTGGGCTCGCTGGCGGCGGGCGGGGCGCTGGGCAACCTCATCCCGCCGGGCATCACCTTCATCATCTACGGGCTCATCACCGAGACCTCGGTCGGCGCGCTCTATATCGCGGCGCTGCTGCCTTCCATTCTCGTCACCGGCCTCTTCATCCTGGTCATCCTGATCCATGGCTGGACCCATCCGCTGCCGCGACCGGAGCGGCTGCCGCTGGGCATGAAGCTGCGCGCGCTGCTCGATCTGGTGCCGACCCTGCTGCTGATGCTGCTGGTGCTCGGCTCCATCTATGCCGGCTTCGCCACGCCCACCGAGGCAGCGGCGCTCGGCGTGGTCGGCGCCGCGGTCTTCGCCGCCATCGAGGGCAAGCTTTCCTTTCGCCTGCTGAATGCCAGCGCCGAGGCGACGGCGCGCAACACCGCGCTGCTCGGCCTCATCATCTTCGGCGCCTACCTGCTGAACTACCTGCTGACGGCGATCAACGTGCCGCAGACTCTGGCGGGCTTCATCGGCGGGCTGCCCCTGCCGCCCTGGGCCATCATGGCCTGCATCCTGGCGCTCTATCTGGCGCTCGGCACCTTCATGGAGGGATTCTCCATGATCATCACCACCGTTCCGGTGGTGTTCCCCATCGTCACGGCGCTGGGCTATGACCCGATCTGGTTCGGAGTGATGGTGACCATGCTGGTGGAGATCGCCCAGATCAGCCCGCCGGACGGCACGGTGATGTATGTTCTGCAGGGCATGCGGCCGAAGCCGGGGCCGATCACCGACGTTTTCACCGGGGTGATGCCCTTCCTCGCGGCCTATCTGCTGGCGGTGGTGCTGATGATGATCTGGCCGGGGATTGCGTTGTGGCTGCCGAAGGTTATGGGTTGAGGCCATGAGCGAGAGACCCATCCGCATCGCCGTCGATATCGGCGGCACCTTCACCGATCTGCAGGTGCTGGATTCGCGCAGCGGCGCCGTCCGCGCCTGGAAGACGCCGACCACGCCGGAGGACCCCTCCATCGGGCTGATGCGCGGCGTGGAGGAGGCAGCGTCGCGCTTCGGCTTCGCCCTGGCGGAGGTGGGGTTGCTGCTGCACGGCACCACCATCGCCACCAACGCGGTGCTCGAACGCAAGCTGGCCCGGGGCGTGCTGCTGACCACGGCGGGCTTCGAGGATGTGCTGGAGATCAACCGCCATGTGCGGCGCGAGCTGTACAAGGTCGATCCCGACCCCTTCCCCTGCCTGATCGAGCGTGACCGTCGCCTCGGCGTGCCGGAACGCCTGCGGGCCGATGGCAGCGTGGAGGCACCGCTGGACGAGGCGGCGCTGCCCGCCCTGCTGGCGAAGCTGGACGCGCTGGGCGCCGAGGCTGTCGCGGTCTGCCTGCTGCACAGCTACCGCAACCCGGCGCATGAGCAGCGGCTGAAGGCGCTGCTGGCCGAGGCGCGGCCGGGGCTGCCGGTTTCGCTCTCCAGCGAAGTCAGCCCGGAGATCCGGGAGTATGAGCGTGCCAGCACCGCCGTGCTGAACGCCGTGCTGGTGCCGGTGGTGAAGGCCTATCTGGACCGGCTGGAGCGCCGCCTCGGTGAGAGCGGCTTCAACCCGCTGGTCTTCCTGGTGCAGTCCAATGGCGGCGTGTGCAGCCTGCGCACCGCGGCGGAGCAGCCGGCGCGGCTACTGCTCTCCGGCCCCTCCGGCGGCGCGCTGGCGGCGGGGCGCATCGCCACGCTGCTGGCGCGGCCGAACCTGGTCGCGGTGGATATGGGCGGCACCAGCTACGACGTCTCCATCGTGCAGGATGGTCGGGTGTCCGTAGTGACGCAGGGGGAGATCGACCGGCTGCCGGTGCGCCTGCCCATGGTGGAGATGCGCACCATCGGCGCCGGCGGCGGTTCCATCGCCAGCGTGGATCATGGCGGGCGGCTGAGCGTCGGCCCGCGCAGCGCCGGCGCGCGGCCGGGGCCGGTCTCCTATGGGCGCGGCGGCACGGAACCCACCGTGACGGATGCCAACCTGGCGCTGGGGCGGCTGGATCCGGACTACTTCCTGGGTGGCGCGATGACGCTGGACATGCCGGCGACGCGGGCTGCCATCGAAGCGAAGGTGGGCGCGCCGCTCGGCCTCTCGCCGGAGGCGGCGGCGGAGGGTATCCTCACCGTCGTCAACGCCAACCTTGGCGCCGCGGTGCGGCTTTCGCTGTTCGAGAAGGGGCTGGACCCGCGCGATTTCTCGCTGCTGTCCTTCGGCGGCGCGGGCGGGCTGCACGCCATCGACGTGGCGGCGGAAATGGGCATCGGCGAGGTGATCTTCCCGGCCGAGCCCGGCACGCTTTCCGCCTATGGCATCCTCTATTCCGATCTGGTGCAGGACATCGCGCGGTCCCGCGTGTTGCCGGCGGTGGCGGAGAGCCTGCCGGAGATCGGCGCGCTGATCGGCGCGCTGCGCGAGGAGGCGGAGGCGCGGCTGGCGGCGGATGGCGTGGCGGCTTCGGCACGGCTGCTCGAGGTCGCGGTGGATATGCGCTATCACGGCCAGGCCTTCGAGCTGCTGGTGCCCTGGGGCGAGGTGGCGGCACCGGATGCGGCGGCCTTGGCAACGCTGCTGGCGCGCTTTCACGCCATGCACCGCCAGCGCTTCAGCTACGCCGACGAAGCCGAGGCGGTGGAGCTGGTGACCTTCCGCGTCATCGCCACCGGACGGCTGCCGAAGCCCGATGCCGCGGTGGCGCCGCCCGCGGCGCGCCCGGCGCTGAAAGGCAGGCGCCGGGTGCATGAGGACGGCGAGTGGCGCGAACTGCCGGTCTGGGACCGGGAGGCGCTGAAGCCGGAGGACCGCATCGCCGGCCCCGCCATCGTCGAGGAAGCCTTCGCCACCCATTGGATCGGCCGGGGCTGGAGTGCCGCACTCGGCGCCGCCGGCGCGCTGATCGCGCGGAGGGACGCGCCATGAGCAAGACACCCCTGGGCCCCATCGAGATCGAGGTCATCCGCAACGCGCTGACCGCCGCGGCCGCCGAGATGGACGTCACCATCTGGCGCACCAGCCGCAGCACCATCGTGCGGGAGCTGCTGGACTACTCCACCGCGGTCTTC
The DNA here is from genome assembly GCF_008360935.1 of Siccirubricoccus phaeus. Lineage (GTDB taxonomy): Bacteria > Pseudomonadota > Alphaproteobacteria > Acetobacterales > Acetobacteraceae > Siccirubricoccus > Siccirubricoccus phaeus. The sequence goes on from NZ_SRXO01000009.1 coordinate 213,811, forward strand.
GACGCGGAGGGGAACAATTTGGCGCAATCCGCCCGCATCCCCAGCCACCTGAACAGCATGTCCCACTTCCTGCGGGAGTTGCTGGACAAATGGGTGGACCCAGAGAGCTGGGGGCCGGATGACGTCGTCATCTCCAACGACCCCTATTGCGGCGGCCAGCATTTGCCGGACATCACCGCCTTCAAGCCGGTGTTCCATGAAGGCAAGCGCATCGCCTTCGTCGGCGCGCTTTGCCACCATATCGATGTGGGCGGTCTCGTCGCCGGCAGCTATGCGGCGAAGGCGATCGAGATCTTCCAGGAAGGTCTGCGCATCCCACCCGTAAAGCTCATCGAGAAGGGCGTCCGGAACGAGGGCGTCTGGGCGATGATCCGACAGAACATCCGCAAGCCGGATCTGCTGCTGGGCGACCTCAACAGCCAGATCGCGTCGCTGGAAGTCGGTGCCACGGCGCTGCGTCGCCTCGCCGCGCGCTATGGCGCGGAGGGGATGATCGAGGCTGGGCGCCGCATCCTCGATATGAGCGAGGCGGCGATGCGCGCCGCCATCAGCCGCATGCCGGATGGCACCTATGAGTTCACCGACTGGCTGGACGATGACGGCATCGACCTGGGCAAGCCGATCAAGCTGCATGTCGCGGTGACGATCAAGGGCGATGCCATCTCGGTCGATCTCTCCGGCTGCTCCCCCCAGGTGCAGGGGCCGACCAATGCGACGCTGGCCAGCAGCAATGCCGCGGTGATGTTCGCGGTGATGTCGGCTTGCGACGAGCCCTTCGCCGCCAATGCCGGCTGCTACCGCCCCGTCACCACCATCGCGCCGGAAGGGCTGGTGGTGAATGCACGGCATCCGGCGCCGGTGGTGCACCGTATCGCGGTGACGCACCGGCTGCTGAACGCCATGTTCGGCGCGCTGCACCAGGCGGTGCCGGACCGCATCCCGGCGGCCTATTACGGCAATTCCTATGTCTGCACCTTCCAGACAGTGGCCGAGGATGCCTCCCGCGAGGTGCTGGTGGAGATCGAGATCGGCGGCACCGGGGCGCATCCGGCGAAGGACGGGGTGAACGCCCTCTCGGCCGGCATGCACAACAACGCCAACATCCCGATCGAGATGATCGAGGCGCAGACGCCGCTGACCATTACGCGCTACGGGCTCATCCCCGGCAGCGGCGGCGCGGGGCAAAGGCGCGGCGGGCTGGGCCTGGCCCGGGAATGGCGCATCGACAGCCCGCGCTGCTTCTTCACCGCCAATATGGACCGCTTCGTCCACGCGCCCTATGGGCTGGCCGGCGGCGGGCCGGCCTCGGTCGGGCGGCTGGTGCTGGTGCGCGACGGCGAGGAGTCCCCGCTGCCGCCGAAATGCGACAACGTGCCGCTGCAGCAGGGCGACCGGGTGCGGCTGGAGACCTCCGGCGGCGGCGGCTTCGGCGATCCGGCGTCGCGCGCCGCCGAGGCGGTGGCGCGCGACCGGCGCCTCGGCTACGCCACATGAGCTTTGACCCGAAGCAGCACCGGCTGGTGCCGCAGCAGCGCTGGTTCGAGGATTTCACCCTCGGTGAGCGCTTCCCGCTGCCCTCCCGCACCATGACGAGCGGGATCTTCGCCGCCTTCCAGGTGGCCTCCGGCGACAACCACCCGATCCACTACGATGCCGAGTTCTGCAAGGCGCATGGGCTGCCGGGCATGCTGGCGCATGGCTACCAGGTGGCGATCCAGAGCTGCGCCGGCGCCGGCCTCTTCCCCTTCATGGTCGAGGAATCGCTGAAGGGCTTCCTCGAGCAATCGACGCGCTTCCTGCATCCGGTGATCTGCGGCGACACGCTCTACCCGCTGCTCACCGTGGATGAGCTGACGCCGCAGCGCAGCACGGGCATCCTCGGCCTCGCCATCGCCATCCACAACCAGCAGGGCAAGCTGGTGATGGATGGGCGGCAGCGCTATCTGCTGCGGAAGCGCCCCGCCGCCTGAGCGGCGCGCAGCCGCCTCCCTCAATCCGCCTGACGCAGGCCGGAGACGCGGATCAGCTCGGCATATTTCACCACTTCGGCGCGGACGTAGTCGCCGAAGGCGCGGCGATCGAGGTAGCGGATGGGGTGGGCGGCGCGGGTCATGCCCTCCACCACGCTCGGCGTGCGCAGCGTCCGCGCGCAGGCGAGGTCGAGGCGCGCCACCGTCTCCTCCGGCGTGCCGGCGGGGGCGAAGATGCCGGTCCAGAGCGGATAGACCAGGTCATGGCCCTGCTCCCGCATGGTGGGCGTGGCCGGCATGTCCGGGCTGCGCTGCTCGGCGAAGACGCCGATGGCGTGCAGCCCGTATTGCTGCACCAGATTCGCCTCCGCCGTCAGCATCAGCACCGTCCCGGCCTGCATGGCCAGCACGCTGTCGCCGGAGCCGCGGAAGGGGATGTGGTTCATCTCGACGTTCAGCGCCCGCAGCAGCCCGGTCATCGCCAGGTGGCCGATGCCGCCGACGCCGCCCGAGGCATAGGGAAGCTGCCCGGGATTGGCGCGGGCGCGGGCCTGGATGTCGGCGATGGTGCGGATGCCGGTTTCCTTCGGCGTCATCAGCGTCGCCGGCGCTTCCGCCACCAGGCAGACGGGGGTGAGCTGGTCCGCCCGGTAGGGCGCGTTGGCGCGGAAGCTGGGCTGGATGGCGATGGCGGCCATGGAGGTGAGCAGCAGCGTCGCGCCGTCCGGCTTCGATCGCGCCACCTCCGCCGTGCCGATGGTGCCGGTGGCGCCGCCGACATTGCGGATGACGAGCTGGCCGCCGAGTTCCTCCGAAAAGACGGGCTGGATCAGCCGGCCGATGATGTCCGTGCCGCCGCCGGCCGGCCAGGGGATGATGAGTTGAATCTGCGCCTGTGCCGCCTGCGCCCAGGCCAGGCAGGCGGCCGCGCAAACGGCCAGCAGCGAAGCTTTCCGCATCGCATTTCCTCCCGTTTAGGCCCCGCTTATGGATGCGGATGCCGGCGGGAAGGCTAACGAGGCGGTGCCGGGTGGCGCAACGCCAAACTCAAGCGCTCCCGGGCTCCTGCGGCCCCTGGCGAGGTGTGCTGGAACTCTCCCGCAACCGCAGCGCCGTCACCGGATCGTCGGTGGTGAAGACATCCACGCCGAGCGCCAGCGCATGGGCGATCTCCCCGGCCGCGTTCACCGCCCAGGCCCCGGCGGAAAGCCGGGCGGTGCGGATGGCCGCGACGGAATCCGCATCGCAGCGCTCCACCCGCAGCCCGATGCCGCCGATGCCAAGGGCGCGCGCCATGGCGATGGCGCCCGCCAGCCCCACCGCCTGCTGTATGGCGGGCGCCAGCAGCCAGATGGTCGGTGCCAGCGCCGCCGCCTCCGCCACCGCCGGCGCCTGGAAGCTGGTGAAGACGCAGCGCCCCGCCATGCCCGCCGCCTGCAGCACCGCCATGGCCCGCGGCAGCAGCCCGGGATAGGGCATGCCCGCGGCGTCCGGCTTCAGCTCGATGCGCAGCGTGATGGCGGTGGGGCGGAAGATCTCCACCACCTCGGCGAAGCTCGGCACCACCTCGCCCGCCGTGCCCTTCAGCCGCACCCGGCGCAGCGCGGCCAGGCTCAGCCCGCGCACGGGGCCCTTGGCCTCCGTCGTGCGGTCCAGCAGCGGGTCGTGGATCACCACCGGCACGTCGTCGGCCGAGAGATGCAGGTCGAACTCCACCTGCTCCACCGGCAGGGCGGCGGTGGCGCGGAAGGCGGTGGGGCTGTTCTCCGGCCAGAGGATGGCGCCGCCGCGATGGCTGGCGATGGCGGTGCGGGTCGTGCTCATCCGGGCAGGATGTCCTTCAGGATGCGCCCGAAGGCGCCGAGCTGGCTGGGCGGCGGCGGCGCGGGCAGGGCAGGGGGCTGGACCAGGCTGGCTGGCCAGCGCAGCCGTACCTCCATATCGTTCAGCGGGGCGTAGCGTGGCGTCAGCTCCAGCCCGCGCAGCGCCGGAGGGAGGGCCAAAGGGAGGGCCAAAGGGGGGGAGAGAGGGCCAAGGCAGCCATCCTCCGGCGCCAGCCGCAGGGCGATGCTCTGGTGCAGCCTTTCCCCCGTGCGGCCCGGCGTGGCGAAGGGCCGGCGCGCCTGGGTCCCGCGCGCCTGCCAGATGAGGCCGGCGGCGCTGTCATGCACCGCGCCCATGCCCCAGCAGGCGCGGCGGTCCTGGCGCAGCGCCAGGTAATCCTCGTCGATCGCCAGCAGGGGGTCCACCTGTCCCGCCATCCAGGCCAGGGCGACGTCCGAAAGCCCGTGGTCGCCATAGCCGCCGCCGATATCGGAATGCGCCCCGGCGAACCACATCTGCCGCAGCTCCTGGCTGGCCGGGGCATTCGCCGCCTGGAACCACACGGCCGGGGCGAAATCGACGCGCCTTTCATCCAGCGCCAGGGCCTGGAAGGCATGCGCCACATGCGGGCCCAGTTCCGTGTCGTGGAATTGGTAGAAATGCGCGAAGCCGTCATCCAGGTTGCCGGGAATGCCTAGCGAGCCCACCGTGTCGAACACGCCCATGCAGCGCACCGGCACTTGCGCATGGCGGTCCGGGAAGCGGTCGCGGGCATCCGGGAAGCCGGGCTCCGCCTTCCGCCGGTAGCCCTCCCACAGCGTGGCGAAATCGTCCATGTCCCGCTTGTGCAGCAGCCCGGCCCAGCCGATCAGCCCGGCGACGCTGCGCACGGTGTAGGCGCCGCGGGAGAAGCCGAAGAGGAAGATCTCGTCCCCCTCGCAGTAATTATGCGCCAGGAAGGCATAGGCATCCCGCACATTGCGGGAGAGGCCGAGGCCGATGGCGCCGCCGATCACCTTGTCCACGAAGCCGCCGGTGGTGCCGACGCCGGCATGGTAGAAGACGATCTGCGGGACGAGGCTCGCCCCGCGCGTGTCGTTCGGCAGGATGGCGCGGGCGATGCGGGTGATGTTGGTGAAATCCTCGGCGCTGTCGGCATCGTTCCAGGTGCCGTCGCAGCAGATGACCAGCCGCTTGCGATAGGCCATGCATGCCCCCTTCCGCCCTTCTGGCCCTTCCGCCCTTCTGGCAGCGCAAGGATGCCAGCGGGTGGGGCGTGGCGGCAATGGCGCTGGTGGCCCCCCGGGCTCAGCGCCGGCCGCGCAGCAGGGCCATGAGCAGCGCGCCGGCGGCGGCGGGCAGCAGCCAATTGGCGCGCGGGGCCGGGGGGCAGTCCGCCGCCGCTGGGGCCGGCGCCTCTTGCAGCCCGGCCCAGGCGCGGGTGAATTCGGCGCCCAGCAGGAAGATCTGCGCCGAGTAATAGACCCAGAGCATCACCCCCAGCAGCGCCCCGGCCGCGCCATAGGAGGAGGCGGGGGAAGTGCTGCCGATGTACCAGCCGATCAGCGACTTGCCCAAGGTGAAGAGGAAGGCGGTGACGAGCGCGCCCACCACCACATCGCCCCAGGCGACGGGCCGGTTCGGCAGGATCTTGTAGATGGCGGCGAAGAGGGCGGCGACCAGCAGGAAGGAGAGGCCGAAATTCGCCAGGCCGAGCAGCAGCAGCACTTCCGGCACCACCCCACCGGCCCAGCTCCCGAAGGCGGAGAGCACCGCGCTGGCGACCAGCGAGGCAAGCAGCAGGCAACCGGTCGCGATGACGGCGAGAAGGGCGGCGAGCTTCGCCCGCACCACCCGCGTCACCGCATCGCCCCGCGGCGGGGGGGCGCGCCAGATGGCGTTCAGCGCCGATTGCACCTCCCCGAACACGCCGCTCGCGGTCAGCAGCAGGGTGACGACGCCGATGAGGGTGGCGATGGTGCCGGAGGTGCGGTTGCCGGCGCCGACGATCATCGCCTCCACCGCCTCCGCCCCCGCCTGGCCGAGCAGGCCGGCGAGCTGTTCGGAGATGGCGCCATGCACCGCCGCTTCGCCGAAGACCGAGCCGGCGATGGCGGTGGCGATGACCAGCAGCGGGGCGATGGAGAAGACGGCGTAATAGGCGATGGCGGCGCCGCGGCTCAGCGCGTCGTCCTCGATATAGCCCTCGATGCTGCGGCGCAGCAGGGTCCAGATCCGTCGCAGCATGCTCCGTGCGCTCCGATCCCCCCGGGCGCGGAACGGGCGAGCCGGTCCCCGGTTGCCGCCGCCGATGGCGGCGGAATGATGGGGGCTTGGCCCCCGAACCGCAGCGGAGGGCGCTGCCCTCTGCACTCCCGCCGGGGGTTGCCGGCACTGCCGGCAACGCCCGTCCCCGGATCCCGGCGTGGGGGGGGGGGGGGGGGGCGCCCCCGGCCCCCGCCGGGGGGGCGAACCCGGCCCGATAAGATGGC
>NZ_SRXO01000009.1:220106-248294 GCF_008360935.1 Siccirubricoccus phaeus
CCTCCCCGTCCCCGGGCCCCCGGTGTGTGCTGGCCTCTAACCCCCCCCCACCCACGCCGCGGGGAGAGCATCCCGATCCTTTTTCTCTGCTTTCCGTGCAAATTTGAAGAAGTTCGTCCTGCGGGAGGTCAGCCCTCGCTCAGCTTGCCGTCCCGGAAGCGCAGCGCCCGGCCGTGGTACTCGGCGACGGCCGGGCGATGGGCGATGGAAACCAGCGTCGTGCCAGGCAGCTTCTGTTGCAGCAGGGTGTAGAATTCCGCCTCCGCCTCCGGATCGAGGCTGGCCGTCGCCTCGTCCAGGAACAGCCAGTCCGGCTTCACCAGCAGGGCGCGGGCCAGCGCCACGCGCTGCTGCTCCCCACCGGAAAGCTGGCGGTCCCAGGCGCCCTCCTCGTCCAGCCGGTCGGCAAGATGGCCAAGCCCGGCCTCCTCCAGCGCCGCCGCCACCTCCGCCGCGGTGAACTCGGCCGCATCCCGGGGGTAGCACAAGGCGCGGCGCAGCGTGCCGAGCGGCAGGTAGGGGCGCTGCGGCAGGAACAGCACGCTGGCCCCTTCGGGCACCCGCACCTGGCCGGTGCCGAAGGGCCAGATGCCCGCCAGGGCGCGGAACAGGGTGGATTTGCCGGCGCCGGAGGGGCCGGCGATCAGCACGGACTCGCCCGGGCCGATCCGCGCCGAGGCGTCCCGCAGCAGCACCCTGCCATCCGGCAAGGTCAGGGTGACGTGGTCCAGCGCCAGATCCGGCCGTGCCTCCGCCCGCGCCGCCACGCCATTGCCTGCCGCCAGGGCGGCGGCGATGGCGGTGCGGAAGCCGGTGAGGCGGAGCACCGTCGCCCGCCATTCGGTGAGGCCGGCGTAATTGTCCACGATCCAGGAGAGCGCGCCCTGCACATCGCCGAAGGCGCTGGCGGTCTGGGTGAGGCCGCCCAGCGGGATGGCGCCGTTGAAGAAGCGCGGCGCGGCGACGACGAAGGGGAAGACGATCGCCACCTGGGCATAGCCGGCGGTGAAGAAGGTCAGCCGCTTGGTGGCGACCATGATGGCCCACCAATTATCCATCAGCGCCTGGAAGCGTTCGCCCAGGCGGCGCTTCTCCCCCGCCTCGCCGCGATAGAGGGCGATGCCCTCGACATTCTCCCGGAAGCGCATCAGGGCGAAGCGGAAATCCGCCTCCACCCGTTCCTGCTGGTAATTCAGCCCGATCAGCGGCCGGCCGATGAGATGCGCCAGCACGGTGCCGAGCACCGCATAGAGCAGCGCGATCCACACCATGTAGCCCGGGATCCGGAGGCCGAAGACGGTGACCGAGCCGGACAGCGCCCAGAGCACCAGGATGAAGCTGAACAGCGTCACCACCGAGCGCATCAGGCCGAGACCGAGCGTCAGGCTGGCATCGACGAAGAGGCGGAGATCCTCGGCGATGCGCTGGTCCGGGTTGTCCGTCGCGGCGTCGGTCAGGGCGACGCGGTAATAGGCCCGGTCCTCCAGCCAGCGGTCCAGCAGCTCCCGCGTCATCCAGGCGCGCCAGCGGATCTGCAGCGCCTGGCGGAGGTAGAGGGCATAGACCGCGACCAGGATATAGAGGACGGCGATGAAGATGAAGCCCGGCATCGGGCCGCTCTCCGTATCCCGCCACCAGAACAGCAGGGCCCAGAAGGCGTCGGCATCCTTGGTCTGCAGGGTGTTGAAGAATTCCCGGTTCCAGTAGCTGAGCAGGACGTTCATCGCGACCAGGGCCAGGTTGAGCACGATGACGATCCCGAGGAAAAAGCGGGCGCGCCAGCGCTCCTCGCTGCGCCAGTAAGGGGCGGCCAGCGCCCAGGCGTCGGAAAGAAAACTGCCCAGGCGGCGCATGCGGCGGTCCCTGCGAAATGGCGGGGCGCGCTAGCATGGCGGGGGCGCCATGGAAACGGGGCGTTGAGGGGGAGCTCCGCCGCGAGGCGGCCTTGCCGCCTGACCCGGCGCCCGGGCCCGCCCAGAATGGGCCGCCGGGCCCTGGCGGGCTTGAGTTTCCAACCCGGCGGGTCAAGCTGCCGGCGCGACGGGAGACCCCGCGCCCCAACCGGAAGGGACCCCATGCCGAAGCTGACCCATTTCGACGAGGCCGGCCGTGCCGCCATGGTGGATGTCTCCGCCAAGCCGGAAACCGAGCGGGTGGCGGTGGCCAGGGGGCGTGTCGTCATGGCGCCGGAGACGCTGGCCCTGATCCAGTCCGGGACCGCCGCCAAGGGGGATGTGCTCGGCGTCGCGCGGCTGGCCGGCATCATGGCGGCCAAGCGCACCAGCGACCTGATCCCGCTCTGCCACCCGCTCATGCTCTCGAAGGTCACCGTGGACCTCACCCCGGCCCCGCCGGATGCGGTGGAGATCGAGGCGCTGGTGAAGCTGCGGGGCCGGACGGGCGTCGAGATGGAGGCGCTGACCGCCGTCACCGTGGCGGCGCTGACGGTCTACGACATGGTGAAGGCGGTGGATCGCGGCATGCGCATCGAAAGTGTAAGGCTGGCCCATAAATCCGGCGGCAAATCCGGTAGCTATGAGGCGGAGTGATGACCTTGGTCGAAGACGCCTCTCCCATCCGGCGGCAGGTCGGGTCCCTGCGAGGCAGGGTGATGATTCGGGTCCAAGACGCCTCTCCTATATTCCTATATCCAGCGGCAGATCGGATTCCTGCGAGGCAGAGCGATGATTTCGGTTGAAGACGCCCGCGCCCGCATCCTGGCCAGCCTGGCCCCGACCCCGGCCGAGACGGTGCCGCTGCCCGCCGCCTGGGGCCGGGTGCTGGCCGGGCCGGTGCTGGCCCGGCTGACCCAGCCGCCGGCCGATGTCTCCGCCATGGATGGCTACGCGGTGCGCGCCGCGGATGCGGTGGCAGGGGCGAGCCTGGCCGTCACCGGCACCGCCCCGGCCGGCCACCCCTTCGACGGTGCCGTCGGCCCCGGGGAGGCGGTGCGGATCTTCACCGGCGGCTTCATCCCGCCCGGGGCGGACGCCATCCTGCTGCAGGAGGATGCGACGCCGGAGGGCGGCCGCGTGCGGGTGAACGAGACGGTGAGGCCGGGCCGCTGGGTCCGCCGCCAGGGCCTGGATTTCGCCTTGGGCGAGGAACTGCTCCCCGCCGGCCGCCGGCTGACGGCGCGGGATATCGGCCTGGCCGCCGCCGCCAACCACCCCTGGCTGACGGTACATCGCGCGCCGCGCATCGGCATCCTGGCGACCGGCGACGAGATCGCCCTGCCCGGCGAGCCGATCCCGCCCGGCGGCATCGTCTCCTCCAACGCCCATGCGCTGGCGGCGCTGGTGCGGGCCGGGGGCGGCGACCCGCTGGTGCTGCCCATCGCGCCGGACGACACCAGCACCATTGCCGAGGCCGCCCGCGCCGCCCGCGCCTGCGACCTGCTGGTGACGACGGGCGGCGCCAGCGTCGGCGACCATGACCTGGTCCAGGCGGCGCTGGGGCCGGAGGGCTTCACCCTGGATTTCTGGCAGATCGCCATGCGGCCGGGAAAGCCGCTGATCTGGGGCATGCTGGGCCCGACGCCGGTGCTCGGCCTGCCGGGCAACCCCGTCTCCGCCCTGGTCTGCGCCGTGCAATTCCTGCTGCCCGCTTTGGCCCGGCTGGCCGGGGGCGAGGCCGGGCCGCCCCGCACCGTGCCGGCCCGGGCCGGGGCGGCGCTGGCGGCGAATGACCGGCGCTTCGACCATCTGCGCGCCCGGCTGGAAACCGCCGCGGATGGCGCGCTGGTGGCGACGCCTTTCCCGGTGCAGGACAGTTCCATGCTGAAGACCCTGGCGCGGGCGGAAGGGCTGATTCTGCGTGCCCCGCACGCCCCGGCGCTGGAAGCGGGGGCGGCGGTAGAGGTCATCCCGCTGGGCGAGCTGGGGATATGAGTGGCCCCAGGCGTGAGCCGGAGCGGCGGGCCCGCCGAGCCTGGCGGATTGGACCGCCGGTAGAAGATTGGGTGTAGATGGGCGCGTCGGGGCTTGTGGTCGCGGGTGCAGGGGTCGGCCGCTCCCTCGGCGAAGCCGGGCTGGAGCGGCGGCGGATGGCGGGGAAGGCTTGGCCTCATGGCGCCAAATGCGTCGGAGGGCGAAGGCCCGGCCCGTGGACGCCGGAGGTCCGACCCATGCGCCGGGTACCGGAGGCCCGGCCCCGTGGCGCTGGGCGCGCCAGGGAGCGAGGGCCCGATCCCACGGCACCGGGCGCGCCGGAGGGCAAAGGCCTAGCCCCAAGGCGCCGAGTGGACCGGAGGCCGAAGGCCCGGACCCATGGCGCCGGGCGTGCCAGAGGAGGGCAAAGGTCCCGGCCCCCTGGCGCCGGGCGCGTCGGAGGGCGAAGACCCCAACCCCATGGCGCCGGGCGTGCCAGAGGGCGAGGGCTCTAAACCCCTTGGCGTCCGGGCATGCCAGCGGGCAAATCCCATGCCCCTGGGGCCCGCCGGCGGATGACCGACCGTTGCCTGTGGAAAACACATGGCTTTCTGTGGAAAACCCATTGACCCGACGCGAGGAACCTTCCTAGAACGCGGAGGCCGGTTGCTGCTTTGTTCGCCAGACTGCGAACGGGGTGGCCAGCCCGCTGGCGGAAGGGGGATGACGTGTTGACCCGCAAGCAGCACGAGCTGCTGATCTTCATCGACAAGCATCTGCGCACCACCGGCTTCTCCCCGTCCTTCGAGGAGATGAAGGACGCGCTGAAGCTGAAATCCAAATCCGGCATCCATCGCCTGATCACGGCGCTGGAGGAGCGCGGCTTCCTGAAGCGCCGGGCGCACCGGGCGCGGGCGCTGGAGGTGCTGCGGCTGCCGGAGAACATGGCGCCGCGCCGGCCGGAAGCCGCTTCCGCCGGGGCGGCCGGCGCCGCCGGGCCGAGCTTCGCGCCCAACGTCATCACCGGCCGCTTCGCCCCGAACCTGCCCGGCGTGCAGAAGGCGGCGAACGAGGCGGCGGCGGTGCAGCTCCCGCTCTACGGCAGGATCGCCGCCGGCCTGCCGATCGAGGCGCTGCGCGATGCCGGCAATGCGGTGGAGGTGCCGGCCACCATGCTCACCAATGGCGAGCATTACGCGCTGGAGGTCGCCGGCGATTCGATGATCGAGGCCGGCATCCTGGATGGCGACACCGTCGTCATCCGCCGCGGCGAGACGGCGGAGAACGGCGCCATCGTGGTGGCGCTGGTGGACGACAATGAGGTGACGCTGAAGCGGCTGCGCCGGCGCGGCAATTCCATTGCGCTGGAAGCGGCCAATCCGCGCTACGAGACCCGCATCTTTGGCCCGGACCGGGTGAAGGTGCAGGGCCGCCTGGTCGGGCTGCTGCGGAAATACTGAAGGCGCGGGCGGCGGAGCGTTCCTCCCTTCGCTTCCGCCGCTGCGCCTCTGCTCCCTCCCCCGCTGGCGGGGGAAGGTTGGGGTGGGGGTGCTCCCCGACCCCCGCGGCCCGGCAAAGCCGGCGCCCCACCGCCCCCCGCTCATCCGGGACCCTATCGATTGCCCCTCGCACACGCCACGGTACCGGAACGCTGTCAAGGACATGGCCGCGCGAAGCGCGGTGCCGCTACGCGGCATCCTTGACAGCGTTCCGGCACCGCGGCCCGGGGCAATGGCGGCCTTCGACGCTGTCGAAGCCTTTGAAAGGGCTTCGCTGACGCGAGGGCGCTCAGGGATCGCCGATGCGGAAGGCGTCCGCGATGCGACGGACCTCCCCCGCCACATCCACCAGCAGCAGGTCGAAGCGCATGCCGGCGGCGCCATGGCCTGGGTTGGCGGCCAGCCAGCACTCCGCCGCCGCCAGCAGCCGGGTGCGCTGGCGCGGGCGCAGGGCGAGGGCCGCCTCGGCCAGGCGCGGCCGCGCCTTCACCTCGATGAAGGCGAGCAGGCCCTCGCGCTCCGCCACCAGATCCAGCTCGCCCGCCGGGGTGCGGATGCGCTGGCCGAGCACGACCCAACCCTCCCGCGCCAGCGCCGCCGCGGCCACGTCTTCCGCCTGCCGGCCGGAGGTCTCGGCGCGGGCGCCACGCAGCATCCGCGCCGTGTTGTCCATCAGGCGGCCAGCGCCTCGCGGATCAGCCCCACCGCCTCCTCGACCATCGGCGCCGTCACGTCGAGATGCAGGCAGGCGCGCACCCGCCCGCCGAGGCCGCTGACCGAGACGCCCTGCATGGCCAGCCGCCGCTGCAGGGTGGGCACATCGCAGCCGGCGCCCTTCACGTCGAAGAAGACCAGGTTGGTCTCCGGCTCCTCCACCACCACGCCCGGGATCTGCCGCAGCCCGCGGGCCAGCGCCTTGGCATTGGCGTGGTCCTCGGCCAGCCGCTCCACATGATGGTCCAGCGCATGGAGGCAGGCGGCGGCGCAGATGCCGGCCTGGCGCATGGAACCGCCCAGCCGCTGCTTCCAGCGCCAGGCCTGGCCGATGAACTCCTCCGTTCCGCACAGCACCGCCCCGAGCGGCGCGCCCAGCCCCTTGGTGAAATCCAGCCAGACCGAATCGTAGCTCGCCACCATATCCTTCGGCGCCACGCCGGCGGCGACGCAGGCATTCATCAGCCGCGCGCCATCCATATGGGTGGACCAGCCCTGCTCATGCGCCACCGCCGCCACTTCGTTGAGCTGGGCCAGGGGCCAGACCTTGCCGCCGCCGATATTCGCCGTCTGCTCCACCTCCAGCAGGCGCTGCGGCGGGGTGTAGCGGGTCTTCGGGCGGATATTGGCGCGGACATCATCGGCGGTGAACATCCCGCCTTCGCCCTTCAGCCCCATGATCTGCACGCCAGTGAAGGCGGCATGCGCGCCGCCTTCCGAGAACAGGATATGCGCCGTCTCATGCGCCACCACCTCATCGCCCTTGCCGCAATGGGTGAGGATGGCGACGACGTTGCACATGGTGCCGGAGGGCAGGTAGATCGCCGCCTCCTTGCCCATCAGCGCCGCCATGCGGTCGCACAGCGCATGCACGGTCGGGTCGTCGCCATGCTGCTCGTCGCCGACCTCGGCGCGCAGCATGGCCTCCTTCATGGCCGCGGTCGGACGGGTCTGGGTGTCCGAATAGAGGTTGATGCGGACCGGCGGGGCGCCGGCGGGCGGCCGGGCGGGGGCATGGACCATGGCGTAACGCTTCCAGTCAGGACGAAGGCCCCGACCCTGCGGCGAATGGCGGCCGCAGGCAAGGGTCAGGCTTGCGCCGCCGCCTCCGGCGCCATCCAGAAGGGCTCCCAGATATGCCCGTCCGGGTCCTCGAAGGCATGGCCGTACATGAAGCCATGATCCTCCGCCGGCCGGGGCACGCTGCCGCCGGCGGCGACCGCCTTCGCCACCATCGCATCCACCGCCGCCCGGTCCTCGCAGCTCAGCGCCACCAGCACCTGGCTGCTCGCCTTGGCATCGGCGATGGGCTTCGGGGTGAAGAGGCGGAATTTCTCATGCGTCAGCAGCATGGCGTAATTGTGCTCGCTGATGACCATGCAGGCCGCGGCGTCGTCGGTGAATTGCGGATCGAAGTGGAAGCCGAGGGCTTCATAGAAGCGCCTGGAGCGGCCGAGATCGGTCACCGGCAGGTTGACGAAGAGCTTCCTGGACATCCGGGACTTTCCTTCAGTGCGGCAGGTCGAAATGCCGGGCCCAGGCCGCTGCCAGCTTCGGCCGCGTCGCCACCGCCCGGGCCAGGCCCTGCAGCTTCGGGCAATGCTCCGGCATCCAGGCCTCATTGCCCATCCAGCGGGAGAGCACGGCCAGATAGAGATCGGCCAGGCTGGGCTGCGCGCCGAACAGGAAGGGGGCGGGGGCGATACCGGCCTCGATCAGCCGCCAGATCTCCCGCGCCATCTCCACTGCCCGCGTGCGGATCGAATCCGGCGCCTCGCCGAAGCGCTCCGGGTAGTCGTAGCGGGTGACGCAGGGGTAGATCTCGCTCGCCGCCAGCATCATCCAGCGCAGCGCGACGGCGCGGCCGGGATCCTCGCCGGGCGGCAGCAGCGCCGCTGCCGGGTGCCGCCCCTCCAAGGTCAGCAGGATGGCGGTGCTTTCGGTCACCACCGTGCCCTCCGGCAGGATCAGCGTCGGCACCCGGCCCATGGGGTTCACCCGGCGATACTCGGCCGCGAGCTGCGCATCGCTGGCCAGCGGCACCGGGCGCAGCTCGGCCGCCTCGCCGATCTCGGCCAGGGCGAGCTCGATGATGGCGGAGCCGGAGCGGTGGTCGCCGTAGAGGATATAGGGCATGGCCCAGCCTGCCGCGCCGGGCGCGCAACGGGCCAACGCAAAGCGATGATGGGGCCGATCAGCCGGGCTGATACCTAATGACGCATATACGACATTGAAGGTTAGGCGCCCGTCGGCGCCGGTTGCCTCCTGGCCGCCCGGCTTCACGGCCTCGACGTTCGAATCGGCCGACTCAGGCCGGGGTCTGGGGAGGCGCTTGCCTCCCCAGCGGGGGTACGGGGGCAGAGCCCCCGTTCTTACCGCGCTGCTTCTTCACCTGTTTTTCCAAGGTAAACGCCTATGAGCAGCGTCCCCCGCCGGGGATACGGGGCGGCTCACAGCGCGTGCACCAGGGCCTTCGCCGCCGCCGTCACATCCTGCTGCCGCATCAGGTGCTCGCCCACCAGGATGCAGCGCGCCCCGGCCACCGACATGCGCCGCACATCCTCGGGCGTGCGGATGCCGCTTTCCGCCACCGGGATGCGGTCCGCCGGCACCAGCGGCGCCAGCTTCTCCGTCGTCGCAATATCGGTCTTCAAGGTCTTGAGATTGCGGTTGTTGATGCCGATCAGCCGGCTGTTCAGCCCCAGCGCCCGTTCCAGCTCCCGCTCGTCATGCACCTCGACCAGCACGGCCATGTCCAGGCTATGGGCCAGATCCTCCAGCTCCTCCGCCTGGACATCGGCCAGCGCCGCCATGATGAGCAGGATGCAATCGGCGCCCATCGCCCGCGCCTCATAGACCTGCCAGGGATGCACCATGAAATCCTTGCGCAGCACCGGCAGCTCGCAGGCGGCCCGGGCAGCCTTCAGATCCTCCGGCGCGCCCTGGAAATAGGGCGCGTCGGTCAGGACGGAGAGGCAGGTGGCCCCGCCTTCCGCATAGGCCCGGGCCAAAGCGGGTGGGTCGAAGGGGTCGCGGATCAGCCCGCCGGAAGGCGAGGCGCGCTTGATCTCGGCGATCAGCCCCACCCGCCCATCGGCGACGGCGCCGCAGAGGGCGCGGATGAAGTCGCGCGGCGGGGGGGCGTCCCGCGCTGCCCGCTCCAGCTCCGATTGCGGCTGGGCGGCGGCGCGCTGGCGCACCTCCTCATATTTGTCGGCGAGGATCCGGGCCAGGGTGTCGGGCACCGCAAGCTCCGGCAGGGCGAGGTTGGGGGCATTCATGGGGCGGTGGCGTCCTTCAATCGGCCCAGGACGGCGGCGGCCGCGCCGCTGTCGATGGCTTCAGCGGCCAGCGCCGCGCCGGCGCGGAGGCTCTCTGTCCGGCCGGCGACGATGAGGGCGGCGGCGGCGTTGAGCAGCACGATGTCACGATAGGGGCCGCGGGCACCGCCCAGCAACGCGAGGAGGGCCGCCGCGTTCTCCGCCGGTTCGCCGCCGCGGATCGCCTCGGGCGGGGCGCGTTCCAGCCCGGCGTCTTCCGGGGCGACGGTGAATTCGCGGATGGCGCCGTCCTCCAGCGCCGCCACCTGGGTCTCGCCGCAGAGGGCGATCTCGTCCAGCCCCTGGCCATGCACCATCCAGGCGCGCTCGGTACCGAGGCGGCCCAGCGTCTCCGCCATCGGCCGCAGCCAGGCGGGGCTGAAGGCGCCGGTGAGCTGCCGCGTCACCCGCGCCGGATTCGCCAGCGGGCCGAGCAGGTTGAAGATGGTCCGCGTGCCCAGCTCCACCCGCGGCCCCGCGGCGTGGCGCATGGAGGCATGGTGCCGCGGGGCCATGAGGAAGACCATGCCGGCGGTGGCCAGCACCTCCTCCAGCCGCTCCAGCTTCACGTCCAGATTGACGCCGAGGGCGGCCAGCGCATCCGCCGCCCCGGATCGGGAGGAGAGCGCCCGGTTGCCGTGCTTGGCGACCGGCACCCCGCACCCCGCCACCACCAGCCCGGTGGCGGTGGAGATGTTGAGGCTGCCCGAGCCGTCGCCGCCGGTGCCGACGATGTCCATGGTGCCGGGCGGCGCCTCGATGGCGGTCATCCGGGCGCGCATGGCGCGGACGGCGCCGGTCAGCTCCGCCACCGTCTCCCCTCTGACGCGCATGGCCATCAGCAGGCCGGCAATCTGGGCCGGGGTGGCCTCGCCCGCCATGATGATGCCGAAGGCGGCCTCCGCCTCGCTTTCCGCCAGGTGCTCGCCGGCGGCGAGGCGGGCGAGGACCGGCTTCAGGCTGTTCACGCCGGCTCCATGGCTTGGGGCAGCTTGACCTTGGCGAGGGCCAGGAAATTCCGCAGCAGGTCATGCCCGTGCTGGGAAGCGATGCTCTCCGGATGGAATTGCACGCCCCAGACCGGCTTGCTGCGGTGGGCAAGGCCCATGATGAGCCCGTCCTCCGTCCAGGCGGTGGCTTCCAGCTCCGGCGGCAGGTCGTCCCGCCGCACCACCAGGGAATGGTAGCGGGTGGCGCGGAAGGGGCTGGGCAGGCCGGCGAAGAGGTCCGTGTTGCGGTGATGCACGTCCCAGACCTTGCCATGCACCGGCGCCGGCGCGCGGATGACGGTGCCGCCGAAGGCCTGGCCGATGGCCTGATGGCCGAGGCAGACCCCCATCAGCGGCACCCCTGCCGCGGCGGCGGCGCCGATCAGCGGCAGGCAGATGCCGGCCTCGTTCGGGGTGCAGGGGCCGGGGGAGAGCAGAATCGCCTCGGGCCGGAGGGCGAGCGCCTCCTGGCTCGTCAGCGCATCATTGCGCCTGACCTCGATCTCCACTCCAAGGTCACCCAGGAAGTGATAGAGATTGAAGGTAAAGCTGTCGTAGTTGTCGATCAGCAGAATCATTGCTGCGGACTTTCCGCCCGGTCAGGTTTCCGGTCAAGCGAGGGCTCTTCCGCAGGCGGCGCCGACGGGGCGGGCAAGGGGTGGATGCCAGGGCGGATGAGGGGCGGCAGGGACGGGCCGCCCACCACGTCGAAATCGAACTCGCTGCGTTGCATGTCAGGCTCCTGTTGAGAGGGCCGTCACGCGCACTGGCAGCAAGGGTGCGGAAACACGAAAGCCGCCAGAGGCTGGCGGCTTGTGGTGGTCTCGATCTGCGCGAGGTCCTCAGGCCGCCGGTCTGTACCAGCGGCGCCAAAATCGGGTGGGTCGAGGGGTCTCGCGCATGCCGGAAGTGCTAGCAGGGGCGGCGGGCGCAGGCAAGCGGGGGCTTCGCTTCCATTACCCCTGCCGCCCGATCCTCGGCTCCGTCCCCGCCAGCAGGCGGCGGATATTCGCCTTGTGCCGGTAGATCACCAGCGCCGCGATGCCGGTGCTGAACAGCGCCAGGTCCAGGCGCCCCGCCGCCAGGGCGATCAGCGGCGCCGCGGCGCAGGCGGCGATGGCGCCGGCCGAGGAAATGCGGGTCAGTGCCGCCGTCGCCAGCCAGACCAGCGCGCTGCCGAGGCCGAGCCACCAGGCCCCGGCCAGCAGCACCCCGCCGCCGGTCGCCACGCCCTTGCCGCCCTTGAAGCCCAGCCAGATGGGGAAGGCGTGGCCCAGCATGGCGCCGAAGCCGCCGACCAGGCCGAGATGGGACGGTTCCGCGCCGCCCGCCCCGCCCAGCAGGCCGAAGGGCCCGCCGAGATTGCCGAGCAGCACCGCCGCCACGCCCTTCAGCAGATCCAGCAGCAGCGTCGCCGCCGCCAGCCCCTTATGGCCGGTGCGCAGCACATTGGTGGCGCCGATATTGCCGGAGCCGATCTGCCGCAAATCGCCCAGGCCGGCGAGCCGGGTCAGCAGCAGGCCGAAGGGGATGCTGCCCAGCAGGTAGCCGGCCAGCAGCGTCGGCAGGGTGGAGGAGAGCGCGTCCATCTCAGCCGAAGACCCGCCGCCCGGATTTCCAGGTGCCGACCACGCGGCCTTCCAGGGCGCGGCCGTCGAAGGGCGAGTTCTGCGCCTTGCCGGGAAGCTGCCCCGCCTTCACCTGCCAGCCGCGCTCGAGGTCGAACAGCACCAGATCGGCCGCCGCCCCCTTGGCCAGCCGCCCCACCGGCAGGCCGAGCAGCGTGGCCGGCTTCACCGTCAGCAGCGACAGCGCCTCCAGCAGGGGCAGGTCGCCGCCATGGACGCGCGCCAGGGTGATGCCGAGCAGGGTGGCAAGGCCGGCCCCGCCGGCCTCCGCCTGGGCGAAGGGCAGGCGCTTGTCATCGGCGTCGCGCGGCTGGTGGTCGGAGGCGATGGCGTCGATGGTGCCGTCCTTCAGCGCCGCCACCACGGCCTGGCGGTCCGCCTCCGGCCGCAGCGGGGGGGAGAGCTTGGCATAGGTGCGGTAATCGCCGATCGCCGTCTCGTTCAGGTCGAAATAGGGCGGGGCGGTGTCGCAGGTGACGCGGAGGCCCTCCGCCTTCGCCGCGCGGATCAGCGCCAGCGCCGCGCCGGTGGAGACATGGGCGAAATGCACATGGCCGCCGGTGAGGCGGGCCAGGGCGATGTCCCGCTGCACCAGCATGCTCTCGGCGGCGGGGGGGATGCCGGGCAGGCCGAGGCGGGTCGCCAGCTCGCCCTCCGTCGCGGCGCCGCCGGCGGCGAGGCTCGGCTCCTCCGGGTGCTGCACGACGAAGCTGCCGAAGGCGCGGGCATAGGACAGCGCCAGGCGCATGGTGCGGGCATTGCCGATGGCCCGCCTGCCATCGGTGAAGGCGATGGCGCCGGCCTCCCGCAGCAGGCCGTATTCGGCGATCTCGCGGCCCTCGCAGCCCTTGGTGGCGGCGCCATAGGGGAGGAGGGTGAGGCCGCCCGTCGCCTCCCCCTTGCGCAGCACGAATTGCACCAGGGCCGGGTCGTCCAGCGCCGGGTCGGTATCCGGCAGGGCGCAGATGGTGGTGATGCCGCCGGCGGCGGCGGCAAGGGCGGCGGCGGCGATGGTCTCGCGATGCTCATGGCCAGGCTCGCCGATATCGGCGCGGAGATCGACGAGGCCGGGGGCAAGGCAGAGGCCGGTGGCGTCGAGCGCGGGGGTGCCTTCCGGCGCCGTCACATCCGCCCCCAGCGCGGCGATCAGGCCGTCCTGGATCAGCAGCGAAGCTGGTGCATCAAGCCCGCTAGCGGGGTCCAGCAGGCGGGCATTGCGGATCAGCAGATCGGACATGGGCTGTGCTTATAGGGGTGGGGCCGATTCGCCGCCACGGGCGGGAACCGGGCAGGGATCGAAGGCGGGGCCGCGTCCCTGGAAGACGTCGAGAGTGGCCAGCGCATCGGCTGAAATGACCTCGAAGCCGTCGCGCCTGAAGGACCAGTTATAGTAGCGGCGCGCTCCGGGGCCGCCGACGGCCAGGAGCGCGTGGAAGTTCCGGTCGAGCGGGAATTGGGGACGGTCGTAGACCGCCAGGGCGGTCAGGTCCCGCGGGCTGGTGGCGCGGCGGCCGGCAGCCGGGATGCACCAGGGCTGCCCCTCCGCCCCGGCCGCCGCCGCGGCGGTGATATGTGAGGGCATCCGCTCCGACCAAAGAAGGAGTCCGACCCAGAGTCCGCCACCGACGACAAGAGCGAGGCAGGGCGCGAGCCATGGCCCGGGCATGCGTCGCCATCGGCGGATCGCCAGGATCAGCAGCAATTCGACGGAGATGGCGATGGCGTGGGTCAGTATTTCCAGCCTCTCCGGTGCGATCCAGACCGTCAGGAAGGACAGGCAGATGGCGTAGGTGGCGAGGTGCAGTTCCAGGCCGAGGGCCGCGAGCGGGAAATCACCGAGCACGAGATGCCGGAAGCCGAACAGGAGCAGGATAGGATAGGCGAATACGCCGGCCATGCTGACCCGGAACAGCAGGATTCCGGGCCAGGCCGGCGCCGTCTGCGGGAGGGCGGAATCGAGCAGGGCAAAGGCGAAGGCGGCGCAGGCCGCGGCGGCCAGGGCCAGGGCAACGAGCAGGCGCGCTTTGGATCCGCTCGCCGATGGCGCTGGCGCGACGGCTCGCCACAGCCAGCGCCTGGCTGCCTTGGCCCCGTGATGGCCGCCCTGCTACGCGTCAGACATTCCGCCTGAGGTCCCGCGCCAGCACGTCCAGCACCGCCATGCGGCAAGCGACGCCCATTTCCACCTGCTCGCCGATCACGCTGCGCTCCGGGTCGTCGGCGATGGCGCTGTCGATCTCGATGCCGCGATTCATCGGCCCAGGATGCATGACGATGGCATCCGGCTTCGCCCAGGCCAGCTTCTCCCGGTCCAGCCCGTAGAAGCGGAAGAATTCGCGGGAGGAGGGGATGAGGCCGCCGGTCATGCGTTCCTTCTGCAGCCGCAGCATCATCACCACATCGGCGCCGGCGAGGCCGGCCTGCATGTCGTGGAACACCTCGACGCCGAGGCGCGCCGCCTCCGCCGGGATCAGCGTCGGCGGGCCGATGACGCGGACGCGGCAATTCATCGCCGTCAGCAGGTGGATGTTGCTGCGCGCCACCCGGCTGTGCAGCACGTCGCCGCAGATCGCGACCGTCAGCCCTTCCAGCCTACCCTTGCGGCGGCGGATGGTCAGCGCGTCCAGCAGCGCCTGGGTCGGGTGCTCATGCGTGCCGTCGCCGGCGTTGATGACGCTGGCGGAAACCTTCTGCGCCAGCAGCGCCGGCGCGCCGGATTGCGCATGGCGTACCACCAGCAGGTCGCAATGCATGGCGTTCAGCGTCTGCGCCGTGTCGATCAGCGTCTCCCCCTTGTTCACCGAGGAGGTGGAGACGGACATGTTGATGACATCCGCCCCGAGCCGCTTGCCGGCGAGCTCGAAACTTGTCCGGGTGCGGGTGGAATCCTCGAAGAAAAGGTTGATCAGCGTCCGCCCCTTCAGCAGGTCCCGCTGCGTCTTGCCGGACCGGTTCAGCAGCGCATAGTTCTCGGCCAGGTCGAGCAGGGCGCCGATATGCGGCGGCTCCAGACCCTCGATCGCCAGCAGATGGCCCTCGGGGAGGATAGGGAAGGAAAAGGACATGCGGCGACTCGTCCGGCCAGGGGGGTGCCAGGATAGGGCGCCTGGGGTGTAGCGCCGGCGGGGCGGCGGCGCATCCCGGAAATCCGGGGGGCGGGCGGCCCGGGCCGGGTCAGCGGAAATCCCGGCTCGGCGGCAGCTTCACGGTGGGGCCGCTGGGCTCGCCCCGCAGATCGGGGCGCACCACCCCATCGGCAGGGGCGAGGCGGTGGCGCCAGGGCTGCGCCGCCGGCGCCTCCAGCGCCGCAAGCCCGTCCAGCAGCGCCGAGCGGTCCAGCAGCCGGTGGACGATGAGGTGGATGATCGGCACCTCCGCCGCATGCCGCTCCACCCTGCCTTCCGCCACCACCAGCCGGGCGGCGACCACGGCGGCGCGGTATTGCCGCACCCGGCTGTCGTAGAGGACGAGGTTGGCCGTGCCGAATTCATCCTCCACGGTGAAGAACACCACCCCCTTGGCGCTGCCGGGGCGCTGCCGCACCAGCACCAGGCCGGGCAGGCGCAGCCAGGCGCCGCGCTTCGCCGTGGCGAGGGCGCGGGTATCGGCCAGCCGCGCCGCGCTGAGCTGCGGCCGGAGCAGCGCCAGCGGGTGGTGCCGCAGGCTGAAGCCGGTGCTGGTGTAGTCCAGCACCACGGTTTCTCCGGCCGTCGCGGCGGGCAGGGCGGCGGGGGGTTCCAGCAATTCCCCCTGCAGGGGGGCAGGGGCGGCGACGGCCGCCGCCTCCCACAGCGCGGCGCGGCGGTCGAGGCCGAGGGAGCGGAAGGCATCCGCCGCCGCCAGCGCCTCCACCGCGCGGCGGTCGAGCCTGGCGTGGTGGATCAGCGCGGCGAGGGCCTGGGGGCCGGTTCGGTGGCGCTGTGATGCGTCGGAGACGCCCTGCGGCATATCGGGATTTGCAGGCTCCGGCGGCCGAGCCGGATGGGCTGCCCTGACCCGTTCTGCCGTGGCGGCACCTTCCTGCGTACCGGCGACGGGGTCCGGCGCCCATGCAAGGGGGGCCGCCGCGACGCTTTCCCGGGGAGCGGCTGCGTCTGGCTTCGGCGTTTGCGCCGAAGAGGGAGCCATGTGTCGCACTGCCGTGGCGGCATCCTCCTGCATATCGGCGGCCGCATCCTCCGGCGCCTGAGCCGGGTGAAGCTGCGCGATCCGTGCCGCGGCGGCGGCACCCTCCTGCGCATTGGCGGCCACGGGCACCGGCGCCCAGGCCGGCCGCGTCTGCATGATCCGCTCCGCCGCCTCGCTTCCCAGCCCTTCCACCAGCCGCAGGCCGAGGCGGAGCGCCAGCCCGCCTCGCTCATCCGGCTCCAGCGTGCACTCCCGGTCGCTGGCCAGGACATCCACCGGGCGCACCTCCACCGCATGCTCCTGCGCATCGCGGATGAGCTGCGCCGGCGCGTAGAAGCCCATGGGCTGGCTGTTCAGCAGGGCGCAGGTGAAGGCGGCGTGGTGATGGCATTTCAGCCAGGCGGAGGTGTAGACGAGCTGGGCGAAGGACGCGGCGTGGCTTTCCGGGAAGCCGTACTCGCCGAAGCCCTCGATCTGGCGGAAGCAGCGTTCGGCGAAGGCTCGGTCGTAACCCTTCTTCACCATGCCCTCGACGAATTCCTGGCGGAAGCGCGAGACGGTGCCGTCATTGCGGAAGGTTGCCATGGCCCGGCGCAGCTCATCCGCCCTGGCGCGGGAGAAGCCGGCGCCGGTGATGGCGATCTGCATCGCCTGTTCCTGGAAGAGCGGTACGCCGAGCGTTCTTTTCAGAACGGCGCGCAGCTCCTCCGAGGGATAGGTCGGCTCCTCTTCGTTGTTCTTCCGCCGCAGATAGGGGTGGACCATGTCGCCCTGGATTGGGCCTGGGCGGACGATCGCGACCTCGATGACCAGGTCGTAGAATTCGCTGGGGCGCAGCCGCGGCAGCATGTTCATCTGCGCCCGGCTTTCCACCTGGAAGACGCCGATGGAATCGGCGCGACGCAGCATCTCGTAGGTTGCCTTGTCGTCTTGCTTCACGTTGTGCAGCGTCAGCGCCGGACCACCATGCTTTGCCACCAATTCGAAGCCGCGGCGCAGGCAGGTGAGCATGCCGAGACCGAGCACATCCACCTTCAGGATGCGCAGCGCCTCGATATCGTCCTTGTCCCATTCGATGGTGTGGCGGCCATCCATCGCCGCGCGGCTGACGATGGCGAGTTCCGTCAGCCTGCCGCGGGTGATGACGAAGCCGCCGACATGGGTGGAGAGATGGCGGGGAAAGCCGATCAGCTCCTCCGCCAGCTCGAAGGCCAAGGCGAGGCGTCGATCCTCCGCCTGCAGCCCATGCCCGGCAGCGATGGCGGCAAGGCCTTCCCGGCCCGCATGCCAGATGGATTTCGCCAACTGCCCGGTGACGTCCTCGGACAGCCCCATGGCCTTGCCGACCTCGCGGATCGCGCTGCGGTCGCGGTAGCGGATCAGCGTGGCGGCCAGGGCGGCACGGTCGCGGCCATAGCGCTCATAGATGTGCTGGATCACCTCCTCGCGCCGCTCATGCTCGAAATCCACATCGATATCGGGCGGCTCGTTGCGGCTCTCGGAGATGAAGCGGTCGAACAGCAGCTCGTGCTTGTCGGGCGGCACGGCAGTGATGCCAAGCACGTAGCAGACCGCGGAATTCGCCGCCGAGCCGCGGCCCTGGCAGAGGATCTCCTTGGTTTGCGCGAAGCGGACGATCTCCTGCACCGTCAGGAAATAGGGCGCATAGCCCATGCGGCCGATCAGCGAGAGCTCGTAGGCGAGCTGCTGCTGCACCTTCTCCGGTACGCCTTCCTGCCATTTCGTCGCGGCTGCCTCCGCCACGCGGCGCTCCAGCGTCTGCTGCGCGGTGAGGCCGGGCTCCAGGATCTCCTCCGGATACTCGTAGGCGAGGTCGGCGAGCGAGAAGTGGCAGGCGGCGAGCACGCGCTGCGTCGCCGCGATCGCCTCCTCATGCCCGGCGAAGAGGCGGCGCATCTCGGCTTCCGGCTTCAGATGCGCTTCGGCATTGCGCTCCGCCGCATAGCCCAGCGCGTCCACGGTGGTGCCGAGGCGGATGGCGGTGACCACATCCGCCAGGCGCCTGCGGTCCGGATGGTGGTAGCGCGTGCCGCCGGCGGCGAGCAGCGGCGCGCCGGCCGCGCCCGCCATGGCAGCCAGCCGGTCCAGCAGCTTGCGGTCATCGCCGTGGGCGCGGTGCTGCGCGGCGCAGAACAGCGGCAAGGCGAGGCGGGGGCGCAGCGCCGCGGCATCCCGGGCGAGGCGGGCGGCGAACGCCGCATCCGGCTGCGGCGGCGGGAGCAGCGCCATCACCTGGCCGGCGGCGGCTTCGATCACGGCGTCCCGGGAAAGGGGGCATTCGCCTTTCGGGGCGTTCATCCGGGCGGTGGAGAGGAGGTGGGAGAGGCGGCCATAGGCGGCGCGGTCGCTGGGCCAGGCGAGGTATTCATAGCCCTCCACCGGACCGAGCCGGACGCCGGGGAGGAAGCGCAACTCCTTCTCCCCGGCTGCCACCATGCCGCGGACCAGGCCGGCAAAGCTGTTGCGGTCGGCGATGCCGAGGGCGGTGTGGCCGAGCGCCTGCGCCTGTGCCACCAGCTCCCAGGGATGGGACGCACCTTCGAGGAAGGTGAAATTGGAGAGGGCGGCGAGTTCGGCGAACCCTGTCATGGCGGTGTTGGGGAGGAGCTCTGCTCCCCTCGTTGGACGCAGTGCGTCCAACCCCCCTCGCCAAAGGCCGAAGGGCCCTTGGGACCCTTGCGTTTTGCGTCTCGACCGTCGGCTCCAAAATTCAAGGGTTCAAAGGGCCCTTCGGCCCTTTGCGGGATGGAGTTCGAGGAAGGGTCGCGCCGTAAGGCGCGCCTTACGGCGCGACGCCCTTCCTCGACACCGCCGCTAAGCAAAGCGCCCATGCAGCCACCACCGCATCCCCGGCCCCGCCGGCCCGGCGCGGCAGACCCAGAGCCGGGCGCCCCCCGCCAGCTCCACCCGGTAATAGTCGCGGAACAGCCGCTCCGGCCCGTCCCGCCACCATTCCGGCGTGATGCGCTCCGGCCCTTCCGCCCGCAGCACCCGCCAGCTCAGCCGCCCGGCCCGCAGCAGGGAAGGGGGCGCATCCGGCATCACGGCGATGGCGGAAAGCTCCACCGGCCGGCGCAGCAGGCGGATCGGGCGGCCGGGGCTCGGCCAGCCGGGCGGGATCGCCACCGGGTCGAAGGGGCCGACGCGCACCACCTCCCGCTCCGGCCAATGGCTGGCCTGCGGCGCCAGGCGCCAGACCGGCAGGCGCTGGGAGAGCCGGTCCAGCAGCTCCGCCAGCGCCTCGGCGCGCTGCTCCGGGCCCGGGCCTGCCTTGCCGGGCAGCGCCCCCTGGGTCGCTGCCAGCGGGGCGGTGCGCCAGGCTTCCAGCGCCAGCCGGTCGAAGCCGAAGCCGGGCTCCAGCTTTTCCAGCCTCTCCCGGAACAGCCGCGCGAAATGCCGCGGCGCGCGGGAGGGCAGGCCGGTGCCGACCGGAATCTCCTGCACCGCGCCATCCACCCGGAAACCCCGCAGCACCAGCCGGCGGGCGCCCAGCCCCGCCGCCTCCAGCCGGGCGCAGAGCGCTGCCAGCAGCCGGTCGAGCGCCGCGTCGATCGCCTCCCGCGTCACCAGGGGTTCGAGGAATTCCTCGGCCGCCTCGCAGTCCGGCGGCGGCTGCAGGGGTTGCAGGGGGCGGGGGCGGGCGCCGGTCGCGGCATCCAGCAGCCCCATCACCGCCGGGCCGAAGCGGCGGGCGAGCGGCGCGCGCGGCTGGCGCAGCACCTCCCCCAGCCGCCGCAGGCCGAGGCGGTGGAAGGTGGCGATCGCTTCTTCCGGCAGGCGCAGCGCGGCGAGGGGCAGAGGGGCGATCGCCGCGGCCTCCCCGCCCGGCGGCACGGGCGGCGCGCCGCCATTGCGGGCCAGCGCCGCGGCCGCCTCCGCCGTGCCGGCGATGGCCACCTGTGCAGTCAGGCCGGCGCGGGCGAAGCGGGCGGCGAGGGCGGCCTGCAGCCCCGCCTCCCCGCCATGCAGATGCGCCACGCCGGTGATCTCCAGCAACAGCCCGTCGGGCGGGTCCAGCGCCGGCAGCGGGGTGAAGCGCAGCGCCCAGAGGCCGAGGCGGCGCAGCCAGGCGGCCTCCGCCTCCGGCTCGTCCGAGTGCAAGGCAAGATCGGGCAGGATGGCCTGCGCATCGGCCAGGGCCTGGCCGGGGTGCAGCCCGGCGGCGGCGGCTTCCGGCGTGACGGCGGCCAGCAGGCGGCGCGGCCCCTCCGTGGTCCAGATCGCCGCGGCGCCGGTGAGGCGGCGGCGCTCGGTCTTCGCCCAGGGCAGGTGGATGGCGGCGATGCGCCGCCTGCCCTCCGGTGCGGCGCCGGCTTCAGGCCGCGGCGCCGGGCCGGCCGAAATTGAGGGAACGCCGCCGAGCTTCGGCGGCCGGCAGAAGCGCCGCCTCATCGGGCGGCCCGCCGCGGCGCGCGCGGCGCGGCGTCAGGCCCATGCCGCGGCGCAGCGTCAGGCCTATGCCGCGGCGCGACCTGGGCGCCGGGCGGCCGCAGCCGGGCGGGCCGTGCCGGCCCACCTGCCGCCGTCACGTCATCCATATCCGCCCGCTCCGCGCCATCCCCGGTATCGAGCCGCTCGGCCGCGTCTTCCTCCAGCCGCTCCGCGTCATCCTCGGTATCCAGCCGCTCCGCGGCATCTTCATCCAGCCGCTCCGCGGCGGGACGCCAGGTCACCTCCCAGCGTCGCGGCCGGCCGCCACGGCAGCGCAGCAGCTCCAGCGACCAGCGCGGGTCGCCAAGGTCATGCGCCCCGCCCGCCCCGGCCAGGGCGCCGACGCGCCAGCGGGTCAGGGCGACGGAGGCGGCCGCCTCCGCCGCATCCGGGCGCAGCAGCAGGCCGAGCCCGCCCCCCGCCTCGGCAGCCAATTGCAAGCGCCGGGCGGCGGTCAGATCCACCTCCCCGGGCAGGGCCAGCAGGGCGCCGGCGACGCCCGGGCAGCGCAGCGCCTCCTCCATCGCCCAGAGCCCGTCCACCTGCCGCCGCGCCTGCACCAGCACCAGCTCGGCGGGCGAGAGGCCGAAGCGGGCGAGGCCAGGGGGCCAGGCATCCGGCTCGGGCGCGATCCAGAGCACGCTGCCCCGGCTGCGGGCCAGCAGCAGGGCGCAGAAGCCGGCGGCGGCGCCGGGCTCGGCGGCCAGCACCTCATGCAGCGCGGCGCGGGCCAGGCCGCCCCAGGGCAGGGCCTGGTCGATGGCGGGGCAGAGCGGCACCGCCTCGCCCGCCGGGGCGCTGCGGTCCAGCCTTGCCAGGCGCGCGCGCAGCGCCGCCAGCACGGCGGGGCGGTCGATGGGGGGGCGGTCGATCTCGGGGGCAGGGGCGGCCAGAGGGATCATGCAGAGGGATCATGCAGGGGGATCATGGCTGGGTGGGATCATGGCTGGGTCATGTTAGTTCTCTATATGTTCCAGAAAGGCCCTGGCCCGGTCAAGCAGGGTTTTGCGCCGGCCCCATTCCGTTTCATGGGCTCATGCCGGCCATGCAGGGAAAACCCCTTGAAGATCCCCCCATTCTCGCCGCAGATCACATCTCAAGGTGGAGGATCCATGAGCGCCCCAGAACCCGCCCCGAACGAGCCCGCCCTGAACGAGCCCGCCCCCCGGGCAGCTCCCAACGGCCTCCAGGTGGCGGACGGCCTCGCCGGCGCCGTGGGCAACACCCCCCTCATCCGCCTCCGCCGCGCCAGCGAGGCGACCGGCTGCGAGATCCTCGGCAAGGCGGAATTCATGCAGCCCGGCGGCTCCGTGAAGGACCGCGCCGGGCTCGGCATCATCCTGGATGCGGAACAGCGCGGCCAGCTCATCCCCGGCCAGCCCGGCATCGTGGTGGAGGGCACGGCCGGCAATACCGGCATCGGCCTGACCCTCGTCGCCAATGCCCGCGGCTACCAGTCCATCATCGTCGTGCCGCATACCCAGAGCCGGGAGAAGCTCGACTTCCTCCGCATGATCGGCGCCGATCTGCGGCTGGTGGACCCGAAGCCGCTGCGCGACCCCGGGCATTATGTGAATACCTCCCGCCGCATCGCGGAGGAGCTGGCGGCCGAGGGCAAGCGCGTCATCTGGGCCAACCAATTCGGCAACCTCGCCAACGCCGCCTTCCATGAGGCGACGACCGGGCCGGAGATCTGGGCGCAGACCGCGGGGCGCATCGATGCCTTCACCTGCGCCTGCGGCACCGGCGGCACGCTGACCGGCGTCGCCCGCGCGCTGAAGGCGAAGAACCCGAAGGTGCGGGTGGTGCTGGCCGATCCGATGGGCAGCGGCATGTATGCCTGGATCAAGACCGGCGAGGTGAAGGCCGAGGGCAATTCCATCACCGAGGGCATCGGCCAGGCCTCCGCCGTGCCGGGCAATCTGGAACATGGCCGCGCCGCCATCGACGACGCGGTGCAGGTGGACGACCCGACGGCGCTGGCGCAGATCTACGATCTGCTGCTGCATGAGGGGATCTCGGTCGGCGGCTCGGCCGGGATCAATGTCGCGGCGGCCATTGCCGTGGCGCGGCAGATGGGGCCGGGGCATACCATCGTCACCATCCTCTGCGACGGCGGCGCCCGTTACCAGAGCAAGCTGTTCAACCCCGCCTTCCTGCGGGAGAAGGGGCTGCCGACGCCGCCCTGGCTGGCGTGACCGCGTCCGGAGGGCGGCACGGCGCGGCGGGCTGAAGCGGCCGCACGGGGAATCGTGGCCGAGGGCTGGAAGGCTGCAAGGTCCGAAGGTCTGAATTGGCCGCACAGGAAGCCGCGGCCGAGGGTCGGAGCGCCGCAAGGCGCCAAGGGCTGAACCGGCCGCGCCGGAAACCGCGTCCGAGCACCGGAGGGCCGCAGGGCCCGAAGGCCTGCACCGGCCGCGCAAAGGGGACAGGATGGAAGTCTTCGAGCTGGTCCGTACCATCCGCGAACGCGACCCCGCCCGCCCCACCTGGGTGGAGGCGCTGACCTGCTATGCCGGGCTGCAGGCGGTGCTCATGCATCGCCTGGCGCATGCGCTCTACCGTGCCGGGTTCAAGGCGGTGGCCCGCGCCGTCTCCCACACCAACCGCTTCATCACCGGCATCGAGATCCATCCCGGCGCGCGGATCGGCCGGCGGCTCTTCATCGACCACGGCATGGGGGTGGTGATCGGGGAGACGGCGGAAATCGGCGATGACGTGCTGATCTACCATGGGGTGACGCTGGGCGGGCTCAGCCTGGCCAACCGCGCCGGCCCGGGCGGCAAGCGCCACCCGACCATCGGCCATGGCGTGGCGATCGGCGCCGGCGCCCAGGTGCTGGGGCCGATCCGGGTCGGCGACGGCGCGCGCATCGGCGCCAATGCGGTGGTGGCGAGCGAGGTGCCGGCGGGGGAGACCGTCATCGGCATCCCCGCCCGGCCGCCGCAGGAGCAGCGGACGCAGCCCATCCGCCCCGCCCCGCCCCCCAGCCCCGGCTATGGCCTGCTGGACCAGCCCTGCGACCCGGTGGGGGAGGAGCTGGCGGCGCTGCGCGCCGAGCTGGCGGCGCTGCGGGCCGAGCTGGCGGAGCTGCGCCGCACCCGGACCATGCGCGCGGCGGAGTAGCGCCGGCGCCCCACAGGGGCCGGCTTAAGAAGGACAAGAGTAGCGCCGGCGCCCCATAGGGGCTGGCTTAAGAAGGACAAGAAAAGCCGGAGATCGGGAGCTCTGTCCCCGAACCCCCGCCGGTGGTTGCCGGCAGTGCCGGCAACCCCTCCCCGGACCCCGGTGTGAGTCGGCAGGTTGAACCTGCAGGCTTATGAGCCTGTTGCAAAAGCCTCCCGGCAGCAGCGGGAACGCAGCACGCGCTGCGACCGCCCGCGCAATCCCTCCCGGCAACCCGCGGCCATCTCCGGGCGGGCCGTCACTGGTCCCGGCGATGGCGCCCGGCGTAGACGCAGGCGAGATTCGTCATGTGCCCGAACAGATGCGTCGGGTATTCGCGCACCACGATCTGATGCCGGAAGTCGCAAAGCGCGGAGGCCAGATACAGCGGCGGCACCGTATGCGGTATGTACTGCAGGAAAAGCGCGTCGCCGCGGGTGCAGCGCTCCGCCACCATCTTCGCCGCAATGCTGGCCTCCAGGGCCCGGTCGTCAGGCTGCTCCCCGATCTCGACAAGGCATCGCATGCCGGTGTCCGGAACCTCGGCCGAGGCCGGCGCGGTCGCCAGGGGAAGACATGCCAGGAGAAAACAGGGGAGGAGGCCATGGCGGGACATGACGCCATCCTGACCGGGCAGGGTTAGGAGGCGGTATGCGCCCGGCCGGCTGGGGGCAGCGGCCTTCCCCCGCCGCCGGCCGCCCGCCGCCCATGGCCGCCCCGCGAAGTTTCCATGGCGGGCGGCGGGATGGGTGGCAGGGCGGATGCGCCACCCCATCTGCCAGGACATCCCGCAGGGAACCCCGCAGAGGAGCGG
The DNA here is from genome assembly GCF_008360935.1 of Siccirubricoccus phaeus. Taxonomy (GTDB): domain Bacteria; phylum Pseudomonadota; class Alphaproteobacteria; order Acetobacterales; family Acetobacteraceae; genus Siccirubricoccus; species Siccirubricoccus phaeus. The sequence continues at coordinate 244,685 of NZ_SRXO01000009.1, forward strand.
ACGGACATGGCAAGCATCAAGCGCAGCGCCAGCGCCCACTGGGCCGGCACCGGCAAGGACGGCAAGGGCAGCCTGACCACCCAGAGCGGCACGCTGAAGGAGACCCCCTACAGCTTCACCGCCCGCTTCGGCGACGGCCAGGGCACCAATCCGGAGGAGCTGATCGCCGCCGCCCATGCCGGCTGCTTCACCATGGCGCTGGCCTTCAAGCTGCAGGGCGCCGGCCTCACCCCGGAAAGCCTCGCCACCGAGGCGCGGCTGACCATGGAGCAGGAAGCCGGCGGCTGGAAGATCGCCGCCGTGGCGCTGAGCCTGACCGCCAAGGTGCCCGGCGCGACACCCGAGCAATTCCAGGCCCTCGCTGCCGATGCCAAGGCCACCTGCCCGGTCTCCCGCGTGCTGAATGCCGAGATCACGCTGGATGCCAAGCTGGAGGGCTGACCGCTTTCCCTCCCTCTCCCGCTTCGCGGGGGAGGGCCAGGGTGGGGGTGCCCGGGAGGTGAGGGTGCCGGGGAGAGGGATGCGGCCGCAGGATGTCGCCTTGCCCGGCCACGCGCTGCGGCGTCGTGGGGAATGTCAGATCCGCCGCCCGAGATCCCAGGGCGCCCGCTCCACCTCCTGCAGCGCATCGGCCCGGCTGATGCCGATATCGCGCAGCATGCGGTCATCCATCTCCGCCAATTGCCGCCTGGTGGCGACCGCCCGCCACATCAGCCCGAACCGGGCGAGGCGGGGCAGGGAGGGAACCGGCCAGTGCAGATGCGGCCGGAGGGCGGAGAGGATGGCCATGGGGTCCTCCATCGATGGGGCCCTGATCCTGGCGGCCCCGTTCCACGAAGGGTGCGGCGCCGAATGAAATAAGGAAAACGAATTGCATTGACGCAACCCATCAACGGTGCTGATGCTCCTCCCATGCTCGCCATCCCGCCCGGCCTCGACCCCGATCTGCTGCGCAGCTTCGTGCTGATCGCCGAGGGCGGCAGCTTCACCCGCGCCGCCCAGGCGGTGGGGCGCACCCAATCCGCCGTCTCCATGCAGATCCGCCGGCTGGAGGAAACCCTCGGCCAGCCTCTGCTGCTGCGCGGCGCCCGCGGGGTGGAGCCGACCTCGCACGGCCTCTGGCTGCTGGAGCGGGCGCGGCGGCTGCTGGCGCTGCATGACGAGATCCACGCCACCTTCCGCCAGCCGGAAGTGGCCGGGGCGGTCCGCCTCGGCTCCCCGGATGATTACGCCATACGCTGGCTGCCCGGCATCCTGGCGCGCTTCGCCGCCAGCCACCCGGCGGTGCAGGTGGAGGTGGTCTGCGCCCCCTCCAACGAGCTGGTGGAGCGGCTGGGGGAGGGGGAGCTGGACCTCACCCTGCTCTCCGAGGGCAATGAGCCGCCCGGCGCCCGGGTGCGCTGGCTGTGGCGCGGCCCGCTGCTCTGGGTGGGAGCGCCGGAGGCGGTGCGGCGGCGGCCGCTGCCCCTGGCGCTGGCCAGCGCCGCCTGTTCCTGGCGCCAGGCGGCGATCGCCGCGCTGGATGCGGCCGACCTGCCCTGGCGCATGGCCTATACCGCCGCTTCGCTCTCCGGCTCCCTGGCTGTGGCGCTGGCCGGGCTGGCGGTGACGGTGGCGATGCCCTCGCCCCTGCCGGAGGGGGTGCGGTGCCTGGGGGAGGAGGAGGGGCTGCCCGCCTTGCCGGATTTCGCCATCGGGCTGCTGCGCGGCCCGGCCTCCGCGGTGGCGGAGGCGCTGGCAGCGCATATCGAGGAAAGCTTCCGCCTGGGCCAGGTGGCGGAGGGGCGGGAGCGCCGGGTGGCCTGACCGGGTGGCCCGGGGAGGGCGGCCGGGCAGGGGGGCCGGGCAGGGGGCCAGGCAGGGGGGGCCGCGGGCCGCCTCCGGTTGGTGCCGCACCGATTGCCTGGCCGCGGGCGGGCTGCGATAAGCCTCGGCAAACAACCGAGGAAGCTTCCGATGCAACGCCGTACCCTGCTGGCCCTGGCGGTCGGCGGCCTGGCTGCCCCCTCCCTCTCCCTTGCCCAGGCCTGGCCGGACCGGCCGATCCGCCTCATCGTGCCCTGGCCGCCGGGCGGCTCCACCGACACCATCGCCCGGATCTTCCAGCCGAAGCTGGCGGAGCTGCTGGAACGCCCGGTGGTGATCGACAACAAGGGCGGCGCCTCCGGCTCGGTCGGTGCGGCGGAGGCGTCGCGGGCGCCGGCGGATGGCTATACCTGGATGCTCGCCTATGACAATGAGGCGACGAACCAGACGGTGATGCGGCTGCCCTACCGGACGCTGGAGGCCTTCGCGCCGGTGAGCCTGGTGGCGACCGGGCCGCTGGCGCTGGTGGCGCATCAGAACACGCCCTATCGCAGCCTGGCCGATCTGGTGGCGGCGGCGAAGGCGGCGCCGGACAGCATTGCCTTTGCCAGCTCGGGCGTTGGCGGGCTGGCGCATGTCTCCACCACCCTGCTGCAGCAGCAGGGCGGGTTCCGGCTGCTGCACGTGCCCTACCGGGGCGGCGGGCCGGCGGTGCAGGATGCGGTGGCGGGGAATGTGCCGCTCTTCATGTCCAATGTGGTGATCATCAGCCAGCATATCCGGGCCGGCACGCTGCGGCCCCTGGGGGTGACCACGGCCGAGGAGACGCGCCACGTGCCGGGGGTGAAGCCCTTTGCGGCGCAGGGCTTCCCGGGCTTCTCGGCGCCCACCTGGTGGGCCTTCCTCGGCCGGGCGGGGACGCCGGAGCCGATCCTGAAGCGGATGCAGGAGGCGCTGGCCCAGGCGCTGGCGGATGCGGAGGTGAAGCGGAAGATCGAGGAGCAGGGGGCGGATGTCGTCGCTTCCGGCCCGGAGGCGTGCGGGCGGTTCCTGGCCGGCGAGATCGAGAAATGGGGCAAGGTGATCCGGGACAACCACATTACGGCGGATAGCTGAGGGCAGGGCCGGGCAGGCGGCGCTGGCCCTTGCGCGCCTGGCGGGGGTCCAGCCCCCCAAGGGTTGAACTGCCGAGGGGTGGGGCCGGGGGTTTCCTGAAGGCGGTGGCGGTACCGCCGCCAGGGCGGAGCGCCCAGCGCCTGCAGCCCGCCTCCGTCGCCTGCGTACCCGCCGGCGCGGCGCTGGATTTCTGGCGGGCGGATGAAGATTCCTTGCCTGACGGGGCAGAAAATTTGTCCTCGAGAGCCGGAACGATCCCCCGCTTCGGTCCTGGCAAGGGACAGTGCTTTGTAGGAAATTCAACGGATTGCCCTGGCCGATCGGGGCGGAAGGGAGGGCGATCCCAGGGGGTTGACCGCCCCCCGCCCGGGGCCTAAAAGCCGCCTCACCGCAGCGCGGACGGGGTTGACGAGAGACGGCGAGGTCGCCATTATCTCCGCCCCGCTCACGAAGCGGATCAGATCACCGGGCGAGGTGGTGCAGCAAGATGGCTCCGTTGAGGATGCCGTCCGCTGTCGCTCCGATCGGTGGTTGCCTGCCGGGTCGCTCCGGCGGGCACGCTCATTGACAAGTGTATCTGGTTTTTGGAAGCGCGTTCAGTGGTTTTGGTGTGCTTTTAGGTTTGGGTCTGCCTGAGGGTGGTCCTGGTCCTGGGGTGGGATGCGCGGGCGGCGCTGCTGCTGGGCTG